>NZ_JBIBEQ010000001.1:0-1715379 GCF_042955215.1 Streptomyces sp. NPDC012466 | reverse complement strand
GTTGATAGGCCGGATATGGAAGCACGGTAACGTGTGGAGTTGACCGGTACTAATAGGCCGAGGGCTTGTCCTCAGTTGCTCGCGTCCACTGTGTTGGTTCTGAAACCACGAACAACCAAAGTGCCGGTTGTCAGTTTCATAGTGTTTCGGTGGTTATAGCGTAGGGGAAACGCCCGGTTACATTCCGAACCCGGAAGCTAAGCCTTACAGCGCCGATGGTACTGCAGGGGGGACCCTGTGGGAGAGTAGGACGCCGCCGAACAATCATTGAAAGGGTTGGACCTGGAACTTCGGTTCCGGGTCCAACCCTTTTTTGTTGCCCGTCACTTGAAGTTCACGTTGCGCTACCAGCATTCACAGCATGGGTACTGCTGCAATGCTCAGGGCCGCTGGCGTCGGACTCGGTGACGAGGTCGTCGTGCCGGCCTTCGGGAACGTCGAAGTGGCCGAGGCCGTGACCATGGCCGGGGCGCTGCCGGTGTTCGCCGACATCGACCCCGCCACCTACTGCCTCGACGCCGCTGCCGTGGAAGCGGCCGTCACGCCGCGCACCGCCGCCGTGGTGGCCGTACACCGCTTCGGCCGGCTCGCCGACATCGCGCGGCTGCACGCCGTGGGGCAGCGACATGGGCTGCTGGTGCTGGAGCAAGGGGAGTCCGAGGCGCCGTACGACGAGATAGCCCAGCGCAGGGAGCGGGCGGCTTATCTCGATGCCAAGTTGAGGGGTGTGCGGACACCGGACGACGGTGACGGGCACACCTATCAGCAGTACGTCGTACGGGTTCCGGGCAATGGGCGGCCGGACCGGGACGCCTTCGCGCGGGCTGTGCGGGCCAAGGGAGTTGCCTGCCGGGTGCCGGTGAAGACGCCCGTGCACCGGCTGCCCGAATTCCGCCGCTGTGTTTCGCTTCCGGAGACCGAGCGGGCCTCCGACGAGACGCTCGCGCTGCCCGTGGACGCGGCACTGACGAAGCGGGACATGCAGCGGATCGTGTCCGCGTGTAATGCCCTCGGAGGGCTTCTCCAGCCGGCCTTCTGACGCGGTTGGGAGCACGGGCCTGTTCAGGGTATGATCTATTCCGTTGCCGCGGGGGAGACCTCGCAAGTAACAGGCCCCTATAGCTCAGTCGGTAGAGCGTCTCCATGGTAAGGAGAAGGTCAACGGTTCGATTCCGTTTGGGGGCTCCACCAGAAAAGGCCCCACCCTCACGGGTGGGGCCTTTCGCGTTCCCCTAGTCCTGCTGCAGGCCCGGGACACGCATCGCCAGGATCGCCATGTCGTCCGAAGGGGCGTCCGACGCGAAGCGTTCCACCGCGCGCATGATGCGCGCCGCGACCGCGCCGGCCGTCAGGCCCGTGCAGGTCGTGAGGACGTCGGCGAGGCCGTCGTCGCCCAGCATGCGGGCGCCCTCGCGGCGTTCGGTGACGCCGTCCGTGACGCACAGGAGGACATCGCCCGGGTCGAGGGTGACGGTCTGCTCGTAGAGCTCCAGGTCCTCGATGACGCCGAGCAACGGCTGGGGTTCCGCGGCCGGTTCGACCGTGCCGTCCTGACGCAGGCGCAGCGGGAGGGGGTGGCCGGCGCAGACCACCTTCAGCTCCGCGCTGCCGTCCGCCTGCGGGCGCATCTCCCCGTACAGGAGGGTGAGGAAGCGGCTGCGGGCGCCTTCGTCGAGGATCGCGGAGTTGAGACGCTCCAGGACCATCGGGCCGCTGAGGCCCTCGCGGGCCAGGAGGCGCAGGGCGTGGCGGGCCAGGCCGGTGACCGCTGCCGCGTTCGGACCCGTGCCGCAGACGTCGCCGATGGCGAAGCCGTAGGCACCGTCGCGGATGGGGAAGAGGTCGTAGAAGTCGCCGCCGACCTCGTTGCCCTCGCCGGCCGCGCGGTAGATGACCTCCACCTCGACGCCGTCGATCAGCGGCAGCTCCGGGGGCAGGAGGCTGCGCTGCAGGGACTGGCTGATCGCTGTGCGCTCCGAGTAGAGGCGGGCGTTGTCCAGGGCCAGGGCGGCCCGGCGGGAGAGGTCCTCGGCGAGTTCCAGGATCTCCTGGCGGAAGTGCTCGTCGGTCGGCTTGCCCAGGGTGAGCATGCCGATGACACGGTTGCGGGCGACCAGCGGGAGGACCACGGTCTCACCGCCGACGGCGGAGGCGGTGGCGAGGGTCGGGCCGATGCCGGGGGTGACCTGGCGGGTCGGTCCGCCGCTGAGGCCGAGGCTGCGCATGGAACTGCGCAGGGCCGCCTGGTGGGCCATCTCGGCGGGGGCCGTCCAGACGCGGGCGCCGGGGGTGGGGACCGGGTCGGGCGGGGGAACCTTCGACAGCAGGTACTTGATGCCGTCGATGAGTTCCTCGTCCTCGTGCAGGACGTAGGAGAGGTAGGGCTCGGAGGCCTGGTCGGCGATGGTGTAGACGGCGCACCACGTGGCGAGCGTCGGGACCGTCATCTGGGCCATGAGGGCCAGGGTCTGGTCGCGGTCCAGGGTGCCGGCCAGCAGGTCGGAGGCCTCGACGAGGAAGCTGAGGGAGCCGCGGCGCAGGCGTTCCAGTTCGCCCAGGCGGGCCGATTCGACGGCGAGGGCGATGCGGTCGGCGGCGAACTGGAGGCGCAGGGCCTCCTCGTTGGTGTATCTGGCGGGGGCTTCGGCGGCGACGCCGAGGGAGCCGGTGAGGCGGCCCTCGACCTTCAGCGGGACCGTGACGACCGAGCGCATGCCCGTGCCGTTCAGCAGTGGCACGGCGCCGGGAACGGCGGTCAGGTCGTCGTGGACGGCGGGCATGCGGGCCGAGCCGTAGCGGCCGGGGCCGGCTTCCACGGGGACCCGGGCGAAGCGCTGGCGGGCGGAGGGGAGGCCGGTCGAGGCGCGGACCTCCAGTTCCGTCTCGTCGTCGGTGGCGAGCAGGAGGAACGCGGAGTCGCCGTCGAGCATGTCGCGGGCGCGTTCCACCGTGCGCTGGAGGAGGCCGTCGAGGTCGTCCGGGGCGGGGGAGCCGATGAAGACCTCGAAGGGATCGGTGCTCTGGCCCTCTGAGCCGGTCGAGCTGTCGGCGGGCACGCGCTGGGGCGTCTGCAGAACTGCCCGTTCGTGGTCCCGTACCAGGAGGCACACGGTTGACGGTTCGCCGCCGGTGTCGCGGACGCGCAGGTGGGAGGCGTACACGGGGGTGACCCGGCCGGTGGCCGCGCGGATGCCGTAGCTGCCTTCCCAGCGGGACAGGCGGAGGGCTTCCGCGATGCCGGTGCTGGTGCCCGGGGTGTGCGGCCAGGCCGCGAGGTCGGTCAGGGGCTTGCCGGTGACCTGCTCGGCCGGGTAGCCGAAGAGTTCCTCGGCGTCCTCGTTCCAGGCGGTGATGTGGCCGGTGCGGTCGATCTGGATGACGGCCACGCGGACCCGGCCGTCGGCGAGGGGGAGGAGATCGGCGGGGAGGGCCGGGCCGGCCGTGCGGGTGCCCACCACGCGTGCGGGCAGGTCCAGTTGGAACCAGACGGTCTTGTGGGTGGGGGTGTATTCGACGCCCCAGCGGCCGGCGAGGGCCGCGCACAGCTGGAGGCCGCGGCCGCCCTCACGGTCCGGGCTGCCCATGTTGATGGCCGTGCCCTGGAGGGGGATCTCGCGTTCGGGGTAGTGGTCGGCCACCTCGATGCGTGCGCCGTCGTCGCTGCGCAGGCACAGCACGTCGGCCGAGGTGCCGGCGTGGACCACGGCGTTGGTCACCAGTTCGCTGGTGAGAACGACGGCGTCGTCGACGATGTCGGCGAAGCCCCAGCCCTGGAGGGTGTCGCGAACGAAGGAGCGGGCGCTCGCGACAGATCGCCCGACGGGCTCGAAACTGGCGGCCGCGCGCGCGGTGATCACAGAACTCCTCGACCGGTTCTCGACGTGCTGGGCTGCGGGGCCGACCGGCTCGCGCCGCTGTTGCGGCAGGCCGCCCGTCGGCCGGGGGTCCGGGGGCTGTCCCCCCGGGATCAGTCCGGTGGTCATGTGTGCGGCCGCCCCTCCGATGCCCGCTCGTCTTCGTGCCACCGCCCAGGCCGGACGGACCGGCGCGGCTGGACAGCCGGATGCAAGGTTACTTACCTTCGCGGTCCATGCGGATGCCGGTCTGCAGTGTTTCCGTCCGGAGGGTGTGCGGACGATGTGCGAAGCTGCCGAACTGTTATGGCCTGGTTCGGCCGGGGTGAAACACTGGGCAAGCTTCTGGTGAAGGTCAGGGCAGGCTGTGTGCCCGATGCCGCCCGTGGGCAGCAGCCCCCTGGAAACGGGCTGGTGTGCAGGGCGGAGAATACGCAGTAGTAACCGGTACGGCGAGCGTGGTACCGGAACACAGCAGTGACGGTCGACCCCTGCGGGAGGGACACAGTGGAGTCTGGCGCAGCGACGCGTGGCAAGAAGGCGCGCGCGAAAGGCGGACAGTCCCCGATCAATCAGGGCAGGGCGCGCAGCGGTACGACCGAGGTGGACACGGCGTCCCTGAACCGGCTGATGGCGGCCCTGGTGTCGATGCGGGACGGGAACTTCCGCAAGCGGCTCACGGTGTCCGGGGACGGCGTGATGGCCGAGATCGCGGCGGTCTTCAACGAGGTGGCCGACCGCAACCTGCATCTGACGGGTGAGCTGTCGCGGGTGCGGCGGATGGTGGGCCGCGAGGGCAAGCTCACCGAGCGGCTGGAGACGGGTGCCTGCGAGGGCTCCTGGGCGACGGCGATCGACAACTCGAACGCCCTGGTGGACGACCTGGTACGGCCGGTTTCCGAGGTGGGCCGGGTGCTGTCCGCGGTGGCGGAGGGTGATCTGTCGCCGCGGATGGAGCTGCGGACGCAGGTGCCGGACGGGAACAGCCAGCCGCTGCGGGGCGAGTTCCTGAAGGTCGGGCGGACCGTCAACAACCTGGTCGACCAGCTGTCGACGTTCACCGACGAGGTCACGCGAGTGGCCAGTGAGGTGGGCACCGAGGGCAAGCTGGGCGGGCAGGCTCGGGTGCGGGGCATGTCGGGTTCGTGGCGGGACCTGACGGACTCCGTCAACACGATGGCGTACCGGCTGACGGCCCAGGTGAGGGACATCGCGCTGGTGACGACGGCGGTCGCCAAGGGCGATCTGTCGCGCAAGGTCACGGTGCAGGTGGCCGGCGAGATGCTGGAGCTGAAGAACACCGTCAACACGATGGTGGACCAGCTCTCGGCGTTCTCCTCCGAGGTGACCCGGGTGGCCCGTGAGGTGGGCACCGAGGGCGCGCTGGGCGGCCAGGCGCAGGTGCCGGGGGTCGACGGCGTGTGGAAGGAACTCACCGATTCGGTGAACACCATGGCCGGGAACCTCACGGCCCAGGTGCGCGGGATCGCGGAAGTGACGACGGCGGTCGCCAACGGTGATCTGTCGCGCAAGGTGACCGTGCCGGCGCGCGGTGAGGTCGCGCAGCTCGCCGACACGATCAACCAGATGACCGAGACGCTGCGGATCTTCGCGGACGAGGTCACGCGCGTGGCCAACGAGGTCGGGGCCGAGGGGCAGCTCGGCGGTCAGGCGAACGTGCCGGGTGCGGCGGGGACGTGGAAGGACCTCACCGATTCGGTGAACACGGTCTTCCGGAACCTGACCACTCAGGTGAGGGACATCGCCGCGGTGACGACGGCGGTGGCCAATGGTGACCTGTCGCAGAAGGTCACGGTCGACGTGGCCGGCGAGATGCTGGAGCTGAAGAACACCGTCAACACGATGGTCGACCAGCTGTCCGCGTTCGGTGCCGAAGTGACGCGTGTGGCGCGGGAGATCGGTGTCGAGGGCGAGCTGGGCGGTCAGGCGCAGGTGCCGGGCGCGGCGGGGACGTGGAAGGACCTGACGGACTCCGTCAACACGGCGTTCCGGAACCTCACCGGTCAGGTGAGGAACATCGCCCAGGTGACGACGGCGGTGGCCAACGGCGACCTCTCGCAGAAGGTCACCGTGGACGTCTCCGGCGAGATGCTCAAGCTGAAGAACACCGTGAACACGATGGTGGACCAGCTGTCGAGCTTCGCCGACCAGGTGACGCGGATGGCTCGGGACGTGGGCACGGAGGGCCGTCTGGGCGGTCAGGCACGGGTCGACGGCGTGTCGGGCACGTGGAAGGAGCTCACCGACTCCGTCAACTCGATGGCCGGGAACCTCACTTCCCAGGTGCGCAATATCGCGCAGGTGACGACGGCGGTGGCCCGGGGTGACCTGTCGCAGAAGATCGACGTGGACGCGCGCGGGGAGATCCTGGAGCTGAAGAACACCATCAACACGATGGTCGACCAGCTCTCGGCCTTCGCCGACCAGGTGACCCGGGTCGCGCGTGAGGTCGGCACGGACGGCCGGCTGGGCGGTCAGGCGCAGGTGCCCGGCGTGGCCGGTGTGTGGCGTGACCTGACGGACTCCGTGAACGGCATGGCGTCCAACCTCACCGGCCAGGTGCGCAACATCGCGCAGGTGGCCACGGCGGTGGCCCGGGGTGACCTGTCGCAGAAGATCACCGTGGACGCCCGCGGCGAGATCCTGGAGCTGAAGAACACCCTGAACACGATGGTGGATCAGCTGTCGTCGTTCGCCGAAGAGGTCACGCGTGTGGCCCGTGAGGTGGGTACCGAGGGCATCCTGGGCGGTCAGGCCGAGGTGCAGGGTGTCTCCGGCACCTGGAAGGACCTCACCCAGTCCGTGAACGGCATGGCGAACAACCTGACCATCCAGGTGCGCAACATCGCCGAGGTCACGACCGCGGTGGCCCGGGGTGATCTGTCGAAGAAGATCACCGTCGACGCCAAGGGCGAGATCCTCGAACTGGTCACGACCGTCAACACGATGGTGGACCAGCTGTCCTCCTTCGCCGAGCAGGTGACCCGGGTGGCCCGTGAGGTGGGCACCGAGGGCATCCTGGGCGGCCAGGCGCACGTGCCGGGTGTCACGGGCATCTGGAAGGACCTGAGCGACAACGTCAACCTGATGGCCAAGAACCTCACCACTCAGGTGCGGAACATCTCCCAGGTCTCGGCGGCGGTCGCCAGCGGTGACCTGACGCGGCAGGTCACCATCGAGGCGCGCGGTGAGGTCGCGCAGCTCGCCGACACCATCAACACGATGGTGAAGACGCTGAGTTCGTTCGCCGAGCAGGTCACCAAGGTGGCCCGTGAGGTGGGCACGGACGGCATCCTGGGCGGCCAGGCGCACGTACCCGGTGTGGCCGGTACGTGGAAGGACCTCACCGAGTCCGTGAACCAGATGGCGTCGAACCTGACCGGTCAGGTGCGCAACATCGCCATGGTGACCACGGCCATCGCCAAGGGTGACCTGACCAAGAAGATCGACATCGACGCGCGCGGCGAGATCCTGGAGCTGAAGACGACCATCAACACGATGGTCGACCAGCTGTCCTCCTTCGCCGAGGAGGTCACCCGGGTCGCCCGCGAGGTGGGCACGGAAGGGCAGCTCGGCGGCCAGGCACGCGTGCGTGACGTCGACGGCACCTGGCGGGACCTGACCGAGTCGGTGAACGAGATGGCCGGGAACCTGACCCGGCAGGTGCGTGCCATCGCACGCGTGGCGACCGCGGTGACCCGCGGCGATCTGAACCTGAAGATCGACGTGGACGCGTCCGGGGAGATCCAGGAGCTCCAGGACTACATCAACAAGATGATCGCCAACCTGCGCGACACCACGATCGCCAACAAGGAGCAGGACTGGCTCAAGGGCAACCTGGCGAGGATCTCGGCGCTGATGCAGGGCCGCCGGGACCTGGAGGACGTGGCCTCGCTGATCATGAGCGAGCTGACGCCGGTGGTGTCCGCGCAGCACGGCGCGTTCTTCGTGGCGATGCCGCTCGTCGACGGCGAGGACATGAACGCCGCGGACGAGGACCAGTACGAGCTGCGCATGCTCGGTTCGTACGGCTACTCGATGGGCTCCATGCCGACGTCGTTCCAGCCGGGTGAGGCGCTGGTCGGGACGGCCGCCGAGGAGAAGCGCACGATCCTGGTGGAGAACGCGCCGAGCGGCTATCTGAAGATCTCCTCGGGGCTCGGTGAGGCGCCGCCCGCACAGGTGATCGTGCTGCCGGTGCTGTTCGAGGGCAGCGTGCTCGGAGTCATCGAGCTGGCGTCCTTCACGCCGTTCACGCAGATCCAGAAGGACTTCCTCAACCAGATCGCCGAGATGATCGCGACGAGCGTCAACACCATCTCCGTCAACACCAAGACCGAGCTGCTGCTGGCACAGTCGCAGGAGCTGACCGAGCAACTGCGCGAGCGCTCGGCCGAGTTGGAGCAGCGGCAGAAGGCGCTCCAGGCGTCCAACGCCGAACTGGAGGAGAAGGCCGAGCTGCTGGCCCAGCAGAACCGCGACATCGAGGTGAAGAACACCGAGATCGAGGAGGCGCGGCAGGTCCTGGAGGAGCGCGCCGAGCAACTCGCGGTGTCGATGCGCTACAAGAGCGAGTTCCTGGCGAACATGTCGCACGAGCTGCGTACGCCGCTGAACTCGCTGCTGATCCTGGCCAAGCTGCTCGCCGACAACGCCGAGGGGAACCTCTCCCCGAAGCAGGTCGAGTTCGCCGAGACGATCCACGGGGCCGGTTCCGACCTGCTCCAGCTCATCAACGACATCCTCGACCTGTCGAAGGTCGAGGCGGGCAAGATGGACGTCTCCCCGACGCGGATCGCGCTGGTCCAGCTCGTGGACTACGTGGAGGCCACCTTCCGGCCGCTGACCGCGGAGAAGGGCCTGGACCTGTCGGTGCGGGTCTCGCCGGAGCTGCCCGCGACGTTGCACACCGACGAGCAGCGGCTGCTGCAGGTGCTGCGCAACCTGCTGTCGAACGCGGTGAAGTTCACCGACTCCGGGTCGGTGGAGCTGGTCATCAGGCCGGCGCGGGACGACGTCCCGCAGAAGATCCGGGAGCAGCTGCTGGAGACCGGGTCACTGACCGATCCGGACGCCGAGCTGATCGCGTTCTCCGTGACCGACACCGGGATCGGGATCGCGTCCAGCAAGATGCGGGTGATCTTCGAGGCGTTCAAGCAGGCCGACGGCACCACCAGCCGCAAGTACGGAGGTACGGGCCTGGGGTTGTCGATCTCGCGGGAGATCGCCCAGTTGCTCGGCGGTGAGATCTACGCGCAGAGCGAGCCCGGGCGTGGCTCGACGTTCACGCTGTACCTGCCGCTGCACCCCAGCGAACTGCCGCCGCAGGGCTACCAGCAGCAGTTGCCCGCCCTGGAGGCCGGTGACCTGGTGGCGTCGACGTCCGAGCTGTCGGACGTGGAGGTCGAGACGCCGGCCGAGGTGACCTCGTACCGCGAGACGCAGAACGGGCCGGCCGCCTTGTTCCGGCGGCGTCGCAGGATGCCGGAGCTGCCGCCGCGCCCCGCGCAGCTGGATCAGTGGACGCCGCCCGAGCAGGAGCGCCCGGCATCGAAGCCGAACCGCGGCATCCGGTTCGGCGGCCAGAAGGTCCTGATCGTCGACGACGACATCCGCAACGTCTTCGCCCTGACCAGTGTCCTGGAGCAGCACGGCCTGTCCGTGCTGTACGCGGAGAACGGCCGTGAGGGCATCGAGGTCCTGGAGCAGCACGACGACGTGGCGGTCGTGCTGATGGACATCATGATGCCGGAGATGGACGGGTACGCGACGACCACCGCGATCCGCAGGATGCCGCAGTTCGCAGGGCTGCCGATCATCGCGCTGACCGCGAAGGCGATGAAGGGCGACCGGGAGAAGGCGATCGAGTCGGGCGCTTCCGACTACGTGACGAAGCCGGTCGACCCCGATCATCTGCTGGCGGTGATGGATCAGTGGATGCGAGGGGAATGAGGGGAACGTTGGGCAGTTGCGCGACCATGACGGGAAGGTTCGGTGTTCACGCGGAGTTGCCGACTCGGTGTGCGCATAGTCGTGTAGAAGTACAAGATCCGGGGAACCTTCTGGTCTCACGCGGCGTTTCTGCTATGTGCACAGTGACATCACGGTGACAGGGTGTGGTGACGGGCGGGGTGCGGCTACGATGACCGGCACAAGGACGGGCGGCGCAAGGGAGTCGTCCCCTGGGGCGGCACCCACCGGTGCTTCCACAGGTCCTGCGGACAGGGGAGGCCCCACGCCGGGGCGAGGAGGGCGGGCCATGGTGCAGAAGGCCAAGATCCTCCTGGTCGATGACCGGCCGGAGAATCTGCTGGCGCTGGAGGCGATCCTCTCCGCGCTCGATCAGACGCTGGTGCGGGCATCGTCCGGGGAGGAAGCGCTCAAAGCGCTGCTCACGGACGACTTCGCGGTCATCCTGCTGGACGTCCAGATGCCGGGCATGGACGGCTTCGAGACGGCGGCGCACATCAAGCGCCGTGAGCGGACCCGGGACATCCCGATCATCTTCCTCACGGCGATCAACCACGGCCCGCACCACACCTTCCGGGGTTACGCGGCGGGTGCGGTGGACTACATCTCCAAGCCGTTCGACCCGTGGGTGCTGCGCGCGAAGGTCTCCGTCTTCGTCGAGCTGTACATGAAGAACTGCCAGCTGCGGGAGCAGGCGTCCCTGCTGCGACTCCAGTTGGAGGGCAACGGCAAGGAGGCGGGCGGCGAGGCCAAGGAGTCGGCCGGGCTGCTCGCGGAGCTCTCCGCGCGGCTGGCCGCCGTCGAGGAGCAGGCCGAAGCGCTGACCAAGCAGCTCAACGACGAGTCGACGGACG
This sequence comes from Streptomyces sp. NPDC012466, assembly GCF_042955215.1. Lineage (NCBI taxonomy): Bacteria > Bacillati > Actinomycetota > Actinomycetes > Kitasatosporales > Streptomycetaceae > Streptomyces > Streptomyces sp. NPDC012466. The sequence goes on along the minus strand of NZ_JBIBEQ010000001.1, from coordinate 1,704,680 downwards.
CCGCCGCGGTGGCCACGGCGGCTCATCTGGAGCGCAAGCTCACGGGGTTGCGGCGGGCGCTGGACGCGCTGGAGCCGGGCACCGGAAGCGCTTCCTCGGTGTCCTCGCAGAACTGACGCGTGCGCAGGCGGGATTGTTCCCCTGTGACCGCGCGTCAGTTTCGTGCCTCTCCCGGAGCGACACGAACGGGTGAAGCCGTGGACACGCGTGTCCCCTGTCGTCTCCCCCGGTAACCTCACACCCATGGCCTCACGTCCCTCCGCAGCCAGGAAGCCGCCGCCCGCGAAGAAGGCGGCCGCGAAGGCTCCGGCGAAGAAGGCCGCTGCCAAGAAGGCTCCCGCTAAGAAGGCGCCCGCCAGGAAGGCCGCGGCCAAGAAGGTCGCGCCCAGACCGGCACCCAGCCCCACCGGGGGCATCTACCGGCTGGTGCGCGCTGTCTGGCTCGGTGTGGCACACGCTGTCGGCGCCGTGTTCCGCGGCATAGGGCAGGGCGCCAAGAACCTCGACCCGGCTCACCGCAAGGACGGTGTCGCCCTGCTGCTGCTCGGCATCGCGCTGATCGTCGCCGCGGGCACCTGGGCCGACCTCAGGGGCCCCGTGGGCGACCTGGTGGAGATCCTCGTCACCGGTGCCTTCGGCCGCCTCGACCTGCTCGTGCCGATACTCCTCGCCGTCATCGCCGTGCGGTTCATCCGCCACCCGGAGAAGCCCGAGGCCAACGGACGCATCGTCATCGGTCTGTCCGCGCTCGTCATCGGCGTGCTCGGCCAGGTCCACATCGCGTGCGGCTCACCCGCGCGCGACGCCGGTATGCAGGCCATAAGGGACGCCGGCGGCCTCATCGGCTGGGCCATGGCGACGCCGCTGTCCTACGCCATGGGCGATGTGCTCGCCGTGCCGTTGCTGGTGCTGCTGACGGTCTTCGGGCTGCTGGTCGTCACGGCCACCCCGGTCAACGCCATTCCGCAGCGGCTGCGGCTGCTCGGGGTGCGTCTAGGGATCGTCCGCGACCCGGCCGAGGACGCGTTCGTGTTCGTCGAGGACGACGAGCGCTACGAGGAGCAGTGGCGCGAGGCGCTGCCCGCGCGCCCGCGCGGCAGGCGGGGGCAGGCACCCGCGGTGTACGACCCGGACAGTGCCGAGCAGGAGGCGCTCACGCGGCGCCGGGGCCGCCCTCGGCGCTCCGCCGTGCCGCAGCCCGACATGGACCGGCCCAGGGACGCCGTGGACGTCGCCGCTGCGGCCGCCGCCGCGCTCGACGGCGCCGTGCTGCACGGCATGCCGCCCTCACCGATCGTCGCCGACCTCACCCAGGGCGTACGGGCGGGGGACCAGGAGGCGACCACGCCGACCCCCGTCCCGGCCGCCCGCCCCCGGCAGGACGAGCCGCAGCAGGACAAGCCCCGGCAGTCCGAGCCCGAACCGCAGAAGCCGAAGGCCGGCGTCCGCGACCTGACGAAGGCGCCGCCGGCCGAGCCCCGCGAGCTGCCCCCGCGCGCGGAGCAGCTCCAGCTGTCCGGCGACATCACCTACTCCCTGCCGTCGCTCGACCTGCTGGAGCGCGGCGGCCCGGGCAAGGCCCGCAGCGCCGCCAACGACGCCATAGTGGCCGCGCTGACCACCGTCTTCACCGAGTTCAAGGTCGACGCCAGGGTCACCGGCTTCACCCGCGGGCCGACGGTCACGCGCTACGAGGTCGAGCTCGGCCCCGCCGTGAAGGTCGAGCGGATCACCGCGCTGGCGAAGAACATCGCCTACGCCGTCGCCTCCCCGGACGTGCGGATCATCAGCCCGATCCCCGGCAAGTCCGCGGTCGGCATCGAGATCCCGAACACCGACCGGGAGATGGTCAACCTCGGCGACGTACTCCGTCTGGCGGAGTCCGCGGAGGACGACGACCCGATGCTGGTGGCCTTCGGCAAGGACGTCGAGGGCGGCTACGTCATGCACTCGCTGGCGAAGATGCCGCACATGCTGGTCGCCGGCGCCACCGGCTCCGGCAAGTCGTCCTGCATCAACTGCCTGATCACCTCGGTCATGATGCGGGCGACCCCCGAGGACGTCCGGATGATCCTGGTCGACCCCAAGCGGGTCGAGCTGACCGCGTACGAGGGCATCCCGCACCTGATCACGCCGATCATCACCAACCCCAAGCGGGCCGCAGAGGCCCTCCAGTGGGTCGTGCGCGAGATGGACCTGCGCTACGACGACCTGGCGGCCTACGGCTACCGGCACATCGACGACTTCAACAAGGCCGTGCGCGAGGGCAAGGTCAAGCCGCCCGAGGGCAGTGAGCGCGAGCTCCAGCCCTATCCGTACCTGCTGGTCATCGTCGACGAGCTCGCCGACCTGATGATGGTCGCGCCGCGGGACGTCGAGGACGCCATCGTGCGCATCACGCAGCTCGCCCGCGCGGCCGGCATCCACCTGGTGCTCGCCACGCAGCGCCCGTCGGTGGACGTCGTCACGGGCCTCATCAAGGCGAACGTGCCCTCGCGGCTGGCGTTCGCCACCTCCTCGCTGGCCGACTCGCGGGTCATCCTCGACCAGCCGGGCGCCGAGAAGCTCATCGGCAAGGGCGACGGTCTGTTCCTGCCCATGGGGGCCAACAAGCCCACCCGTATGCAGGGCGCCTTCGTCACCGAGGAGGAGATCGCGGGCGTCGTGCGGCACTGCAAGGACCAGATGACGCCCGTCTTCCGGGACGACGTCGTCGTGGGCACCAAGCAGAAGAAGGAGATCGACGAGGACATCGGCGACGACCTCGACCTGCTGTGCCAGGCGGCCGAACTGGTCGTCTCCACGCAGTTCGGCTCGACGTCCATGCTCCAGCGCAAGCTGCGCGTCGGCTTCGCCAAGGCCGGCCGGCTGATGGACCTGATGGAGTCCCGGAACATCGTCGGACCGAGCGAGGGTTCGAAGGCTCGTGACGTTCTTGTGAAGCCTGACGAGCTGGATGGCGTGCTCGCCCTGATCCGGGGGGAGTCTGAAGGGTAGGGAAACGGGACACGGTGGTCGCCTCGCGGGGCGTTACGGCAATTGGGTGTCCTGATCGTGACTCACCCGTAAGGGATCATTGAGCAACCGTTTCCCATCGGCGTACGTCAAGTTGAGGGAAGCGACAAGCAGCGAGCCCACCATCGGAATGTCGGGCCATTCCGATGGCGTACAAAGTGCCACCGCCCGGTTGCCCCACCCTTTTGTACCCCCCCTAGACTGAACTTCCAGCACAGGCGGCCACACGCTCGAAAGGCGCCCCCGTGTCCATCGGCAACTCCCCTGAAGACGAGCGTCCGTTCGAAGACGAGCGCGTCGAAGCAGACCGCGAGGAAGCCCGCCCCTCCATCGGTCGTGTCCTGCAGCAGGCTCGTATCGCCGCCGGGCTGACCGTCGACGACGTCAGTAGCGCCACCCGGGTCCGCATGAACATCGTGCACGCGATCGAGGCGGACGACTTCACCCCCTGCGGTGGGGACGTCTACGCCCGTGGGCACATCAGGACCCTGGCCAAGGCCGTCCACCTCGATCCCGAACCGCTGCTCGCCCAGTACGGCGACGAGCACGGCGGGCGTCCGGCACCGACTCCGGCCGCTCCCCTCTTCGAGGCGGAACGCATCCGTCCGGAGCGGCGGGGCCCCAACTGGACCGCGGCCATGGTCGCCGCGATCGTCGCCGTCATCGGTTTCGTCGGGTTCACGATGTTCCAGGGCGGCGACGACAGCGGCAACGAGTCGAACGTGGCCGAGGGATCCACGCCCGGCGACTCCGCCTCCCCGACCACCAAGACCAAGAAGCCCGCCGACCCCAAGCCGTCCGACAGCGCCATCGCGGCCGCGCCGCAGGACAAGGTGACGGTCCAGGTGGCCGCCGCCGACGGGCGCAGCTGGATCGCCGCCAAGGACCACAACGGCCGGATGATCTTCGACGGCGTCCTCAAGCAGGGCGACTCCAAGACCTTCCAGGACAGCTCGAAGGTCCACCTCGTCCTCGGAGACGCCGGCGCGATCGACCTCTTCGTGAACGGCAAGAAGATCGAGGAGAACTTCCAGCCGGGGTCCGTCGAGCGCCTGACCTACACAAAGGGCGACCCCGAGGCCGGGTGACCGGCCCGAAAGGTCCAGTTGATACGGGGTTGGCCGGGAAACGGCCAACCCCGTCGACATGGGGTGTCAGCGGGACGAAGTAGTCTTGAGCCCATGCCTGAACGCCGTACCGTCGCACTCGTCACCCTTGGCTGCGCCCGTAACGAGGTGGACTCGGAGGAGCTCGCAGGCCGTTTGGAGGCGGACGGCTGGCAGCTCGTGGAGGACGCCGAGGACGCGGACGTCGCCGTCGTGAACACCTGCGGCTTCGTCGAGGCCGCCAAGAAGGACTCCGTCGACGCCCTCCTGGAGGCCAACGACCTCAAGGGGCACGGCAGAACCCAGGCCGTCGTGGCGGTGGGCTGCATGGCCGAGCGGTACGGCAAGGAACTCGCCGAGGCCCTCCCCGAGGCCGACGGCGTGCTCGGCTTCGACGACTACTCGGACATCTCGGACCGCCTCCAGACCATCCTCAACGGCGGCATCCACGCCTCGCACACCCCGCGCGACCGGCGCAAGCTGCTGCCGATCAGCCCGGCGGAGCGACAGGAGTCGGCCGCCGCGGTCGCGCTGCCCGGGCACGCCCCGGCCGACCTTCCGGAAGGCCTCGCCCCCGCCTCCGGCCCGCGCGCACCCCTGCGCCGCCGTCTGGACGGCTCCCCGGTCGCCTCCGTGAAGCTCGCCTCCGGTTGCGACCGGCGCTGCTCCTTCTGCGCCATCCCGTCCTTCCGCGGATCCTTCATCTCCCGCCGCCCGAGCGACGTGCTGAACGAGACCCGCTGGCTGGCCGAGCAGGGCGTGAAGGAGATCATGCTGGTCTCCGAGAACAACACCTCCTACGGCAAGGACCTGGGCGACATCCGCCTGCTGGAGTCACTGCTGCCCGAGCTCGCCGAGGTCGACGGCATCGAGCGCATCCGCGTCAGCTACCTCCAGCCGGCCGAGATGCGGCCCGGCCTCATCGACGTGCTGACCTCGACCCCGAAGGTCGCGCCCTACTTCGATCTCTCCTTCCAGCACTCCGCGCCCGGCGTGCTGCGCGCGATGCGCCGCTTCGGTGACACCGACCGGTTCCTCGAGCTGCTCGACACCATCCGCAGCAAGGCCCCCGAGGCCGGTGTGCGCTCCAACTTCATCGTCGGCTTCCCCGGCGAGAGCGAGGGCGACCTCGCCGAGCTGGAGCGTTTCCTGAACGGCGCCCGGCTGGACGCCATCGGAGTCTTCGGCTACTCCGACGAGGAGGGCACCGAGGCGGCGACCTACGAGAACAAGCTCGACGAGGACGTCGTCGCCGAGCGGCTGGCCCACATCTCGCGGCTGGCCGAGGAACTCGTCTCGCAGCGCGCCGAGGAGCGCGTCGGCCAGACGGTCCAGGTCCTCGTCGAGTCCGTCGACGAGGAGGACGGCGTGTACGGCCGTGCGGAGCACCAGGCGCCCGAGACGGACGGCCAGGTGCTGCTCACGAGCGGCGCGGGGCTGAGCACCGGCCGTATGGTCGAGGCGAAGGTGGTCGGTACGGAAGGTGTCGACCTGGTGGCCGAGCCGCTGCAGGGCTCGCTCACGTCGCCAGCGTGGAGTGAGGAGGCGGGCAGATGACCGGTGTCCCGGCATCCGCGGCGGGAGGCGCCTCAGGCGCGAGGAGGGCAGCGGGCGCTCCGGCCTCCGCGGCGTCCGTGGCCCCCGTGGCCCCGGGGGCGGTGGCCGGGCATGCGGCCACGCGCTCGGCCGATGACGGGACGCCCGGTACGGGGCCCGGTGCCTCGTCCGACGTGGGTCATGGCGGGGCTGCCGCGGCGGCGCCGGGTGCCGATGGGGCGGTCCACGGTGAGGACGCCGACGTCGACGCCCAGGGGGAAGGGAAGACCCCCCGGGGCGGGAAGATCGCCGCAGCGGCCGTCAACCAGGCCAGCGTCTGGAACATCGCCAACCTCCTGACCATGCTCCGGCTGGTCCTCGTCCCGGCCTTCGTCGCGCTGATGCTCACCGACGGCGGTTACGACCCGGCGTGGCGGTCCCTCGCCTGGGCGGCCTTCGCCGTCGCCATGATCACCGACCTGTTCGACGGTCACCTGGCGCGCACCTACAACCTGGTCACGGACTTCGGGAAGATCGCCGACCCCATCGCCGACAAGGCGATCATGGGGGCGGCGCTGATCTGTCTGTCCGCGCTCGGCGATCTGCCCTGGTGGGTGACCGGCATCATCCTCGGCCGGGAACTCGGCATCACCCTGCTGCGGTTCCTGGTCATCCGGTACGGCGTCATCCCCGCCAGCCGCGGCGGCAAGCTGAAGACCCTCATCCAGGGCGTGGCCGTGGGCATGTACGTGCTGGCGCTGACGGGATGGCTGGCCACCCTGAGGTGGTGGGTGATGGCCGCGGCGGTCGTGCTGACCGTGGTGACCGGCCTCGACTATGTGAAACAGGCCATTGTGCTGCGCCGGCAGGGAATCGCCGAGCGCAAGGCCGCGTTGGAGGAGAAGGAAGCGTGAGTTCCACGGCCACCGACGTGGTGCGACTACTCACGGTGAAGGGCGAGACGCTCGCCGTGGCGGAGTCGCTGACCGGTGGCCTCGTTGCGGCGGACCTCACATCCGTCCCCGGGGCGTCCAAGGTCTTCCGGGGCTCCGTGACCGCCTACGCCACCGAACTGAAGCATGACCTGCTCGGTGTCGACGCCACCCTGCTGGCGACACGTGGGGCGGTGGATCCGCAGGTCGCGGCCCAGATGGCAGCGGGCGTACGCAAGGCGCTCGGCACCGACTGGGGCATCGCGACCACCGGCGTCGCGGGTCCTGAGCCGCAGGACGGACAGGCCGTCGGCACGGTCTTCGTCGCGGTGGACGGACCGGGCGGAGCCGATTCCGGTTCTGCCGGCGGCGGAAAAGTGGAGGCTCTGCGGTTGAACGGCGACCGCGCGGAAATTCGTAGAGAGAGTGTACGGAGCGTACTCGCACTGCTCCTGAAGGAGCTTGCGGGCGAACAGACTGGGAATGAGCGGGCACAGGATACGGAACGGAACGGGGGGTTTTGATGTTTGCAGCCCTGAGTGAACACGACATCGCTCCCCGCACGGCCGCGGCGCAAGGCGGTACGGTGGGGCGTAATGGATGCGGCTACGCGGTCCGAGGAGGGAGCCACCGATGATTCTGCTCCGTCGCCTGCTGGGTGACGTGCTGCGTCGGCAGCGCCAGCGCCAGGGCCGTACTCTGCGCGAAGTCTCCTCGTCCGCCCGAGTCTCACTCGGCTATCTCTCCGAGGTGGAGCGGGGGCAGAAGGAGGCTTCCTCCGAGCTGCTCTCCGCCATCTGCGACGCGTTGGACGTACGGATGTCCGAGCTCATGCGGGAAGTGAGCGACGAGCTCGCCCTCGCCGAGCTGGCCCAGTCTGCTGCGGCCACCCCCAGCGAGCCTGTTCCCACGCCGGTTCGCCCGATGCTGGGTTCCGTCTCGGTGACCGGTGTGCCACCGGAACGGGTGACCATCAAGGCGCCTGCCGAAGCGGTGGACGTCGTCGCCGCGTGAGGCTCTGCGCTCACACGGCATGACCAAGGCCCCGGCCGGGCCTCTCCGGAAGATCCGGAGGGGTGCCGCCCGGGGTTTTCGCTTGTTCGGGGCCGACCGCCGCCGTCCTGCCGCCTCTGTGGGCCGTGTCCGGTGTGTGTGCGTTTGCCGGTGGGGCGTGCGGCGGTCATCGTTGAGGTGCGGGGGCAGTCCTCGGAGGTGCGGATGTACGTCGTGAAGAGCCCGTTGTCGGACGCGAACCTGAAGACCGTGTCCGAGGCGCTGCAAGGTGCCCTCGTCGATCTGGTGGACCTCGCCCTCGTGGCGAAGCAGATCCACTGGAACGTGGTGGGGCCGCGCTTCCGTTCCGTCCATCTCCAGCTCGACGAGGTCGTCGACACCGCGCGGAAGTACTCCGACACCGTGGCCGAGCGTGCCGCGGCCCTCGGGATCTCGCCGGACGGGCGGGCCGCGACGGTTGCCGTCGGCAGCGGGATCGGGGTGACCCCCGAAGGGTGGGTCGACGACACGACTGCCGTGAGCGCGCTCGTCGAGGCGCTGGGTGCGGTGATCGCGCGGATGCGGGAGCGGGTCGACACGACCGGTGAGCCGGATCCCGTGAGCCAGGACATCTTCATCGGGATCACGGCGGACCTGGAGAAGCATCACTGGATGTTCCAGGCCGAGAACGGGTGACGGAGAGCGCGGGAGCGAGTGACGGGCCGGGCGTGCGAGATGCCATCGCTCGGCGCGCAGGGGTGCGCGACGTGAGCGGTGTGCGGGTGCGCGGCCCGAGCGGGATGCGCGGTGCGCCCGTGTGCCCGTCGTGCGCCCTGTCCGCGGGCCCGGGCGGCTCCATAGCGTCGAGCCGGGGGTCGCGGCCGTGGCGGGCATAGCGCGCTGGGGGAGCCGGCACTGGGGGGCCCGCGGGGCCGTGCTCGGACTCGGGGCGCTGTGGTGGTGGGCCGTGCTGCGGCTGCTGGCCGCGCCTGAGGCGGGGGTGCTGGAGGCGGCGGTCGCGGCCGGGGGATGGGGGCTGAGCGTCCTGCCCGTGCATTGCGTGCCCAAGGGGAGGGCGCGGGGGGTGGTGGGGGCAGGGCGCTGGCGGAGGGTCCTCGGAGCGGGGAGTCGAGGGATGGTGGAGCGTCGGGGGTGAGGGGCTGGGGGCGACGGCTGGCGTGCGCCGGTGCTGCGGGGCGGGGTTCCAGGGGGCGTGGGGTCTTGTGGATGCCGGTGATGTGGTCGCTGTACGGGGTGCTGCGGCTGTGCGGGCGGGGCCCGGGGGGAGCCGGGGTCGGCGGGCCGGCAGGTGGCCAGGGGGGTGCTGCGGCTGTGCGGGCGGGGTTCCGGGGGGAAGCCGGGGTGGCGGGCCGCAAGGCGGCCAAGGGGGCGCTATGGGGTGCAGACGGGCCGGGCCCGCGTCACCACGGCATCGCCACACCCCCGTTCGGGCGGAGGATCTGGCCCGTCGTGAAGGCTGAAGCGTCGGAGACCAGGTGGAGGACCGCGTGGGCGATGTCCTCGGGCTCGCCGACCCGGCGCAGGGGGGACATGCGGGCCATGGCGGACTCCGTGTGCGTCTGGGACTCACTGTCGTGGCGGTCGGTCATGGGCGTACGGGTCCACCCCGGGGCGACCGCGTTGACGCGGATGCCGTGCCGGCCGACCTCCGTCGCCAGGGTCTTCGTCAGCTGGACCACCGCCGCCTTGGCCGCCCCGTAGCAGAGCAGCCCGGGGCCGCCCGTGTCGACGGCGCCCGATGCCATGGTGACGATGCTGCCCCGGGTGCCGTGGGCGATCATCAGACGGACCGCCTCCTGGCAGGCGTACAGCACCCCCTTGAAATTGACGTTCAGCACCCGGTCGAGGTCCTCGTCGCGGGTTTCCAGCACGGGACTCCGATGCATGATCCCGGCGATCGCGGCCAAGGCGTCCAGGCGTTCGCACGAGGTGAGGGCCTGCCGCAGCAGGGTCCGGTCGGTGACGTCGAGGCTGTGGGTACGGGCTGTGCCGCCTCTGTCCTCGATCAGGGTCGCCGTCTCGCGCAGACCCTCGGTGTCACGGTCCGCGCAGTGCACGGTCGCGCCCGCCTCGGCCAGCAGGAGCGCCGAGGCGCGGCCGATGCCGCTCGCCGCGCCGGTGACGAACGCGGTGCGGCCGGTGAGGTCGTACGCCGTGACGGGCATACGGGGACCGTACGAGCGTTTCTGACGGGTCGTCAATTGGTGCGGCTGCGCCGCCGACCGGGAGAAGCGGCCGGGGCGGGGCCCGGCTGACAGGTGGGGCACCAGTAGGTGGGGCGCTCGCGGGAGCCGTCGCCCTGCTCGGCGACGCGAATCGAGGTGCGGCACCGCAGGCAGGGACGGGGTGCCCGGCCGTAGACGAAGAGGTCCTGGCCGCGGCGGCCCGTCGTGCTGCGGATCGGGCGGTCGCGGTTGGCCTCCAGCAGCTTCTTGGCGAGCCCCGGCAGCTCGGCGGCGCGGTCGGAGGGCAGGGCGCCTGCGGGGAGCCAGGGGGTGACGCCCAGCAGGAAGCAGAGCTCGCTCTTGTAGACATTGCCGATACCGGCGAGGTTGCGCTGGTCGAGCAGGGCCTCGCCGAGCTCGCGGGCGGGATCCTGGAGGACGTTGGCGAGGGCCCGGTCGGGATCCCAGTCGGGGCCCAGGAGGTCGGGGCCCAGATGGCCGACCACGCGGTGTTCGTCGGTGGTGCGCAGGAGTTCCAGGACGGGGAGGCGGTAGCCCACGGCCGTGCGGTCGGTGGTGCCGAGGATCGCGCGGATCTGATGGCCCGGGCCGCCGGTCCAGCGCTGGCCGTTCCCGTACACCTTCCAGGAGCCGTCCATCCGCAGGTGGGAGTGGAGCGTCAGGCCGCCTTCGATGCGGGTGAGGAGGTGCTTGCCGCGCGGCGTGACGTCCCGGACCGTGCGGCCGGTGAGGTCGGCCGTGGCGAAGCGGGGCACCCTGAGGTCGCTGCGGGTCAGCACCTTGCCCGCGAGGGCGTCGTGCAACCGCCTCGCGGCCTGCCAGACCGTGTCACCTTCGGGCATGGGTCAAGAGTGGCACGGCGGACGCGTGCCCGGCCGGAGCGGCTGTGGGCGGATGACCGTCAGGCACGCAGACGCAGTCCTCGGGGCGTCGCGATGAAACCAGCTCCTTCCAGGAGGGTGCCGATGGGGGAGGTCAGGGCCTGGACGCCGTTGACGCGCTCCACGGTGACCGTGCCGAGCGAACCCGCGCGGGCAGCGGCGGCGAGGGCCTCCGCGGCGCTGCGCAGGCGGGGGTCGTCGGCGGGGTCGCCTTCCGGATCGGTCGCCCAGGCCAGCAGGGTCTTGCCGCCGCGCTCCATGTAGAGCGTCAGTTCGCCGTCGACGAGCACCACCAGGGAGCCCGCCTTGCGGCCCGGCTTGTGCCCGGCGCCGGTCGGAGGCTCGGGCCATGCCAGGGCGGCGCCGTACGCGTTCGCCGGGTCGGCGGCGGCGAGGACGACGGCCCGCCAGGCGTCGTCGGGGCGGCCCCGGCGGCCCGGGAACCCCTGGTCGTACGCTGCCCGCCCGCCGTTCTGCCAGGGCGGGGCGTCCTGCCGGGCGTAGTCGCGGGGCGAGACCCACTCGCCCGGCGACGGCTCGGGAACCTCGTAGGGCGAGCCAAGGTCGGGGAAGCCGTCGGGGCCGGGGGCGGTGGTGTGGTCGTGGGAGGGGGCGGAGTCGTCCGGACCGGCGAAGTCATGAGCGGGGAACGGGTCGGGTCCGGAACCGGGGGGCGGGCCGGGCAGGGCCTCACCGCGATCGCGGGCGTTGGACACCGCGCGCAGACGGTCCACCGCACCGTCCATCGCGAACTGCGCCGCACCCAGGCCCTCCACCACGTAGCCGCGACGGGCCTGGCCGCTCTCCTCGAAGACGGACAGGACGCGGTACGTCGCCGAGAAGCCGCCCTCGACGCCCTCCGCCGAGACGGCGCCCCGGGTGACCACGCCGTGCCGGTCGAGGAGCGTGCGGGCGAGGGCGTGGGCCCGCACGGTGGGGTCAGGCTCGTGGGCCGGCAGCAGGGACCAGCGGCCGGCGACCGTCGGCGGGCCGGAGCGGGAGGCGGTGCGGGCCGCCGCCGTCAGGGAGCCGTAGCGGCCGCGCGGGACGCTGCGCTTGGCGCGGTGGGCCGTGGAGCCGGCGGTGCGGCCCGAGCCGAGCAGGGAGCGCATGGGGGTGAGCGTGTCGTTGGTCAGACGGCCGGACCAGGCCAGGTCCCACAGGGCGTCGGCCAGTTGCGGGTCGGTGGCCTCGGGGTGGGTGGTGGCGCGGACCTGGTCGGCGATCTGGCGGAAGAACAGGCCGTAGCCGCCGGAGAGGGTGTCCAGGACCGACTGGTGCAGGGCGGTCAGCTCCAAGGGGTGCGGGGGCGGCAGCAGCAGGGGGGCCGCGTCGGCCAGGTAGAGGGAGACCCAGCCGTCCTTGCCGGGGAGGGAGCCCGCCCCGGCCCAGACGACCTCCCCGGCGGCGGTCAGCTCGTCCAGCATCGCCGGGGTGTAGTTCACGACCCGGGACGGCAGGACCAGCTTCTCCAACGCGGAGGCGGGTACCGACGCGCCCTGCACCTGCTCGATGGCGCGGACCAGCCCGTCGATGCCGCGCAGGGAGTGGCCCTTGCCGATGTGCTGCCACTGCGGAAGGAACTGGGCGAGCGCGGCGGGCGGCACCGGCTCCAGTTCGTGCCGCAGCGCGGCCAGGGAGCGGCGGCGCAGCCGGCGCAGCACGGCAGCGTCGCACCACTCCTGACCGATGCCGGCCGGGTGGAACTCGCCCTGGACGACGCGGCCCGCTGCGGCCAGTCGCTGGAGGGCGCCCTCGGTGACGGCCGCGCCCAGGCCGAAACGGGCGGCAGCCGTGGTCGAGGTGAACGGGCCGTGGGTGCGGGCGTAGCGGGCGAGGAGGTCGCCGAGCGGGTCCTTGACGGGCTCTGTGAAGGCTTCCGGGACGCCGACCGGCAGGGCGGTGCCCAGCGCGTCGCGCAGGCGGCCCGCGTCCTCGATCGCCGCCCAGTGGTCCCTGCCCGCGATCCGGACCCGAATGGCCCGGCGGGTGCCGGCCAGCTCCTTGGCCCACTGCGGGTCGGCGCCCCGCTCGGCCAGTTCCGCGTCCGTGAGCGGGCCGAGGAGACGGAGGAGGTCCGCGACACCCTCGGCGTCCTTGACGCGCCGGTCCTCGGTGCGCCACTGGAGCTCCTGCTCCAGCTCGGCCAGCACCTCGGCGTCGAGCAGCTCGCGCAGCTCCGCCTGTCCCAGCAGCTCGGCCAGCAGCCGCGAGTCCAGCGACAGGGCGGCGGCGCGGCGCTCGGCCAGCGGGGAGTCCCCCTCGTACAGGAACTGGGCGACGTAGCCGAAGAGGAGGGAGCGCGCGAAGGGGGACGGCTCGGCGGTGGTGACCTCGACCAGGCGCACCTTGCGGGACTCCAGGTCACCCATCAGCTCCACGAGCCCCGGCACGTCGAAGACGTCCTGGAGGCACTCCCGGACCGCCTCCAGAACGATCGGGAACGAGCCGAACTCGCTGGCCACCTGCAACAGCTGGGAGGCGCGCTGCCGCTGCTGCCACAGCGGGGTGCGCTTGCCCGGATTGCGGCGCGGCAGCAGCAGCGCGCGGGCGGCGCACTCGCGGAAACGGGAGGCGAACAGGGCCGAGCTGCCCACCTGATCGGTGACGACCTGGTCGACCTCGCCCTTGTCGAAGACGACGTCGGCGGCGCCCACGGGTGCCTGCTCGGCGTCATACTCCCGGCCCATCTTCACGGGCTCCTGGTCCAGCAGGTCCAGACCCATCACGTCGGCGTCCGGCAGGCGCAGCACGATGCCGTCGTCGGCGTGCATGACCTGCGCGTCCATGCCGTACCGCTCGGAGAGCTTCGCGCCGAGCGCGAGCGCCCAGGGGGCGTGCACCTGGGCACCGAAGGGGGAGTGCACGACCACCCGCCAGTCGCCGAGCTCGTCGCGGAAGCGCTCCACGACGATCGTCCGGTCGTCCGGGATGTGGCCGCAGGCCTCGCGCTGCTCGTCCAGGTACGACAGCACGTTGTCCGCCGCCCACGCGTCCAGGCCGGCGGCGAGGAGGCGCAGGCGGGCGTCGTCCTTGGACAGCGAGCCGACCTCGCGCAGGAACGCGCCCACCGCCCGGCCCAGTTCCAGCGGGCGGCCCAGCTGGTCGCCCTTCCAGAAGGGCAGCCGGCCCGGCACGCCCGGGGCCGGGGAGACCAGGACGCGGTCGCGGGTGATGTCCTCGATGCGCCAGGAACTGGTGCCGAGCGTGAAGACGTCGCCGACGCGGGACTCGTAGACCATCTCCTCGTCGAGCTCGCCGACCCGGCCGCCGCCCTTCTTCGGGTCCGCCCCCGCGAGGAAGACACCGAAGAGGCCGCGGTCGGGGATCGTGCCCCCGGAGGTGACGGCGAGCCGCTGTGCGCCGGGACGGCCGGTGATCTCACCGGTGACCCGGTCCCACACCACGCGCGGACGCAGCTCCGCGAACGCGTCGGACGGGTAGCGGCCCGCCAGCATGTCGAGGACGGCGGTGAAGGCCGACTCGGGCAGTGAGGCGAACGGGGCGGCCCGGCGGACGGCCGCGAGGAGGTCGTCGAACTGCCACGTGTCCAGGGCCGTCATGGCGACCACCTGCTGGGCCAGCACGTCCAAGGGGTTGGCGGGCACCTTGAGGGATTCGATGGAACCGGTGCGCATGCGCTCGGTGACCACCGCCGCCTGCACCAGGTCGCCGCGGTACTTCGGGAAGACCACACCGGTGGAGACCGCGCCCACCTGGTGTCCCGCCCGGCCGACGCGCTGCAGGCCGGAGGCGACGGACGGCGGCGACTCCACCTGCACGACCAGGTCCACCGCGCCCATGTCGATGCCCAGTTCGAGACTGGACGTGGCCACGACCGCCGGGAGCCGGCCCGCCTTGAGGTCCTCCTCGACCAGGGCACGCTGCTCCTTGGACACCGAGCCGTGATGGGCACGCGCGATGACCTGCGGGGCGCCCTGGGCCGCTCCCGAACCGCCCATGAGCTCGGCGGGGGAGTGGTGCTCGTCCAGCGTCTCGCCCGTGGCCCGTTCGTACGCGATCTCGTTCAGGCGGTTGCAGAGGCGCTCCGCGAGACGGCGGGAGTTCGCGAAGACGATCGTGGAGCGGTGGGACTGGACGAGGTCGGCGATCCGCTCCTCCACATGCGGCCAGATCGACGGGCGCTCGGCGCCCTCCTGGCCGTCCGCCACCGGGGAGCCCCCCAGCTCGCCCAGGTCCTCGACCGGGACGACCACCGACAGGTCGAACTCCTTGCCCGATTCCGGCTGGACGACCTCCACCTTGCGGCGCGGCGAGAGGAAGCGGGCCACCTCGTCCACCGGCCGGACCGTGGCGGAGAGGCCGATACGGCGGGCGGGCTTGGGGAGGAGGTCGTCCAGACGCTCCAGGGAGAGCGCGAGATGGGCACCGCGCTTGGTGCCGGCGACCGCGTGCACCTCGTCGAGGATCACCGTCTCCACACCCGCCAGCGCGTCGCGCGTGGCCGACGTGAGCATCAGGAACAGCGACTCCGGGGTCGTGATCAGGATGTCCGGCGGGCGGGTCGACAGAGCGCGGCGCTCGGCCGCAGGGGTGTCGCCCGAGCGGATGCCCACCTTGACCTCGGGCTCGGGCAGGCCGAGGCGCACGGACTCCTGGCGGATACCGGTCAGCGGGCTGCGCAGGTTGCGCTCGACGTCCACCGCCAGGGCCTTCAGGGGGGAGACGTACAGGACGCGGCAGCGCTTCTTGGGGTCGGCGGGGGGAGGAGCCGAGGCCAGCTGGTCCAGGGCGGCCAGGAAGGCCGCCAGGGTCTTGCCGGAGCCGGTGGGGGCGACGACCAGCACGTCCGAGCCCTCGCGGATGGCCTGCCACGCACCGGCCTGGGCGGAGGTGGGCGCGGAGAAGGCACCCGTGAACCAGGCGCGGGTCGCGGGGGAGAAGCCGTCCAGGGCTCGGTGCGCATTGCTGGGCATGCGTCCATCGTGCACCTCGGCACTGACATCGGGGCCTCGCCGCCTCGGGGCCCGCCCTGCCGCCGCGGGAGGCGGGCCGGGGCCGCGCCGGTCGTCCACCGCCGCGGACAATGGTCGTATGAACGAGCGCGCACGGCATTGGCAGTACGACGAGCTGCCCGGGGTCGATCTGCTGCGGGCCCGGTATGTGCGCAAGACGTTCGTGCGGCACACACACGAGAACTTCGTGATCGCCGCCATCGCCGACGGGGTGGAGGTGTTCCACCACGGCGGCGGCGATCAGTACGCGGGCGCCGGCGCTCTCGCACTGGTGAACCCCGATACGCCGCACACCGGGCGGGCCGGGGTGCCCGAAGGGTGGCGGTACGGGGCCGTGTACCCACCGGTCGAGGTGGTGGCGGAGATCGCCGCCGAGATGACGGCGCTGCGGGGGACGCCGGGCTTCGTCAGCCCGGTGGTGGACGATCCGTACGCCGCCGGTCTGGTGCACCGGGTGCTGCGGGCCGCCGACGAGGGCAACGCGCTGGCCGCGGACACACTGCTGCGGGTCGCCGTCACCAGGTTGCTGCGGCTGAACGGCGGGCCCATGCCGCGGCGGGAGGTGCGGACGGCGGGGGCCCGCGTCGCGGCACGCGCGCGTGCCGTGCTGGAGGAGCGGATGGCCCGGCCGCCGACACTGCAACAGCTGGCGGCCGGCCTCGGTACCAGCCCGTTCGCCCTGCTGCGGGCCTTCCGGGACGTCTACGGGATGCCGCCGCACGCCTGGCTCACGGACGCGCGGGTACGACGGGCGCGGCGGCTGCTCGACACGGGGACGGCACCCTCCGAGGTCGCCGTGACCGTCGGATTCACCGACCAGCCGCATCTCAACCGGCACTTCAGCCGGATCGTCGGCGTGCCTCCGGGGGCGTACCAGCGGGAGCGCAAGAACGTACAAGACCCGCGATAGCCGAGCCCGTAACGTGCGGGGCGTGGCAGATCGGACTGTTCTCGAAGACATGGACGTAGGCGGGAAGGCGGACCGGGCGGTCGTACGCGACGCCCTGGGTGTCGGGGTGGCCGTGGGGCTCTCCGGGTTCGCCTTCGGAGTGACATCGGCAGGCAGCGGCCTCACGCTGCTCCAGACGTGCGCGCTCAGCCTCCTGGTGTTCACCGGGGCGTCCCAGTTCGCCCTCGTAGGGGCCCTCGCGGCGGGAGGCAGCCCGTTCACCGCCGCCGCCGGGGCCTTCTTCCTGGGCGTGCGGAACGCCTTCTACGGTCTGCGTCTGTCGCAGCTGCTCGCCCTCCCGCGCGCGGTGCGGCCGTTCGCCGCCCAGTGGGTGATCGACGAGACGGCCGCCGTCGCTCTGGCCCAGCCCACCCGGCGCGCCGCACGGCTCGGGTTCGTCGTGACCGGGCTGAGCCTCTACATCCTGTGGAACCTCACCACGCTGCTCGGGGCCCTGGGCGCCGAGGCCATCGGGGACACCGATGCGTGGGGACTGGACGCCGCCGGACCCGCGGTCTTCCTCGCCCTGCTCGCACCGATGCTCAAGAGCCGCACCGAGCAGGCGGTCGCCGGGCTCGCGGTGCTGCTGGGGCTCGGGCTGCTGCCCGTGCTGCCGGCCGGAGTGCCGGTGCTGCTGGCCGCGCTGGCGGCGCCGGTCGTGCTGTGGGCGGAAGGCTGCCGCAAGGGACAGCGCAAGGGGCAGGTGGACGCGCGGTGAACGTCTGGATCGCGATCGGGGTGACCGTCCTCGGGTGCTACGCCGTCAAGCTGGCGGGACTCCTGGTGCCCGCCGGGGCCCTGGAGCGGCCCCTCGTCAAGCGTCTCGCCGCGCTGCTGCCCGTCGCGCTGCTGGCGGCCCTCACCGCCCAGCAGACCTTCGCCGACGGGCAGACACTGGTGCTGGACGCACGGGCCGCCGGCCTGGCGGCCGCGGCCGTGGCGCTGCTGCTCAGGGCCCCGTTCCTGCTCGTCGTCGCCGCGGCCGTGCTGGTGACCGCGGGAGCGCGGGCCATGGGGGCGGGATGAGCGCGGGATGATCAGTCGATGGTGCGGCCGTACGCCCGGAGCACGCGCAGGGCGTCGATCGTCACCACCGGGCGGGCCTCCATGGCGGGCGCCGGGGCCCAGTGGCGCCACCGGACGGGCCAGCCGCCGTCCTCCTGCTGCTGGGCCGCGAGGTGGTCCAGGGAGCGGGTCATCTCGTCGTCCGTGAACCACGCGCGCGCGAGTGAGCGCGGTGTCCGCGCGTAGTCGTACGGGAAGTGGTGCTCGCCCGGCGCGTAGCCGGGGGAGACCGGATACGCGTCCAGACGGCCGGGATCCAGGGCCACGAGGCGGTGTTGGCGGACCAGGCGGCCGAGACGGTCGGCTGCCGCCTGCGCGCGCGGGCGGTCCGGGGCGGCGTCCAGGAAGGCCACGGCGGCCTCGATCTCGTACGGGTGCGACTTGTCCAGCGACTCGACCGCCTGCCAGCAGAAGTCCGTGGCCCGGAACAGCCAGGCGTGCCACACCTCGTTGCGGTGCAGCAGCCCCACCACCGGCCCGGTCGCCAGGAGGTCGCTGGGCGGGTCGTCCAGCACCGTCACGAAGGGAGCCGTGGGGTAGCCGTGCTGGCTGGGGTGGATCGCCGGGAGGGCCCCGTCCGCCGTGGAGACCGCCGTCAGGTAGCGGCAGATGCGCTCCACCCGCTGGCCGGCGCAGCGCCCGACCGCGTCCAGGACGCGCAGGGCGTGCGCGGTGTGCAGCGGCTGGCTGACCGGGCCGCGCAGATCGGGTTCGAGCGCGTGGCCGTACCCGCCGTCCTCATTGCGGTAGGCGTCGAGGGCGGTCTCCACCTGGTCGGCGGAGCCACCCCGGAAATCGTGGGCGAAGCGGTGCTGATCGAGCACGCGCGCGGTGAGCCAGACGAAGCGCTCCGCGCGCGTGACGGGGCTGAGCCGCGGGGGCGTCGGGGGGAGTGTGGAAGCTCCGGTTTCGGCCATGGGTCAGACGGTAGGGCGCGAAGAGGCGCCGGCAGGCGGTCCCGGCTCAGGCCCACCCCCAGGGGCGGGATACTGGAGTCATGCGGTTGACGGTCTTCTGGCAGCGGATGGCGGAGCACTTCGGTCCTGGCTACGCCGAAACCTTCGCGCGCGACCACGTGATGTCGGAGCTGGGCGGACGCACGGTGCACGGGGCGCTGGAGGCCGGCTGGGACGCCAAGGAGGTCTGGCAGGTGGTCTGCACGGTGATGGACGTGCCCCGGGAGAGGCGCTGACCCCTGCCGATGCGCAGCGGAGATCTCCGACCGGACGCCCGGCCCTGGAGCCCTCCGGACAGAGGCGGACCGGCTTCGGAGATCGCGGCCGGTCACGAAGATCGCAGGCGGGCAGACGGTTGTCGGTGGCGTGGGCGAGACTTGGACCGTGGCACCCACTGACGAGTCCGGGCAGGCAGCCCAGCAGCCCCCAGCTTCCGGTACGACGCCGCCCGCCCGGCCCCCCGTCGGCGGGGCCGGCGCGATCGGCCGCATGCCGCGCTGGCTGCCGCGCGCCATGGTGCTCGCGCTCGCCCTCGTCGCCGCGTTCCAGCTGGGCAGCTGGGCCTTCCACCAGCTCACCGGCCTGCTGATCAACATCGTCATCGCGTTCTTCCTGGCACTCGCCATAGAGCCCGCGGTGAGCTGGATGGCCTCACGCGGCATGCGCAGGGGGCTGGCCACGTTCATCGTCTTCATCGGCGTGATGATCGTGTCGGCAGGCTTCGTCACCCTGCTCGGTTCCGTCCTCGCGGACCAGATCATCAAGCTGATCGAGGGCTTCCCCGGCTACCTCGACTCCGTCATCAACTGGATCAACACGCACTTCAAGACCGATCTGAAGCGCGTCGACATCCAGGAGGGCCTGCTCCGCTCCGACTGGCTGCGCAACTACGTCCAGAACAGCGCCACCGGCGTCCTGGACGTGTCCGCCCAGGTGATCGGGGGCCTCTTCCAACTGCTGACGATCGCCCTGTTCTCGTTCTACTTCGCCGCGGACGGTCCGCGACTGCGCCGCGCCATCTGCTCGGTCCTGCCCCCCGCCCGCCAGGCCGAGGTGCTGCGCGCGTGGGAGATCGCCGTGAACAAGACCGGTGGCTACATCTACTCCCGCGGCCTGATGGCGCTGATCTCCGGCGTGGCGCACTTCGTCCTGCTGCAGGCCCTGGACGTGCCCTACGCGCCCGTGCTCGCGGTGTGGGTGGGCCTGGTTTCGCAGTTCATCCCCACCATCGGCACCTATCTCGCGGGCGCCCTGCCCATGCTGATCGCGTTCACCGTGGATCCCTGGTACGCGCTGTGGGTCCTGGTCTTCGTCGTCATCTACCAGCAGTTCGAGAACTACGTGCTGCAGCCCAAGCTGACCTCCAAGACCGTCGACATCCACCCCGCCGTGGCCTTCGGCTCGGTCATCGCCGGCACCGCCCTGCTCGGCGCCGTCGGCGCGCTGATCGCCATCCCCGCCATCGCCACGCTCCAGGCCTTCCTGGGGGCGTATGTGAAGCGCTACGACGTCACGGACGACCCCCGGGTGCACGGGCACCGCCGCGGGGGAGAGGGACCGGCCCTGCTCACGCGCGCGCGAGGGCTGTGGGCACGGCGGCCGGGCGCGGAGCGGCCCAGAGGCGAGGGCTCCGGGAAGAGCTCCTCCTGAGGGGCCCGGGCCCGGCGGGTTCCTACGGCGTCGCGGCCTTCAAGAGGCTCTCTCGCTCGTCGGGTGGGATGAACCCGTCCGGCAGTGTCCGGTCGTCCAGCAGCTCGCGCACCAGTTCGGCATGCTCGGCGAACACGGCCCTGCATCGTGCGCGTTCCGGGTGGTCGTGGTCGCTGCCCAGGAATCGGACCGCCTGCTGGCCGGCGCCGTCGACGGGATGCGAGAGCTCCGCGACGACGAACAGGACCTCGACCAGTTCGGTCCGCACCGGCACCGCCGGATCGGCGGCGAGCCGCAGCAGGAACGGCAGCGCCGCCGGCATGGCCGGGCCCAGTGTGAAGACACCGTCCATCAGGACATTGCAGAGCACCCGCTCGGCCTCGCGAGCCGCGGCCGGGTCCAGCAGACCTCGCAGGAGGGGCGGGACCCCGGCGGGGCACCCGGGGAAGTCCGCCCAGGTGATGTCGTCGCAGCCGCGCAGCGCGGGGTGATCCCGGCCGGACCTCTGCCCTTCTGGGAACTCCTGAAGGAACCGTGTGACGGCGGCTTCCTTGCCCGCCGCGGTGATCCGGCACATCCGTCTCTCCCCCTGTGAGCACGCGCGCCTGCTGTGCAGGACGCACGGTACTCCGGCGCGTGTGCTCCCGGTGTCGGCGCGCACCGCCACACGCGCACGCCTCGGCACGGAACCCGGGCGGGGTGCGGCGTGGTGCGCTTGACACGAAAATCGAACATCCATTCTCATGGAGGCGCCGGCGAGGCTCAACGAGGGGCGTTTCGACGTACTTTGAGTAGAGATGTGCCCGAGTTATCCACAGGCCGGACGTGCGTCGGGGCGCATTGTCAGTGGCAGGCGTTAGCGTCTTTGACGTGAAGCGATCGACTCAAGCAAATCGGGTGGAACCCATGGCAGGAACCGACCGCGAGAAGGCCCTGGAAGCCGCTCTCGCACAGATTGAACGGCAATTCGGCAAGGGCGCGGTCATGCGCATGGGCGACCGGACCAACGAGCCCATCGAGGTGATCTCGACCGGCTCCACCGCCCTGGACGTGGCCCTCGGCGTGGGCGGTCTGCCCCGCGGGCGCGTCGTGGAGATCTACGGACCGGAATCCTCCGGCAAGACCACGCTGACCCTGCACGCGGTGGCGAACGCGCAGAAGGCCGGCGGGCAGGTCGCCTTCGTCGACGCGGAGCACGCCCTCGACCCCGAGTACGCGAAGAAGCTCGGCGTCGACATCGACAACCTCATCCTCTCCCAGCCGGACAACGGCGAGCAGGCCCTGGAGATCGTGGACATGCTGGTCCGCTCCGGTGCCCTCGACCTCATCGTCATCGACTCCGTCGCCGCGCTCGTCCCGCGCGCGGAGATCGAGGGCGAGATGGGCGACAGCCACGTCGGTCTGCAGGCCCGCCTGATGAGCCAGGCCCTGCGAAAGATCACCAGCGCGCTCAACCAGTCCAAGACCACCGCGATCTTCATCAACCAGCTCCGCGAGAAGATCGGCGTGATGTTCGGCTCCCCGGAGACCACGACCGGTGGCCGGGCGCTGAAGTTCTACGCCTCGGTGCGCATCGACATCCGCCGCATCGAGACCCTGAAGGACGGCACGGAGGCGGTCGGTAACCGCACCCGCTGCAAGGTCGTCAAGAACAAGGTCGCGCCGCCCTTCAAGCAGGCCGAGTTCGACATCCTCTACGGCCAGGGCATCAGCCGTGAGGGCGGCCTGATCGACATGGGCGTGGAGCACGGCTTCGTCCGCAAGGCCGGCGCCTGGTACACGTACGAGGGCGACCAGCTGGGCCAGGGCAAGGAGAACGCGCGCAACTTCCTGAAGGACAACCCCGACCTGGCCAACGAGATCGAGAAGAAGATCAAGGAGAAGCTGGGCGTCGGCGTGCGTCCCGAGGAACCGGCCGCCGAGCCGGGCACGGACGCCGCGGTCTCCGCACCGGCCGACGCGACGCCGGCTGTCCCGGCTCCCGCACCGGCCAAGACCGCCAAGTCCAAGGCCGCCGCAGCCAAGAGCTGACCCGTGACACGGCGAACCGAATGGGCGGAGTACGAGTACGCCGCCTCCGGTGTCCCCCGGGGGAGGGGCACCGGAGGCGACACGAGCTCAGCCCCGGACGGGGAAGGCGGCCCCGGGCAGACGCCCCCCGAGGGCGACCGGCAGTACGGCGACGACACCGGGCCGCGCGGGGGCGGCTCACCCGGAGGCGGCTCGCGTGACGGCGGGCCGAGGGGTGGTCGTGGCCGTCGCCGGCGTGGCTCCGGGTTCGGGGAGGCGGCGGCCGATGCCGAGGACGGAGGTGCCCTCTCCTCGTCGAGGGCCGAGCAGGAGGCACCTCCAGGGGACCCGGTCGAGCGGGCTCGGGCGATCTGCCTGCGTCTGCTCACCGGGACCCCGCGCACCCGCAAGCAACTCGCCGACGCCCTGCGCAAACGGCAGATCCCCGACGACGCCGCGGAGGAGGTGCTGTCGCGGTTCGAAGAGGCCGGCCTGATCAACGACAGCGCCTTCGCGGACGCCTGGGTGGAATCCCGCCACCACGGCAGAGGACTGGCCCGGCGTGCGCTCGCCCGGGAGCTGCGGACCAAGGGCGTCGACTCCACGCTGATCGACGAGGCCGTCTCCCAGCTCGACTCGGAGCAGGAAGAGGCAACCGCGCGTGAGCTCGTCGCGCGCAAGCTCCGCTCCACCCGCGGACTCGACCGCGACAAACGCCTCCGCCGCCTCGCGGGCATGCTCGCCCGCAAGGGCTACCCCGAGGGCATGGCCCTGCGGGTCGTCCGCCAGGCGCTGGAGGAAGAGGGCGAGGACACGGAGTTCCTTGAGGAGGAGGGGTTCTGAGGGTGGTGTCCTGACGGGGACGAGATCTGAGGGCGGCTGTCGCCGACCTAGGCTCAGCGCATGAAGATCAGTGTGCGGGCGGCGGCTGAGGCGGACGTGTCAGCGTTGCTGGCTCTGTACGGCGAACTGAATCCGGACGACGCGCCCTTGCCTCAGGCGACCGCGGATGTCATCTGGGCGGCCATATCGAGGCAGCAGGGACGCACGATACTGGTGGCTGATGCAGACGACGCTCTGGCCGGAACGGCGGATTGCATCGTCATGCCGAACCTCACGCGCGGGGGCAGGGCCATCCTGTTCGTGGAGAACGTCGTGGTGGCCGGCGCCTTCCAGCGGCGTGGTGTCGGCCGACGACTGATGGAGGCTGTGGTTCGGCTGGGTGAGTCAGCGGGCTGCTACAAGATCCAGCTGCTCGCGGCGGATGACGAGTACGTCCACACCTTCTACAAGGCGTGCGGTTTCTCAGCCCTCGCGGAGGGTTTCCGCCGCTACCTCCCGTAGAAGGTTCAGCCCTCGAACCGGAGGCTGCCTTCCGGTGCCACAGGCCCACCCGGCGCAGCAAGCGGCTGACAAGCTCACTCCGCCTCACACCACCGGAAACCCCGCCTCCCGCCAAGCCTGGAAGCCCCCGATCAGGTCCGTGGCCCTGTGCAGGCCCAGTTGGTGCAAGGACTGGACAGCCAGGCTGGATGCGTAGCCCTCGTTGCAGAGCACGACGATGCGCAGGGCGTGACTCGTCGCCTCCGGGAGGCGGTGGCTGCCCTGGGGGTCGAGGCGCCATTCCAGTTCGTTGCGCTCGACGACCACGGCGCCCGGGATGAGGCCGTCCCGTTCGCGCAGGGCGGCGTAGCGGATGTCGACCAGCAGTGCGTCGCCGGCCCGGGCCGCCTCGTACGCCTCCCGCGGTTCGATCCGCTCGTAGCCCGCCCGGACACGCTCCAGCAACTCGTCGATGCCGACAGGCGGTTGGGGGTCGCGGCTCGCCGAGCCGGGTGCGGTGCTCACTGCCAGTCCTCCGGGCGCTCGACCTGCTCGAGCCGCAGGATAGGGCCGCTGCGGCTGTAGCGGCGGATCTGCGGCAGGGGCGGGTAGTAGGCGTGGACGGAGATCGCGTGCCGGTCCGTGGACTCGTTGAGCACCTCGTGGACGTGGTGCCGGCCGAAGGCGCGGCCCTGGCCGGCCCGCAGCCGCCGCTCCCGGTCCACGTCCTCGGTGAGTTCGAGGGTCTTCCAGCCGTCGGTGGGCAGCCGCGCGGCGAGCGAGTTCTCCTTGAGCTCACCCGAGGCGGTCAGGAAGGCGCCGACCGAGTCGGCATGGTCGTGCCAGCCGGTGCCCGTGCCCGGCGGCCAGCCGATCAGCCAGGCCTCGCTGCCGCCGGGCCCGTCCAGCCGCACCCAGGTGCGGCCCTCCGGGTCGAGCGGCAGGGAGTCGATCAGCTCGGCGTCGGCGGCCGTGCGCCGGACGAAGTCGTAGAGGTCGGCCTGGGTGGGAGCCGCACCGGAGGAGACAGAGGGGGACGCGGAAGGGGATACAGACACGGGTGCCGTCCTGAAGGTCCTGATGAGAGTTCGCGAGCAAGGCGCGGCAGCCGACGGACAGAGCGCGGCGCGCGCACAAGGAGAAAGGGGAATGCGAAGTCAGCAGGACGGGCGACACACGCAGCCCGCATAGCGGAGGAGGTCCATATGGACCCTCCGCCACAGGCGCACACAGGTGTCGGTCACGCACCGGAGTACACCATGACCGTCCGGGCGGGTCAACTCACTGTCACCATGCGGACGCACCGTGACAGTGAGCACGTCGTCGCGGGGTCGGCGTCAGCGTGAGCCGGCCGAAGCACCGGCCTCTGCCTGCGCTTTCACCGGTCCGCCCACCGCGGCCTCCGCCGCCGCGTACAGGTCGGCCGGGCGTACCCCGCCCAGCGCGGTGACGAGGTGCCCGTCGGGGCGCACCAGAAGCACCGTATGCGCGGCGGCGCCCGGATAGCTCTCGGCGACGAGCAGCTCCGCCGGATGCGGCAGTGCCGTGACCGCCGCCGCGAGCTGCGGCATGATGCCGGCGCCGACCCAGTGCTTGCGCTCCCAGACGCCCGTGCCCGGCGCGATGAGCACCACGAGCAGCGCCCCCCGGCCGAGCCGGTCCCGGAGCCGCACGAAGGTGCCGTCCTCCGCGGTGACCCGTACGTCGGTGACCGGTGCTCCGAGGGGGGTGTCGACCGGCACCTCGCCTTCGAGGCGCTGGGGCGCGAGCGGCGAGTCGGCGTACGCCCCCGGCGCGCCGAGCTGGCCCTGCCCCAGGTGACCCTCCGTGAGCAGGGCGTCGTGGCCGCGGGACGAGCCGGGGACGACCGCGCGCAGGCCTCCGCCGCCGCGCAGCAAGGGCAGTGCCTGGTCGGCGGCGCGGAGCCGGGCGGCGACGACCGCCCGCCGTTCCGTCTGGTAGCTGTCGAGGAGGGCCTCGTGCGGCCCGTGGTGCCAGGCCAGGGCCAGTTTCCAGGCGAGGTTGTCGGCGTCCCGCAGCCCCTCGTCCAGCCCGTGCGTACCGAGCGCGCCGAGCAGATGGGCGGCGTCCCCGGCGAGGAACACCCGGTCGGCGCGCCAGCGGCGGGCCAGCCGGTGGTGGACGGTGTGCACACCGGTGTCCAGCAACTCGTACGGCGGCGTCGTGCCGCCCGCCCAGCCGGCCAGGGTCTCCCGGATGCGGGTGAGCAGCAGTTCGGGGGTGACCAGGTCCTTGCCGGGCGGCAGGAGCCAGTCCAGGCGCCACACGCCGTCCGGAAGAGGGCGGGCGGTGACCTCGCCGGCGGAGGGACCGGACATGCGCCAGGGCGGCTGACGGTGCAGCAACGCCTCGTCGTACCAGGGCAGTTCCGTGCGGAGCGCGGCGACGGCGTGACGTTCCACCGCCGTACGGCCCGGGAAGCGGATGTCCTGGAGCTTGCGGACGGTCGAGCGGGGGCCGTCACAGCCGACCAGGTAACTGCCACGCCACCACGTGGCCTTGGGGCCGCGGGTGTGGGCCGTGACGCCCGAGGGCTCCTGTTCGAGGCCGTCGAGGCGGCTCTCCACCGCGACTTTGACGAGCCGTTCGCCCGAGAGGGCCGCGCGCAGCGCGTTGGTGAGGACGTGCTGGGCGATGTGCAGGGGAGCGGGCTCGCTGCCGTCGAAGACGATCTCGCGCATCACCTGCTTGCGCCGCATCGACCGCCATCCGGCCCAGTGCGCACCGGCCCGGGCGAGGGGCACGCCGGTCAGCCGTTCCATCAGGGCGGCGGTGTCCTCGCGCAGGACGACGGTGCGCGCAGCGCGGGGTTCGTCCTTGCCCGGCCCTTCGTCGAGGACGACGCAGGGCACCTCCTGACGCGCCAGAGCCAGGGCGAGCGTGAGCCCGACGGGCCCCGCTCCGACGATGATCACCGGGTCCACGGCGTGGCGCCCCCTGCCCGCGGTGGTGTCCTGAGAGACGTAGGTGAACACGAAGGTGGAGCAGGGTGCACGATCACAGAACGTATGCAACCCATTGCCGGTGCTTGCGTCAAGTGACCAGGGGCAGTGGCGATCATGCCACTGCCCCTGAGTGTGTCACGCGAGGTGAACGCGTGTCAGACGGTGCCTCCGGCGCCGGTGCCGGCCGTGCCGGCGATCTCCGCGTCATTCGCACCGACGACCGCGCCCGTCGACTTCTTGGCCCGCCGCAGTCGGCGCTCCAGCCAGCTTGCGAACGAGGTGAGGGCGAAGTTGAGCGCGATGAAGATGACGGCCACGACGGTGAAGCTGGCGATGATGTTCGCGCCGTAGTAGCCGCTCATGGTGTTCGCCGAGGAGAGCAGTTCGGAGTAGGTGAGGACGGCGCCGCCGAGTGCGGTGTCCTTCACGATCACGACGAGCTGGCTCACGATGGCCGGGAGCATCGCGGTGACGGCCTGAGGCAGCAGGATCAGGCGCATCAGCTGGCCCTTGCGCAGGCCGATCGCCATCGCCGCTTCGGACTGTCCCTTGGGCAGGGACAGGATGCCCGCCCGGACGATCTCCGCGAGCACGGAGGCGTTGTAGAGCACCAGGCCGGTGACGACCGCATAGAGCGGACGGTCGTCGGAGGTGACGTTGGTGTATTCGGCGAACAGCGCGAGACCGAAGATCATCAGGACCAGCACGGGGATGGACCGGAAGAACTCGACCACGACCGCGGCCGGCACCCGGACCCACACGTGGTCAGACAGGCGGGCGATGCCCAGGACCGCGCCGAGCGGCATCGCGATGATCACCGCGAGGACGGCGGCCTTCAACGTGTTCTGCAGACCCGGCCAGATGTACGTGGACCAGGCCTCGGAGCCGGAGAAGAACGGTTCCCACAGGGCCCATTCCAGCTGGCCCTTGTCCTTGAGGGTCCCGAAGACCCACCAGAGCAGGGCCGCGAGGGCGACCAGGAAGACCACCGTGAGGATGATGTTGCGCCGCTTGGCGCGCGGTCCCTGAGCGTCGTAGAGAACGGAGCTCATCGCTTCACCGCCACCTTCTTGCCCAGCCAGCCGAGGAACAGGCCGGTAGGCAGCGTCAGAACCACGAAACCGAACGCGATGATCGCCGAGATCAGCAGCAGCTGGGCCTCGTTCTCGATCATCTCCTTCATCAGTACCGCCGCTTCGGCGACACCGATGGCGGCGGCCACCGTGGTGTTCTTGATGAGGGCGATCAGCACGTTCGCGAGCGGGACGACGGACGAGCGGAACGCTTGCGGCAGCACGACCAGACCGAGCACCTGGTTGAAGCTCAGACCGATCGCGCGGGCCGCCTCCGCCTGCCCGACCGGCACCGTGTTGATGCCGGAGCGCAGCGCCTCGCACACGAAGGACGAGGTGTAGAGAATCAGGCCCAGGACGGCGAGCCGGAAGTTGATCGTCTCGACGTCGTTCGCGCCGAGGGAGACTCCCAACGTCTGGTTCAGGCCCAGCGACGTGAACAGGATGATGACGGTCAACGGGATGTTCCGCACGATGTTCACGTAAGCGGTCCCGAAACCGCGCATCAGCGGCACCGGTCCGACGCGCATGGCGGCCAGCAGGGTGCCCCAGATCAGGGAGCCGACGGCGGAGAGCACAGCGAGCTGCACTGTCGTCCAGAAGGCTCCCAGCAGGTCGTAATCCTCAAGAAAGTCGAACACGATCTCCCGTGCTTCCGCGTGTAGGGATGCCCACGCCGGTGCGCCGCCCCTTCCGGTGGGCGGCGCACCCTGTCAGGCGTTGCCTCAGCTCTTGATGTCGCCGATCTTCGGCGCCGGCTCGTTCTTGTAGTTGGCCGGGCCGAGGTTCTTGTCCACGGCCTTCTGCCAGGCACCGTCGGCGACCATGTCCTCGAGGGCCTTGTTGATGTCGGCCTTGAGGTCGCTGCCCTTCTTGACGCCGATGCCGTAGTTCTCGTTGGTCAGCTTGAAGCCGCCGAGCTTGAACTTGCCCTTGAACTGCGACTGGGCGGCGTAACCGGCGAGGATCGAGTCGTCCGTGGTCAGCGCGTCGACGGCACCGTTCTGCAGGCCGGGCAGGCACGCGGAGTACGTCGGGTACGGCTGCAGCTGCGCCTTGGGAGCCAGCTTGTCCTTGACGTTCTGGGCAGAGGTGGAGCCGGTGACCGAGCACAGCTTGGCGTTGTTCAGGTCCTTGGGCGACTTGATCTTGTTGTCGTCCGAGCGGACCAGAACGTCCTGGTGCGCCAGAAGGTAGGGGCCGGCGAAGTCGACCTTCTCCTGACGCTCGGGGGTGATCGAGTAGGTCGCCGCGATGAAGTCGACGTCACCACGCTGGAGCATGGTCTCGCGGTCGGCGCTCTTGGCTTCCTTCCACTCGATCTGGTCGGCGTCGTAACCGAGCTTCTTCGCGACGTACGTGGCGACGTCGACGTCGAAGCCGGCGTAGCCCTGCGGCGTCTTCTGGCCGAGGCCGGGCTGGTCGAACTTGATGCCGACCGTGATCGTCTTGCCGTCGCCGGAACCGGAGCCGCCGCCCTCGTTCTTGTCGCCGCCGCAGGCGGTGGCGGTCAGGGCGAGAGCGAAGACGGTGGCCGAGGCGGCGGTGACCTTGCGGAGCTTCATGATGAACATCCTTTGGCTGGTGAAGAGATGCAGGCCCTCAAGGGGTGGGCGACTTGGGGCGCGTCGGACGCGACCCGCGCCGTCAGTGGTGCAGGATCTTCGACAGGAAGTCCTTGGCACGGTCGCTGCGCGGATTGCTGAAGAACTGGTCGGGCGCAGCCTCCTCGACGATTCGGCCATCCGCCATGAACACCACGCGGTTTGCAGCCGATCGTGCGAAACCCATCTCATGGGTGACCACGATCATGGTCATACCGTCGCGGGCGAGCTGCTGCATGACCTCCAGCACCTCGTTGATCATCTCGGGGTCGAGCGCGGAGGTCGGCTCGTCGAAGAGCATCACCTTCGGCTCCATGGCCAGGGCTCGCGCGATCGCGACGCGCTGCTGCTGGCCGCCGGAGAGCTGCGCCGGGTACTTCTCGGCCTGCGCGCCCACGCCGACCCGGTCGAGCAGGGCACGGGCCCGCTCCTCCGCGGCCTTCTTGTCCTTCTTGCGGACCTTGATCTGGCCGAGCATCACGTTCTCGAGCACGGTCTTGTGCGCGAAGAGGTTGAAGGACTGGAAGACCATCCCGACGTCGGCGCGCAGCCTGGCCAGTTCCTTGCCCTCGGCGGGAAGCGGCTTGCCGTCGATCGTGATCGAGCCGGAGTCGGTCGTCTCCAGGCGGTTGATGGTGCGGCACAGGGTGGACTTGCCGGACCCGGAGGGCCCGATGACCACGACGACTTCACCGCGGGCGATCGTCAGGTCGATGTCCTGGAGTACGTGCAACGCGCCGAAGTGCTTGTTGACGCTCTTCAGGACGACCAGTTCTCCGGTCGCGGCCACATCTTCCTTGGCCACCGATACTTCGGTCATCGCTCTCAGGCTCCGTCCTCCTCGGTTTCGGAGGACAGTAGTAACCCTCTACGACCTGCGTCATTACATCTGAGGGAGATCTGAGCATCACGATCCGATAGCAATCGGACACATGTCGTAGCACTGGGGAGCGGCGCTCATACCAGCCGGATAACGGAAGCGGTCCGCAACCGGAACCCTCTTGACGCCGTCCTCATCCATCAGCGTGACTGCACAGGGTGCACGCGCGCGCGTGCACGCGTTTTCGTACACAACCAGATCGTACGACCAGTGAACCGAAGGGGGCCCGGATGAGACTGCTGCTCGTCGAGGACGACAACCACGTCGCCGCCGCCCTGTCGGCGGTTCTGGCGCGGCACGGGTTCGACGTCACGCACGCGCGCAGCGGTGAGGAGGCCCTCCAGGCACTCGTTCCCGAGGGCGACTGCTTCGGCGTCGTCCTGCTCGACCTCGGCCTGCCCGACCAGGACGGATACGAGGTCTGCGGCAAGATCCGCAAGCGCACCAGCACTCCGGTGATCATGGTCACCGCCCGCTCCGACGTGCGTTCCCGCATCCACGGCCTCAATCTGGGCGCCGACGACTACGTGGTGAAGCCCTACGACACGGGGGAGCTGCTCGCCCGCATCCACGCCGTGAGCCGGCGCACCGCGCACGAGGACACCTCCAGCGGCATCGAGACCGAGCTGCGGCTCGGGCCGGTGCACATCGAACTGCCCACGCGCCGGGTCAGTGTGGACGGGTCCGTGATCCAGTTGACCCGCAAGGAGTTCGATCTGCTGGCCCTGCTCGCGCAGCGGCCCGGAGTGGTCTTCCGCCGGGAGCAGATCATCAGCGAGGTGTGGCGGACCAGCTGGGAGGGGACCGGACGCACCCTGGAGGTGCACGTCGCGTCGCTGCGCGCCAAGCTGCGCATGCCGGCCCTCATCGAGACCGTTCGCGGAGTCGGCTACCGGCTCGTCGCGCCTGCCGGGTAGCGGGGCCGGGTGCGCACTCGTCTGCTCCCGCTGCTCATCGTCCTGATGGCGGCCGTACTGCTCGCGCTCGGTGTCCCGCTCGCGGTGAGCCTCGCCGGGGCGCAGCAGCAGAAGGTCGTCGTCGACCGGATCGACGACACGGCTCGCTTCGCCGCCCTCGCCCAGTTCGTCACCGACTCGCCCGACGGCACCGCCGACGCCTTCGAGAACGAGCGCCTCGCCACCCTGAGCAGCGAGCTGACCAGCTACTACGAGGTCTACGGCATCCGGTCCGGGGTCTTCTACCGCAGCGGCAGTGCCATGGCCCACGCCCCGGCCAGGTGGTCGCTGCCGAAGGAGGGCGAGGTACGGGACGCGTTCGACGAGGCGCTGCTCAGCCGCCGCAGCCACGACCCGCAGCAGGTGTGGCCCTGGCAGCGCCGCAATCTCGTGGTCGCCTCGCCGGTCATCCGGGACGGCGATGTCGTCGCGGTCGTCGTCACCGACTCGCCGACCGGGCAGTTGCGCTCGCGCACGCTGCACGGCTGGCTGGTCATCGGTGCGGGCGAGTTCGCCGCGATGCTGCTGGCCGTCGGTGCCGCCCTGCGGCTGACCGGCTGGGTGCTCAAGCCCGTACGGGTCCTGGACGCCACCACCCACGACATCGCCACCGGGCGGCTCAAGTCGCGGGTCGCCGCCGCCGGCGGGCCGCCGGAACTCAGGCGCCTGGCCCGGTCGTTCAACGAGATGGCCGACAACGTCGAGGACGTGCTGGAGCAGCAGCGGGCCTTCGTCGCCGACGCCTCCCACCAGTTGCGCAACCCCCTCGCGGCGCTGCTGCTGCGCATCGAGCTGCTCTCCTTCGAACTGCCCGAGGGCAACAAGGAGATCGCCTCGGTCCAGGCCGAGGGCAAGCGTCTCGCGCAGGTTCTGGACGACCTGCTCGACCTGGCGCTGGCCGAGCACACCGAGGCCGATCTGCGGATCACGGACATCGGCGAGCTGGCCGCCGAACGCCTCGCGGCCTGGGCCCCGACCGCCGAGGCCAAGGGCGTGCGCCTGGTGGGCGACTGCCCGCCGACGACCGCGTGGGCCGACCCCGTCGCCCTCTCCAGCGCGCTGGACGCGGTCATCGACAACGCGGTGAAGTTCACGCCGGAGGACCAGGTCGTCGAGGTGACCGTCGCCTCCAGGGGCGACCTCTCCACCGTCGTCGTCACCGACCACGGCCCGGGCCTCACCGACGAGGAGCTGGCCCGCGTCGGCGACCGCTTCTGGCGCAGTGGCCGGCATCAGAACGTGAAGGGCTCGGGCCTCGGCCTGTCCATCTCGCGGGCGCTGCTCGCGGCGGGCGGCGGTTCGATCGCGTTCGACCGTCACGAGCCGCACGGGCTGAAGGTGACGGTGGCGGTGCCGAGGTCGGCGCCGACGGCTTGACGGCAGGTGACCGCCATAGGCCCGGCGCTACGGCTTGACCGACTGGTAGTAGCGCTGGGCGCCGACGTGCAGTTGCAGCGGGTCGGTGTAGATCGCCGTGCGGACGTCGACCAGCTGGGCGGAGTGGACGGTCGCCCCGATGAGGTCCCGGCTGTCCAGCACCGTACGGGTCAGCCACTCGGTGAGCCGGGGGTCCATGTCGCTGCGGGTGACCAGCAGGTTGGACACCGCGAGGGTCGGTACCGGCTTGCCGCGCTGGATGGTCGGGTAGGCCGACTCCGGCATCTTGGTGGCGCGGTAGTAGCGCGTGGCACCGCCCTGGTCGTGCAGCTCGGCCACGAGCGAGGCGTCGATCGGCACGAACCGGAAGGCCGATGCCGACTTCTTGGCCGGCCGGCTGAGCCCGTCCGTGGGCAGCCCGCCCGACCAGAAGAACGCGTCGAGGCCGTGCCCCAGGCGCTTGGGCCCGGTGTCGATGCCGTCCGAGGACGGCTTGATGTCCTTCTCCGGGTCGATGCCGGCCGCCCTGAGCACACCGTTGGCTATCAGCCGCACGCCGGAGTCGGGCAGCCCTATGGCCACGCGCTTGCCCCGCAGGTCGGCGACGGAGCGGATGTCCGAGTCGGGCGGTACGACGAGCTGGACGTAGTCGTCGTACAGGCGCGCGAGGCCGCGCAGCCGGTCGGCGCCCGGCGCGTTGTCGAGCTTGTACGTGGCGACCGCGTCGGCCGCCGCGATCGCGAAGTCGGCCTTGCCGGTCGCCACGTCGGCGACGTTCTCCTGCGAGCCGGCACTGGTCAGCAGCCGCACCTTCAAGTCGGGCATGTCCTTGTCGATCTCGTTGCGCAGGAGTTCCCCGTACTCGTGGTAGACCCCCGCACGGGTGCCCGTGCTGAACGTGATCGTTCCGGCCGGCGGCTCCTCGGCCCAGGGGCGCAGCCACCACAGCAGCAGGCCGAGGACCACGAGGGAGGCGGCGCCGCCCTGCAGGGCCCGGCTCCTGCCGATACGGGGGAACGTCCTGGACATGCGGGCGATCCTGCCAGCCGGGGTGCCCCGGTGACCAGGGCAGGGGTCACAAGGCGTCCACGGGGGAGTGTCGGTGGCCGCCGCTACAGTCGCCCCCATGAGCTCTTCGCCCGCCGATCTGGTCCGTGAATTCCACCGCGCCTTCGGCCTGGACGCCCGCAGTACGCCGACGGAGGTCTCGCCGGAACTCGCGGCGCACCGCGGTGAACTCCTCGCCGAGGAGGCCGCGGAGGTCGCCGAGGTGTCGGTGCACGGCCCGCTCGACCGGCTCGCCCACGAGCTGGCCGACGTGGTCTACGTCGCGTACGGCACCGCCCTCGTGCACGGCATCGATCTGGATGCGGTGCTCGCCGAGATCCACCGCTCCAACATGACGAAGATCGGCCCCGACGGCTCGGTATCCCGCCGGGAGGACGGCAAGGTCCTCAAGGGCCAGCACTACGAGGCACCGGACGTGCCGGGAGTACTGCGCAAGCAGGGGTGGGTGCCGGGCGGGGGTGCCTGACCGGCGGGTCACGCCCTGGGCCGGTCACGCGCGGATTCGGGCCGCCCGGCCCATTCCCTCCTCAGTCGGCGACCGGTGCCTCGGCCTCTGCCGCCCGGGGCGCGGGCTGCGGGTGGCGGGGCTCGCGGCGCCGTGCCCACCAGGTCGCCACCGGCTCGGTGTAGCGCGCGGTGAGCGGGCCCAGGACCACCAGGATCAGCACGTAGGCCGTGGCCAGGGGGCCGAGGGACGGTTCGATGCCCGCGGACACCGCCAGGCCGGCGATGACGATCGAGAACTCGCCGCGCGCCACCAGCGCGCCGCCCGCCCTCCAGCGCCCCTTGACGGAGATCCCGGCGCGCCGGGCCGCCCAGTACCCGGTGGCGATCTTCGTCAGCGCGGTGAGGAGGGCCAGTCCGAGGGCCGGCAGCAGGACGGGCGGGATGCTCGACGGGTCGGTGTGCAGCCCGAAGAAGACGAAGAAGACCGCCGCGAACAGGTCACGCAAGGGGCTCAGCAGGGTGTGCGCACCCTCGGCGACCTCCCCCGAGAGGGCGATGCCCACCAGGAAGGCCCCCACCGCGGCCGACACCTGGAGCTGCTGTGCGACCCCCGCGACCAGGATGGTCAGGCCCAGCACCACCAGCAGCAG
Source organism: Streptomyces sp. NPDC012466 (assembly GCF_042955215.1). Classification (NCBI taxonomy): domain Bacteria; kingdom Bacillati; phylum Actinomycetota; class Actinomycetes; order Kitasatosporales; family Streptomycetaceae; genus Streptomyces; species Streptomyces sp. NPDC012466. Next base: position 1,670,060 of record NZ_JBIBEQ010000001.1, on the reverse strand, counting down.
CTTCTCCGGGTCGTCGCTGGAGACGAACCGCGAGATGACCCTGCCGTAGCGCACCGCCAGGAACAGCACGAGCCCGGCCGCGCCCAGCGCGATCGCCAGGGTCACGCTCCCGGCCATCAGCCCGACGCCCGCCACCAGCGCCGTGACGATGGGCAGGTACACCGCCATCGCCAGGTCCTCCAGCACCAGCACGCTGAGGATCACCGGCGTCTCCCGGTTGCCGACCCGGCCCAGGTCGCCCAGCACCTTCGCGATCACGCCGGACGACGAGATCCAGGTGACACCGGCCAGCACGACGGCGGCCACCGGGCCCCAGCCGAGCAGCAGTGCCACGGCCGCCCCGGGCAGCGCGTTGAGGGCGCAGTCGACCAGCCCGGACGGGTAGTGGGTCTTGAGGTTGGAGACCAGATCGCTCGCCGTGTACTCCAGGCCCAGCATCAGCAGCAGCAGGATGACGCCGATCTCCGCGCCCGTGGCGATGAACTCCTCGCTCGCGCCCAGCGGCAGCAGACCGCCCTCGCCGAACGCGAGACCGGCCAGGAGGTACAGGGGTATGGGGGAGAGCCGGAACCGGCCGGCGAACCGGCCGAGCAGGCCGAGGCCGAGAATGATGGAACCGAACTCGATGAGCAGAACCGCGGAGTGCAAAGGCTCACTCCCGCCCGAGTATGGTCGCGGCCGCGTCGACGCCCTCACGGGTCCCGACGACGATCAGCGTGTCACCGCCGGCCAGCCGGAAGTCCGGCACGGGCGACGGGATGGCCTCCGCTCGGCGCAGCACCGCCACCACCGACGCCCCCGTCTCCGTCCGCATCCGCATGTCGCCCAGCACCCGCCCGTTCCAGTGCGAGGTCGCGGCCACCTCGATCCGCTCGGCGACCAGCCCCAGGTCCGTGGTGTACAGCAGGCTCGGGCTGTGGTGGGACGGCTTCAGGGCGTCGATCAGCGAACCCGCCTCCGAGCTGGTGAGCCGCAGGGAGTGCGCGCACGAGTCGGGGTCGTCGGACCGGTAGACGTTCACCGTGCGCGTGCCGTCGCGGTGCGCCACCACCGACAGATGGCGGTGTTCCCGGGTCTCCAGGTCGTACTGGACCCCGATACCCGGTAGCGGCGTCGCCCTCAGGCGCGGAGCTGACACGTTACTTCCCCTTGTTCGTCTCGTTTGTCGTACTTTGTCGGCCTGATGAGCGGTGCCGATCATCGGACGGGTCAAGTCCGCATGCTCCCATCCAGCCGTACGGTGACGACATGGGTGTTGTGACGGATATACGCAACGGCCGGCCGCCGGAGAGGCTGGAGGGGGCGGTGCACCGCGCGAAGGCGGGAAGGAGCGGATCCGGAAGCGTGTCGTTGTTCTGGCGGATCTTCTCCCTCAACGCGGTCGGCCTGGTCGTGGCCACGGCGTTGCTGCTCGGCCCGGTCACCGTGTCCACCCCCGTCCTCGCGGGCGAGGCCCTCGTCCTGCTCGGCGGCCTGGTGCTGCTGCTCGCCGGCAACGCGCTCGTGCTGCGCTTCGGCCTGGTGCCCCTGCAGCGCCTCGACCGGGCCATGGCCACCGCGGATCTGCTGCGACCGGGTTCCCGGCCCGTCGTCGCGGGACCGGCGGAGACGGCCGGGCTGATCACGACGTACAACACGATGCTCGACCGGCTGGAGGCCGAGCGGGCCGCGGGCGCCGCCCGGGCGCTGTCCGCGCAGGAGAGCGAACGGCACCGGATCGCCCGGGAGCTCCACGACGAGGTCGGGCAGACCCTGACCGCCGTCCTCCTCCAGCTCAAGCGCGTCGCCGACCGGGCGCCCGAGGACCTGCGCGAGGAAGTGGGCCAGGCGCAGGAGGCTACCCGGGCCGGCCTGGACGAGATCCGCCGGATCGCCCGGCGCCTGCGCCCCGGCGTGCTGGAGGAACTCGGGCTGGCCAGCGCCCTGCGCTCGCTCGCCGCCGAGTTCACCACCCACGGGCTGACCGTGCGTCACCACGTCACCGGCGAGCTCCCCGGCCTGACCCCCGAATCCGAACTCGTCGTCTACCGCGTCGCCCAGGAGGGCCTGACCAACACCGCCCGGCACGCCGCCGCCGACCTCGCCGAACTCCGCCTCCAGCCGGTCCCCGGCGGTGTCGAACTCCTCGTGCGCGACAACGGCACCGGCCTCGGCGGCGGCCCCGAAGGCTCCGGCATCACGGGCATGCGCGAACGCGCGCTGCTGATCGGGGCCGCCCTGACCCTGGAACCGGCCCCGGGCGCAGGCACCGACGTACGGCTGCGCATACCGCTGACGACGCGTGTACCCGTGACCGAAGGACCCCGCTGATGTCCACCCCGATCCGCGTCCTGCTCGCCGACGACCACACCCTCGTGCGCCGGGGCGTGCGCCTCATCCTGGACGGGGAACCGGACCTGACGGTCGTCGCCGAGGCCGGAGACGGGGCCGAGGCCGTCGCCCGCGCCCGCGAGACCCCCGTCGACCTCGCCGTCCTGGACGTGGCCATGCCCCGGATGACCGGCCTCCAGGCCGCCCGGGAACTCTCCCGCCGGCTGCCCGGCCTGCACATCCTGATCCTGACGATGTACGACAACGAGGAGTACTTCTTCGAGGCGCTCCGGGCCGGGGCCAGCGGCTACGTCCTCAAGTCCGTCGCCGACCGCGACCTGGTCGAGGCCTGCCGGGCGGCCGTGCGCGACGAGCCGTTCATCTACCCGGGCGCCGAACGCGCCCTCGTCCGCTCCTACCTGGAGCGGCTGCACCGCGGCGACGGCCTGCCGGAGAGGGCCATCACCGAACGCGAGGAGGAGATCCTCAAACTGGTCGCCGAGGGCCACACCTCGAAGGAGATCGGCGAACTGCTCTTCATCAGCGCCAAGACCGTCGAACGCCACCGCGCCAACCTCCTCCAGAAACTCGGCATGCGCGACCGCCTGGAGCTGACCCGGTACGCGATCAGGGCGGGACTCATCGAACCCTGAGGCGGATGCGGGGTTGTCCACAGGCGGCCGAGTCACTTTCGCCGACCGCCTACCCTTGTCCCCATGAGCAGCATCGACCGGAGCCAGTCAGTGGGCGGCACGCGCACATACGAGGTACGCACCTACGGGTGCCAGATGAACGTCCACGACTCCGAGCGATTGTCCGGACTGCTGGAGGACGCGGGCTACGTCCGTGCCCCGGAGGGCGCCGACGAGGCGGACGTCGTCGTCTTCAACACCTGCGCGGTGCGTGAGAACGCCGACAACAAGCTGTACGGCAACCTCGGCCACCTCGCTCCCAAGAAGGCGAGCCGCCCCGGCATGCAGATCGCGGTCGGCGGCTGCCTCGCGCAGAAGGACCGCGACACCATCGTGAAGAGGGCGCCCTGGGTGGACGTCGTCTTCGGCACGCACAACATCGGCAAGCTGCCCGTCCTCCTGGAACGCGCGCGCGTGCAGGACGAGGCGCAGGTCGAGATCGCCGAGTCGCTGGAGGCGTTCCCCTCGACGCTGCCCACCCGCCGCGAGAGCGCCTACGCGGCCTGGGTCTCCATCTCCGTCGGCTGCAACAACACCTGCACCTTCTGCATCGTTCCGGCCCTGCGCGGCAAGGAGAAGGACCGCCGCCCCGGCGACATCCTGGCCGAGATCGAGGCCCTGGTCGCCGAGGGCGTCTCCGAGATCACGCTGCTCGGGCAGAACGTGAACGCGTACGGCTCCGACATCGGCGACCGAGAGGCCTTCAGCAAGCTGCTGCGCGCCTGCGGGAAGATCGACGGCCTCGAGCGCGTCCGCTTCACCTCCCCGCACCCGCGGGACTTCACCGACGACGTCATCGCCGCCATGGCCGAGACGCCGAACGTCATGCCGCAACTGCACATGCCGCTCCAGTCCGGCTCGGACCCGGTCCTGAAGGCGATGCGCCGCTCCTACCGTCAGGAGCGCTTCCTCGGAATCATCGAGAAGGTCCGCGCCGCCATCCCGCACGCCGCGATCAGCACGGACATCATCGTGGGCTTCCCCGGCGAGACCGAGGAGGACTTCGAGCAGACGCTGCACGTGGTGCGCGAGGCCCGCTTCGCCCAGGCGTTCACCTTCCAGTACTCCAAGCGCCCCGGCACCCCGGCCGCCGAGATGGACGGCCAGATCCCCAAGAAGGTCGTCCAGGAGCGCTACGAGCGACTCGTCGCCCTCCAGGAGGAGATCTCCTGGCAGGAGAACAAGAAGCAGGTCGGCCGCACCCTGGAGCTGATGGTCGCCGAGGGCGAGGGTCGCAAGGACGACACCACCCACCGGCTGTCCGGCCGTGCCCCCGACAACCGCCTGGTCCACTTCACCAAGCCGGACCAGGAGGTCCGCCCCGGCGACGTGGTCACGGTCGAGATCACCTACGCCGCCCCGCACCACCTCCTCGCCGAGGGCGCCGTGCTGGACGTACGCCGCACCCGTGCGGGCGACGCCTGGGAGAAGCGGAACGCGGCCGAGAAGGCCAAGCCCGTCGGGGTGATGCTGGGCCTGCCCAGGATCGGCGCCCCCGAGCCGCTGCCTGCCGTGGCAAGCGGGTGCGGCTGCGACTGAGCCGGGCCGCCGCCGCCCTGTGCGGTGGCAGCGGCCCCTGAGAGTTACCCTGCCGATCATGCTTGTCGCCGCAGCTGTCTGCCCCTGCCCACCCCTCCTGCTCCCCGAGGTCGCCGCGGGCGCCGCCCCGGAACTGGATGCCGCGCGGGCAGCCTGCACGGACGCGCTGGGCCTGCTCGCCGCGGCCCGGCCGGGCCGACTGGTGGTCGTCGGCCCGGCGGCGGACCGTGCCGGGCCCGAGACGTACCCGGAGGGCACCCGGGGATCCTTCCGGGGTTTCGGTGTCGACCTGGACGTACGGCTGGGAGCGGCCGAAGGCGCGGACCCGGGACCGCGACTGCCGTACGCACTGGCGGTGGCCGCCTGGCTGCTGGAGCGGACCGGGTGGTCCGACGCCCCGGTCGAGGGGCTCGGGGTGGGGGAGTCGTACCCGCCCGAGTCGTGCGTGCGGACCGGCAGGGACATCGCCGCCCGGGACGATCGGGTGGCCCTGCTGGTGATGGGAGACGCCAGCGCGTGCCGGACGCTCAAGGCTCCGGGCTATCTGGACGAACGGGCGGCGCCCTTCGACGCGGAGGTCGCGCGGGCGCTCGGCGCGGCGGACATCGCGGCACTCGCCTCTCTGGACACCGGGCCGGCGCACGAACTGAAGGCGTCCGGCCGGGCCCCCTGGCAGGTGCTGGCGGGCGCGGCCGAGGGCACCGGCCTCGGCGGATCGCTGCTGTACGAGGACGCGCCGTACGGCGTGGGGTACGTCGTCGCCGTCTGGTCCTAGGCGGGACGGCAGGGCGCGCGAGCGCCGGGACACCGGACGAAGGGCGCGGCAAACGGCGGACGGCCGGGGAGCCCCTGAGCTCCCCGGCCGTCCGCCGATGTTCCTCTCCGTGTGCCGATGCGCGCCCGGAACCTTCTGCGCCGATGCGCTCAGGACGTGGGCGGTGGTGCCTCCGGCGGCGGCGGGCCGCCCGCGGTCGGCGGTGGAGTCGTGCCGTTCGCGCCGGACGGCGCCGTCGTGCCGCCCGTGTTCGGTGCGCCGTCGTCCTTGTGCGCGAGCCGGTTCACGGCGCCCTTGGCGCGGCCCGTGCCCGACTGGATCCTGTCGCTGTACTTGCCCTTGGTCCTTTTGTCGACGGCCTGCGCGGCCTTGTCGAGACCGTGGTGGATCGTGCCCTCGTGCCGCTGCGCGAGGTCCGAGACCTTGTCCTTGGCCGGGCCCAGCTTGGCTTTCACGTTGTCGAGGAGGCCCATGGCTCACCTTCCCTCGCGCGGGGCGGTCACGTGCGGGCGCCCTCGCCCGCCTCATTGTCGGCCGCCTTGTCGGTGGACTGCTGCTTGGGGATGTCGACGCCCTCGGTCTCGGTGACCTCCGCGGTGGCCTCGGCAGCCGGCTCGGCCGTTTCCCCCGTTCCGTCGCCGCTCTTCGCCTCCGCGGTCTCGGCCGCCTCCGTCTCGGGCTCGGCCGTCGCCGTGTCCGTCCGAGCCTCGGCCGCAGGCGTCTCCGCCGTGGCCTTCGACCGCCGGAAAAGTCGTGCAAAAACGCCCATATCCACTCCATACGTTACTCGTGCGGGCGAAATCCCGCGTTGCCCGGTGCGTCGGTTTGCGCGGCCCGGGCCACCGCCTCTGCGATCTGGCGGCAGGAACCTCGCAACGGGCAACGACCCCGCGGCCGTCGCGTCACGTAACTCGTTCGAGACCAGGGCGGGAGGTTTGCGAGACTGGGTCGGTGAGCAGTGCACCCCCCGCCCCCCGCGTCATCGCCGTCGTCGGTCCCACCGCGGCCGGAAAGTCCGATCTGGGCGTCTTCCTGGCCCAGCGTCTCGGCGGCGAAGTCGTCAACGCCGACTCCATGCAGCTCTACCGAGGGATGGACATCGGCACCGCCAAGCTGACGCCCGAGGAACGCGGTGGCGTCCCCCACCACCTGCTGGACATCTGGGACGTGACCGTCACGGCGTCCGTGGCCGAGTACCAGCGCCTGGCCCGGGAACGGATCGAGGCGCTGCTCGCCGAGGGCCGCTGGCCGATCCTGGTCGGCGGCTCAGGGCTGTACGTGCGCGGGGCCGTCGACAACCTGGAGTTCCCGGGCACCGACCCCGAGGTCCGCGCCCGTCTGGAGGAGGAACTCGCGCTGCGCGGCTCCGGCGCGCTGCACGCCCGCCTGGCCGCCGCCGACCCCGAGGCCGCTCGGGCGATCCTGCCCAGCAACGGCCGCCGGGTCGTGCGCGCCCTGGAGGTGATCGAGATCACCGGCAGACCCTTCACGGCCAACCTCCCCGGCCACGACTCGGTGTACGACACCCTCCAGATCGGCGTCGACGTGGCCCGCCCCGAGCTCGACGAGCGCATCGCGCGCCGGGTCGACCGGATGTGGGACGCCGGCCTGGTGGACGAGGTGCGCGCACTCCAGGCGCAGGGGTTGCGCGAAGGGCGTACGGCCTCGCGCGCCCTCGGCTACCAGCAGGTGCTCGCGGCGCTCGCCGGGGAGTGCACCCTGGAGGAAGCGCGGACCGAGACCGTCCGTGCCACCAAGCGCTTCGCGCGCCGCCAGGATTCATGGTTCAGGCGCGACCCGCGGGTGCACTGGTTGAGTGGGGCAGCGGCCGATCTGACGGAACTTCCGCAGCTCGCGCTGTCCTTGGTCGAACGACCGGTTACAGCCTGATCACGTCATGGCATCGGGACGCCCAGGCCGTCATCCGGTCCTTCGGCGGCGTGCCATCATCGAGCTTCGATCGACCGAGTTGAGTCCTAGTTGGGAGGGCGCGTGGCGATGGAGGCCGGCCCTCGCGACACCGCACGAAGCACCGATCACATCACCGCCGAGCGGGATGGGGCGGAGCGCGGGGACGCACCCGAGCAGGAAGCGGACCACCTCAGCTCCGACGGGCCCGACGAGACGCAGGGCGTGACGGACGACGGTCCCGAGCCCGGCGAGATGTTCGCCGACGAGGTCGAGGTCGAGCTGCGCCCGCAGCGCCGGCTCCGTATCTGGCAGCTGGCACCCATCGTGAGCCTCGCGGCACTCGGCTCCCTGATGTTCGCGTTCCCGCTCGCCTTCGACTTCGGCGACAGCGGGGCCGTCATCGCCATGCTGGGCCTGCTGATCTGCTCCTGCGCGGCCGGCTGGGGCATGATGGCCGCCCGCCGCGTCGGCTACACCTGGCCGGGCCTGCCCGCCAAGGGCTCCGGCCGCAGACCCGACTGGCGGGTCGCCCTCGCGTACGCCCTCGTCGTGGCCGTGGTCGTGGTCCTCGCCGTGTGGCGCGTGGCGCGGCTGCGCTGATCGCCGTACGGCGCGCCCCCCACGGGGTTCGCCGCCACCGGGGTCTCCGGGGATGCGGGAGCACCGCCGCGGACGCGCCGAGGCGTTGTCGTGGCCACCCCTTACGATCGAGGCATGAGCACGCGGATCGCCTTCCTCAAGGGTCACGGCACGGAGAACGACTTCGTGATCGTCCCGGACCCCGAGAACGCCATCGACCTGCCCCCGGCCGCCGTCGCCGCCCTGTGCGACCGGCGCGCGGGCATCGGCGGTGACGGGCTGCTGCACGTCGTGCGGTCCGCGGCGCACCCGGAGGCCGAGGGCATGGCGGCCGAGGCGGAGTGGTTCATGGACTACCGCAACGGCGACGGCTCGGTCGCGGAGATGTGCGGCAACGGTGTGCGGGTGTTCGCGCGCTACCTCCAGCGCGCCGGTCACGTGACCGAGGGAGACCTCGCGGTCGCCACCCGCGGGGGCGTGAAGACCGTGCACATCGCCAAGGACGGTGACGTGACCGTGGGCATGGGCAAGGCGGTGCTGCCCGACGGCGACGTCACGGTGAGTGTCGGCGAGCGCAGCTGGCCCGCGCGGAACGTCAACATGGGCAACCCGCACGCGGTCGCCTTCGTGGACGACCTGGCGCACGCCGGCGATCTGCACGCCCCGCCGCCCTTCAGTCCGGCCGCCGCCTACCCGGAGGGTGTGAACGTCGAGTTCGTGGTCGACCGCGCCCCCGGGCACGTCGCGCTGCGCGTGCACGAGCGCGGCTCCGGCGAGACCCGCTCGTGCGGCACGGGCGCGTGCGCGGTCGCCGTGGCCGCCGCCCGGCGTGACGGCGCCGATCCGACGGTCACCGGCACCCCCGTGACGTACACCGTGGACGTCCCCGGCGGCACCCTGGTGATCACCGAGCGGCCCGACGGCGAGATCGAGATGACCGGCCCGGCCGTGATCGTGGCCGAGGGCGAGATCGACGCGGACTGGCTGGACGCCGCCCGGTCCGCGTGAGCCGGGGCGGGCCGTCCTGAAACATCCGCGCGCCCTCGGCCGTCCGACCTGAAACCACCGTTGCCAATCGGCCACTTGGCGAGAATCACATCGTGTGGGCCGCGGCGTGCGGGGGTACAAACCTCACATTCGTCCCTCGAATGGGTGATCAGTTTCACGCTCGGCGAGAGGCGGTCAGTCCGGCGTGGTGGGCTCGGTAGCATCAAGCACCGGCCCGGACGGGGGACCGAAGCCGCCCTCTGAGCCGTGTCCGCTCTGGGGCACCCCGTCCGCCGGTTGACGCAGCCGGAGGTGCCCATGAGTGCGGAGGCCACGAATTCCGTGACCCCAGGCCCGATGCCGGGCGCGGTGTCAGGACCGGTGACGCCGACAGCCCCCCGCAGAAAGGCCCGCCCCCGGATCGATCTGCGCCGTCTCGGCCGCGCGGCCCTGCTCGGCCCCGCCGCCCGTGGCCGGCTGCCCGACGCCATCGGCCACGTCGTCGAGGCCCACCGCGCCCACCACCCCGACGCGGATCTCGAGCCCCTGCGCCATGCCTACGTCCTGGCCGAGTCCTCGCACCGCGGCCAGATGCGCAAGAGCGGCGAGCCGTACATCACGCACCCGCTCGCCGTGACCTTGATCCTCGCCGAACTCGGCGCCGAGACCACGACGTTGACGGCGTCACTGCTGCACGACACCGTCGAGGACACGGACGTCACACTCGACCAGGTGCGCGACCAGTTCGGCGAGGAGGTCCGCTACCTCGTCGACGGCGTCACCAAACTGGAGAAGGTCGACTACGGCGCCGCCGCCGAGCCCGAGACCTTCCGCAAGATGCTCGTCGCCACCGGCAACGACGTCCGCGTCATGTCGATCAAACTCGCCGACCGGCTGCACAACATGCGCACCCTCGGCGTCATGCGCCCCGAGAAGCAGGAGCGCATCGCCAAGGTGACACGTGACGTGCTCATCCCGCTCGCCGAACGGCTCGGTGTCCAGGCGCTCAAGACCGAACTGGAAGACCTGGTCTTCGCGATCCTGCATCCCGAGGAGTACGCGCACACCCGGGAGTTGATCGTCCGCAACGCGGCCCGCACGGACGATCCGCTCGCCGAGGTCGCCGACGAGGTACGCGGGGTGCTGCGCGAGGCGGACATCCAGGCCGAGGTCCTCATCCGGCCCCGTCACTTCGTCTCGCTGCACCGCGTCTCCCGCAAACGCGGCCGGCTCCGCGGCTCCGACTTCGGCCGGGTCCTGGTGCTGGTGAACGAGGACGCCGACTGTTACGGCGTGCTGGGTGAACTGCACACCTGTATGACCCCGGTCGTCTCGGAGTTCAAGGACTTCATCGCCGTACCGAAGTTCAACCTCTACCAGTCGCTGCACACGGCCGTGGCGCGCGAGGACGGGCAGGTCGTCGAGGTCCTCATCCGCACGCACCAGATGCACAAGGTCGCCGAGGCCGGCGTCGTCGCCCTCGGCAACCCGTACGCACCCGCCCCCGACGACCCGGCCGACGGCGAGCGCGTCGACCCCACCCGCCCCGGCTGGCTCTCCCGCCTCCTCGACTGGCAGGAGGCGGCCCCGGACCCCGACCACTTCTGGTCGACCCTGCGCGAGGACCTCGCCCAGGACCGCGAGATCACCGTCTTCCGGCCGGACGGCGGCACCATCGGCCTGCCCGAGGGGGCGACCTGCGTGGACGCCGCGTACGCGCAGTACGGCGAGGACGCGCACGCCTGCATCGGTGCCCGGGTGAACGGCCGTCTGGCGACGCTGAGTACCGTCCTGAAGGACGGCGACACCGTCCAGCTGCTCATGGGCCAGGACCCTGCGTCGGAGCCCTCCCGGGAGTGGCTGGAGCACGCCCATACGCCCGCGGCCCGGATCGCCATCCAGCGGTGGCTGGCCGCCCATCCGGCGCAGGCCGAGTCCCAGCGGAACGAGGCGCGGATCGACGAGGACCGGTCAGCGCTCCGGACCGCCGACGTGCCCGAGCCGGTCGCGGCCCCCGAGCAGTCCGCCGGCCGCCCCGCCACCGGCCACGTCCTCGCCGACCTGCCCGGCGCGAGCGTCCGCCTCGCCCGATGCTGCACACCCGTGCCGCCCGACGAGATCACCGGCTTCACCGTGCGCGGGGGCGCGGTCACCGTGCACCGCGTGGAGTGCGCCGTGGTGGCGCGCATGAAGGACGGGGGGCGTGCGGAGGTCGGCGTGCGCTGGGGTGAGGCCGCCGAGTGCCGGGTCACGCTGGTCGCCGAATCGTTCGTCCGTCCCCATCTGCTGGCCGATCTCACCGAAGCCATGGCCTCCGAGGGCGCCGAGATCGTCTCGGCGACCGTCGAGCCCCCCACTCAGCAGCAGGTGCGGCACACGTACACCGTGCAGCTCCCGGACGCGGGCCATCTGCCCGCCCTGATGCGCGCGATGCGTGATGTGGCCGGGGTGTATGACGTCGGCCGGGCGCAGTCCCAGCCGCAACCGCAGAACGGCTGACCGGGCCGGGCCGCGGTCGCGGTCCGCGGAACGGCTGACCGGGCCGAGCCGCGGCCACAGTTCGCAGAACGGCACCAGGCCCGGCCGCCGGACGGTCCTCCGGGCGGCGAGGACGGCACCCGGCGCAGGCCACGGTCCCCGGTTCGGGTGGGACGGAAGCGCGCCGTCCCCGCCGCCCGCCCGCGCGCTGATAGCCGTGAGACATGCTCCTGACCCCCCACAGCCAGGCCACCACCCCCCTCCGCCGCCGGACCGCCGCCGCCCTGCTCACCTCGGCGATCTCCGTCTGCCTCGTCGCCGCCGGCGCCCCCGCCGTCCCGCTCGGCGTCGGCGACCGCCTCTTCCCTCACCTCGGGAACCCCGGATACGACGTGGCGGCGTACGACCTCTCCTTCACCTATCCGGGCAGCAACAGCGAGCCGCTGCGGGCCGTCACCACCATCGACGCCTGGACCACCGCGGACCTGGACCGCGTCAACCTGGACTTCGCCCACGGCACGGTCGAATCGGTCGAGGTCGACGGCGAGCCCGCGCAGTTCCGCACCGCCGACGAGGATCTGGTGATCACGCCCGACGACTCGGTGTCGGACGGCAACTGGATGCGGATCACCGTGCGGCACACCAGTGATCCCGTCCCCGCCACGGGCCGCGAGGGCGGCTGGGTGCGCACCGCGGACGGCCTCGCCATGGCCAACCAGGCCGACGCCGCGCACCTGGTCTTCCCGTGCAACGACCACCCCTCCGACAAGGCGATGTTCACCATCCGTGTCACCGCACCCGACGGCCACACGGCCGTCGCCAACGGCCTGTCCGCCGGAGTCGAGAAGTCCGGCGGTACGACGACGTGGACGTACCGCAGTCAGCACCCCATGGCCACCGAGCTCACCCAGGTCTCCATCGGCCGCTCCACGGTGCTGCACCGCACCGGCCCGCACGCGCTGCCCGTACGGGACGTCGTCCCGACCGAGCACCGCGAGGCCCTCGAACCCTGGCTGGAGAAGACCCCCGGCCAGATCGCCTGGATGGAGAGCAAGGTCGGCCGCTACCCCTTCGAGACGTACGGCCTGCTCATGGCCGACGTCTCCACCGGCTTCGAACTGGAGACCCAGACGCTCTCCCTCTTCGAGCGGGAACTCTTCACCGAGCCGGTCTACCCCCCGTGGTACGTCGAGTCGATCATGGTCCACGAGCTGGCCCACCAGTGGTTCGGCAACAGCGTCAGCCCTCGCACCTGGTCCGATCTGTGGCTCAACGAGGGGCACGCCACCTGGTACGAGGCGCTGTACGCCGAGGAGCAGGCCGACAAGCCGATGCGGGAACGGATGAAGGCCGCCTACGCGGCCTCCGACCGCTGGCGTGCCGCCGGCGGGCCGCCCGCCGCCCCCAAGGCACCCGACCCCGCTCGCAAGACCAGCATCTTCCGGCCCAACGTCTACGACGGCGCGGCCCTCGTCCTGTACGCCCTGCGCCAGGAGATCGGACGCCCGGCGTTCGAGCGCCTCGAACGCGCCTGGGTCACCCGTCATCAGGACGGCACGGCCACGACGGAGGACTTCGTCCGGCTCGCCGCCGAGATCTCCGGGCGCGCCCTGGACGGCTTCTTCCAGGACTGGCTGTACGGCGAGAAGACCCCGCCGATGCCGGGGCACCCGGACTGGACGCCGGAGACGCCGGCGAAACCGCAGGCCCCGGCGGACATGGCCGGGGCGGCCGGGACGCCCACCCGATAACACGATGACGAGACGCCCCGTGCCGTGCGAACATCTTCAGGTCGGCGCGGTGCGGAGCGCCGGGAATCTCCCGGACCGCCCGTGCGTTGCAGACAATGAACGGCTTCCCATCTACGTAAGGATCCAATGACCTCCTCTTCTTCCTTTTCCCAGGACACCAAGCGCTTCGCGCACAGCCACCCCGAGGGTCTTCGGGCCGATGCCCTGATGGAAGAGGACGTCGCCTGGAGCCACGAGATCGACGGAGAGCGGGACGGCGACCAGTTGGACCGCTCCGACCGCGCGGCTCTGCGCCGCGTGGTGGGCCTCTCCACCGAGCTCGAGGACGTCACCGAGGTCGAGTACCGCCAGCTCCGTCTGGAGCGGGTCGTCCTCGTCGGTGTATGGACCTCGGGAACCGTGCAGGACGCGGAGAACTCCCTCGCCGAGCTCGCCGCCCTCGCGGAGACGGCCGGCGCGATGGTGCTCGACGGTGTCACCCAGCGCCGCGACAAGCCCGACGCGGCCACCTACATCGGCTCCGGCAAGGCCGAGGAGCTGCGCGACATCGTCGTCGAGACGGGCGCGGACACCGTCATCTGCGACGGTGAGCTCAGCCCGGGCCAGCTCATCCACCTCGAGGACGTCGTCAAGGTCAAGGTCATCGACCGAACGGCCCTGATCCTGGACATCTTCGCCCAGCACGCCAAGTCCCGAGAGGGCAAGGCCCAGGTCGCACTCGCGCAGATGCAGTACATGCTGCCGCGACTGCGCGGCTGGGGTCAGTCGCTGTCCCGGCAGATGGGCGGCGGCAAGGGCGGCGGCCTCGCCACCCGTGGTCCCGGTGAGACCAAGATCGAGACGGACCGGCGCCGGATCCGCGAGAAGATGGCGAAGATGCGCCGGGAGATCGCGGAGATGAAGACCGGCCGCGAGATCAAGCGCCAGGAGCGCAAGCGCCACAAGGTGCCGTCCGTGGCCATCGCGGGCTACACCAACGCCGGCAAGTCCTCGCTGCTCAACCGCCTCACGGGCGCGGGCGTGCTGGTGGAGAACGCCCTGTTCGCGACCCTCGACCCGACCGTGCGCCGGGCCGAGACGCCGAGCGGACGGCTGTACACGCTGGCCGACACGGTCGGCTTTGTACGCCACCTGCCCCACCACCTGGTCGAGGCGTTCCGCTCCACGATGGAGGAGGTCGGCGAGTCCGACCTGATCCTGCACGTGGTGGACGGTTCGCACCCGTTCCCGGAGGAGCAGCTGGCCGCCGTGCGCGAGGTGATCAGGGACGTCGGCGCCACCGGCGTACCGGAGATCGTCGTGATCAACAAGGCCGACGCGGCCGACCCGCTCACCCTGCAGCGGCTGCTGCGCGTCGAGAAGCGGTCCCTGGCCGTCTCGGCCCGCACCGGCCAGGGCATCGAGGAGCTGCTCGCGCTCATCGACAACGAGCTGCCGCGTCCGTCGGTCGAGATCGAGGCGCTCGTGCCGTACACGCACGGCAAGCTGGTCGCCCGTGCCCACGACGAGGGCGAGGTGATCTCCGAGGAGCACACCCCGGAGGGCACCCTGCTCAAGGTGCGGGTGCACGAGGAACTGGCGGCGGAACTCACGCCGCACGTCCCGGCGCCGGCGCTCTGAGTCTGACCTGAGCGTGCGTCTCGTGTGACGCGAGAAGGCCCGCCCCCTGTCACCGGGGAGCGGGCCTTCAGCATGTGCGGGTCACTGACCGCCGTAGGTCTTGCTCATGTTCTGGTAGAGCGCCTCGGCGTCCCGGCCCAGTTGCGGTCCGGCCAGCCAGGTGTTATCGGCCGGGCCGATCGAGGTGTTGGAGACCAGCAACGACTTGCCGTTCAACACCCGGAACCAGCCGCCACCGGAGGAACCGCCGGTCATGGTGCAGCCGATGCGGTACATCGTCGGCAGGCTCGGACTGAGTGAGAACCGGCCGGGGACGTCGATGCACTTGAACATGTCGAGGCCGTTGTAGGGCGGCGCGGCCGGGTAGCCCCAGGCGCCCATCTTGGCGGCCTCCGCCGCGGACGGGGCGGAGAAGTCCACGTCCAGCGCGGCGCCGACCGTCTCCTCCAGGGACTTGGCGCCCCGCTCCGGCTTCACGTGCAGCACGGCGTAGTCGTACGCCGCTCCGTCACCGCCGGTCTCCGAACCGCCCTGGATCCACTGGTTCGAGGTCGAGACCCAGTTCGCCCACCAGTTGCCGTACGGGGCGATCTCCGTCGGGTTCGCGTTGCTCAGCTCCGCCTCCGACTTACCGAGGTCGTTGTAGGCCGGCACGAAGACGATGTTGCGGTACCAGCCGCCGTTGCCACCGGCGTGCACGCAGTGGCCCGCCGTCCACACCAGGTTGGACCTGCCCGGGTGGTTGACGTCCTTGACGACCGTGCCGGAGCAGACGGCCGGGCCGTCGGGGGAGTCGAAGAAGACCTTGCCGACCGGCGCCGCGTTGCGGTGGTACGGCGTCTTCTCGGCCTGCGCCCTGACCGGTGCCGGATCCGGGTCGCTGACGCCCTGGCCGGCCGCCGCGTCCTTCGTCGTGACCGTCTTGTTGGCCTCCTCGGCGGACTGCATCCGCTCCGGCTTCCAGAGGCCTTCGATCACCGGGTTGACGAAGTCCTTGGCGTCACTGAGCCACTTGTCCTTGTCCCAGTCCTTCCAGCCACCGTCCTTCCAACGGTCGACGTCGATCCCGTGGTCCTTGAGCCTGCCCGCGAGGTCCGCCGGAATCTTGACCTTGCCGCCTCCGTCCGCGGCGGCCTGGGAGGAGGTGGCGTCAGGCTTGTCGCTCGCCGAGCCGGCCGAGCCGCCACAGGCGGTCGCGGTGAGCGCCAGGGCGGTGACGAGCCCGGCGGCGGCGAGAACGGTGCGCCGCCCGCGCCTTGGTGCGGGCGTACGTGTGGAACGCATGGTGCGATGACCCCCGTTGGTGCGTATGTATGTGGTGCGTATGTGCCTGGTGCTGGTGCCGGCTCGTGCAGCGTGCGCATGTCATGAAGGACGGCGTCCTCCTCGGCCGTCGTGTCGCAGGCCGACCGCACCGCCCGCGTGCCCTGCTCGGCGCAGGCGCGCCCGTGCCCCGGCGACACCCCACTATGCACGCGGAGTTGCGGGTGTACCGGGGTGAGGCGGTGAAGGTTCCGAGGGGTGCGCCGGGTGCGCCACTCCACCGACGGCGCTGTTCAGCAGGCCGTCACCGACCGGCGAACTTCTTGCTGACCGAGTCGTACACGCCCTTGGCCACATCGCCCAGACGAGGCCCTGCCAGCCAGCCCGACGTCACCGGGCCGATCGAGGTGTTGGACACCAGCGCCGGGTTGCCGTCCGCACCCGTCGCCACCCAGCCACCACCGGACGATCCACCGGTCATGGTGCAGCCGATGCGGTACATCGTGGGATCCGAAGCGGTGACCGACAGCCGTCCGGGCCGGTCCTGGCACCGGTACAGCTTCTGTCCGTCGTAGGGCCGCGCGGCCGGGTAGCCGATCGCCGTGACGCTCTTCACCCGCGGCACCGCGGGTGCCTTGAAGCCGACCGGCAGCGCGGAACCGACGATCTCCTCCAGCGACTTGCCGCCGCTGCCCTTCTCCGGCGTCACATGGATGACCGCGAAGTCGTACGGCGCGCCGTCGCCGCCCGTCGACCCGCCCTGCTCGATCCACTGGTCCGAGGTCTGCGCCCAGTCGCCCCACCAGACGCCGTAGGGAGCGACGTCCTCGCGGGTGGCGTTCTCCAGCGCCTCCACCGGCTTGCCGTCGTCGTTGTACGACGGCACGAAGGCGATGTTGCGGTACCAGCCGCCCTTCTTGCCCGCGTGCACGCAATGGCCCGCCGTCCACACCAGGTTGGACTTGCCCGGGTGTGCCGGGTCCTTCACCACCGTCGCCGAGCAGACGGCCGAGCCCTCGGGGGAGTCGAAGAACACCTTCCCGGCCGTGGGGGCGTTGGCGTGGTACGACGGCGGTACGGCCTGCGCCTCGACCGGCTCCGGCGTCGGGTCCGTCACGCCCTGGTCACCGGAGAGGTCGCCCGCGTCGACACCCTGGTCGGGCTCCTCGGCCTCCCGCATGCGGTCCGGGTTCCAGAGCCCCTCGATGATCGGGTTGATGTACTCGTTGGCCTCGCGCAGCCAGTCGTCCCGGTCCCAGTTCTTCCAGGCGCCGTTCTTCCACTTGTCGATGTCGATCCCGTGCTCGCGGAGCCGGTCCCTGATGTCGGCCGGGATCCTGAGCTTGCCGTCGTCGGAGGCCGTGGCGGACGCGGAGGCCTCACCGTCCGCCGTGGCGTCGCCCGAATCACAGGCCGTAGCGGTCAGCGTGAGCGCCGAGGCGAGGGCCACGGCGGCCAGCACGGGGGAGTTCCTGCGGCGCGCCCTCCCCCCTCGACTGGCGGTGGACGACGGCCGTGTGGATCGCATGATCTGACTCCCCCTGATGTGGAACGAACGTGGACGAACCGGTGCATGGGTCCCGATTCCCGCTGTCACACGGGGTGTTCGGGCCGCCTCACGGTGTCCGGGAACGGCACCACACACTATGCGGTGGCTGTGGGGGCGTTCCGACGGATCCGCAACAGTTCCGTTACGGAAAGGATCTTGAGGCAACCCGTAACCCGGTAAGTGATCCGCGGTTGGTAGCGGTGGGGGGCCTGCTGTCTGTGCGCGGTCTCCTGTGCCCGTGCCCAGTGGAAGGTCAGGGAAGTCGTGGCGGAATCCACCCATGGGAGTTGTGCGTCAGAGGAGGCCGCTGTGGGGCGTACGCAGGTGAAATCCCCCGGTGGGGCCGGTGACGTCGGGGCCGCCGCGCTCCCCGCGGCACGTGCGGCGCACGAGGGAGTCCTGCGCCGCCAAGCCGCACGCGAATCCGCCGCCCGGACCTACGCCCGGGCCCTGCCGATCGTGCCGGTGCGGGCCCGGGGGCTGACCATCGAGGGCGCGGACGGCCGCCGCTATCTGGACTGCCTCTCCGGCGCCGGCACACTCGCCCTCGGTCACAACCACCCGGTCGTTCTGGAGGCCATCCGCAAGGTCCTCGACTCCGGCGCACCCCTGAGTGCTCTCGACCTGGCGACACCCGTCAAAGACGCCTTCCTCGCCGAACTGTTCCGCACCCTGCCGCCCGGACTCGCCGACCGGGCGCGCGTACGGTTCTGCGGACCGGCCGACAGCGAAGCCGTCGAAACCGCCTTCGCACTGGTCCGCGCGGCGACCGGGCGGAGCGGTCTCCTGGCCTTCACGGGCGCCGGTCGCGGAAGGACCAACGGGGCTCCCGAGGCCGCGTCCGTGCGCACTCGTGAAGCGTGGGCGACCCGCCTGCCCTATCCGCAGGACTACCGCTGCCCCTTCGGCATCGGAGGGGAGCACGGTGCCGAGCTCGCCGCCCGTTGGACCGAATCCCTTCTCGGCGACCCCGGGACCGCAGTGCCGTTGCCCGCAGGGATGATCGTCGAGCCCGTCCAGAACGAGGGCGGAGTGATCCCCGCACCGGACACCTGGCTGCGGCGCATGCGACAGATCACCGCCGACCGGTCCATCCCCCTGATCGCCGACGAGATCCAGACGGGCGTGGGCCGCACCGGCGCCTTCTGGGCAGTGGAGCACAGTGGTGTGACCCCCGACGTGATGGTCCTCTCCAAAGCCATCGGCGGCAGCCTGCCGCTGTCCGTCGTGGTCTACCGCGACGACCTCGACACCGGGGAGCCGGGCATCCCCGCGGACACCTACCAGGGCAATCAACTCGCCATGGCCGCCGGCACGGCGACCCTCGCCCATGTCCGCGAGAACGCCCTCGCCGGACGGGCGGCGACCCTGGGGGCGCGCATGCTGGGACAACTCCAGTGCCTTGTGCGTGAGTTCGCGTATGTGGGAGACGTGCGGGGGAGGGGGCTGATGATCGGGCTTGAGCTGGTGGATCCCGAGCGGCAGCCCGAGGGGCCATGCGCGGATGCGGCCGCAGAAGGAGGCGTGGGGGCGGCGGTGATCCCGGGCAGCGGACCCCTGGCCCTTCCCGCGGCTCCCGGATTCGCCGCCGCGGTCCAGCAGGAGTGCCTGCGGCGCGGCCTCATCGTCGGACTCGGCGGCCGTCACGCGAGCGTCGTGCAACTGCTTCCTCCCCTGACCATCACCGATGAACAAGCGGCCGCCGTGCTGGACCGCTTGGCCGACGCGGTCCATGCAGTCGCCCGCTGCCGTGGCGGTGGCACGGCAGCCGCACCGTGAACACGGTGAGCCTCTCCGGCGTGACAGGCCACGCACGCCGTGAGTATGCGCGCCGGCACCCCTCCGCGCCCAGGCCAGGCCGCCTGCCCACCGGCCTCGCCTGCCTGTGAGGCGTCCAGGTGCCTGAGCGCCATGAGCCCGCACATCACCTCCTTCACACCCCAGCCGCCGAGTGAAGTTCCTCGGCTCGCACCTGCCACCCGCATGATCCGAACCCCCCCTCACGAGGACCTGCCTTGAACGCCACCCCCCGCCCCGACGACCACGCACCGACGCCGGGACAAGGCTCCCTCGGCGCCCGGACCCCGGAGGCGCCACCGCTCCCGGGTGTCCCCCGTCAGCGGCCGGCGGCGCGACCGGCCAGGGGGCCGCGCGCAGGCCAGGGCAACGACCCTCTGGAAGATGCCGATCCGCACACCCTCGCCCAGGCCGCCGGCGTGGAGAACCTGCTCCGCTGCTGGGCGCGTGAGACCGACCATCCCGCCCCGGTCGACGGCGTCCTCCGCATTCCCCTTCCCGCCAGCGACACGGCCCTCCTCGCCCCGGTCCACTACTGGTCCCCGACGGGCTGGCACCGCTTCGGCCCTCCCCGTCTCGCCGGTGCTCCCGCATGCGCCCCACCGGCCGACGCCGTCACGATCGCCGCCCTGCTCGCCAGGGAGACGTCCGCAGGCGGCTCTCACACCAGCCGCGCCCCCGGCTCCGGACCCGGGGACACCACCAACTCGGCCGACGCCGACGTCCGTCACGGTGTGGAACTCGTCGCGGATGTCGCCGACTCGCTGCGACGTGTCGCACGCTTCGTCACCGACCGCCGCCGGGAACGCCCGGGCGACAGCCACGACCTCTTCCTCTCCGCGGAACAGGCACTCGTCCTCGGGCACCCCCTGCACCCCGCCCCGAAGAGCCGCGAGGGTCTCTCCGACGCCGAAGCACTGCTGTACTCGCCCGAGTCACGCGGGTCCTTCCCCCTGCACTGGGTGGCTGTCGCGCCCTCCGTCCTCGCCACCGACTCCTCCTGGACCGAACGCGGCCGCCCTGTCGACGCACCCCGGCTCACCGCCCGCCTGGCCGGGACCGGACCGGCGCTGCCGGACGGGTACGCCCTGCTGCCCCTGCACCCCTGGCAGGCCCACGAGATCCGGCACCGCCCCGAGACCGCTGCCCTGCTCGACAGCGGACTGCTCCATGACCTCGGCACCCATGGCACTCCCTGGCACCCCACCTCCTCCGTACGCACCGTCTACCGCACCCATGCCCCCGCGATGCTCAAGCTCTCGCTGGGCCTGCGCATCACCAACTCCCGCCGCGAGAACCTCCGTAAGGAGCTTCACCGCGGTGTCGAGGTCCACCGCCTGCTGCGCAGCGGGCTCGCCCGGCAGTGGCGGGCCGTGCACCCGGGCTTCGACATCGTCAGGGACCCGGCGTGGCTCGCCGTCGACACCGAGGGAGGCGACCCGATGCCCGGACTGGACGTGGTGATCCGCCACAACCCGTTCAGCCCCTCGGACGATGTCTCCTGCGTCGCCGGACTTGTCTCGCCGCGCCCGCCCTCCCCGGCCACGCCCGAGGACGCGCCGGGGCGCCCTGCTCGGCACGGTCCGACCCTGCGGTCCCGGCTGGCCGAGGTGGTCACGTGTCTCGCCCGCCGCACCGGCCGACCCCGCGGCGCCGTCGCCGCCGAGTGGTTCCTGCGCTACCTCGAACACGTCGTACGCCCCGTCCTGTGGCTGGACGGTGAGGCCGGCATCGCCCTGGAAGCGCACCAGCAGAACACCCTGCTTCTGCTGGACGAGGACGGCTGGCCCACGGGCGGCCGCTACCGAGACAACCAGGGGTACTACTTCCGCGAGTCCCGGCGTGCAGACCTCGATGCCCGGCTGCCCGGCATCGGAGAACGCAGCGATACGTTCGTCAGCGACGAGGTCACCGACGAGCGGCTCGTGTACTACCTGGCGGTCAACAACGTGCTCGGCCTGATCGGAGCGTTCGGCTCCCAGGGGCTGGCCGACGAGCGGCTGCTGCTCGCCGCCTTCCGGCGCTTCCTCGGAAGCGTGGCCTCCGGTCCGGCCCGGCTGCGCACCTCGCTGCCCGCGCGGCTGCTCGACTCACCGGTCCTGCGCTGCAAGGCCAACCTGCTGACCCGGCTGCACGGCCTCGACGAACTCGTCGGCCCGGTCGACAGCCAGTCCGTCTACGTCACCATCGCCAACCCCCTGCACCCCTGATCACTCTGATCGGCCCCCCCGCCCACGACTGACCTCCTTCCTCCCTGAGGACATGCCACCTCCCTTTCCGAGAGGAGCGTTCGGTGCCTCCTGCCGACCCGATCGCCGAGAGCGGATTCGCCGTCCCCGTCATGGCCGACGTGACCCCCGGCTCCGAGTCGCACGCCGCCTCCGACGCCAGGCCGAGCGCCGCATACGAGGCTGAGTCAGGTACCTGGGCCGGTGTCGGTGCGGAGTCCGGCGCATACGCCCTGACCGACTCCGGCGCATACGCCCTGACCGACTCCGGAACCTGCCCCGGAGGCCTCCCCGCTGCCGACGGCTTCGGCCGCGTCGACTCCGACGGCGGAACCCACACGGATCCCGGTGCGCTGCCCGATGAGCGGCCCGGGGCGGGCGGGCACGGCGAGGACACCATGGATCTGAGGATCCCGGACGAGCTCATCGCTCTCGCCGCGGAAGACCCGCTCGACGGTCACGCGGCCCCGAGGCGGGACCAGGGGACGACGCAGCCCGCCGTCTCCACCGCCGCGACCCGTGACCCCTGCCGACCCTCCTTCGTCCCGCGGCACGAGGATCTCCTCGACCGCGTCGCCGACTGGGGCCCGGCCGACACACCAGCGGGCGTGTTCCACCTCGTCCCCGCACGCCTCGAACGCGACCTCCCGCTCGTCAGCCGCTGGATGAACGACCCCGCCGCCGCGGCCTTCTGGGAGCTGTCCGGACCACAGTCCGTGACCGAGGGCCATCTGCGCGCCCAGCTCGCCGGCGACGGGCGCAGCGTGCCGTGCATCGGTGTGCTGGACGGAGCGCCGATGAGTTACTGGGAGATCTACCGGGCGGATCTGGACCCGCTGGCCCGTCACTACCCCGCCCGGCCTCATGACACGGGAGTCCACCTCCTGGTCGGCCCGGTCGCCGACCGCGGGCGCGGTCTCGGCGGTCGGCTGCTGCGGGCCGTGGCCGATCTCGTTCTCGCGCGGCGGCCCTCCTGCGCACGCGTCATCGCCGAACCCGACATTCGCAACACCCCCTCCATCGCCGCTTTCCTGACCGCCGGTTTCCGGTTCTCCGCCGAGGTCGACCTGCCTGCCAAGCGGGCCGGCCTCATGGTGCGAGACCGGTCTCTGCGGCATGTGTTGTAGCTCGTCGTGATCGCACCGTCACTGATCGAACGCGGCCCGCGCCTCCGCAGTTCCCACCCGCCACCCGAATTTCTCCGGCAGCTCCGCCACGGCCTCGCCCAGGCAGCGGTCCGGCCTCCACCACCCCACCCCGCCGAGGAGCCCAGGTCTTGATCCCGTCCCCCGCCCCCGCCTTGATCGCCCGTTTGTCAGTGCAGGGTCGTAGGGTGGTCGCGCTATGACGAAGCCCTCACTCCCCGAACTCCTGCACGCCGCCGTCACCGCCGTCGGCGGTACGGAGCGCCCCGGTCAGGTGGCCATGGCCGAAGCCGTCGAAGAAGCGATCGACGACGGCTCCCACCTGCTGGTCCAGGCCGGCACCGGTACCGGCAAGTCGTTGGGCTACCTGGTGCCCGCGCTCGCGCACGGGGAGCGAGTGGTCGTCGCGACCGCCACCCTGGCCCTGCAGCGTCAGCTGGTGGAGCGCGACCTGCCGAGGACGGTCGAGTCGCTGCACCCGTTGCTGCGCCGCCGCCCGGAGTTCGCGATGCTCAAGGGCCGGTCGAACTACCTGTGTCTGCACCGGCTGCACGAGGGTGTCCCGCAGGACGAGGAAGAGGGCCTCTTCGACCAGTTCGAGGCCGCCGCACCCACCAGCAAGCTGGGGCAGGACCTGCTGCGGGTGCGCGACTGGGCCGACGAGACCGAGACCGGCGACCGTGACGACCTCACGCCCGGCATCTCGGACCGCGCCTGGGCCCAGGTGTCGGTGTCGTCGAGGGAATGCCTGGGTGCCTCGAAGTGCGCGTACGGCGCGGAGTGCTTCGCCGAGATGGCCCGCGAGCGGGCCAAGCTCGCCGAGGTCGTCGTCACCAACCACGCGCTGCTCGCGATCGACGCCATCGAGGGCGCCCCGGTTCTCCCGCAGCACGAGGTGCTCATCGTCGACGAGGCGCACGAACTCGTCTCCCGGGTCACCGGAGTCGCCACGGGCGAGCTCACCCCCGGCCAGGTCAACCGCGCGGTGCGCCGAGCCGCGAAACTCGTCAACGAGAAGGCCGCGGACCAGCTTCAGACCGCCGCCGAAGGTTTCGAGCGATTGATGGAGCTGGCGCTGCCGGGACGCCTCGAGGAGATCCCGGAGGATCTCGGGTACGCCCTCATGGCGCTGCGTGACGCGTGCCGCACCGTCATCTCCGCGATCGGAACGACCCGCGACAAGTCCGTCCAGGACGAGGACGCCGTCCGCAAGCAGGCCCTCGCCTCCGTGGAGAACGTGCACGACGTGGCGGAGCGGATCACGAACGGCTCCGAGTGGGACGTGGTCTGGTACGAGCGCCACGACCGCTTCGGGGCCTCCCTGCGCGTCGCCCCCATGTCCGTCTCCGGGCTGTTGCGGGAGAAACTCTTCGCGGACCGTTCCGTGGTCCTGACGTCCGCGACACTGAAGCTGGGCGGCGACTTCAACGGCGTGGGCGCCTCCCTGGGCCTCGCCCCCGAGGGAACCGAGGGCGACGACGTCCCGAAGTGGAAGGGCATCGACGTCGGCTCACCCTTCGACTACCGCAAGCAGGGCATCCTGTATGTCGCCAAGCACCTGGCCCGCCCGGCGCGGGACGGCGACCGCGCCGACATGCTGGACGAGCTCACAGAACTGATCCAGGCGGCGGGCGGCCGCACCCTCGGCCTGTTCTCGTCGATGCGGGGCGCCCAGCTGGCCGCCGAGGAGCTGCGTTCCCGGATCCCCGAGTTTCCGATCCTCCTCCAGGGCGAGGAGACGCTCGGCGAGCTCATCAAGAACTTCTCCGCCGACCCGAAGACCTGTCTCTTCGGCACCCTGTCGCTCTGGCAGGGCGTGGATGTCCCGGGACCCAGCTGCCAGCTGGTCGTCATGGACAAGATCCCGTTCCCGCGCCCGGACGACCCCCTGATGAGCGCCCGGCAGAAGGCCGTCGAGGACGCGGGCGGCAACGGCTTCATGGCGGTCGCCGCCACGCACGCCGCGCTCCTCATGGCCCAGGGCGCCGGCCGTCTCGTGAGGGCGTCGGGTGACCGCGGTGTGGTCGCCGTACTGGACCAGCGTCTCGCGACGGCCCGGTACGGCAGCTATCTGAAGGCTTCACTGCCCGACTTCTGGTTCACCACGGACCGCAATCAGGTGCGCAAGTCGCTGGCGGCGATCGACGCGGTCGCCAGGCAGACGGAAGACGGATGAGACCCGGGGGGCGGCTCGCGGGGCTGGAGCCCTACGCCGCCCCCTCGCCTGCGTCACCGGCTCGGTTGGCGGGTTCGGCAACCGCCTCACGACAGCGCAGGGCCCCGGAACCGGCGCAGGGGTCCCGGGGCCCGGTCTGAGGGCGGCCTCGAGGGCCGGCCTGACGCGGCGCGCGCTGTCAGACGCGCCGCAGGACGGCCACCACCTTGCCGAGGATGGTCGCGTCGTCGCCGGGGATGGGCTCGTAGGCCGCGTTGTGCGGCAGGAGCCAGACGTGCCCGTCCTCGCGCTTGAAGCGCTTGACGGTGGCTTCGCCGTCGAGCATCGCGGCCACGATGTCGCCGTTCTCAGCGACCGGCTGGCGGCGCACGGTGACCCAGTCGCCGTCGCAGATGGCGGCCTCGATCATCGAGTCACCGACGACCTTCAGAACGAACAGCTCACCGTCGCCCACGAGCTGGCGAGGGAGGGGGAAGACGTCCTCGACGGACTCCTCGGCGAGGATCGGGCCGCCGGCGGCGATCCGGCCGACCAGCGGCACGTACGACGCGGCCGGCTTGCCCGCGGTGTCCGTGGGCTGCACGGACGCCGCCTGGTCGGACCCGCGGACTTCGTAGGCGCGCGGGCGGTGCGGGTCACGGCGCAGGAAACCCTTGCGCTCCAAGGCCATCAGCTGGTGTGCGACGGAGGAGGTGCTGGAGAGGCCGACGGCCTGACCGATCTCCCGCATCGACGGCGGGTAGCCGCGTCGCTGCACGGAGTCCCTGATGACCTCGATCACGCGGCGCTGGCGATCGGTGAGTCCCGAGCTGTCCGCCCGGATGCCGGGAGGTCGGCCCGGCAGGGAGCGCTTGTGCCCCTCAGGGTTCGTGGCTTCGTTCATCGCATGCACCGGCTCCAGTCGGCCCTGGGAGCGGTCCTGGGCAGTAATGGCGGCACTGTCTGCGGTGGTGGTCACGTCGGCCCCTCTCGATGGTCTCCCTGCTGGACAACGGTAGTTGCTTTCGAAAGGTTGCGCCAAACACACGTTCGAGTGAAAAATCGCGAATCACCTGACGCGATCATGTGTCCGGGTGTATTGGCGGCCGCGCCACCTGGCGGGCAAAAGGGCCCATTGCTGTACTCTTCACCGCCGGGGTGATCGCTCGCGGACTGGTGCCCCAGTCTGCCATCCGGCATTCCCCTGGCCCGGGATCAGCCCCCATCTGTGCGGGAGTCCCACGTCCCCTCCTCGCGGCGCCCACGGTATCTCCGCATGTGCCGCGGCGATACGGCTGTGCCGAAACGGATACGGCCGTATCCCCGGTGCAGCCGTTCGCGGCGGTGCCTGCGCGGGTGTGCGGGACCGGTGCGGCTCGGCCTGTTCGTGCGCCACCTGCCCTTACGTGGGCGACACGCGCTAACGGCCTGGATGTATGAGCCAATCCCCACATCTAGTGGTTGGATTGCATCAGCAGCCCAGAAGTTGTGGTCCCCCGGGTCTTGAGGCCCATGGCCATCGCCTATGCTTGGGGCTGCTTCGTGGGGCGCAAGAGGTCCGGCGAGGCTATTGAGTCTGCTGTGAGGAGGGTTGGGAGTTCATGCACTGCCCCTTCTGCAGGCACCCCGACAGTCGTGTCGTCGACAGCCGTACGACCGACGACGGCACATCGATCCGCAGGCGCCGCCAGTGTCCTGACTGCTCCCGTCGTTTCACGACCGTGGAGACGTGCTCGCTCATGGTGGTGAAGCGGTCCGGAGTCACCGAGCCCTTCAGCCGTACGAAGATCATCAATGGTGTGCGCAAGGCGTGCCAGGGACGGCCCGTCACCGAGGACGCGCTGGCTCAGCTCGGCCAGCGGGTCGAGGAGGCGGTGCGGGCCACCGGAAGCGCCGAGCTGACCACCCACGACGTGGGGCTGGCCATACTCGGCCCGTTGCAGGAGCTCGATCTCGTCGCCTACCTGCGGTTCGCCTCGGTCTATCGGGCCTTCGACTCGCTCGACGACTTCGAGGCGGCCATCGAGGAGCTCAGGGCGCAGACGGGGCGACCCGACGCGGATGACGGAGACCGCGAGGACGCGGCTGCGGGGAGCCAGGAAGACGAACGCGGGCGCGGAGCGGCGGACCACGTCCCCGAGCCCGCAGGCGCCGCCGACTGACAGGCGGGCCGGACCCGGAAGGCAGCTCCGGGCCGGCCGGGCGGCGGCGATGCAAAGACCCGTTGCGGGCGACGTGAGTGGGTGCCCGCAACACCAGACAGAACACCGTGCCTCGGGAACAACGGGGCACTTCAGGGCGTTTTCGCCCGTACCAGGGAGGCGGCATGACAGAGACGGCGAGCGGTCCGGCACGGAGTTCCCGCGCCAAGAGCGCCAAGGCGAGCAAGGGCCTGCGTATCGAGCGCATCCACACCACGCCGGGGGTTCACCCCTATGACGAGGTGGCCTGGGAGCGCCGTGACGTCGTCATGACCAACTGGCGCGACGGCTCGGTCAACTTCGAGCAGCGTGGCGTCGAGTTCCCCGACTTCTGGTCGGTGAACGCGGTCAACATCGTCACCAGCAAGTACTTCCGCGGTGCCGTCGGCACCCCGCAGCGCGAGGTGAGCCTCAAGCAGCTCATCGACCGCATCGTGAAGACGTACCGGAAGGCCGGTGAGGACTACAAGTACTTCGCCTCGCCCGCCGACGCCGAGATCTTCGAGCACGAGCTCGCGTACGCCCTCCTGCACCAGATCTTCAGCTTCAACAGCCCCGTCTGGTTCAACGTCGGCACGCCCCAGCCGCAGCAGGTCTCCGCCTGCTTCATCCTGTCCGTCGACGACTCCATGGAGTCGATCCTCGACTGGTACAAGGAAGAGGGCATGATCTTCAAGGGCGGCTCCGGCGCCGGCCTGAACCTCTCCCGGATCCGCTCCTCCAAGGAGCTGCTGTCCTCCGGCGGCAACGCCTCCGGCCCGGTCTCCTTCATGCGCGGCGCCGACGCCTCCGCGGGAACGATCAAGTCCGGTGGCGCCACCCGCCGCGCCGCCAAGATGGTCATCCTCGACGTCGACCACCCCGACATCGAGGACTTCATCGAGACCAAGGTGAAGGAAGAGGAGAAGATCCGCGCCCTGCGTGACGCGGGCTTCGACATGGACCTGGGCGGCGACGACATCACGTCCGTCCAGTACCAGAACGCCAACAACTCGGTCCGTGTGAACGACACGTTCATGAAGGCCGTCGAGCAGGGCGGCAAGTTCGGCCTGACGTCCCGCATGACCGGTGAGGTCATCGAAGAGGTCGACGCCAAGTCCCTGTTCCGCAAGATGGCCGAGGCCGCCTGGGCGTGTGCCGACCCCGGCATCCAGTACGACGACACCATCAACCACTGGCACACCTGCCCGGAGTCCGGCCGTATCAACGGCTCGAACCCCTGCAGCGAGTACATGCACCTGGACAACACGTCCTGCAACCTCGCCTCGCTGAACCTGATGAAGTTCCTGAAGGACGACGGCAAGGGCAACCAGTCCTTCGAGGTCGAGCGTTTCGCCAAGGTCGTCGAGCTCGTCATCACCGCGATGGACATCTCCATCTGCTTCGCGGACTTCCCGACCCAGAAGATCGGCGAGAACACCCGCGCGTTCCGCCAGCTCGGCATCGGCTACGCCAACCTCGGCGCCCTGCTGATGGCGACCGGCCACGCGTACGACTCCGACGGCGGCCGTGCTCTCGCCGGCGCCATCACCTCCCTGATGACCGGCACGTCGTACCGGCGCTCCGCCGAACTCGCCGCGGTCGTCGGCCCGTACGACGGCTACGCCCGCAACGCGCAGCCCCACCTGCGGGTCATGAAGCAGCACTCCGACGCCAACACCGAGGCGGTCCGCATGGACGACCTCGACACGCCGATCTGGGCCGCCGCCACGGAGGCCTGGCAGGACGTGCTGCGCATCGGTGAGAAGAACGGTTTCCGTAACTCGCAGGCGTCTGTCATCGCCCCGACCGGCACCATCGGTCTGGCGATGTCCTGCGACACCACCGGCCTTGAGCCCGACCTCGCCCTGGTCAAGTTCAAGAAGCTGGTCGGCGGCGGCTCGATGCAGATCGTCAACGGCACCGTCCCGCAGGCCCTGCGCCGCCTGGGCTACCAGGAGGAGCAGATCGAGGCGATCGTCGCCCACATCGCCGAGCACGGCAATGTGATCGACGCCCCCGGCCTCAAGCACGAGCACTACGAGGTGTTCGACTGCGCCATGGGCGAGCGTTCCATCTCCGCGATGGGCCACGTCCGCATGATGGCCGCGATCCAGCCGTGGATCTCGGGCGCCCTCTCCAAGACGGTCAACCTGCCGGAGTCGGCGACCGTCGAGGACGTCGAGGAGGTCTACTTCGAGGCCTGGAAGATGGGCGTCAAGGCGCTCGCCATCTACCGCGACAACTGCAAGGTCGGCCAGCCCCTCTCCGCGAAGACCAAGGAGAAGGAGAAGGCCGAGGTCACGGAGAAGGCCGAGGCCACCATCCGTGAGACGGTCGAGAAGGTCGTCGAGTACCGCCCCGTCCGCAAGCGCCTCCCGAAGGGACGTCCCGGCATCACCACGTCCTTCACCGTCGGCGGCGCCGAGGGCTACATGACCGCCAACTCCTACCCGGACGACGGTCTCGGCGAGGTCTTCCTGAAGATGTCCAAGCAGGGCTCGACCCTCGCGGGCATGATGGACGCCTTCTCCATCGCGGTCTCCGTCGGCCTCCAGTACGGCGTGCCGCTGGAGACGTACGTCTCGAAGTTCACCAACATGCGCTTCGAGCCGGCCGGTATGACGGACGACCCGGACGTGCGGATGGCGCAGTCGATCGTCGACTACATCTTCCGCCGCCTGGCGCTGGACTTCCTGCCCTTCGAGACGCGCTCCGCGCTCGGCATCCACTCCGCCGAGGAGCGTCAGCGTCACCTCGAGACCGGTTCCTACGAGCCGTCCGACGACGAGGTCGACGTCGAGGGCCTGGCCCAGTCGGCGCCGCGCGCCCAGGAGCTGAAGGCCGTCGCCACGCCGAAGGCCGAAGTCGAGGCCGCGAAGCCGGCGCCGCAGCAGGCTCACACCAGCGCCGAGCTGGTCGAGATGCAGCTCGGCATCCAGGCCGACGCCCCGCTGTGCTTCTCCTGCGGTACGAAGATGCAGCGCGCCGGTTCCTGCTACATCTGCGAGGGCTGCGGCTCGACCAGCGGTTGCAGCTGACCCCGGGCGCCTGAGCCGATGACGGAGGGGCACCGCCCGCGGGCGGTGCCCCTCTCGTCGTACCTGCCTCGCCGGTGGCGGGTCAGGGGCGCTGTGCCGCGCCCATCGTCCTGGTGAAGTCCACGGGGTCGCCCTCGAATCCACGAAGGCCGGGGCGCAAGACCCAGGGTCCGGATCCGTCTCGCACGAACTCCGCGACCGCCGCGGCCGTTGCCCCGAGGACACCGCCGAAGTCGTCCTCCGCCAGGACGGTGTACCCCTCACGGATGCGCAGTCCGGGATTGCGTACGCTGACGAAGGTGCGCTCCGCCGGGCCCTGCTGTATGACGACACCGACCACCACGCGCGCGTACCGGACGTCGAGCCGGTCGAGTTCCAGTGTCATGACTTCGTCGTAGCCGAAGCCCTGGCCGTCCTTGCTGTCCCGGTTGAGCGTGATGGTGCCGTCGGGGGAGCGGCTGTCGAAGTGCACGACGTACGCGGGGTCGCCGTGCGGATCGTCCGCCGAGTAGGTCGCCGCGACGAGGTCCAGGTCGGTGGACGGCTGCCCCGCCGGGCTGGGATCCCACCGCACCGCGATCTCGACCTTGCGAAGCCCCTTGTTGAGCCCGTCCACCAAAGTCCCCTTCCCCGTACCGAGCCGTCCGTCGGCCTCAACTGCCGGGCCGTCATGACTGTTTGTCCATCCTGCCACGCGCGGGGGTGCGCGCGTGGGGGAGCGGTCCGGCCGACAGTGACCGACGCCACGCTCCAGGGCCTTACCATGGCGCGGTGCTGGTCAAGTGGATTCGCTGCACCGTGGTGGACCGCCGCGGTTTCGAGCGGGGGCAGCGAAAGTGGGCGGGGCTTCTGGGGGAGCCGGGGTTTCGCGGGCAGGGGGGTGGCTGGAGCCGGAGGCGGCCGGAGGTGGCGCACATCTTCGCGTTCTGGGAGAGCCGCGCCTTCTACGACTCCTTCATGGCGCGGTCCCACGACCGGCTCGCGTCGGCACAGGCGGGCACGTTCAAGGACGCGCAGGTCAGGCTCTTCGACTACCGCTTCGACGTGAAGACCGGCTTCGAGCCGCGCTTCACGGACGCCGACCTGCTGCGCGTGGCGCTCTGCCGCATCCACCAGGAGCGGGCAGAGCACTTCGTGCTGATGCAGGAGAAGGTCTGGAACCCGGCGATGGCCGGTTCGCCCGGTATGGTGCGCGGGCTGTTCGGTGAGGCACCCGGGAACGAGTTCCTGGTGCTGTCGATGTGGCGGTCGGCCGCCGAACACGGCAAATACCGCACCGAACGCGTGGAACGGCTCGCCCTGAGGGCCCAGACGGAGGCGGACGTGGCGGCGCTCACCGGGGACGTCGTGGACATGGAACCGAGCTGGACGGTCTGATTCCGTACGGCGTCAGCGGTGTCCCGCATGCGCTGGATCCGGAGGCCATGGCTCCGGGTGGCCCGGAGAGAGTGGTTCCGCTCGGACAAGCGTGCGACGGGTGTGACCTGTGGTGCAGGAATCGTGTGACCTACGCTGTATGAGCGCGGTGGGAGTCCTCGCCAGGCCCTCACCCGATCTAGGGTTTTGGCATGGCACGACCACGGCGCATCGTCCTTGTCCGGCACGGCGAGTCAACGGGCAATGTTGATGACTCCGTCTACGAGCGGGAACCCGACCACGCCCTGGCGCTGACCGAGCGCGGCCGACGGCAGGCGGAGGCGACCGGCGAGCACCTGCGCGAGCTGTTCGGCGACGAGCAGGTCAGCGTGTACGTATCCCCGTACCGCCGCACGCACGAGACCCTGCGCGCGTTCCACCTCGACCCCGGACTCATACGGGTGCGCGAGGAACCCCGGCTGCGCGAGCAGGACTGGGGAAACTGGCAGGACCGGGACGAGGTCCGCCTTCAGAAGGCCTACCGGGACGCCTACGGCCACTTCTTCTACCGTTTCGTCCAGGGCGAGTCCGGTGCCGACGTCTACGACCGGGTCGGCGGCTTCCTGGAGAGCCTGTTCCGCAGCTTCGAGGACCCCGACCACCCGCCGAACGTCCTCATCGTGACCCACGGTCTGGCCATGCGGCTGTTCTGCATGCGGTGGTTCCACTGGACGGTCGCGGAGTTCGAGTCGCTGTCGAACCCGGGGAACGGCGAGGTGCGGATGCTCGTTCTGGGGGACGACGGCAAGTACACGCTTGACCGGCCTTTCGACCGCTGGCGAGATCCCGAGCCGTACGGGATCACCGGATAGAGTGGCAGGGCGATGACCGCTGACTCCTCCCCCGACGTGCGCCTGGAGCGCGCCCTGGCCTGCCTGCGCGGACTGTCCGTCGGGGACGCCCTGGGCTCCCAGTACTTCGTGCCGGTGAACTACCCGCTGCTGAAGCGCCGCGAGGTGCCCTCCGGGCCGTGGCAGTGGACGGACGACACGGAGATGGCCGGCTCGGTCGTCGCCGTCCTGGCCGCCCACCACCGCATCGACCAGGACGCCCTGGCCCACTCCTTCGCCGAGCACCACGACTTCGACCGGGGGTACGGCCCCGCGGTCAATCGCATGCTGCGGCTCGTCCGGGAGGGCGGCGACTGGCGGGAACTCGCCGCCGCGCTCTTCAAGGGCCAGGGGTCCTGGGGCAACGGCGCGGCAATGCGGATCGCCCCGCTGGGCGCCTGGTACGCGGACGATCCCGAGCAGGCCACCCACCAGGCGGAGATCTCGGCCTACACCACCCACCAGCACCGCGAGGCCGTCGTCGGGGCCATGGCCGTCGCCGCGGCCGCCGCGTTCGCCGCCGCGCCCGACGGACCGCCCGGCGCCGAAGCCCTCCTCGACGGGGTCATCGACCTGGTGCCGAAGAGTGCCGTGGGCGCGGGCCTGCGCCGGGCCCGTGACATGCTCGACTACGGCGACCCGGGCACGGTCGCGGCGGTACTGGGGTGCGGACGGCGTACGACCGCCCACGACACGGTGCCCTTCGCCCTCTGGTCGGCAGCGAGAAGCCTCGGCGACTACGAGCAGGCGTTCTGGACGACCGCCCAGGTCGGCGGGGACGTCGACACCACCTGCGCCATCGTCGGCGGCGTGATCGCGTCGGGGAAGGCGGGGGCGCCGCCCGCCGAGTGGATCGAGCGGACGGAACCTCTCCCGGACTGGGTGCCCGCGTCCGCCTGACGGCCGAGGCGTTCGTCCCGCTGGAAACTCTCCGTACGCCTTGGGAACTCTCCGTGACCGGCCGCTCGTTGTCCCGACATCCGCTGTGCGAGCCACCAGGCCGCGCACACGCCGGAGGTCCGTGCCGGAGCGCGCTGAGGGGGCGGTCATGGAGGTTGTGCCGGCTGTTCTGATCCACTGGTGGGGCGCTGTCGCCCAGTTTGTGGGCCGCGCGCGGACGGCCGGAGCGCTGCGCTCGTCGTCCGTCCCCGGTGCGCACCCCGGCCGGCGACCGTCCGTCGCGAACCGGCCCGGCAACCGCCGACGGGCCGCTGCCACACCCGCCGCCGAGCCGCCGGCGCCGGTTCGCGGTGCTCTCGTGTCAGCCGAGCCCCGGTCCGGCCGAGCCGGAGAGTGCCTCCAGATCGCTCTTGCGGACCCGGATCACCAACCAGGCCGTGGCCAGGGCGAGCGCGGCCATCGCGGCAGCCGGGATGAACGCCGTCGAGATGCCCTGGGCCAGCACCTCGTGTCCCCAGGGGGCGGGCAGCTGCTGGGTCCTGGCGAACTCCGCCTTCTGCGCCGCGGACCCCTCGGCCATGAACTGCGGAAGCTGCTTCTCCGCCTCGTTCTTGGTCGCCGTGCCGAAGACCGTCGTCAGGATGGACAGACCCAGCGATCCACCCACCTGCTGTGTCGTATTGAGCAACCCGGAGGCCGCGCCCGCCTCGTGCGGGGCGACCCCCGAGACGGCGGTGAGGGTCAGCGTCACGAAGTTCAGCCCCATGCCGAAGCCGAACACCAGCATCGGGCCGAGGATCCCTCCCACGTACGAACTGTCGGAGCTGATGAGCGCCTGCCAGGCCAGCCCGACCATCGCGAGCGCGGAGCCCAGGAGCATGAAGGGCTTGGGGCCCAGCACCGGCAGGAACCGCTGCGACAGACCCGCGCCGAGTGCGATCACGACCGTGACCGGAAGGAAGGCGAGCCCCGCTTCGATCGGGCTGTAGCCGAGCACGTTCTGCACGAACAGGACGATGTAGAAGAACATCCCGAACATCGCCGCGGCCAGGCTCAGCATGATCACGTACGTGCCCGAGCGATTGCGGTCGGCGAACATCCGCAGCGGGGTGATCGGCTCCTTGGCCCGGGACTCGATGATTCCGAACGCCAGCAGCAGCACCACCGCGGCGACGAAGGACCCGATGGTCAGGCTGTCCCGCCACCCCTCGTCCGCCGCGCGGATGAAGCCGTAGACCAGGGACGCCATGCCCGCGGTCGAGGTCACCGCACCCGCGATGTCGAAGCGGCCGGTGTGTCGTTCGGACTCGCTGATGTAGAGCGGAGTGAGCACGGCTATCAGCACACCGATCGGCACGTTCACGAAGAGCACCCAGCGCCAGTCGAGCCACTCGGTGAGCATGCCGCCCGCCAGCAGGCCGATGGCGCCACCGCCCGCGGAGACCGCGGCGAAGACGCCGAAGGCCCGGTTGCGTTCCGGGCCCTCGGGGAACGTGGTGGTGATGAGCGCCAGCGAGGTGGGCGAGGCGATCGCGCCTCCCGCGCCCTGCAGAACCCGGGCGGCCAGCAACTGCCAGGGCTCCTGGGCGAGCCCGCCGAGCAGCGAGGCGAAGGTGAACAGCAGAATGCCGGTCATGAAGACCCGGCGCCGTCCGAGGATGTCACCGGCGCGGCCGCCGAGGAGCAGCAGGCCGCCGAAGGTGAGTGTGTAGGAGCTGACGACCCAGGTGAGGTCGGTAGTGCTGAACTCGAGCGCGTCTTGAATGTGCGGGAGTGCGATGTTCACAATCGTCGCGTCGAGTACCACCATCAGCTGACAGGCCGCGATGACGGTGAGCGCGATGCCGGGGCGCCCCTCCCGGCGTGCCGCGCCTGGCTTCTGATCTTGGAGCAATGGAGAGGTTGTCACGGTGAGTCCCCCACGAGTGTGTTAGTGAACGCTTGCGTTCACTGCCGCGTCAACGGTAGTGAGTCCGCGACAGTGAACGCAAGCGTTCACTTACGGCGTCGTCGTTCGGCACGTCCCCCTCTGTGGCCGTCCGGCGCCTCCCCCATCCCCGGAACGCCCGCTTCCTCTGTTCGTTGGAGAGAGTCAGATGGTTACCCCCAGCTGGGCGGATGCTCCCGCCCAGACGGCCGCCCGCCGCCGCGGCGCGGTACTCGAACGCGCGATCCTCGAGGCCGCGCTGGAGCAACTCAGTACGGTCGGCTGGAGTGGCCTGACGATGGAGGGCGTAGCCGCCGCCGCCCAGACCGGCAAGGCGGCGGTCTACCGGCGCTGGCCGTCCAAGGAGGATCTGGTCGCCGACGCCCTGCGTGCCGGGCTGCCGCGGTTCGACGCGACCCCGGACGAAGGAGGGCTGCGGGAGGACCTCTTGGCGCTGTGTCTGCGAGCGCGTGACGCCATGTTCTCCCGCCCGGGTCTCGCGCTTCGCTCAGTGATTCACGAATGCGACACGGCGCAGGCCGAACGCTTCCACGGCGTGATCTTCGAGGGAGTCGTGGAGCCCACCATGAAGATGCTGCGGGAGGTCGTCGAACGCGGGATCAAGCGAGGCGAGGTGCGTCCCGAGGCTGCGAACGGCTATGTCCTCGACGCCATGCCGGCGATGATGATGTACCGCTCCAAGATGTGCGGCTGTGAATGGAAGGATCATGAAGTCGCAGAAATGATCGACCAGTTGATGGTTCCGCTGTTGCGGGCCGACGGCGCCTGACGCTCGGGCCGGGGGTGTCCGGCGGTTCGGTCGGGCGGTGCCCGGCGGGGGCCGGCGAGGGTCCCGACGCCGCCGGGGTGGACCGGGGTGTCGCGGGCGGTTCCGGGCGGCGTAATCTAAGGGCGCCATGCCGTACGAACCGCCTACTCACACCGTCGAGCGCTCCCTTCGAGCCACGACCGGAGCGAAGATCGTTGCAGGTGTCGACGAGGTGGGGCGCGGCGCTTGGGCCGGTCCCGTCACCGTCTGCGCGGCGATCACCGGACTGCGCCGGCCGCCCGAGGGGCTCACGGACTCGAAGCTGCTCACCATCAAGCGACGCACCGCCCTCGCCGAGGAACTGCGGACCTGGGTGACGTCGTTCGCCCTGGGGCATGCCTCCCCGGAGGAGATAGACGCTCTGGGGATGACGGCCGCGCTGCGGCTCGCGGCGGGGCGTGCGCTGGACGCCCTCCCGGTCCGTCCCGACGCGGTCATCCTCGACGGCAAGCACGACTACCTCGGTGCGCCCTGGCGGGTCCGTACGGTGATCAAGGGTGACCAGTCCTGCGTGGCGGTCGCCGCGGCCTCGGTGATCGCCAAGGTCCAGCGCGACAAAATGATGGCCGAACTGGGTATCGACCATGCAGACTTCGGTTTTGCGGACAACGCCGGGTATCCATCCCCCGTGCACAAGGCCGCACTGGCGGAGCGGGGCCCCACCCCCTACCACCGGTTGTCGTGGGCGTATCTTGATGCGCTGCCCCAGTGGCGGCACCTCAAGAAGGTCCGCAGCTGGGTGGACGGAAGCGTTCCGGAAATCGAGGGTCAGCTCGGCTTCGATTTCTGACGGTTTCGTTCGCACGCATGCGCCACCCGCCGTCGCGGGCCGTACTAACGTTTGATAAATATCAACTCATGCCTCTCATTCCCGAGGAGCCTCAGATTCACGAGAGCGCCCAGGGTCCCCGCGCTACTCCGGCCAGTGGCCGCACCGCGCCGACCCCCCGTCCTGTACCCGGCCCCCGCCCCGCGGCTTCGTCGCGTCCCGGTCGTCCCGGCCCTCTCCGGCCGGCGCCGCCGGTGCAACGTACGCCGCGCGATGTGGCCACCAAGCCCGCTCCGTCGGGTCCCGCACCCGGTGCCGCCGCTCCGGTCACCCCGCAGATCCAGCTGATCCCGGCCTCCGTGGAAGGCGCGCTCGACTCCGCCGAGGAGGCAGTGGACCTGCTGCTGGACTCCGGTCGTGCACCCGGCGACATCCTGGTGATCACGACCGGTGACCAGCACCCGTGGGCCGCCCACGAGCTGTCCTTCGGTGAGACCTCCTACTGGGCCCAGCACGACGCCGGCGATGACGTCTTCTACACGGACGCCGGTATCGCGGCCCGCGCCGCGTCCCGGCCGGTGGTCGTGGTCGCCGTCAACGGCGGTCCCGAGGCCGCAGCCGTGAGTGCGCTGTCCCTGGCTCACTCCCGAGCAGGCGCCCTGCTGATCGTCTGCGGCGACCCGCAGCGGATCAACTCGGTGCTCGGCGCGGGAGTCTGAGTGGTGCCGTAGCACCCGGCAGAGCGCCGGGGGCTCACTTCAGGAGCCGTGGCCGGGGCTCCGCACGGCGGGTGCGTCACGCTGCCCGGAGGGCGGGAAGCCTCCGTTGCGCGAAGGCTTCACCCGGCTGGGCCGGCACTTCTGTGGCACCGGCACTTCCGCGGCTGTGGCGGACCGCCGTGCCCGTGGCCCGGCCGGGGCGGTGCGGGGTGCTCTTCTCCGGCTGTCCGTCCGGAAAACCTGGTGTGGCGGGCGTGGTCCGGGACCTGTGCGGAACGAGTGTGTCCTGGACTCAGCGTGCCGCCGCTGCGCGGCGCAACACCTCTGAGGCGCCGCCGGTGCGAGGTATGGGCGGCGGCGTCTCCGACGTGGCGAACGGCTCAGGTGCCGAGGCCGAGTGAGGGCGGCGTCCGCCACGCCCCTCTCCGAGGACCTGCCAGCCGTCACGGGTCAGCGTGATGTACGCCCCGCAGCGCAGCCCGTGCAGGGTGCACGCGTCGCGCAGTCCCCACATCCACGCGCCGTCCTCCTCCGTCCAACGCGCGTCGCCCTCACGGCAGTAGAGCAGCACCGCGGTGCGGACCGGCGTGCGGCGGCGCAGATCGTGCGGGATGACCCGGCGCAGCTGTGCGAGCAGCGCGTTGCGGAACATCCAGCCGTCGGCCGGGGCCGAACGGCGCACGAACGAGGCGCTCGCGCACAGCCGCTCGTCCGGGTCGAGCACGGCCACGACAGCGGTCGCCGGCTGCGGGTGGTGCCGGGCGTGCAGTCCGCTGACGATCTCGCGGGGGTTGCGCAGGAGTGGGATCCCGGCGGCGGCCCATTCCGCGGGTTCGAGCAAGCGGTTGGCGGAAGCGGCGGATGTCGACGCCGCTGCCGAGGCCGGAGCGAATCCGAAGGTCACGGTCCTCCCTTCGGCTACGCGCCCACACTGCGGGCGGGGTCGGATTCCTGGGAGCGCGCACCGCAGCGAAGCCCTGCCAAAGCGGCGGACGAGCCGTGCGGGAGCGGACCTCAATTCTTCCTGTCGAACTTGAATGCGGCAACGAGCAATTGAGGCAGCCGACCGTTATCAGATGATGCGCGGCTAATATCCCCACCGTCTGTGTCGCCGGACCACCCATGGGGCGTTCGAGCACGACACGTTCGTACGTCACGAGGGTCTACGGCGTCCAGAGGTGTGCGCCGGAGCGCTCGCCCGATGCCGGATGAGCCGTCAGCCCTGCACGGCCAGTACCAGCGGCAACACCCCCTGCGCGCCGGAGCGTCGGAGCATGCGGG
Source organism: Streptomyces sp. NPDC012466 (assembly GCF_042955215.1). Taxonomy (NCBI): domain Bacteria; kingdom Bacillati; phylum Actinomycetota; class Actinomycetes; order Kitasatosporales; family Streptomycetaceae; genus Streptomyces; species Streptomyces sp. NPDC012466. Next base: position 1,631,389 of record NZ_JBIBEQ010000001.1, on the reverse strand, counting down.
CCGCGACCGCGAGGGTCCAGCCGGTCTCCGTGTAGTCGTCCAGCAGGAGGACCGGGCCTTGTGCTTCGGACAGGGCGGACGCGAGGGCCGGCGGCACGGTCAGGGCGCCGTCGAGTGCCTTCAGCCGCTGGGCGCTGTTGCTCCGGGAACCCGGGTGGGCGTCGCCGGTGTATTCGACGGCGCCCAGCAACGACAGCCGGCCGATCTCCGCGACGCGCGCCGCCAGGGAGTTGATCAGCCGTGGTCGCGTGCGTGAGGCGACGGTGACGACGCCGACCGGGCGCGGCTGGGCCTCCGGCGCCCCCGGGGCCCAGCCGCCGGGGCCTTTCGCCCAGTCGGCCAGCACGTCCACCACGGCCTTCGCCACGTCGTCGGGGACGGGCCCGTCGGGGGCCTGGGGCGACAGCATGGGCCGCAGCCGGTTGCCCCAGCCGATGTCCGATAGACGCCCCAACGCGCGTCCGGACGCGGCCTGTTCGCCGGCCGGGATGCGTCCTTTGAGGTCCACTCCGATCGCCGGCAGGCCGGTGGGCCACATCCGCCGGGGTTCCACCTCGACACCCGCCCGGCCCAGGTCCACGCGCGCGGCGTCGAGCGCCTCCTCGGACGTGTCGGCGGCGAAACGCGGACCGGCGCAGTTGTCGCAGCGACCGCACGGCTTGGCGGCCTCGTCGTCCAGCTGGCGCTGCAGGAACTCCATACGGCAGTCGGTCGTCGACGCGTACGCGCGCATGGCCTGCTGTTCGGCCTCGCGCTGACGCGCCACCCACGCGTACCGCTCGGCGTCGTACGACCACGGCTGTCCGGTGGCGATCCAGCCGCCCTTGACCCGCTTCACCGCCCCGTCCACGTCGAGAACTTTGAGCATGGTCTCGAGGCGTGAGCGGCGCAGCTCCACCAGAGGTTCCAGGGCAGGCAGCGACAGCGGCTTCTCCGCGTGCGCGAGGATGTCGAGCGTGCGGCGCACCAGGTCTTCGGACGGGAAGGCGAGCGACGCGAAGTACTTCCAGATCGCCTCGTCCTCCTTGCCCGGGAGCAGGAGCACCTCGGCGTGTTCCACACCGCGTCCCGCGCGGCCCACCTGCTGGTAGTAGGCGATGGGGGAGGAGGGCGACCCCAGGTGCACCACGAAGCCCAGGTCGGGCTTGTCGAAGCCCATGCCGAGGGCGGAGGTGGCCACCAGTGCCTTCACCTTGTTGGCGAGCAGGTCCTCCTCGGCCTGCTGACGATCGGCGTTCTCCGTCTTGCCCGTGTACGACGCGACCGTGTGCCCGCGCTGCCGGAGAAAGGCGGTGACCTCCTCGGCGGCGGCCACGGTGAGGGTGTAGATGATTCCGGACCCCGGCAGGTCGTCGAGGTGCTCGGCGAGCCAGGCCATCCGGTGCGCGGCGTCCGACAGCCGCAGGACGCTCAGGCTCAGGCTGTCCCGGTCCAGCGGGCCCCGCAGCACGAGGGCGTCCGAGCTGCCGCCGGTGCCGAGCTGTTCCGCGACGTCGGCCGTCACGCGAGCGTTGGCCGTGGCGGTGGTCGCGAGCACCGGCACACCGGGCGGGAGATCGGCCAGCATCGTCCGCAGACGGCGGTAGTCCGGCCGGAAGTCGTGGCCCCAGTCGGAGATGCAGTGCGCTTCGTCCACCACCAGCAGCCCGGTGGCGGCCGCGAGCCGGGGGAGCACCTGGTCCCGGAAATCCGGGTTGTTGAGCCGTTCGGGACTCACCAGCAGGACGTCCACCTCGCCCGCGGCGATCTCGTCCTGGACGGCGTCCCACTCCTCGGTGTTGGAGGAGTTGATGGTCCGGGCCCGGATGCCGGCCCGAGCCGCCGCCTCCACCTGGTTCCGCATGAGCGCGAGCAGCGGGGACACGATCACGGTCGGACCGCTGCCCCGCGCCCGCAGCAACGAGGTCGCCACGAAGTACACCGCGGACTTCCCCCAGCCCGTGCGCTGGACCACGAGGGCACGGCGTCTGTCGGCGACCAGCGCCTCGATCGCCCGCCACTGGTCCTCGCGCAGCCGGGCCTCCCCCGAGACGTCCCCGACGAGACGGGTGAGGACCGCGTCAGCGGCCGCCCGCAGTTCCGCGTTGCTCGTGTGCTCCATGCGTCCCATACAACAGGACGGCACTGACATCCGGAGCCGCGTCCCGAGAGCTGGGGATACACCGGCCTTGGGTGACGTGTCCCTGATCGGACTTATCCACAGGGTCAAGCGGAGGTTTGGGTTCCGCGAGATGGTCCTCGCATGACGAACCACAGCGAAACGACCGGATCCCCGGACAACGGTGACATCACCGGGCCTGAGGCGCAGAGCGGGCGCCAGGCCGGTGCGCAGGAGAACGCGGAGAGCGACGCGTCCGGGCCGCACACCCCCGGCCCCGCGTACGACAGTCACAGCGGCGAGCACCAGGTCACCCTGCGCACCCCGGCCGAGCTCGCCGACGCCCTGCCGTATCTCCTCGGGTACCGCCCCGAGGACAGCATCGTCCTGGTCGCCCTGCACGACAGGGACGGACGAGGGCGGTTCGGAGGCCGGGCCCGGCTGGGTATCCCCGCGAACGCGGACGACTGGCAGTCCGCAGCCCGGCAACTGTCCCACGGCCTCGTGAGGGGCAGCGAGCGCCGAGGGGCCCGCCCGGAGTCGATGGTCGCCTTCCTGTGCCAGGAACCGGAGAAGGGCGAAACCGGCCGCCAGGTGATGGAGCGCCTGAGGCCGCTGGCCCAGAGGCTGCGTGTCGAGTGTGGCTCCCTCGACGTGGTGGTGGTCGAGGCCCTGTGCATCTCGGAGGGCCGCTACTGGTCGTACTGCTGCGACAACGCGGCATGCTGCTCCCCCGAGGGAGCACCCATGGGCCTGCCCGGCACCTCCGTGCTGGCCGCAGCGGCCACCTACGCCGGTATCCAGGTGCGCGGCACACTGCGGGAGCTCAGGGCCAGGCTGCTGCCCTGGGAGAACGCCGCGGCCCTCGAGCAGGAGGCCGCCCTGGACACCGCCAGCATGGCGCTGGTGCCGAAGCTCCTCGACGACGTGGGCCGCGCCGCCGTGACCGACGAAACGCTGGACCTGGCCGGCAGGATTATGGACCGCTTCGCCGACGCACAACCTGTCTCCGGAACGCTCCTGGCGGACCTACGTGACGACGAACTGCTCGAATGCGACGAGGCCGCCCGGCTGATCCTCGGTCTCCAGGACCGAGCGACCCGCGATCGCGCGGCCGAGTGGATGGAGGGCGACGAAGCCGCACGCGCCCTTCGCCTCTGGCGGACGCTTGCCCGCCGCTGCGTCGGGCCCTACGGAGAACATGCCGCGGCGCCGCTCACTCTGGCCGGCTGGGTCGCCTGGTCCACCGGCGATGAGCTGGAGGCCCGGGAAGCCCTCGCCATGGCCCTGGGCGCCGATCCCGACTACCTCTTCGCCCGTCTCCTGCACCAGGCCTGCAACGAGGGCCTCGACCCGGAGTCCATCCGCAGTTGTCTGCGAGCGGAACGCAAAGGCCGTGGGCGCACGGTGGCCGAGCTCTTGAATGCGCCGGCGGACGCTGACGATCCCACCGGGCGCGGTACTACCGCGGCGCCGGACCCCGGGCCGGCCGCCCAGCCCCCACGGGCAGCGATCACGACGGATCCCGAGCCGAGGGACAAGTCCGCGCGGGCAGCGGGCCCGACCGGGTTCGACCCCAGCCCGACCGGGTTCGACCCGTGCGACGGACTCTCGTCGGGTGCGGTGACGACCGAGTCCGGGCCGAGCGGCAAGCCCGCATCGGCAGCCGTGCCGTCACACCGTCGCCGCCGCTTCCGTTCCACTGGCACCACTGGCACCACTGGCACCACCGGCCCTGCCGGCATCACTGGCCCTGCCGGCATCACTGGCCCTGCCGGCACCACCGGCACCACCGGCATCGCCGGCGCCGCGTCCGGCCGTACCGGCGCAAAAGACCGTGACCTGGCCGCACGGACTCCCCGTCGGCGCACACCGGCGGACCCCACGCGCCCTGCCAGTGACACCGGAACCGGTGCGCGCCCGGGCCGTCCGACTCCGGCGGACGCGGCCCGGCCCGGCAGTGTCCGCACGGGCCGCGCACGAGCGCGTGTGGCGAAGAAGGCGGCCATGCCCCGCGGGGGCACGGACCAGGAGAGCAAGCGGCCCGGACATGGCACGGGCGGTGAGGAGTGAGCCTCCGCCGGGCGGGGGCGAGGCGCAGGGGGACGGTCCTCGGGCGTGACTCGGAGGACGCTCACGCCGTTCACCTGAGTGGCGGAACGGCTGGACAGGCTGTGACGCCGCCCCGCCCCTGCCCCGTCGGAGGCCTCCGACACAGGCACCGGCACCGGCGCCCGAACACGAAGAGGCGCACAGAGCGCAGAGGAAGCCTTCCCATGCACCAGCCGACTCCGCCCTCCGCCGCCGACGACCGCCGCCCCGAGGGCGGATCTCCGCCGCCCCTGGGATCAGGCCTCGGCCCGCCCGGCACCGGGGCGCCACCGGCGGGGGACGAGGTTGCCCCTCCGGGACCAGCGGCACGGGGCGACGGCCACGGGCCCGGATTCCCCGGCCGCACCCCGAACGCGTCCACACCCACCGACCCCGACTCGCGCCCGCCGTCGCCACCGGGCCCGGGACGCTCGTCTTCCCGATGGGCGGGTCGGAGCCGTCGCCCCGGTGCGGGTCCCGGGTACGGCCCGACCTCGGCATCCTTCGCTCAGGGGCGGGCTCCGTCCCCGACGGGGTATACGACTCCGCCGCCTCCCCGTGGTGCCACGGTCCCCGGACTGCGCTGGTCCGCCGACCTGCCACCCGCCCACACCGTGATGATCGGTGTCGCCCTCCCCGGCCTCGCCATCTCCACCGAGGAAGGCCAGCTGACCGGCCGTGGACTGGAGGGGTTCTACCGTGGCGGCCGGCGCGTGCTCTCGCGGTGCGAGATCCGCGTGGCCGGACGAGAGCCCCTCGCGGTGCAGGCCCGGATGGCCTCGGCCGACCGCGCCAGGTTCGTGGGGACGCTGCGTACGTCCCCGCAGGCCGGCCCGGATCCGGACGTGATCGTGGAACGCAACCGCTTCGCGGACGGCACGGAGCGGATCACCCTGCACAGCGCGGTACCCCGCCCGCTCCGTCTGCCGGTGGAGATCGTCCTGGGCACCGACCTGGCCGACCTCGGGGCGATCGCCTCCGGCAACGCCGGGCCCGAACTCCAGGCCAGTGTCCACGGCTCCGGACTGCGCTGGTCCTGCGCCACCGGCCACGCGTCCGTCACGGCAGAACCGCCTCCCCTGGACGCCCTGGCCTCGGCCGGGCTCCTGCGGTGGGAGCTCGACCTGCCGCCCGGCGGCAGCAGAACCGTGGAACTGAGAGTGCGGCCGGACGGCGCGGGGCCCCTGCGAGCCGCGGGCCGGGCGGCGACCAGCCCCCTCGCCGCCGCCTGCGCGGAGGGCGACGACCCCAGAGTCCCGGCCCTCCTGCGGACGAGCATCGAGGACCTCCAGGCCCTTCTCCTGCGTGACTCCGCGAACCCCGCCGACACCCACCTCGCGGCGGGGGCACCCTGGCGCTGCGGTCTCGCCCCCGCCGACGCGCTCGTCGCCGCCCGCATGGTGCTGCCACTGGGCACCGGCCTCGCCGCTGGAACGCTGCGGATCCTCGCCCGGACCCAACTCACCGGCCCTTCCGCGCAGTCCGGAATGATCCCCGGTCCCAGAAGGGACGCCGGGCCGCATCTTCCGCCGCAGTGCACCGGTACGGAGGCCACGCTTCTCTTCCCCGCCCTGCTCGCCGAGGCCCGCCGCTGGGGCCTGGCCGAGAGGGAGACGGAAGCGCTGCTGCCCGCCGCCGAGCGCTGTCTGGCCTGGCTGCGGAACGCTGTGGGTGACGGCACGTACCTGCGCGACCTCGGCCCGGGCGGACTCGTCCGCTGCGAGACACAGGCTCACGCCCACCGCGCCGCCCTGCTCGGCGCCGACCTGCTGGACGCCTGCGGCCGGACAGGAGGAGCGGCACTCCGACAGTGGGCGCAGGCCCTGCGGGCCGCCTTCCGCGAGGACTTCTGGGTCGAGGACCGGGGAGGCGGCCGGCCCGCGGCAGCCCGAGCCCAGGACGGCAGCCTGGTGCCCCACCTGGGCGCAGCCGCCGTGCACCTTCTCGACACGGGCCTGCTGGGCGGGGGTGAGTCGGCGCCCGGCTTGCTCGACAAGATCCGCACCGAGAACCTCGCGCGGCTGCTCGGCAGCCCGGTCATGGACTCGGGGTGGGGCCTGCGCGGACTGGGCGCGAAGGAGCCGGGCTTCAATCCGTTCGGCCACCGTGCGGGAGCCGTCCGGATCCAGGAGACGGCGCTCGCCGTGGCGGGACTGGCCGCCGCAGGCTTCGAGAAGGAAGCCGGCTCGCTGCTGCGCGGCGTACTCGCGGCCGCCGAGACCTTCACCCACCGGCTGCCCGAGATGTACGCGGGGGAGCAGCGCACGGAGGGGAGCGCTCCACTCCCGCACCCGGCGGCCTGCCGCCCCGCGGCGACAGCGGCGGCGGGTGGAGTCCTGTTGCTGACCACCCTCGCCGGTATCCGCCCCGACGCACCGGCAGGGACGGTCACGCTGCGCCCCGTGCGTGGCGCACCCCTCGGCGAGGTCGGCTTCACCGGACTGCGCGTGGCGGGCGCCCCGTTCTCCGTGCGGGTCAGCCGCCTGGGGCTCGCCATGGTCGAGGAGGCGGCCGACGGACTACAGCTGGGCGTATGACCTGCAGCGACGTGCCGCTTCAGGATCAAGGGAAGGGACAGTGGAGCCCTTGCCCGACCGAAGTGGATCAGTAAGTGATGTGACCGGTGGAGGGAGTGTTTATCGTCAGGCAGACGACTATGATCGCCGCATGCCCTACGACCCGTCAGCGTTTCCGCCCTTCGCCGTCACCGTGGACCTGGTCGTGCTGACCGTGCGCCGCCATGCCCTGTGCGCGCTGGCGGTACGCAGGGGCGAACCGCCGTTCCAGGGACGCTGGGCGCTGCCCGGCGGCTTCGTACGGGCCGACGAGGACCTGGCTCAGGCCGCGGCACGCGAGCTGGCCGAGGAGACCGGACTGCGCGTCCACGACCCGTCCGTCCCGGCCCAGGACAACGGCGCACACCTGGAGCAGCTGGCCACCTACGGCGACCCCAAGCGGGACCCCAGGATGCGAGTCGTCAGCGTCGCCCATCTCGCCCTCGCCCCCGACCTGCCGGCACCCAGAGCCGGCGGAGACGCCAGCAACGCGCGCTGGGCCCCGGTCGAGGAGCTGTTGCAGCAGGGCGGTTACGGGCGTGACGCCGAGCCGGTCGCGCCGCTCGCCTTCGACCACGCGCAGATCCTGGCGGACGGGGTGGAGCGCGCCCGCTCCAAGATCGAGTACTCGTCGCTGGCCACCGCCTTCTGCCCGCCCGAATTCACGGTGGGGGAACTGCGCCGTGTTTACGAGGCGGTGTGGGGCGTTGCACTGGACCCGCGCAACTTCCACCGCAAGGTGACGGGTACACCCGGCTTCCTCGTCCCGACGGGCGGGACGACCACCCGCCAGGGCGGACGCCCGGCCCAGCTCTTCCGCGCCGGTGGCGCGACGCTGCTCAACCCCCCGATGCTGCGCCCCGAGGTGTGAGCGGCGGGCCGGGCGCGGGCCTCGCCGGGCCCGGAACCCGAGCCGTTCACAGCCCGGCAAGGGGGTTACCGTCCCGCCCGGGGGAGGCCTTGGGATGCCCGGAAAAACGGACATAGCGCGCTATCTTACTGTGAGTGATCCAGGCCTTCGGACTGACCAGCAATCCCCGCAAAGAGCTACCGCCCGCAGCCGACGACGTCTCCTTCGAGGCGCGGGCGGGCCGCATCACCGCGCTGCTCGGAGCACCGGGCGCCGGCAAGACGACGGTTCTCAGACTCATGCTCGAGCTCCAACAGGGCCGCGGCATCACCCACTTCCGGGGCCGCCCCCTGCACCGCATCGCCCATCCCTCGCGGGAGGTCGGTGTGCTGCTGGGCGATGTGCCCGGACATCCCGCCCGTACCGTCCGCGGTCATCTGCGCATGCTGTGCGCCGCCGCAGGGGTTCCGGTCCGGCGTGCCGACGAAGTCCTCGAGGCGGTCGGGCTCGTGAGCCTGCGCGACGAGCGCCTCGGCGCCCTCTCCCGGGGCATGGACCGCCGCCTCGGACTGGCCTGCGTCCTCCTGGCCGACCCGCACACCCTCGTCCTCGACGACCCGGCCGACGGGCTCTCCGCGCGGGAGAGCGCGTGGTTGCACGGCATGCTGCGCGCCCACGCCGCTCAGGGCGGCACGGTCCTGTTCACCACGGCCGACCCCAAGGGGGCCGCGCGGACCGCCGACCGCGTCGTCACCCTGGAACAGGGCAGGCTCGTGGCCGACCAGGAGGCCGCGGAGTTCTCGCGCACCCGCCTGCGTCCCCGTGTCGCCGTACGCAGCCCGCACGCGGCCCGTCTGGCCGCTCTCCTGGCCAAACAGGCGCGCACCTCACAGCGCTCCCTCGAAGTCGTCCGTGAGGGCGGCAACCGCCTGTCCGTGTACGGCGGTACCTGCGCGGACATCGGCGAGATCGCGTTCCGCCACGGCATCGTCATCCACCAACTCGCCGACGAGATCGGAGACATGGGGCCCGGCGCGGGCCTCCATGGGACAAGCGGGCCGGGTGACCGCAGCCCCGCCGAGCCGGGGCACGCAACTGACGCGCGCCGGACGGACTTCGCGCTCCGGCCCGGAGAACAGGGGCTGTCTCTCGACCCGTCGGGACCGGCCGTCACAGACCCCGTGACAGCGGGCGCGACCGAACCGCGCCCCACGCTTGAGCCGCGACCCCTCTCAGATGTGCCGGAGCCGGTCACGGACGGGACGTCGCCCTCCTCCGGGCAGCCGCTGCCCGCCGCCGAGCTCTTGGGTGCCTCCCCGGGCGACCGCACGAGCAACGCTGCCCCGGCGGCGACGGCACCCTCCCCGCTCCGGGTGCCTCACTCCACCGGCGCCCGCACGCCTCGCACACTCGACGCACTGCCCCCTTTGCCGCCCCCCATCTCCGTCCGCCCCGCCCCCAGCCCCCTTCGCCCCCTCCGGTACGAGATCCGCCGTGCCGCCGGGATCGGTACCGGGTTCCTGACCGGGGCCGTCGTGCTCGTCGTGTCCGCGGTGACCGCCGTGGTGCTCGCGCGCATCGGGCACACCCCGCAGCCGCGCCTCCTGGCCGCGTGGCCGCGGGAGCTGCCGCTGCCGCCCGCGGCGCTGGGCGCGGGACTGCTCGGCGCGCTGGCCTTCGGCGACGAGTTCCGCCACCCCGCCCTGGCGGCGGACCGCGGCACCGTGCCCCGCCGGCTGGGGCTGCTGGCCGCCAAACTGCTGGTCTCCTCGGCCACCGCGCTGGTGCTGGCCGCCCTCACCGTCGGCTGCGACGCCGAAGTGCTCTATCTCGTCTACGGACGGGAGCTCGCCCAGATTCCCGCGGACTGGTTCCCGCTGAGTGCGAGTTGGATCGGGCTCGTGGTGGGCTGCGCCTGGGCCGGCGTACTGGCCGCAGGCGTCTTCCGGTCCACCACCGCCGGGCTCGCCGCCGTGGCAGCCGTTCCCCTCCTCGTCGTGCCCGTCGTGCACAGGCTCGTGGAGGGACCGTCCGTGCGAACCGCGGCCGGACTCCCCATGCGTCTGAGAGAGGCCTTCCTGCCGCGATGGCCCTTCGGGGGAGAGCGCTACCTGGAGGCCGTTCTGGCGGTGATCTCCCAACCCGTCGGCGGCGCCCTGACGTTGTCGCTGACCGCGCTGCTCTGCGCGTATCTCCTCACCACGTTGCGCGGCAGGCTCCGGTGACGACTGTCCGTAACCCTTAGTCCGGCCATGCGCACAACTCCCCGCAGACCGCCCATTTCTTTCCGATAAGGCGTCAATTGCGACGGGGTGAGCGATCACCCTTTCGTGTGCTTTTCACCAAAGACCTCAAGGGAGTTGGAAACGGCGCCGACAAAGGATGCGTGAGTACCCTTGCGCACACCATGATGACCGCCGCCCGCTCCGCTGACTCCGGCCTCACGAGCCCGGGCGAACTCGACCGCTACCCGTACGCCGAGGCGCCCGCCGTCGACCGCGTCGGGATCCCTGCCTGGGAGGGCGCGGACCACGAGCTGGGCCGTGTGGGCCGACGCGCCGCGGGCAGCCGCGGGCGCGGGCTGCACGGCCAACTCGTCCAGCAGCTGGGTCAGATGATCGTCTCCGGCGACCTGGGCGCCGACCGCCCGCTGGTGCCCGAGGAGATCGGCCAGCGTTTCGAGGTCTCCCGCACCGTCGTCCGCGAGTCGCTCCGCGTCCTGGAGGCCAAGGGCCTGGTGAGCGCCCGCCCGAACGTCGGCACGCGTGTGCGCCCCGTCAGCGACTGGAACCTCCTCGACCCGGACATCATCGAGTGGCGGGCCTTCGGGCCACAGCGCGACGACCAGCGCCGCGAGCTGTGCGAGCTGCGGTGGACGATCGAGCCGCTCGCCGCCCGCCTCGCTGCCGGGCACGGGCGCGAGGATGTCCAGCAGCGTCTGGCGGACATGGTGGAGATCATGGGGCACGCCATGGCCCAGGGTGATGCGCTCACCTTCTCCCGCGCCGATTCCGAGTTCCACTCCCTCCTCATCCAGGTAGCGGGCAACCGCATGCTGGAGCATCTCTCCGGGATCGTGTCCGCGGCCCTTCAGGTTTCGGGCAACCCGGTCACGGGCTGTGACCGGCCGACCGAGGCCTCGCTGGCGCATCACGGCCGCATCTGTGAGGCCCTCGCCACCGGCGACGGAGGGGCGGCCGAGGCGGCCATGCGCCAACTTCTCATGGTCCACCCCGAGGTGGAACGGGTCGTGCCCGCGCCGCGCGAGCACTGAAACCCGTTCCGCGGGCGGCGCGGCCGGGTGTGCCACCCCCCTCCTGTGGCAGTGCCTGATCGGTGATCCGCCTCCCGTCGGACCCCGTGGGATCCTCGTGATCCTGCGGGGTCCGACGGCGCGAAGGGGTCAGGGCCCGGCGAGACGGCCGGGCTGCCACCACTTATGCCCCCTTCTGGCCGCGTATGACCTTTTTTGTTCGCTTACGGGGTGTGACTCGGGCCACGCGGATTGGGCGTAACGCTCGCGGGAAGAACGCGATGACCTAAGAGGTGACAGCCGCGGAGGGAATACGGACGCCGTTCACGGCGCTGTGCATCTTCCCGGCCCCCGCCCGCGCCGTCGGCCCATCCCCAAGCCGGCGGTCGGCTCCTGTCCTCTGTGGACGGGGCCGGAAGCCGTTTTCCAACGTTCCGAGAGGTTGTTCGTGTCGGCCAGCACATCCCGTACGCTCCCGCCGGAGATCGCCGAGTCCGTCTCTGTCATGGCGCTCATTGAGCGGGGAAAGGCTGAGGGGCAGATCGCCGGCGATGACGTGCGTCGGGCCTTCGAAGCTGACCAGATTCCGGCCACTCAGTGGAAGAACGTACTGCGCAGCCTCAACCAGATCCTCGAGGAAGAGGGTGTGACGCTGATGGTCAGTGCCGCAGAGCCCAAGCGCACCCGAAAGAGCGTCGCAGCGAAGAGTCCCGCCAAGCGCACCGCCACCAAGACGGTCGCGGCCAAGGCGGTGACCACCCGGAAGGCCACCGCCACCGCCACGCCGGCGGCACCCGCCTCCGAGCCCGCCGCCGAGGAGGAGGCGCCCGCCAAGAAGGCGGCTGCCAAGAAGACGACCGCCAAGAAGGCGACCGCCAAGAAGGCCGTCGCCAAGAAGACGGCGGCCAAGAAGACCAGCGCCAAGAAGGACGACGCCGAGATCCTCGAGGAGGAGGTGCTCGAGGAGGCCGCCCCCGGCAAGGCCGGTGATGAGCCCGAGGCCACCGCCGAGAACGCCGGCTTCGTGCTCTCCGACGAGGACGAGGACGACGCGCCCGCGCAGCAGGTCGCCGCCGCCGGTGCCACGGCCGACCCGGTCAAGGACTACCTCAAGCAGATCGGCAAGGTCCCCCTGCTCAACGCCGAGCAGGAGGTCGAGCTCGCCAAGCGCATCGAGGCGGGTCTGTTCGCCGAGGACAAGCTGGCCAACGCCGACAAGCTGGCTCCCAAGCTCAAGCGCGAGCTGGAGATCATCGCCGAGGACGGCCGCCGCGCCAAGAACCACCTGCTGGAGGCCAACCTTCGTCTGGTGGTCTCCCTGGCCAAGCGCTACACCGGCCGCGGCATGCTCTTCCTGGACCTCATCCAGGAGGGCAACCTCGGTCTGATCCGCGCGGTCGAGAAGTTCGACTACACCAAGGGCTACAAGTTCTCCACGTACGCCACCTGGTGGATCCGTCAGGCGATCACCCGCGCCATGGCCGACCAGGCCCGCACCATCCGTATCCCGGTGCACATGGTCGAGGTCATCAACAAGCTCGCGCGCGTGCAGCGCCAGATGCTCCAGGACCTGGGTCGCGAGCCCACCCCGGAGGAGCTGGCCAAGGAGCTCGACATGACCCCGGAGAAGGTCATCGAGGTCCAGAAGTACGGCCGCGAGCCCATTTCGCTGCACACCCCGCTCGGCGAGGACGGCGACAGCGAGTTCGGTGACCTCATCGAGGACTCCGAGGCGGTCGTCCCGGCCGACGCGGTCAGCTTCACGCTCCTGCAGGAGCAGCTGCACTCCGTCCTGGACACCCTGTCCGAGCGCGAGGCGGGCGTCGTCTCGATGCGCTTCGGTCTCACCGACGGTCAGCCGAAGACCCTCGACGAGATCGGCAAGGTCTACGGCGTCACGCGTGAGCGGATCCGTCAGATCGAGTCCAAGACCATGTCGAAGCTGCGCCACCCGTCCCGTTCGCAGGTGCTGCGCGACTACCTCGACTGAGCGCGGTCCCACGACACGCAAGGCCCGGTTCCCCGAGGGGGGCCGGGCCTTCGTGGTGCCGTCCAGCCCGCGGGTGCGGGGCCCCGCGCCGTGGATCACTCTGGGTGTCCCACCGACATCACGGAGTGAGGAGTGCGTATGCGTCGCCGACTGGCACGAGCTCTGGTCCTGCCGCTGGCCCTGGCGGCCGCGGTACCCGCCATATCGATGGGCTCCAGTGCCCCTGTGGCTGCCGACAGCGTGGTCATAGGGGGTTTCCCCGTCGAGGCGTCCCAGAGCCCCTGGACGGTGGCCCTGTCCAGTCGTGACCGGTTCGGGGGTACGCGCGCGGGGCAGTTCTGCGGCGGCGCGGTGGTCGGGCCCACCACTGTGCTCACCGCGGCCCACTGTCTGGACGATGGCGTGCTCGGAGGGCCGCCGGAGCGTGTGCGGGACCTCGGGGTCATAGCGGGGCGCACAGATCTGCAGACGGGCACCGGAGGCCAGGAGATCGCTGTGCGCCGCACCTGGGTGAACCCCGCCTACGACGGTGTCACCAACGCCGGCGACTTCGCCGTGCTCACCCTGGCCGAACCGCTTGCCGGCGACTCGGTCATCCCCATGGCGGCCGGTGGCGACCCCGCCTACGCGGCGGGTGGAGCCGCGACGGTGTACGGGTGGGGCGACACCTCGGGCGCCGGCGAGTATCCGAGCGATCTGCGGGCGGCACGTGTGCGCGTACTCCCCGACGCTCTGTGCGAGGAGGCGTATCCGGGCGGTGCCGACGGCACCTACGACGCCACCGGCATGCTGTGCGCCGGGGAGGCCGAGGGGGGCCGGGACGCCTGCCAGGGGGACAGCGGCGGGCCGCTGGTGGCCCAGGGGCGGTTGATCGGGCTCGTGTCCTGGGGGATCGGCTGTGGCCGGGCCGGCAGCCCCGGGGTGTACACGCGAGTGTCCGACATCATGCGGACGCTCGGCTGGACACGGGCTTCGGAAGGTAGGTGAGGCGTCCGACGGAGCCTGGTGCCGGGTTGGGGGACGAGGACGGGCGGTTGCCTCTGGTGACCAGAGGCAACCGCCCGTTCACCGGCCTGTGCCGGGCTGGCTCGTCGTCGGACGCGAGGTGTCAGCGCTCTTCTTCGGCGGTCGCGGGAGCGGTGGTGAGTCGCTCCGTCTCGTCCTGTATCTCAGCGGCGATCTTCTTGAGTTCCGGCTCGAACTTGCGACCGTGGTGGGCGCAGAAGAGCAGTTCGCCGCCGCTGACCAGGACGACGCGCAGGTACGCCTGGGCGCCGCAGCGGTCGCAGCGATCAGCGGCCGTCAGCGGGCTCGCGGGGGTCAGAACAGTAGTCACGTCGCCTCTTCTCTAGCTCGACGAGCTGTCGTACCAGGGTCAACATCCAACCAGCCCCAAAACGTTCCCGCTCGTGGCTTTTCCTCGAAAGAATCTTTGCGAGGCGGCTGTCTGCTGCCGGTTGGCGGCGAATGTGCCGTATTGCGTGTCTATGTGTCTTACGGGGCTTCGCGTCGTATCGGTGGTCGGTCCTCCCGGCTGGGTTGCCGGTTGTTCATGAGGACGTGCCCGGAGCCTAAATGGTTCATGCCTGGAAGGGAACGTGATGTGTACTTCACTCCATCGAGGGATCGAACGTACATGCGAGTCTGGACTAGGGTGAGTTTCCGACGAGGGTGGCGTTACAACGGCTCTACCAGGCCTCGGTACCCTCTCACCGGTGACTGAAGCCGCGCCCTTACCCATGAGGGCCCCATCTGAAATTCAGCGAGGAGCGAACCGCGTGACCGCCGAGACGTCCGTGCCGTCCACAGCTCTGCTGGCAGGAGCAGACCGGGACGGTTCCAACTACACCGCGCGGCACCTGCTCGTCCTCGAGGGGCTCGAGGCCGTACGCAAGCGCCCGGGTATGTACATCGGGTCGACCGACAGCCGTGGCTTGATGCACTGCGTCTGGGAGATCATCGACAACTCCGTCGACGAGGCCCTGGGCGGGTACTGCGACCACATCGAGGTGATCCTCCACGACGACGGCTCGGTCGAGGTCCGGGACAACGGCCGGGGCATCCCGATCGACGTCGAGCCCAAGACCGGTCTCTCCGGTGTCGAGGTCGTCATGACCAAGCTGCACGCCGGCGGCAAGTTCGGAGGCGGCTCCTATGCCGCCTCCGGCGGTCTGCACGGCGTCGGCGCCTCCGTGGTGAACGCCCTGTCCGCCCGACTCGACGTCGAGGTGGACCGGAACGGGCACACCCACGCCATCAGCTTCCGGCGTGGTGTCCCCGGAGCCTTCGCCGGAAACGGCCCGGAAGCCAAGTTCGATGCCAAGAGCGGCCTGCGCAAGGCCAAGAAGATCCCGAAGAACCGCACCGGCACACGCGTGCGGTACTGGGCCGATCGCCAGATCTTCCTCAAGGACGCCAAGCTCAACCTGGACACGCTGCACCAGCGCGCCCGCCAGACCGCGTTCCTGGTGCCCGGCCTGACCATCGTCGTGCGCGACGAGTACGGGCTCGGCGAGGGCGGCAGCAAGGGCGAGGAGTCCTTCCGCTTCGACGGCGGGATCAGCGAGTTCTGCGAGTACCTGGCGAACGACAAGCCGGTCTGCGATGTCCTCCGCTTCTCCGGGCAGGGCACCTTCAAGGAGACCGTCCCCGTCCTGGACGACCACGGTCAGATGACACCCACCGAGGTCACCCGCGAGCTCGGCGTCGATGTCGCGCTGCGCTGGGGGACGGGCTACGACACGACGCTCCGGTCGTTCGTCAACATCATCGCCACGCCCAAGGGCGGCACCCACGTCGCGGGCTTCGAGCAGGCCGTCGCCAAGACGATGAACGAGGTGCTGCGCGCCAAGAAGATGCTGCGCGTCGCCGAGGACGACATCGTCAAGGACGACGCCCTGGAGGGCCTGACGGCGGTGGTCACCGTGCGTCTCGCCGAGCCGCAGTTCGAGGGCCAGACCAAGGAGGTCCTCGGGACCTCGGCGGCCCGCCGCATCGTGAACAACGTGGTCACGAAGGAACTCAAGGCGTTCCTGACCTCCACGAAGCGGGACGCCGCCCAGCAGGCCCGCGTCGTCATGGAGAAGGCCGTCGCCGCGGCCCGTACGCGCATCGCCGCCCGGCAGCACAAGGACGCGCAGCGCCGCAAGACGGCCCTGGAGTCGTCCTCGCTGCCCGCCAAGCTCGCCGACTGCCGCAGCGACGACGTCGACCGCAGCGAGCTGTTCATCGTCGAGGGCGACTCCGCGCTCGGCACGGCCAAGCTCGCCCGGAACTCCGAGTTCCAGGCGCTGCTGCCGATCCGAGGCAAGATCCTCAACGTGCAGAAGTCGTCCGTGACGGACATGCTGAAGAACGTCGAGTGCGGTGCGATCATCCAAGTCATAGGAGCCGGCTCGGGCCGGACCTTCGACATCGACACCGCCCGCTACGGCAAGATCATCATGATGACCGACGCCGATGTCGACGGCTCGCACATCCGCACCCTGCTGCTGACGCTGTTCCACCGCTACATGCGGCCGATGGTCGAGGCGGGCCGGGTCTTCGCGGCGGTGCCTCCGCTGCACCGCATCGAGATCGTCCAGCCGAAGAAGGGCCAGGACAAGTACGTCTACACGTACTCGGACCGTGAACTGCGCGACACGCTCATGGAGTTCCAGAGCAAGGGCATCCGCTACAAGGACTCGATCCAGCGCTACAAGGGTCTCGGCGAGATGGACGCCGACCAGCTGGCCGAGACGACGATGGACCCGCGCCACCGCACCCTGCGCCGGATCAACCTGTCCGACCTGGAAGCGGCCGAGCAGGTCTTCGACCTGCTGATGGGCAACGACGTGGCGCCGCGCAAGGAGTTCATCTCCAACTCGGCGGCGACGCTCGACCGGTCGCGGATCGACGCGTAGCCGTTCCGGCGGGCTGTGGTCGGATACGGCCGGGGCGTGTGCGCCCCGGCCGTATCCGTACTGGTCCGGTACGCCTCCGGTGCCGCAGGAGACGTGTCGGCGGCACTGCTCGCCCGGGCGTTGTCCCGGAAGACCCACATCGACGCGTTCCCGACCAAGACGGGGACCAAGGACCGTGCACAGGCGGTGCGTTACGCCCACGCGACGGGGCGCGTGCGGCCACCAGCGGTTCCGTCACCTGATGGGGTGAAGAGCGCGGGGAAGAAGAGTCGGGGAACTTCCCGTTCTGTCCATCCTTGGGCATGCAGCCAAGCAAGGGCCGTCCCCGCGACGGCGGGGCCGGTCAGGAGAGTTGGGCCGAACCTCTCGACGGTCATGACCCGGTCCGAGCCGAGGAGGCCGGACAGCCGAGGTACGAGGATCCCTGGTACGACGCCCTCGCCTCCGGCTGGGGCGAGTCGGCCGATGCCGGGGTGCCCGCCCCGGCGGTGATTCCGCCGGCGCGGGCGCAGGGCGAGACGGGGACCGCAGCGGCCGATGTGTATCTGGAAGTGCAGCGCAGTGCGGCCTTCCAGGAGGTGAGGAGGCGGTACCGGAGGTTCGTGGTGCCCGCGTTCGCGGCCTTCTTCGCCTGGTACGTGGGCTACGTCGTGGCTGCCACGACGGCGCCGGAGCTGATGGCGCGGCCCGTGGCGGGAGCGGTGAACGTCGCGATGGTCGCGGGGCTCGGGCAGTTCCTGTCCACGTTCCTGCTCACCTGGGCATACGCACGGCACGCGCGGCTGCGCAGGGACCGGGCAGCGCTCGAACTGCGCTGGGACACACAGGAACTGACGCGTGGCGTGAACGGTGGTGGGTCGTGACGGGGGAACACCAGACGCTGGCGCTGCTGCTCTTCAGCGTGTTCGTCGCGGTCACGCTGGGGATCACGACCTGGGTCAGCCGCAACCGGCGTGGCTCGGCGGAGGAGTTCTACGCGGGTGGGCGGCTCTTCTCACCCATGGAGAATGGTTTTGCCATCGCGGGCGACTACATGTCGGCCGCCTCCTTCCTGGGGGTCACCGGGCTCATCGCGTTGTTCGGCTACGACGGGCTGCTGTATGTCGTCGGGTTCCTCGTGGCGTGGCTGGTGGTGCTGTTCCTGGTCGCCGAACTGGTCCGCAACTGCGGACGGTTCACGCTCGCCGACGTCGTGGCGGCGCGGATGAGGGAGCGGCCGGTGCGGATCGCGGCGGGGACGTCCTCGGTCACCGTGTCCGTCCTGTACCTGGTGGCGCAGATGGTCGGCGCGGGCAGTCTGGTGGCGCTGCTGCTCGGAGGCACGAGCGACGCGGCGCGCGCCTGGACGGTCATCGGGGTCGGCGCGCTCATGGTGATCTACGTCTCGTTGGGAGGGATGCGGGCGACCACCTGGATCCAGATCGTCAAGGCCGTCCTGCTGCTCGGCGGCACCGTCGCGCTGACGGTGCTCGTCCTGCTGCGCTTCCACGGCGACGTGGACCGGCTGCTGTTCACGGCCGCCGAGCGCAGCGGGCACGGGGAGGCGTTCCTGGCGCCCGGGCTGAAGTACGGCGGGGACTGGACCGCCCGTTTCGACTTCATCAGTCTGGGGCTGGCTCTGGTGCTGGGCACGGCCGGGCTGCCGCACATCCTGTCCCGCTTCTACACCGTGCCCACGGCGCGCGCAGCCCGCAGGTCGGTCGTCTGGGCCGTCGGGCTCATCGGCGGCTTCTACTTGATGACGATCGTGCTCGGGTTCGGTGCGGCCGCCATCCTGGGGCCGGACGCGATAAGGGGGTCGAACGCGGCGGGGAACACGGCGGTTCCGCTGCTGGCGCTCGATCTGGGCGGTGGGGCGGGATCCACCGGGGGGACGGTGCTCTTCGCGATCGTCGCCGCGGTCGCCTTCGCCACGATTCTCGCCGTGGTCGCCGGCATCACGCTCGCGTCTTCGGCGTCCGTGGCCCACGACCTGTACGCGTCCCTGCGGCGCCGGGGCGGGAAGCCGCGCAGCGAGGTGACCGTGGCCCGTGTGGCGGCCGTCGGGGTCGGTGCGGTGGCGATCGCGCTGGGCCTGCTGGCGCGGGATCTCAACGTGGCGTTCCTGGTGGGCCTGGCCTTCGCCGTCGCCGCGTCGGCGAACCTGCCGGTGCTGCTGTACTCCCTGTTCTGGCGCGGTTTCACCACGCGGGGCGCCGTGTGGGCCGTCTACGGCGGCCTGGTCCCGGCCGTGGTCCTCGTGGTGCTGTCCCCGGTGGTCTCGGGCAGCCCCGACTCGCTCTTCCCGGGCATCGACCTCCAGTACTTCCCGCTGCAGAACCCGGGCCTGGTCTCCATCCCGCTCGGGTTCCTCGCGGGCTGGCTGGGCACCGTCACCTCGACCGAGGCCCCGGACGAGGCCAAGCACGCGGAGACCGAGGTGCGGTCGCTGACCGGGGCGGGAGCGGCGTAGGGCCGGTGGCTTCTGTCCACGGCCGGGACGGCCCCCGTCGGCCGAGGCCGCACAAAGGCCGAGGGCCGGATGCCCTACCCGCGGGTCGCCCAGACGTAACGGTGTTCCGGGCGGCCCGCGTCGCCGTACTTGAGGGTCAGTCTGGCCCGCCCCGTGCGTTCCAGGAGCTTCAGATAGCGCTGCGCGGTCTGGCGGCTCACCCCGGTCCGCTCGGCGATCTCCAGGGCGGACAGCGGCCCGTCCGCGCTCATCAGGGACTGACGGACCAGCTCGGCGGTGGTGGGGGAGTGACCTTTGGGCAGGTCGGGTTCCGAAGAGGCCGACAGGGCCCCGAAGATGCGGTCCACCTCGGCCTGCTCGGCCTCCCCGCCGCCGTCGAGGGTGCGGCGCAGCTCCGCGTAGGCCTCCAGCTTGGCGCGCAGGCCGGCGAAGGCGAACGGCTTGACCAGGTACTGCAGCGCGCCGTGCCGCATCGCCGCCTGCACGGTGGAGACGTCCCGGGCCGCCGTCACCATGATCACGTCGGCCTGGTGGCCGCGCCGCCGCATCTCCTGCACGACCGTCAGTCCCGTCGCGTCCGGCAGATAGTGGTCCAGGAGCACCAGGTCCAGCCGCGGCGACGTCTCCATCAGGCTCAGTGCTTCCGCGGCGCTGTGGGCCTCCCCGGCCACATGGAAGCCCGGCACCTTCTCGACGTAGGCGGCGTTGACCCGCGCCACCCTCGTGTCGTCGTCCACGACCAGGACCTCGATCATCACGACTCCTCCTCGGCGGTCTGCGGAGCTGGCGGCACGGTCAGCGCGGCCGGTTCGGGACCCGGCTCGGTCAGCGCCTCGGGCAGGACGACGGTGAACTCCGCGCCCCCGCCGTGCGCCTCCCCGACGGTCGCGCTGCCACCCTGCCGCTCGGCCAGCCTGCGCACCAGGGAGAGTCCGATACCCCGCTCCCGGTGGGCCGGAGGCTTCTTCGTGGACCATCCCGTGGTGAAGATCAACTCCCGGTGCTCCGGTGGGATCCCCGGCCCCGTGTCGCGCACCCTGAGGATCGCCGTACGGCCCTCGGCACGCAGTTCGACCTCCACGCGCGCGTGCGGCTTGCCGGCGACGGCGTCGAGGGCGTTGTCCACCAGGTTCCCCACCACGGTGACGAGCCCCTGCGGGTCGACCAGCCGGTCGGGTAGCCGGGTCCGGTCCGACACCCACAGGGCGACGCCCCGCTCGGCCGCGACGGTCGCCTTGCCGACGAGCAGGGCGGCGAGCAGCGGGTCCTCGATCCGCTCGGTGACCTGTTCCGCGGTGGCCCGGTGGTCGCCGACCACCTCGCCGACGAACTCGACGGCGTCGTCGTACATCTCCAGTTCGAGCAGGCCCAGCAGCGTGTGCATGCGGTTGGCGTGCTCGTGGTCCTGGGCGCGCAGGGCGTCGATCAGGCCACGGGTGGAGTCCAGTTCACGGCCCAGCTGCTCCAGCTCGGTGCGGTCGCGCAGGGTGGCCACCGCGCCGCCGTCGTCGGTGGGCATGCGGTTGGCCACCAGTACCCGCTGACCACGCACGGTGAGCAGATCCGTGCCGGTCACGCGTCCGGCCAGCACATCGGCCGTACGGCCCGCGCCGAGCGCCTCGTCGGGGGAACGGCCCACCACCGTTTCGCCGAGTCCCAGCAGGCGCTGTGCCTCGTCGTTCACGAGGCGGATGCGGCCGGTGCGGTCCAGGGCGACGACACCCTCGCGGATGCCGTGCAGCATCGCCTCGCGTTCCGACAGGAGCGCCGCGATGTCCGAGAAGGCCAGGTCCCTCGTCTGCCGCTGGACCCGCCGGGAGATGAGCCACGCGGCCAGCGCGCCCACGGCCAGGGCACCGCCGGCGTACGCGAGCAGCCCCGGGATCGCGTGGATCAACCGGGCCCGGACGCTGTCGTAGGCGATGCCGACCGAAACCGCGCCGACCACGGTGCCGTCGCTGTCGCGCAGCGGCACCTTGCCCCGGGCGGAGCGTCCCAGGGTGCCGCTGTCGATCTCCATGACCTCCTTGCCGGCCAGGGCCCGGCCGGGGTCGGTCGAGACGATGCCGCCGATCTGCCTGCGGTCCGTGTGGGACCAGCGCACGCCCCGCCAGTCCATCACCACGACGTACTCGGCCTTGGTGGCCTTCCTGATCCGCTCCGCCTCCTTCTGCACCGGGCCGTTCGGCAACGGAGGCGTGTCCCGGACCTCTTCCGCCAGCCCGGGCTGCTGCGCCGTCGTCTGCGCGATCGCGAGCGCGCGGCGCATCGCCTGGTCGTCCAACTGGTTGCTGAGAGGCGCGAGGAACAGCCCGGTCGCGAGGACCGCGACTCCCGCGGCGATCGCCACCTGCATCAGCAACACCTGCGAGAACACCCGCCGGGGCAGGCCGAGGCGCAGGCGGCGCGCGGAGGGAGTGGGGCTCATACCCAAGACGGTACGTGCGGCCGGCCGGCTGCCGTAGACGGGTGTGGCGTGGATCTCCAGATGAATGTCCGCTCCGGCGTGATCGATGTCCGGAGCGGCGGCGACGACACCGGGCGAGGCGTCCGCGCCGGACGGTGCGCGCCGCCCGAAGAGGCACGCCGGGCGGTCAGCCGGCCAGCGCCGTCGTCATCCTCACCTCGCGCACCGCCACCACGTCCATCCGCGCGGGTGAGCCCAGGACGGACGCCCCGCAGCTCTCCGCGCGGGGCGGGAGCGCCGCGCCCTGGGCCACCTCGACCTGCCAGCGGCGTCCGTCGGCGTGGGCGACGGTCACCTCCCAGCCGGACGCCGCACCGGCCGTCCGGACGACGCTCAGCGCCTCGGCGGTGTACTCGCCGGTCGCGGTGCGCACGGCCAGTTCGGCCGCCTGACCGGGTCGTTCCCAGGCCGAACCGCCCCGGCAGCCCTCGACGACGATCCGCCCCTCCCGCGCGCCGTGCAGGACCTCCTTGAGGGAGTGCGCCTCGGCCCGGCCATAGGCGTATCCGTACGGCAGCACGAGCACCGTCGGGGAGAAGCGGTGACCACCCAGATGGGTGACCTCCCAGACGCCCTCGACTCCGGACGTCGCCAGTTCGGCCGCGAGGGGCCGGCCGAGGAGGGCGCAACAGCGGTCGCGCTTGCCGTTGGTGCAGACGAGGGCGAGCGGGTCACCGTCGTGGGCCCGGCCGCCGAGCCGCGCGTCGAAGACGCGGTGGTCGCCCCGGCCGAGTGCGGCGAAGTCGAGATCGAGCAGTTCGGCGGGGTCCGAGGTCGAGGCGCTGCGCAGCCACACGTTGCCCGGGACCACGTGGGCGGCGTACACCCGGCGGGCGGCGGGCATGCGGCGGTCCGCGTGGCGCCCGGGGCGGCGGATGAGCGCGATCCGGACGCCCGTGTCCTTCGCGGCCGCCTCCAGGGCACGCCCCAGTGCGGGGTCCAGGTGGCTCGAAGTGAGCGCCTTGGCACCCCACGGACCGGGCTGTTCAAGCAACAGCCAGGTCCTCGCGGTGGCGGCGGTTCCCGAAACGGGCTCGTCGGTGTCCCGGGAGACGCTTGAGCACGTACTCACAGAGGTGAGCCTAACCTGACTTCGGCCGCAGCGACTTTCGGCCCCGCCCTGCTCTACTCCGGCAGTGGCTGCGGCGGCTTCGGACCTGCGTAGAGACCGCTCGGCCGCATCCGCAGCGGGCGTTCGCCGTACTCCTCCAGCGCGTGGGCGATCCAGCCCGCCGTCCGGGCCACGGCGAAGATCGTCTCGCCCGCGGCCGGGGCCATGCCGCAGGACGCGGTGAGGACGGCGAGCGCCAGGTCCACGTTGGCGTGCAGGGGGGCGTGGCGAGTGGTGGTCGCGACGATGTCGCGCGCCGCGAGGAGGGCGGGTTCCGCGCGCGGGATCTGCTCCAGGAGGGCGAACAGGGCACGCGCGCGTGGGTCCTCGCCGGGGTAGAGGCGGTGGCCGAGGCCCGGGATGCGGCGGCCGGCGCGCAGTTCGCCCGCGATCACGGGTGCCGCGTCGCCCTGGTCGAGGACGTCCTGCAGCAGCCGGTGGGCGAGGCCGCTGGCCGCGCCGTGCAGCGGGCCCTCGATCACGCCGAGCCCGGCCGTGACCGCCGCGTAGGCGTGGGCACGGGCCGAGGCGGCGACGCGCACCGCGAGGGTGGAGGCGGCCAGGTCGTGGTCGACCAGGAGGGCGAGGGCGGTGTCCAGGGCGCGCAGGGACGCCTCGTCGGGGTCCTGGTGCACCGACAGCCTGGTCCACAGGCGGTGGGCCAGGGGGCCCTCGTCGCGGCGATGGTGTCCCGCCGGGGGGAGGGCGGCCACGAGCGTGGGGATGAGGGTGCGCGCGGCGCCGAGCACGGCGTGCTCGGACAGGTCGAACCGCAGCGGGTCGGCGGTCGCGGCGGCGATCGTCGCGACCCGCAACTGGTCGGTGGGGGCGGCGTGCCCGGGCAGTGCTTCGACGGCACGGCGTGCGACGGCGACGGAGGCGGCGGGCGCGGTGAAGGTGCCACCCGGCCGCATCCGGCCGGTCCACAGCCACTCGGCCACCTCCTCGTAGGTGTGCCGGGTGGCCAGGTCGACCGCGTCGACGCCGCGGAAGTAGTAGCGGTCGCTCTCGATGAGTGTGATGCGGGTGCGTACGGACAGGTCGCCGCCGGAGCCGGAACCGCTCGCGTTCTCCCGCCGGTTGCGCCGGGCGAGCGCCTCGACCTCCCCGGCGTCGAAGGTGCTGCCCCGGCCGCCGCTCCCCCGACGGCTGCTGAGCTGGCCGCGGCTCACGTACGCGTAGACGGTCTCCGGCTTCACGCCGAGCAGCCCGGCGGCCTCCTTGGTGCTCAGTCGCCGTTCCGCGTCCCTCGGGGCGGGTTCTTGATCGCGCATGGGGGTCACCGTATCCGTCCGCATTCCATTGACTGACATATTGATTCAATCAATATTGACACGCATTGAGTCAATCATGGACAGTCAAAATCAAGTCCAGGGAGGAAGTCATGTCCGTCAACAGGTCAGCAGCCACTCTTGTCGAAGCACCTCGGGGGCTCGCCGGTGTGATCGTCACCGACACCCGGATCGGTGACGTCCGCGGCCTCGAGGGCTTCTACCACTACCGGCAGTACTCGGCCGTCGACCTCGCCCGGACCCGCAGCTTCGAGGACGTCTGGCACCTGCTCGTGCACGGCGAACTGCCGGACGCCGCGCAGGGCGCGGCCTTCACGGCCGAGACCGCCGCACTGCGGCGGCTGCCGGACGAGGTGAGGGCGGCGCTGCCGGCCATCGCGGAGGCCGGCGGGCATTCCGGCCCGCTCGCGGGGATGCGCACGGCACTGTCGCTGCTGGGGGCGGCGAAGGGGTTCCGCCCCGTGTACGACATCGACCCCGACCGGCGGCGGCAGGACACGATCGAGGCGGCCGCGGCCGTGCCCACGCTGCTCACCGCGCTGCACCGGCTGGGGGAGGGGCTCGAACCGGTCGAGCCGCGCGAGGATCTGTCCTACGCGGCGAACTACCTGTACATGCTGACGGGTTCGGTACCGGCCGAGCAGCACGCACGCGCGATAGAGCACTACCTCATCTCAACCATTGATCACGGATTCAACGCATCAACCTTCACGGCCAGGGTCATCGCCTCGACGGGCGCGGATGTGGCGGCGTGCCTCGCCGGTGCCGTTGCGGCGCTGTCGGGGCCGTTGCACGGAGGTGCGCCCAGCCGTGCGCTGGACACCCTGGACGCGATCGGCACCCCGGACCGCATCGACTCCTGGGTGCGCCGGCGAGTGCTGGCCGGTGAGCGCATCATGGGTTTCGGGCACGCGATCTACCGCACGGAGGACCCGCGGTCCCGGATGCTGCGCGAGGTCGCGCAAGGGTTCGGCGGACCGAGGGTGGATTTCGCCGTCGAGGTCGAGCGGCACATCGAGGCGATTCTCGCGGAGCTGAAGCCCGGCCGGGAACTGCACACCAACGTCGAGTACTACGCGGGCGTGGTCATGGAACTCTGCGGCCTGCCCCGCGAGATGTTCACCCCGACCTTCGCCGCCGCCCGGGCGGTGGGCTGGAGCGCCAACATCCTGGAGCAGGCACAGGACACGAAGATCATCAGGCCGGTGGCACGGTACGTGGGCCCGGAGGCGCCGGCGCCGGTACCCGTCTGAGCGAAGGCCTCGCGGGCGCGTGAGGAGGCCCGGCACCGGAAGGTGCCGGGCCTTCGGTGTCCGGCCGGCGGGGGGGCCGGCGGGATCAGGCGTCGGGGATGTCCGCCTTCGCGTCGATGAGGGTCCTGCGGGAGACCACGACGATGCGCTCGTAGTCCGCCCTGGACGCGTCGGCGGGGAGCTTCCCGTCCAGTTCTTCGGTGAGGTCCGTGCCGATCACAGCGAACCTGCCGTCGGACAGCTCGAAGATATCGGGGCAATTGGCACCAGTCGCACTGCCCCGGGCGCTGGGAGGGGTGCCAATCCGACGGATGATGTGGCTCACTGTTCTTGCGTTCCTTCTGATCTCGAGGCGTGTGCGCACTGCGCCTGCGGTGCGATGCGGCCCTGTGGGGCCGCGGCCTCGACAACCGGGCGGCGTGGAGCGGCGGTTCGGCGGTGGTCGACCCGGTTCGCGGGATGCGCAGTAGTCAACCTTGTGGGCACCTGGGGAAACGCGCCGGTTTACGGGTTCGTTACCGCCCAGCCGTGTGATGCGTTCCGGAGAGTGACCCGCGCGGTGCGGTGCTTACGGCCGGAGCGTGGAGCTACTCGCCCGGCGGGTCCCCCACCACCCACCACTCGTCGAGGTCCGTCTCCTCCAGCTGCACGAGAAGATCGTCGACCATGCGTCCGAGCCCGGCCTCGTCGGAGGTGTCGGCGAGAGTCGCCCGGTGTGGGCGGCTGGCGTACCAGTACTCCCTGAAGAGGGGGTTCTGCAGCATGCTCCGGGCGAAGCCGAAGAACTCCTCTCTGGTCATGTTGCCCATGCGGTAGTAGCACAGGGCGTTGGTGTAGAGGGCGTTGGCGAAGAGGAACTGGCGCTGTCTGGCGGGGGAGACGGTGCCGTCGTAGGCGTCGAGCACCTCGGCCAGCTCGGGGTCGTCCATCGCCTTGCTCAGCAACTCCCAGTGCAGACGCTGCTGGTGCGCGAAGTTGGTCCGGCGCTGCGACTGCGCGGCCTCCTCCAGGTGCTCGATCCGGGCACGCAAAGCGTGGAACGCGGGCCATTGCAGGGCCAGGGCGACGGCGGCACCCGCCGCCAGGCCCATCCCTGCCGAGGCGGTGGCCCTCAGCCCTCGAAATCCAAATTTCTGTGTGGCCATGTCAACCCCCGGTTCAGGCGGCCGTCCGCCGGTCGTCGGGGTGCGGGTCGACGGGAGGGGACCGGCGAGCGGTGGGCGGCGCTTGCCGTCTCCCAGAGTGCCGAGCGGCTCTGATCGGCGGGGAGGCGGAGAGGAGGCGCACGGAGGGAAGCGAGGGTCGCACAAACCGGCGCCGTGCCCAACATCTGCCCCGCGAGTGGTGCTAACAATCGTTCACTCAGGTGTGGATCTCACGGCTCGTATCCTGGGTCCGCATCCCCATTTCCCCTGTGTGCCGGGAACGCGAGCCGGTGCACGCGTCGGCGCGAGAGAGGTCGCACGGTGAGCCAGCCGAGTCCGAAACCGCAGCAGATCCCGGTGGCCGTCCTGGCCGGATTCCTCGGCTCGGGAAAGACCACCCTGCTCAATCACCTCCTGCACCGCAGCGGCGGCAGCAGGATCGGCGCCATCGTCAACGACTTCGGGGCGATCGAGATCGACGCGATGGCGGTGGCGGGGGCGCTCGGCGACTCGACGGTCTCCCTCGGCAACGGCTGCCTGTGCTGCGCCGTCGACGCGAGCGAACTGGACCAGTACCTGGAGCGGCTCGCGCAGCCCTCTCTCGGCATCGACGTCATCGTCATCGAGGCCAGCGGCCTCGCCGAGCCGCAGGAACTCGTACGGATGCTGCTCGCCAGCGAGCATCCCGGGGTCGTGTACGGCGGGCTCGTCGAGGTCGTCGACGCCGCCGAGTTCGACGACACCCGGGCCAGGCACCCCGAGATCGACCGGCATCTCGCACTGGCCGACCTCGTCGTGGTCAACAAGCTGGACCGGGCGGCGGACGGCGAACGCGTCCTCGGGCTGGTCCGGTCCCTCGTCGACCGCGCCGCCGTCGTCCCGGCCTCCTACGGCCGGATCGACCCCGAGTTCCTCTTCGACTGCCGGCCCGGCGAGGAGCGCATCGGGCAGCTGTCCTTCGACGACCTGCACGAAGACGACCCCCGCGAGGACGGCCCCCGCGAGGACGACCCCTGCGAAGGCGGCTCCGGCGACCATCCGCACCATCACGCCGGTCACCTGCACGCCGCCTACGACAGTCTGTCGTTCGTCTCGCCGGACCCCCTCGACCCGCGCCGCCTGATGACCTTCCTGGACAGCCGGCCCGAGGGGCTGTATCGGATCAAGGGCTATGTCGACTTCGGGCCCTACGACGTCCGCAACCGCTACGCCGTCCATGCCGTCGGGCGGTTCCTGCGCTTCTACCCGGAGCCCTGGCCGGCCGGCGGTGAACGCCTCACCCAGCTGGTCCTCATCGGCTCCGGGATCGACGCCCCCGCCCTCGGCAAGGAGCTGGAGGCCTGCGCGAGCGAGACCCCACACGCCGACGAACACGGCATGTGGGGCGTCCTGCGGTACGTGCGCGGGCCCGAGGAGGATCTCGCCGATCCGGCCTAGACCGGCCCGGCCACCACCGACACCGTCTTCGCCAGGGACACCCCCGAGCCGTCACGGCGCGGGTCGATGTCCGGGAGCTCGGCCGGCGTGCCGTTCTTCTGCGCGGCGAGGGCCGGGACGGGGCCCGCCCAGGCAAGGGACAGGCAGTCCTCGCCCTTCAGGAACCGCTGGCAGCGGACGCCGCCGGTGGCTCGGCCCTTGCGCGGGTACTGGTCGAACGGCGTCAGCTTGGCCGTGGTCTGGACGGAGTCGTCCAGTGTGCCCCGGGAGCCCGCGACGGTGAAGACGACGGCGTCCACGGCCGGGTCCACCGCCGTGAAGGAGATGACCTTCGCGCCCTCGGCGAGCTTGATGCCCGCCACACCGCCTGCGGGGCGGCCCTGCGGGCGGACCTGGGACGCCTGGAAGCGCAGCAACTGCGCGTCGTCGGTGATGAAGACCAGGTCCTCCTCGCCGGTGCGCAGCTCGACGGCGCCGACGATCCGGTCGCCCTCCTTGAGGGTGATCACCTCGAGCTCTTCCTTGCTGGCCGGATAGTCCGGCACCACGCGCTTGACGACGCCCTGCGCCGTACCGAGCGCCAGGCCCGGCGACGACTCGTCGAGCGTGGTCAGGCAGACCACCGTCTCGTCGTCCTCCAGGGAGACGAACTCCGCCAGCGGGGCGCCCCCCGCGAGGTTCGGCGCCGCCGGGGTCTCCGGGAGCTGGGGCAGGTCGACCACGTTCAGCCGGAGCAGCCGGCCCGCCGAGGTGACCACGCCCACCTCACCGCGGGCGGTGGCCGGCACCGCCGAGACGATCACGTCGTGCTTCACACGCTTGGCGCCGGCGTCCTCCGCGAACGGCTCGCCGTTCGCGGTGCGGGCCAGCAGACCCGTGGAGGACAGCAGCACCCGGCACGGGTCGTCGGCCACCTGGAGCGGCACGGCGGCGACCGGGGCACCGCCCGACTCCAGCAGGACCGTGCGCCGGTCGGTGCCGAACTTCTTGGCCACCGTGGCCAGTTCGTTGGAGACCAGCTTGCGCAGCTCCGTGTCGGAGTCGAGGATCCGGGTGAGCTCCTCGATCTCCGCGTTGAGGCGGTCCTTCTCCGACTCCAGCTCGATGCGGTCGTACTTGGTCAGACGGCGCAGCGGCGTGTCGAGGATGTACTGCGTCTGCACCTCGCTCAGCGAGAACTGCTCCATCAGGCGCTGCTTGGCCTGCGCGGAGTTCTCGCTGGAGCGGATCAGGCGGATGACCTCGTCGATGTCCAGCAGGGCCGTCAGCAGACCCTCGACCAGGTGCAGCCGGTCGCGCTTCTTGCCGCGACGGAACTCCGAGCGCCGCCGTACGACGGTGAAGCGGTGGTCGAGGTAGACCTCCAGGAGCTCCTTCAGCCCCAGCGTGAGCGGCTGGCCGTCGACCAGGGCCACGTTGTTGATGCCGAAGGACTCCTCCATCGGCGTCAGCTTGTAGAGCTGCTCCAGGACCGCCTCCGGCACGAAGCCGTTCTTGATCTCGATGACCAGACGCAGGCCGTGCTCGCGGTCGGTGAGGTCCTTGACGTCGGCGATGCCCTGGAGCTTCTTCGAGCCGACCAGGTCCTTGATCTTGGCGATGACCTTCTCGGGGCCGACCGTGAAGGGCAGCTCCGTGACGACGAGGCCCTTGCGGCGGGCCGTCACCGGCTCCACCGACACCGTCGCCCGGATCTTGAACGTGCCGCGGCCGGACTCGTAGGCGTCCCGGATGCCGGACAGGCCGACGATGCGGCCGCCGGTGGGCAGGTCGGGGCCCGGGACGTGCTTCATCAGGGCGTCGAGATCCGCGTTCGGATACCTGATCAGGTGGCGGGCGGCGGCGATGACCTCGCGCAGGTTGTGCGGCGCCATGTTCGTGGCCATGCCGACCGCGATGCCCGAGGCGCCGTTGACCAGCAGGTTCGGGAAGGCGGCGGGCAGAGCCACCGGTTCGCGCTCCTGGCCGTCGTAGTTGGGGTTGAAGTCGACGGTGTCCTCGTCGATCGACTCCGTCATCAGGCTCGTCGCCTCGGCCATCCGGCACTCGGTGTACCGCATGGCGGCCGGCGGGTCGTCGTTGCCCAGCGAGCCGAAGTTGCCGTGGCCGTCGACCAGGGGGACGCGCATCGAGAAGGGCTGGGCCATGCGCACGAGGGCGTCGTAGATCGACGCGTCGCCGTGCGGGTGCAGCTTGCCCATCACCTCGCCGACGACACGAGCGCACTTGACGTATCCGCGCTCGGGACGCAGCCCCATCTCGTTCATCTGGTAGACGATGCGGCGGTGCACCGGCTTGAGGCCGTCGCGTGCGTCCGGCAGGGCGCGGGAGTAGATCACCGAGTACGCGTACTCGAGGAAGGAGCCCTGCATCTCGTCGACGACGTCGATGTCGAGGATCCGCTCCTCGTACGAGTCGTCGGGCGGCGGGGTCTTCGTGCTGCGGCGGGCCATCGCTGCCGGCTCCTCCTGTTACTGGTCGCTCGCCTGTGGGGCGTTCATGTCGGTGACGCGACGTCGACCGTACTCAGCCCTCCGGGCCTCCGCGCGCTCGCCCTCTCGTCACCGGCCGCCCCTGCGGCTCGCTCATGCTGCTGCGATCCGGATCTGACGCCGACCATTGTGGACCGCCGCACTGACAACCGGGACCAGGGGCCGGTCCAGGACGCCTCTTCGCGCTGTGCGACCCAGGTCGCCGCCGGGAACTTCACCAGGGCTTCGCGCGCTTGCATACAGTGGCAGGACCGGCAGGAATCCGCGGTCTGAACAACCGCTCAGCGATCGAAGGGACGTACATGCCCATGGGTCACACGGCCACAGCCCAGGCAGGCTCCGGAGGCCTGACAGCGACCGAGCACCGCCTGGCCAACGGCCTGCGCGTGGTGCTCTCCGAGGATCACCTGACCCCGGTCGCGGCGGTGTGCCTCTGGTACGACGTCGGCTCACGCCACGAAGTCAAGGGGCGTACCGGCCTGGCTCACCTTTTCGAGCACTTGATGTTCCAGGGATCCGCCCAGGTCAAGGGCAACGGCCACTTCGAGCTGGTGCAGGGCGCGGGCGGCTCGCTGAACGGCACGACCAGCTTCGAGCGGACCAACTACTTCGAGACCATGCCCGCCCACCAGCTGGAGCTCGCCCTCTGGCTGGAGGCCGACCGCATGGGCTCCCTGCTGGCCGCGCTCGACGACGAGTCGATGGAGAACCAGCGGGACGTCGTCAAGAACGAGCGCCGCCAGCGCTACGACAACGTCCCCTACGGCACGGCCTTCGAGAAGCTGACCGCCCTCGCCTACCCGGAGGGCCACCCCTACCACCACACCCCGATCGGCTCGATGGCCGACCTGGACGCGGCGACCCTGGAGGACGCGCGCGCGTTCTTCCGCACCTACTACGCGCCGAACAACGCCGTGCTCTCCGTGGTCGGCGACATCGACCCGGAGCAGACCCTCGCCTGGGTCGAGAAGTACTTCGGCTCCATCCCCGGTCACGACGGCAAGCCCGCCCCGCGCGACGGCTCGCTGCCGGAGACCATCGGCGAGCAGCTGCGCGAGGTCGTCGAGGAGGAGGTCCCCGCGCGTGCGCTGATGGCCGCCTACCGGCTGCCGCACGACGGCACGCGCGCGTGCGACGCGGCCGACCTCGCCCTCACCGTCCTCGGCGGCGGTGAGTCCTCCCGCCTCTACAACCGCCTGGTGCGGCGCGACCGTACGGCCGTGGCGGCGGGCTTCGGCCTGCTGCGGCTCGCCGGGGCGCCCTCCCTGGGCTGGCTGGACGTGAAGACGTCCGGTGACGTGGAGGTTCCGGTCATCGAGACCGCCATCGACGAGGAGCTCGCCCGGTTCGCCGAGGAGGGCCCCACCGCCGAGGAGATGGAACGCGCCCAGGCCCAGCTGGAGCGCGAATGGCTGGACCGGCTCGGCACGGTCGCGGGCCGCGCCGACGAACTGTGCCGGTACGCCGTGCTGTTCGGCGACCCGCAGCTCGCCCTGACCGCCGTCCATCGCGTGCTGGAGATCACGGCGGAGGAGGTCCAGGAGGTCGCCAAGGCCCGCCTGCGCCCCGACAACCGCGCGGTGCTCGTCTACGAGCCCGTCGCCGACGAGACCGACGACGCCGAGGACACCGCAGCCGCGGCCACCGACGAGAACGAGGAGGCGGCCAAGTGACCGAGCTCGCCACGATGGACTTCCACCCCCGGCCGCAGGCGGGCGAGGCCCGGCCCTGGGCCTTCCCGGCCCCCGAGCGGGGCACGCTCGACAACGGCCTGACGGTGCTGCGCTGCCACCGCCCCGGCCAGCAGGTCGTCGCCGTGGAGGTGCTGCTGGACGCTCCCCTGGACGCCGAGCCGGCCGGCCTCGACGGTGTGGCCACGATCATGGCCCGGGCCTTCTCCGAGGGCACCGACAAGCACTCCGCCGAGGAGTTCGCCGCCGAGCTGGAGCGCGCCGGCGCCACCCTCGACGCGCACGCCGACCACCCCGGCGTCCGGCTCAGCCTGGAGGTGCCGGCCTCCCGGCTCGCCAAGGGGCTGGGCCTGATCGCCGACGCCCTGAGGGCGCCCGCGTTCGCCGACAGCGAGGTGGAGCGGCTGGTCCGCAACCGCCTCGACGAGATCCCGCACGAGCTGGCCAACCCCTCCCGCCGCGCCGCCAAGGAGCTCTCCAGGGAGCTGTTCCCGGCGGGCTCGCGCATGTCGCGGCCCCGGCAGGGCACCGAGGAGACGGTCGCCACGATCGACTCCGCGGCCGTACGCGGCTTCTACGAGAAGCACGTCCGCCCCGCCACGGCCACCGCGGTGGTGGTCGGCGACCTCACCGGCATCGACCTCGACGCCCTGCTCGGGGACACCCTGGGGGCGTGGACGGGCTCCTCGGCCGAGCCGCGCCCGGTGCCTCCGGTGACCGCCGACGACACCGGCCGGGTCGTCATCGTGGACCGCCCGGGCGCCGTCCAGACGCAGCTGCTGATCGGCCGGATCGGCCCGGACCGGCACGACCGCGTGTGGCCCGCGCAGGTGCTCGGCACCTACTGCCTCGGCGGCACCCTCACCTCCCGCCTGGACCGCGTCCTGCGCGAGGAGAAGGGCTACACCTACGGCGTGCGGGCGTTCGGCCAGGTCCTCAGGTCCGCTCCGGACGGCACGGGTGCCGCGATGCTCGCCATCAGCGGTTCCGTGGACACGCCCAACACCGGCCCCGCTCTGGAGGATCTCTGGACGGTGCTGCGCACCCTCGCCGCCGAAGGTCTGACCGACGCCGAGCGGGACGTCGCCGTGCAGAACCTGGTCGGCGTGGCGCCGCTGAAGTACGAGACGGCGGCGGCGGTCGCGAGCACGCTGGCCGACCAGGTCGAGCAGCACCTGCCCGACGACTATCAGGCCACCCTGTACCGGCAGCTCGCCGCCACGGGCACCGTGGAGGCCACCGCGGCGGCCGTGAGCGCGTTCCCGGTGGACCGCCTGGTGACCGTCCTCGTCGGCGACGCGGCGCAGATCAAGGCGCCGGTCGAGGCCCTCGGCATCGGCGAAGTCACCGTCGTCGCCGCCGAGTAGCGGCACGCGCGCGCAGGGGCCCTGGTCGCCTTCCCAGGCACCAGGGCCCCTTTATGCCCGAATTGATACGGAGGTTGCCCGTCTGCCCTGTGGGATGCGCTACAAAAGCCGGGATTCGTTTGGGAATTGAAAGTGGCGCCGCTTAGCGTCATCCGGGCTGTTCGTCAGGCAGTGCGCCGCACCCGCGGCACCGGACAGTCATCGCCGAGTCCCCGTACGGCGCGAGCCAGGGGAGCCGGGGACCCATCGCAGTCCCTGGGGTGAATCGGGCGCCCGCGCGAGTCGCGAGGGAGTCCGTAGGAGACCTTCCTGCTCCGAACCCGTCAGCTAACCCGGTAGGCGAGAGGGAAGGAAAGGACCAGCCACCACATGGCGTTCACTCGCGCCACCGGGAAGCACCGTCGTCCCAGCAGGATCCAGCGCGGCACCGCCCGCGCGGCGGGCGTCGCGGCCCTCGCCACCACCGGCGTGATCGGCACCGTGGCGGCCCCCGCGGCCTTCGCCGCCGAGCCCACCGCCGAGCAGACGGGCCTCACCCCGGTCGTCACCATGGGCGACACCGTGGCCCAGCAGATCGACGCCCAGGCCATCGCGCAGCAGCAGGCCGCCGACGAGGCCGCCGCCAAGCAGAAGGCCGAGGAGGCCGCCCGCAAGCGGGCCGCGGAGGCCGCCAAGAAGGCCAAGGAAGCGGCCGAGAAGGCCCGTGAGGCCAAGGAGCGCGCCGCCCGCGAGGCCGAGCGCAAGCGCCTCAACGCCTACGTGGCCCCCATCTCCGGCTCGTACGTCTCCACCGGCTACAAGGCCAGCAGCGGCCTGTGGTCCTCCGGCAGCCACACCGGCGTCGACTTCCACGCCGCCACCGGCACCTCCGTCCACGCGGTCGGCGCGGGCACCGTCGTCGAGGCCGGCTGGGGCGGCTCCTACGGCAACCAGGTCGTGATCAAGATGAACGACGGGACGTACACCCAGTACGGTCACCTGTCCTCCATCGGCGTCTCGGTGGGCCAGCAGGTCACTCCCGGCCAGCAGATCGGCCTGTCCGGCGCGACCGGCAACGTCACCGGCCCGCACCTGCACTTCGAGGCCCGTACGAGCCCCGAGTACGGCTCGGACATCGATCCGGTCGCCTACCTCCGCTCGCACGGCGTGAACGTCTGACCGACACCTGTTCGCCGTCCCCGAAGCCCCGGCTCCCCGAGCCGGGGCTTTCGGCGTTTACGGCGGCCGGCTGTCCAAAAAATATGCATGGATTCCCGCTTGCCGTCGGAAATTCCGGCTCATTGCAATAGAGTCACGGAACACGCGCCGCTCGCCGGCGTTTCACGGGGATTAAGCGGAGGTCGGTCATGCGTATTCCCGCGCACTCGGTGTGCACGGCCATCCGGGACGACATCGTCGCGGGTGTCCACGCGCGCGGCAGCCGGCTCACCGAAGAACTCCTCGCGCGCCGCTACGGGGTCTCGCGGGTCCCCGTCCGCGAGGCGCTGCGCACCCTGGAGGCCGAGGGCTTCGTGGTGACCCGGCGGCACGCGGGCGCGTGCGTGGCCGAACCCACCGAGCAGGAGGCCGCCGACCTGCTGGAGATGCGCATGCTGCTGGAACCGCTCGGCGCGGCCCGGGCGGCCCAGCGCCGCACCGAGGCGCATCTGAAGGTCCTGCGCGGGCTGGTCCGGCTGGGCCAGGAGCGGGCCCGCCGGGGCACCAGCGACGACCTGCGCTCCCTGGGCGGCTGGTTCCACGAGACGCTCGCCCAGGCCTCCGGCAGTCCCGCGCTGGCCTCGATGCTCACCCAGCTCCGCCACAAGATCGCCTGGATGTACGCGGTGGAGGCTCCGCTCAGCCCCGTGGAGTCCTGGACCGAGCACGGCGCGATCGTGGACGCGGTGGCGCGCGGGGACGCCGAGCGTGCGCGGGCGGTCACGGCGCTGCACACCGAGCGCGCGACGGGCGCGCACCGCCTGCGCCTCGCCTCCGCCGGGGAGCGCGCCGAGCGTGTGAGGAACTCGCAACATCCCGTAAACACGCCGAGCCTGCGGCATTAACACGGCAGCCGTATACAAAGAGAGCGACTAATTCGCAGGGGCCTATTCACGCTGCCCTGATCCGTGGAATTCCGGTCGGGGAGCGGAATGGCGAAGGGCCCGCCCGGTGAATTCGGACGAGCCCTTCGCTGAACGCCCGATCGGGCGCCCGGGAAATCAGACGGTCTCGGGAAGTTCCTCGAGACCCTCGGAGACCAGCTTGGCCAGCCGGTCCAGGGCGGCGTCCGCGCCCTCGGCGTCGGAGGCGAGGACGATCTCCTCGCCGCCCTGGGCGCCGAGGCCCAGGACGGCCAGCATCGAGGCCGCGTTGACGGGCTTGCCGTCTGCCTTGGCGATCGTCACCGGGACGCCTGCGGCCGTGGCGGCTCGGACGAAGATGGAGGCGGGGCGGGCGTGGAGACCCTCGGCCCAGCCGACGTTGACGCGGCGCTCAGCCATGTGTTGCTGCCCTTCGCTTTTCAGGGTTGTCTAGACCAGTTTCCCATACGTGAAGCTGCGCCGGGAGCGGTCCTGAAGGACCGCCCCGGGGTGCCGTCGGATCGCGGCCTCGACCCGACTGACGCCCTCCACAGACTGCCTCGCGCCGCTGTCGGACGCTAGCCGTACTCTGGGGCCCATGCAGACCTCGCCGGACCGGCACGAGTATCCCGCCCACTGGGAAGCCGACGTGGTGCTGCGCGACGGGGGTACCGCGCGCATCCGGCCCATCACCGTCGATGACGCCGATCGCCTGGTCAGCTTCTACGAGCAGGTCTCCGACGAGTCGAAGTACTACCGCTTCTTCGCGCCGTACCCTCGCCTGTCCGCCAAGGACGTCCACCGCTTCACGCACCACGACTTTGTGGACCGGGTGGGACTCGCGGCCACGGTCGGCGGCGAGTTCATCGCCACCGTACGCTACGACCGCATCGGCGCTGACGGAACGCCCGCGTCCGCACCCGCCGACGAGGCCGAGGTCGCCTTCCTCGTGCAGGACGCCCACCAGGGCCGCGGAGTCGCCTCCGCCCTGCTCGAACACATCGCCGCCGTCGCCCGCGAGCGCGGCATCCGCCGCTTCGCCGCCGAGGTGCTGCCCGCCAACAACAAGATGATCAAGGTGTTCACGGACGCCGGCTACACCCAGAAGCGCAGCTTCGAGGACGGCGTCGTCCGTCTGGAGTTCGACCTCGAACCCACCGACCGCTCCCTCGCCGTGCAGTACGCGCGCGAGCACCGCGCCGAGGCGCGCTCCGTGCAGCGGCTGCTCGCCCCCGGCTCGGTCGCCGTCATCGGCGCCGGGCGCACGCCGGGCGGCGTGGGCCGCAGCGTCCTCGGCAACATCCGGGACGCCGGGTACTGCGGACGCCTCTACGCGGTGAACAAGGCCCTCCCCGAGGGGCGGAAGGAGCTCGACGGGGTGCCGGCGCACCGCTCGGTGCGGGACATCGACGGCCCGGTCGACCTCGCCGTCGTCGCCGTACCGGCCGAGCACGTCCCCGAGGTTGTCACCGAGTGCGGCGAACACGGCGTACAGGGGCTGGTCGTGGTCTCCGCCGGGTACGCAGAGAGCGGCCCCGAGGGGCGCGAACGCCAGCGCGCACTCGTACGGCAGGCGCGTACGTACGGGATGCGGATCATCGGCCCGAACGCCTTCGGCATCATCAACACCTCCCCGCGGGTACGGCTCAACGCCTCCCTGGCCCCCGAGGTGCCGCGCCCGGGCCGGATCGGCCTGTTCGCCCAGTCCGGCGCCATCGGCATCGCCCTGCTGTCCCGGCTGCACCGGCGCGGCGGCGGCGTCACGGGCGTGACCGGCGTCTCCACCTTCGTCTCCTCCGGCAACCGCGCCGACGTCTCCGGCAACGATGTCCTGCAGTACTGGTACGAGGACCCCGACACCGACGTCGTCCTCATGTACCTGGAGTCCATCGGCAACCCCCGCAAGTTCACCCGCCTCGCCCGCCGGACCGCCGCCGCCAAGCCCCTGGTCGTCGTCCAGGGTGCCCGGCACGGCGCCGCGCCCCAGGGACACGCCGTCCGGGCGACCCGGCTGCCGCACGCGACCGTCTCGGCGCTGCTGCGGCAGGCCGGTGTGATCAGGGTCGACACCATCACCGAGCTGGTGGACGCGGGCCTGCTGCTGGCCCGCCAGCCCCTGCCCGCCGGGCCCCGGGTGGCGATCCTCGGCAACTCCGAGTCGCTCGGCCTGCTCACGTACGACGCGTGCCTGGCCGAGGGCCTGCGACCGCACCCCCCGCAGGACCTCACCACCGCGGCCTCCGCGGCGGACTTCCACGCGGCCCTGTCCCGGGCGCTGGCCGACGACCGGTGCGACGCGGTCGTCGTCACCGCCATACCGGCGGTGGGGGAGGGCTCGGTCGGCGACGCGTCCCTCGCGCAGGCGCTGCGCTCGGCGGCGGCCGCGGCTCCGGCCAAACCGGTCCTGGTGGTCCACGTGGAGCTCGGCGGCCTGGCGGAGGCCCTGTCGGCGGCGGCGAGCACGGCGCCCCAGGCCGCGGCGGACCACGACGACGCCCCGCGCCCGGCGCCCCGGGCCGCGGCGGACCACGACGACGCCCCGCGCCCGGCGCCCCGGGCCGCGGCGGACCACGACGGCAACCCGCGCACGGCACGCCAGGCCGCGGCGGACCACGACGACAACCCGCGCACGGCACTCCAGGCCGCAGCGGAGCACGACGACGCCCCGCGCCCGGCACCCACCGGACAGCGCCCCCCGGCCCCGGAGGTCCAAGGAACCGCCGAGGCCCTCGAAGGCGCCCACCTCATCCCTGCCTACCCCGCCGCCGAGCGTGCCGTCCGCGCTCTCGGCCAGGCCTTCACCTACGCGCAGTGGCGGCGCGACGCCGTCGACCCCGGCAGGGTGCCCGAGTACGACGACATCGACGAGAAGGGCGCCGCCGCCCTGATCGGCGGCCTGCTCGCGCGCGGGCAGGGACTCACGCTCGGCACGGACGAGACCTGCGACCTGCTCGGCCACTACGGCGTCCAGGTCCACCGCGCCCTGCACGCCCCGACCCCCGACGCCGCCGCCGAAGCCGCCCGCGCCCTGGGCTACCCCGTCGCCCTCAAGGCCACCGCGCCGCACCTCAGGCACCGCGCCGACCTGGGCGGCGTCCGCCTCGACCTCGCGGACGAGGACCAACTGCGCCGCTCGTACGCCGAGTTGACCGAGCTGTTCGGTGCGCCGGAGGAGCTGCGGCCGGTGGTGCAGCGGATGGCGCCGCGCGGCGTGGACGTCGTCGTACGGGCCGTGATCGACCCCGCGGCCGGGGCCGTGCTCTCCTTCGGGCTCGCCGGGGCCGCCTCGCAGCTGCTCGGGGACACCGCGCACCGGCTGATCCCGGTCACCGACCGGGAGGCGGCCTCGCTGGTGCGCTCGATCCGCACGGCCCCCCTGCTGTTCGGCTGGCGCGGCTCCGCACCGGCCGACACCCGCGCCCTGGAGGAGCTGCTGCTGCGGGTGTCCCGGCTGGTCGACGACCACCCCGAGGTCGTCGCGGTCACCCTGGAGCCGGTCGTCGTGGCCGCGCACGGCCTGAGCGTCCTGGGGGCCTCCGTCCGCCTCGCACCCCCGCCCGCCCGCGACGACCTCGGCCCGCGCACCCTCCCCGCGTACTGACAGGGGGCGAGCTGTCCCTCGCAGTCAGTGGTCCCCCGTAGGATGGGCGTCATGGCCAAGACCAGTACGACGACCCAGGGGCTGCGGGCGGCGATCGAGCGCAGCGGCTACTACCCGGCCCTCGTGGCCGAGGCGGTGGAGGCCGCCGTGGGCGGCGAGCCCATCCGGTCGTACCTGGTCCACCAGGAGACGACGTTCGACCAGAACGAGGTGCGCCGGCACGTCACGGTGCTCATCCTCACCGACAACCGCTTCATCGTCAGCCACACCGACGAGCAGGCCGCCGACAGCACCTCCCCGACGCCGTACGCCACGACGTCGACGGAGTCCGTGAAGATCGGCCGCATCTCGTCGATCGTGGTCAGCCGTGTGGTCGCCAACCCCGAGTCGTACAAGCCGGGCACCCTGCCCCGTGAGGTCGTCCTCACCATCGGCTGGGGTGCCGTCTCCCGCATCGACCTGGAACCGGCCGCCTGCGGCGATCCCAACTGTGAGGCGGACCACGGCTACACCGGCAACTCGACGGCGGACGACCTCAGTCTGCGCGTCAGCGAGGCCGGGGACGGACCGGAGACCGTGCGCGAGGCGCTCGCCTTCGCACAGGCCCTCTCCGAGGCGACCGCGGACACGACCCGCTGATGGCACAGCCCAAGATGGTCTGGGACGACCACCCCGAACCGCTCACCGTCGCCTCCGCACCGGTACCCGAATACGGCAGTGGGTCGCTCGCCGACCTCCTGCCCACCCTCGCCGCCGGCCTGGGCGTACCGGACATGAGCGCCACGATCACCGAGCTGACCCCCGCCGACCGGAACTGCGTGTTCCTCATCGACGGCCTCGGCTGGGAGCAGCTGAGGGCGCATCCCGAGGACGCCCCCTTCATGACGTCCCTGCTCGCCACCTCCCGCGGCGGCACCGGGCGTCCGCTCACCGCCGGCTACCCGGCGACCACGGCGACCTCCCTCGCCTCCGTCGGCACCGGTCTGCCGCCCGGCGCGCACGGCCTGCCCGGCTACACCGTCCGCAACCCCGACACCGGCGAGCTGATGAACCAGCTGCGCTGGCAGCCGTGGACCCCGCCGGGCCCCTGGCAGCCGTACCCCACGGTCTTCCAGCTGGCGCACGCGGCCGGGGTGCACGCCGCGCAGGTGTCCTCCCCGACCTTCGAGAACACCCCGCTGACCAAGGTCGCGCTCAGTGGAGGAACGTTCCTCGGGCGGCTGTCCGGCGAGGACCGCATGGACCTGGCGGCCAAGCAACTGGCCGCGGGCGACCGCTCCCTGGTGTACACGTACTTCGCCGAGGTCGACGGCGCCGGCCACCGCTTCGGCGTCGACTCCGACGCCTGGCGCGGCCAGCTCATGTACGCCGACCGCCTGGTCCAGCGCCTGGCCGAGCAACTGCCGCCCCGCAGCGCCCTCTACGTCACCGCCGACCACGGCATGATCGACGTGCCCTTCGACGAGCAGCACCGCATCGACTTCGACGAGGACTGGGAGCTGAGCGCCGGAGTGGCCCTGCTCGGCGGTGAGGGCCGCGCCCGGCACGTCTACGCGGTGCCCGGCGCCGCGAACGACGTGCTGACCTGCTGGCGCGAGGTGCTCGGCGAGCAGTTCTGGGTGGCCTCGCGCGACGAGGCCATCGCGGCGGGCTGGTTCGGCCCGCGGATCGACGAACGGGTGTACGGCCGGATCGGTGACGTGGTCGCCGCGGCCCGGGACGACGTCCTGCTCATCGCCTCCGAGCGGGAGCCGAAGGAGTCGGCGATGGTCGGCAACCACGGTTCGATGACCCCCGCCGAGCAGCTGGTACCCCTGCTCGAAGTACGCTCCTGAAACGTGCCCCGCTCCGACCTGCCACGCCGAAAGGTGCTCATCTCCCCATGCCCGAGCTGGTGTTCTTCTGCGGAACGATGGACTGCGGGAAATCGACGCTGGCTCTCCAGATCGAGCACAACCGCTCGGCGCGCGGCCTGCAGGGCATGATCTTCTCGCGCGACGACCGCGCAGGCGAGGGCAAGCTGTCCTCGCGCCTGGGCCTGGTCACGGACGCGGTGGAGGTCGGGGACGGGCAGGACCTGTACGGCTACCTCGTCGACCACCTCTCGCAGGGTGGCCGTGCCGACTACGTGATCGCCGACGAGGCGCAGTTCCTCGCCCCGGAGCAGATCGACCAACTCGCGCGCGTGGTCGACGACCTGAGCCTCGACGTCTACGCCTTCGGCATCACGACCGACTTCCGCTCCAAGCTGTTCCCCGGCTCGCAGCGGCTGGTGGAACTGGCCGACCGGGTCGAGGTGCTCCAGGTCGAGGCGCTGTGCTGGTGCGGAGCCCGCGCCACGCACAACGCCCGCACGATAGGCGGGGTGATGGTGGTCGAGGGGGCCCAGGTGGTCGTCGGCGACGTCACCCACTCCGCCGACGAGGTCGGTTATGAGGTCCTGTGCCGCCGTCACCACCGCCGCCGGATGACCGCGGCGACGGCCCACGCCGCTGCCCTGTCGCCGGACGTGCTGCCGGTGACGTCCGCCTGAACCGCGGCTCGCCAGCCGTCAGCCCGGCTGCTGGAGCAGCGCGAACCGCGCCCCTTCCGGATCCGCCACCCTCGCCACCCGCCCCTGGGCGGTGTCGTGCACCGGCTTGAGGACGTGCCCGCCGAGGTGGACGAGATGGTCCAGTGCGTCGTCGACGTCGGCGACCTGGAAGTACGTGACCCAGTGCGGTCCCTGGTCGCGGGGCAGGGCGCGCCCCAGGCCGTGGATGCCGGCGACGGGCCCACCGCCCAGGTGCAGGGTCACGTAGTCGAAGTCGGCGGAGACCACCGGCTCCTCCTCGTAGCCGAACACCGTGCGGTAGAACTTGGCGACGCTCGCCGACTCGAAGGTCAGCAGCTCGTTCCAGGCGGGTGTGCCGGGAACGCCCGAGACGGCGGTGCCGAGGTGGGCGGCGGCCTGCCAGATGCCGAAGACCGCGCCCGAGGGGTCGGAGCCGATCGCCAGGCGGCCGGCGTCGGCGGCGTCCAGCGGACCCACGCCGATCGTGCCGCCACGGCTGCGTACCGTCTCGGCCGTCAGGTCCACGTCCTCCGAGGCGAAGTAGGGCGTCCACGCGATGGGCAGATGGCGGTCCGGCGGCAGCCGGCCGATGCCGGCCACCTCGCGTCCGTCGAGCAGCGCGCGCACATACGGGCCGAGCTGCTGGGGGCCCGGCTGGAACTCCCAGCCGAACAGCGCTCCGTAGAACTCCGCGGTCGCGGCCGGGCCGTGCACCATCAGGCTCACCCAGCAGGGCGTGCCGGGCGTGTGCCGAGCGGGTGTGTCACTGTTCGGTCCGGCGGACCCCCGTGCGTCGGTCATCGTCACTCTCTTCTCGGCCTCGCGGCGGCCGTGCTCTCCGCAGCCCTGGTGGGGGCAGCCTTGGTGGGGGCGGCCCTGTGGGGCGTCCCTTGTCCGGGAGAATGCCCGATGTGCGGGCCCCTGTCCCTCGCGGCGCGCTTGTCGGCGTATGTCGTTCAGCTGTACAGCATGTGCTTGTTCCCGTACGCCGTGTGATCGTCCCGCTTCGGCCGAGCAGAGTAGCCGGACACGGACGGCTCGGCCACCCCGTGCGCGAGGATGGGACCATGAACGCGATCATCTCCGCATCCGACCTCGCGAGGGACCTCGCGGGCGTCCACCCGCCGGTCCTGCTCGACGTCCGCTGGCAGCTCACCGCGGCCAAAGCGGCCGGCGAGCCGCCGTTCGACGGCCGGGCCGCGTACGAGGCAGGGCACCTTCCCGGGGCCGTCTTCGTCGACCTGGACCGGGAGTTGGCCTCCGCGCCGGGGGAGGGTGGCCGGCATCCGCTGCCGGACCTCGCGCACTTCGGTGCCGCGATGCGCCGGTCGGGCGTGTCGTCCCGGACACCGGTGGTGGTCTACGACGGCGGCCAGGGGTGGGCGGCGGCCCGGGCGTGGTGGCTGCTGCGCTGGACGGGTCACCCGGACGTGCGAGTCCTCGACGGCGGGTTGCCGTCCTGGGAGGGGCCGTTGGAGAAGTCCGTGCCGGCTCCGGCGGAGGGAGACTTCGTGCCCGAACCGGGTGCGACCGGACTGCTCGACGCCGACGCCGCCGCGGAGTTGGCGCGGTCCGGGGTGCTGCTGGACGCGCGGGCGGGGGAGCGCTACCGGGGCGAGGTGGAGCCGATCGACCCGGTGGCCGGGCACATCCCGGGCGCGGTGTCGGCGCCCACCACGGAGAACGTGGGGGCCGACGGGCGCTTCCTGCCCGCCGGGGAACTGAGGGCGCGGTTCGAGGCGCTCGGCGTGACCGAGGGGTCGAGGGTCGGCGTGTACTGCGGGTCGGGCGTCTCGGCCGCCCACGAGGTCCTGGCGCTGGCGGCCGCGGGCATTCCGGCCGAGCTGTACGTGGGGTCGTGGTCGGAGTGGTCCTCGGACTCGGACCGGCCGGTCGCCGTCGGGCCGGACCCCCGGTGACGTGACACGAGGAGAGGGCGCGCCCACAAGGCGCGGCCCTCGTCACTCGTCAGCCGTGCGGCTACTCCTGCTTCTTGCGCCGTGTGCCGAACACGATCTCGTCCCAGCTCGGGACGGCCGCTCTGCGGCCCGGGCGCACGCCGTCCGCCTCGGCCTGGCGGTCGGTGGCACCGATGAGCCGGTCGCGGTGGCTGCCCACGGACCGCGGCATGAGGACGTCCGCATAGGCGGAACCGGCCGAGGCCGCGGGAGCGGGGGGCTCCTCCTCCTCGACCTCGGCGACGACGGGCTCCTCCTCGGGCTCCGCCGGGGGGAGTTCCGGAACCACCAGGTCGCCGCGGAAGCTCGGCACCGCCTCCAGCAGGCTGGTCAGCGAGTCGCGCTCGCCCGTGGTCTCCTCGACCGGTTCGGACGCCTGCGCGGGCAGGCTGGGCCGCTCGCGCTCGGGGCGGTCCAGCGGTCTGTCGCGCGGCAGCCGTGCGATGCGGGGGACGAACGGGAAGCTGGGCTCGGGCGCGGCCAGGTCGTCGGACTCGCCGATCAGTGAGCGCGCCTCGTCGTCGACGGCCTGGACGAGCCGCCGGGGCGGGTCGTACGTCCAGCTCGCCGAGTGCGGCTCGCCCGCGACGCAGTAGACCAGCAGGACCTCCCACGTGCCGTCGTCGCGACGCCACGAATCCCACTGGACGGTGTCCTTGTCGGCGCCGCGCAGCAGCAGCCGCTCCTGTACGGCCTCGCCCAGCGGCGGACCGGAGTTCTCACCGGGGCGGCGGACGGGGGTCTTGCGAGCCCGCTCGGCCATGAAGGCACGTTCGGCGAGCACGGGGCCCTCGAAGCGGCGCACCCGGTCGACGGGGATGCCGGCCATCTGCGCGACCTCTTCCGCGGTCGCGCCCGCACGTATACGTGCCTGGATGTCGCGGGGGCGGAGGTGGCTCTCCACCTCGATCTCGATCTGGCCGAGGCGCGGACGGTCGCCGCGCACGGCGGCGCGCAGGCGTTCGTCGATCGGAAGCGTGTACTCCGTAGAATCGGCAGCCTTCAGCACCAGCCGTGTGCCGTCATTCGAGACGGCCACGACACGCAGTTCGGGCATGGGGACCTCCCGGGTGGTGCCTGCCGACGTCACGTGCGTCGCTGCTTCCGCTAGTCGAGTGTGGCCTGCCCGGGTGCAGCCTGCCACAACCTTGCCGAGTTGCCCGGCGTGTCGGGCACGGGCCCTGGATCGCCGTTATGGCACGGTTACCTATTCGCAACGCTAAGTGACGAACCCTGTCACCCTGTGCAACTAGCCCCCTCC
Organism: Streptomyces sp. NPDC012466; assembly: GCF_042955215.1. Taxonomy (NCBI): domain Bacteria; kingdom Bacillati; phylum Actinomycetota; class Actinomycetes; order Kitasatosporales; family Streptomycetaceae; genus Streptomyces; species Streptomyces sp. NPDC012466. Next base: position 1,586,509 of record NZ_JBIBEQ010000001.1, on the reverse strand, counting down.
CGGCGGTCCTCAAGGTCCTGTACACCCTCACGGGAGACCGGACCCAGGGCTCGCCACAGTACTCCATTTGGGCCACGTGCGTGGATTGGCGCGCCGTCCAACTTCTCGCAAGAGGGGGGACTTGGCCGCCTCTTGCCCCCGTTCCGCGATCTTGAACGTGGGGAACTTCACGTAATCGCCGGAATCGGAACGAAGGGCTTCGGACGCACGCCCCCTTCTTGTGCAGTTGAACGGCCGTGTACGGCAAAGGACCGCTCGCCCCGGCGAGTTCACCGAGGCCACCGTCCACCGTGTCGCGGGCCGCACGGTGGCCGGTGTGCGTGGCGGCCGTCGTCTTCGGTCTGACGATGGCCGGAATCATCACCTGCGAGCCGGCTTCGGGCCACACCCTCGGCGGGCCCGGCCCCCCGCCGAGCGCACCGGGAGCGAGGGCACCGGGAACACCGCCCCGGCGCGTCGCCTACGCCCCCAGAACCCTCCGCAAGTAGTCGTTCTGGAACCGCCGGTCGGGATCGAGGCGATCCCGCAGCGCCGTGAACTCGCCGAAGCGCGGATACACCCGGGAGAAGTACTCGGCGTCCCGCGTGTGGATCTTTCCCCAGTGCGGACGGCCCTCGTGGGCGGTGAAGATGCGCTCGGCCGCGGTGAAGTACCGCTGGTAGGGCGTGCCCTGGAACATGTGGACGGCGATGTACGCGCTGTCCCGGCCGGAGGCGGTGGACAGCGTGATGTCGTCGGCGGGGGCGGTGCGCACCTCGACGGGGAAGCTCACCCGGAGGCCGGAGCGGTCGACCATCGCCTTCAGCTCGCGCAGCGTCTCGACCACCGCCGCACGCGGAACGGCGTACTCCATCTCCACGAAGCGCACTCGGCGCGGGGACGTGAAGACCTTGTACGGGATGTCCGTGTAGGTCCGCGCGGACAGGGCCTTGCTGGAGATCTGGGCGATCGCGGGGATGGTGGCGGGCACCGCGCGGCCGACCCAGTTGGCCACCTGGAAGACGCCGTTGGAGAGGAACTCGTCCTCGAACCAGCTCTGGAGCTGCGGCACCGGCTTCTCCGGACCGGCGCTGCGGTTGTTGCGCTTGGTGTTGGTGCTGCCCGTGTGCGGGAACCAGTAGAACTCGAAGTGCTCGTTCTCGGCCCAGAGTTCCTCGAAGTCCGCAAGGACCCTGTCGAACGGCATCGGCTCCTCGCGGGCCGTGAGCAGGAACACCGGTTCGACGGCGAAGGTGATCGCGGTGACGATGCCCAGGGCGCCGAGGCCGATGCGGGCGGCGGCGAAGACCTCCGGGTTCTCCTCGTCGGAGCAGCTGAGGACCGAGCCGTCGGCCGTGACCAGCTCCAGGCCCTTGATCTGGGCGGCGATCGAGCCGGAGTCACGCCCCGTGCCGTGCGTGCCGGTGCTGGTGGCCCCGGAGACCGTCTGCTCCATGATGTCGCCCATGTTCGTGAGCGACAGACCCTCGCGCGCCAGGGCCATGTTGAGCCTCTTGAGCGGGGTGCCGGCCTCCACCGTGACCGTCATGTTCTCGCGATCGATGCCGCGGATGCCGGTCAGCAGATGAGGACGGATCAGCACTCCGTCCGTCGCGGCTATGGACGTGAAGGAGTGCCCGGCACCGACGGCCTTCACCTTCAGGCCGTCCTCGGCGGCCCGCCGCACGGCGGCGGTCAGCTCGTCGACGGAGGCAGGGGCGACTTCGCGCGCGGGACGCGCGGAGACGTTGCGGCCCCAATTACGCCACGTGCCGTTCTTTCCGTTCGCTGTGCTGCTCAACGGAGCCTCCCCGACCCGGTGCCGGTCGCTTGAGCCGGCGGAACCCGAGGAAACCCACCGCGACCGCGACGGCCCCGGCCACCGCCGGAACCCCGTACCCGGCACGCGCCCCGGCCGCGTCGATCACCCAGCCGGCCGCGGAGGAGCCGAGTGCGACCCCCACCGCGAGACCGGTGCTCACCCAGGTCATTCCTTCGGTGAGCTGCGCGCGTGGTACGTGCTCTTCGATGAGGGACATGGTCGTGATCATCGTGGGAGCGATGGACAGACCCGCAACGAACAGCGCCACGGCCAGAAACGGCAAGTTTCCGACCAGTAGGAGGGGGATCATACTCACGGCCATGGCACATACGCCCAGCAGCCACCGTCGTTCCGGTGCCCCGGCGAAGTGCAACAGCCCATAGACCATGCCCGCCACACACGAGCCCGCCGCGTACACGGCGAGGACGATGCTCGCCGCGGCCTTGTGGCCCTCCTCGTCGGCGAAGGCCACCGTGACCACGTCGACCGCCCCGAAGATCGCCCCGGTGGCGACGAAGGTGGCCACCAATACCTGAAGGCCCGGCGCGCGCATCGCGCTGCCGCCGCCCTTCCGCTCGCGCGGGTGCGGCTCGGGCTCGGTGGCGCGCTGCGCGGTCAGCCAGAACACGCCGACGGCCAGGAAGCAGGCGGCGAGCAGCGGGCCGGCCTCCGGGAACCAGGCCGTGGACAGGCCGATGGAGATGATGGGCCCGAAGATGAAGCACACCTCGTCCACCACGGACTCGAAGGAGTACGCGGTGTGCAGCTGCGGGGTGCCCCGGTACAGCGCCGCCCAGCGGGCCCGGATCATCGCGCCGACGCTCGGCACACAGCCGATGCCGGCGCAGGCCGCGAACAGCACCCAGTCCGGCCACCCGTAGTGCGCGGCGACCAGCAGGACGGCCGCCGCCGCGAGCGAGATCAGCGTGGCCGGGCGCAGCACCCGCCGCTGCCCGTACTGGTCCACCAGACGCGAGACCTGCGGCCCGGCCACCGCGGCGGCCAGGGCGATGGTCGCCGACAGACCACCGGCCAGTCCGTAGCGCCCGGTGAGCTGCGAGACCATCGTGACCACGCCGATGCCCATCATCGACAGCGGCATCCGGCCGAGAAAGCCCGCGGTGGAGAAACCCTTGGAGCCTGGGGCTGCGAACAGGGCGCGGTAGGGGCTGGGCACGGGTTCTCCGGAAGGCTCAGTAAGCTGCGAACGCAGTCGACACAGCTTACGGCCCGGAACGCCCCGACGCACCCGTCCGGCCCAGCCTCGGATCGCCCCGGGCCCGCATGGCACGCGGGTGTCCCCCGCCGTTTCCCGGCTGTCAGTGCAGGGTGGCAGGATCGACTCATGCCAGACGCGCGCGATGTCAGCCCCTACGACGCCCTGCTCCTGCTCTCGTTCGGCGGCCCGGAAGGCCCGGACGACGTCGTCCCGTTCCTGGAGAACGTGACGCGTGGGCGCGGCATCCCCAAGGAACGCCTCAAGGAAGTCGGGCAGCACTATTTCCTGTTCGGCGGGGTCAGCCCGATCAACGACCAGAACCGTGCCCTGCTGGACGCCCTGCGCAAGGACTTCGCCGACCACGGCCTGGACCTGCCGGTCTACTGGGGCAACCGCAACTGGGCGCCGTACCTGACGGACACGCTGCGCGAGATGGTCCGCGACGGCCGCCGCCGCATCCTGGTCCTCGCCACCAGCGCCTACGCCTCGTACTCGGGCTGCCGCCAGTACCGCGAGAACCTCGCCGACTCGCTCGCGGCCCTGGAGGCGGAAGGCCTGGAGCTGCCCGAGGTCGACAAGCTCCGGCACTACTTCAACCACCCGGGCTTCCTGGAGCCCATGATCGACGGGGTGCTCCGGTCCCTCGCCGATCTTCCCGAGGACGTCCGGGACGGGGCGCACCTCGCCTTCTCGACGCACTCGATCCCGACGGCGTCCGCCGACACCTCCGGCCCCGCCGAGGAGCACGGCGACGGCGGCGCGTACGTGAAGCAGCACCTGGACGTGGCGCAGCTGATCGCCGACGCGGTCCGCGAGCGCACCGGCGTCGACCACCCCTGGCAGCTCGTCTACCAGTCCCGCTCCGGCGCCCCGCACATCCCGTGGCTGGAACCCGACATCTGCGACCACCTCGACGAGCGGCACGCGGCCGGTGTCCCGGCCGTCGTCATCGCCCCCATCGGTTTCGTCTCCGACCACATGGAGGTCCTCTACGACCTCGACACGGAGGCCAAGGCCAAGGCCGAGGAGCTCGGGCTGCCGATGCGGCGCTCGGCCACCGTCGGCGCGGACCCGAGGTTCGCCGCAGCGATCCGCGAGCTCGTCGTGGAGCGCGCCGCCGCCGAGCGCGGGCAGGCCGTGACGCCGTGCGCCCTGGGCGCCCTGGGGGCGAGCCACAACCTCTGTCCGGTCGGCTGCTGCCCGGCCCGCGCCCCCCGGCCCGCCGCCGCGGGCGCCGACAGCACCTACGCGTGAGGAGCCCTGTGACCGACCCCCTGCACACGGACCTGCTCGACCTCGCCCAGGAGGCCGCCCGCCGCGCCGGCGCGCTGCTGCGAGACGGACGCCCGGCCGACCTCGCGGTCGCCGCGACCAAGTCCAGCCCGATCGACGTCGTCACCGAGATGGACATCGCGGCGGAGAAGCTGATCACGGGCCTGATCGCCGAGCACCGCCCGGACGACGGCGTCCTCGGCGAGGAGGGCGCCGCCACGGAGGGCACGAGCGGCGTCCGCTGGGTGATCGACCCGCTCGACGGCACGGTCAACTACCTGTACGGGCTGCCCACCTGGGCCGTCTCCATCGCCGCCGAGCAGGACGGCGAGACCGTCGTCGGAGTGGTCACGGCACCGATGCGCGGCGAGACCTTCCACGCCGTGCGCGGCCGGGGAGCGTGGGCCACCGGCGCCTGGGACGGCGAGCGCAGGCTGGCCTGCCGCCCGGCGCCGCCCCTGGAGCAGGCGCTGGTCTCGACGGGATTCAACTACGTCGCCGACGTCCGCGCCCACCAGGCCGACGTGGCCCAACGGCTCATCCCGCTGCTGCGCGACATCCGGCGCGGCGGTTCGGCCGCGGTCGACCTGTGCGACGTGGCCGCGGGACGCCTCGACGGCTACTACGAGCGGGGTCTGCACCCCTGGGACCTCGCGGCGGGGGACCTGATCGCCCGGGAGGCGGGCGCGCTGACCGGTGGACGCCCCGGAGAGCGCCCGTCAGGCGATCTGGCAGTGGCGGGTACTCCCGGCGTCTTCGAGCCCCTCCAGCGCCTCCTGGAGGACTTCGGCGCCTGGCACGACTGAGGAGACCGAAGCTCCCGGGCGACGGCCGGCCGACGGCGTGCCGGACCCCAGGTGAACACGCCCTCGCGAACAACGCAGCGGGCCCCGGCGCTGGATTCGCCGGGGCCCGCTCCGTACGGCCTGTCAGACGCTCGTGGCTCCGACCTGCACACCGTGCTCGGCGGCGAGACGGCGCAGGTCGTCGAGCTCGCCCTGCTCCACGTCGACGAGGAACTCGTCGCCCTCGTCGCGAGCCCGGGACAGATCGGTTTCGGTCGCCCTTATGCGCTGCAGAAGTCCTGCGGTGAAAGCGTCCATGCTGCGCCCCCTCGTCCTGGGTCGTGGGTCGATGGCACGGGGGTGTGCCGTTCGGAAGGGACGATCACGCCGCCTGTGGATGCCCAGCGCCGCTCGGCCGGGCGGCGACGGTGCCGGACACCCACGCCCGCCCTGCGCAAAAGCGGATTGATGCGCACCGCATGGTGGTGCGGCGCCAGCAGAGCGTGATCGTGGGATGTAAAGCCGTCCTCCCCAAGCTCCCTTCCGAGGAAACCTAACCGGACGAGAAAATCTCGTATTCCCCACGGGATCACCGCCCTCTCACCCGCCTTACCTCCGACTTATGACCGAAAAGGGCAGGATGGAGAGCACCACACCACGACACCGTCGAAGACCCCTGCCCGCGTGCGCCCAGTGAGGGCTGCGCGGGTGGACATCAGGAAGGACCAGGAACGTGCGCGTACTCGTCGTCGAGGACGAGCAACTGCTCGCCGATGCGGTGGCCACCGGACTGCGCCGGGAGGCCATGGCCGTCGACGTCGTGTACGACGGCGCGGCCGCCCTGGAGCGCATCGGCGTCAACGACTACGACGTGGTCGTCCTCGACCGGGACCTCCCGCTCGTGCACGGCGACGACGTCTGCCGCAAGATCGTCGAGCTCGGCATGCCCACCCGCGTGCTGATGCTCACCGCCTCCGGCGACGTCAGCGATCGCGTCGAGGGACTGGAGATCGGCGCCGACGACTACCTGCCCAAGCCGTTCGCGTTCAGTGAGCTCATCGCGCGCGTGCGCGCTCTGGGCCGGCGCACCAGCGTGCCTCTGCCACCCGTCCTGGAGCGCGCCGGGATCAAGCTCGACCCCAACCGCCGCGAGGTCTTCCGCGACGGCAAGGAGGTCCAGCTCGCGCCCAAGGAGTTCGCCGTCCTGGAGGTGCTGATGCGCAGCGAGGGCGCCGTCGTGTCGGCGGAGCAGCTCCTGGAGAAGGCCTGGGACGAGAACACCGACCCGTTCACGAACGTCGTGCGCGTGACGGTCATGACCCTGCGCCGCAAGCTGGGCGAGCCGCCCGTCATCGTCACCGTCCCCGGCTCCGGCTACCGGATCTGATACCCCGTGGCGACGACTCCCGCGCCCCCGCAGGCGCCCCCCAAGCCGACCTGGGACCCCAGGAGGCCCGTGCCGCCCTTCCCGTGGCTGCGCCCGACCATCCGCATAAGGCTCACGCTGCTCTACGGCGGCATGTTCCTGATCGCCGGCATCCTGCTTCTGTCGATCATCTATCTGCTGGCCGCCCAGGCCCTGAACGTGGGCAGCGTCCTGCCGTTCAAGATCGTCGAGGGCAAGGTCACCAGCGACATCTGCAACCTGCCCGACCAGGCCTCGCCCGCCGAGTTCAACAACGCCATGAACCATTGCGTCAACGAGCAGCGGCAGAACGCCCTGGACAACCTGCTCAGCCGCTCGCTCCTGGCCCTGCTGGGGCTCGCGGTCATCGCCTTCGCCTTCGGTTACGCGATGGCCGGCCGCGTCCTCTCCCCGCTGGGCCGGATCACCCGCACGGCCCGTGCGGTGGCGGGCTCCGACCTGTCGCGCCGGATCGAGCTGGACGGCCCGGACGACGAGCTCAAGGAGCTGGCGGACACCTTCGACGACATGCTGGAGCGGCTCCAGCGTGCCTTCACGGCCCAGCAGCGCTTCGTCGGCAACGCCTCGCACGAGCTGAGAACGCCGCTGGCGATCAACCGCACACTCCTCGAGGTGCATCTGTCCGACCCGAACGCGCCCATGGAACTCCAGCAGCTCGGCAAGACACTGCTGGCCACCAACGAGCGCAGCGAGCAGCTCGTGGAGGGACTGCTGCTGCTCGCCCGCAGCGACAACCAGGTCGTCGAGCGGGGGCCCGTGGACTTGGCCGAGGTCGCCTCCCGGGCCATCGACCAGGTGCACGGCGAGGCGGAGGGCAAGGGCGTGCTGATCCGTGGCGAGCAGAAGCCCGCGGTCGTCCAGGGCAACGGGGTGCTGCTGGAGCGGATCGCGCTCAACCTGGTGCAGAACGCCGTGCGCTACAACGTCGCGGAGGACGGCTGGGTCGAGGTCACCACCGAGGTCCAGCACGGCCAGGCGGTCCTGGTCGTCGCCAACACGGGCCCGGTCGTGCCGGCGTACGAGATCGACAACCTCTTCGAGCCGTTCCGGCGGCTGCGTACGGAGCGGACGGGCAGCGACAAGGGTGTCGGGCTGGGCCTGTCCATCGTCCGGTCCGTGGCCCGGGCGCACGGCGGGCACATCTACGCCCAGCCGCGTGAGGGAGGAGGACTCGTGATGCGAGTCATGCTGCCCATCTGAGATCATGTCGCCGATCAACTCGCGGCACACGGGGATGTTCGCTTTGCGCGGAATTTTTGAAACCGCGCCGGGCGTGTCCCATGTGTGATCGATCACAGAGACTTCTTTCCGGTCATTTACGTTCCGTGATCATGCACGCTGTCGGAAAGCCGGGAAAATCCCGGTTTCCGGGGGTCTTGATCACGGGAAGTACACGGTGAGACGCCTTTGTAGTGCGGCATTCGGACCGTGTACGGTCCCCATCGCCATCCCAGCCGATCACTCGTGAGGAGTCCGGTTGGGTGTCGATTGAGTAACAGACCTTGATGTGAGGCAAAATCTCCGCCTCAGGTCGGGCACAAGTCCGGCCTCTCACGCGTTACGTGCGCTGGAGACACCGCAGACACCCAGAGGGGGAGAGCGACCATGGCAACCGATTACGACACTCCACGCAAGACCGACGACGACGTCGACTCGGACAGTCTCGAAGAGCTGAAGGCTCGGAGGAACGACAAGTCGGCCTCCGCCGTGGACGTCGACGAGTTCGAGGCCGCAGAGGGCCTCGAGCTGCCCGGAGCCGACCTCTCGAACGAGGAACTGGCAGTCCGGGTGCTCCCGAAGCAGCAGGACGAGTTCACCTGCATGAGCTGCTTCCTGGTGCACCACCGCAGCCAGCTGGCCCGGGAGAAGAACGGTCAGCCGATCTGCCGCGACTGCGACTGAGGAGGGGTCGGCCGTGACTGGCTCGACCCCTCCCTGGAAGCGCCGCTTCTCCAAACGGAAAGCGGACGAAGGGCCGACGGACGGCCCGCGGTACGGCGCGCGTGAGGACGAGCGGGGCCCCACCGGTACGGGGGCGGCCTCGCTCGAGCCTGCAGCGGACCGGGGTGACCTCCCGGCATCCGTGGACGTCCCCGCACCCGTCGCGAGACGGCGGGCGGGGGCGATCCGGGAGCGGGCCAGGGAAGGCGCCCGCAAGGGCGGCGACCGGGCCCGGGCCGGGCTCGCCTACCTCGCCGACCGGATCATCGAACTGGCCCCGCGCGTCCCCGTACGGGACCTGGCGACGCTGCGCAGACAGTTCCCGGGCCTCGGGCCCGAGGAGCTGGCGGACAAGCTCGTGGCGGGCGCCGCGAACGCGACGGCGACCGTAGGCGCGGGTATCGGCGCGGCCGCGATGCTGCCCATCCCCCCGGCGATGCCGACGGAACTGGCCGCCGAGGTCACCGGCGTCGCCGCGATCGAGCTGAAGATGATCGCCGAACTCCACGAGGTGTACGGCGCACGGCCGCCCGGCAACCTCAAACAGCGCAGCACCGCGTACCTCGACTCGTGGTCGGGGGAGCGCGGGATCGACGCGTCCAAGCCGTCGACGTTCAGCACGGCGCTGAACAGCCGCATGAAACGCGAACTGCGGCAGCGGATCATGAAGCGGATGGTCCGCAACATGCCGAACCTGATGCCGTTCCTGGTGGGCGCCGCCGTCGGCGCGGTCATGAACCGAGGCGAGACGAGAAAGCTCGCCGGCCGGATCCGCAGGGACCTGCGCAAGATCCAGGTGCCCTGGGACGCCCTGGAGGCGCTCCCCGCCCTGGACCGTCCGGCGGACGCCCTGGAGATGGGCGAGATCACGCACGACCCCCTGGGCCGCCACGAGGACGACCGGCGCGACGGCCGGGGCTACGGCAAGCAGGGCGACGGGCGCTGACTCCGGCCCGTCACAAGCGGCGGGGTGATGCCCCGCGCGGGTGTGCTACGCGGCCTTCGCTGTCCTCAGCGCCTCCGCAAGGCGCTCCGGCTCCCGCGTGGACAGGTACAGGTACGGCGTCGGGTCCTGCGGGTCCGTGACCTCCACGCGCAGGGCCGTGGGGATGTACGCGCGCAGCAGCAGGAAGGCGCGCGGGTCGGCCTTGTACGTGCGCCAGGCGCGGGCCCCCTCCGCGTCCAGCACCTCCGCCTCGCCCAGGGCAGCCACCGGGATCTTCGCCTCGCCCGCGATCAGGGAGTCGCCCACCACGCGGATGCGGACCGAGCCGTACGAGCTCGCGGCGACGGCCGCGACCGCGGTGCCCCCGGCCAGGCCGCCGAGCATCGGCAGCGTGCCGAACGGGAGCAGGATCAGGGCCATGGAGACGCCCACGAGGAACGAGATCAGCCACCAGGTCCGCGGGGCGGTGAGGCGTTCTTCGTAGGGGGCGGCGGAGAGCTGCATGGGGCCAAGCTTGACACGGTGTCCGTAAGGGGCCGACGCGCGGGTAAGGTCTCCCGCTGTGAGTGGTACTTCCGCAGCTCTTCAGCCTCCGGCCGACGCCGTGCGACCGGTGCGGCACCCGGACGCGCCCGCGCCCGGTGAGCTTCTCGGCGCGCACTACGGCGCGTGCTTCGGCTGTGGTGGCGACCAGCCGCACGGGCTGCATCTGGAGGCGCGGGCCGGTGAGGGCGTGTCGCTGACCGCCGAGTTCACCGTGCAGCCCGCCCACCAGGGCGCACCGGGCCTCGCACACGGGGGTGTGCTCGCCTCCGCCCTGGACGAGACCCTCGGCTCGCTGAACTGGCTGCTGCGCACGATCGCCGTGACCGGGCGGCTGGAGACCGACTTCGTACGGCCCGTGCCCGTCGGGACCACATTGCACCTGGAGGCGGAGGTGACGGCCGTCGCCGGGCGGAAGATCTACTCCACCGCGACCGGCCGCGTCGGCGGCCCCGACGGGCCCGTCGCCGTGCGCGCCGACGCGCTCTTCATCGAGGTGAAGGTCGACCACTTCGTCGACCACGGCCGCCGGGAAGAGATCCAGGCGGCCATGAACGACCCGGACCAGGTCCGGCGCGCCCGTGCCTTCGAGGTGAACCCGTGATCCCGGAAAGCTCCCTGGGCGCGGTCGGCCCCACGGGTCCCGACAGCCCCACCAGCCCCGTGAGCCGGCAGCCGCTGGACGTGCTGATCCGGCGCATCGATCCGGACGTACCGCTTCCGTCGTATGCGCAGCCCGGGGACGCCGGGGCCGATCTGCGGACGACCGAGGCGTGCCAACTGGAGCCGGGTGAGCGGGCGGTACTGCCCACGGGGGTGTCTGTGGCGTTGCCGGAGGGGTACGCGGCCTTCGTGCACCCGCGATCCGGCCTGGCCGCTCGCTGCGGCGTCGCCCTCGTGAATGCCCCGGGGACGGTTGATGCCGGGTACCGTGGGGAGATCAAGGTGATCGTGGTGAATCTCGACCCGCGCGAGGCCGTGCGGTTCGAGCGCTTCGACCGGATTGCCCAACTGGTGGTCCAGCAGGTCGAGAGGGTCCGCTTCCAGGAGGTGGCGGAACTTCCCGGCTCCGCGCGGGCCGAAGGGGGCTTCGGGTCCACCGGAGGCCATGCCGCGGTGGACGGGACGAGCGGCACAAGCGGTCAGGCCGCCCTGGGCGGTCAGGCGGGTGGGAATCGATACGCTTCGGTCGTATCCGACCGGGAAGGACAGTGACGTGTTCGGACGTCGCAAGAAGAGGGATGCCGCCGAGGACGCGGCCGGCGAGGCCGAGCAGGTCGTCGACGGTGTCGACACTGAGGCGGACGAAGAGCGCGAGCGCCTGAGGCTCGAACCGGCGCCGCGCCCCGACGGACCCTGGGACAGCTCCGAGGTCCGTGACCCGAGCGAAGGCCGGGTCGACCTGGGCGGTCTGTTCGTGCCGGGCGTCGACGGCATGGAGCTCAGGGTCGAGGTCGCGGGCGACGCGATCGTGGCGGCCACGGTCGTGCTGCGCGACAGCGCCATCCAGCTCCAGGGCTTCGCCGCCCCCAAGCGCGAGGGCATCTGGGGCGAGGTGCGCGAGGAGATCGGCACCGGCATCACCCAGCAGGGCGGTATCGTCGACGAGGTCGAGGGGCCGCTGGGCTGGGAGCTGCGCGCTCAAGTGCCCGTTCAGCTGCCGGACGGCACCGGCGGCTTCCAGGTGGTGCGGTTCGTCGGCGTGGACGGCCCCCGCTGGTTCCTGCGCGGGGTCATCTCGGGCCAGGGCGCGGTGCAGCCGCAGGCCGCCGGGCTGCTCGAGCAGATCTTCCGGGACACCGTCGTGGTGCGCGGTGAGGGCCCGATGGCGCCCCGCGACCCGATCGTCCTGAAGCTGCCGAACGACGCTCAGATGGTCCCCGAGGGGGTCCAGCAGGAGGAGGGCTCCCGTTTCGCGGGCGGAATGGGCCAGCTCCAGCGCGGACCGGAGATCACCGAGGTCCGCTGACCCCACAGAGACACCAGGGCCGTACCCCACCGGGGGTGCGGCCCTTTCTCGTGCGCGGAACCTTGACGGCGTATTGGTCTGTACCTACGGTCTCCGTTCAACGCGTCTGTTCATAAAGGCGCTTCGCGTTCACATACGAGAACGGAAGGCCCCCACACATGCGCAGCACCGCACTCTTCGCCGCCTCCGCCGCCCTCGTCGTCGGTGTTCTCGCCCGGCCCGCCGACGCCGCAACCCCCGCTCCCCGCGCTCTCAGCGCCCCCGCTGCCTTCGTCCACCCCGGAGTGACCGTCTCCCAAGGTCAGTTGGACTTCACCCGGTCCAAGGTCGACGTCGGGGCACAGCCCTGGAAGGGCGCCTTCGACCAGATGATGGCGAGCAAATACGCCGACCTGAACCGCACGCCCAGGCCCCGGGCGGTCGTCGAGTGCGGCTCGTACTCCAACCCCAACCACGGCTGCACGGACGAGCGCGAGGACGCGATCGCCGCGTACACCCAGGCGCTCGCCTGGTACATCACCCGCGACGAACGGCACGCCCGCAAGGCGATCGAGCTGATGGACGCCTGGTCCGCCGTGATCAGGGACCACACCAACAGCAACGCGCCCCTGCAGACCGGCTGGGCCGGCTCCTCCTGGCCCAGGGCCGCCGAGATCATCAAGTACACGTACACCGGGAACTGGGCGAACTCCGGCCGTTTCGCCACCATGCTCCGCACCGTCTACCTGCCCGAGATCGTCAACGGCTCCAACTCCAACGGCAACTGGGAGCTGTCGATGATGGAGGCAGCCGTCGGCATCTCGGTCTTCCTGGAGGACAAGACGTCGTACGACAAGGCCATGGCGAAGTTCCGCACGCGCACGGCCGCCTACGTCTACCTGGAGTCCGACGGGGCGCTGCCGAAGACCGTGCCGAGCCAGAACCTGAACACCCGGGAGAAGATCGTCACCTACTGGCAGGGACAGTCGACCTTCGTCAACGGACTCAGCCAGGAGACCTGCCGCGACTTCACCCACACCGGCTACGGACTCTCCGCCATCTCGCACGTCGCCGAGACCAGCCGCATCCAGGGGCAGGACCTCTACGGCACCGACGTGGGCGAGCGGCTGCGGCACGGGCTCGGCTTCCACGCCAAGTACCAGCTCGGCGCCGGTGCGGAGAGCCGGCTGTGCGGCGGTTCGCTGAAGCTGGGGCTCGGACCGGTATCCGAGGTCGGCCACAACGCCCTGGCCAACCGTCTCGGGCACGCCATGACCAACACCGAGACGCTGACCCTGCGGGGCCGCCCCGCCGGCAGCAACAACCTCTTCGTCGCCTGGGAGACCCTCACCCACGCCGACAACCCCGCGTGACCCACTGACCGGCCGGGCGCCCGGGGCGGGGACCCCGGCGCCCGGTCCGCCCGGTGCCCCGGCGAGGCCGAAGGCCACGAAGCGGACGGCGATGTGATCGTCGGCCACCGGTGAGTCCACCGCCGAGTCGGCCGCGAATGAGGCCGAACGGGCCGGCAGGGACGTACGGCCGGCTCCCACCGAGTGGCATCCGCCGGAGGCGCTCGCGGGCGAGAGCGGCAGCCTGCCGTCGTGCGGCACCGAGAAGGACGCCTACGTCGCCGGAGACTGCTGCATCACCTTCCCGGGGACGGGGCATCGCTTCGGGAAACAGGCTCTTCGCTCTTCGTCACCACCCCCCGGTACGCTTCAGACATGAGTGCTGTTCCTCGTTCCGAAAAGCCGGTGGGCCGATTCCGGCGCATGCTCGACCGGCTCTCCTCGTCACAGGAGGACCTGGAGTCCGAGGAGCTGCGCGAGGACGCCGAGACGGCCGGCTGTACCCGGATCGGAGACTGCCAGGACCGCCAGATAGTGACGGTTACTGGTACCTTGCGCACGGTCACCCTTCGGCCGCGCGCCGGAGTCCCGGCCCTGGAGGCCGAGCTGTTCGACGGCTCCGCCGCGCTGGACGTGGTGTGGCTCGGCAGGCGCTCCATCGTGGGGATAGAGCCGGGGCGCAAGCTGATCGCATCGGGCCGGATCTCGATGAGCCGGGGCCGCCGGGTGCTGTTCAATCCCAAGTACGAACTGAGACCCCTCGGACGGGAGTAGCCGGTGACGTCGCTCGACAAGCCGACCGAAGAGACATCTGCGGACGACGCCCGGGCGGTGACCGAGGCCGCCCTGTTCGAGGCGTTCGGCGGCGTGCGGGGCATGGTGGAGACGGTGGTTCCCGGCCTCCTCTTCGTCACCATCTACACGATCAACAAGGACCTGCACCTGTCGGCGATCGCCGCACTGGCCGTGTCGCTGGTGCTGGTCGTGGTCCGGCTGGTGATGAAGGACACCGTCAAGCACGCCTTCAGCGGTGTCTTCGGCGTGGCCTTCGGTGTCGTCTTCGCGATGATGACCGGCAACGCCAAGGACTTCTACCTGCCCGGCATGCTCTACACGCTCGGTCTGGGCCTCGCCTACATCATCACCACCCTGTGCGGGGTGCCCCTGATCGGGCTGATCCTCGGCCCGGTCTTCAAGGAGAACCTCTCCTGGCGCACGCGGAACCCCGGCCGCAAGAAGGCCTACGCGAAGGCCAGCTACGCCTGGGGCGCGATCCTGCTCGCCAAGTGCGCGATCCTCTTCCCGCTGTACTGGTGGGCCGACACCACGCAGCTGGGCTGGGTCCTGGTCGCCCTGAAGATCCCGCCGTTCCTGCTCGCGGTGTACCTGACGTGGGTGTTCCTGGCGAAGGCGCCCGCGCCGATCGACGTGTTCGCGGAGATGGAGGCCGAGGAGAAGGCGGCCGAGGAGCGGGAGCGGCAGGCCGCCGCGGGATCCGCCGAGCAGTGACCCTCCGCACCTGACAGAAGGGGCGTCCCGGACACTCGGGACGCCCCTTCCGCTTGTTCTGCTCGTTCCCCGCGGGGACGTGCTCAGCTCGCCGCGTTCCGGCGTACCGACAGCAGGTCCTCCAGCTGCTCCTCGCGGGCCTGGGCGGCCACGAAGAGGAGTTCGTCGCCGGCCTCCAGGGAGTCCTCCCGGGAGGGCGTCAGCACGCGGTTGCCGCGGATGATCGTCACCAGGGACGTGTCCTGCGGCCACTCGACGTCGCCGACCTGCGTGCCGGCCAGGGCCGACTCCTCGGGCAGGGTCAGCTCGACCAGGTTGGCGTCACCGTGGCTGAAGCGCAGCAGACGGACCAGGTCGCCGACGCTCACCGCCTCCTCGACCAGGGCCGACATCAGACGAGGGGTGGAGACGGCGACGTCCACGCCCCAGGACTCGTTGAACAACCACTCGTTCTTGGGGTTGTTCACCCGGGCGACGACGCGCGGGACGCCGTACTCCGTCTTGGCGAGGAGCGAGACGACCAGGTTCACCTTGTCGTCACCGGTCGCGGCGATCACGACGTTGCAGCGCTGGAGGGCCGCCTCGTCCAGGGACGTGATCTCGCAGGCGTCGGCGAGCAGCCACTCGGCCTGCGGGACGCGTTCGACCGAGATGGCGGTCGGCGCCTTGTCGATCAGCAGGACCTCGTGGCCGTTCTCCAGCAGTTCGCCCGCGATCGAGCGGCCGACGGCGCCGGCTCCGGCAATGGCGACCCTCATCAGTGACCGCCCTCCTCTTCGGGACCCTTGGCGAACGCCGCCTCGACCTTGTCGACCTCGTCGGTGCGCATCATCACGTGCACCAGGTCGCCCTCCTGCAGCACCGTCTGCGAGGTGGGCAGGACCGCCTCGCCGAGCCGGGTCAGGAACGCGACGCGTACGCCCGTCTCCTCCTGGATCCGGCTGATCTTGTGGCCGACCCAGGCGGTCGAGGTGTGCACCTCGGCGAGCTGGACGCCGCCGGTGGGGTCGCGCCACAGCGGCTCGGCGCCGGAGGGGAGCAGACGGCGCAGCATCTGGTCGGCCGTCCAGCGGACGGTCGCGACGGTGGGGATGCCCAGGCGCTGGTAGACCTCGGCGCGGCGCGGGTCGTAGATGCGGGCGGCGACGTTCTCGATGCCGAACATCTCACGGGCCACGCGCGCGGCGATGATGTTGGAGTTGTCACCGCTGGAGACGGCGGCGAAAGCGCCGGCCTCCTCGATGCCCGCCTCGCGCAGGGTGTCCTGGTCGAAGCCGACGCCGGTGACCCGGCGGCCGCCGAACCCCGAGCCCAGCCGGCGGAAGGCGGTGGGGTCCTGGTCGACCACGGCGACCGTGTGCCCCTGTTGCTCCAGGTTCTGGGCCAGTGCGGAACCCACCCTTCCGCACCCCATGATGACAATGTGCATCGCGTCACACCGCGCTTCCTGCAGGCCCTCTGGCCCTCATGAATGTCGTGCTCATGTCTCTCTTTCGGCTCGCCGGGCATCACATCGCGGCCTGCGTGCGGGCCGCCGGGCAACATCATGCCGGTGGAATCACGTCATGATGCCCTCCGGGGGCGGTGCCGCGTTCGACTGCCGACTCCAACGTATCCGCAAAGTCGAGGGGGTTGCCCAGGGCCCTGCCGGGCCGTGGGCCGGGGGAGGAACCTGCCATGAGTACCGAGATCGACGTCCTCGTGCTGGGCGGCGCGGGTGTGGACACCATCGTCCACGTGCCCGAGCTGCCCGTGCCGTTCGCGGACAGCCACATGATCCGGCCCGGGATCGTGACCCGGGCGGGCCAGAGCGGGGACTTCGTGGCCCTCGGGACGAGCGCGCTGGGTCTGCGCACCCACCACCTCGACCTGCTCGGCGACGACCCCGAGGGCGACCTCGTCCGCGCGCTGCACCGGGAGCACGGCATCGGACTCACCGCCGTCCCGCAGCCGCTCGGCACCAAACGCGCGGTCAACCTCGTCGGCCCCGACGGCAGACGGTCCTCCCTCTACGACGCCACCCGGGCCGCCGACACCGACCGGCTGCCCGAGGCCACGGTGCGCGCGCTCGCGGCCGTCAGCCGGCACGCCCACGTCGTCATCACCCAGCCGTGCGCCCACACGCTGCCCGCCCTGCGCGCTTCAGGCCTCACGATCTCCACCGACCTGCACGACTGGGACGGCGACAACCCCTACCACGAGCCCTTCGCCCACCAGGCCGACCTGGTCTTCCTGTCCACCACCGCCCTCACCGACCCGGAACGGACCATGCGGCGGATCACCGACCGGGGCAGGGCCCGGATCGTCGTCGCCACCGCCGGGGCGGACGGGGCGTACCTGCTGGCCGACGGGGAGCTCACCCACGTGCCCGCCGCCGTGCCCCCGGCCCCCGTCGTCGACTCCAACGGCGCGGGCGACGCCTTCGCCGCCGCGTTCCTCTACGCCTGGCTGAACGGCACCCCACCCCTGCGCAGCGCCCTGCACGGCACTGTGGCCGGCGCCTACGCCTGCACGATCCCGTCGACCCGGGCCGCCGGCATCGGGCGGGAGGAACTGAGCGCGGGAGTGGCGGGGCTGGAGCGGTCCGGGCGGCCGGGCGCCTCCCCGTCCTCCTAGCGCGCCCCCGGTGACACGTCCTTGCGGCGGCTGATGCTGCGGACGCTCGCGAGCGTCAGGATTCCGAGGGCGACGAGGGTGGCCGCGGCGCCGATCAGCTGGGCGGGCGTGTGCATGGGACCTCCAGGGGCGGCAACGGCCGGGAGACGGACGGGGCTTAGTCATATAGGCATGGGAAGCAAGTGACCTGCGGAATCCGCAGCCGCACAGCCCTGTGAATTCACTCGGAGAGCAGACGGGACGCCGATGAGGGGTGGCGGGTGGGCGACCCCGCAATCGAAGGCCTACGATCCTCTGTTGTGTCCAAACTGACCGACGTGCCCAAACGGATCCTGATCGGGCGCGCACTGCGCAGCGACCGGCTGGGTGAAACGCTCCTGCCGAAGCGCATCGCACTCCCCGTCTTCGCCTCCGACCCGCTGTCCTCCGTGGCGTACGCGCCCGGCGAGGTGCTGCTGGTCCTGTCGATCGCGGGCGTGACGGCGTACCACTTCAGCCCGTGGATCGCCGTCGCGGTCGTCGTGCTGATGTTCACCGTGGTGGCCTCGTACCGGCAGAACGTGCACGCCTACCCCAGCGGCGGCGGCGACTACGAGGTGGCGAACACCAACCTCGGTCCCAAGGCCGGCCTGACGGTCGCGAGCGCGCTGCTCGTCGACTACGTCCTCACCGTCGCGGTGTCGATCTCCTCCGGCATCGAGAACCTCGGCTCCGCGATCCCCTTCGTGGTGGAGCACAAAGTGCTCTGCGCGATCGGCGTGATCGTGCTGCTGACCCTGATGAACCTGCGCGGGGTGAAGGAGTCGGGCTCGCTGTTCGCGATTCCGACGTACATCTTCGTCGCGGGCGTCTTCACCATGATCGCCTGGGGCGCCTTCCGCGGCCTGGTCCTGGACGACACCATGCGGGCCCCCACGGCGGACTACGCCATCAAGCCCGAGCACGGAGGCTTGGCCGGCTTCGCCCTGGTCTTCCTGCTGCTGCGCGCCTTCTCCTCCGGCTGCGCCGCCCTCACCGGCGTCGAGGCCATCTCCAACGGCGTCCCGGCCTTCCGCAAGCCCAAGTCGAAGAACGCCGCGACCACCCTCGCCGCGATGGGCCTGCTGGCCGTCACCATGTTCTGCGGCATCATCGCGCTGGCCGCCGCGACCGACGTCCGCATGGCCGAGAACCCGGCCAAGGACCTCGTCCACAACGGTGTGCCGCTCGGTCCGGACTACGTCCAGAACCCGGTGATCTCCCAGGTCGCCGAGGCCGTCTTCGGCAAGGGCAGCCTCCTGTTCATCGTGCTGGCCGCGGCCACCGCGCTCGTGCTCTTCCTCGCCGCCAACACCGCCTACAACGGCTTCCCGCTGCTCGGCTCGATCCTCGCCCAGGACCGCTACCTGCCGCGCCAGCTGCACACCCGTGGCGACCGCCTTGCCTTCTCCAACGGCATCGTGCTCCTCGCCGGCGCCGCCGGACTGCTGGTCGGCATCTACGGCGCCGACTCCACCCGCCTGATCCAGCTGTACATCGTCGGCGTGTTCGTGTCCTTCACACTCAGCCAGACCGGCATGGTCCGGCACTGGAACCGCCACCTGGCCACGGAGAAGGACCAGGCCAAGCGCCGCCACATGATCCGCTCCCGCGCCATCAACGCCTTCGGCGCCTTCTTCACCGGCCTGGTGCTGGTCGTCGTCCTCCTCACCAAGTTCACCCACGGCGCCTGGGTCGCCCTGCTCGGCATGGTGATCTTCTACGCGACGATGACGGCCATCCGTAAGCACTACGACCGCGTCGCCGCCGAGATCGCCGCCCCCGAGGGCCCGAGCGACGACAGCGTACGGCCCTCCCGGGTCCACTCGGTCGTCCTGATCTCCAAGATCCACCGCCCGACGCTGCGCGCCCTGGCCTACGCCAAGCTGATGCGCTCGGACACCCTGGAGGCGCTGAGCGTCAACGTCGACCCGGCGGAGACCAAGGCCCTGCGCGAGGAGTGGGAGCGGCGCGGCATCGACGTACCGCTGAAGGTCCTCGACTCGCCCTACCGCGAGATCACGCGGCCGATCATCGAGTACGTCAAGAGCCTGCGCAAGGAGTCGCCGCGCGACGCGGTGTCCGTGATCATCCCCGAGTACGTCGTCGGCCACTGGTACGAGCACCTGCTGCACAACCAGAGCGCCCTGCGGCTGAAGGGCCGGCTGCTGTTCACACCCGGGATCATGGTGACCTCGGTGCCCTACCAGCTGCAGTCCTCCGAGGCGGCCAAGCGGCGGGCCCGCAGGCAGCAGGACTGGAACGCGCCGGGGTCGGTGCGGCGCGGTCCCGCGCAGGTGCGGTCGAAGGAGTCCACCGAGCACAAGTCGTGAGACGACGGCTCCTGCGACGAGTGCGATCCGTGTGACGGAAGGCTCGTGTGAAACGGCCGGGCGGCAGCCACGTAGACTGGTGGGCTGTTGTCCGGCCGTTTCCGTTCGGCCCTTTCCCCTCACGCGTTATGGAGTCACCCCGCCATGCAGGCAGAACCGAGGAAGTCGCTGGTGGGGGAGGAGTACGAGGTCGAGGTAGGCCCCGTCGCCCACGGCGGACACTGCATCGCCCGCACGTCCGAGGGCCAGGTGCTGTTCGTACGGCACGCGCTGCCCGGTGAGCGGGTCGTGGCGCGGGTGACGGAGGGCGAGCAGGGCGCACGGTTCCTGCGCGCGGACGCCGTGACGGTGCTCGACGCCTCCAAGGACCGGATCGACGAGCCCTGCCCGTTCGCCGGCCCCGGCCGCTGCGGCGGCTGCGACTGGCAGCACGCCAAGCCGGGCGCGCAGCGCCGCCTGAAGGCCGACGTCATCGCCGAACAGCTCCAGCACCTCGCCGGACTCACCCCGGAGGAGGCCGGCTGGGACGGCACGGTGCTGCCCGCCGAGGGCGACAAGGTGCCCGCGGGCCAGGTCCCCGCGTGGCGCACCCGCGTCCAGTACGCCGTCACCGCCGACGGCCGGGCGGGCCTGCGCCGGCACCGCTCGCACGAGGTGGAGCCGATCGACCACTGCATGATCGCCGCGGAGGGCGTGAGCGAGCTGGGCATCGAGAAGCGGGTCTGGACGGGCATGGACTCCGTCGAGGCGATCGCGGCGACGGGCTCCCAGGACCGCCAGGTGATCCTCACGCCGAAGCCGGGCGCACGCCTGCCGCTGGTCGAACTCGACCGCCCGGTCTCCGTCCTGCGCGTGGACGAGCGCTCCGGCGGTGTCCACCGCGTCCACGGCCGCCCCTTCGTCCGCGAGCGCGCGGACGGCCGCACGCACCGCGTCGGCAACGGCGGTTTCTGGCAGGTCCACCCGAAGGCCGCGGACACCCTGGTGACCGCGGTCATGCAGGGTCTGCTGCCCCGCAAGGGCGACATGGCCCTCGACCTGTACTGCGGCGTCGGCCTCTTCGCCGGCGCCCTCGCCGACCGCGTCGGCGACCAGGGCGCGGTCCTCGGCATCGAGTCCGGCAAGCGGGCGGTGGAGGACGCGCGGCACAACCTCGCCGAGTTCGACCGCGTCCGCATCGAACAGGGCAAGGTCGAGAGCGTGTTGCCGCGCACGGGCATCGAGGAGGTCGACCTGATCGTCCTCGACCCGCCGCGGGCGGGGGCCGGCCGCAAGACGGTTCAGCACCTGGCCTCGCTGGGCGCGCGGCGGATCGCGTACGTGGCGTGCGACCCGGCGGCGCTGGCGCGGGATCTGGGGTACTTCCGGGACGGGGGGTATCGGGTGCGGACGCTTCGGGCGTTCGATCTGTTTCCGATGACGTCGCATGTGGAGTGCGTCGCCATTCTGGAGCCAGTCCGAGAGACCGTCTGACCTGCGGGTCTAAGGGAATGACCGTCGGTTCGAAACGGATTTCGAGTTCAGCACGGACATCGCCGAGAACCGCATTCTGCGCGCCGCGGTGGAACGCCTCCTACGCGTGCGCGGCGTGCCCGGAGCCGCGCTCTCCGCCTGGCGGGACTTGGACTGGACAACGCTTCTGTCGCACATCTGCCGTGCGGGGTGCGGATGAACGGCTTCCTTTTCGATATGAACACGGTCTTCGAGGACTTCGTCTGCGTCGGGCTCCGGGAGGCCTTGAGTGTGTACGGGGGGCACGCCGCGCTGCAGGCCAGGAATGTCTACCTGGATGAAGCCGAGCTCATCCGGATGCGACCGGACCTCGCACGCGGGCCATATGGTGAGACACTCAGGGATCGCACTGCATCAGCATGCACTTGATCTTGACCGGCCCTCGTCGATGCCATAAGAGACATCCATGCACTGGCCGCACGCATGGTGCGACCTGGACTGGCCTGAGCTCGGTCGCGCCGGTATGTGCGGTTCAGGCGTACCACGTCACCGTAACTCCCGGCTTCTTGAGAGCTTGCCCTGAAGGTGCTCCTGTCTGCGGTCTGCATATCCGTCACCGACCGGCCCTCTCAGACCGGATACGCCGTGTGGATATGGCCGTCGCGGACGACGACTTCCACGTCTCTGGTCTCCCGCCCGCTGCCGTTGATGCCCACGGGCTCGCCGTGTTCGAAGCGGTGCAGGTGGCTGTCCTGCCCGGCCCTGGCACGCGGGTTGGGTATGGCCGGGGTGCCGTCGACGCCCTCGCGGAGCCGGCGACCCAGGACGAAGTCGTCGCCCTCCCAGAAGAAGTCCTCGTAGAACTCACCTGGCAGCGAGGGTTCGGGCCCCGTGGGATCGGCATTGTCCCGCACGCGGTCCTGGGCGCCGGGGCCGTGCTGGCCCTCGATATGAGCCTCGCGTTCCTCCGTGATGCCGTGCCTGCTGCTCTCGCAGCTCACCAGCCCCCACGGGTCCGTCCAGCGAAGGGGGTCGGGGACGTACGCGTGGTGGTTCGGTGCGGGAGCGAGGCCCAGAGGGTCGGGGCTGATGTAGCGGGCGTTCTCGGGGTCGTAGTAGCGGCGGAAGTTGTAATGGAGGCCGGTTTCCGGGTCGTGGTACTGACCCGGGAAGCGCAGAGGGCAGTCGACTGCATTCTCTGAGCCGCCTACCGGCGTGCCCCACAGCGTCGTGCGTGCCCGCCAGGCGATCCGGCCCTCCTCGTCGACCAGTTCGGTGGGGGTGCCGATCAAGTCGGTGACGATGGCGTAGAAGCGCCGGTCGACCTCGTCCTGGTCGACCTGCAGCAGCGCACGGTTGGTGCCGGGAGCCCATTCCCAGTTTTTGGTGGGGCCGCCGGCGGAGCCGCTCTGCTCCACCAGATGGGAGCCGTCCCAGGTGAAGAGGGTCTCCTCGACGGGTCGGCCAGAGTCGGACAGCAGGCGCTTGGCGACTCGACGGCCGAGGGCGTCGTAGACGTACGCCCAGCGACGCCCGTCCGGGGTCGTGACCTGAGTGAGCCGGTCCTCGGCGTCCCACGCGTAGGTCCACTCCCGCGTTCCCCCGGACAGCAACTTGCGCGTCTGCCGGACCAGGCGCCCCTGTGCGTCGTGGACGTAGGTGATGTGGCCGGTCCTGCGGATGAGTGTGCCGTCGTGGACCCGTTCCCCCTGAGGGCCTTCCGGCACGTCCGCCCGGCTGACGTTGCCCGCCGCGTCGTAGGCGTAGCGCTCGGACCACCCGGTGGCGGAGACCGCTTCCACCCGGCCGAGACGGTCACGGCTGAACCGGCGAGTGCCGTGGGTCTGGTCCTCGATGGCGGTCAGGCCGCCGTCCTGTCCGTACGTGTACGAGCGGTGCAGCAGGGACCCGTCCGGCGAACTCGTGTCGGAGGCGCCTCGGCCCAGAACCCTCTGCTCGGCCAGACGGTGGCCGGCGTCCCACTCCTGCGTCAGCACCGCAGTCTCGCCGAGCCGCCGCTCGGTCTCGTGGCCCGAGGTTCCGTAGGTGAAGGACAGCGCGTTGTCGGCGAGTCGGACCCGGGTGGGCCGGTTGTTCGCGTCCCATTCCCAACGGCTGACGGCGCCCGACGGAGTTCGGCGTTCCGTCCGCCGGCCGAGTACGTCGTACGACGTGCGGACCGCGCGGCCGTTGCACTCTTCGGAGACGACACGGCCCACCACGTCGCGTGCGAACGTGAGCGTCGTCTCGGGGGTGACCGCTGTGATCAGTCGGCCGGAGGAGTCGTAGGCGAAGGTGGCGATCGCCTCGCCGGAGCGTCGCTCCACGACCCGGCCGCACGCGTCCCGCGAGTATGCGGTGATCTCGCCCGCGCCGTTGGTGCGCTGGATCAGACGGCCCGCCGCGTCGTAGGCGTAGGCGACGGCGCGGCCGTTGAAGTCCACTTCGCCAACGAGGCGGCCCGCCGCGTCGTACGTGTACGACCACACCGCACCCGACGCGCTCGTCACGGACGTGAGCCGCAGTTCGGTGTCGTACGCGAACAGCGTCGTCGAGCCGTCCGCCTCCGTCCTGGAGCGAAGCCGGTCGAAGTGGGTGAAGGCGTGGGTCGTGGTCCGGCCGTCGAGGCCGGTGTAGCGGACGATGTTGCCCTCACCGTCGTAGGACCAGCTCTCGCTGCTGCCGTCGGCCATGATCCGCTCAGCGGGGTAGCCCTCCACCGTCCAGGTGGTGCGCGTCGTCGCACCGGCGGCGTCGACGGTGCCGACGATGCGGCCGAAGGCGTCGCGAGTGACATGGGACGTACCGCCCATTGGCGCGGTGACGGAGTCGGGCAGCCCCAGTGGCCCCGGGTGGACGCGGTGGGTCGCTCCCAGGGCGTTGGTGACGCCGAGCAGGCCACCGGAGGGTTCATAGGCGTAGGTGGTGACGGCACCATCGGCGTCGACGGTCGCTGTCGGGTGGCCGTGCTCGTCGTACGCGTAGCCACGTCTGCCGCCGTTCGGCAGAGTGATCCACAGGGGGCGGTCGGAGGAGTCGTACTCGCAGGTGGTGGCCGTGCCGTCAGGGCGGACCACGGAGATGAGGTTGCCGCGCTCGTCGTAGCTGAAACGGGACGTGTGGCCCAGCGGATTCGTGCGCGAGAGCAGCCGGTTGTACGCGTCCCACTCGGCGTGGGTGGTGTTGCCGAGGGGGTCGGTCTGGGCGACGACCTGCCGGCGCTCGTTGTACCGGTAGGTCGTGGTGTGGCCCAGAGAGTCGGTGTACCGGGTCTCCCGGTTTGCCGGGTCGTATGCGATGGAGCAGGACAGGAACCCGTCGGCGCCTTCACCGCGTATGCACCGGTCCTGGTCGTCGTAGGTGAAGCGGTACCAGGTGTCGTTGCGGTCGCTCCAGGATGTGATGCGTCCCTGGATGTCGTAGGCGTACCGGAGGGGGAGGCCGCTGGAGTTGTGGATCTCGGTGAGGTGACCCTCGGGGCTGTAGCCGTAGCGCCGCAGGGTCGTGCCGTCCGGCCCGGCCTCCTCGTCGCGCAGCCGCAGGCCGACTATGCGGTCGCCCTCGGTGTCGATGTGCACGTGGCGGCCGCCGGAGTCGTGAACGGCGGTGGGGGTGCCGGTCTCGTCCCGGTCGATGCCGATGCGCCGTCCACCGCGGTCGGTCACCGCGGCCAGGGGAAGGGTGAAAGCCTCCTGCGCGGCGACAGATCCGGCGAGCGGGGCGAAGTGGCGGGTGCGTCCGGAGGCCGGGTCGGTGATGCGGATGGGGGTGTCGGGGGAGCCGTCCCAGTCCAGCGGCCAGCGCGGGCCCTCCGTCGGCATGACCGACTCACCGGGGGCGGGCACGGGATACACGAGGATCATGCCGTCTTCAGCGGCGAAGACGACGCCTTCCCCGTCCAGTTCGAGACGCTCGTCGAACGTCGAGGCCCAGGACGGACCGAACCACTGGCCCCAGGTGTACGTCGAGAGATGCGTGCGCCGCAGCACGAGCGGAAGGAGCCCGGGCAGCTCCACGTCGGTCTCCTCCACGAGCATCTCGCCGGAGACCATGTCGACGGGATCGCCGTTCTTGCACCGCCCCTTGGCCGGCTTGCTCTTGCCGACCGCGTCGTCGGCTCCCTTGCGCAGGCCTCGTCCCAGGCCCTTGGCCATCGCTTTGAGGCCACCCTTGCCCAGGGCTTTCGCGCCCGTCGCGAGCTTGCCGAGCGTGGTGATGCCCTTGCCGCCGGGTATGCAGTCCAGGGCCGCGAATCCCACGTCCCACAGGGACGCTTGGCCTTTGCGATATTTGTCGAGCGTGTCGGCGAGGACGACGAGGGCGGCCACGACGACGATCGCGGCCAGGATCGGCCCGCCGATGATCATCGCGATGACGCCGACGACCGTGACGACGACCTTGCAGACTGCAACGATGGTGTCCCAGTTGTCGGTGAACCAGTCGCCGATGTCCTCCCACCACGACCGGTTCTGGATGCCGGCGTCGGACGCCTCGTCGATCTTGTTCTTGGCCTCGCGGGCGGCGTCCTCGCGCATCTTGCGGGCGTCTTCGGCCATCTTCTTCGCCGCGTCCAGGGCACTCTGGGCGTCATCGACGGCCGACTGAGCGTTCGTCTGCGCCGTCTTGGCGTGCTGGACGTCCCGGGTGGCGGCCCGCACCCTGGCCTCGTCCGGTTTGTCGGCGTCCGACTTGCTGCCGGTCGGGTCGTCCTGGTACTTGTCGGCCTCCTTGGACGCCCGGGTCACCCAGGAGTCGGCCGACGAGAGCCTCGACTGCGCCGAGGAGAGGTCCGTGCGGGCCTCGCGCGCCTTCACCAGCGCCTTGTCCGCCAGCGCCTGGGCGCGCTCCAGCTTCGGCCAGAAGTCCGCGAGGGCGTCGCCGCACATCCCGTAGGACTTCTCCAGCTTCTTCAAGTTCTTCGGGACGCCCGAGAACTCCTCCTTGAAGACCGTGGCCGACTTGCCCGCCCACTCCGCCAGGGTGCTCTCGCCCGCCATGCCCTTGACCAGACGCAACGCGTCGGACACGTCGTCGGCGAAGTCGTGCAGGACCTTGGCGAGCTTGCGCACCCGTTGCGGATCGCCGGGGGTCGGATCCTTGTCCAGATCCAGGACATGCCAATCCGTTGGCCGGTTTTCCACGTTCTTCCCCCGTCGCCTGGCTCCCTCAAGGCACGTGTGCCTCCGCAAAGTTACTTGATCTGCTGCTCGTAGACTCGGGGGCGTGAGCCACAACGAAGAGACGCCCGGCGACAGCCCTTCCGATCGCCATCGCCGGGAGCGGCCCGGGCCGGAGTCGCAGCATCTGGCTGAGCTCGGACCGGAAGGAATGTACGAAGCGGCGGAGCGGCTGTGCCGGACGGCGGCCGGCGACGGGCCCCGTGGAGCCTCCGTGGCGCGGACCGTCGGGCGGATCGCCGAGACCCTCGCCGACACGCGTTCGCGGGACTGTGTGACGTTTGCTGTGGACCTCGTGAGTCGGCTGCTGCCCGAAGGGGCCATGTCCCCCGGCGAAGGCGATCGACTGCTGCGTTCTGTGGCCGCGAAGCTGGTCAAGGCTCAGCATCTGCGGGACATCGAGCCTCTGTTCGGCGAGTTGCCGGACGGGGTCCTGGGTCCGGCGGTCGAGCTGCGCGCCTGTCTCCTCGGAGAGCTGGCGCTGATCGGCTCGGGGACCGGTCGGCGCTCCCTGGACGCGTACGCCGAGAAGCTGCGTGAGCTGGAGCACCCGCTGGCCCGGCTACCCAGGACGCGACTGGACATCGAACACCGGTTCACCGTGCGTGTCCGGGGACTGGGGCCGATCAAGACCGCGAAGCAGCTCCGGTCGCGTTTCCCGGAGGCTCCCTCGACCGACGGCGGTGCGGTCGCCGGTCGCGGTGCCGGGGACGCTCGGAACGACGGACGGGCGAACGCGGTCGCCCGGCCTTTCAGGGCCGGCGGATGGGCCCGTGAGCCCGAAGCACGGTTCTTCACGCTGCCGAGCCCGCTCAGCCCCGACGACTTCGGCATCTCCTTCCTCAAGGAACTGCCCCTGCGCTGCCTGGAAGGTGAGGGCAGCCGCCGGGGAAGCGCGCTCGCCTGCGCGACGACACCCGACGATGTTCTCAACGAACTCTTCTCGGCGTCGTACGTCGGCGGGGTGAGCGGCCAGGGGCAGGGCGGTGCGTACGCGCGGCTGTATGCCTGGGAGAGTCTCTGCGGGCTCATGGGGTTGCCCACCGGGGTACCTCTCCTGGAAGCGGTGCGGCGCGCCGCGGATCACCGGTGGCTGCGGTTCATGGCGTTCACGGACTGGTTCCACCACGACACGTCGGACGTGGCCTTCGCCGCACTCGATCCCACCCGGACCCGGGTCGCGGTGCTGGCGGCGACCGATACCGATGTCGATCGCGACGTTCTTGAGTAGCCACCGGCGGATAGGGTTCTCCGGTTCGGCGCCGTAACCAGGCAGGGTTGTTTGCCTGCGCGTCGGCCGGCTCGCGGCACCGCCGGAGATCATCGCCTCGCGGGCCGCCCCCGCCGCTCTGGGCGACACCGGCACACCCGTCGAGGCGGTCCGCGACTACTGGCGCCGGGGCGCGCTACTCCATCTTCGAGTCCATGGTCGACCTCCCCGACCACGGCAAGCTGCTCGACCGGTACCTCGCGCTCCCCGCGCCGAAGATGTTCGTGTACGGCGAGCAGAACGACTCGCTGTCCCACCTCCCGGCGCTGGCCGAAGGCGGTGTCGAGCTCGCCGGGATCAGCCGCTGCGCGCATGTCCCGATGTACTCCAACGCACCGCAGAGGTGGGCCCGCATCATTGGCCTCGTCTCACGCGCCGACGCCTGATCTTGCCGGCTCTCGGGCCCCACCATCGTGCCCGGGGCCCGTAGGATCCGACCAGCGGAACCCGGCCCGTTCCACCACCGAACGACTGTGTCCTGGAGGCGACTTGAGCAGCGCACTTCTCGTGATGGACGTCCAGCGGGCCATCGTGGACATCGCCGACGACGGCTCCGGATACCTGCCGCGACTGCGCAGGGCCATCGACGGCGCCCGGGCGGCGGACATCCCCGTGATCTACGTGGTGATCGCGCTGCGTCCCGGCTTCCCGGAGGTCGGGACGCGCAACAGGGCTCTCACGGCCATCGCGCAGGCCGGCCTCTACGTCGAGGGCGCTCCGGGCACCGAGATCCACCCCGAGGTCGCGCCCCGGCCGGGTGACGTGGTGGTCACCAAGAGGCGGGCGAGCGCGTTCTCCGGCAGCGATCTCGACGTGGTGCTGCGGGCGCGCGGTGTCGACAGCCTCGTGCTCACCGGCATCGCCACCAGCGCCGTGGTGCTGTCCACCCTGTGCCGGGCGAACGACCTGGACTTCGGGCTCACCGTCCTCTCCGACGCCTGCCTGGACACCGACCCGGAGGTGCACCGGGTCCTCATCGAGCGACTGTTCCCGCAGTGGGCGGATGTCGTCACCGTCGACGAGTGGGTCGAGTCGGTGTCCCGCCCGGCCGCATGACCGGGGTGGATGTCGCGCTCCGACGGAGACGGCCCGCTCATGCGTCCCGCGTGCCGGGCGCCCGCTGTTCGCCCGAGCCTCGGACGATCAGGCGGGTGGGGACGGTGACGGTCCGTGCCCGGGACCGGTCGCCGTCGAGGCGGGCGAGGGCGGTCGCCGCCGCGGTCCTGCCGATTTCCCCGGGGTCCTGGGCCACGACGGTCAGCGCCGGTTCGAGGGCTTCGGCGAGCGAGACGTCGTCGAAGGCCACGAAGGCGACGTCCTTGCGCTTGCTGCGGGCGAGTTCGGCCACTATCCCCAGCGCCATGATGTTGTTGCCCGCGTACAGGGCCGTGGGCGGATCGG
Organism: Streptomyces sp. NPDC012466; assembly: GCF_042955215.1. Lineage (NCBI taxonomy): Bacteria > Bacillati > Actinomycetota > Actinomycetes > Kitasatosporales > Streptomycetaceae > Streptomyces > Streptomyces sp. NPDC012466. The sequence goes on along the minus strand of NZ_JBIBEQ010000001.1, from coordinate 1,557,500 downwards.
CCAGGTCGAGCAGTTTCGCGGTCGCCGCCTCGGCGCCCTGCTGGTCGTGTGCGCTGACGACGAGTGAGCGGTCGTAGGAGATATCGGCTTGCTGAAGGGCCGCGCGGTAGCCGGCCAGGCGTTCGCGGCGGGTGTAGAGCTTGGTGGGCAGGTCGCCGATGAAGCCGATGCGCCGGTGTCCATGGGCGATCAGGTGGGCGACGCCCTCGTGGGAGCCGTCCCGGTTGGAGCTGACGACACTGTCCGTGGCCAGGCCCGCGCCGGGACGGTCGATGAAGACCACGGGCAGTCCCGCGGTGCGGTGGGCCTTGAGATGGGAGTGGTCGGCGCCGACGGACGGTACGACCATGAGGATGCTGACGCGGCGGGCGAGGAACTTGTCGGTCAACGAGCGCTCACGGTCGGGATCGTCCGCGGAGGAGCCCACGAGCAGGGTCAGGCCACGGTCGCGGACCGTGTCCTCGATACTCCTGGCCACGGCCCCGAAAAAGGGGTTGGCCAGGTCGGGGACCACCAGTCCGATCGTGGTGTCTGGCCCTCCCACCCGGATGTTGCGGGCCATGAGGTTCGGCTGAAAGCCGAGTTTGGCAACGGCGGCGAGAACCTGTTCCCTGGTCTGTTCGGAGGTGTACCCGTCCTCGTTGAGAACCCGGGAGACGGTCTTGGCGCTGACGCCCACTTCTCGGGCGACGTCTGCCATGGTCGGGCGGCGGTTCGCTGCCATGGAGGAAACAGTCTCCTGTGCTCGTCGGTCCCGGCCGCGGCCTCGGCCGGTACCTGTGAGTGCTTCAGTTGGCCTGGACTCCCGCGGCCTTCGCCGCCGCGGAATCCGCTACGACAGTATCCCCGGCCGCGTCGACGGTGAGTGCGCCGGTCATGATGGCCACGACCTCCGCCATGGAGTAGTCGGTCGGCTTGATCACGGCGGCGCGCCGGCCCAGCCGGTGGACGTGGATCCGGTCGGCGATCTCGAAGACGTGCGGCATGTTGTGGCTGATCAGAACCACCGGCATGCCCTTGTCGCGGACCCGGCGGATGAGGTCGAGGACCTGTCCGGACTCCTTGACGCCGAGGGCGGCGGTGGGCTCGTCCATGACGACGACACTGCGGGCCCAGGCGACGGAACGGGCGACCGCGACGGCCTGCCGCTGTCCGCCGGAGAGCGTCTCGACCGACTGGGTCAGCGAGCGCAGGCCGATCTTCAGGTCGGCCATGTGCTCGGCGGCCTCCTGGCGCATGCGCTTCTTGTCCAGCATGCGGAAGACACTGCCGAGGACACCGGGGCGGCGGAGTTCACGCCCGAGGAACATGTTCGAGGCGATGTCCATGGACGCGGCCACGGCCAGGTCCTGATAGACCGTCTCGATGCCGTGGGCGCGGGCACTCTGCGGCCCGGAGAACTGGATCGGCTCGCCGTTGAGGCGGATCTCGCCCTCGTCCGGGACCACCGCACCGGTGAGTGCCTTGATCAGGCTGGTCTTGCCCGCTCCGTTGTCCCCGATGACGGCGAGGACCTCGCCGGGCATCAGGTCGAAGTCGGCGCCGTCGATGGCGGTGACATGGCCGTAGCGCTTGACCAGACCGCGGGCCTGAAGGACGGGAGTGGGGGAGGTCATCGGGCCTTCTTCCGGGAGATCTGGTCGACGGTCACCGCGAGGATCACCAGGACGCCGGTGATCAGGGTCTGGTAGATGGAGGCGACGCCCATCAGCTGAAGTCCGTTGCGGAAGACACCGACGATGAGGACGCCGATGAAGGTGCCCAGCACCGAACCGCGTCCGCCGAAGAGGCTGGTGCCGCCGAGGACCACGGCGGTGATGCTGTCGAGGTTGTCGGTCTGCCCCGCCTGGGGGTCGCCGACTCCGGTGCGGGAGATGAGCAGCAGGGCGGCGATGCCGTAGAGCAGGCCGGCCGTGGTGTAGACGCCGATGGTCAGGCGGGAGGTGCGGATGCCGTTGAGCCGCGCCGCTTCCTGGCTGTTGCCCAGGGCGTAGACGTGACGGCCCCAGCCGGTGCTGCTCAGCGCGTAGGCGAGGAGCAGGAACAGGGCGATGGTGACCAGGGAGCCGTAGGTGATGTCGGTGTGGCCGAGCGGGAAGGTCTGCCCGAGGGCCGTCAGCGGGCCGGGCAGGTTGGTGACCGTCTGCTCCTCGGAGTAGATGTGGGTCAGCGCGAACGCCACGTTGAGCATGCCGAGGGTGACGATGAACGGCGGCAGCGGGATCTTCTGCACCAACAGCCCGTTGAGCAGCCCGAATCCGCCGCAGACGCCGATGCCCACGGCGATGGCGACGAGCGGGGGCAGCGAGCCCTCGGCGGCCATCTTGGCGATCATGATGCTGCCGAACGCCATCACCGCACCGCACGACAGGTCGATGCCCGCCGTGAGGATGATCAAGGTCTGGCCGATGGCGAGGGTGCCGACGACCATGACCTGCTGCACGATCAGCGAGAAGTTGCCGCCCGTGAGGAACTGCTCGGTCGAGAAGGAGAAGAAGGCGCAGGCCAGGAGGAGGGCGGCCAGGGGGCCGGTGGTGGGTGCCGTGAGCAGCCGGCGGGCCGTGGTCGGCGCTTTGAGCCCGGCGTACGGCGAGGACGTGCTCGGAGGCGTGGACGTGGCGGTCATGCGAAGTCCTTGTCGGAAGACAGAGTCCTTGTCCGTCCCCGTCCGCCCTCGGCGGAGGAGCCGGAGGAAGCGGAGAAGCCGGAGGACAAGGGAACGAGGGGGCGGCCGTCCCCTCGGTCGGGGAGGAGGGGCCGGCCGCCCCGAGGGCAGCGAGGCGGCGTCGTGGGGTCGTCGGGTCGGCTCAGCCCCAGCAGTTCTCCAAGCCGTAGCCGGTGTCCTTGGACGCGACCCCGTCCTGCGCCTTGTCGGTGATCAGCGTGACGCCCGTGTCGGTGTAACCGGACGCCTTCTTGCCGTCCTTGGCGAACGTCACGACGGCCTTGACGCCCTCGGCGGCCATCTTCAGCGGGTACTGCTGCGAGGTCGCGGCGATCTTGCCGTCCTTGACCGCCTGGGTGCCGGTGCAGCCGCCGTCGACGGAGACGATCAGCACGTCCTTCTCCCGGCCCTTGGCCTTGAGCGCGGTGTACGCGCCCAGGGCGGCCGGTTCGTTGATCGTGTAGACGACGTTGATGCCGGGTTCCTTCTGGAGGCAGTTCTCCATGGCGGTCTGGCCCTTGGCCTGGTCGCCTCCGGTGTCCTGGGCGCAGGCGACGTCCTTGTCGGTGGCGCCGAAGCCCTTGAGGAAGCCGTTGTGCCGCTGGACGCCGACGGAGACGCCCGGCGCCAGGTCGAGGGTGGCGATCTTGGCGGACTTGCCCTTCATGGCGGCCTTGGCGTATTCGCCGATCAGCTCGCCCGCCTTGAGGTTGTCGGTGGCGAAGAGGGCGTCGACCGCGCTCTCCGGGTCGGTCGGGGTGTCCAGGGCGATGACCAGAACACCCTTGGCCTTGGCCTTCTCGATCGCGGGCACGATCGCCTTCGAGTCGCTCGGAGTGATCAGGATGCCCTTCACACCGGCGGCGACCATGTTCTCCAGGGCGGTGACCTGACCGGCGTTGTCCCCGTCGAACTTGCCTGCGGCGGTGGACAGTTCGGCGCCGTTCTCCTTGGCGGCCTTCTCCGCGCCCTCCTTCATCTTCACGAAGAACGGGTTGGTGTCGGTCTTGGTGATCAGGCCGACCTTGACGCTGCCCGAGCCGGAGCCCGAGGAGCCCGAGGAGCCCGAGGAGCCCGAACCGGAGCCGGATCCGCAGGCCGTCAGAGTGAGGGCCGCGACACCCGCGACGGCGGCCGCTCTGAGGAGGGAGGAGGACAGACGAGTGGTGCGAGGCATGTTCGACTCCTGAGGTGTGGCGAGCGGCAGGGGGCTGTCGTCAGAGCTGGCCGCCCGGGGTGTCATCGTTGACTTATGTCATCGTTGACACCGCATGGCGAGGATGATGGACTCCGTCTCCCGGAAACGTCAATGCCCTGCGTTCGTCACAAATCGGCAAACACCTCGGGACCTCCCCGCAGTGATGGCGGCGGACACCGCGGCCGCCCCCACCGACGCCCCCCGTCAGTAGCGCCACGACGCGCCCGGTGCGCCCGTACGTCCGTCAGAGAAGAGCAGCCCATGAGCCCGCGCCAGATCACCGTCCTGGGAGAGTGCGTCGCGGACGCGTTCGCCGAGCCCGCAAGCGCCTCCAACGAACTCGCCCTGCGGGTGCTGCCCGGCGGCGGACCTGCGAACACGGCCGTGTCACTGGCCCGGCTCGGCACCCCGGCCCGCTTCCTCGCGCGGCTGTCGGACGACGTCTTCGGCCGCCTGTTCCGTGCCCACCTGGAGACGTCCGGGGTGGACCTGTCGAGCGCCGTGCAGGCCGCGGAACCCAGCACCCTGGCCGTGGCGGAGCTGGACGCCCAGGGGCGGGCCGCGTTCTCCTTCCACGCGCAGAGCACGGCCGACTGGCAGTGGACGGCGGAGGAACTGGCGCGGGTGGACCTCTCCACGACCGCCTGCGTGCACACCGGGTCCCTGGCCCTGGTCCAGCAGCCCGGTGCGGCGGTGGTGGAGGACTTCCTGGCGGCGGCCGCCCCTCACGCGACCATCAGCATCGACCCCAACGTCCGGCCGCTGCTCGTCCACCCCGACGTCTACCGCGCCCGGCTGACGCACTGGTGCGGCCTCGCCGACGTGCTGCGGCTGAGCGAGGACGACCTGGACCTGTTGCTGCCGGGCACGCCGCCCGAGGAGGCGTGCGACATCTGGCACGCGGCCGGTGCGCGGCTCGTGGTGATCACGCGGGGCGGCGACGGCGCCCTGGCCTCGCTCGCCGGCGAACGGGTGGAGGTGCCTGCCGTGGAGACGAGTGTCGTCGACACGGTCGGGGCGGGAGACTCCTTCACGGCCGGGCTGCTGCACCACCTCGGCGTCCGTGGCCTCCTCGGTGGCCGTCTGACGGAGACCCGTCTCGGCGACATCGCGGAAGCCTGCCGATTCGCCACCCGGGTCGCGGCCCTGACCTGCTCGGTCGCCGGCCCGAACCCCCCGTGGCACGGCCAGTTGGAGCAGTTCGCCACAGCCGATCACGCATGACGGACAGGCGACTCGCGCAGCGGGCGTCACGGCAGAACCGTTGACGCGTCGGCCGCATTGCGTCCATCATCGGGCCACTCGATGTCATCGATGACACAAGTCAACGATGACATCCCTTCTCGGTGCGGTGGACGCCGGCGCCGGGAGGGCGTCACTCTCTGGCCGGTTCCGCCGCGGGCATCAAGCTCCGCCGTGCGGACGGCCGCAGCACAGGAGACACGATGAGCTCAGGACGTGCATCCCGGCAGGCCCGTATACGGATGATCGCCGCTGCGGCGACCGTCTGCGCCCTGTCCGCAGCCGTACCGGCCCCCCAGGCGGTCGCTGCCGACACCCCGCCGTACTCCGAGACGTACCGGCCCCAGTTCCACTTCACCCCGGAGAAGAACTGGATGAACGACCCCAACGGCCTTGTGTACTACAAGGGCGAGTACCACCTCTTCTACCAGTACAACCCGAACGGCGACGCGTGGGGTGACATGTCCTGGGGCCACGCGGTGAGCACCGATCTCGTGCACTGGAAGGAGCTGCCGCTCGCCCTGTCGCACGACGACGAGGAGATGGTGTTCTCCGGCAGCGCGGTCGTCGACTGGAACAACACCACCGGGTTCGGTACCAGGAAGAACCCGCCCATGGTGGCGATCTACACCAGCCTTGACAAGGACACGGGCATCCAGGCCCAGTCGCTCGCCTACAGCACCGACCGCGGCCGCACCTGGACCAAGTACCAGGGCAATCCGGTCATCGACATCGGCTCCAAGGAGTTCCGCGACCCCAAGGTCCAGTGGTACGAGCCGACCAAGAGCTGGCTGATGACGGTGTCACTGTCCACCGAGCACAAGGTGCGCTTCTACTCGTCGAAGAACCTCAAGGACTGGGACCTGCTCAGCGACTTCGGGCCGGCCGGCGCGACGGGCGGCGTGTGGGAGTGCCCCGACCTGTTCCCCCTCGCGGTCGACGGGGACAAGGACAACATCAAGTGGGTCCTCGTGGTCAACATCAACCCCGGCGGCATCGCGGGCGGTTCGGCCGCCCAGTACTTCCTCGGCGACTTCGACGGCAAGAAGTTCACCGCCGAGGACAAGGGCACCTACACCCCGCCCACCGGCACGGTGATGCAGGACTTCGAGAACACCGACTTCGGTGCGTGGACGACCACCGGTACCGCGTTCGGCGCCGGACCGGCGGCCGGGGCGGTGGCCGGACAGGGGACCGTCGACGGTTTCGACGGCAAGGGCCTCGCCAACAGCTTCCACGGCGGTGACGCGACCACCGGCATCCTCACCTCGCCCGAGTTCACCGTCGACAGCCGCTACCTGAACTTCAAGGTCGGTGGCGGACGGCACCCGCACGAGTCCGGAACGCTCCTGGAGCAGGGAGATCCGCCCGCGGGAACGGTCCTGGCCGACTTCGAAGGCGGCAGCTACGGCGACTGGACGACGACCGGCCAGGCCTTCGGCTCGGCACCGGCCACCGGCACCCTCCCCGGCCAGCAGGAAGTCTCCGGATTCCGGGGCGGCGGCCTGGTCAACAGCTTCCTGAACGGCGACTCCACCACCGGCACCCTCACCTCGCCGGAATTCACCCTCGACAAGGACTACGTCAACTTCCTCATCGGCGGCGGCAACCACCCCACCGGCTCCGACCACCCCACCGCCGTCGAACTCCTCGTCGACGGCCAGGTGGTGCGCAGCACGACCGGAAAGGACGGCGAGGCGCTCAACTGGGCCTCCTGGAACGTCAAGGACCTCGCCGGCAGGAAGGCGCGGATCCAGATCGTCGACGACAACACCGGCGGCTGGGGCCACATCAACGTCGACCACATCATGCTGTCCGACGCCGCGGCGCAGCCCGTCTCCCAGGAGACGTCCGTCAACCTGGTCGTCGACGGCCGGATCGTCCGCAGCGCCACCGGCGCCAACAGCGAGAGCCTGGACTGGGCCTCCTTCGACCTGCGTCCCTACGCCGGCAAGAAGGCACGGATCCAGATCGTCGACCTGAACACCGCCGGCTGGGGCCACATCCTGGCCGACCGGTTCACCGCCGCCGACGCCCCCGCCAAGTCCGCCGTACAGCGCGCCGACTGGGCCGACTACGGCAAGGACTACTACGCGGCCGTGTCCTGGGAGAACGCGCCGGGCGGCAAGCGCTACATGATCGGCTGGATGAACAACTGGGACTACAGCGGCGCCATCCCCACCTCACCCTGGCGCGGCGCGCAGAGCATTCCCCGGGAGATGGCCCTGCGCACGATCGACGGCCGGATCCGGCTGACCAGCAAGCCGGTGGGCAGCCTGGAGTCCCTCCGGCAGAGCGGGCCGCCGACGGCGTCCGGCGTCACCGTGGCGAGCACCACCCAGCCGCTGATCGGCCCCGCGGCCGAGGGCAAGGCACTCGACATCGAGGCGACCTTCTCCCTCAAGGACGCCGAACGCTTCGGTCTGAAGGTGCGCACCGGCGCCGGAGGCGAGGAGACCGTCATCGGCTACGACACCACGACCCAGGAGCTGTACGTCGACCGCACCCGCTCCGGTGCCGTGGACTTCAACAGCACCTTCCCCGGTGTCCAGACCGCGCCGTTGAAGGCCGAGAACGGCAAGGTGAGGCTGCGGATCCTCGTCGACTGGTCGTCCGTCGAGGTCTTCGGCGGCAGCGGCGAGGCCGTGATCACCGACCAGATCTTCCCCGACCCCGCCGCCCGGGGAGTGCAGGTCTTCGCCGAGAACGGCTCGGTGAGGCTGGACCGGGCCCGCGTCTGGCACCTCGACTCCGCCCACGACTGACAAGGACACCACCCATGAAGAAGACCCTGTTCGCCGAGTTCACCGCCCGTGAGGGAGCCGAGGCCGAGGTCGCCCGCATGATCGGGGACTACGCCCTGAAGGTGCGCGAGGAGGAAGGCAACCTCGCCTTCGACGTCTACACCAAGGCAGCCCACCCGCGCGCCTTCTGGATCTTCGAGGTGTACCGGGACGAGGACGCCTTTCAGGCGCACCTGAACGCCCCGTACGGCGGCCCGTTCAACGCCGCCCTCACCCCGCTGATCGAGGAGGACGCCTCGGTGCTGACCTTCCTCGACCCGGTTTCGGCCCCTTGATGCGGCAACAGCCGGGCGCGCCATGGAGCCCGGTTGCACGGCGAGGGTCTACAACGCCTACAAGGAGACGCTCCACGACCAGCTGACGGCGGACCCCGAGGTGCAGGCCCTCCTGCCGTCGGACAAGAGCAGGTTCGGCGTGATGAACGACTTCCGCCTCCAGATCACCGCTGGACAGCGTACGAGCCGTACCGGTGCCGTCGGTGAGCGTCACCGACGGGCTGCCGGCCCGCGGCGACGTCGGCACCGCCCAGGTCGCGGCCAGGGCCGCGGCGGACGTGCCGATCAGTGCCACGCCGAGAGCGAGTGCCACGAACGTACCGGCGAACGGGGCCCAGTAGTGCCGCACCGAGTACAGGGAGATCCGCCACATCACCGCTCCCACATGCTCAGCCGGCGGGCGACCGCGTCGGCCGTGGGGTGATCGAGCCGTCCCGCGACCTTGCCGTCGGAGAGGAAGACCACCCGGTCCGCGCACGCCGCCACCGCAGGGTCGTGCGTCACCATGACCACCGTGCGCCCCGCCCGGTCGACCACGGCGCGCAGCAACTCCATGATCTGCCGGCCGCTGTGCCGGTCCAGGGAACCGGTCGGCTCGTCGGCGAAGACGATCTCCGGCTCGGCCACCAGCGTCCGCGCGATCGCGACCCGCTGCTGCCGGCCACCGGACAACTGCGCGGGCCGGCGATCGGCCTTGTCCGCCAGACCCACCTCGCGCAACGCCTCCATGACCCGGTCCCGCTTCACCGACCGGCGCCGCAGTCGCAGGGGCAGGGCCACGTTCTCGTACGCGGTCAGCATCGGCAGCAGGTTGAACTGCTGGAAGACGAAGCCGATCCGGCCGCGGCGCACCGCCGTGAGCTCCCGCTCGTCGCAGACGGCGAGGTCCGTGTCTCCGAGGAGGACCTTGCCGATGCCGGGCCTGTCCAGGCCGGCCGCGCAGTTCAGCAGCGTCGTCTTGCCGGAGCCGGACGGTCCCATCACAGCGGTCAGCGCCCGCTGCGAAAAGCCCAGACTGACCTCGCGCAGCACCGGGACCCGGTCTGCGGCCCCCGGGTAGCTCTTGGAGACGGCGGCCAGCTGGACGGCCGGCAGTCGCCGCCGCCGGATCGCGTGTGGCCATGACGACGGTACGCCCGGCCTGCTGCACCAAGGCGTGCAGCACATCCATGATCCGGCGTCCACCGGCGTGGTCGAGTGAATCCGTCGGTTCGTCGATGAAAAGGATCCCGGGGCCCGCCGGCAGGGTTCTGGCGATGGCGAGGCGCTTGCGCTGCTCGGCCGAGAGTCCGTCCACATTCCGCCCGGCCTCCTCCTCCAGACCCACGTGGCGCAGCGCTTCCAACGCGGCCGCCCGCCGGGCCCTGCGGCCGGTGGCACGGGACGCCCGGGCCACGTTCTGGTATGCGGTGAGCGCCGGGAGCAACTCGGGCTGCCGCGGAACGAAGAGACCTCGGAGTTCCGTGAGTTCCTGATCGTCCATGGCGTCCAGTTCCCGAAAGCCCCTGAAGACCTTGCCCTGGTTCGGCCGCTCCAGCCCCGAGGCGCAACGGAGAAGAGTGCTCTTGCCCGCACCGGAAGGACCCACGACCGCAGTCAGGGTGCGCTCCGGGAAGCCCACACTGGCTTCCTGGAGGGCCTGCCCAGGACCGGCGGCGTCGCGGTGGTCGACGCAGACTCTGACCAACTGGACAACGGGTAGGCGGACATCGGTTAACTGCGACATGTCGGGCAGCCCTCGTCTGGATCGGGATCTGAGGGTCTCAGTGCAGCAGTGCGGCCGAGGGGGAGGCAGTAGACCTGACAGGAGAGTCAGGGGGCGGGTTTCCCCCACCCATGGGGCGGCGTTCTCGACTCATGTCTCAAAGTCATCAGCAAGGGACCAGCGGGTTCTAGGCTCGGATGCGCCTTGTGATCACGGAGGAGCCAGAACAGCAGTGACTGACGAGCGTGTTGTCGTCGTGACCGGTGGAGGTTCGGGCATCGGGGAGGCCACCGCCCGGCTGCTCCGCGAAGAAAGCCATCATGTGGTCGTCTCGGGCCGGCGGAGCGAGCCGTTGCGACGTCTCGAAGAAGAGATCGGGGTACTCGCGCACCCCTCCGATGTGAGGGACCCCGAGGCCGCCGACGGTCTCGTCCAGGCAGCCCTGGACGCGTACGGACGACTCGACGGGCTTGTGCTCAACGCGGGCATCGGGCGCGGTGGGACCGTGGGCGACCTGTCGCTGGAGGACTGGGACGAGGTGATGCGCACCAACGTCACCGGTCCGCTGCTGCTTCTGCGTGCGGCGATTCCGCACTTGCTTCAGGCGAGAGGGGCGGTGGTCGCTGTCGCCTCGGTGTCCGCCCTGCGCAACGGTACGAGCAACGCCCCGTACGCCACGTCCAAGGCAGCCCTGCTCCAGCTCTGCCGTTCCGTCGCCGTCGACTACGGGCGTCGGGGAGTGCGGGCCAACATCGTGTGTCCGAGCTGGGTGAGAAGCGAGATGGCCGACCGCCGCATGGCGCGCTTCGCGGCGGAGGCGGACCTGCGGGGTGAGGGCGTGGACGGCGCCTATGAGGAGGTGACCGGACTTCTTCCCCTGGGGCGTCCGGGTGAGCCGCGTGAGATTGCGGAAACCATCAGCTGGCTGCTGTCCCCGGCAGCGTCCTATGTGAACGGTGCCGTGCTCACCGTCGACGGCGGGGCGACGGCCCTGGACCCCGGGACGCTGGCGTTCGACTTCCGGGTCGCGCCCCGCCACGACGAGGTGCCCGACCCTCCCCGATGAACGGCCCGGACCTGCAACTGCCGTGCCGCCTGCCCGGTTACTCGCTGTGGGTCGGGGCCACGGTGTCGATGGGCCGGCCGTGGCAGGGCAGTGCACCGGCGGTGTGGAAAGCCTCCTCAACGAGCTGCATCCCTCCATCAGCTGGCACGCGCCCCTGCTCCAGGTGGACAACGAACAGGAAGGGCAGCGAGCCGACCCGCTCGGGGAGGGCCTGGTCATCGCTCCGTCGTTGTTCGCGCCCGGGCCGATGGTCCTCGACGCGGAGACGGGCGGCCAGGGCGCGCCCGTCCTGGTCTACAACGTCACGCCCACCACCGACACCGCCGCCGGCCTCTGGCAGCAGCATCAGGAGGACAGGGCGGCTGCTCTGAGCGACGTCCTCGGGCACACCCGCGCGAACGTCCTGGAAATCCTTACGGTCGCCCGTGTCCATCAGCGAGATATCCCGCCGTCTCGACCTCTCCCACCCCTCCGTCAGCAGGCATCTGGCTGTCCTGCGCAGGTCCGGGATGGTCGCGGCCGAGCGCCGGGACAACCTGACCCTGCACCGCCTGACCCATCTCGGTGAGGCAGTACTCGGCCGGAGGGACTGATCGGCCCCGACAACGGCCGGGACGGCCTGACCGTTCGGGCCTCATGGTGCCTGCGGGTGGGTTTCCGCCAGGGCTTCCGCCTCGTGGTCGCGTCGGGTGCCGGCGGTGAACTCGCGGTCGTACGTGGCCTCGTCGATCGTGGCGCGCAGGCGGGCCGCGATGCGCTCCACGTCTCCCCGCTCCGCCGGGGGGTGCGGGGCGCCGGCCCGTTCCCGGGTCGCTGCCGCCGTGCCGAGGAGGCGGGCCGCGCGTTCCGGGGCGCCTGCCAGGGAGTAGGCGCCTGCCAGGCCTTCGAGGGCCAGGGCGACCGAGCGGGGGTCCTTGGTCGTGGCGGCGGCGGCGAGGCCGTCCCGGTGATGGGCCAGGGCCCGGCCGGCGTCGCCGCGTTGTTCGGCGATGAAGCCCAGCTCGGCCAGGACCAGTGCGAGGCCCGGGCCGTCGCCGCGGCGGCGGTTCCAGGCGAGCCAGGGGCGCAGCCACTCCTCGGCGGCGTCGAGGCGGCCCTGGCGGCGGGCGCTGAGGGCGAGGCCCAGTGCGGCGAACTGCTCGGCCGGCTGGTTGCCCTGCCCGACCGCGATCCGCAGGGCCCGTGTGTGCAGGTCGTCTGCCTCGTCGTAGCGCTGGGTGAGCAGGGCGATCCTGCCGAGGCCCGACAGCTTCGTCGACATCTCCGGCCATGTCTCCAGGGCCTGGGCGATCCGCAGGCTCTCCCGGTGCAGTTGGGCCGCCAGGTCGTAGTCGCCGTTGATCTCGGCGAGCCTGCCGAGCACATCGGTCGTCTTCAAACGGCCCCACAGATCGCCCAGTTCCGCGAAATGGGCGCGGGCTTCCTCGGCGTTGCCGCGCAGCGACTCCAGGTCCCCACGGGCCAGGGCGAAACACGCGCGCGTCGTCAGCGCGGCGGCCGTTCCCCACGCGTCGCGCAGGGTACGGAAGCGGACCAGGACGCGCTCGACCCGCTGCTCGCCCTTGACCAGCGCCCCCACCGTCCACTGCGCGTGCGCCAGGAACCACTGCGCCCTGGTCGACTCCAGGGTCGACTCGGGCGGGTACTCCTCCAGGGCGTCGCACTCCCGCTCGTGCTCCCCGAGCAGCAGACGGATGCCCGTGTACCAGAACACCGTCTCCACGCGCTCCTCGGGCGCGGCCTCGCCCGGCGTGTCCAGGGCCGTCGCCAGCGCCCTGCGGGCCTCGCCCAGACGGCCACGGACATACCAGTACCAGGTCAGCGAGTTGACCAGGCGCAGCGCCTCCTGCGCGGCCCCGGCCCGGTCGGCCTCCGCCAGCGCACGCTGCACGTTGGCCGCCTCCAGGTCCAGGTACTGGAACCAGCGGGACTGCTCCCGCTCGTGCAGATGCGGCCGGGCCCGCTCGGCGAGCCGGACGCAGTGACGCAGGTGCCGGGCGGCGGTCTCGGCGTGCTCACCGGACTCGGCGAGCTTGTCACGCGCGTAGACCGCGACCGACTCCAGCAGCCGGTAGCGCGGGCCCTGCGGGCCCTCGGTGCGGACGGCCAGGGAGCGTTCCACGAGCAGACTCAGCGCGTCGAGGACGTCGGCGGGGGACACGCCGCCGCCGGAGCACACGTCCTCGGCGGCCCGCAGAGCGCACCCCTCGGCGAACACCGACAGCCTGCGCAGCACGGTCCGTTCGCGGTCGTCGAGCAGGCTCCAGCTCCAGTCGAGGGTGGCCTGCAGCGTCCGGTGGCGCGAAGGGGCGTCGCGGTAGCCGCTGTTGAGCACCTTGAAGCGGTCGTCGAGCCGGTCGTGCAGTTCCCTGATGCCCAGCGACCGCACACGCGTGGCGGCCAGTTCCAGGGCGAGCGGGATGCCGTCGAGGCGCCGGCACACATCGGCGACCAGGGGGGCGGTGGTGGTGTCGAGCACGAACTCCGGGTCCGTCGCCCTGGTCCGGTCCACGAAGAGGCGTACGGCCCCCGCGCTCGTCAGCGCGTCGAGGTCCGGGTGGTCCTCCGGGGGCAGTGACAGGGGCACCACCGGGTACACCGTCTCGTCCCGGGTGCGCAGGGGTTCCTGACTGGTCGTCAGGATGTGCAGGTGGGCGGCCCGGCTCAGCAGCAGGCCGGCCAGTCGCGCGACGGCCTCCACGACGTGTTCGCAGTTGTCCAGCACGAGCAGCAGCCGCCGGCCCGCCAGCGCGTTCGCCAGGCGGTCGGCCGGACCCTTGGCATCGTCGTCCGAGGTGCTCTCCCGGATGCCCAGCGTCGCCATCACCTGCTCGGCCAGCGCCTCCGCGCCGGCGAACCGTTCCAGGCCCCCGGCGTCCGCGAGCTCCACCAGCCAGGTGCCCTCGCCGAACGCGCCCGCCAGACTCTCCGCCGTGGCCTGGGCGAGACGGGTCTTGCCGACCCCGCCCGGGCCGGTGAGCGTCACCAGGCGGCGTCGTAAGAGCAGCGTCCGGATCGCCCGTACGTCCTGCTCGCGGCCCACCAGGGGCGAGGCCGAACCGGTCGGGCCCGGCCCCGCCTGCACCCCCGCGGCGGACGACGCGGGCGGCTCCGGCCGGGCCAGAACCGGGTCGTGGCGCAGGATGGACCGCTGCAGCGCCTCCAGGGACGGTCCGGGCGTCAGCCCCAGCTCCTCGTCGAGCCGGCGCCGCAGATCGTTGAAGCAGTCGAGCGCGTCGGAGGAGCGCCCCGCCTGGTACAGCGCCCACATCAGCGCGCCCCGCAGCCCCTCGCGCAGCGGATGCTGCTCCACCAGCTCCGTCAGCTCGCCCACCAGCAGGCTGTGCTCGCCCAACTCCAGTCGCACCGAGGCGTGTTCCTCCACCGCCGTCAGGCGCTCCTCCTCAAGGCTCGCCGCCGTCGGCCGTACGGACGGCTGGTCGGCGAACTCGGCGAAGGCGGGGCCGCGCCACAGCGCCAGGGCCTCGGTGTACAGCGCCGCGCGCGTCACCGGGTCCTCACCGGAGCGGGCCCGGGCGACCAGTTCGCGGAACCGCCCGGCGTCGAGCGCTCCGGCCGGGACGTCCAGGACGTATCCGGGCGGCCGGTGCGCGACCAGTTCGCGGCCGCCCGCCTCCGCGTCCTGCAACGCACGCCGCAACTGGGAGACCTTGGCCTGGAGCGACGCCGTCGGCCGTGCCGTGAACGTCGAGCCGCCCCACAGGTCCTCGATGAGCCGCGCCGCCGGGACGACCTGCCCGTGGTGGGCGAGCAGATCGGCGAGGAGCATGCGCACCTTGACTTCGGGTACCCGCACGACACGACTCTCGTCCGTGCGCACCTCCAGCGGCCCCAGCACCCCGAATTCCATGATCTCAGCGTAACCGGCCGACGACAGGCGCGACGGGCGACGAAAAGGGCTCGGCCACCGTCCCGAAGGGCGTCCCCGCAGCGTTTCCGAAGTCGTCCGAAGCGAATCCGAAGGGGCATATGCCAGGGTTCCCCGAGGAATGCGGTTCGGCGCTGGTGCGGAAGGCGGGGGCAGGTGGCCGAGAATGAACGACTGCGGCTGGCGATCATCATCGGCAGCATCAGGAAGGGCCGGTTCGGGCACGTCGCGGCGGAATGGCTGGCCTCACGGGCCCGGTTGCGGCCCGACTTCGACGTGGACGTCATAGACCTCGCCACGGCCTGGCTGCCCGACGTGATGTCCGCCGACCCGTCGGCGCCCCGGCCCCAGGCCGTCAAGGACCTCGCGCCCTGGCTGGAGGCGGCCGACGCGTTCGTGGTGGTCACGCCCGAGCACCACCAGACGTTCCCGGCGTCCTTGAAGAACGCGATCGACTGGTACGACGAGGAGTGGCACGCCAAGCCCGTCGGATTCCTCTCCTACGGCGGATCCTCCAGCGGGTTGTGCGCGGTGGCGGCCCTTCGTCAGGTCTTCGGAGATGTCCACGCCGTCCCGCCGCACGCTTCCACCGCGACATCCAGGGGCTTCTCCCTGCACGCCCACGCCCACACCGACGTCGACCTCGAACTCCGAGGCCGGGTCCTGGTCGGCCTGGAGCCAGGAACCGTCTTCCGCTGAGTCGACGCCGAGGACGTCTTTTCACCGGCGCGCCCCCGTGCCGGACCGTACAGCACACCACTTTCGAACTGGAGGAACACATTCATGGGTGACAACCACACCTCGGTGTCGGTGCTCGGCCTCGGCCTGATGGGGCAGGCCCTGGCCGCCGCCTTCCTGAAGGCGGGTCACGCCACGACCGTGTGGAACCGCTCGGCGGACAAGGCCGACGCCCTCGTCACGGACGGCGCGGTCCTCGCCGCGAACCCCGCCGACGCCGTCGCCGCGAGCGACCTCGTGGTCGTGTGCGTGTCGACCTACGACGTCGTGCACGACGTCATCGGATCGCTCGGCGACGCCCTGAGCGGCAAGACCGTCGTCAACCTGACCACCGGCTCCTCCGAGCAGGCCCGGCAGACCGCCGAGTGGGCGGAGAAGAACGGCGCGCAGTACCTCGACGGCTCCATCATGATCACCCCGCCCGGCATCGGCGCTGCGACCTCCGTCCTCTTCTACGCCGGTGACCCGGCCGTCTTCGATGCCCACGAGCCCGTGCTGAAGCTCCTCGGCGGCGGCACCACCTACCTCGGCCCCGACCACGGCAAGCCCGCCCTGTTCGACGTGTCGTTGCTCGGCCTGATGTGGGGTGCCCTCAACAGCTTCCTGCACGGCGTGGCCATCGTGGAGACCGGCGGCGTCAAGGCCCAGGAGTTCCTGCCCTGGGCCCACATGTGGCTCGACGCCATCAAGATGTTCACGGCCGACTACGCCGCCCAGATCGACGCGGGCGACGAGAAGTTCCCGGCCAACGACGCCACCCTGGAGACGCACCTCGGCGCGCTCAAGCACCTCGTGGAGGAGAGCGAGGCGCTCGGCGTCGACACCGAACTGCCCAAGTACTCCGAGGCGCTGATGGAGGGCATCATCGCCCAGGGCCACGCCAAGAACAGCTACGCCAGCGTCGTGAAGGCGTACCGTCGCCCGAACCGGTGAGCACCGGGCCCGGTATTCGCTTCACCCCCTGATGAAGGGGCCGGTGCCGGATCCCCCGTCGGAACCGGCCTCTTGCCCCTGCCCGGAACCCCGGCGCCCATAACAGAGAACGGCGACAGCACGAGCCCTCCCGCCTGCGCCGAACCCTTGACCCCCTCCGCATCGCCGGCGTCCTGTCCTTCGCCCAGCACCGGCCGACGTCGCCCTCCCAGATGCCGCAGCGTCGTAATCGCGCCGATTTCACGGACGTTGCGTACGGCGAGGTGAGCGATGGGGCGAGCGGCGCGAGAATGGGGGAGCCTGACCCACGCTCCCCCATCAGGCTCGCTCCGATATCGGCATGCTTTGCGAATCGGCACGCTCCGAGATCGGCACCTTCCGAGATCGGCATGCTCCGCGAATCGGCACCACTCCCGGATCGGGCACGCCGCGCGAACAGGCGCGCTCCCCAGATGTGATCGGACCGTCTTCGACCGGCCCCCACACGCCGGAACGGAGGACTGACTCATGGCCACCCCACTCACCGCCGCCCGGCTCGTCGCCGCGTTGAAGGCCGAGGGCTGCGCCGTTCACGAGGTCGCCGGCTGGCGCACCAACAACCGCAACCACAAAGGCCCTTGGGGCCCCGTGCACGGTGTGGTGATCCACCACACCGTCACCGGCCCCGGCACGGACGTCGTCAGACTGATCTTCCAGGGCCACAGCGCCCTGCCCGGCCCGCTCGCCACCGGGTGCATCACCAAGGACGGCGTCGTGCACCTCGTCGGCAACGGCCGGGCCAACCACGCCGGCGGCGGCGACGACGACGTGCTCAACGCCGTCATCGGCGAGTCGTACGGCACGTATCCGCCCCCGACGCACGAGCACGACGGGTCGGCAGGCGCGGTCGACGGCAACGCCCGCTTCTACGGCTGGGAGTGCGAGAACAAGGGCGACGGCAAGGACCCGTGGCCGCCCGCCCAGTACCTCGCGATGGTCAAGGCCACCGCCGCGATCTGCCGCGCACACGGCTGGGGCCCCAAAAGCGCCATCGGCCACCTGGAATGGAGCGACTGGAAGGTCGATCCGCGCGGATTCGACATGGCCGGCTTCCGCCGTGACGTCGCCGACGCCCTGGCCCGTCCGGCGGGCTGGTGGGAAGGAGAGGACCCCATGCCCCAGTACGTCAACCTCGGTGCCGCCGCGCAGTATCGACTCGCGCCCGGCGCCTGGGACTCGGTCGAGTTCACCGCGGAGTGGACCGACGAGACCGGCGACCACGCCACCGGCGGAAGCGTCTTCGTCCGCGGCCCGGCCCGCTTCAGCGGAACCCTCAGCCTCCACCTCGACGGCCTGCCGCCCGGCGCGGTCGTCCAGGCGCGCATGTCGGAGTACGAGGGCGACCAGCTCCGCGCGGACCACCCGATCCACGAGATCGTCGGGACGGGCGGCGGCACCTACGCCGTCCTGCCGGTGGCGAAGCGGATCGCGTCGGGCCGAAGCATGCGGGTGCGGCTGCTCAACCAGGCCGCGGTGCCGGTCACCGTCGCGAGCGCCGTACTGACCGTGCTGGTGTGGAAGGAGCCGTGAGGCGCCGGCGCCACCTCGCCGCGTGCAGGCCGGGGCCCGTGCTCGTGGATCCCCGTCGTCGGCTCGCTGATCGGCGGTCTGCTGGGTGGCGTCATCCGCTCTCCGACGCCCTGCGGGAGACGATCGCCCACCGCGGCACGCACACCGGGCCACGAACCCGAGCGGGCCGGCGCATGCCGAGCTGCGCCCTGACCGCCGAGCCCGCACGCTGGAGGAACAGCACACTCCTGCGCGAGGGAGCACCGGCATGGCGAAGGGCCGCAGCGAGAGCGGGAAACCGAAGAAGGGCGACAAGGTCACCTGGAGCAGTCACGGCAGCCGTACCGAGGGCGAGGTGGAGAGGGAGATCACGGAGCGGACCGAGGCATCCGGCCGCACGGTCGACGCCTCGCCGGACGACCCGCAGTACGAGGTGCGCAGCGACAAGTCCGGCAGGACCGCGGTGCACAAACCGTCCGCCCTCAAGAAGAAGAAGTGAGGCGGTGTGGACGCCGAGGAACGCGAGGAGACCTGGAGCGACTTCCGTGAGCTGGTGAACATGACACCGGCCGGTCTGGAGAGGTGGCTGGCGTCCGACGCATCACAGAGCGCCGGGCAGCATCAGGACGGCGGCGAGTCCACCGGGCATGCCTCCGGCCGGCGGATCGTGGCGATCCTGCGGGCCGACAAGGGCGACCTCACCGACGACGACTACCGGCACATGCGCAAGGTCGTCGGCTATGTCCGCCGGCACCTGGCCCAGCGGCCCTCCGGCGACGTACGGGACACACGGTGGCGGTACTCCCTGATGAACTGGGGCCACGACCCGCTCGGCGGGTGAGGGCCCCGCGTGCGGGGAGCGTCCCCTCGGGGGAGACCCGGCGGCCCCCGGGGATCACTGCGCGCCGGACTCCTGCGGGGCCGGGGCGACGCCGTTCAGGGCCTGGCTCATCTGGTGCTGCGTCTCCTCGGCCACCACACGGGCCTCCTCGACGACATCACCTCGTTCGCGGATGAGGCTCTCGTAGATCGGCAGTTCTTCGGTCCGGGGCGAGTCGGGTATCACAGCGGTGTTCCTATCGCTTTGCAGTCGGGATCTGAAGGGTTCGAGTAAGTCTGCGTCACGGCCCCCCACCGCGTTACTCACCCCCGTGGTGTCCAGATTTCCTTCACGTGCTTCGCAAATCCCCCACGTCCGAGACCCGTGGCCGACGCCCGCCGCACGCACCCGAAAGGGCCCCGGGAATCGCTTCCCGGGGCCCTTCGGTGCGGATGTCGTCAGAGCGACGTCGTGTGGACGCCCGCGTTCGCGCCCGCGGCGGCGCCCTCCGGCGAGAGGGTCGCCTGCAGGGTGGCGCAGGCCTCGCCGGTCAGGGGGCCGACCAGGCCGGCGGAGAGGCCGCCCACGAGGCCCGCGGAGACACCGACGCCGCCCGCGTTGCCGCCGGCGACGGTGTCCAGGTCGGCGTCGGAGAGCTCGGCGGTGTCGACCCGAGAGGTGAGGTTCATGGGGGTGTTTCCCTTCGCGTGAATGTCTCGCAATGGCGGTGAGCGCGGGTGATGCCGGAATCCGGGGACTTGGATTCCGCCCCGGCCGCTCCCGCCGTGCGGAGGATCAAAGCACCCCCCGCGCAGGAGAGCCAACCGCCCGCCGGCGCTGCGCGGCCGGGTTCCGCGACCGCCTTCACCGCTGTGACCACGAGGTCACCGGATGCGCCCACTCCTTCACACAGCCCGTCGCCCGGACGGGCGCGGGAGGGTTGCGCCCCGATTCCCGAAGCGGGCACTTCCCCGCCAAGTTCCCATGCCGACGAGCGGATTCGGCGGCGGGCCGGGCACCCCGCCGCCTCCCGGTGCGCGGTGTGCAGATGTGCTGGAGGTTCGGGCCCCGTCCCCGTCAGGCCGCCGCGGCCGGCTGCATCAGACGGGCCAGCAGGTCGTCCAGGGTGACCAGGCCGGTGAGCCGGCCGGAGCCGTCGCGGACCACGGCCAGGGACGACCGGCGGCGGCGCAGCACCTCGATCGCGTCGGCGACCGTGGCGGTCTCCGCCAGTTCGGGCACCGGCCGGGCGAGGTCCCGCGCGGTCGTGGCCCGGCCCCGGGCCCGGGCCACCAGGGCGTCCCGGGCGTGAACCGAGCCGAGGACGACGCCGTTCTCCCGGACCAGCAGCCGGGTGCGGTCGTGTTCGGCGGCGAAGCGCAGCAGCGCGTCGAGATCCGCGCCGCCCTCGGCCCAGGTGATCTCGGCGGCCGGGATCCGCAGCGCGGCGACCGGTGTCTCCGGCTCGGTCAGGGAGCGGGTCAGCAGCTCCGAATCGGTCGCGCTGATCAGCCCCAGCCGCTCCGACTCCTCCACCAGGTGCGTCAGCTGCTCCCGGTTGTGCACCGAGGCCAGCTCGTCGCGCGGGGCCACCCGGCACAGCCGTACCAGGGCGTTGCTGACCCGGTCGAGCAGCCGGATCACGGGACGTACGGCCCGCACCACGGCACGGAAGGTGGGCGACAGCAGCATCGCCGAACGTTCGGGGTGGGCGATGGCCCAGGACTTGGGCGCCATCTCGCCGACCACCATGTGCAGGAACACCACCACGACCATGGCCACGGCGAAGGCGACGCCGTAGCTCAGGGCACTGGGCAGGCCCAGTGTGCGCAGCAGCGGGTCGAGTTCGTGCGAGATCGCCGGTTTGGACACCGAGCCCAGGCCCAGCGTGCACACGGTGATGCCCAGCTGGGCGCCGGCCAGCATCAGCGACAGCTCGCGCATCCCGGCCAGCGCGGCCCCGGCGCCGCGCCGCCCCTCGGCCGCCGCCTTCTCCATGCGGTGCCGCTTGGCGGCGACCAGCGCGAACTCGGCCGCCACGAAGAAGCCGCTGCCGGTCAGCAGCAGCACGGTCACGAAGACCGCCATCGGGAAACTCACGCGATCTCCTCGGCTTCCACGGCCTGCACGAGCGGGCTGATCCGGACGCGGTCGGCCACGTGCCGGTCCAGCGTGCGGACGTCGATCACGACCCGGCCGCCCCCGGGCAGTTCGACCGTGACCCGGTCGCCGACCGTCGGGAAGCGGCCGAGCCGGTCCACGACCAGGCCGGCCACGGTGTCGTAGTCGTCGTCCTCCGGCAGCCGGACACCGGTCGCCTCGGCCACCTCGTCGACCCGGCGGCCGGCGTCCACCAGCCAGCCGTCGCCGTCCGCGACGGCGAGCAGGGTGACATGGTCGGACTCGTCGGCGATGTCGCCGACCAGTTCCTCGGCGATGTCCTCGTACGTGACGATGCCCGCCACGCCGCCGTGCTCGTCGAGGACGACCGCGAACTCGTCGTCCTGCTCCCGCATCCGCGTCACCGCGTCGGGCAGGGCGAGCGTGTCCGGCAGCAGCAGCGGCCGCCGGGCCACCTCACCGGCCCGCGCACCGGCCAGGCGGGCGGCGGGCAGCGCCATCAGCTCGCGCACGCCCAGCACACCGACGATGTCGTCCGGGTGGTCGCCGAGCACCGGGTAGTTGGAGTGGCCGTGCCGGGCGATCAGGCCGACCGCCTCCTCGGCGCCGGCGTCCTTGCGGATGAACACGGCGTCGGCGCGCGGCACCATCACCTCGTCGAGGGCGCGCTCGGAGAACTCCAGCGCGTGGTCGAGCAGCGCGGCGGTGTCCTCGGGCAGTTCACCCCGCTCGTGGGACTCGCCGATGAGGTGGCCCAGCTCCTCCAGCGTGGCGCCGTGGTGCAGCTCCTCGACGGGCTCGATCCCGGCCTTGCGCAGCAGCCGGTCGGCCGCGCTGTCGAAGATCCTCACGACAGGGCCGACGACTTTCAGATACGCCAGGGTGGACGGGGCCAGCGCCTTCGCCAGCCGCTCGGGCACGGCGATCGCGAGGTTCTTCGGGGCGAGTTCGCCCAGCACCATCTGCACGACCGTGGCCAGCACGAAGGCGAGTACGACGGCGATGCCGCCGACGGCCGCGCCGGGCAGGCCGAGCCCCGACAGGGCGGGCCTGAGCAGCGCCGACACGGACGGTTCGGCGATGAAGCCGACCACCAGCCCGGTGACGGTGATGCCGAGCTGCGCGCCGGACAGCATGAACGACAGCCGCTCCAGCACCTTGAGGGCACGGGCGGCCCCGCGGTCCCCGGCTTCGGCCTCGCGCGCGAGGGTGAGCCGGTCCGCGGAGACGTAGGCGAACTCCTGGGCGACGAAGTAGCCGGTGCCGGCGGTCAGCACGAACACGGCGAGCAGGCCCAGCAAGGCCTCGGCGGCACTCATCGAACACCACCCCGCCGGGTGCCGCGGTCACTCATGTCGTGGCGGGATGGTCGGGGACTGTGCCCCGGAGGGTCCGTCGATCTGGCGGACAAGGACGTGCTCCTTATGTGTGGTGTGTCTCCGGTACAACGATCGTCGTCACGCCGGTGTTCCCGGATTCTACGGCCGTGTAGATGAAGCAGCCCGGGAGCGCGGGGGACCGCTGCTCGTTCGTGACGGGCGGACGCCGGGTCCCCCGGCGCGGCCCAGGTGAACCGCCCGGCTCACTCCGTGCGGGAGTCCCCCGCGAGTTCCGGCACCAGCCCCCGCAGCGCCGCGCACTGGTCCGGCCCCATGAAGCGGGCCAGGGACTCGGTGACCGTCTCGGCGAGTGGGGCGGAGGCGTCCTTCAGCAGGTCGCGCGCCTTGTCCGTCAGGGGTGACCTCGACGCCCCGCCTGTCCCCGCAGACCGACCTGCGGGTGACGAGGCCGGCCTGCTGGAGGCAGGCGATCTGGTAGGTCGGGCGGGTCTGGCCCAGGAGCTCCGCGACGCGGGGCATGCGCAAGCCGCCCTCGGGCTGCTCCGCGAGCAGGCACAGGACCAGGAGGTCAGCCCGCCCCGCGCACGGCGTCCTGCACATCCGTGCTCGACAGGGTCTGCGGCGACGCGGTGAACGCGCGCAGACGGATCCGGACACCCGGCCGGGGCAGGAGGAAGCGGCCCCCGGGCGCCCGGAGTTCGTAACGGGCGGTGCCGTGCGCGGGCAGGGTGCGCGGGCCCCGGACGACCCGCCAGTACGGGTCCATGCCCTGGCCCGTGGTCAGGGTGAAGTGCGGGGCGAGGGCCGTGTCGCCGACGTTGGTGACCTGGAGGGCGAGGCGGGAGACGGCCGCCGCGGTGGGATGCCGGACCGCCGCGACCCGCATCCGCAGGGGTGGTGTGCCCGTCGCCGCCACGGCCGCGCAGGCCAGCGCGGGCGCGAGCAGCAGGGCGGTGGTGGCGATCCGGGCCGGGCGGCGGCCGGGCCCGGACAGCGGACGGGGGCGAGGCTGCCAGGCCCCGGCGAACGCCGACGCCGGAGCGGTCACCGCCGCCGCCAGCCACAGCGGCGTCATCAGCAGGTAGTAGCCGTCCTGCGACCGGGTCGCCAGGTAGAACGCGCACCAGGGCAGCACGGTCGCGGCCGGGCCGAGCCGCCGTACGAACAGCACCAGCAGCACGAGCAGTCCGGCGAGGAGCAGCAGGCTCGCGTGGGAGTACCAGTCGATCCGGTCGCTGCCGTTTGTCAGATACAGCGAGATGCCCACCACGCCCTGGCCGTGCAGCACCGCACCCTGGGTCAGCGGCAGGGCGATCCCCGTCAGCCAGCGCCCCGGCTCGCTCACGACGAAGTACGCGTTGACCAGCAGCCACACCCCGGCCACGGCCGCGGAGAACCGCAGCACCACCAGCGCCGCCGCCCGCCCGCCCGACTCGCCGCGCCGCACCGCGTAGATCCCGGCCAGCAGGAACGGCGCCAGGAACCAGGGGAGTTGCTGCGCCGCGCACGCCGCACCCAGACACGCGGCCCGCGCCAGGCCCGCCGCCCCGAGCCGCCCGCCCTCACCGGTCCGGGTCCAGCGCACCACCACCGGCACCAGCAGCGCCAGCGCCACGATCGCCGGGTAGCCGAGCCGCCCGTACGACGGCAGCATCCCGAATCCCAGACACACCAGGGTCGCCGCCGACCGCCACGGCGCCGGCAGCATCCACCACAGCGCGACGGTCCCGGCGATCAGGGCACCCGTGCTCACCGCCGTCGCCGGAGTGCCGCCGTGGCCCAGCCACAGCAGCGGCACGGTCAGCAGCGGCGCCAGGGGCGGATAGCCGTAGGTGAAGTCGTAGCCGCCGGTCACCGTCGGGGTGAGGGCCACACCGTGGCCGAAGAGCCAGGGCCACGGCTGCCCGTACACCAGGTGCCCCGCGGCCAGTTCGCGCGCCGCCTGGGTGGTGAGGAGGGCCTCGTCGGAGCCGTTGTGGAGCATGATCCACGAGCACAGGGTGAGCGTCACGCCCGTCACCAGCACACACAGGTCCACCCGGGCCAGCGACCGGGCCCGGCGGACGGCCAGGGCCAGCACCCCGCACGCCAGGATCGAGGCGTAACACAGCGAGATCACCGCGGCCACGGCCGGACGGTGACTCGCCGCCGACGTCCACACAGCACGCGTACCGATCAGCAGACCGACGTCGGCGAGCAGGGTCAGGACGCGGTGCCACTGGGCCGGGGGAGCCTCGGGCACGGGCGCCGCCGACTGCGTGCGCGGGCCGGGCACCACCAGCGTCGTTTCTGCCGAGTACACGCCGAAGGACGCTAATCGCCGCCGGTGAGCGGGGCCCGGACGGAGGTGAAGATTCCGGTGTGATCCGGGTAAGGGGCCCGTTCGGTCGGGACCCGCCTCAGTACACGTCCCGCACGTACCGCTTGTCCGAAGCGAGCTGCTTCACATACGCGGCGGCCTCCGCCTCGCCCAGCCCCCCGTGCGCCACCGCGATGTCCCGCAGCGCCCGGTCCACGTCCTTCGCCATCCGGGAGGCGTCGCCGCAGACGTAGAAGCGGGCCCCCTCGCACAGCCAGTGCCACAGCTCCGGCCCGTGCTCGCGCATCCGGTCCTGCACGTACACCTTGTTGCGCTGGTCCCGGGAGAAGGCGGTGTCCAGGCGCGTGAGGACGCCCTCGTCGCGCAGCGCCGTCAGCTCGTCCTCGTAGTAGAAGTCCGTCGCCCGGTGCTGCTCCCCGAAGAACAGCCAGTTGGGGGCCCGGTGGCCGAGCGCCCGCCGCTCCTCCAGGAAGCCGACGAAGGGCGCCACGCCGGTGCCCGGACCGACCATGACCATCGGCACCGAGGCGTCGGCCGGAGGCCGGAAGTGCGGCGAACGCTGCACGAACACCGGCACCTGGGTGTCCGGTTCGGCGTCCGCGAGGAACGGCGAGCAGACCCCGCCGCGCGCCCGTCCGCGCAGGTTCTCGTACCGCACCACGGACACCGTCAGGGCCACCCGGTGGGGATCGGCCAGCGGGCTGGACGATATGGAGTACAGCCGTGGCTGGAGCCTGCGCAGCACCCCGGCCCACTCCTCGGCGCTCGCCCGCACGGCGTACTCGGCGAGCACGTCCACGGCCTGCCGTCCCCAGCTCCACTGCGCCAGCCCGTCCCTGTTGTCGGGCCGCAGCAGCCTGCGCAACTCGTGCTTGTCCCGGGCGCGTTCGGCGACGAAACGCAGCAGGTCCGGGGTGATCCGGGTGATGTCGAGATGCCGGTGCAGCGCCTGGCCGAACGGCACCTCCCCGACACCGTCGACCGTCACGACCGCCTCCGAGTCCACCCCGGTCACCGCCAGCCACTCCTCCACGAGGGCGGACGCGTTGACCGGCCGCACCCCGAGCGCGTCCCCGGCCTCGTAGGCCAGGTCCGACCCGCTCGTGTCGAAGGTGAACCGCCGCACTTCCTTGCCCGCCCCGGCCCCGCTGAGCAGCCGGTTGCCGACGAGACGGGCGGTGGTGACGGGCTTGGGCCGTGCCCCGGCGGGTTTCCCGGCCGGGGCGGCGGCCTTCTCGCCCAGCGCCGACAGCACCTGGTCGAGCCACTCCCCGGCGGACGGCTCGAAGTCCGGCTCGCAGTCCGTGCGCGGGGCCAGCCGCACCCCGCCCAGCTCGCCGAGGCGCGCGTCCAGCCGTCGCCCGTGCCCGCAGAAGTCGTCGTACGAGGAGTCACCGAAGGCCAGCACCGCGTACCGCACCCCGTCCAGCCGCGGCGCCTGCTCGGCGGCGAGCGCGTCCCAGAAGCCGGAGCCGTTGTCGGGCGCGTCGCCGTCCCCGAAGGTGCTGGTGATGAAGAGCAGGTCCGCCGTGCGGGCGAGCGTGCCGACGTCGGCGTCGTCCATGCCGACGAGGGTCGCGCGGTGCCCGGTCGAGGTCAGCCGCTCGGCGGTGGCGGTGGCGAACTCCTCCGCGTTCCCGGTCTGCGAGGCCCACAGCACGACGACCTCCCGTCCGGGCCGCTCCTGCGGCACGGCCGCCCCGGTCCGTGAGTACATGCCGGCCAGGACCCCGTTCACCCACAGCGCGTGCTCGGGGGAGAAAGGCGCGTCGGGCGGCAGCACCGGCACCCCGGGGGCACCCGAGCCGAGCCCGGCGAGGAAACCGGTCAGGTACCGGCGCTCCTGGGCGGACAGCACCGGGGGAGGGGAGGGTTCCAGACCGAAGGGATTCGCGACGCCCGGTGTCACGGCCGTGGGCGTCAGGGCCGGCGCCTCCGGGGCGGGCGCCGCCACCTTCGCCAGCGACACCGCACAGACCTTGAACTCCGGCTGGAACGACAGCGGATCCACCGCGTCGCTCGTCACCGCGTTGATGCTCAGGTACTCGCCGAACAGGTCGTTCCAGTGGAACGGCGCGAAACAGCACCCGGGCCGCACCCGGTCCGTCACCACCGCGGGCAGCACGGCCCGCCCGCGCCGCGAGGCCACCTCGACGAGGTCGCCGTCGGCGATCCCGAGCGCCGGGGCGTCCTCCGGGTGGAGCTCCAGGAACGGCCCGGGATCCAGCTTGGTGAGCTTGGCCACCTTCCCGGTCTTGGTGAGCGTGTGCCACTGGTGCTGCACCCGCCCGGTGTTGAGCGTGAACGGATAGTCCTCGTCCGGCATCTCGGCGGCGGGCAGGTGCGGCCGCGCGAAGAAGACCGCCCGCCCCGAAGCCGTCGGAAAGCGCAGCCCCTCGTCCCCCACGTACCGGATCGGATTGCGCTCCGGCCCGTCCTCCCGCGCGGCCGGCCACTGCACGGGTGTCTCACGCAGCCGCTCGTACGTGACCCCGCTCAGATCCCACCCCGTCCTCGGGTTCCGGAACCGCCGGATCTCCTCGAAGACCTGCTCGGCACTGTCGTACGAGAACCCCTTCTCGTAGCCCATCGCGCACGCCACCCGCGCGATGATCCGCCAGTCGGCCATCGCCTCCCCGGGCGGGTCCGCGGCGGCGCGGGTCAGGGTGAGGCTGCGCTCGCTGTTGACGAAGACGCCCTCCGCCTCGGTCCACATCGCGCCCGGCAGGACGACATCGGCGTACGCGTTCGTCTCGGTCTCCGCGAACACGTCCTGCGTGACGACGAACTCGGCGGCCTCCAGGCCCTCGATGACCGTACGGCGGTTGGCGACCGAGGCGACCGGGTTGGTGCAGATGATCCAGCAGGCCTTGATCTCCCGGTCGGCCATCCGCCGGAACATCTCGACGGTGCCCTGCCCGGCCCCGTCGGCCCGCAGCGTCCCCGGCGGCAGTTCCCAGATCTCCTCGGTGAACGCCCGCTCCTCCTCGACGAGCACCGACCGCTGCCCCGGCAGTCCCGGCCCCATGTACCCCATCTCGCGCCCGCCCATGGCGTTGGGCTGCCCGGTCAGGGAGAACGGCCCGGCGCCCGGACGGCAGATCGCTCCCGTCGCCAGATGCAGGTTGACCAGGGCGTTGGTGTTCCAGGTGCCGTGGGTGGACTGGTTCAGGCCCATGGTCCAGCAGCTCATCCACCGCCGGCCCGCCGCACCGATGATCCGGGCGGCCTCGCGCAGGTCGTCCTCGGCGAGGCCGGTGATCTCGGCGACGGCCGCCGGGTGGTAGTCGGCGAGGAACCCGGGCAGGGCCTCCCAGCCCTCGGTGTGCGCGGCGACGAACTCCTCGTCCACCCGGCCGCTGTCGTGCAGCAGACGCAGCAGACCGTTCAGCAACGCGAGATCGGTCCCCGGCCTGACCTGGAGGAACAGGTCGGCCTTGGCGGCGGTGGCGGTCCGCCGGGGATCGACGACGATCAGCTTGGCGCCCGCCTTGACCCGCTCCATCATCCGCAGGTAGAGGATCGGATGGCAGTCGGCCATGTTCGACCCGATGACGAGAAAGGCGTCCGCCCGGTCGAAGTCCTCGTACGAGCCGGGCGGGCCGTCCGCGCCCAGCGACAGCTTGTAGCCGGTGCCCGCGCTCGCCATGCACAGCCGCGAGTTCGACTCGATCCGGTTCGTCCCCACGAACCCCTTGGCCAGCTTGTTCGCCAGGTACTGCGCCTCCAGGCTCATCTGCCCGGAGACGTAGAAGGCGACCGCGTCCGGCCCGTGCTCGTCGACGATCGCCCGCAGCCGCGCGGCCGTCTCGGCGATCGCGTCGGCCACCGGCGCCGGGGCCGCCTCCGCGCCCCGGTCGTCCCGCACCAGCGCGGTGGTCAGCCGCCCGGGCGCGGCCAGCATGTCGGCCGTGGTGGCGCCCTTGGTGCACAGCCGCCCCGCGTTCGCCGGATGCGCCTTGTCACCGGAGGCCTTCAGCACCGTGCGCCGCCCGTCCGGGCCCGTCCCCACGTCGAGGACGAGACCGCAGCCCACACCGCAGTACGAGCAGACGGTGCGCACCTGCCGCGTGTCCGGCCGGCTTCCGGGGGTCGTGGTCATGCCCCGACGGTACGAATCGCCCGTTACGCCTCTGTCACACGGCTTGATCATCAGGGGTTACGCCCGTCACACAACCGCCTTCAGGCCGTTGTGAGGTGCAATGAGGTCGCGGAGCGTGTCGCTGTTGGGCCGAACGGGTGACTCTGCGCAAGAATTGCCCGATGCAGACAGCGAGCGCGACCCAGGACGGAGCATGCCGGTGAACAGCCACGATGTCACCGACGAACAGTGGGAGGGGCTCGCCCAGGTCGTACCGCTGCGGGGCCGGGACGCCTGGCCGTCCGCCGTCGGCCACCGGTCCATACCCGAGGCCGAGACGCAGACCCGCCGCCGTTTCGTCGTCCTGCGCGTGAACGTCTTCGCCGACGCCCGCGACGTCGCCGAGCGGCTGATGGCGGGCGTCCCCGTCCTCCTCGACCTCACCGGCGCGGAGACGGAGGTCGCCAAGCGGGTCCTCGACTTCAGCACGGGCGTCGTCTTCGGTCTGGCGAGCGGAATGCACCGGGTGGACCGCAACGTCTTCCTGCTGACGCCGGCGGGGACCGAGGTGACCGGGCTGATGGAAGGAGCGGGGCTCCCCGGGATGTGACCGTAGCCCGATCGTAGGAAGCCCCCGGAGACGGAACGGTTCGTCCCGCCGACGGGGCCTACCGTCCGGCTATGACCCAGCCCGCCCTCCCCGACCGCCCCCGCATCACCGAACTGCGCCTGGCCGCCTTCGCCACCCACCGCCGCGCCGCGTTCCCGCTCGGGCCCCTCACCCTCCTCGCCGGTCCCAGCGGCTGCGGCAAGACCAGCGCGCTGCGGGCGTACGAGGCCCTCGCCCGGCTCGGGGGCGGCGCCGAGCTCGGCGAGGTGTTCCCCGACCCCGTCGCCTGCGTACCGGAACGCGCCCGGCCCGACGCGCAGCGCCGCCGCGGCTTCCGGATCGGCTGCACGGCCGACGGCCCCGCCGGGCCGGTCCGGCTCGACGTGGCCGTGCAGGCCGAGCCCGAACTGCGTGTCGTGGGCGAGCGGTTGACGGCCGACGGCCTGGTCCTGCTGGAGACCGCCCTGCGCGACCCCGGCAAGCGCGCCGTGCAGGCCGCCTGGCACACCGCCGGGCCCACGCCGGTGACCCGCGGGCCGCTCCCGGACGACCGGCTCGGCACCCCCCTGCTGCCGCTGCGCGTGGCCGGCAGGACACCCGGGCAGTGCAGGGTGCTGGCCGCCGCCGAGCAGATGGTCGTCGCCCTGCGCTCCGCCTTCGCCTGCGACCCCGAACCCGCCCGCATGCGCGGCCCCGTGGCGGCCGGCTCCGGCCGTCTGCTGGGCGGCTGCGGCAACCTCGCCGACGTGCTGTGGCGCACCCGCGCCGAGTGCGGGCGGCGGCACGCGCAGTTCGTGGCGGCGGTGCGGGCGGGATGCGCGGGACCGGTGGCGGACGTGCTGGCCCGGCTGGACGGCGCCGGATCGGTCACCGCCGCCGTCGACCGGGGCGACGGCTCCCGTACGGACCTGGGCCGGCTCGGCCACGGCGAACTGCGCTACCTCGCCCTCGCGTTGGTGCTCTTCACCGGACCCGGCGTGCTGGAGATCGACCCGGCCGGCGAGGTGCCGGCCGCCCTCCAGACGCTCACGATCCTCGCCGACGGCTTCGACCGGGGCCTGGACCCACGGCAGCGGCGGGAACTCCTGGGCATCGCGGCCCGGATGTGCGAACGGGGGCACATCCGGCTCGTCGGCTCGGTCAGCGACGGCTCCTGGGCCGCCGGGACGGACGGGGCCACGGTGGTACACCTGGACCGTGACTGATCCACTGGACGCACCGCAGCCCGGCCCCCGCCGCCAGCCCCTGGACGTGGCGGCACTGCAACGCCGGCTGGCCGAATTCGCTGCCGCGCGGAACTGGCAGCCGTACCACACCCCCAAGAACCTGGCCTCCGCCCTCAGCGTGGAGGCCTCCGAACTGGTCGAGATCTTCCAGTGGTTGACGCCCGAGGAGTCGGCCCGGGTCATGGCCGACCCGGACACCGCGCACCGCGTGAGCGACGAGGTCGCCGACGTGCTCGCGTACCTGCTCCAGCTGTGCGAGGTGCTCGGCATCGACCCGCTGGCGGCGCTGGACGCGAAGATCGACCGGAACGAACGGAGGTTCCCGATCTAGCGACACGACCCCGCCCCTGGGAGCCGAACAGTCCACTTGTACGCTGCGTAGTCAAAATGCGGCCCGAATCCGAATTGTTGTCCGCAGATTTCCGTCTTCCTCTGGCTTTTCGTCTCACTCACCCTCACTCTGGGTAGTGAACAAGGGAGTTCGGGCAGACAGACGCGCACGGCGCGTCGGACAAGACGGGGGCAGCGCATGGACGCGGTGCGGCTCATCGTGACGAGCAGGCGGTCCCTGGCGGCGGGCGGCGACGTGCGGGAGACCCTGGCCGAGGTGTGGCAGGCGCAGGCCCTCGCGCAGGCCATAGGAAGCCGTCTCGCGGTCGCCGGGCCGCCCGAACTGCGCGGGGAGGCACTGGGGCTGACGGAACTGGCGGGCCGCGGCTGCGGTGTTCTCGACCCGCCCGAGCTGGCCCCCGGCGAGCTGCGGGCGGGCCAGCTCACCGAGTTGGGCGAGGCCCGCCACACCCTGATGCACCTCGGCGATCTCCTCGGCGAGGTCGGCATCGCCCTCGTCGCCCTGGCCAGCGCCGCCGACGACGAGGGTGCGTACTGGCAGTGCATGGAGGCCATCGACGCGGCCGACGAGTCCCGCGACCGCGTCCTGGAGATGCTCCGCAGACTCGCCGACCGGGAAGCGACCCTGCCGGAGAGGGAGGCGGGGTAGAGCCCCGAGGGCGTGCGGGCGTCGGGAGCCGGGCGGGACGGTGCGGACCCCTAGCCCGCCTGCCCCTCCTCGACGGCCGTGCGCTCGGCGTTCCCCGCCGCCTGAAGATCCGCGTCCAACGCCGACAGATCCGCGTTCAACGCCGCCATCAGCTCCTCCATCTGCTGCAACAGCCCTTTCGGCTGCCCGGTCCCGCCCTGCTGCGGCACGGTCTCTTCGGACATGACGGCCTCCTCGGCCCCCGGCCCCCGGGGAGGCCGACGCGGGTGACGCCCCGGCGGTCCACCCCCGGCGCGGAAGCCGGGGGCTCCGGCTCCGCCCGAGCCAACGATCACCACCGGGGCCGGTCACTGGCCCGGTCGTCCGGCCCCCGCGGTATGGAGGTAATTTCACCCGACCGGGGACCGGCGCGGACGGGGGACCGATCTCGTGACCGCCCGTTCCGGAGGTGCAGGATGGAGGGCATGGATCTCCGCATCTTCACCGAGCCCCAGCAGGGGGCCACCTACGACACTCTGCTCACCGTCGCCAAGGCCACCGAGGACCTCGGCTTCGACGCCTTCTTCCGCTCCGACCACTACCTCCGCATGGGCAACGTGGACGGCCTGCCCGGCCCCACCGACGCCTGGATCACCCTGGCCGGACTCGCCCGCGAGACCAAGCGCATCCGGCTCGGCACCCTGATGACCGCCGGCACCTTCCGGCTGCCCGGCGTGCTCGCCATCCAGGTCGCCCAGGTCGACCAGATGTCCGGCGGCCGCGTCGAGCTGGGCCTCGGTGCCGGCTGGTTCGAGGAGGAGCACAAGGCCTACGGCATCCCCTTCCCCAAGGAGAAGTTCGCCCGCCTCGAGGAGCAGCTGGAGATCGTCACCGGCCTGTGGGCGACGGACCCCGGCAAGACCTTCGACTTCCACGGCACCTACTACGACCTCGCGGACTCTCCCGCGCTGCCCAAGCCCGCGCAGCGCAAGATCCCCGTGCTCGTCGGCGGCCACGGCCCGTCCCGCACCCCGCGGCTGGCCGCCAAGTACGCCGACGAGTTCAACATGCCCTTCGCCTCCGTCGAGGACAGCGCGCGCCAGTTCGGCCGGGTGCGCGCCGCCGCCGAGGAGGCGGGCCGCGGCGGCGACGAGCTGACGTACTCCAACGCCCTCGTGGTCTGCGTCGGCCGGGACGAGGCGGAGGTCGCACGCCGGGCCGCCGCGATCGGCCGCGAGGTGGACGAGCTGAAGCTCAACGGTCTGGCCGGCTCCCCGGCCGAGGTCGTCGACAAGATCGGCCGCTACGCCGAGATCGGCTCCCGCCGCCTCTACCTCCAGGTCCTCGACCTCGACGACCTCGACCACCTGGAGCTGATCTCCGCGCAGGTGCTCTCGCAGCTGTCGTAGGGGGCCCGCCGAGCCGCCCTCGATAAACGAAGGCGCTGGTGGGCACAGGTGTGCGAAGCTGTGGGCGTCGTCCTGCCGAGCCCCCAGGATCACCCTCCTGGGGGCTCTCGCACGTACGGCACCCACACCGTCCACCCGGCCGGAGAGGCCCTCCGCATGTTCCTGACGATCAGCACCACCGGCACCCCAGAGCGCCCCGCCACCGACCTCGGCTACCTGCTGCACAAGCATCCCGACAAGGCGCAGGCGTTCTCGACCTCCTACGGCACGGCTCACGTCCTCTACCCCGAGGCGGAAGCCCAGCGCTGCACGGCGGCGCTGCTGCTGGAGGTCGACACGGTGGCACTGGTCAGGCGCGGCAAGGGCAAGGGCCGCGGCGGCGCCCCGGACGCCACCCTCGCGCAGTACGTCAACGACCGCCCCTACGCGGCCTCCTCCCTGCTCGCCGTGGCGCTGAGCAGCGTCTTCTCCAGCGCGATGAAGGGCGTCTGCAAAGCCCGGCCGGAGCTCCCCGGCCAGGCCAGGCCGCTGCGCGTCGAGGTGCCCGCGCTGCCCGCCCGCGGCGGCCCCGACCTCGTACGAAAGCTCTTCGAGCCGCTCGGCTGGGCCGTCACCGTCGAGCCCGTGGCGCTGGACACCGAGTTCCCCGCGTGGGGCGACTCGCGGTACGTGAGCCTCGTCCTGGAATCGGACGCGCTCACCCTCGCCGAGGCCCTGCGCCACCTCTACGTCCTGCTCCCCGTCCTCGACGACGCCAAGCACTACTGGGTCGCCCCCGACGAGGTCGACAAGCTGCTGCGCGTCGGTGAGGGCTGGCTGCCCGGCCACCCGGAGCAGCGGCTGATCACCAGCCGCTACCTCTCGCGCCGCTGGGCGCTGACCCGGCAGGCCACCGAGCGCCTGGAGCTGGTGCGGCTCGCCGAGGCCGACGACAGCGAGGTCGAGGAGATCGACAACGCCGTCGAGGCGGAGACCGAGGCCGAGGAGAAGCCGGCCCCGCTGGCCGTGCAGCGCCGCGAGGCGATCGTCACGGCGCTGCGGCAGTCCAAAGCCGCCCGGGTCCTCGATCTCGGCTGCGGTCAGGGCCAGTTGGTGCAGGCGCTGCTCAAGGACCCGGCGTTCACCGAGATCGTGGGCGTGGACGTGTCGATGCGCGCGCTCACCATCGCCTCCCGGCGGCTGAAGCTGGACCGCATGGGCGAGCGGCAGGCCTCCCGCGTCCAGCTCTTCCAGGGCTCCCTCGCCTACACCGACGTCCGGCTCAAGGGCTACGACGCCGCCGTGCTCAGCGAGGTCATCGAGCACCTCGATCTGCCCCGGCTGCCCGCCCTGGAGTACGCCGTGTTCGGCTCCGCACGTCCGAGGACGGTCCTCGTGACCACGCCGAACGTCGAGTACAACGTGCGCTGGGAATCCCTCCCGGCCGGCCACGTCCGGCACGGCGACCACCGCTTCGAGTGGACCCGAGCGGAGTTCCGCGCCTGGGCCGAGTCGGTGGCCGAACGGCACGGCTACGGCGTCGCGTTCGAACCCGTGGGACCCGACGACCCGGAGGTGGGGCCGCCCACCCAGATGGCCGTATTCACCCTGATTACGCCGAAGGAGGCGAAGGCGGCATGACCGACACACAGCAGGGGCGCGTGCTGCCCGTCACCGACCTGTCCCTGGTGGTGCTGGTCGGGGCCACCGGCTCCGGCAAGTCCACCTTCGCCCGCCGGCACTTCAAGCCCACCGAGGTCATCTCGTCCGACTTCTGCCGCGGCCTGGTCTCGGACGACGAGAACGACCAGAGCGCCACCAAGGACGCCTTCGACGTCCTGCACTACATCGCGGGCAAGCGCCTCGCGGCCGGCCGCCGCACCGTCGTGGACGCGACCAGCGTGCAGTCCGACGCCCGCCGTCAGCTGATCGACCTGGCCAAGCAGTACGACGTGCTGCCGATCGCGATCGTGCTCGACGTGCCCGAGGAGGTGTGCGCCGAGCGCAACGCGGCCCGCACCGACCGCGCCGACATGCCCCGCCGGGTCATCACCCGCCACACCCGCGAACTCCGCCGCTCCCTCAGGCACCTGGAGCGCGAGGGCTTCCGCAAGGTGCACGTCCTGCGCGGCGTCGACGAGGTCGAGCACGCCACGGTCGTCACCGAGAAGCGCTTCAACGACCTGACCCACCTCACCGGCCCGTTCGACATCATCGGCGACATCCACGGCTGCTCCGCCGAACTGGAGTCGCTGCTCGGCAAGCTGGGCTACGTCGACGGGGTCCACCCGGAGGGCCGTACGGCCGTCTTCGTCGGCGACCTGGTCGACCGCGGCCCCGACAGCCCGGGCGTACTGCGCCGCGTGATGGCGATGGTGAAGTCCGGCAACGCCCTGTGCGTGCCCGGCAACCACGAGAACAAGTACGGCCGCTACCTGCGCGGCCGCAAGGTCCAGCACACCCACGGCCTCGCCGAGACCATCGAGCAGATGGCGGGCGAGAGCGAGGAGTTCATCGCCGAGGTACGGGAGTTCCTCGACGGCCTCGTCAGCCACTACGTCCTCGACGGCGGCCGGCTGGTCGTCTGCCACGCCGGTCTGCCCGAGAAGTACCACGGCCGCACCTCCGGCCGGGTCCGCAGCCACGCCCTGTACGGCGACACGACCGGGGAGACCGACGAGTTCGGCCTGCCCGTGCGCTACCCGTGGGCCGAGGACTACCGGGGCCGGGCGGCGGTCGTCTACGGCCACACCCCGGTGCCGGAGGCCACCTGGCTCAACAACACCATCTGCCTGGACACCGGCGCGGTCTTCGGCGGCAAGCTCACCGCGCTGCGCTGGCCGGAGCGCGAGCTGGCCGACGTCCCGGCGGAGCAGGTCTGGTACGAGCCGACGAAGCCGCTGCGCAGCGAGGCGCCCGGCGGGCAGGACGGCCGTCCGCTGGACCTGGCGGACGTGCGGGGCCGCAGGGTCGTGGAGACCAGGCACCAGGGCCGCGTCTCGATCCGCGAGGAGAACGCGGCCGCCGCCCTGGAGGTCATGAGCCGCTTCGCCGTGGACCCGCGGCTGCTGCCGTACCTCCCGCCGACCATGGCTCCGACGGCCACGAGCCACGTCGAGGGCTACCTGGAGCACCCGGCCGAGGCCTTCGCCCAGTACGCGGCGGACGGTGTCGCGCGGGTCGTGTGCGAGGAGAAGCACATGGGCTCGCGGGCGGTGGCCCTGGTGTGCCGGGACGCGGAGGCGGCCCGCAAGCGCTTCGGCGTCGGGGGCACCTCCCGCTCGGGCGCAGCCGAGAGCGGGGGAGGGCCCACCGGTTCGCTCTACACCCGCACCGGCCGCCCCTTCCTCGATGACGAGGCCCTCACCGAGGAGATCCTCGACCGGGTGCGCACGGCGGCCGACGAGGCCGGTCTCTGGGAGGAGCTGGAGACGGACTGGCTGCTGCTGGACGCCGAGTTGATGCCCTGGTCGCTGAAGGCGTCCGGGCTGCTGCGCTCGCAGTACGCCGCCGTGGGCGCCGCGTCCGGCGCCGTGCTCCCGCAGGCGCTGGCCGCGCTGCAGGGCGCGGCGGCACGCGGCGTGGACGTGGCCGGCCTGCTGTCCCGCACCGGTGAACGCGCCGCCGACGCCGCCGCGTTCACCGAGGCCTACCGCCGCTACTGCTGGACCACGGACGGCTTGGAGGGCGTGCGCCTGGCACCGTTCCAGATCCTCGCGGTCCAGGGACGCAGCCTCGCCGGCCTGCCGCACGACGAGCAGCTCGCCCTGCTCGACCGGCTCGTCGAGCACGACGGCAGCGGCCTGCTCCAGACCACCCGGCGCCTCTACGTCGACACCGCCGACCCGGAGTCGGTGCGGGCCGGCGTCGACTGGTGGCTGGAGATGACCGGCCGCGGCGGCGAGGGCATGGTCGTCAAGCCGGTGGGCGCGGTGGTCCGCGACGGCCAGGGCCGCCTGGTGCAGCCCGGCATCAAGTGCCGCGGCCGCGAGTACCTGCGGATCATCTACGGCCCGGAGTACACGCGCCCGGAGAACCTCGCCCGCCTGCGCTCGCGATTCCTCAACCACAAGCGGTCCCTGGCGATCCGCGAGTACGCCCTGGGCCTGGAGGCCCTGGACCGGCTGGCCGAGGGCGAGCCGCTGTGGCGGGTGCACGAGGCGGTGTTCGGGGTGCTGGCGCTGGAGTCGGAGCCGGTCGACCCGAGGCTGTGAGCCGGAGGCCACACGATTCCGGCCAGGCTTGTCCCGCCTGGGACGCTCCTGGCCGGACGTCGCCCTTCCGTTCCCATTCGTCCCTGGTTAACCGTTGGTTGCCGTGCTAACTTCGCTGGTCGGTCAGGCAGGTGTACCGGCTCAGGGGGAAAGTCGGTGGAGACACACGCGGGGTTCGGCGAACCCGAGGGCGGGTCCGGGCGTGCGGACGGTTTACGGCTGCTGCTGGGGCTGACCAACGCCCTGTGCGGCCTCGGCTGCATGGAGGACGCGCAGGGGCGGCTGCACTTCGGCGTCGTCCTCGGAGACCTGCTGGGGCGTCAGATCGACCTGCGTGGCGTCAAGTTGCGCGAGGACGTGGTGCTGCTGGTGCGCGCCGCGCTGAACATGCCCGGTGGCGAGCGCGTACTGGTCGAGGTCGTGCGGATCCTCGAAGGTGACCTGGCGGGCGACGAGCTCGACCAGCTGCTCGCCCAGTGGCTCGCGCCCGCCCCACCCCCCGCCCTGCGAGGCCCCCTCACCCGTGACGACGAGACCGGCGCCCGCGCCCTCCTCGCCCAGGGGGACCTGCCCGCGGCCCGGTTGCGCGACGCCCTCGTCGAGGAGCTCAACGGACTCGACCTGCCCACCGGACTCACCCCGGAACAACTCCTCGCCCACGTCCTCGACTGGAACGTCCAGCCGGACGGGCTGCCCCCGGCCGTCCTCCTGGTCGATCACGCCGCCCGGCTCGCCGCCACCCCCGCGCACCGCACCGCGCTCGCCGGCTGGGCCGAGAACTGGGCCCGGCGCGCCGGGCTGACCGGGGCGATGGAGGAACGCCGACGGGCGCGCGACGCGGTGACGAGCGATCCGGACATCCCGCGCTGTCTGGTCGTCGCCGTCGAACCGACCCGGGACGGCACCGGCGAGATCGTCGTCCGCCCCTGGCTCAACACCGTCCCGGGGCAGTGGAACCCGCAGCCCGGTGAACCCGCCACGACCACCCTCGACGAACTGGGCACGGCGGTCCAGCGCGCGTTACGGCAGGGCGCCCGCCTCTGGTCGGCGCCCCGCGACCCCGACCCGAGTGGACGCCGGCAGCCACCGCCGTACATCGAGTTCGTCCTCCCGTACGACCTCCTCAACCACGATGTGGCGGGTCTGACCTTCCGGATCGGCGACGGGCAGCCGCTCCCGCTCAGCCTGAAGTACGGCGTGCACCTCCGCAGTCTGGAGCGGATGCGCACGGACGACGCGCTCGTGCGGGACCAGTGGCGGGAACGCTGGCGAACCCTGCGCGAGGACGGCGTCCTGGTGCACGGCTGGCGCGCACCGGACGGCGGCCGGCTCGGCGCGTGGCAGTCCGGCCTCGCCGGGGAATCACGGCATACGGCGGTGGTGCTCGACGCCCCCACCGACGTCCTGGCACTCGAGGCCCTCAAGGCCGCCATCGCCGAGGGGATAGGGATCGCGATCTGGGACCGCAGAGGTGTCTTCCGCGAAGAGCGCCGCGAGGTGGTGACCGCCCTGTTCGCCGCGGCACCCACCCCGGCGAGGATCCCGGTGGCCGTCCACCTCCTGCGCAGGAACGCCGAGAGCGAGGGCAGGGGGCCCGGAGAGCTCCTCGGGAGACATATCGGTTTTCTATGGGACGATCCGACGCGTCCCGTCGACTTTCAGCCCACCGACCCAGGCGATCTCGCCAGCGAGGAGGCACCGGCATGAGCGCGCAGGAGCAGACGGCCCCGAACGGCTGGCGGGTCTTCCACGGCACGGGCAGCGCCCCCGCCGAACCACCCGCCCTGCCCGCGCCGCCGCCCTGGCGCCGCTTCCGCGGCGGCCCGCCCCGGCCCGTCCCGCCGGCCGACCCGCAGGCGGCGCTGCGCCGGATGGGTCCGGGTGACGTCACCCCGCAGCTGGGCGAGGAGGAGATCGACATCGTCAACGCGGCCCTGCTGCTGCGCCGGCCCCTGCTGATCACCGGCCCGCCCGGCGTCGGCAAGTCGACCCTCGCCTACCTCATCTCCCGTGAGCTGGACCTCGGCCGGGTCCTGGAGTGGAACATCGTCAGCCGCACCACCCTGCGCGACGGCCTCTACGCCCACGACGCCATGGGCCGGGCCCAGGCCATCGCCGCATGGCGGGCCGGACTGCGGCACGCGGCGGCGTGGGAGCCGGATCCCGGCGATGCCGGCGCAGCCGCGGACGTCAACACGGCGCTTCCTCAAAAACCTCGTCAACTTCCCCCGGTTCTAGGTGACTTCATCACGCTGGGCCCCCTGGGGACCGCGCTGCTGCCCTACGATCGTCCCCGGGTGCTTCTCGTCGACGAGCTCGACAAGAGCGACATCGACCTGCCGAACGACCTGTTGCACGTCCTGGAGAACGGAAGCTATGACGTCCCCGAGCTGGTGCGCGACGCCGCGGACACCGCGAGCGTCCACACCAGTGACCCCGGGGGCCGCGCCGATGTCGGCGACGGGCGGGTCGAGTGCCGGGAGTTCCCGGTCGTGGTGATCACCAGCAACGGGGAACGGGAATTTCCCGCGGCCTTCCGCCGGCGCTGTCTGCCGCTGGAGATGCGCACCCCCACCCGGGAGCAGCTCCTGGCCATGGTCGAAGGGCACCTCGGAAGCCGTCCGCAGGGCACGGAAGACCTGGTCGACCTGTTCGTCCAGCGGGTCCAGTCCGGCGGAACCCACTCCCTGGACCAGCTACTCAGCGCTGTCCATATGACTACCACGGGTGGTTTCCAGGCGGATGGTGACGGGCGTAAGCTCGTGGAAATGCTCCTGCGCGACCTCGCGAAGGGCCGCTGAATGAAGGGCTATCCCAGGGAGCACGCATCCGGGCTCGGCGACGGATTTCCCGTTTCGGGGTCGTCGCCCCCTTCGGCGTTCCCCGAGTCCGCCGACCAGGCGGCAGAGCACGGAGCGACGGTCCCGGACGCCCCGGAGACGCCCGCCCCGCGCTGGCAGGACATCGCCGACGCGGTCTGGCTCGCCGCGTACTGGAACCGTCACGGCGGACCCGCCCCCTCCGGCCCGGAGCTCCTGCCGGGCCGTGAGACACCCCCGGCCTCGCCTCCGGTACCTCCCCGGGAAGCGGAGGACCCGGACCGCGCGGGCCGACCGGACCCGCCCCCGACCGCCGGGCCCGGCCCCGCCGGCCCGGACCCCGACGCCGTACGCCCCCCGCAGACGCCCGTCGTCCCCGCCGCCCCGGCTCCCTCGGACGAACCCGGCGACCGCCCGCAGACACGGGCCGCCCATCCCGCCCTGCCCGCAGAACCGGCCGGTGAGGCCCGCCTGTTACCCGACGCCGAGGGCCGTTTCACCCTGCGCCTCGGACAGCCGCTGCTGCCCGCCGACGACCGAACCGGGCAGGCCCCGGGGCGTACCACCGCCCTGTTCGCCCGCGCCCTGCACCAGCTGGCCCGGCGCGTGCCCTCCCGCGAAGCGCTGGAGCTCGACGAGGAGACCACCGCCGAGCAGGGGGTCGTCGACGGCATGTGGATGCCCTTCCTGAGGCCCGCCCGGACGGCCGCCTTCGATCTGGTCGTCCTCGTCGACGACGCGCCGACCCTGCGCATCTGGGAGGAGTCCACCGCCCGTCTCGCCCAGGCCGCCGAGCAAAGCGGCGCCTTCCGGGCCGTCCGCACGGTTCGCTTGCATCTGCCGCGCACCGGGACCGCCACCCTGCGCTGGACCACCGGCCGGGCCGCCGCCGACCCGGCCGAACTGCTCGACGGACGCGGCGACCGCCTCTTCCTCGTCGTCACCGACGGACTCGCCCACGGCTGGGCCGCGCCCGCCGCCGACGACCTGCTCGGCCGGCTCGCCCACGCCGGCCCCACGGCCCTGGTGCACCTCCTGCCGCCGCATCTGCGCCACCGCACCTCGCTCTACCCCCACCCGGCCGTTCTGGAAGCGGGCGGATTCGGCGTCGCCAACGACGGACTCGAACACTGGGCGCCGCCCGGTGGCCCCGACCCCCTGCGACCGCTGCCCGACGCGGGTGACGGCTTCGTGCCGGTGCCGGTGCTCTCCCTGAAGCCCGGCTCCCTCACCGCCTGGGCCGATCTCGTCACGGGGGAGCGCGGTGTGCGCCGCGCCCTGCCGGTCGTCCTGGCCGGCACCCTCACCAAGGGCTCGCCCGCGCCCGGACTGCGGGCCCCGCGCTTCCCTCGCGCCGCCAAGGCCGCCGTGCGTCGCTTCTTCACGCTCGCCACCCCGGCGGCCCGGCGGCTGGCCACCCAACTGGCCGCGATCCCTTTCGACTTCGACCTCGTGGAGCAGCTGCGACGGCGCACCATGCCGGAGACCGGTCCGGACCACCTCGCCGAGATCCTGATGGGCGGGCTGATCGACTGGGACAGCGACGGCGAGGGGCGCCCCGAGTTCGCCGACGGGGTCCGTGAGGAACTGCTCGCCACCACCACCCGCAGTCAACTCGCCCACACCGTCAGCGTGGTGGGCGAGCTTCCCGCCGCGGGCGCCCGGGGCGTCGCGCTGCGCGCCGCACTGCGCGACCCGATGGGGGCGACGCTGCCGGACGCGGCCGAGCGGGGCTGGGTGCGCAGCGAGCTGGCCGTGATGCGCGCGCTCTCCGGGCCGTACTCCGAGCGGGCCCGCCGGATCGAGCCCGGACCGACCCGGGCCCGCGGGCCCGGTGCCACCGAACGAGTGAGTCCGGGAATGTCCGAGACTGCACTCTCTGAGGTGAACCACGCGGATCGTGGGGGATTGTCCGACGGATCGGGAAGTCTGCCACCGTCGAACGACCCCAACGAACCTGGAGAACCCCCCGTGCCACCCCTGGTATCCGACGTCACCCCTCAAGAACCCCCGGAGGCTGAGCCCCCCATGCCGAGCACCATGACGACCTCGTCAGCGCCCGCCCTCCTGGTGAACGTTCCCCTGCGGAACACCTCGTTCGTCGGCCGGCAGGCGCTGCTGAGTGCCGTGGAGGAGCAGCTCGGGGCGCAGGACACGGCGGCGGTGCTGCCCAACGCCCTGCACGGGCTCGGCGGCGTCGGCAAGTCACAGCTGGCACTGGAGTACGTCTACACCCACCAGCACGACTACCGGGTGATCTGCTGGATCCCCGCCGAGCGCGAGAGCCTCATCCTCGCCGCACTGGCCCAGCTGGCGGCGCAGCTGGGCGTGGCTCCCACGGGGCAGGACCTCGGCGCCCCCGCCGCCAACACCGCCGTGCCGGCCGTGCTGGAGGCCCTGCGCACCGGGGCGCCCTACGACAACTGGCTGCTGGTCTTCGACAACGCCGAAGACGTCGAGGCGGTCCGCCGGTTCTTCCCGACCAACGGCCCGGGCAAGGTCATCGTCACCTCCCGCAACCGTGCGTGGGAGAGGGTGGCCACGTCATTGCCCGTCAACGTGTTCGAGCGCGAGGAATCGGTCGAACTCCTCCAGAAGCGGTCTCCCGACCTGTCCGTCGAGGACGCCGACCGGCTCGCGGAGGCGCTGGGCGACCTGCCGCTCGCGGTGGAGCAGGCGGGAGCGTGGCGAGCGGTCACGGGCATGCAGGTCGACGAGTACCTCGAACTGCTCGCGGAACGCAGCCCCGAGATCCTCGAACTCGACCCGGCTCCCGACTACCCGGTCTCCGTCGCGGCCGCCTGGGACATCTCGCTGGAGCGGATCAAGGAGAACAACCCGGGCGCGCGGCAACTGCTCGACATCTGCGCCAGCATGGCGCCCGAGCCCATTCCCCGGGCGATGCTGCGCGGCAGCCGCGGCGTCAACGTCACGCCCGAGGTCGACCCCCTGCTGCGCGAGTCGATCAAACTGAACCGCGCCGTCCGTGACCTCAGCCAGTTCTCCCTGGTCAAGGTCGACCCACGGTCCGACACCCTCCAGATGCACCGTCTGCTCCAGACCGTGCTCCTGGCCAAGCTGAGTGCCGAGGAACGGGAGCGGATGCGGGACGCCGCGCATCAGCTCCTCTCGGCCGCCAAGCCGGGCCCCTACGGCTCGTCGCTGGAATGGCGCGCCTACCAGGCGCTGTTGCCGCACGTGCTCACCTCCCAGGCCGTGAGCAGCACCGACACCTATGTGCGGGAGCTGGTCTTCGACACCGTGTGGTTCCTCTACTACTGGGGAGACCACGTGGGCGCCGCCGACTTCGCCCGCCAGGCCTGGAGCGCCTGGATCGCGGCGTCGGGCGAGGAGGACGTCAACGTCCTGCGGATGATGAAGAGCCTCGGGTTCCTGCTGCGGCAGATCGGCGAGGTCCCCGAGTCCATCCCGCTCACCGAGAAGGCCCTGGAGATCTCTCGCAGGACCGAGGTCGACCCGGAGAACCTGATCGACTCGCTGTGCGAGATGGCCGACGCCCACGGCTACCAGGGCCGGTTCGAGGAAGCCCGGGCCCTGACGCAGGAGGCCACCGAGCTGGCCCGGTCCCTGTTCGGGCCGGACGATCCGATGACACTGCGCGCCACCCACGCCTGG
This sequence comes from Streptomyces sp. NPDC012466, assembly GCF_042955215.1. Classification (NCBI taxonomy): domain Bacteria; kingdom Bacillati; phylum Actinomycetota; class Actinomycetes; order Kitasatosporales; family Streptomycetaceae; genus Streptomyces; species Streptomyces sp. NPDC012466. Next base: position 1,513,883 of record NZ_JBIBEQ010000001.1, on the reverse strand, counting down.
GGCGTGGCCCTGCGGCTGTGCGGCCGGTTCAAGGAGGCGCTGCCGCTCGACCAGGAGAACGCCCAGCAGCGTGAGCTGCTGTTCGGCCCGGCCAGCTTCTTCACGCTCAACACCCTCAACGCGCTCTCCATCGACATGCGCGAGAGCGGTGACTACCCCGGGGCCCGTGACTTCCAGGAGGACGCGTACCGCAGGGCGCGCAGCGAACTCGGCGAGGAGCACCCGCTGACCCTGCGTGTCGCCAGAAACCTCGCGGTCTGCCGGCGCCGTGACGGGGCACACGCGGAGGCGGCCAAACTCGCGGAGGAGACCCTGCGGCGCTTCATCGCCCGCTACGGTCCGGACCACTTCGACGCCATGTCGTCGGCCACCAACGTGTCCGTCGACCAGCGGCTGGCCGGTGATCTCGACAGCTCCCGCCAGCTGGCGGAGGTGACGCTGCGCCGGTTCGAGCAGCGGCTCGGTCCGGACCACGCGTACACCTTGCTGACCAAGGCGAATCTGGCCGCCACGCTGCGCGCGCAGGACGCCCTGGAGCAGGCCCAGGAGCTGGAGGACGACGCCGCGAGCCGGCTGGCCGGACAGGTGGGATCCCGGCACGTCACCACCCTGACGGTGGCCATCGGGCAGGCCAACACGGCCTATGCGCGTGTCGACTTCGAACGGGCGCACGAGATCGATCAGGCCAATCTGGCGCTGCTCGCCGAGGTCGCGGGCGAGGAGCACCCGCTGACGTTGTCCTGCACGGCGAACCTCGGTCTCGACCTGCGGGGTCTGGGACGCGGAGCGGAGGCCGACGAGCTCCAGCGCAAGGCGACGGACGGGTTCGCCCGCGTGGTGCGAGCCGACCACCCGTGGCTGCTCGCGGCCCGCCAGCGCCGTCGGATCGAGTGCGACATGGCGCCGATGCCGCTGTAGCGGGCGTTTTCGCCGGGGTGGCGCTCGCGCCACCCCGGACCGGTCAGCCCGCGTCCACCACCGGCGTGGTGGGGGCGCCGTCAGCCGGGCTAGGGCTGTGCGCGGGGGCCGCTTCGGCGCGTCCCGGGGCGCGGGTCGGCCCGTCATCCGAAAGGTGGCGGACCAGGTGCAGCAGGGGCTGGGTGAGCAGTGTTGTGGCCAGGGCCATGAAGACCAGCACCGTGTAGAGCGGCTTGCTCAGCAGGCCCGCCTGGAAACCCGCGTTGAGCGCGATCAGTTCCGTCAGCCCGCGAGCGCTGAGCAGGACGCCGACCGTGCGTGAGTCGTCCCGGTCCAGCCCGCCCAGCCGGGCCGCCACCGTGCCGCTGCCGACCTTCGTGAGGACCGCCAGCACCGTCACCACCAGCAGGGTGAGCCACCCGGTGGTGTTCATGTTGTTCAGCGTGACGGACTGCCCCGAGAAGACGAAGAAGTACGGCACCAGCAGTGAGCTGACGACGTGCAGCGGCGTCAGCAGATCCGGGTCGAGGGTGCCGTCGTCCTCACGCGGGCAGACGATGCCGGCGAGGAGCGCACCGCAGATGGCGTGCAGCCCGAGGAACTGTGTCACGGACGCCGAGGCGCAGGCGAAGCCGATGAGCAGGGCCAGCCGCAGGGAGGGCTCCATCCGGGTGCGCCACAGCAGCCGGCGCAGCACCGGCCGGGCCGCCAGCAGCATCAGCACCACGAATCCTGCCGCGACGAGCGCCCGCCCCTGCCAGCCCAGGGCGTGCTCACCGGTGTCGCTGTCCAGCATCGTCCCGGCCAGCACCGTCCACCCGATCACATCGAGCAGCCCGGCCGCGGACACCGCGAGGATCCCCGGCACCGTGTCGGCCAGGTTGTTCTCCCGCACGATGGCCGTCAGCACGGGTACGGCCGTTATCGACAGGGCGACCCCGGCGAACAGGACCATGCCGACCGTCAGCTCGGGCATGTCCAGTTCGCGCAACTGCTGCTGGAACAGCAGCGCACAGCCGCTGCCCACCGCCATCGGCACCACGAACGACGCCACGGCCACCGTCACCACCGTGCGCGCCCGGTCGCCCAGGATCGTCAGATCCAGCTCGTACCCCACCGCGAACAGGAAGACCACCAGGGCGAACTGCGCGAGCCCGGTCAGCGCGGTACTGATCTCCCGGGGGAACAGCACGGTGTAGGCGTCCGGCGCCGTGCTGCCGAGCAGCGAGGGGCCGAGGGCGATGCCCGCTGCCAGCTGCCCCACGATGTACGGCTGCTTCAGCCGCTGGGCCAGCCAGCCGGCGCCATGGCCGACCGCCAGGATCAGGGCGGAGGCGAACAGGAAATGCGTGACCACCGTTTCAGGGCTCACAGCGTCCCCCCGTGTCCAGTTGTCGTGGCCTGCACCGCGGCCGCGGACGGGTCGCCACACCTCTGCGCGGCCCCAACCTCCCTATGATAGGGGTGACTTGACGGCACATCGGAAGCCGTACACAACACTGCACCGGTGTCACGGGGGGCACATGGCGACGGTCGTCTTCATCCATGGGACAGGGGTGCGCGAACCAGGCTTCTCGAAGCTTGCGGGGCGCGTGGCGGCCGGACTGACCGCCCTGCGCGGGGAACTCCGCATCGTGCCGTACTACTGGGGCGACACGCACGGCGCCACGCTCGCGGCGGGTGGCGCCAGTCTTCCCGCCGCGCCGGGCGGCGCGTCCCGGGGCCCGGCCGGACCGGACCCCGAGGAGGAGACGGCCGCCGTCTGGGCCGCCCTCTACACCGACCCGTACGCAGAACTCGCCCTCGCGGCGGCCGGCGCTCCGCGGGCCGCCGAGCGAGCACCCGGATCCCTGCCCCCGGACCAGGCGATACGCGCACGGCTGGCGGCCCTCGCGGCGAGAGGGGACGAACCCGCAGCGGAGTTGGGGCCCGGCCTCACCCGCGCCGCCACCGACCTCGCCGCCCACTCCCTTCTCGCACCGGCCGCGGCTGCTCTCACCCCCGACGACCTCGCGCACCTCGTTGCCCGCGGCCTGACCGCCCGGGTGATCGCGGACGCCCTGGACTCGGACGCCCCCCTCGTACCGGTCGGCGACAGCCGTGACACCGTCGCCGAGCGGCTGGCCGTGGCACTCGGTGCAGCACCCCGGGGCACGGAACGCGGAGTGCGCTCCCTGGTGCTGCGGGTGGCGGGCCCGATGGCATCCCGTGCCGTCGTGCGCCGCCGGCGCGCCCTCACCGAGGCCGCTCATCCGGCCGCGGCCGACATCCTGCGCTACCTCAGTCGCGGCGAGGCGGTCCGCGCCGACCTGAGCGAGCTGGTCGAGGGCCTGGAACCGCCCGTCACCGTCGTCGGCCACAGTCTGGGCGGCATCATCGCCCTGGACACCCTGATCTCCACCCCGCTGCCCCAGGTCCGGCTCCTGGTGACGGTGGGCTCCCAGGGTCCCTTCCTCTACGAGTCCGGATCCCTGCCCTCCCTCGAACACCCGTCGCCGCTCCCGCCGCACATGCCCGACTGGCTGAACCTCTACGACCCGCGCGACCTGCTCTCCTACCTCGGCGCGGGCCTGTTCCCGGGCCGCGTCACGGACGTCCGGGTGGACAGCCGCCAGCCCTTCCCGGCCTCCCACAGCGCCTACTGGACCAACCCCGAGGTGTACCGGCACATCGTGGACCGGCTGCCGTGAACCCCGCCCGTGTGCACGCGCTGATCGTCGGCATCGAGCGCTACGACGCCGGACCCGGCTGGAACCTGCCCGGTCCGGCCCGCGACGCGGTCGCCTTCCACCGGCTGCTGCGCGAAGCCGGGGTGCCGGAGGAGCGACTGCGGCTCCACCTCGCCCCCCTGCCGTCCTACGCCCCCGGGGTCGCCCATCGGCCCGCCGACCACGCCACCCTGCGCCGCGTCCTCGTCCGGGAACTGCCCCTGGAGCAGGGCGACGTCCTGTGGGTCTGGTGGGGCGGGCACGGAGTGCTCGACCGGGCCGGGCACCTGCGGTTGTTCTGCTCCGACGCCAGCACCGCCGACAAGCTGGGCATCGACCTGGACAGCGCGCTCGACCGGTTCGCGGGGGACGCCGTACCGGCCTTCGGGGAACAGTTGTGGATCGTGGACGCCTGCGAGACCTTCGAGGAAGAGCTCGCCTTCCGGGAACCACTGCCGCCGGCCGCCCTGCCGGTGGGGCGGCGCAACCACGCCCACCGGCAGACGCTGCTGCAGGCCGCCGGGCGCGGGCGGGCCGCCGCCAACGACCCCGAGCGCGGGACGGGTCTGTTCTCCGAGATCCTGCTCGGGCTGCTGGCCGACCGGGCCGCCGTCCTTCCCGCACCACCCGATCCGGAGGGACTGTTTCCGGCCGTGCGGGCACGTATCGCGGCCCTCAGGGAAGCGGGACGTACTCTGCAGTATCCGGAGATTCGGCTGCGCAGCCCGGAGCGCACCGAGATCGTGGCTCCGGCGGAGCGGGGCCCCGAGGGGCGGCCGGTCCCACCGCTGCAGCGGGCCGTGAACGCTCTCCTCGCCTACCCCCTGATGCAGGACCCCGCCGAACGGCAGGCGCTCATCGCCTCGTTGGACCCCCGTGTCACAGCCACGCTGGCCCGCCACAGCAAGGCGCGCACCGATGTCGTCAGCATCCTCAACGGTATGGCCCGGCGCCGGCCGGAGGTGCTGTGGGAGTTGTTCGACGCCGTGGTCTCCCTCGACGACACACCGGAACTGAGGGGTGAACTGGGCGCGGCACTGACCGAGTTCGCGGCGTCGGCGCGACGCCCGGGCGATCGGAAATGATCGGGTGGCGTGATCGTACGGTTTTCGACCCGGGCAGGAATGGCCATGATGGAAAAGAACGGGCACGGGGCATCGCGTGCCACCGTGCGAGAAGGGGGAGCATCTTGGACCAGCAGCCCGCTCTGTGCCACGCCGAAGTCGCCGTCCGCGAGCCGGCCGCGGCTGCTGGTACCGCCGTGTGGGAGTCGGATCTCGCCGACCTGACGGAGCTGCCCCTGACCGCGGTGGACGGTCTCGCCCCTCTCCCTGACTCCGCCCGTCTCCTCGGTGAGGTCCTGCGGGCACGCGGCAGCATCAGAGGGGGCAGCGAGGGGAGCGCCCGGGCCGAATAGGTCTCCAGCCCCCGGCAGGCGGCCCGCCCGTGGCCTCGACGCTGCGCCGGGGCCCACCCCCGCACCCGCGACCGGAGGTCCCGCATGCCCAGCGAGCCGCGCCACGCCCCGTTCCGCATGCCCGAGCGCATCCTGGCGGAACTGGCGGCGGGGGGCGGCTCCGCGGAGGCCGTCGCCTTCCTCGAACGGGCCGAGCGGGCACGGCGACTGCTGCTCCTGCGGACCCTGCTGGACCGGCTCGACGCGCTGAGCACGCCGTTGAGCTCCGCCGCCGAGGCCTGGGGCGTCCTGAAAGAGGCCGCCGCGGCGGCGCCCGGCCCGGTCGACCGGCTGCTGCTCGCCCCGGCGACGGGCGGCTGGATCGCCCATCTCCTGCGCCGGCTGCACGGCACCGCGTCGGGCCCGCCGCTGTGGGCCGAGGCCGGGCATCTGTGCGCCCTGGCCGTCGCCGCGTCCCTGCGTGCCGGTACGCGGGCCGACCTCCGGGTGCCCCTCACCGACGGCGCGCTGCCGCTGCCGGGCCTGGGTCTGGCCCGACTCGCCGCGGCGGAGGAGGGACTCACGGTCGGCCGGGCTCGTACGGGGGAGGGCGAGCTGCTGCTGTCCGGGCCCGGCCGCGCGGGCGCCCCCGTGGCCTCGACGGTCCGCCCGGCGACGCGGCCGCTGTCGGCACCACCGGAGGAAACCCCCGCCTGGCTGCCGCTGCGCACCCTCACCCATCACACCCCCGACGGCCCGGTCGGCATCCCCCTCGAAGACCTGGACCCCTACCGCGACTTGGACGATCCCCTCCCGCCCGCACGGCTCGACCCCGACGAAGCCCAGACCTGGCAGCGGCTGTTCGAGGAGGCCGCGGCGCTGCTCGCCGTTCCGGGCGGTGACGGGCCCGGCCGGTTCGACGTCCGGGAGATCCGGGCCGTGGTGCCCTGGGGGCGTACCGGCACGCTGCCGCCCGCCCCGCCCACCGTGTCGGTGTCCGCCTCCAGCGGTGACTCCTTCGGGGCCATGGTGATCGCCCGCCCGTCGTGCGGCACGGCGCTCGCCGAGACGCTGGTGCACGAGTTCCAGCACAGCAAGCTGGCCGCCCTTCTGCACCTCTTCCCGCTGCTCGACGACGACCGCAAGGAGCGCTACTACGCCCCCTGGCGTCCGGACCCGCGCCATCTCACCGGGCTGCTGCACGGGGCGTACGCGTTCACCGGCGTCGCCGGGTTCTGGCGGGACCGCCTGGCCGAAGCGCGGGATGCCCGGGCGGCCGACCTGGCCGGCTACCACTTCGCGCTGCGCCGCCTGCAGAGCCGGCTGGTCGTGCGCACGCTGCTGGCGGAGAGCCGTCTCACCGCGCAGGGCCGGGTCCTCGTGAGGGGGCTCGCCCGGACCCTCGACGGCTGGCTGCGCGAGCCGGTCCCGTCCACCGCCCTCGGCCGCGCCCGCACCGCCGCCGCCCTGCACCGCACCGAATGGCGGCTGCGCAACGTCGTGCCCGCCCGGGCCGCCGGGCCGGCGGAGCTCCGCTTCCGCCGCGACCGGACCTCCTGGCCGGACGTGCGCACCCATGCCTTCGCCACCCGTCCCGCCGCCCCGCGCACCGCCGACGAGCACCTCGCCGCGGGGGACGCGGACGCCGCGCTCGCCCGGTACGCCGACGTCCTGGCCGACGCCCCGGCCGAACCGCACGCGCTCGCGGGCTGGATCGTCGCCCGGACGATCATCGAACCGGGGCGGGCCGCACGCCGGATGCTGGCGCGGCCGGAGGACCTGCTGGAGCCGTCGCCGCGCGTGTGAGCCCGGCCCCGTCGCGTCCGTCGCCGGCGCGACGAGAGCCGGTGGTCACGGAAAACGGCCGAGGAGCGCGTCAATACGCCCTCCGGTGGTCAGGATGGAGGCATGGCATACCACGTCCACTCCGAGGCCGGGCGGCTGCGCCGCGTCATCCTGCACCGGCCCGATCTCGAGCTCAAAAGGCTCACCCCCAGCAACAAGACCTCGCTGCTCTTCGACGACGTGCTGTGGGTGCGCAGGGCCCGCGCCGAGCACGACGGGTTCGCCGACGTGCTGCGCGACCGGGGCGTCGCCGTCCACCTCTTCGGTGACCTGCTGGCCGAGACGCTCGAGGTTCCGGCGGCCAGATCCCTCGTCCTGGAGCGGGTCTTCGACGAGAAGGAGTACGGCCCGCTGGCCACCGATCCGCTCAGAGCCGCCTTCGAGAACCTGCCCGCGCGGGACCTGGCCGAGGTCCTGATCGGCGGCATGACGAAACGCGAGTTCCTCGACGTGCACCCGGAGCCGACCTCCGTGCGCTTCCACGTCATGGAACTGGACGACTTCCTGCTCGGCCCGCTGCCCAACCACCTCTTCACCCGCGACACCTCCGCCTGGATCTACGACGGCGTGTCCATCAACGCCATGCGCTGGCCCGCCCGGCAGCGCGAGACCGTGCACTTCGAGGCCATCTACCGGCACCACCCGCTCTTCCGGGACGAGTCGTTCCAGGTGTGGTCGGAGGGGCAGGCCGACTATCCGTCCACCATCGAGGGCGGTGACGTGCTGGTCATCGGCAACGGGGCGGTGCTCATCGGCATGAGCGAGCGCACCACCCCGCAGGCCGTGGAGATGCTTGCGCACAAGCTGTTCGCCGCCGGGTCCGCCGAGACGATCGTGGCCCTCGACATGCCCAAACGGCGTGCCTTCATGCACCTCGACACCGTGATGACGATGGTCGACGGCGACACCTTCACCCAGTACGCGGGCCTCGGCATGCTCCGCTCGTACACCATCGAACCGGGCGTCGGCGAGAAGGAACTGAAGGTCACCGACCATCCGCCGGAGCACATGCACCGTGCGATCGCCGCCGCGCTCGGCCTGAACGAGATCCGTGTGCTGACCGCCACCCAGGACGTGCACGCGGCCGAACGCGAGCAGTGGGACGACGGCTGCAACGTCCTGGCCGTCGAGCCCGGCGTCGTGGTCGCCTACGAGCGGAACGCCACCACCAACACCCACCTGCGCAAACAGGGCATCGAGGTGATAGAGATCCCGGGCAGCGAGCTGGGCCGGGGGAGGGGCGGGCCGCGGTGCATGAGCTGCCCGGTCGAACGGGAGCCCGTGTAGGCGGGCCCGCGGGAGGTCTCCGTATAGACATGCTGAGCTTCGTATAGTATTCCAGAAGTCTGTGTCCCCGTATCCCTGGAGCGCCCCCATGGCGACTGTCCCGACCGCCCTCGCCGGCCGCCACCTCCTCAAGGAGCTGGACTTCACCGCGGAGGAGTTCCGTGCTCTGGTCGAGCTGGCCGCCGAGCTGAAGGCCGCCAAGAAGGCCGGGACCGAGACCCAGTACCTCCGGGGCCGCAACATCGCGCTGATCTTCGAGAAGACGTCCACCCGCACCCGCTGCGCGTTCGAGGTCGCGGCCGCCGACCAGGGCGCCTCGACCACGTACCTCGACCCCTCCGGCTCCCAGATCGGGCACAAGGAGTCGGTCAAGGACACCGCGCGGGTGCTGGGCCGGATGTACGACGCGATCGAGTACCGGGGCGACAGCCAGCGGAAGGTGGAGGAGATGGCGGCGCACGCCGGTGTCCCCGTCTACAACGGGCTCACCGACGACTGGCACCCCACCCAGATGCTCGCCGACGTGCTGACCATGACCGAGCACTGCGCCAAGCCGCTGACCGGGGTCGCCTTCGCCTACCTGGGCGACGCCCGTTTCAACATGGGCAACTCCTACCTGGTCACCGGCGCCCTGCTCGGCATGGACGTACGGCTCGTCGCGCCGAAGGAGTACTGGCCGGCCGAGGAGGTCGTCGACCGGGCCCGTGCGGTCGCCGAGGCCAGCGGTGCCCGCGTCACGCTCACCGAGACCGTGGACGAGGGCGTCCGGGGCGCCGACTTCGTCGCCACGGACGTCTGGGTCTCCATGGGCGAGCCGAAGGAGGTCTGGGCCGAGCGCATCACCGCCCTCGCCCCCTACGCCGTGACCATGGACGTGCTGCGCGCCACCGGCAACCCGGACGTGAAGTTCCTCCACTGCCTGCCCGCGTTCCACGACCTCGGCACCAAGGTCGGCCAGGAGATCCACGCGGCGCACGGCCTGGAGTACCTGGAGGTCTCCGACGAGGTCTTCGAGTCGGGCCACTCGGTCGTCTTCGACGAGGCGGAGAACCGGATGCACACCATCAAGGCGGTCTTGGTGGCAACCCTCGCCTGAACAGGCCTTATGCTGACCGGCGGCCCGGAACCACCCCTTCTCCGCGGCCGCCGCGCGACGAACCCGTCGCACTGCCGCACCACCAGAAACGAGCACCACCCGCATGCCCGCTCCCCGGATCAAGCCCCCCGCCCTTCTCGTGGCGGAATCCGGCGCCGACCGTGAAGGCCACGGCCTCAAGCGCACGATGGGCCTCTTCCAGCTCATCTGCTTCGGCGTCGGCGCGATCGTCGGCACCGGCATCTTCGTCGGCCTGTCCGACTCGGTCGCCCAGGCCGGCCCGGCCGTCGTCGTCTCCTTCCTGCTCGCCGCGATCACCTGCGTCTTCACCGCGTTCGCCTTCGCCGAGCTGGGCGGCGCGATCCCCGTCTCCGGCTCCTCGTACTCCTTCGCCTACGCCGGTCTCGGCGAGGGCACGGCCTTCCTCGTCGGCTGGTGCCTGCTGCTGGAGTACGGCGTGTCGGTGTCCGCGGTGGCGGTCGGCTGGAGCCAGTACGTCAACGAGCTCCTCGACAGCGTCATCGGACTGCACCTGCCCGCGGCCCTGTCGGCCGGACCCGGCGACGGCGGGGTGGTGAACCTCCCGGCCGTGATCGTCATCGCGATGGCCGCCGTGCTCCTGGTCCGCGGAGTGCGCGAGAGCGCCCGGGCCACCGCCGCGATGGCCGTGCTGAAGCTCGCCGTCCTGGTCGCGTTCCTCGTGATCGGCTTCACCGCCTTCGAGGACGGCAACCTCACCCCGTTCTCGCCGACGGGCCTCGCCGGCATCGGCGCGGGCACGACCGCCGCCTTCTTCTCGTACATCGGCTTCGACGCGATCACCACCGCCGGTGAGGAGGCGAAGAACCCGCGCCGGGACATCCCCGTGGCGATCCTCGTCTGCATCGGCCTGGTGACGGTGCTCTACTGCGCGGTCGCGCTCGCCGCGATCGGCGCCATCGGCGGTGACGCGGTCGGCGGCCGTCCGGCGGCACTCTCCTACGTCGTCAACCAGGTCACCGGCTCCACCGTCGGCGGCGCGGTGATCGCTTTCGGCGCGGTCGTCGCCATCGCCTCGGTCGTGCTCGCCGTGATGTACGGCCAGACCCGGATCCTGATGTCCATGTCCCGCGACGGGCTCATCCCGAGCGTCTTCGAGAAGGTGTCGCCGAAGACCTCCACGCCGGTCGCCGGCACGCTGATCGTGGCCGTCGTCTTCGCGCTCCCCGCGGCCTTCGCCCCGCTGGACGCGGTGGTCAACCTGTGCACCATCGGCACCCTCGCCACCATGGCCGTCGTGAACATCGCGGTCATCGCGCTGCGCCGCCGCGAGCCCGGCCTCGCCCGCAGCTTCCGGGTCCCGCTGTACCCCGTGACCCCGCTGCTCGGCGTCGGCTTCTGCCTGTACCTGATGTACGAGACGGGCGCGACGACCTGGATCCAGTTCGCGGCGTTCCTCGTGGCCGGGATCGCCCTGTACCTGCTCTACGGCCGACGCAACTCCCGGCTCGCCCGGGTCACGCCGGCGGACGCCGCCGCTGAGCCGGCAGTGCAGACAGCCTGAACCAGACCGCCTTGCCGGACTCGGTCGGCCGGTGACCACAGGAGGAGCTCAGGGCGCGGATCAGCAGCAGTCCGCGCCCGTGCTCCTGCCAGGGGTCGGGCGGGCCGCCGGCCGGACGGGTGAGGTCGCCGGGCGGGGCCGGGTCGGTGTCGTGCACCTCGACCTGGCAGCCCGACGGCATCAGCTCCACGACCAGCTCTATCGGTGTCTCGCCGGTGGTGTGCTCCACGGCGTTGGCCACCAGCTCCGCCGTGAGCAGCTCCGCGGTGTCGCAGTCCGCCGCGTGCTCCAGCTCGGCCAGCGCCGTACGGACCAGGGCGCGGGCCACGGGCACCGCCGCTGCGGTGTGCGGCAGCGCGATGCGCCAGGAGGCGGGAGCTGAGGGGAGTTCGTGCACGGCGGGTCCGTTCATGGAGCAGGACGTCCTGCTTTCAACCTGAGGAATGGTACGGCGCCGCTCTTCGGAGGAGTCCGAGGGGCACCGGCGGAGGCGCCGTCGCCTCCTTGCCGACGGCTTACCCAGGTGAACGCGGTGCCGCGCACAGCTGCTCCTGCCGTTACGCGGGTGTGGACGATCTGTGACGGATGTGACCGGCCCAGGCCACATCCGGTCCCACACCGAACTCCTACCCGGACGGTCTATCGCGCACTCATGACGACAGTCACGGATGAGTGATAGCTTCGTGGGGTAGAGCTCAGTGAGGCAGTGCCCGCCCGAGGAGGCCGCACGTCATGAGTCCCTTCACCGGCTCCGCCGCCCGCACCGCCGGCTGGGAGCATCTGCGCGTCGACGTCGCCGACGGCGTCGCGACCGTCACGCTGGCCCGTCCCGAGAAGCTCAACGCGCTCACCTTCGGCGCCTACGCCGACCTGCGCGACCTGCTCGCGGAGCTGTCCCGGGAGCGGTCCGTACGGGCCCTGGTGCTGGCCGGAGAGGGCCGCGGCTTCTGCTCCGGCGGCGACGTCGACGAGATCATCGGCGCGACCCTCGGCATGGACACCGCCCAGCTCCTCGACTTCAACCGGATGACGGGCCAGGTGGTCCGCGCCATCCGCGAGTGCCCGTTCCCGGTGATCGCGTCACTGCACGGCGTGGCCGCGGGAGCCGGAGCGGTGCTCGCCCTGGCCGCTGACTTCCGCGTCGCCGACCCCACCGCTCGCTTCGCCTTCCTCTTCACCCGCGTCGGGCTCTCCGGCGGCGACATGGGCGCGGCCTACCTCCTGCCCCGGGTCGTCGGCCTGGGGCACGCGACCCGCCTGCTGATGCTGGGCGACCCGGTCCGGGCCCTCGAGGCGGAGCGCATCGGGCTGATCAGCGAACTGACGGAGGAGGGCCGGGCGGACGAGACGTCCCAGCAGCTGGCCCACCGCCTGGCATCGGGCCCGGCCCTGGCCCACGCCCAGACGAAGGCGCTGCTCACGTCCGAACTGGACATGCCCCTGGCGGCCTCGATCGAACTGGACGCCTCGACCCAGGCCCTCCTGATGACAGGAGAGGACTACGCGGAATTCCACGCGGCCTTCACGGAGAAGCGCCCTCCCAAATGGAGCGGACGGTGAGCGCGGTGCCTCCGGGGACGCGGGACTGCGCCGAAGGTGCGGCTGCCGCCACGCGGGCGCGACCGGCCACAGACCGCCCGCACCCGCCCACCCCGCCCGGCGACCCCCTGCGCGTGGCGATCATCGGCGGCGGTCCCGGCGGCCTCTACGCCGCCGCCCTCCTCAAACGCCTGGATCCGCGACGGGAGATCACCGTCTGGGAACGCAACGCCCCGGACGACACCTTCGGCTTCGGCGTGGTCCTCTCCGACGAAACCCTCGGCGGCATAGAGCACGCCGACCCCCAGGTCTACGACGCCCTCCAGCGGCACTTCACCCGCTGGGACGACATCGACATCGTCCACCGCGGTGTACGCCACACCTCGGGCGGCCACGGATTCGCCGCCCTGGGCCGCAAGCGCCTGCTCGACATCCTCCACACCCGCTGCCGCGAACTCGGCGTCGACCTCCGCTTTCGCGCCGAGGCCCCGGAAGACCTCCCGCACACCCACGACCTGGTCATCGCCGCGGACGGCGTCCACAGCGCCACCCGCGAGACCTACGCCGGCACCTTCCGGCCCCGGGTGACGGCCCACCGCTGCCGCTACATCTGGCTCGCGGCCGACTTCCCCTTCGACTCCTTCCGCTTCGAGATCGCCGAGACCGAACACGGCGTGATGCAACTCCACGGCTACCCCTACGCGCCCGACGCGTCGACGGTGATCATCGAGATGCGCGAAGAGGTCTGGCACGCGGCCGGGTTCGACGAACTCGACGAAGCCGAGTCGATCGGGCGCTGCGCCAAGATCTTCGCGGAAGCCCTCCGCGGCCGCCCCCTGACATCGAACAACTCCACGTGGACGACGTTCCGCACGGTCGTCAACGACCGCTGGTCGCACGGCAACGTCGTCCTCCTCGGGGACGCCGCGCACACCGCCCACTTCTCCATCGGCTCCGGCACCAAGCTCGCCGTCGAGGACGCGCTGGCCCTGGCCGCCTGCCTGGAGGAGCGGGACTCGCTGCCCGAGGCCCTGACTGCGTACGAGGCCGAGCGGCGCCCCGTCGTCGCCTCCACACAGCGCGCGGCCCGGGCCAGCCTGGAGTGGTTCGAGAACCTCGGCCTGTACCTGGACCAGCCGCCCCGCCAGTTCGCCTTCAACCTGCTCACCCGCAGCCGCCGCGTCACGCACGACAATCTGCGGCTGCGCGACGCGCGCTTCACGCAGACGGTGGAGCGCGAGTTCGGCTGCCCGCCCGGCACGCCCCCGATGTTCACACCGTTCCGGCTGCGCGGCCTGACCCTGCGCAACCGGGTCGTCGTCTCGCCGATGGACATGTACTCGGCCGTCGACGGCGTGCCCGGCGACTTCCACCTCGTCCACCTGGGCGCGCGGGCGCTGGGCGGGGCAGGGCTGGTGATGACCGAGATGGTGTGCGTCAGCGAGCAGGGCCGGATCACGCCCGGCTGCGCCGGTCTCTACACCGGCCGGCAGGCCGAGGCCTGGAAGCGGATCACGAACTTCGTGCACGAGCGGGCCCCCGGCACCGCGATCGGCGTGCAGCTCGGCCACAGCGGCCGCAAGGGCTCCACGAAGCTGATGTGGGAGGGCATGGACGAGCCGCTGGAGGAGGGCAACTGGCCGCTCGTGGCCCCCTCGGCACTTCCGTACAAGGAGGCCGGCCAGACGCCGCGCGAGCTCTCCCGTGCCCAACTCACCGACATTCGCGAACAGTTCGCGGCAGCGGCGGTCCGCGCCGCCCGGGCCGGCTTCGACCTGCTCGAACTGCACTGCGCGCACGGCTATCTCCTGTCCGGCTTCCTCTCCCCGCTGACCAACCGGCGCACCGACGCCTACGGCGGCTCCCTGGAGAAGCGGCTCCGCTTCCCGCTGGAGGTCTTCGACGCCGTACGCAACGTGTGGCCGGGAGAGCGGCCCATGACCGTCCGCATCTCCGCCACCGACTGGGCCGAGGGCGGGACGACCGCCGAGGACGCCGTCGAGATCGCCCGGGCCTTCGCCGCGCACGGCGCCGACGCGATCGACGTGTCGACGGGGCAGGTCGTCGCGGACGAGCGGCCGGAGTTCGGGCGGTCGTACCAGACGCCGTTCGCGGACCGGATCCGCAACACCACCGGCATCCCGGTCATCGCGGTCGGCGCGATCTCCTCCTGGGACGATGTCAACTCCCTGATCCTGGCGGGCCGCACCGATCTCTGCGCGCTCGCCCGCCCCCACCTCTACGACCCCCACTGGACCCTGCACGCAGCGGCCGAGCAGGGCTACACGGGCCCGGGCGCCACCTGGCCGGCCCCGTACCGCGCGGGCAGCCGCCGTCCCCAGACGGGCCGCACCGACGCCCCGAAACCCCGGCTGAGTCTCGGAAGCGGTGACGCCCGGGGGCGTTAGGATCCGGGGCATGGTCATGACCATGGACGACGTGGACCGGTTCGAAGCCTTCAGGCCGCGCCTGGAGGCCGTCGCCTACCGGCTGCTCGGGTCGGCGAGCGAGGCCGAGGACGCCGTGCAGGAGACGTTCCTGCGCTGGCAGGGCGCCGACACCGACCGCATCGACGTCCCCGAGGCGTGGCTGACGAAGGTGCTCACCAACCTGTGCCTCAACCAGCTCACCTCGGCCCGTGCGCGGCGCGAGACCTACGTCGGCCAGTGGCTGCCCGAGCCGCTGCTCGCCGGGGACCGGATGCTCGGGCCCGCCGACACCGCAGAGCAGCGTGAATCGGTCTCGTACGCGGTTCTCGTCCTGCTGGAGCGCCTCTCGCCGAACGAGCGGGCGGTGTACGTGCTGCGGGAGGCCTTCGACTACCCGCACCGGGAGATCGCGGAGATCCTCGACATCACCGAGGCCGCCAGCCAGCAGATCTTCCACCGCGCGAAGAAGCACGTCGCGGACGGCAGGGCCCGCACGCGCGCCGAGATCGACGAGGCGGCAGCGCGGCGGGTCATCGACGAGTTCCTCGCGGCCGCCGCCAGCGGCCGGACCGAGCCGCTCGTGCAACTGCTCACCGGCGACGCCGTCGCGGTCGGCGACGGCGGGGGGAAGGTCCCGGCCCGGGCCAGGGCGTTCGAGGGCGCCCTCGCGGTCGCGAAGTTCATGCGGGGCCTGTTCAAGCCCAGCGCCGCCAAGCGCGCCCTGGTCGGCGGCTCGCCCGACGTCTACGCCTGGACCGCCAACGGCGACCCCGCCCTCGTGGTGGTTCTCGACGGCCGGGTCATCGGCGTCATGTGCCTGGAAGTCGCCGACGACGGCATCGCCGCGTTCCGCAACCAGGTCAACCCCGACAAGCTCGAACGCGCGACCCGGCTGTGGGCCGCCGGCGACCACGGAGACCCCCTGCTCACGGTCTTCTGACACGGCCGAGCGTGATGTGGCGTGCATCACATCGCATTCCTGTCAGGAAACGGCGGGCCCCCCGGTTCAAGGGGTGAATCCGCTGGAGACAGCCGTCATGACAGGAGCTACGCCATGCAGCACCGCATCGTCGTCCTCGGAGCCGGCTACACCGGAGCCACCGCCGCCGGGCGCCTCGCCAAGCGGCTGCACCGTGAAGACGTCGCCATCACCGTCGTCAACGCCGAGCCCGACTTCGTCGAGCGCGTCCGGATGCACCAGCTCGCGCTCGGCCAGGACCTCGCGCCCCGGCCGTTCAGCGAGATGTTCCAGGGCACCGGCGTCACCCTGAAGCAGGGGAAGGTCACCGCCGTCGACGTCGACCGCAGGACCGTCACCGTCTCCGCCTACGCCGACGAGGGGGCGACGGACGAGGAACTGCAGTACGACACCCTCGTGTACGCCCTCGGCAGCGGCTGGAACGACCAGGGGGTGCCCGGTACCGCCGAGCACGCCCACGAGATCGCGAGCCGCCCCGGAGCGCTCCGGCTGCGCGAGCGCCTGGCCGGCCTGGCCGCCGGAGAATCCGTGGTCGTGGTCGGGGGCGGTCTCACCGGCATCGAGGCGGCGACCGAGATCGCCGAGACCCGCCCGGACCTCGCCGTCGCCCTCGCCGCCCGCGGCGGCCTCGGCGACTGGCTCTCGGAGAAGGGCGCCGGGCACCTGCGCACGGTCGTCGACCGGCTCGGCATCACCGTGCACGAGCACACCGCCGTCACCGCCGTCGAGGCCGGTCACATCACCACCGCCGACGGCACGACCGTCCCGGCCGCGGTCACCGTCTGGACCACGGGCTTCGCCGTCCACCCGATCGCGCAGGCCACCACCCTGGAGGTCTCCGGCACCGGCCAGATCGTCGTCGACCGGACCATGCGCTCGGTGTCGCACCCGGACGTGTACGCCATCGGCGACGCGGCCCTGGCGATGGGCCCCGGGGACAAGCCGCTGCGGATGTCGTGCGCCTCGGGCGTCCCCGGCGCCTGGCAGGCCGCCGACGCCATCGCGGCCCGGTTGACCGGCGGGAAGGTCCCGACCGTGCCGGTGCGCTACTTCAACCAGTGCATCTCGCTGGGCCGCAGGGACGGCCTGATCCAGTACGTCACCGCCGACGACCGCGCCGTGTCGGCGGCCCTGACCGGCCGGCTCGCCGCGCTCTACAAGGAGATCATCTGCAAGGGCGCGGCCTGGAGCGTCGCCCACCCGACGCTCCTTCCGGTCCGGCGCCGCCGCGTCGTGCGGGAGGCCGTCGCCCCGGAGGGCGCGCCGGTCGGGACGGCGGCCTGAGCCGTGCGGATGTCGAACGCCTCAGACCGGGTAGGCGTGGGTCTGCGCCGCCTTCACCGTGGCCCAGACCCGCGCGCCCGGGTGGAGGCCGAGTTCGGCGGCGGCGACCGTCGTGAGGTCGGCGGCGAGGGGGAGTTCACCCGTGAGGTCGGCACGGATCTGGTCGCCGTGGGTCTCCAGACCGGCCACCTCGCAGCGCCACAGGTTGCGGGCGCTGGAGCCGGTCGGCCTCTCGCGGTGGAGGGTCACCGCGCCGGGCGGGAACGCCACGAAGACCGGGCCCGACAGGACCTCCGTGGTGGTGACGGGCGGGCCGCCGGCGAGACGGACGGTGTGGCCGTCGGCCTCGCCCCGGTAGAGGTTCAGTCCGACCAGCTGCGCGATGTAGTCCGTACGGGGGTGACGGGCGATGTCGGCCGGGGTGCCCTCCTGGACGACCCGGCCGTGCTCCACGACCACCAGACGGTCGGCCAGCACCATGGCGTCGAGCGGATCGTGGGTGACGAGCACGGCCACCGCCTCGAAGTCGGCCAGGTGGCGCCGGAGCTGGGCGCGGACCTCCAGGCGGGTGCGGGCGTCCAGGGCCGCCAGGGGCTCGTCGAGGAGCAGCAGCCGGGGCCGGGTCGCCAGGGCGCGGGCGAGGGCGACGCGCTGGGCCTGGCCACCCGAGAGCCTGCGCGGCTTGGCGCCGGTGTGCGCCCCGAGGCCCATGCGGTCGAGCCACTCGGCGGCCTGCGCACGGGCCTCCGCCTTGGTGGCGCCCTGGCAGCGGGGACCGAAGGCCACGTTGTCGAGGGCCGTCAGGTGCGGGAAGAGCAGGTAGTCCTGGAAGACGACGCCGACCGGGCGGGCCTCCGGCGGTGTGCGGTCCAGCTCCGTACCCTCGAGCCGCAGATGCCCGCCGGTCAGCGGGGTCAGGCCGGCCAGGGCGCGCAGCGCGGTGGTCTTGCCGGCGCCGTTCGGGCCGAGCAGGGCGACGACCTCACCCGGCGCGACGGTCAGCGTCACGTCGAGACGGAAGCCGCCGCGGTCCACGACGAGGCGGGCGTCCAGTCCCTCCGTCGCGGTGCCGGTGTGCGCGTCCTGCGCGGGGGGCCGTGTCATCCCGCACGCAACCAGCGGTCGCGCAACCCCGCAAGGACCGCGATCGACACCGCCAGCAGCACCAGGCTGAGGGCGATCGCGGCCTCGGGGTCGCTCTGCAGGGCCAGGTACACGGCCAGCGGCATGGTCTGGGTGCGGCCGGGGAAGTTGCCGGCGAAGGTGATCGTCGCGCCGAACTCGCCGAGCGCCCGCGCCCAGGCCAGGACCGCGCCCGCCGCGATGCCCGGCGCGATGAGCGGCAGCGTGACCCGGCGGAACGCGGTGAAGCGGGACGCGCCCAGGGTGGCGGCCGCCTCCTCGTAGCGGGGGTCGGCGGCCCGCAGGGTGCCCTCGACGCTGATGACGAGGAACGGCATGGCCACGAACGCCTCCGCGATCACGACTCCGGCGGTGGTGAAGGGCAGCGTGATCCCGAACCACGAGTCGAGCCACCGCCCGACGATGCCGTTGCGCCCGAGCGCCATCAGCAGCGCCACACCGCCGACGACCGGAGGCAGGACCAGGGGGAGGGTGACGAGGGCGCGTACGAGGCCGCGGCCGGGGAAGTCGACGCGGGCCAGCAGCCAGGCCAGCGGCACGCCGACGACCAGGCTCACCGCGGTGGCCGCCGAGGCGCACAGCAGGGACAGCCTGAGGGCCTGCCACACCTCCGCACTGGTCAGCTGCTGGGGCAGGCTGTGCCACGGGGTCCGCACCAGCAGGGCGATCAGCGGCACGGTCAGGAACGCCAGGCCGGCCAGCGCGGGGAGCAGCAGGGGCAACGGGACGCCCGTGCGCACGCGACGGCGCCGCGGACCGCCCCGGAGGCTGTCGGCCGCGAGACGAGACCGGCCGGCGGGGGGTGTCACGGCTTGAGGAACCCGGCCGCGCCCAGGACCTTCTGGCCCTCGGCGGAGCGCACCAGCGCGATGAACGCCTTGCCGGCCTCGGCGTTCCGCGCGTCCTTGAGCAGGGCGATCGGGTAGTCGTTGACGGCGTCGGCCGACTCGGGGAACTCCACGCCCTCCACCTTGTCACCCGCCGCGCGCACATCCGTCTTGTAGACGACGGCCGCGTCGGCCTCCTTCAGCTCGACCTTGGTCAGCGCGGCCTTGACGTCCTGCTCGTAGGACACGGGCGTGAGCGTGAGCCTGCGGGCGTCGAGGGCCTTCCGCGCGGCGGCGCCGCACGGCACCGCCCGGTCGCAGAGCACGACCTTCAGATCCGGCGCGGTGAGGTCCTCGAGGGAGGCGACCTTGTGCGGGTTGCCGGGCAGGGTGGCGATCTCCAGCTCGTTGCGGACGAAGGTCGCGGGCGGGCCCGAGGCGTCGTCGGCATCGGTGACGACCTTCATCGTCCTGGGGCTGGCCGAGGCGAAGACGTCCGCCGGAGCCCCGCCGGTGATGCTCGCGGCGAGGGAGTCGCTGCCGCCGAAGCTGAAGGTGACCTTCGTGCCGGGGTGCTCCTTCTCGAACTGCTCGCCCAGCGTCGTGAAGCTCTCCTTGAGTGAGGCCGCGGCGAAGACGGTCACCTCCCCGGAGACCCCGCCCGGCCCGCCCGGCCCGGCCGAGGAATCCGAGCCGGACGCACAGGCGCTCAGCGCCAGCAGTGCGGCGGCTCCCCCCGCGGCCGCCTGGAGCGGGCGGCGGGTCCGGTGCGCGGTACGGGTCATCACGGGTCTGCTCCCTCTGCTGGGCCTGCGCCGATGATAATGCCGCAGATGCGAGGGGAAATCCCCCTGTGGATTCGCATGAGCCGGGATGAGGATCGCTGGGGGTGGCATGTGCGTTCGCATGAAGGCCGGGGGAGCCGGGCCTACCCGTCGCGCTGCCGGTGCCCGTGGTGATCCAGCACCCAGCGGCCGAGGAGTGCCCCGCCGTAGACGACGTAGCCCACGCCGATGAGCCAGGACTCCACGACGAGGACGACGCCGACCGCTCCGTAGTTGATGGCGTTGGTGACGATGAGGGGGGTGAAGACGGAGTAGGAGAACATGCGCAGGCCGACCAGTCCGGCCATGGTGGCCACCGCCCCGGGGAGCAGATCGCTCCAGCGGACCTGCCCGCCCAGCAGGAAGCGCTGGCCCCACCAGAAGAACAGCACACCGGACGCCGAGCTCAGCGCGATCCGCTCCGGCCCCGAGGCGAGGCTGCGGGTCTGCACCTCCTGGTACAGGTACGCGGTCATCGCGATCATCCACACCGCCTGGCGCCAGACGCGATGCCACGGACCCGAGGGCAGTCCCCAGATCCGCTCGTAGCCGTTCTGCACGCTCCCGCCGAACGCGACACCGAAGACGGCGAGCGCGACCCCGCCGAGCACGCTCGTGGTGCCGATGACCTTGCGCGGCGGACTGATGATCTCCGTGAGCACCCGCGCGGACCGCCCGGACAGCCCCATGCCGTCGGCCAGCCACGAGGCGAATCCGCCCCGCCCCAGGGGGTCGGCGGCGGCGACCACGATCAGCAGCGGTGCCAGGGTGACCAGTGCGAGCGTGGCGAAGCCCATGGCCCGGTGCAGCAACTCCACGTCGCGGCCCTGCCGGACGAGGGTGTGCGCACCGGCCCGCTCCCACACGCCGCGCACCGAGCGCCCCCACCGCCTCACGGGAGCCGGTCCACGCGGGCGCCTGCCGTGCTCGCTGGTGTGGTGACGGTCATCCCTCGGTCCGCCTCCCGGTGCGCGCTCCGTCCAGTCGCGGACATCGATTGACCGTTCCACGGCGGAGCAAACGCGGCAAACCGGGCGGCGTCTGTGTGGGTCAGAGCCCCACGAAACCCGCCCCCGCGTCCCGCAGCCGCTCGTGGAGCCCCCGGAACACCGCCGACGAGCGGACCCCCGGCCAGTCCGCGGGCAGCAGCTCGGCCGGCAGGCCCGGGTCGGTGTAGGGGAGGTGGCGCCAGGAGTCCAGGGCGAGGAGGTAGTCCCGGTAGGCCTCCTCGGGCGGGGTGTCCTCGCGCTTCTCCCAGTCGTGCAGCACGCGCGCGTGGCGGTCGAGGAACGCCTCGTGCTCCTTGGCGATGGCCGCCAGGTCCCACCACCGGGCGACGGCCTCCGCGGTCGGGGCGAAGCCGAGGTGGTCGCCGCGGAAGAAGTCGACGTACGCGTCGAGCCGCAGCCGCTGGAGCGTGTGCCGGGTCTCCTCGTACAGCCGCGCGGGCGCGATCCACACGCCCGGAGCGGCCGTGCCGAAACCGAGCCCGGCCAGCCGGGAGCGCAGCACATGCCGCTTCTGCCGTTCCGACTCCGGCACGGAGAACACCGCGAGCACCCAGCCCTCGTCCTCGGGCGGAGCCGAGGCGTAGATGCGCCGGTCGCCGTCGTCGAGCAACTGGCGGGCGTCCGGGGACAGTTCGTACCCGGCCGCGCCCTGCGCGGTGCGGGCGGGCACGAGCAGTCCCCGTCTCTTGAGCCGCGACACCGAGGAGCGTACGGACGGAGCGTCCACGCCGGCCGCGGCCAGCAGCCGGATGAGTTCGGCTACCGGCACGGGGCCCGGCACGAAGCGGCCGTACGCGCCGTAGAGCGTGACGATGAGAGACCGTGGTGCATGCTGGTCGGACACGTTGATCATCTTAGGTCGTACGGATCAGTCCCGGTCGCCTTCCGGTACCCCCGGGGCCCGCAGTCTGAACCGCTGGAGCTTGCCGGTGGCCGTGCGCGGCAGCGCGTCCAGGAAGACGATCTCGCGCGGGCACTTGTACGGTGCCAGTTCGCTCATGACGAAGGCGCGCAGCGCCTCGGCGTCCCGACGGGCGCCCTCCTTGAGGACGGCGAAGGCCTGCACGACCTGTCCGCGGGCCTCGTCGGGCCGTCCCACGACCGCCGCCTCCACCACGTCCGGATGCCGCAGCAGCGCGTCCTCCACCTCGGGGCCGGCGATGTTGTACCCGGCCGAGATGATCATGTCGTCGGCGCGGGCGACGTAGCGGAAGTAGCCGTCGGGGTCGCGGACGTAGGTGTCGCCGGTGATGTTCCAGCCGTCGCGCACGTACTCCCGCTGCCGCGGGTCGGCGAGATACCGGCAGCCGACCGGTCCGCGCACGGCGAGCAGCCCCGGCTGCCCGTCGGGTACGGGCTCGCCGTCCGCGTCCTGCACGCGCGCGTGCCAGCCCGGGACGGGAACGCCCGTGGTCCCGGGCCGGATCCGGTCGTCGGCCGCGGAGATGAAGATGTGCAGCAGCTCGGTGGCGCCGATGCCGTTGATGACGCGCAGACCGGTGCGCTCGTGCCAGGCCCGCCAGGTGGCCGCCGGGAGGTTCTCTCCGGCCGAGACGCAGCGGCGCAGCGAGGAGACGTCGTGGCCGTCGAGCGCGTCGAGCATCGCGCGGTACGCCGTCGGGGCGGTGAACAGCACGGAGACCCGGTGGCGGGCGATGGCGGGCAGCAGTTGCCGGGGCCCCGCCTGTTCGAGCAGCAGCGCGCTCGCGCCGGCCCGCAGGGGGAAGACCACCAGCCCGCCGAGACCGAAGGTGAAGCCCAGCGGGGGACTGCCGGTGAACACGTCGTCCGGGCCGGGCCTGAGCACGTGCCGGGAGAACGTGTCGGCGATCGCCAGGACGTCCCGGTGGAGGTGCATACAGCCCTTGGGGCGGCCGGTGGTGCCGGAGGTGAAGGCGATCAGCGCGACGTCGTCGGCCGCCGTCGCGACGGCCTCGTAGGAGGCCGCGGGCGCCGGGCGGTTGAGGAGGTCGTCCGGGGCGTCACCGCCGTAGGTCGTGATCCGCAGGCCGGGGACCTCGGCCTTGGCGAGGTCGTCGACGGCCCGGATGTCGCACAGCGCGTGCCGCACCCGCGCGATCTCGCACATCGTGCTCAGTTCGTGCGGGCGCTGCTGGGCGAGCACCGTGACCGCCACGGCCCCCGCCTTCAGCACCGCCAGCCAGCAGGCCGCGAGCCAGGGGGTGGTGGGGCCGCGCAGCAGCACCCGGTTGCCGGGGACGACACCGAGTTCGCCGGTGAGCAGGTGTGCGACGCGGTCCACGCGGGCGCGCAGGTCGCCGTACGTCCACCGCTCGCCGGTGGCGGTGAGGAACGCCGGGCGGTCGCCGGGCGGGCCGTTCAGCAGCTCGGCGGCGCAGTTGAGCCGTTCGGGGTAGTGCAGCTCCGGCAGGTCGAAACGGAGCTCGGGCCATTGGTCCGGGGGTGGCAGATGGTCCCGGGCGAAGGTGTCGACGTGGGCTGTGCCCCGTGGATTCATACGGTTCGCCCCCTTGGCGTGGTGGGCTCGCTTCTGGAGCGTATCGTGTTGATGACGACAGTCAACGGTTCGCGATAGCCTCGGGGTGGCCCAGCCGGAACGCAGGGTGGCGGAGAAGGGACCGGCGATGACCGCATTCTCGCTCGAACCGGCACAACTCGCCTGGTGTGCCGAACTGCGCGCCCTGGCCGCGGATCGGTTCCGCCCACTGGCCGACAAGGGTGAACCGGGGCACGTGAACCGGCCCTTGGTCGCCGAACTCGGCAGTGCCGGCCTGCTCGGGCGCCTGTTCACCTCGGGCGCGCTCGATCTGTGCCTGATGCGCGAGTCCCTGGCCTACGCCTGCACGGAGGCCGAGACGGCCCTGGCCCTCCAGGGGTTGGGCGCCCATCCGGTGCACGCGTACGGCACGCAGGCGCAACGCGCCCGCTGGCTCCCCCGGGTCGCCGACGGCACGGCGGTCGCGGCCTTCGCCCTGAGCGAGCCGGGGGCCGGATCGGACGCGGCCGGGCTGGGGCTGCGGGCGGAGCCGGACACCCCGCCGGGCGGCGGTCCGTCGGCCGGTACGGCACTCACCGCCACCCCCGACGGCTCCGCCCGCTGGCGCCTGACCGGTGAGAAGTGCTGGATCTCCAACGCCCCGGAGGCCGACTTCTACACCGTCTTCGCCCGGACCACCCCGGGCGCCGGGGCCCGGGGCGTCACGGCGTTCCTCGTGCCCGCCGACCGCCCGGGCCTGACCGGCCGCGCTCTCGACATGCTCTCGCCGCACCCGATCGGCGCGCTCGGCTTCGACGCCGTGCCCGTGACGGCCGACGACGTGCTCGGCGAGGCCGACCACGGCTTCCGGGTCGCCATGGGGACCCTCAACCTCTTCCGGCCCAGCGTCGGCGCCTTCGCGGTCGGCATGGCGCAGGCGGCCCTCGACGCGACCCTCGCCCACACCGCCCGGCGGGACGCCTTCGGGGGCAAGCTGCGGGATCTGCAGGCCGTCTCGCACCAGGTCGCCGAGATGGCCCTGCGCACCGAGGCCGCCCGGCTGATGGTCCACGCGGCGGCCTCGGCGTACGACGCGGACTCCCCGGACGTGCCCCGGCGCTCCGCCATGGCGAAACTCCTCGCCACCGAGACCGCCCAGTACGTCGTCGACACGGCCGTCCAACTGCACGGCGCCCGGGCCCTGCAACGCGGCCACCTGCTCGAACACCTCTACCGCGAGGTGCGCGCGCCACGCATCTACGAGGGGGCCAGCGAGGTGCAACGCGGCATCATCGCCAAGGAGCTGTACGCCCGTCAGGAGGCCCGGTGAGCACCGAGCGCGTTAACCCGCCCGACCTGTCCCCGCCGGCCGGCTTCTCCCACGCCGTCGTGGCCCGCGGCTCGCGGGTGGTGTTCCTGGCGGGCCAGACGGCCCTCGACTCCGACGGCAAGGTGGTCGGACGGACGCTGCCCGAGCAGTTCGGCAAGGCCCTCGCCAACCTGCTGGCCGCCCTCGCCGCGGCCGGCGGCACACCGTCCGACCTGGCCCGCGTCACCGTCTACGCCACGGATGTCGAGGCGTACCGCGCGCACGCGCCCGAACTGGGCCGTCTGTGGCGCGAGTCGGCCGGACGCGACTACCCCGCCATGGCGGTCGTCCAGGTCGTCCGGCTGTGGGACGCGGAGGCGCTGGTCGAACTGGACGGCTTCGCGGTCCTGCCGTAGAGCGCCCCGCGTGCCGCGCGGGGTGGCGCTCCGGTCAGGCCGCGACGGCCAGTTCCTGCGCGGTCACCCGGCGCGGCTGCACCACGCGGCCGTCCGGCAGCAGTTCGCCGGTGTCGTCGAACACGACCGTCCCGTCGCACAGCAGGCTCCAGCCCTGCTCGGGGCGGGCCGCCACGACGTGCGCGGCGGGGGAGTCGGTCGCGGGGCACTGGGGCTGGTGGGCACACATGGCGCACCTCCACGTCGGTAGGGCCATCCGAAGGATTCGTATGACGCGTACAGACAGACCATCCTCCCGTCCCGAACTCACCGGAACGGCCCGGCGGGAAGCGTGACACGTCCAGGACATTCCCAGGACGGTTCCACGACGGCCGGCCCGGACTCGCCACCGAAGGGGTGAGGGTCACGGGTGCCGGCCCGCGAGGCCGGTACGAGTGGAGGCCGCCATTCCCTCATTCCGGGAGGTTTCCCCCATGCGTGTACGTCCCCTTCTCGGCGCGGCGGCCGGTGTCGCGCTGCTCCTGCTCACCGGCGCCGGCGCGGCGCCCGCCACCGCGTCCGTCCTCGCCCCGACCGGCTCCGTGACGGTCGACGCCGTGGGCCGGATCGCCGCCGACGGCACCGTCACCCTGTCCGGCACCTACCGCTGCGCGAGCTCCAGCGGCCCGGTCTTCGTCAGCTCGTCCCTGAGCCAGGGTGCCTCCACGGCCCGGCACGGCATCGGCGGGACCAGGGCCGTGTGCGACGGCGCCGAGCACCGCTGGGTGAACACGGGCCGGGCCGCGTTCGGCGCGTTCGTGGCCGGGGCGGCCCACGTCGAGGCCACCGTGATGGAGCTGCGCACCTTCAGCGGCCTGCCGCTGCCCACCTTCCACGCGGTCCGGGGGCAGGACATCACGCTGACCCAGGCCTGAGCCCCGCCGGTGAGCGGATCGGCGGGCGTTCCGGATCCGGGACACCCGCCGATCCTGTTTAATTGCGATGTCTTTGCAATAGCCTGGCTGAAGCAACAAGGGTGTGAGGTCACATGTCGACCCGTCGGATACGAGGGGCCGCCGTCACGGCGGCGCTGACCGCGGCGGTCACCGCCTGCTCGGCTCCCAGCGGCGGCGGCTCGGACGACGGCGAGTCCGCCGGGTCGGTCGTGTTTGGGGTGGCCTCCGAACCCGACACCCTCAGCCCGCTGCTCGGCTACGGCAAGGACGGCAACTCCAAGATCTTCGACGGGCTCCTCGCCCGCGACGCCGACCTGAAGCTGAAGCCCGCGCTGGCGGCCGAACTGCCGAAGATCACCGACGGCGGCCGCACGTACACCTACACCCTGCGCGCCGGGGTCGAGTTCAGCGACGGCGAACCCCTGACGGCCGCCGACGTCGTCTACACCTACCGGACCGTCCTCGACGCGAAGACCAACAACACGTTCAAGAGCGAGCTGGACGCCGTCAAGGAGGTCCGGGCGAGCGGCGACGACAAGGTCGTCTTCACGCTCGCGTACCCCTACGCCCCCTTCGCCGCCCGCACGGTGCTGCCCATCGTCCCCGAGCACATAGCCGGCGAGCAGGACCCCAACACCGGCTCCTTCAACACCGAGCCGGTCGGCACCGGTCCCTACGTCCTCAGCAACTGGAGCAAGGGCGAGAAGCTCACCTTCAAGGCCAACCCCCGCTACTGGGGCGGCGAGCCGAAGGTGAAGACCTTCACCATGGCGGTCATCGGCGACGACGACGTACGCGCCACCCGGCTGCGCTCCGGCGACCTCGACGGCGCGGTCCTCCCGCCCAACCTCGCCGCCACGTTCAAGGACGACGACGCCAAACGCACCTACGAGGCCCGCTCCAACGACTTCCGGGCCGTCACCCTCCCGACCGCCGGCGAAGTCACCGGCGACCGCGCGATCCGGCGGGCCCTGGACGCCGCCGTCGACCGCGAGGCCATGGTCGGCAAGATCCTCGACGGCGCGGGCCGCCCGGCGTACGGGCCGCTGCCCGTCGACGACCCCGCTTTCACCGAGGACATCGAACGCACCAAGGACCTCGCCGGGGCCCGGAGGATCCTGGACGAGGCCGGCTGGAAACCCGGCGAGGACGGCATCCGCGCCAAGGACGGACAGCGGGCGGCCTTCGACCTGCTCTACCCCTCCGGCGACAAGGTCCGCCAGGACCACGCCCTCGCCTACGCCTCCGACGCCAAGAAGGCAGGCATCGACGTGAAGGTGGAGAGCGCCACCTGGGAGGTCATCGAGCCGCGCATGAAGGACACGGCCGTCCTCGCGGGCTTCGGCAGCACCGGCGACCCCGACTTCGGCCTCTACACCCTGCTGCACTCCTCCCTCGCCGGAGACGGCTTCAACAACATGGCCCGCTACGACAACCCGGCCGTGGACCGGGCCCTCGACGACGGCCGCCGCAGCCAGGACCCGAAGACCCGCCGGGCCGCCTACGACAAGCTCCAGCGCGCCCTGGTGCGGGACCCCGGCTACACCTTCCTCACCCACATCGACCACCTCTACGTCCTGGCCGACCGCTGGGACGGCCTGAGCACCCAACGGGAGCCGCACGAACACGGCTTCGCCAGCGGCCCCTGGTGGAACATCGAGGACTGGCAGCCGAAGAAGTGACCCGCCCGCCCTGGGGAGCCATGGCGCGGCTGGCGGGGCGGCGGGCGCTGGTCGCCGTCCCCGTCCTGCTCGTCGTCACCTTCGGCGTGTTCGCGATCGCCGCCGCCTCCCCCTTCGACCCCGTCAAGGCCTACGCCGGCACCGCCGCGCTCGGCGCCGACCAGCAGACCCTGGACCGGCTGCGCGAGAACCTCGGCGTGGACCAGCCCTTCGCCGCCCGCTGGTGGCACTGGCTGACCTCCGCCCTCACCGGCGACCTCGGCCACTCCAGCGTCATGCGGCAGCCCGTCGCCCAGGTCATCGGCGAACGGCTGGTGTGGTCCGCGCTGCTCTGCGCGGTCGCCTTCGCCGCCGCCGTGCTTCTGGGCACGCTCCTCGGCGTGCTCGCCGCCCGCCGTCCCGGCTCGCTTATCGACCGGACCGTCACCTCCCTCGCCTACACCCTGGAGGCGGCACCGGTCTTCTGGATCGCGCTGCTCGCCGTCTGGCTGTTCGCCCTCCAGTGGGACGTCCTGCCGGCGGGCGGCCTGACCGACACCGGCAGCGAACAGGTCACGCCCGGACAGGTCACGAGCCATCTGGTCCTGCCCGCCGGGGTTCTCGCCGTGTCCCAGCTGCCGTGGTTCACCCTGTACGTGCGCCAGGGCGTCGGCGACGCCCTGGCGGAGGACCCCGTACGCGGCGCCCGGGCCCGCGGCCTGAGCGAACGCACCGTCCTGCTCGGGCACGCCCTGCGCTCCGGGCTCCTGCCGGTGCTCACGCTCATCGGCTCCCGCGTGCCCGAACTCATCACCGGGGCCCTGCTGGTGGAGAGCGTCTTCAGCTGGCCGGGGATCGCCGCCGCCACCGTCCAGGCGGCCACCGCCGTCGACTTCCCGCTGCTCGCCGCCCTGACGACCCTGGCCACCGCCGCCGTGCTCGCCGGCAACCTGCTCGCCGACCTGCTCTACGGACTGTTCGACCCGAGGGTGAAGCTCAGTGACATGTGACGCACCGGCGCCCGCCGCCGCCCCGGAGCAGACCGCATGGCGGTCGCACGGACCGCGGCGCCGCTCCACCCGCGCCCTGCGCGTGCGCACCTCCGCCGCGCTGGTGGCCGCGACCGTCCTGGCCGTGCTGCTCGTGCCGCCGCTGGTGCAACTCGACCAGCAGGCCGTCGATCTCGCCGCCAAGCTGCGGCCGCCGTCCTGGGCGCACCCCTTCGGCACCGACGACGTCGGCCGCGACCTGCTGCTGCGCTGCGTCTACGGCCTGCGGGTCTCGCTGCTCGTCGGCGTGGCGGCGGCGCTGACCGCGACCGTCGTCGGCACGGCCGTGGGCGCGGCGGCCGGGGCGCTGGGCGGCTGGGCCGACCGGGCCCTGATGCGGGTGGTCGACACGTTCTCGTCCGTGCCGCATCTGCTGCTCGGCATCTTCATCGTCGCCATGTTCCGGCCCGGGGTGTGGCCGGTGGTGATCTCGGTCGCGCTGACCCACTGGCTGTCCACGGCCCGGATCGTGCGCGCCGAGGTGCTGTCGCTGCGCACACGGCCGTACATCGACGCCGCCGTCTCCGGCGGGGCGTCCCGGTGGCGGGTGACCGTACGGCACCTCCTGCCCGCCGTCCTTCCCCAGGCCGCGCTCGCCGCCGTGCTGATGGTGCCGCACGCCATGTGGCACGAGTCGGCCCTGTCGTTCCTCGGCCTCGGGCTGCCCACGCACACGGCCAGCCTCGGCACGCTGATCCAGAGCGCCCGCGGCTCGCTCCTCGCCGGCCAGTGGTGGCCGACCCTCTTCCCGGGCCTCTTCCTCATCGTCCCGACCCTCGCCGTCGCCGGACTCGCCGGGGCCTGGCGGGAGCGGATCCATCCCCGTCACCGATCGGAGCTGATGCTGTGAGCGCCGACCTCGATGTCACACCCGTGCTGTCCGTCCGGGGCCTGTCCGTGCGGTTCCTCCTGCCCGGCGGGCGCCGTGTCGCCGCGGTCACCGACGCCCGGTTCGACGTGGCGCCCGGCGAGTGCCTGGCCCTGATCGGGGAGAGCGGCTGCGGCAAGTCCGTACTGGCCTCCGCCCTGCTCGGACTGCTCCCCGGCAACGCCCAGACGGCCGGCTCGGCCGTCCTCGGCGACCTGGACCTGCTCACGGCCGGTGAGCGGACCCTCGCCCGCACCGTACGAGGGCGGCTCGTCGGCCTCGTACCGCAGAGCCCGGCCGCCCACCTCACGCCGGTCCGTACCGTCCGCTCCCAACTGGAGGAGACGGTCGCCGCGTTGACCGCGACCCGGGGCCGTGCCGCCCTGCGCGCCGCCGCCGAGGCCGCCGCCGACCGGGCCGCGTTCCCGGCGGACCACCTCGACCGCCACCCCCACCAGCTGTCCGGCGGCCTCGCCCAGCGGGCCGCCACCGCCCTCGCCCTGGTCGGCGACGCGCCCCTGCTGCTCGCCGACGAACCGACCACCGGACTCGACCGTGACCTGGTGGACCGCACGGTCGACGAACTGCGGCGGCACGTCGACGGCCCGAGCGCGGCGAACGGCGGCGGGCGGGCCCTGCTGATGATCACCCACGACCTGGCAGCCGCCGAGCGCATCGCCGACCGGGTCGCGGTCATGTACGCGGGCCGCATCGTCGAACTCTCCGACGCCGCCGCCTTCTTCGGCTCGCCCGGGCCCCGTCACCCCTACAGCCGAGGCCTGCTCCAGGCCCTGCCCGACCGGGCCTTCGCCCCCGTCCCGGGCATGCCGCCCGAACTCGGCGACCTCCCGGCCGGCTGCGCCTTCGCCGCCCGCTGCGACCGGGCCACCGACACCTGCGCCACCGAGCCGCCCACCGGCACGGTCGCCTGCCACCACCCGCACGTGCCGGAGGACGTCCGTGCTTGAACTGCGCTCCATCACCGCCGGATACGTCAGGAACGCGCCGGTGGTCCGGGACGTCTCCCTGACCGTCGCGCCGGGCGAGTCCGTCGGCCTGCTCGGCCCGAGCGGCTGCGGCAAGTCCACCCTGGCCCGCGTCGCGGCCCTGCTGCACCGCCCCGACTCCGGCACCCTGCTCCTCGACGGCGAGGTCGTACGGCACTGGCGCCATCGCGCCCCACGCGCCCTGCGCACCGCCTTCGGCGTCGTCTTCCAGCAGGCCAGGCTCTCCGCGGACCCCCGGCTGTCGCTCACCGACCTGATCGCCGAGCCTCTGCGCGCCACCGGCCGCGGCAAGGAAGTCCCCGGCCGCGTGGCCGAGTTGGCCCCCGCCGTCGGCCTCACCCCCGACCTGCTGACCCGGCGGCCGCACGAGGTGAGCGACGGGCAGCTGCAACGGGCCTGCCTCGCCCGGGCTCTGGTGCTGCGCCCGCGCCTGCTGGTGTGCGACGAGATGACCGCGATGCTCGACGCCTCCACCGCCGCCGCCTTGGTCGCGGCCGTCGAGGACTACCGCGCTGCGACGGGCGCCGCCCTGCTGGCCGTCGGCCACGACCGCACCCTGCTGGAGCGCTGGTGCGACCGCACCGTCCACTGGGAGGCCCTGACCTGAGACGCGCTACTCCTGAACGTGCCGGATGGCGTCGAGCACGATGTGCGCCACATGGTCGTCGGTGAGGGTGTACCGCGTCTCGCGGGCCTGACGCCGGGCGGTGACGATCCGGGAGGTGCGCAGCACCCTCAGGTGCTGGGAGACCAGCGGCTGGCTCACGCCCAGGGCGGTCACCAGTTCATGGACGTACTTCCCGCCACCGGACAGTTCCCGCACGATGCCCAGCCGTACGGGCGAGGCCAGGGCGCGCAGCAGCTCGCTTGCCGCCTGCAGCGTCGGGTCCGGCTCGTCCGTCGGGGGAGAGGGCGTCGTTGTCATATGCGCACATTAGCATATGACAACGATTCCCAGTTCGTTCTCCGTCTTGCCGGAGACGACTCCCGTCAGTGGTCGTCCCAGTGTCCCTCGTGGGCGGCGTGGCGGTGGCCGTCGTGCACGTAGTCCGTGTGGTCGCCGTGCCGCACGGCCAAGTGGCCGCAGTCGTCGCCGTGCTGGTGGTCGTGGTTCTTGTGCACCGCGTGGCCGCCGTTCGCGCACTCGTCGGTGTGACCCTCGTGCGTCCGGTGGATGTGGCCGTCGTGGGCGTAGTCGGTGTGGTCGCCATGGGGGAAGGAGAGGTGACCGCAGTCGTCGCCGTGGGCGTGCGCGTGGTCCTCGTGGGTGATGTGCTCGGCGGTGGTCATGGTGGTGCTCCTCGTATGTGCTGGTGGCCGCCCGTGGTGCCTGGGCTCGGCCGACATGGCGACATTAACATATAGCGATTCCTGCATGTATTGTCCGGGCGCCCGCCGTCCGACGCCACCCGACGCGGGCGTACGGGTGAACCGACCGCTAGCGCACCGCCACGATCACGCAGCTGTCGCCGTACTGCCACACCGGCCCGGCCTTGGCGAAGCCCGCCTGGCGGAGCAGCTCCAGGTGGGTGGGGAGGGGGAGTTCGGCGGGGCGGCCGGTGCCGGGAGGCGCCGCGCGGCGGCGGCGCTCGGCGAGGAGGTCGCACAGCTCCGGGTCGTCGGCGACGGCGGCCCACCAGGAGCCCCAGTCCTCATGGGCGAACACCCGCTGCCGGCCGGCCCGGCAGCGCCCCACATGGGCGGCGATCCCGGCCGGGCCCGCCTCGCCCTGGGGGAGGTGGTCGCCGTTGACCAGGACGCCCCCGGGCCGCAGCAGCCCGGCGAGCTGCCGGTAGGTGCCGAGCAGGGTGTCGCGGTCGAGGTAGTGCAGGGCCGTCGTGGAGACCGCCGCGTCCAGGGGCCGGTCCAGGTCCAGGGCCCACACCCAGCCGGGCGCGCCGATCTCCGCGTCGACGTAGCGGGCCGCGTCCGGATGGTGGGTGCGGCCCAGCTCCAGCAGGAGGGGGTCCCGGTCCACGGCCACGATCTCGGCGTCGGGCAGCCGCCGGATCAGCCGCGCCGCCAGCGAGCCGGGCCCGCAGCCCAGGTCGACGACGAGGGGCGGGGCCGTGCACCCCGCCGTGACGTGCTCGACGACATCGGCGATCACCGTGAACCGCTCCTCGCGGTCCACCGCGTACCGCTGCTGCTGGAGCTCCCAGCGCTCCACCCATCGCTCCGCCGTCGCCAGACTCAGCCCCATCCGGTCGCGCCACCTCGCCGTCTCGCACCTGACTCGTTACCGGTCCGAGCCTACAGGTGGAAACGGTTCCCATTATGCATAGCCGGTGGTGTCACAGGAGTGAGGCGAGAACGGACAGCAGCCGGTCGATCTCCTCAACCGTGTTGTAGACATGCAGACTCACCCGCACCGAACCGGTCTTCTCGCCCGCGTCGCCCTGGCAGTGATGATCGGAGCGGACCATGAACCCGTGGCTGAACAGGATGAACCCCAGGTCGCCCGAGTCGATGGCCCGGTGCCGCAGCGTCACGATGCCCTGGCGGCGCTGCACGGCCGTGTCGGCGGCCAGACTGAGGGGACAGCCGAGGATCTCGTAGGCGTCCAGCCGGCGCAGCCCGTCGGTGAGCCGGGTCGCCAGGTCGGCCGTCCAGCGCTCGATGCGATCGACACCGGCCGCGTCCAGCCAGTCCAGGGCCGCTTCGAGCGAGGCGATGCCCACGGTGTTCGGCGTGCCGCTCCACCCGCCGGGCACGAACGCCGGGCCGCGCGCCTGCCGGGCCCACACGGCCCCGGAACCGGGCAGGGCCAGCGCCTTGTGCCCGGAGAAGACGACGAAGTCCACGTCCAACTCGGCCACGGAAACCGGCAGATGACCGACACTCTGCGCGGCGTCCAGGCAGATGACCGCGTCCGGGCCGACGGCCTGCCGGATGCGCCGCACGTTCATGTCGCCGCCGTAGACGTGGTGCACATGGGTAGTGGCGACGAACCGGGTGCGCGGCCCGGCCCGTTCCGCCAGCGCCCGGTGGTCGTAGTCCCCGGAGCCGCTCTGGTACGGCATCGGCACCACCCGGACGTGCACGCCCTCCCGGGCGAGCAGCCGCTGGGCCTCCAGCCAGGGCGTGATGTTGGCCTGGTGGTCGGCGTCCGGCACGACGATCTCGTCGCCGTCGCGCAGGAAACCCGGCAGCCAGTCGCGGGCGACGGTCCGCAGCCCCTCGGTGGTGCCGCTGGTGAAGTGCACGGCGGAGCGCTCCGGCCGGGGGTCCCCGAGGAACCGGGCGACGCGCTCGCGGGTCCGTTCCACCAGCTCCGTGGTCCGGTTGGCCCAGGTGTAGGTGCCCCGCGCGGAGTTGGCGTTGGACGTGGTCAGGTACCTCTGGACGGCGTCCAGCACGGCCTGCGGCTTCTGCGCCGTGGCCGCGCTGTCCAGGTACGCCAGCTCGGGGTGCCCGGTGACGATGGGGAACTGGGCGCGCAGCGCCTGCTGCCACGGGCGCAGCTCCTCGCGCGGGATCGGCGCGGTCACGCCGGTCAGTCCCGCACCAGGGGCGCGCCCGCGTCCCGCCAGGCGATGATGCCGCCGGCCAGACTGCGCACGTCCGGGTGGCCCATCCGGGTCAGCAGCGCCGCGTACCGCGCGGACTGCTCGCCCACCGGGCAGGCCAGCAGCACCGGCCGGCGCCGGCTGAATGGCAGCCCGCCCTGGAGGAGTTCGGCGAACAGCTCGTCGACGATGTTCACCGACCCGTCGATGTGCAGCGCCGCGTACGCGAACGGGCTGCGCAGGTCGACCACCAGCGGCCCGTCGGTGTCGATCCAGCGCCGGGCGTCGGCCACGCCGATCGACGGGGCACCCGCGACCTCGGCGTCCGACAGATCGGCCGGCGAGTTCTTCCGGGGCGGCCGGCCCAGCAGATCGGGGCGCCGCTGCCGGACGTAGCTCAGATAGCTCTCCACCCGGTCGCAGACGATGAACACCGCCGACCTGCGCTCGGTCAACTCCTCGTCCACCGCGCGCAGATGCCGGACAGCGCCGAAGTAGGCCGCACCTCCGGTCGGCCCGCCGAGGATGCCGCAGCGGCGGTTCAGGGTCAGCATGCCCTCGATCGCCTCGTCGGCGCTCACCGACTCCATCGTGTCGTACGTCTCCGGGTCGAACAGGCCGACCTCCTGCACCTCGTCGATGGTGCGGATCCCCGGGATGAAGTCGGACTTGGCCGCGACCAGCCCCACCACCCGCACGGACGGGTCCTCCTCCCGCAGGGCGCGGGCCACACCCGTGGAGGACCCCGCGGTGCCCACACAGGCGACGAACCAGTCCGGGACCCGGCCGTCCAGGTCCTTGACGATCTCCGGGCCGGTGCCGGTGAGATGGGCCTCGGTATTGCGCGGGTTGAAGTACTGGTCGGTGTGCAGATAGGCGCTGCCGGACGCGGACAGCGTGCGGTGGAACAGGGTCAGCGGGTCGTCCGTGGCGGTCGGGTCGAGGCACTCGCTCTGCCCCGGCAGCTCCTCGATCTCCGCGCCGAGCAGCAGCAGGAGGTCCTTGATCTCCGGGACCCGCATGCGGTTGGTGACGCTCTTGAAGCCCAGGCCGTGCATGCCCGCGATGACCGCCAGGGCCTTGGCCGTGTTGCCGCTGGACAACTCGACCACCTGGCTGCCGTGTTCGACCGCCTCGGCCAGCAGGGGCCCCGCCATGCTCCAGGCGGCCCGGTCCTTGACCGAGCCGAACGGATTGAGCATCTCCAGCTTGGCGTACAGGTCGATGTTGCGCAGGCCGTGCACGGCCGGGTCGATCCGCACCAGCGGGGTGTTGCCGATCGCCTCGGTGATGCTGTCGTACCTCACTGGACTCCCCCCGAGGGCGTGATCGGCCAGAACTGGTCGTCGAGGCACCAGCGCCACCCGTCACCGTCCTGCCACGCGGCGACCTTGCGGGCGGCGGGCTGGTGCTGGGCGCGTGTGGCGTGGAAGTCCATGGCGTAGCCCGCGGTGTTGGCGAAGGCCAGCAGATCGCCGGGTTCCGGGCGGCGCGGCAGGAACACCGTGCGCCGGGTGATCAGGTCGCTCTCCAGGCAGAGACTGCCGAAGAGGTGCACCGCGACGGGTCCCTCACCCGGCCCGGCTCCGCTTCTGGGGATGACGACCGGGTCCATCAGCACTCCGTGGTCCTCCAGGGCGATGTCGTCCGCCTTGGCGGCCAGCCGAACGAGCAGTTCCCCACCCGCCTCCTGGGTGCGGACCTCCAGGACCCGCGCCAGCGAGATCCCGCACTGGTCCAGCAGCGCCCGGCCGGGTTCGATGTGCAGGTCGTACAGGTGCTCCAGCAGCAGCGCGGCCAGCGGGCGGCCGCCCAGCGAGGCGGCGGGCCGGGTCAGCAGCTCGTCCAGGTAGGCCGCGCCCGCGACGGACCGGTGGGCGGGGTAGAGGCCGAGCGCGCCGCGCAGGGTGCCGGACTCGTCACGCAGCCCGTAACCGTGCCCACCCCACGTCAGGGGCTCTCGGCGGCCGAGGACGGCGGCGGTGAGCCCGCTCGTGTACGCCTCCCACTGCTCCCGCTCGGCAAGATAGCTGATGCCGAAGCCGCCCCCCACGTCCACGGCCCGGGGCCGCAGCCCCCGGCTGCGGCACAACTCCAGGGCGGCCAGGCTCCCTTCGAGAGCGGTCGCCTTCTCCGCGACGCTCGTCGTGTCCAGATGGAACGCCACCCCGGTCAGGGCGACCGCGTCGGCATGCCGCTCGACCGCCTCCAGCAGCAGTTCCACCTCCCCTGCGGGCGTGCCGAAGCGGCTGCGCCGGCTCAGCACCCGCACGCCCGGCGACTGAAAGGACGACAGCCGCAGCAGCACCGGCACCGGGGCGAGCGCGTGCTTGCGCACCAGGGAGGCGAGCTGCTCCAGCTCGGCGGCGGCGTCGACGCTGACCGTGACGCCCGTACGCGCCGCCAGCCACAGGAACTCGGGGTTCTTCGGCCCCGTGGCCGTGATCCGGTCGGCACCGAACCCGGCACCCAGGGCGTGCTGCAACTCGCCCAGCGACGCGACGTCCACGCCCGCGTCCGTCGCGGCGAGCCGCCGCAGCAGCGCACTGGACCGGTTGGCCTTGTGGGCGTAGAAGACCTGCCCCGACAGGTGATGCGCCCGGTACACCGAACGGAACCGCTCCAGGTTCTCGGTGATCTGGTCCGGCACGACGACGTGCACAGGTGAGCCGAGGGCGTCGGTGAGCGAGTGCAGTGTGCCGTGCGCCGCCACGAGCGACCTCAGCCGTGGCTCCAGTCGCGGTTCGAGATACAAGGGCCGGCCGTCCATGCGCGCTCCCCCTCCTGAAGCCGCTGCACCCGGCATCCGGGCACGTCGGACACTCACCGCGTTTCGCCGTATAGCCCCTATCCATTCTTCGGTCGCTTTACGCCCTGTACGACCCGGACCTGTTCGCTCGCCGGTGTGAAGCGGATCACGGGCCGGGGGGACGGCGCGCGCCGGGCGCGAGCGGCCGGCCCGGGCCGAGGCCGTCCGGTGAACTCCCAGGCGGCGGCGAGATGTTCGCGGAAATCGGCCCGCCGGGTCCGGAGCCGGCGGCACGTGGGGCAGCCGACCTCGGCGTCCGCCCCGCTCGCGGACGGTGGCGGGCACCTCGACGCCCCGGTCGCCTTGATAGCCGGACCCCGGCCGGTCCGGGGCGGGGCGGAGTGCGGGGGAGCACCGGCCTCGCACCCGGTAGCACGACGGTGACATTCGGGACTGACCCGTAGCGGAGGCAGAGGGCAACGGTTGCGGGCGGTGACGGGTCATACGGGGGGCAAGGGCGGAAGCCCGTGCATCGACCAAGGCAACCATGGGGGAGATCATGCAGATTCGTGCCCGAGGCATCCGTACCACCGTCGTCGCGCTGGCGGCCGTCGC
Source organism: Streptomyces sp. NPDC012466 (assembly GCF_042955215.1). Taxonomy (NCBI): domain Bacteria; kingdom Bacillati; phylum Actinomycetota; class Actinomycetes; order Kitasatosporales; family Streptomycetaceae; genus Streptomyces; species Streptomyces sp. NPDC012466. The sequence goes on along the minus strand of NZ_JBIBEQ010000001.1, from coordinate 1,476,479 downwards.
CGCGGTCGCCGCAGCCGCCGTCCCGGCCGTCGCCGCCACGCCGGCCTCCGACACACCCCGGTTCCTGGAGCCGGCCGAACTGCCGCCGCACCCGTCCTCGCCCTGGTACGCCGGGCCGGTCACCGCCGGCCAGCCCGACCCGCTGCCGATCTGTGTGGGCGACGCCCTGCCGTCCATCACCACGCACCGGGAGTACTGGACGGAGTACGACACGAACGCCCAGCAGCTCACGGTCGAGGGGCGCAGCGAACAGTGGGCGAAGGACTTCGCGGCGCTGCTGCGCAAGGACCTCGCCGGCTGCGCGAAGAAGCTGATGCGGCAGGACCCCGACATCACGGCCACGCAGAAGTACTACGGCCGGCTGAACGTCGAGGAGGGCGCCGACGTCTACGGCATCCACACCGCATCCGCCTGGGGCTCCTCCGACATCGGCCTCTTCTCGGTCGGCCGCGACGGCGCGACCGTCACCATCGTCCGGTGGGGCCAGATGGGCACCTTCCAGCACGCCCAGGTGGCCGACTTCAAGGCCACGACCGTTACGGCGGTGAACAAGCTGTACTGACGGCTCAGCCCCGGGCCGGCTCGGTGGGGGCGTCGTACACGAGGAGCCCGTCGTCCCGCAGACGGGCTCCCGGTGTCGGCCGATGGGCGCTCAGGCGCCCGTCGTGCATGAGGTGCAGGGCGGGTACACCGCGGGCGAGCACCGTGAAGTCGGCGATCAGACGGCGGTGGCAGCGCCACCAGACCGCCTCGCTGCACATCACGGCGGTGCGCGCGTGCCCCGCCTCCCGCAGCACCCGGTCCATGGCGGCGACGAACTCGGGGGACCGGGTGTGGGCGGCGTACCCGCGGAAGGAGACGTTGCGCCAGACGACGTCCGGGCTGTCCTCGGGCAGCGGGCGGAACCCGCCGAGGTCGGGTTCCCACCGATAGGCGATGCCGGCACCCGGCAGCCACTCGGCCAGCCGCTCCCGCAGCAGATCGGGGTCACGGCGGCTGCCGGGAGCGGTCCGCACGTCCACGACGGCCGCCACGCCGGCGTCACGCAGCAGCTCGGTGATCCGGTCCCGCCCGGCGGTGCTGTGGCCGAAGGTCACCAAAGACGCGTCCACGGTGTCGGACTATCCCTTTTCGGGGGGTGCACACCTCACACCCTGAAGGGTCAGATGTCCCGGGAGGGACCAGCGGACGTCATCACCTGCCGCGATGACGGTCGTGCGTCGCTGACCTGCACGAATGGCCTTTCAACTGTTTCACACTCATACCTGTTGATGCAGCCGGAAGTCCCAGAAGAGCTCCAGGGGGACTCGGGAAATGCGTTCGCTCGCGGTCGGTGACCTCGGCGAAGGCGATCAAGCAGCACGCGTGAATGCGTGGGGAGCAGCGAGAGCGGCCGGGTGCCTCTGTGCATCTCGATGTGGGATTCACCAGAATTCATGCCCCCTGATTCGGTTGGATGGCATTGCCACGAGGCTTCTGGCAGGCGCGGGGCTGTGCATGAACGAGGGGGAACAACCATGACATCGATGTGGGATGCCGCGGAGGGCGACGGATTCCGGTCGGCCGTACTCGCCCTGACCCGGAGGCGAGTCGAGATCTACCGGGACGCGGGCGAGACATGGAGGTTCGCCGAGAGCCTGAAGTCCGTAAGCGAGGACACCGCCCAGGAGTACGAGGGCCGCACGATCCTCGAACTCGTCCAGAACGGCCACGACGCACTCGGTCGAACCGCCCCGGGAAGGATCGCCGTCCTGGCGGTCACGCGGGAGGACGGCGGCGTCCTCTACGTCGCCAACGAGGGGGCGGTGTTCGCCGAGGAGAACTTCCGCGCCATCACTGAGTTGGCCCTGTCGAGCAAGGCGGCCGGTGAGGGTATCGGAAACAAGGGCCTCGGCTTCCGCAGCGTGCTGCAAGTGACGGACTGGCCGGAGATCTACTCGAAGTCCTCACCCGACTCCCCCGTATTCGACGGCTATTGCTTCCGCTTCGCCAGGCCCGAGGACGTGTGCACCCTGGTGGACGGCCCGACACTCGCGGCCCGGGTGATCGAGGACATCTCCCCGCTGGCACTCCCGGTACCGGCCGACGTTACCGACCCCGTGCTCAAGGAACTCGCGGAGGAGGGTTACTCCACGGTCGTACGGCTGCCACTGCGCGATAGGCACGCCTGGGGACTCGCCGTGGCACAGGCGGAGGACGTGGTGAACGTCGAGGCGCCGCTGCTGCTCTTCCTCGACCGGGTGGCCGAACTCCTCGTCGAGGTGCGGGACGGCTCCGACACCGCTTTCCGACAGGTTCTCTCGCGTACCGAGCGCACGCCGGACCTCGTCGCCGAGGGCGAGAACGACTGGGTACAGGAGATCGACCTCGCCGGGGCGGGTCGCTACCTGCTGGCGCGTCGCTCCCTTGATCCCGAGGCCCTGAGCGGAGCGATCAGCCGCAGCGTCCAGGCGCGTGAGATCGACGCCGCATGGGAGAGCTGGCACGCCGAGGCATGGGTGGCGGTCGCCCTGCGCCTCGACGTACCGCTCCCCAACGGCCGCATGTACACCTTCCTGCCGATGGCCGAGGGCGTCCACGCCCCGTTCCCCGGCCACGCCCATGCCCCGTTCTTCACCAAACTGGCTCGCCTCGACATCAGTGAGACGGTGGCCCTGAACGCCTTCCTCCTCGACCAACTCGCCCTGCTGACCGTGGAACTGAGCAGGCGCATTCGTTCGCAGACCCCGCACCTTCTTGCCGCGGACCTCGTGCTCGACCTCATGTGCTGGGACGTTCCGGACCGGCTGGACGCGGCCCTGGACGGGAGACTCGCCACTGAACCGATCGTGCCCCTGCACGGCAGGGAGGCATGGGGCTCGTTGCAGGACTCCTACGGATGGCCCGACGGCAAGCGTTCCTGGCGCGTACTCACCACCGAGGCACTCACGAGGGCCGGAGCCGACCTGCTGACCCCCTCTGTCGGCCCAGTCCGCCACGCGCGTCTGGACAAGCTGTGCAGAGCCGTCATCTCCAGGCCCTTCCGTCCGCCGGCGCTCCTGGCCGCCGCGTGGGCAGAAGCCGTGGCCCGGTCTCTGCTCGGCGGTACGGAACCGGAAGGGCAGGCGTGGGCGGACTTCTACAGCGACCTGTCCCACGCGTTCGCCCGGGACCAAGGTGTGTTGCGGGGCCGACGCCTCATCCTCGACCAGGACATGCGGCTGAGAAGCGCCCTCGGCGGCCGGACCGAGTCCGGCAGGCACGACGCGACCGTCTTCTTCCACCCCGGGCCCGACGACATCGCGGACGGTGACACCGCCACCCGGGTCCCGGGTGATCTCAAGGCACTCCGGCGCCGTATCTCATTCACCCACCCGGCGATCGCCTGGGACAGCGCCGGGCGCGGGTTCCTCGAGCGCAACGAACTGGTGCGCCCGTACCAACTGGACCGGGTCTTCGACGCACTGGACGACCTGCTCTGCGGCCACCCTTCGGAGGCGCTCGGCCGTGACGCCCTGACCTTCGCCTTCCGGCAGTATCCGCTGCTCACCCAGGCCCAGCGCCGACGGCTGGCCCGTATTCCCTTCCTGCTGCCACTGACCGACACCGGCCGATGGGGCAGAGCCGCACGCTGCTCCTTCTCACCCGCATGGGGCACCGAGGGAGCGCGGCGGCTGGAGCGGTTCCTCGCCGATGGAGGATCCGGGATCCCGGCTCTGGCCGCCCAGCGGGACCAGTGGATCAGCGGCCCCGACGACTGGCCCGCGCCGGTACGGGACCGGGCGGCCTACACCGAGTTCCTGGAATCCCTCGGTGTGTGCGACGGCCTCAGGCCGGGGACCGTCGGGGAGCGACTGGGAGCCCGCCAGGGACACGAACTGCGCCTCACGGGACTCGCCGCGGGCTTCGGGCTGGGGGACGCGCTCACCGATGCCTGGTGCGCCGACGTCAGGAGCCACTGGACCCGATTCCAGCACCCTTACACGCTTTACGAGTTCACGCACCCGCCTGCCCACCTGGCGGGAGCGACCGAGGTGGCCGGGCTCGGCCCCGCCGCCCGGCGCGAGTTCGCCGAGCTGGTGATGCACGGGCTGCGCACCTGGGGCGAGGAGGTCTTCACCGTCACCGTGCACAGGCCCACCTATTCCTTCAAGGACGCGCACACCTGGCCCACTCCTCTGGCCTCCTACCTCCGGGGCATGGCCTGGCTTCCCGTGGAGGAGCCGGATGGTCCCTCCTACGTCGCCCCCCGGCGAGCCTGGTTCAGTTCCGACGGAGAACTCCCGGCTTTCGTCCCCGCGTTGCCCTTGTCGACGCGCCGCCTGGTCACCGACAGGAATGTGGCCGAGCGGATGCTCCGGCTCGGCCTGCGCAGGTGGGAAGATCCGCAGCATGCAGGGGCGGCGGTGAGTCAGCTGGCTGACGTGCTCGACGGGGGCGACGTGCCCGAGTACCTCAGCGTCTCCTTCAAACGGCACTACGAGCGGGCGTGGTCGAACATCGTACGGACGGGCCAGTGGCCCTGGGCACCGGGTGAAGAGGTCCGCCTCGTGGTCAGCCGCACCCACGTGCTCGGCACCTTCACCCCGTCGGCCGACGAAGCACCCGTCATCGTCTGCGATGAGGCGGATCCCCTGAAGGAGGCGCTCATCGAGCCGGCGGGGCATCCCGTCCTCGTCGCCCCGGCGGAGTCCGGTGACGCCGTCGTCCGCCTGGCAGAGGCGAACGGGCTAAGGGTGCAGCGCACGTCGACCACCCATGTGCAGGTACGTCACCGCGACGGTGCCCCCATCACGCCGTCGAGTCAGGCGGCGGTGTTCATCCGGGGACGGGAGTGGCTGGTCACCGTGGTCGCCCTCGCCATGGAACTCAAGTCCGGGGCATTCGTGCGCCGCAGCGAGCGCGGTGTCCGGGCCGCGCTCGAACGGCTCCGCGGCCTGCGCGTCGTACACGCCGATGATGTGGAGATCACCGTCTCCGGGACGCCGGCCGAACCGCCCTCGTCGACGCGCGCCCTGCCGTTGCCGGACGACGAGTACCCCACGGTGGTCGTCTGGAGAAGCGACGAGGGGTGGGACGAACTGCAGGCGGCAACACCCGCGGTCGCACAGCTGCTGGGCAGGCCGTGGTTGCAGGATGCGCTGGAACTGGTCCTCGTCAAACTCGAGCGGAGCTTCGGCGGCAGCAGCCCGACGCTCGTCGACGACGCCGTCCTCGCCGCCGCTCTGGACACGACCGAGGCCAAGGTCGCCGAGATCCGGCGCAACCTCACCGGTGACGTGCAGGACACGGTGAGACTGCTCCGCCCGGTACTGGCATGCCTGGCCGCCGACGCCTGGGACGAGGAGGCCGCCCGCCTCCTCGGTCGTGCGGCCGGCGAACGCGAACTCGTCGGGATCATCGACCGGCTCGCGCCCGGCCTGCCGCTGCCGTCGGCGGAGCTGGTCACCCTGGCCCGCTCCTGCACGAGGCCGGCGGAGCTCAGGGACGAACTGGGACTCGATTTCCAGCAGTTCAACGCCGCACTGGTCGCCCTCGGGTACTCCCCCGAGTACTATCCCGACCGCCACGAACAGGCCTTCGGCGACTTTGTACGCGCTCGCTCCGGAATCCTCCTCGACCGGCTCCGCGAGCGATACGCCGTCGCCGCGCAGCAGGGTGAGGACATTTCCGGCTACGCCGCGGCCCGAGGTCTCCACGACCTCCAGCCGGACCCGGACTGGCTTCCCCGGTTCATCACCCCGCCGGAGGAGGCGATGCGCGACAGGGTGCGGGAATGGCTCGGGGCGCACGGAGCTGACGACGACCTCGAGCGGCCCACCGAACTCGAGCCCCTCGACCGGCTCCGGGCACGCAACACGGCCGCACTGGACGCGCTCGTGCCGGTGCTGCCCTCACTGGTGACCGCCTGGTGCCGCCGTCACGGCGTCCAGGTGCCTGCGGGGTGGCACGGGGCGGTGCTGCTGGAATGCAGGAGTTTCATCGACGGTACCGGGCTGGGCGACCTGCTGCCACTGAGCGAGAGCCGTCTGCTCGACGCGGTGGGACGAGCCGTGGGATGGCCTGCCGGAATGCCGCACGCCGCGGATCCCGCGGCGCTGGGCCTCACCGACAAGGATCTCGCGCAGACGGCGGTACGCGCCCGGGATTCCGGCGTCTCCACCGTCGTCGCTCCGCGCACGATCACCATCGGGGATGCCGAGGTCAGGGTCGGAAGCGACCAGCTCTCCACCATCGCGGACATCGCATCGAGAACCATCGACGAGGCTTTCCTCGCCCAGTCGGGCAGGGTGCGCCTGGACACCGTGGCCGGTGTGCCCCGGCCACGTAGCGGAGGCAAGCCCTCCGTCAAGCCGCGCATCGTCGTCGCGAAGATGAAGCGGACCACCGAGGACCAGCGGTCCGCCATCGGCCTCGTCGGGGAGGTGGCCGCGCGCGCCTGGCTCCAGCGCCACTACCCCGACGTGCGGTGGACCTCGGGCTACGCGGCCGTCGTCAATGGGGACGACGAGGCGTCCGACTCCCTGGGCTACGACTTCGAGGTCACCTGGCGTGACACCACCCGGCTGTACGAGGTGAAGGCACTGAGCGACCCGTCCGCCGAGCGGGTGGAATTCGAACTCGGACCGTCCGAGGTGGACGCCGCCCGCCGCCATGCCCGGGGCAACCGCTACCGCATCCTGCTGATCACCTCGGCCCTCGTCCCGGAGGAACGCCGCGTCTTCGACCTGCCGAACCCGTTCTCGGCCCAGGGGCGCGACCGCTTCAGGATGGTCAGCCGGGGGGTTCGCTATCAGTGCTCGCCGTTGGGGAAGGGGTAGCGCCCGGACCGGCACGGATAAGGCACAGTTGACGGGCGAACGGCCGCTGCATCGGAGAATGGACGCATCGTCTCCATCCTCGATCCCAAACAGTCTGTTCTGCGGGTCCGTGAAGCGCAGGGGTTCCAGCAGTCCTTCCCTCGGCCGCAAGCGGTCGTCGGTAGCGGGATCGGGGCTGAAGCTCATCACTCTGCCGCGGAGCCAGCGAGGGCCCGTGTCGCCGCAATTGGCAAACCTGTCTGCATAGGTGGGCATGGCAATCAGTACTCGGTGGTGGGCAAGCGTAAGCCGGGGATCAGTCAGAACGATCCCGGGCGGACGAAGCGCCGTCTTCACGCATCCCGGTGCTAGCCCCCTGCAACGGCGGAAGTCCAGCCCGCAAATGTGACGTTACGTCAAGTAGCTGTTGACGGTGCAAGTTTCCCTTGATGCAATGCCTTGTCCGTGAAGACACGAGGGTGGGGAACGGGGCACGTGGCAGGGCTGGACAGTGCGAATCTCAAGACGCTTCTGGGTGACGTCGCCTCGGGAAGGCTTCAACTTCCTGACTTCCAGAGGGATTGGAAGTGGGACGACGACCGCATCAGGGCCATCATCGCGACCGTGACGCTCGACTACCCCCTGGGTGTCACGATGACGCTGGAGACCGGTGGCGCCTCCCGCTTCCGTACCAGGCCGCTCACCGGTGCGGAGTCGGTCGCCGAGCGGGATCCGAGTCTCCTGCTGCTGGACGGCCAGCAACGTCTGACCTCGCTCTTCCAAGCTCTGCACGTGGCCGATGCACCGGTCCGAACCGTGGACACACGGGGTAAGTCGGTCCGCCGCTGGTACTACGTCGACATAGCTAAGGCGACCGGTTCACCGTCCGACCGTGACGAGGCGATCGTCTCTGTGCCGGAGGACCGCATCCTGCGCAGGGACTTCGGGCGCAAGGTCGTACACGATCTCAGCGACACCGCGGGTGAATGCGCTGCGGGGCTGTTCCCCCTGCGGATCGTCTTCGACACCCAGAGGGTCAATGCATGGCGTCGCGAGTACGAGAGGGCGGACGAGGCGCAGAACTTCGATCTGTGGATCAAGTTCGAGGACCAGGTGTTGCACCCCGTCAGGTCGTTTCAGGTGCCGATGATCAATCTGTCCTCGTCGACGTCCATGGACGCCGTCTGTGCTGTCTTCGAACGGGTCAACACCGGAGGCGTCCCACTCAACGTCTTCGAGTTGCTGACCGCCACCTATGCCGGGGATCGTGCGTACACGAGTCGCACGGGCGATTACTACGACCTGCCCTCCGTATGGCGTTCGATCAAGGAGCATGTGGCGGAGCGGTACCCCGTGCTCGGCCGCCTGGAGGTGGACCTCGACGACGGTCTGACCAACAGCGACTTTCTTCAGGCAGTGGCTCTGGTGCGGACATGGAACCGCAAACTGCTCGATTCCACGGTGGGAGTCTCCTGCAAGCGGCGCGATCTACTGGAGCTCCCGCTGGAGGACTTCCAGGAGCTCGCCCCCCGACTTCGAGATGCTTTCGCATGGGTCGGAGAGTTTCTGTTCACGCAGTGCATCGTCCAGGCCGCGGACCTGCCGTACCGGACGCAGGTGGTCCCACTGGCCGCGGTCCGGGCGATCCTCGGTGCGGATCTCGAAACCCCGGAGGCAACTCAGAAGGTCACACAGTGGTACTGGTGTGGCGTCCTCGGTGAGATGTACGGCGGCTCGACGGAGACCCGTTTCACCCGTGACGTGGAGCAACTGATCGCGTGGATCCGTGACGACGGCGAAGTCCCCGACACGATCGCAGACTCCATCTTCGACCCCCAGCGCCTGTTCACCCTCAAGACCCGTAACAGCGCCGCATACAAGGGCATCTTCGCGCTCCTGATCCGCCAGGGTGCTGTGGACTGGCACTACACCGAGAGCCCCATGACCCCTGGTCGGCTGGTGGAGTACGGCGTCGACGTGCACCAGATTTTCCCGAAGAACTGGGTGCGCCGGAATCTCGACGAGCGCTACCCGGCCAGCTCCATCATCAACAAAACACCGTTGTCACTCCGCGCGGCCCAGGCCCTCAGTGGTGCCCCGGCCGCGTACTTGGAGCCCCTTGCGGCGGCGGCCGACATGCGCTCCGAGTGGTTCGACGACGTGATCTCCACCCATCTCATCGATGCCAAGGCGCTGCGGGCCAACGACTACGTCGCGTTCTTCGAGGCGCGCGCCTCCGCGTTGGAGGACCTGGTTTTCCAGGCCATGGGCAAGCGCACCACGGTCGTCCGCGGCACTGCTGACGAAGAGGCGGAGCGCTGGTGAAGAAGCCGACGACGGCAGAGCTGATCGCCCTCAAGGGCGCGGAACTCGCGCTGTCCGAGCTGCTGGCCCTGTACGAAGTGCGGGTGCGGCAGACCGGCATCATCCGGGAGATGAACGAGTCACTGGCAGCCGCCGGACTGACGACGCTTCCCGACTTCTCCACCTGTCCGACCCTCGCGCGGGTGCGGCTCGTGCCGCTCGCGGCCACCACGACGGTGGTACCCGAGGAAGATCCCGCCGTGCCGGCCGATCCGCTGCCGCCGGGAGCGCTGCCGCAGCGCCTGCTGCTGGGGGAACTGCCCTCGGCCGTGGTCGGCCTCAAGTGCGTCCCCCCTGGTGCCGAGCTGAGCCAGGCCACCTATCTCATGCGCTACGAGGGCTACAACCAGATCCCCGTGGTCAGCAACATGACCGAGCTCCACGGAGTGGTCACCTGGAAGTCGATAGCCCTCATGTACGAGAACGGATGGGACACGACGCTGGAGAACGCCATGCAGCAGGAGTCCCTGCCGGTGTTCGACAGCAGGGAGGACGTTTTCAGCTGCCTGCCCATGCTCGTGGATCACGGTTACGTGCTGGTACGGGGACAGGACGGCAGAATATCCGGCATCGTCACGTACCAGGAGATCGTCCGCCGGTTCCAGAACACCGCCCGGCCCTTCTTCCTTCTCGGGGAGATCGAGTCGTTGCTGCGCCGCTGGCTGGGCGCCCGTCTGGACTCCGAAGCGGTCATAGCCGTGCAGGCGACCAACCGTAAGCCGGAGCAACGCACCGGCAAGGTGGAGGACCTGATGTTCGGCGACTACGTCCTGCTCTTGGACGGCACGCAGAGGAGGACCGCACTGGCTCAGCGTGCCGACGCCAACTGGGTCGCGCTGGGCCGCCCGGCACTGGACCGCGGCCAGTTCGTCCACCATCTCCAGCGCGTGCAGGCCATCAGGAACAGGATCGCTCACTTCGACGACGATCCGCTGCCGCCGGAGGACATGAGGGATCTGACCTCGTTCGCCCGGCAGCTTAGGGACTGCGTACGGTGAGCAGGAGTCGAAAGAGGGCGCCGCTCCTGGTCGGCTCCGCGTTCGCCGATGTCAGAGGCCGAGAAGACGATGACGGCACGGCGGCCGCAGCGATAGGGTGAACCCCCGGTGAAAGTGGGACGTGCCGGGACAGGCGGGCACGAGAGGGTGACGCGGCAGAGATGACTGAGGTGCCCGCGCAGATCGGCCGGTACACGGTTGAGCGTGAGCTGGGTGCGGGGGGCATGGGACAGGTCTATCTGGCCTACTCACCCGGCGGCGACCCGGTCGCGGTGAAGGTGATCAGGAACGACAGGCTCGATCAGGCGACCCGAGCGCGCTTCGAGAGAGAGGCGCTGATCGCCCGGACGGTCATCGGAACCAACCGGGTGGCCCGTTTCCTCGACGCCGACCCTTACGCCGACGAGCCGTGGATGGCCGTCGAATACGTGCCCGGGCTGACCGTCCACGAGCAGGTGGAGAGGGCAGGGACCCTCCCGGTGCCGCTCGTCGCCAGCCTCGGCGCGCTGCTCGCCGAGGGACTGGAGGCGGTGCACGCCGTCGATCTGCTGCACCGCGACCTCAAGCCGCAGAACGTGATGCTCGGCGAGTACGGCCCGATCCTGATCGACTTCGGGCTGGGCGCGTTCCTGGACGCGGGCAAGGACACCCTCACGCACGACGGCATGATCATCGGCACGGTCCGCTGCATGCCCCCGGAGCAGGCACTCGGCCGCTCCCGGGTGAAGAAACCGGCTGACGTCTACGGTTTGGGCACGGTCCTGCTGTACGCGGCGGCCGGCCACTATCCGTACGACGGACGCGGCTGGCCGGCGATCGTCGCCCAGGTGACCGACGAGGCCCAGCCGCCGGACCTCTCCGGGCTGCCCGAGGCGCTCGTCCCGCTGGTTACGGCGATGCTCGCCCATGCCCCGGAGGACCGGCCCGCGCTCGCGGAGGTCACGGACCGGTGTGTCGCGCTGATGAAGGATGCGGGGTTCACCCCTGTCGAGGCGCGTTACGCACTGATCGACGCAGCGGCTCCCTTCGGCGGAGGGGACGGCCGCACCGGGCCCTCGCCATCGGTATGGGAGCGCATCGCGGTCCAGTACGGCGAGGCGCCCGACGTGCACACCCAGGTCGTGGACGAGGACGGCGTCGACAGCCCGCTGGACCGCCCTGTCCGCCCCGACGCGGCCGAGGCCGGGGCGGAAGAGCCCTCCGGTGCGACAGAGGCGGACAAGACCCACACCGGCTCCGCAGTCGTACCGTCCGACGACGGTGCGGATCGTGGGGTGGCCGCCTCCCGTCCTGCCGAGCGGACGCCCGTCGAGCCGCCCCGCGGGCCCGTCCGGAAACCGGCGTCGCAGAAGGTGGCCGAGGAACTGAGAGCCCGGTACGCGATGCAATCGGCCCTGTGACATGCGGTGAGCAGACAGGGCAGTTCACAACAGTGCCGGGGCGGCGCGTCAGCGCCGGCGGCGGGCGCGAACACCGGAAAGCGGCAGTGGGAACGGTATGCGGGACGTCAGGGACGATGAAGGAACGGAGCGGTTCGTGAGTGGTGCGGGGGCGGGCGATGGCACGACGGTGGCGGGCCAGGGGACTTTCGACTCGGTGGACGGCTCGACGGTCCGTGAGCAGACCGCACCGGACGCCCCGTCCGCGGCCGGGCCGCGCTCGCGCCGTCCCAGGTTCGCCCCAGGATCCCAGGTCGTGGTGCGCAACGAGCAGTGGCTGGTCAAAAAGGTCGCCGACACCAGGTACGACGGCTGGATGGTCGAGGTCACCGGCGTCTCCTCCCTGGTGCGCGGCATGGACGCCGTCTTCTACGAGAAGCTGGACCACATCGAGCCGATCGACCCCGACAAGACCCGGCTGGTCCCCGACTCATCGCCGAACCACCGCAAGGCGCGCCTCTACCTGGAGGCCGTCATCCGCAAGACCGCGCTGCCGCAGACCGAGCACGGGCTCGCGCTGGTCGGCAACTTCCTCATGGACCAGCAGACGCACCAGCTCCGCCCCGCCGAGCTGGCCCTGTCGAAGGACAACCCTCAGCCGCGTGTGCTCATCGCGGACGTGGTGGGTCTCGGCAAGACCCTGGAGATCGGCATTCTTCTCGCCGAGCTGATCCGCCGGGGCCGCGGTGAGCGCATCCTCGTGGTCACCCCGGCGCACGTCTTGGAGCAGTTCCAGCGCGAGCTGTGGACCCGTTTCTCCATCCCGCTCGTCCGCCTCGACTCCACCGGCATCCAGCGCATCCAGCAGGACATTCCGGCCGGCCGGAACCCGTTCGCCTACTTCAAGCGGGCGATCATTTCCGTGGACACCCTCAAGAGCGACGTCTACGCCCACCATCTGGAGAACACCGAGTGGGACGCCGTCGTCATCGACGAGTCGCACAACCTGGTCAATCGTGGAACAAAGAACAACGATCTGGCCCGGCTCCTCGCCCGCCGCAGCGACGCCTTCGTGCTGGCCTCCGCCACCCCCCACAACGGGGACGCCGAGTCCTTCGCCGAGCTGATCGGCATGCTGGACGAGGCCGCGATCGCCGACTCGTCGTCGTACGACGTGAAGGACCTCAAGCACCTCTACATCCGCCGCACCAAAACAGACCGCGAGGTACGCGACTCCCTCAAGGGCGAGTGGGCGGACCGCGGCCCGTCCCGCCCCGTCCTCGCCAAGGCGACCGCGAAGGAGGAGGCGGTCCTGGAGGAGCTCGCCGCGCGCTGGATCCCGCGCGACCCGGCGGCCTCCTCCGTGTGCGTGGACTCGATGGTCGCCTACAACCTGCTGAAGGCGTTCCTCTCCTCCCACCGAGCCTTCCAGGTCTCCGTCGCCGCCCGGACCAAGACCCTCGAAAAGCCCCTGAAGGGCCGCAAGGGCCAGGACCCCGCGCAGCTGGAGGCGGCGCGACAGATCGAGCGGAAGGCGATCGTCGACCTGGCCCGGCTTGCGAACGACCTCGGCGACGACGACTCGTCCAAGCTCGAAGCCCTGGTCGAGGTCCTCGAGGAAATCGGTGTCAAGCCCGGTTCGGACACCCGTGTCGTGGTCTTCTCCGAGCGCATCCCCACCCTGAAGTGGCTGGCCGAGACCATCCCGGCCCGACTCGGATTCCCGCGGGTGAAGCAGCCGGACCAGGGCGAGAAGGAGTCCAAGCCCTGGAAGGCGTACGGCGGGGTCGTCGAGGTCATGCACGGTGACGCCACCGGCGAGCAGGAGCAGCAGCGCATCGTCGAGGAGTTCGGCCTGGCCACGAAGCCCGTCCGGCTCCTGTTCACCGGCGACGTGGCCTCCGAGGGCGTCAACCTGCACCAACAGTGCCACGAGCTGATCCACTACGACCTTCCCTGGTCGCTGATCCGCATCGAGCAGCGCAACGGCCGCATCGACCGCTACGGGCAGAAGAAGAACCCCCGGTTCCGGGCCCTGGTGCTCACCAGCGACGTCGAGTGGCGCACCGACGACGCGACCGGCCAGCCCCTGCCGCTCGACGACCGCCTCGTCGGCGCGAAACTACTCGCCCGCGAGGAGGAAGCGCACCGCATCGAGGGCACCGCAGAAGCGGTCACCGGGATCTACAAGGCGAAGGAGGAAGAGGACCGGCTCACCCGCGACCTCATCGCCGGCCGCACCGTCGAGGAGTCGATCAAGCAGTCGTCGTCGACAGCGGGCGGCGGAGTGAAGGCCATGCTCGCCAAGGCGATGGGCAACGTCGGAGCGAAGAAGCCGACGGACGACATCCCACGCGCCACCGTGCCCAGCCTCTTCGGCACGGTCGGCAGCACCACCGCCACTTCCGACTACTTCGACGAGGCCCTCCGCCAGGTCTGCCACCCCATCAGCCCCGACATCGCCCTCAAGCTCCGGCGCGAAGGGGACGGAACCATCGCCTTCCAGCCGCCGCCGGACCTCCTCCACCGTCTGAAGGCCCTGCCCAAGTCCTATCTGACCGAGCAGGAAATCCTCCCCACGGCGAACAGGGAGGCGCGCATCCGCCTCACCTTCGACAAAGGCCTCGCCGGCAAGCGCCTGAAGGTGGCCCGTGAGGAGTCCGACAGCCAGTGGCCCAACGTCAGTTACGTCTCCGACGTCCACCCCGTCCTGGACTGGGTTACTGACAAGGCGCTCGCGGCGCTGCGCCACGACGAGGCGTTCGTGCTCGCCTTCGACCCGGATCGTGAGAAAGCCAAGGACATCGATCCGGAGTTGCCCGCCGCTCTCGACGGCCCGGTCTACCTCCTCCAGGGCATCTACTCGAACAAGGCCGGACGTCCCACCGTCGTCGAGTGGATGGCCGTCACCGGCCTACCCGACGCCCCGCGCACCTACCGGATGGACAACGCCTTCCTCGCCGCCTGCCGGGTCGGCCCGAGCATGCCGGGGCGTGCCACTCCGGTGAACAAGGACGCGCTCCAGCGCTGGGTGCCGGCCGCGGTCGGCGAGGCACGCCGGTTCCTGGCGGGGCGTGAGGCCGCGTACTCGCAGCAGATCGAGGCGGTGCTCGCACCGTTCGAGAAGCGCGTCACCGAGTGGAAGCAGGCCGCGCTGTTCACCGCGGAGGCCCGCCGCTCCCAGAAGAAGAAGAACGACGTGAACCTCACGGCCGACCGGCGCCGGACGCTGATCCGCTCCCTGCGGACTTCAGGTGCGCCGCTGCTGCGGCTCCTCGCCGTCCTCGAACCGCTCGCCGCCACCCCCGCACCGCACACTGACGAGCCCGCCGCGACCGACCTGCCCGACGCCGGAGAGACGACTGCCCGATGAGCACCGACTTCGACTCCTTCTCCAACCGCGGCGAGTACCTGTCCGCCCACTATTTCGCCGAGCAGCTCGCCGACGGCCTCAAGAAGGGCGTGTTCGCGGTCTGGGCGGACCGAGAGTCCGACGAGAACGACAAGCGCACCACACCGCGCGTCGCCCTGCGCGGCCTGCGCTCCGTCTACCTCGACGAGAAGTACCGGGGGTTCTTCGCCGAGCAGGCCAAGGCGGACGCGGAGGACGACGAGCACCCCGACAAGGAGGGCTTCGAGGAGCGCCTCAACACCTATGAGGACGAGGAGTGGTGCGAGCGCGTCGCCGACTGGCACCGCAAGGTGCTCACCGCCCTCGGTTACCCGGGAACCGACGCCGAGGACGGTCCGCGCGAGCTGACCGTCCACCGCGCCGGGCGCGACCACACGGTGAAGGTCGCCTGGCACGGAGACGGCATCGTCGCCGTCGACTGCGGCTGGTCCGCGAGTAATGACACCGCCCTGGACGCCGACGGCTACGGCCGTCTGCTCCACCCGCTGAGGACGGTGGGCAACGGCGAGACCTACGAGTCGGGCCACGCGCTCGCCACCTGGCTGTTCCAGAGCGAAGTGGGCGGCGAGGGCGGCAGCGCCCCGCGCTTCGTCCTGCTGCTCTGCGGCGGCGTGATCGTCCTCGCCGACCGGCAGGCATGGGGCGAGGGCCGCTACCTCGCCGCCAACCTCGACGCCGCCCTGGAACGCTACGACCGCCGGCAGACCGGCGAACTCGCCACCATCGCCGGTCTGTTCAGCCACGACGCGCTCGCCCCGGCCGAGGACGGCAAGGGCCCCGCCATCGACGCCCTGGTCAAGGCGTCCCGCGACAACGCGGTCGGAGTCTCCGGCGAGCTGCGTCAGGGACTCCAGAAGTCCGTCGAAATCATCGCCAACGAGGTGCTGGCCCGGCTGGAGGAGACCGGTCTCGAACCGCGCGACCTCGAAAAGCCGGGGGAGCCCTTCGCCCGGCAGCTCACCAGCGAGGCGCTGCGCTACCTCTACCGCATCCTGTTCCTTCTGTACGCGGAGGCCCGCCCCGAGCTGGGTATCCTCCCGGCTGACGACGGCACTTATGAGGCCGGCTACTCGGTGGCCCGCCTGCGCGAGATCGTCGAGCGGGACGCCCAGCTCACGGACGAGACCGCCCGCAACGGCACCCATCTGCACGACTCCCTCGACCTCCTCTTCAACAAGGTCAACTACGGGCACCGCGAGTACGGCACCGAGCCGTGGGACGAGCAGGACGGTGACGACGCCGAGACCCGGAAGAAGAAGGCCAAGCAGCGCAGTGAGGGGCGCGGCCTGCGCTTCGAACCGCTGCGGAGCGAACTCTTCGAACCGGCGGCGGTGAAGCTCATCGGCCGCGGCACCCGCGACCCGCGCCGCGACGAGGAGAGCCCTGAGGGCCCGGCCTGGCTCGATCTGCGTCTGCGTAACAGCGCCCTGCACGAAGTGCTGCGCCTGCTCACCATGAAGAAGGCCAAGCGTCGGGGTGAGCGCGGTGGCTTCATCTCGTACCGCAACCTGGGCATCAACCAGCTCGGCGCGGTCTACGAGGGGCTGATGTCGTACACCGGGATCATCGCCGAGGAGGAGCTGTCGGAGGTCGCGAAGGGCGGCGACCCGGAGAAGGGCTCCTGGCTCGTCCCCTCGCACCGGCTCAAGGAGTACGACGAGAAGACCTGGGTCCAGTACGACGAGCGGGACCGCGAGGAGAAGGGCCTGCGCGGGCCGAAGAAGTACCCGGCGGGGACGTTCGTCTACCGCCTCGCAGGCCGTGACCGGGAGACCTCCGCCTCCTACTACACCCCCGAGTCCCTGACGAAGGTCACCGTCGAACTGGCCTTGAAGCACCGCCTCGACCAGGAGAAGGACGAGGCCGGCAACGTCATCAAGACGCGGGCTTCGGAGCTGCTGAAGTACCGCATCTGCGAGCCGGCGCTCGGTTCCGGGGCGTTCCTCAACGAGGCGATCAACCAGGTCGCGGAGGAGTATCTGCGCCGCCGGCAGGACGAGTTGGGCCGCTCGATTCCGACCGCTCAGGCGTTGACGGAGAAACAGAAGGTCAAGGCGTACATCGCGCTGCACAACGCGTACGGCGTGGACCTGAACCGGACGGGTGTCGAGCTGGCCGAGGTCTCTCTGTGGCTCAACACCATGCACCCGGGGATGCGGGCGCCGTGGTTCGGGCTGCACCTGCGGCGGGGTAACTCGCTGATCGGTGGGCGGCGGGCGGTGTATGCGGGGGAGGATGTCTCGCCGCAGAAGGGCAAGCCCGGGTGGCTGAAGGACAACGGCACCCAGGCACCGACGCGGCTGCCGTTCCGCGACAACGAGGCAGGCGGTAAGGAACTGCCGCTGCCGGATGGTGCGGTGCACCAGTTCCTGCTGCCGACGCCGGGCTGGGCGGCGGTTACGCGGGCGGGCGGTGACGCGAAGAAGCTGCTCGGGCAGCTGGCCGGGGACGGCGTGGAGCAGCTGAAGGAGTGGAAGAAGGGAATCCTTCAGAAGCCGGAGCGGAAGTACACGCAGGTCGGTACGCCGAGGGTCGACCGGAAGACCGGGGACGAGGCCGCCTCCCAGTACACGCGGCTGCGGGACGCGGCGCGCCGCGCTGAATTCTTGTGGAAGCTCGTCGTCAAGCGGATGGAGCTGTCGGAGCGGGAGATCGCCCGCAGCATCGACGTCTGGGAAGCCGACTCGAAGGACGAGGAGTTCGCGTTCCTGCGCCGGGCCGAGAACGGTGGTGCGACGCGGCTGTCGAAGGAGAAGGTCTACGCGGACCTCTTCAATGCGGTGGACACGCCGTACTGGCGGCTGAAGCAGGTGATGGACGCCTGGTGCGCGCTGTGGTTCTGGCCGGTGGACAAGGTCGGTCTGCTCGACGGTACGGACGGGGAGTACGCGGCGGAGTCCGTCGACGTGGAGGAGCTGCTCGGCGGGTTCGGCGAGCCGGTGACGCCTCAGGCAGCGCCGCAGGAGGTACGGCCGAGCAACGAACCTGCGCCTGCTCCTGCGGCGAGCAAGCCCGCGCCCCGGTTCGCTCAAGCGGGCTTGCTCTTCCAGATGGCCGGTGATCAGCCCTCCCTCGACGACGCGAGCATGGAGGCGGAGGGCGACTATTTCTACGAGGTGCAGAAGGCCGGCGTACCGAAGCAGCGCAAGAAGCCGACCGGTCCCGCGCCGAAGCGCCGCCGCCCGGTCATCCCGCTCAAGGACCTGAACGACTGGCTGGACTTCCTGGAGTCCATGCTCGGGGTGGGCCCGGTCCCCGACGGCAGTATCGGATCTGACCTCGACAACCTCAAGGACTTGGGGGAGTACGAGAAGCTGCTCCTGGACGAGATGTGGATGGACCGCACCGACCCGGAGGCGCGCTACCCCTGGATGGGGGTCGTGAGGGAAATCGCGGAGGAACAGGGCTTCCTGCACTGGGAGTTGGACTTTGCGCTGGCCTTCGCGGAGGGGGGTGGGTTTGACCTTCAGGTGGGGAATCCGCCTTGGGTGCGGCCGGAGTGGAAGGAAGATCCTGTGCTTGCGGAGCATGAACCTTGGTTCATGCTGACCGAGAGGCAAACTGCGGCTGAAAGGCAGCGTCGGCGCGCAGTAGAGCTGGCTAGGGACGCTGTCGCTTCATACACCGTGCAGGAAGCAACGACGGTAGTGACAATGAGTGACTACCTGTCTGCGTCACAAACCTATCCGCTAGTTGCTGGAAGCCAGCCGGACCTCTACCGCACGTTCATGTGTCAGGCGTGGGACCACACGGCCTCCGGCGGTACGGTGGGTCTACTTCACCGGGATAGCCACTTTAGTGGGAACCGGGAAGCTAACCTCCGTGAGGCTGCCTACAAGAGGCTGCGTGTGCATGGAGGATTTTTCAACGCGGGGAACAGATTCTTCCCCGTTCCGGTCAGCAGGGCTCTCACCTTTGGTGTACACATCTATGGACAGCCTGGGGATATTGGGTTCGACCACCTGTCGTGGCTGTTCTCAGCTGATGCACTGCGTCTGTCCTATCAGGACGATGGCTCGGCCCCTGATCCGGGGGTGAAGTTCGGCAACGACTGGGATGAGCGCCCCCACCGCAAACGCCTTGTTCGGGTGACTTCCGAAGTGCTCACTCAGTGGCAACGCCTGACTGGAGAGGACGGACGTGCCACCACGACGCGGTTGCTCTCACCGGTGGGTACGGCTGAGTCCCAGGCTATTGCCGCACTCGCGGAGTACCCAGTACGGCTCGGCACCTTTGCTCCCAGGATTAGCAGAGGTTTCGATGAGAGCGGTGCTAGGGCGTCTGGCTTGATCGATCACAACGTGGGGGTCGGAGGTGCCGCGCGGTTTCGGCCGAGCGGCTGGGACTCGGTGGTCCTCAAGGGTCCTCAGATCGGTGTCTCGAATCCATTGCTCAAGAGCCCAGGATCAGTACCGGGTGAGATGGAGCCCATAGACCTGCGTTCCATCGATGATGCCTACGTCCCTGGTACCGAGTACGTCAGAACGGCAACCGAGGACAAGTTCGACGAAAATCAGGACCGATGGTTTGACGCGGGTCAGTTCAAGGCTGCACTCAAGGACCCGCAGCAGCTGGTCTCCCTTGCTCATTTGATCGCTGAGGAGAAGGAAATCGACTCGAAGGAGGTGACCGAGGAAGAGGTACATGCGCGGCTTCGGGCTCAGTCGATGCGGCCGTACTCGGCCTTCTATCGAATTTCCTGGCGGGAGATGATCTCTGCTAATCGTGAGCAGGTGCTTTGTGCCTCACTCATCCCACCTGGACCCACGCACATTCACGCAGTGCGCAGTGGAGCGCTTCTCGACAACCGGCACACGGCCCTGTGGGCTGGGTTCTGGTCCTCCATGCCACTCGATTACCTGCTCCGAACTGTCGGGGTAGGCCATCTCGACGTCTCTGGAGCACGCAACCTCCCGGCCCCGGCACCGAACCACCCCCTTGCTTCCGCCCTGCTTCTTCGGACCCTCCGATTGAACTGCCTTACCGATGCGTACTCCGACCTGTGGGAGGAGCTGTTCGATGGCACTTGGGCTGCCTACGAGCCTTGGGCACACACTTGGCCGCTGATGACTACCCAGCTTCATCAGGTGGGACCCATGTGGAACCGCGACACACCGCTCCGAACCGAGTACGCGCGCCGCTCTGCACTTGTTGAGATCGATGCCCTCGTTGCTGTGTGGTTGGGGGTATCAGCTGACGCACTAGCGACCATGTTCAACTCCCGGCTTCCGATCATGCGGGGCTTCGACGAGGTGACCTGGTTCGACGCCACCGAGCGCAAGATCGCCGGTGACCGCTACACATACGGCCACGGCCAGGACAAGGACCACTGGAAGCAGTTCGAGAAGTACCAGACCGACCCCGCCTTCAAAGCCCACCAGGCTGACCCGGAAAACAACCCCGCCCCCCAAACCCCCGTTCCCGACGGCTACACCGCCCCCTTCTACAAGGCCGACCGCGAAACCGAAATGCGCGAAGCCCACGCCTACTTCCAGAAGCGGCTGGATGAAGCCGTGGCCGCCGGCAAGTGGGACCCGGTCAAGCAGGAGGTGCCGAAGCCGTGAGGCCGACGCTCGAAGCGGAGGGGCTGAAGGAGAGCTTGCTTCAGTACCTCTCCACGACCTACGCCCTGACCGACGAGGGCGCGCGGAAGGCGCTGCACGGGTTCCTCGGAGACGACAACTCCGGCATGTTCCGGGGACCGTTCCTCCGCCTGCGCACTCCCTTCGTTCCGGCGGACCCGTCGTGGGAGCAGTACCTCGACTGGCGACGCACGGACGGCTGGACGCCGTACGCCCACCAGGCCGTGGCCTTCGAGCGGCTCTCCTCCGCAGGCGGCCGGACGCCCCGGCCGACCCTCGTCACCACCGGTACCGGATCCGGTAAGACGGAGTCCTTCCTCTACCCGGTACTCGACCACTGCGCCCGCGAGCGGGCCGCCGGGCGCGGCGGTGTCAAAGCCGTGTTCCTGTACCCGATGAACGCCCTCGCCACCGACCAGGCGCAGCGCATCAACGGGCTGCTCACCGACCACTCGGAACTCAGCAAGGTCCGGGCCGGTCTCTACATCGGTGAGCGCGCGGCCACCCGGTACGGCCGCGTGTACACCGACCGGTACGACATGCAGGTCACGCCGCCGGACATCCTGATCACCAACTACAAGATGCTGGACCTGCTGCTCCAGCGTGCCGACGACGCCGCGATGTGGGCGGGCTCCGACATCCGGTACGTCGTCGTCGACGAGTTCCACACCTACGACGGCGCGCAGGGCACCGACGTGGCGATGCTCCTGCGCCGGCTCGCCTCCGCCGTCGGCGCCTCGGAGAAGGGGCGCCCGCTCGGTCGTATCTGTCCGGTCGCCACCTCCGCGACCCTGGCCTCCGGGACGGACGCCGACGGAGCGCGGCAGTTGCTCGACGTGGCGACCCAGGTGTTCGGCACCGAGTTCACCCCCGACAGCATCGTCGGTGAGCAACGATTGACGGTCGGTGAGTTCGCCCCGGACGGCGACTTCGACCCGCTGTTGCCCGTTCCGACCCCCGACGAGCTGGCTGCCCTGCCCGATCCCACGCTCGGCGACGAGGAGTTCGCCGCTCTCGCCGAGGTCGTCACCGGCAGTCGGGACACCGACCCGTTCACGCTCGGCCGGGTGCTGAAGCGGCATCCGCTTACCGCCGCCGTCCTGCACGCCCTGGACGGGCAGGTACGGTCCATGCCCGAGGTCCTGGACCTGATGTGGCGCCGCGGTGCCCAGGCATGGGGCCGGACCATCACCCTGCGCCCCGAGGTGGCAGCGAAGGCGCTCGCCCGCTTCGTCGCGCTGCTCTCGGTCGCCCGTGACCCGGCGTCCACGCCGAAGGAGCCGCGCCCCTTCGTACAGGTTGAGGTCCACCAGTGGGCCCGGTCCGTGTCCCGTCTCGTGCGGGGCGTACTGCCGTGGCCCAAGGCCGAGTTCCAGTGGGACACGGCCGGCGCGCCCGAGACATCCGAGGAGGCGGCGGCGCGCACCGCGCCCGTCACCACGGCGACCGAGGGGCAGTCGGCGAACCTGTTCCTGCCCGCCGTGTACTGCCGTGACTGCGGGCGTTCCGGGTGGGCGGTCTTCACCCCGGAGTCCGACGACCTGGACGTCGAGGTCGACACGCACAAGATCCGGCGGGCGTCGGTCAGCCAGGACAAGATGCGGGTGCGCAATCTCATCGCCGCCACCGATGGCGAGGCCCGGGAAGGCTCCGGAGCCGCGCCCATGGAAGGGGCGGGTCGCGCCGCCCAACGTGCCGACGCCAACGCGCTCAGTGTGGCCGGAGCGGGGCAACTCCGCGTCCTGGACGGTCCGAAGCGCAGGCTGCGGCTGCCCGACCCGGTGGCCGACTACGACCCCGAGACCGGGAGCCCCCGGCTGGCCGGCGCCGACTCGGCGTTCGTCCTCGTCTACCTGGGGGAGACCGCGACCACCGCCGCCGAGGAGGACTGGTGTCCGGCCTGCGGCTCGCGCAACACGATCCGCTTCCTCGGTACCGGCGCCGCCGCGCTCGCCGCCGCCTCCGTCACCCAGCTGTTCACGGGCGGGGAACTGGACGAGAAGCAGGGGGAGACCAAGACCCTGATGTTCAACGACTCGGTGCAGGACGCCGCGCACCGCGCCGGGTTCGTCGCCAGTCGTTCGTACACGTTCTCCCTGCGCGCCCTGTTCAAGAGCCACCTCTCCGAGGACGCCCCGACCTCGCTGAACGACCTGATCGCGGACGTGGTCGCCGCGACCACCGACCGCACGACGCTCGCCGCCGTCGTCCCCACCGACCTGCACGACATCAAGGGCGTCAAGAAGCTCCTCTCCGGTCAGGGCCGGGGCGGGGACTACAAGACCTGGCAGTTGATCGGGGAGCGGTTCGCGTTCGAGGCGCTGATGGAGTTCGGGTTCCGGTCCCGCAACGGACGCACGCTCGAACTGACGCGTACCGCCGCCGCGCAGGTACGCATAGCGGACCCGACCGCCGCCGCCGAGATCGTCCGGGCCGCGCACACCGCCCCGTACGGCAAGGGCGGCCAACTGCCCGTCCCTGACCCCCTGGACCACGACCGCTACCTCGGGTTCCTGCGGATCTTCCTGGAGCGGCTGCGGACCCGCGGCGCCATCGGCCACCGCTGGCTGGACGGCTACCTGAAGGAAGCCGGAACCAGCCGCTACTTCATCTGGGGCAAGCGGCCCGTCGGCATGAGGGCCTTCCCCAAGGGCATCGCCGCGCCCGTCTTCCTGCTGAGCGCGCCGAAGTCGAGAAGCGAGTTCGACTTCGCCACCGGACGCCTCTCCTGGTACGAGCGGTGGGCCCAGCGCAGCCTCGGCCTGCCCCGCGAGCAGGCCGCCGAGTTCTGGTCCCGGCTGCTGCCCGAACTCCTCGCCGCCGGACTGCTCGCGGCACGAACTCCCGAGGACAGCAGTCTGCGGATCTACGGGCTCAAGCCGGGTGCCATCGAGGTCCAGCTCCTGAAGGACAGCGAGGTCAACGAGGCGTTCGTGCGCTGCCCGTCCTGCTTCTGGGAACAGACCGTCCACCCGTCCCTGCTCGGTCAGTGGGACGGCCAGAAGTGCCCCGCCTACCGCTGCCGTACCGGTCGTCTCGTCGCCGGCACCCGGCCGGAAGGGCTCGGCCGGCACCAGCGCGACCGCGACCATCGCGAGGACTACTACCGCAGGCTGTACCGCAAGGCCGGCACCTACCAGGTGATCACCGCCGAACACACCGGCATGCTCACCCGCCCGGAACGCGAACGGGTCGAGGCAGCGTTCCGGGACGGCAGCGGGTTCAAGGACCCCAACGTGCTGTCCTGCACGCCCACCCTGGAGATGGGCATCGACATCGGCGACCTGTCGGCCGTCGTGCTCGCCGCCCTGCCCCGCCGCGCCGCCAACTACGTCCAGCAGGTCGGGCGCGCGGGACGGCGTACCGGCAACGCCTTCCTCCTCACCATCCCCGACCGCAGTCGCCGGGACCTGTACTACCTCGACCAGCCCCGCGAGATGATCGCCGGGCAGATCGTGCCGCCGGGCAGCTACCTGTCGGCCATCGAGATCCTGCGCCGGCAGTACCTCGCCCACCTCCTTGACCTCGCCGCGCAGGGGCGGCTCAAGCGCGCCGACGGGCGGACGCTCGCCGCGATCCCCCGTGAAGCGCCCGCCCTCTTCGGTCCCACCGGATACCTCGAAGACCTCGTGGAGGCCGCCCTCGCCGGTGCCGCCGAGCATGTGGAGGCCTTCCTCGGCCTCTTCCCCACCGGCGTCAGCTCCCAGGCCGCCGACGAACTGCGCGCCTACGCCCAGCGCGAGTTGCGCGGCGCCGTCGAGGAGGCGGCACGGCAGTGGAAGCGCGGGGAGGAGGAACTGCGGCGCAGGCTCACCTTCATCGACGAGGCCGTCCGCGAACTGCACGAGGACGACGACGAGCAGCGCGTCCGCAAGGCGGAACTCGAAGCGGAGCACCGGGCCGTCGGCCGACGCCTGATGAAGCGCGGCAACGTGACCGCCCAGCAGGCCCTCTGCGACCTGGGTCTGCTGCCGAACTACGCCCTCCTCGACGCCGTCACCACGCTCAACGCCACGCTGTACTGGTTCGACGGCCCCGACCCGAAGACGGGACGGGAACGCTTCGACTCCAAGATGCGCCCGTACGAGCGGCCCCAGCGCTACGCACTTTCCGAACTCGCGCCGGGCAACACGTTCTACGTCAACGGCTACAAGCACCAGATCACCGGCATCGAGATCGGCAGCTCCACCCGGCCCGACTGGACGCCCTGGCGCTTCTGCCGAGAGTGCGGCTACGTCCGCACCGAGAACGCCGCCGAGGACCGCAGCCCGTGCCCGCGCTGCCACAGCACCGGCATCGCCGACGACGGCTCCTGCCTGCACCACGTGATCGAACCGACCGTCGTCACCTCCCGCGATAAGCGCGACGACGCCCGGATCAGCGACGACAAGGACGACCGCGAGCAGCGCTTCTACACGGTCATCGACGCGGTCGACTTCCCGACAGAGCACATCCAGGCCAAGGCGTCCTGGCGCCACACCCGCGAGACCTTCGGCGTCGACTACTCCCGCAAGGCGGTCATCCGACGGATCAATGTGGGTCCGCTGCGGTTCGACGCCCGCGCCGACGAGGAACTGGCCGGACACGACGTCCGGCTGGCGCCCTTCTACGTCTGCACCGCCTGCGGGGCGGCGAGCGCCGACGGCAGGCCCGTCTTCGACCACGACACCGACGCCCTCGACACCTCCGCCGTACGCAACCCCGCCGTCAAGCACCACCAGCCCTGGTGCCCGCTGCGCCGGGGGAAGAGAGGGCCGGACGCGCCGAAGCAGGAACCGGTGCTCCTCGCCCACCAGCTCACCACCGAGGCACTGCGCATCCTGCTGCCGGCCGCGACCGTCCTCGTCGACGAGAAGGTCCACTCCTTCCGGGCCGCGCTACGGCTCGGCGTCGACCGGCACTTCGGCGGCGACCCCGTCCACCTGGACACCACCCTCGCCACGATGCCCGACGGGGCCACCGGCGAGAGGCGGCACTTCCTCGTCCTGTACGACCGGCTGCCCGGAGGCACCGGCTACCTGGACCGGCTCAAGAAGCCCGACGCCTTCCGCGACACTCTCGCCGAGGCACGACAGCTGCTGATGGCATGCCCTTGCAAGGAAGAAGGGCGGCGCGCCTGCCACCGCTGCCTGCACCGCCACGCGGAGGAGCGGCACCAGGACGTGGTCTCGCGCAAGGACGCGCTGGAGATCATCAACAGTCTGCTCGGTCCCGTCGACGAGGACGGCCGTCCGCTCACCGACGACGAGGGAAACCCGGTCAGCCACTGGGCCACCAAGGAGATTCCGACCACCGCGGCGATCGGCCTGGACCGGCAGGTCGAGTCCGACCTGGAAGCCCGCTTCCTCGCCGCCCTGCGCACCTGGAGCACCGGCCAGGACGACGCCGCTCTGGAGGAGAGCGGTGCGCACAGCGGCCTCCTGCGGTTCGCGGGGGCCGCGGCCTGGCGCATGACCGCCCAGCGCGACGAGGAGTTCACGCGGACCGACTTCACCTTCGAGAGGACCGACGGCACACCCCAGAAGGTGCACGTCTTCCTCGACGGTCACCGCTTCCACGCCACCCGCACGCACAACCGGATCGCTTCCGACTGCCGGAAGCGGGACGAGCTGCGAGCCGGCGGAGCCCTCGTCTTCCAGATCACCTGGGACGACCTCGAACTCTTCGAGAAGGGCGAACGCGCCAAGGACCGCCCGGTATGGCCGCCTTACCGGCGCACCGGCCAGGACACCGCCAAGGACTGGTACGAGGAACTCGGCGGCGACCGCGCCGACCTCGCCGACGCCGTCTTCGCCAACCCCATCGACACGCTCCTCGGCTACCTCCGCGACCCTTCCCGCGCCCGCTGGGGGCGGCGGGCCCAGGCGCTGGTCGGCGGGCTCCTCAGCGCGCCCGAGCCGCTGGCTCAGAACGTCGATCCCGTGCAGGCCCGTGCGGCCCTGCGCAGCGCCCTGGGCTCCCTCGCGAAGGGCGGGAACCCGACGACCGACGTCGAACCCGTCACCGGGAACGGCGAGATCCTCGTCCTGTCGGCCACCGACGAACACGGCCTGCCGCTGCTCTACACCGTCGACCCGTCCGGCGGACCGGACGGCACCGCCGGGGTCGGCTGGGGCGCCCTCGCCGTACTCGACGACCAGGACGACCACCAGCTCGGCACGGCCGAGCACAAACTCCGGTGGCGCTCCTGGCTCTACTGGTCCAACCTCCTCCAGTTCCTCGCCTTCA
This sequence comes from Streptomyces sp. NPDC012466, assembly GCF_042955215.1. Classification (NCBI taxonomy): domain Bacteria; kingdom Bacillati; phylum Actinomycetota; class Actinomycetes; order Kitasatosporales; family Streptomycetaceae; genus Streptomyces; species Streptomyces sp. NPDC012466. Next base: position 1,449,737 of record NZ_JBIBEQ010000001.1, on the reverse strand, counting down.
CCGGCGGCGACGGCGTGCAGCTCGCCGGCAGCCTGGCCGCCGACTTCGCCGTGGAGGCACTGCGGGTCTCGGGCGGCCCCGGGGAGCTGGAGACGCTCATCACGCGGCTGCACCCAAAGACGGCAGCCGCCGATGCTACGGCTCCTGCGGACGTCATAGAGCCGACGACGACGGACCGGTCCGCGACCTCCTCCTCTCTGGAGCAGGCGGTCGAAGGCCTGCTCCGGGACGCCGCCTGGGACGAGGACATCCTCGAACTCCTCGAAGAGGACGAGCCCGACTCCGACCTCACCCGGCTGGCGAAGGCACTCGCTGCACGCGGCAAGAAGGCCCCGGTCTTCGGCTACGAACTGGGCGACCGCGGCTGGCAGGCCGACTTCGCCTGGTCCGGTGCCACCAAGGTGGCGGTGTTCGTCGACTCCGACGCCCACGACAGCGAGGAACGCAAGAAGCGGGACGACGCCTACACCGGCGACGGCTGGACCGTGCGCACGGCAGCGGACTGGCTCGAACACCTCGACACCCTGCTCACCCTGCTCCCGGACACGGAAGGCCCCACCCACCGATGACCGCACGGCTCAGCCTGTACGAGAAGGCCGAACAGGAGCTGTACAAGCTCGACCGCTCGGTCAAGGGCAAGTTCTACGACTTCTGCCACCGCTTCCGGCAGAACCCCGACCACCCCGGTCTCGACCTCAAGCCGCTCAAGGGCGACGGCCGCGTTTACCGCGCCAAGATCGACCAGTCCTACCGCGCGCTCCTCGCCAAGATCGGCATCGATGGTGCCGGCCGCGAGAAGTGGCTGGTCGTCGCCGTCCGACACCGCAAGCACGTCTACGAAGAACTCTCCGTCGCGATCAACCGCATCACCGGAGAGATCGAGTTCGTCGACCTCTCTGTGGTGGGCCAGAGCGTCCTCCAGCGGGCCGGGATGACGCTCACCCCTGCCGAGCAGCCGGAAGCCGCGGACGAGCCGGAGACGTCCGCCCCCGTACCGGCCACCGCCGAACCAGCGGACGACACGCCCGCCGCTCCCGAGGGCGAGCCGCTCCTCGCCGATGTCACCGCCGAAGACCTCCGCGACCTCGGCGTCGCCGAACAGCTCATCGACCTCGCCCTCGCGGTCACCGAGAGCACCGAACTTGACGCTCTCGTCTCCGGTGCCCCACTCCTCACCAAGGACATCCTGTACGGCCTCGCGGCAGGCCTGTCCATCGCGGACGTGCGCAAGGAGATCACCGCTCCCGTCGACGTCGAACTCGACGAATCGGAGCGGCACGACCTGGACGCGGCGCTCGCCCGCACCACGGTCACCACCATTGACGACGCCCTCAAGGACATCATCGAAGAGGGCGACTTCCGAGCTTGGAAGGTCTTCCTCCACCCCGCCCAGGCTAAGCTCGTCGACCGCCCTTACAGCGGCCCGTTCAGGGTGTCCGGCGGCCCCGGCACCGGCAAGACCATCGTCGCCCTCCACCGCGTCAAGCACCTCGCCGAACAGCTGCCCCCCGGCCACAACAAGCCGATCCTCCTCACCACCTTCACCAAGAACCTCACCACTGACCTGCGCGCCCGCCTGGCGTCCCTGCTCGAACCCGAACTGCTGGCCCGTGTCGACATCACGCACATCGACCAGCTCGCCGCCCGCGTCCTCAACGAGAACACCCTCGCCGGGGCCGGGAAGCAGCGCATCTACGACAGCGTCGCGCTGAGCACGCTCCGCCAGGTCCTTCTGGAGCTCGACGAGAAGCGGTGGGACGCGGAATTCCTGTACGAGGAATGGGAGCAGGTGATCCTCGGTCAGTCCCTCGGCACCCGCAAGGCGTATTTCGACGCGCGGCGAGCCGGACGGGGGCGGTCCGTCAGCCGTCCCGAGCGGGCGCAGATCTGGAAGATTCTGGAGCAGTTCACCACCCGTCTCGACAAGGAGGGCCGCGAGACCTGGGGCCAGGCCGCCGAGCGCGCCGCCCGCTTCGAGATGCAGCGCGCCGCCAAGATCGAGCAACGGCAGGAGTACAAGGACGAGATTGGCGGCAAGGACCTCATCCACCGCGACGACAGCTCCGGCATGTACTACCTGGGCCACCGCTACAAGCACGTCGTCGTCGACGAGGCGCAGGACCTCAGGCCTGCACACTGGAAGATGCTCCGCGCCATGGTCGCGCCGGGCGAGGACGACATGTTCATCGCCGGCGACACCCACCAGCGCATCTACGACCAGCAGGTCACCCTGGGGACCGTCGGCGTCAACATCCGCGGTCGCGCGGCGCGCCTCACCCTCAGCTACCGCACCACCCGCGAGATCCTGAACCGGGCCATGGAAGTGGTGAACCCCAAGAGCGACCAGATCACCTTCGACGACCTCGACGACGGCACCGACAATCTCGACGGCTACCGCTCGGTTCTGCGAGGTCCGGCTCCTGAGTTCGTCCGCTGTGAGAGCTGGGACGACGAACTCGCCCAGCTCGCCACCACGCTCCGGGCCTGGCGCCAGGAACTCGCCACCGGCGGAGCCGACGGCAAGGTCCGCGACCCCCGCGGGAACATCGCCGTGTGCGTCGCCGACCGCGAAGCCGTCACCCAGGTCATGTACTACCTGGCGACCGAGGCGGAGCTGACCGTCGCCGAGCTCACCAAGGAGGGTGTCAAGGGAGACGGCGACATCCACGTCGGCACCATGCACCGCTTCAAGGGCCTCGAATACCAGAGGCTCGCCATCGTCGGTGCCCGTGACGGCGTCATCCCCCGCGCTTCGGTGGTCCAGCGCTACCGCGACACGGACCCCCGGCGTCTCGCCCGCGAGGAACTGAAGGCCCGCTCGCTGCTGTTCGTCGCGGCCACCCGCGCTCGCGACACTCTGCGGATCAGCTGGTACGGCAAGCCGAGCCCGTACCTGCCCAGGTAGCGGTGTGCGAGAGCCCTGCCGCCCTTGATCGGGCGGCAGGGCTCACGCTTGACGTTCGACGGTCAGGCCTCCCCGACGAAGCTGGCCCACGTCTCACGTGACACACGGATGACGGGTCCGGCCATGGCCTTGGAGTCCCGGATGTATATGACTCCCGTGTCGGCCGCGACCTCGACGCACTGGCCACCCTCGGCTCCGCTGTAGCTGCTCTTGAACCAAGGGAGGCCGGAGGCTACGGCTGAGGACTCAGAGCTTTTCATAGCGATCTCAGCAACCTTTCCACGAAGTCGAGCGACTCTCGCGATGGGAGAGCCTGCGATCGGATGATCCCATAGCGGGCGGCGGCGAGAGTCGTCTGCTCCGGCTCGGTTTGAAGGGCGCTGGTTCCTTGAACTTCGGTGTAGACGAACCTCATTCCGTCCTTTCGTGTGATCACCGTGAACGCGCCGTCTACCCCAGCGTTGTACTCGCGGTCTGTTGGCATGACTTGCAGCTCGACGTTCTGCTTTTGGCCGATCAGGAGCAGATGTTCCAACTGACCCCGATGTACGGCCTTGCCTCCCCAAGGGTGCCGCAGTGCCGCTTCTTCGAGTACGAAGCTCAGTAGAGGCGCGGGCCAGCGGCTGAAGATGTCCTGCCGGGCCAACCGGGCCGCCACACGCTGCTCGACGGTCTCCTGGTCCAGGACCGGGCGCCGCATGTCGAGTACCGCCCTCATGTAATCCTCGGTCTGCAGCAGACCGTTGAGAACGTGGGTGTCGTACGCGAGCAGCTCCAGAGCCTCCTTCTCCAGCGTCGCCATCCCCTGGAAGAACACCGGATACTGAGCCCGCTCCACCTGCTCCTTCCACACCGTCAGCAACCCGCCCGCGTCCAGGACCTCGTCCGCCAGCTCGATGGTCCTGGGCGAGGGGATCCGCCGCCCCTGCTCGTACGACGCGACTGTGGATGCCGAGTATCCGATCCGTCGTCCGAACTCCTCGCGCTCCAGGCCCGCCCGTACCCGCAGCGTCTTCATCGTCTGTCCGAACGCGATGACCACAGCCTGGCCGGATGTGTCCGCGGTCGCCTGTCCCGCGTCGTCTGCCACCACGGTCTCGGCCCCCTCGCGTGCAACCTCGGTCATCGCTACCGCCTCCCTGGCTCAACGCCGCATCGGCGGCCTCGTCACGCCGCGCGTCTCGTACCCGTACCGCCACAACGCGTACAACGAGTCGCGTCGGTGCGTCACAACTGGTCACGCTATGCGACCGAGGGCACCGTAGTCGGCATGACGAGCCAACTCCCCAGCCCCATCAGCGCATCCCAACCCACGTGTCCCGGTGACGACTTGAGCCGCACCTTCGAGATGCGTTTCACCTCCACCCCGCGGGGCGCCCGCCTCGCCCGCCGACTGGCCGCACATCGGTTGGACGCCTGGGGAATCCCGTACGGCACCGACCCACACGAGAAGATCGTGCTGGTCCTCGGTGAGCTGACCGCCAACGCGGTACAGCACGGCCACGTCCCCAGCCGGGACTTCCATCTGTTCCTGCACGTGAGCGAAACCGCCCGCACGGTCAGGATCGAGGTCACCGACACCCGTACCGAACGCACACCACCCGAACCGGACGCACTGCCCGCCCCCGGCCCAGAGGACACCAGCGGCCGAGGGTTGCTGCTGGTCGCGGGTCTCGCCACCCACTGGGGCTGGCACCTCCGGCCTGGAGGGCCGGGCAAGACGGTCTGGGCGGAGTGCGTGTTCGCAACTCCCATGTGAGCTCGGGACCGCGGTGGAAGAATGTGCCGAGATGACCTTCAGCGACTACACCCCGTTCGCCCACCTCACCGCCCCCAACGCCCCCCTCTACCGCCAGGTCATGCGGGCGTTCCTCGCCGCCAAGGAGCGGTTCGCGGTGCATCTGCGGCCGGAGGACGTGTACGCCGCCCTGGAAGCGGGGGACCGGCCCGCCGACCTCGAAGCGGTGACGCAGGCGCTCGACAAGCTCGTCGAGTGGGGCAATCTGCGGGCCGATCCGGACCACGCGCGGGTGACGGCGGTCGAGGACTTCTACCGCAGGCGGTTCATCTACCAGCTCACCCGGGCCGGTGAGGCCACCGAGGCGGCGCTGGGGACGTACGACGAGGTGCTGGGGCGGCGCGGCGAACTCCAGGCGGTCGCGCTGCACGACATCGTCACGCAGCTGCGGGCGCTCCTGGTGATCGCCGTGGAGGACGAGCCCGACCCGGCCAAGGCGTACGTCGCCCTGTCCGTTCTGACGGCGCGCTTCACCGACCTCGCCGACAACGCCCGCGCCTTCATGGGCTCGCTCCAGCGCACCATCGACCTGCACGACATCGAGGTCGAGGCGTTCCTCGCCTACAAGGACCGGCTGATCCAGTACCTGGAGCGCTTCATCCAGGACCTCATCACCCTCGGCGGGCGCATCGCCCTGCTGATCGGGGAGCTGGAGGAGCAAAAGCGTGTCGGTCCGCTGCTGCGGCTCGCCGCCGTCCGCGAGGCCGCCGACGCGGCTCCCGAGGACGCCGAGCGGGCGGAGGCGGTGGCATACGAGCGGTGGGCGGCCCGGTGGTCCGGGCTCGCCGAGTGGTTCGTGTCGGGCGAGGGACGGGAGTCGCAGGCCAGGCTGCTGCGCGGGCGGGCGCTCGGTTTGATCCCGCAACTCCTGGCCGTCGTACGGCAGCTCAACGAGCGGCGGGCCGGACGCTCGGACCGTTCGGCCGACTTCCGCACCCTGGCGCGCTGGTTCGCCCAGGCCCCGGACGACGAGGCGCGGCACCGGCTGTGGCGGGTGGCGTTCGGGCTGCACTCCTCCCGGCACCTCACCGTCGACGCCGACACCCTCGCCGAACGGGCGGCCGCCCCGGAGCCGGCTTCCACCCCGTGGAGCGAGGCGCGACCGCTGAAGATCAGCCCCCAGTTGCGCCGCACCGGCAGTTATGAACGGCGCGGCAGGCCGCGCCGGGTGGCCGACCGGGGAGAGGCGAAACGCCGGCTCGCCGAGATCGCCGCCCGGCAGACGGAGGAGACCAGGCGGGCGCGGGACCGTCTCGTGACGGGCGGCCCGGTGCGGCTGTCCCGGCTCGGCGGACTCGACCCGCATGCCTTCCAGTTGTTCCTGCGGCTGCTCGGCGACGCGCTCGCCACCTGGCGGCCGGGCACCATCACCACAGTCGCCACCAGCGGGGACGGTTCGATGGAGATCCGGCTGACCGCCCTCGACGACGGATCGACAGCCGAAGTGCGCACTTCCGACGGTGTGTTCAGCGGTCCCGACCACCTGATCGACATCGTCGACCTCACAGAGGGGCACGGCGACCGCGCCGCACCGGCATCGGGACCCGTTCCCCTGCCCGCCCCGCGACGGGACGCCGCTCCCCAGCTCACGGAGGACCGATGAGCGGCCCCCTCGCCGAGGTCCTCGAGGGCCAGCGGCAGGCCGACCTCCAGAAGGCCGCACGCGCCCTGCTGAAGGAGCCGCTGCTCACCGCCGACGGACCGTACGCCGACGAGTTCAAGCTGGTGCGCCGTCATACCGCCGAGCTGCGGGAGTGGTTCGAACGGAACGTCGGCTGGACGCTGCGCGCGGACGCCGACGCCGCACGGCTGCGCAAGACGCCGGGCACTCTCACCGACGCCACACACCCGGCGCGCGAGGCCGCCCGCAGCGCCCTGCCCTTCACCCGCCGCCGCTACGTCCTGCTCTGCCTGGCCCTGGCCGCCCTGGAACGGGGCGAGTCGCAGGTGGCGCTCGGCCGCCTCGCCGAGCAGGTCGTCCTGGCCGCCGCCGATCCCGAACTCGTCGCCGCCGGGATCACGTTCACTCTGGAGCGGCGCGACGAGCGCCTCGACCTCGCGGCCGTCGTCCGCCTGCTGCTGCGGCTCGGGGTGCTGCGGCGGGTCGCCGGCGACGAAGACGCCTACGTCAGCGGATCGGGCGACGTGCTGTACGACGTGCGGCGGCGCGTGCTGGCGGGGATGCCCGCGTCCCTGCGGGGTCCCTCCATGGTCGAGGCCGCGGGCTTCGAGGAGCGCCTGGTGGAGATGACCGCGTGGACCGTGCTCGACAGCGACGAGCTCAGGTTCCGGGCGGTCCGCTGGAAACTGACCCGCATCCTCCTGGACGACCCGGTGCTGTACTACGACGACCTGACCGACGACGAACTGGCCTACCTCACCCGGCAGCGCGGCTTCATCACCGCCCGCATCAACGAACTGACGGGACTCGTCCCGGAGATCCGGGCCGAGGGCATCGCCATGGTCGACCCGATGGACGACCTCACGGACGCGCGCATGCCGGAACAGGGCACCCACGGTCACATCACCCTGCTGCTGGCGGGGCACCTGGCCCAGGCGGCCGGGCCCGTGGAATCGGCGGAACTGGCGGCCCGCGTACGGGAACTGGCCGTGGAGCACGGCGGATTCTGGTCCAAGTCGGCGAGGGAACCGGGCGCGGAGCCCGAACTCGTCGAGCAGGCGCTGACCAGGCTGGTGGCACTGGGACTCGCCGAGCGCACCGAACGGGGCGTCGTACCGCGGCCGGCCCTGGCCCGGTACGCGGTCGGCGAGCCCGTCGTCAGGGAACCCGGACGGGCCCGCCGGCCCGACATGACCGTGCAGCCCGTGCAGCCCGTGCAGGACGAAAGGTGAACCGCCCCGTGACCGCGCTCCCCGGCCCGGAGTTGCCCGGCCCCGCGCTCCCCGCTCCCGCGCCCGGCCGGTGGCGACCCCTGCGCATCGGACTCGTCGATCTCTTCCACTACGACGTCGAGGAGTTCTGGTTCCGCGACGGCCGCTTGCTGCTGCGCGGCAACAACGGCACCGGCAAGTCGAAGGTGCTCGCCCTCACCCTGCCGTTCCTCCTGGACGGCGACCTCTCCGCCCGCCGCGTCGAACCCGACGGCGACCCCGGCAAGCGCATGGAGTGGAACCTGCTCCTGGGCGGCGCGCACCCGCATCCCGAACGGCTCGGCTACACCTGGATCGAGTTCGGGCGGCTCGACAGCACCACAGGGGAGGCGCTCTTCCGCACGCTGCTGTGCGGACTGAAGGCGGTCGCCGGACGGGGCATCGCCCGGCACTGGTTCGCGGTCACCGACCAGCGGATCGGTGCCGGTCTCGACCTGCTGGACGCGACCGGGACGGCACTGTCCCGCGATCGGCTCGCCGAGGCCGTCGGCGGCCACGGCATGGTGTATGACACGGCGAAGGCCTACCGCAGGGCGGTCGACGAAGCCCTCTTCGGGCTGGGGGAGCGGCGCTACGGCGCTCTCGTCGACCTCCTGATCCAGCTGCGCCAGCCCCAGCTGTCCAAGCGCCCCAGCCAGGCCGCCCTCTCCCGGGCACTGACCGAGGCGCTGCCGCCGATGGACCAGGCGGTCGTCGCCGACGCCGCGGAGGCGTTCCGGTCGCTGGACGAGGAGAAGGAGGAACTGAGGGCGGCCCGCGAGGCCGAACAGGCGTCCTCCGGGTTCCTCGACCACTACCGCCGCTACGCCCGCCTCGCCTCCCGGCGCCGCGCCCGCCTGCCCCGCCGCGAACACGCCCGCTATGAGAACCTGCAACGGGAACTCGCCAGGGCACAGGCGGAGAGGGAGCGGGCCGTGGCGGACCGCGATGAGGCCGGGGAGAGGGGCGCCGCCCTCGACGAGCGGGCCGCGCGGCTGGCCGCTCAGGACGCCACGCTGCGGTCCCGGCCCGAGATGCGCGATGCCCGCGCGCTCGACCGGGCGGCGGACGACGCCTCCCGCACAGCCGCAGAACTGAAGCGGGCCGAGGCGGACAGGCGTACGGCGGCCGAGGCGCACACCCGGGCCCTGGGCCGGCTCGCCACCGCGGACAACCGGCTCAAAGCAGCCCGGGATGCGTTGGACGGTATCCGGGACCGGGTGTCCGAGAGCGCCGCGGCCGCACGGCTCGACATCCCCAGGACAGAGGGAGCCCCCGACCCGGTGCTGCGCCGCGAGGCGGACGAGGCGACCGCGAGCAGGCGGCGCGCCGTAGAGCACGTGGCGGACCTCGCCACGCGGGCCGAGCAGGCCGAGGAGCGGCATCGTGCCGCCCGGCTGCGCGCCGACGAGGCCGACGAGGAGGTCGTGCACGCCGAGGAGCGGCTGGCCGAGGCGGAGGAGGACGTCGCCCGGGCGGGGCGGGCGCTGGTCACGGCCGTGCGGGAGCGCCTCTCCGGATACGTGGAGCTGCGGGTGCCCGGGCTGCCCGGGGTCCTGGACGCCGTACAGGACTGGGCGAGATCTCTGGACGGCCCGATGCCGGCCCGTACGGCGGCGGGCGAGGCGCATCGCGCCGCCGCCTCTCGCCTGGCCGACCGGGCGGCCGGACTGGCCCACCGTGAGGCGGCGACGGCGCAGCGGCAGCGGCTGGCCGTTGAGGAACTGACCGCCCTCGAAACGGGTGGGGAGCGCGGTCCCGCGGCTCCCGCGACGCGCACACCCGGCGTGCGGGACCGAGGCCTTGGCGCTCCGCTGTGGCGGCTCGTCGACTTCCGCCCGCACCTCGCGGAGGCCGACCGTGCGGGACTGGAAGCCGCGCTGGAGGCGTCGGGGCTTCTCGACGCCTGGGTGCGGCCGGACGGCTCCTCGGTGGCGGCGGACGGCCATGACGTACTGCTCGATCCGGTCGGACTGCTCGGCGGGACAGGCCTCGACCGCGCGCTGTGCCCGGCGGTCGACCCCGCGGACGCGGGGGCCGCAGCCGTGGGGGAGGAGACGGTCGCGCGTCTGCTCGCCTCGATCGGGCTGGCCGCGGTCGGCGATGAGGGGCCTGGCGAGGCCTCCGGGGAAGCCGGGGGCCACGACACCTGGGTCTGCGCGGACGGGCGCTTCCGCGTCGGGGCCCTCACCGGAAGCTGGGCCAAGGACAGCGCCCAATACGTGGGGGAAGGAGCGCGGGAACAGGCACGCCGCCTCCGCATCCGGGAACTGCGCGGCGAGATCGACGGCCTGACGACGGAGCGGGAACGACTGGCCGAGGAGTCCCGCGCCGTGGCCGAGAGCCGTGCCGTACTGGACGCTGAATTCGCCGCACTGCCCGGCGACGACGACCTGCGGCACGCCCACGCACGCGTCACCACCGCGGCCGACGCGGTCCGTCGCGCCCGCGCCCGGCGGGACGAACGGGCCGCGGAACTGGCTCCGGCGGCGGAGCGGGCCGACCGTACGGCGGCCGAACTCGCCGACACCGCAGCGGCCCTGAACCTCCCCGCCGACCCCACGGCGCTGGGCTCCGTGCGCCAGGCACTCGCCGACCACACCGCCCTCCTGGCAGCCCTGTGGCCCGCACTGCGCGAACGCGCGGAATCCGAGCGCGCCGTGACCGGCGAGCAGGAGGAAACCCACCGGGCCGAACTCCTCGTGTCCGAACTCGCGGAGCGCGCAACGGAGGCGGCTCGGGTGGCCGCGGCGGCGGACGAACACCTCATGACGCTTCGCTCCACCGTCGGAGCGGCCGTCGCCGAGCTGCAGAGGCAATTGGAGGAGACCGCCGAGGCGGCCCGGGTCTGCGAGCACGAGCAGAGGCAGGCCCGGGCGGAGCACGGTGACGCCGACCGGCGGGCCAGCCGCGCCGAGGGACGCATCGAGCGGCTCGCCGAAGACGTCACCGAGGCGACCGCCGCGCGGGAGGAAGCCGTCGCGGCGCTCCAGCGGTTCGCCGCGACGGGGCTGCTCGCCGTCGCGCTGCCCGACATCGACGTACCGGACGACGGCACAGGCACGTGGGCGGCGACTCCCGCCGTCGCCCTCGCGCGGGCCGTGGAGTCCCGGCTCTCCTCGATCGACGACACCGACGCGGCCTGGGAGCGCGTGCAGAAGCGGCTGAGCGAGGAGTTCGGCAGGCTCCAGGACGCGCTGTCGCGGCACGGCCACACCGCCACCGCCCGCCCCAGCGAGGACGGCATGCGGGTCGACATCGTCTACCAGGGCCGGGAACGGGCCGTGCCCGAACTCGCCGAGGCACTCGCCGTGGAGGTCGCGGAACTGACCCGCATCCTGTCCGCACGCGAGCGCGAGATCCTCCAGACCCATCTGATCACCGAGGTCGCCGGGACGCTCCAGGAACTGATCGGGGCTGCCGAACGGCAGGTGGCCGCGATGAACAGGGAGCTGGAGGAGCGCCCGACGTCCACGGGCATGAAGCTGAGGCTGGTGTGGAGAGCGTCCCGCCAGGCCCCGCAGGGACTGGCCCAAGCCCGCGAACGGCTGCGTCAGTCCGCTGACGCGTGGTCGCCCGAGGACCGGGCCGCGGTCGGCGCGTTCCTCCAGGAACAGATCACCCACCGGCAGGCCGACGACAACGCGGGCAGCTGGCTGGAGGACCTCACCGCCGCCCTCGACTACCGGTCCTGGCACGAGTTCGGCGTGGAACGCCACCAACACGGCAAGTGGGTGCCGGCCACCGGACCCGCCTCGGGCGGGGAGCGGGTACTGGCCGCCTCCGTGCCCCTGTTCGCCGCAGCGTCCTCGCACTACGCGAGCGCGGGCGGTGCGCACGCCCCACGCCTGGTCACCCTGGACGAGGCGTTCGCCGGCGTCGACGACGACTCGCGCGCCAAGTGCCTCGGTCTGCTCCGCGCCTTCGACCTCGACGTCGTCATGACCAGCGAACGCGAGTGGGCCTGCTATCTCCAGGTGCCGGGCATCGCCATCGCCCAGCTCTCCCGCGTCGACGACATCGACGCCGTACTGGTGACGCGGTGGGAATGGGACGGCAGCGAACGGCGGCGCGGCACGGAGCCCGGCGCCCGGGCGGACGCGTTCGCGGCGGCTGCCGGTGTTGGCGACTCCGGCGAGGGGGCCGACGGACCGGTGAATCCTTCCGGTGAGCCGAGGTGGACCGCCGTCGTCGACAGCTCCGGCGGACAGGGGGCCCTGTGGACGTGACCCCTTCGGCGACCCCGTCTGACCGCGATGGAGGCCGGACGGCGGCCGGACGCACGACACCGGTAGGAGCCCGGGCCGACGTCGATACCGAGCGCCTCGGACGCCTGCTCGGCGATCCCGGCCTTGCCTGGTTCGTGGACCGCGTGCGGCAGCGCATGGCACGCGGTCGGCCGCTCACCGGTTCCGTCACACTGTCCGACCCCGATGAACCCCAACGACGCGCTGTCGAACGCCTGCTGGGACGGGCGCCACGATCCAGCGGCTCCTTGAGCATTCGCCTCGCCACCGTGGACGAGATCCTGCGTCGCTCCGGTGTCAGCCCCGACGGACTGGCGGCGGCCGTCGTCGCCCTCACCGGACCGGTCGTACCCCACGCCGAGACACGGAGAAGGGAGGAACAGGCCTGGGAGGAGGCATGCGCCCCGCTCGACATCCTCGGCGGGGAGCTGGCCCGCTGGGCCGCGCGGATCCGCGGTGACGGTCTCGTACGGCGCCTCGCTCGTACACCGGAGGCCGCGGGCCCCCTGGTGGAGGCCGCCGTGCGCGCGTTGCGTGCGCTGCCCGCGTCACCCCCGACCTCGCGGGCCGCGTTCGCGGCACGGAACCTTTCGGGCGCCCATGCCCTGGACGAGAGGACGCCGCTCGCCACTCTCGTCCTGTCCGGCATCCGTTGTCTCACCGGCTTCCCCGACGGCTCCGGTGCGCAGTGGCGGCGGGAGGCGTGGGCGTCGGCGGGCCTGCTCAGGGACGATTTGTCGTCGACCGTCCTCACCCTCAACCTGCGCGGTACGCCGGCCCTCGACTGGATGGCCGGCGCGGGGGAGCCGGCGGTGCTGACACTCCGCTCCCTCACCGGTCGCCCCCCGGTTGCCTTCGTTCCGACGACGGGAACTGTGCACATCTGCGAGAACCCGGCCGTGCTGTCCGCGGCTGCCGGCACTTTCGGCCCGGACTGCCCGCCCATGGTGTGCCTCCAGGGCCATCCGTCGGCCGCCGCGCTCACCTTGCTGCGCGACCTGTCCATGCGGGGAGCCCGCCTTCTCTACCACGGCGACTTCGACTGGGGCGGTGTGCGCATCGCCACAGCGCTGTCGCGAAGTGTCCCTTGGCGGCCGTGGCGCTACACGGCCGCCGATTACCGAGCAGCAGTGACCGCAGCGGCCGAGTCCCCGAACCTGACGGGCCCACCCGCTGCAACTCCCTGGGACCCTGCCCTGGCCGCCGCACTCGCCGAATGCGGTGTCCGGGTCGAGGAGGAAACGGTGCTGGACGACTTGCTCATGGACCTTGGAACGGGGTCCCGCTGAGGTGTATCTCGACAGTGCGGCAGGCGCGCCCTAGAAAGTCCCAGAGGCGCCTGCACACCCTCCCGTCTTACATTCCTGCAGTTCAGAAGGGGCGCGGCGGCGTTGGATCGGTGAGGGTCAGATGTCCCGGAACTCATAGACAAAGCTTCTGACCTGGGTAAATGACCCCTCTCGAAGATCATCTTGCACGGTTGTTGCACAAGCCGAACGGAGCAGGAGTCACGCGGCCCTGGTGTAGGCGCTCCGGACCGCGATGCGGACCTTGGAACCGGCTCCCACGACCCGGTGCACGTATTTACGCAGGGTAAACGCGGGATCGGCGTGTCCGAGGCGGTCCGCGAGCGTGTACACGTCTACCCCGCCGTTGATCATCATCGACGCGTACAGGTGTCGGAGCGCGTGCATCATCACGTCGCGGGACTTCTCCCAGCGTCGTCCCTTCGCGTCGGGCTCAAGGGGCTTGATGAGGCCGGCCGACGCCAGGGCGGGCTTCCAGCGGTAGGAGTTGAACCAATTCGACTGAATGGCGGTCTTCTCTCGGGTGTAGAAGATCAGCCGCACCGTGACCGGGTCGCCGCCTTTACTGCCCCACGGTCGGGTCACCTCGACCGGCGGGTACTTCTCCATGTGCTCGCGCAGGGGGATGGCCACGTCGTCGGTCAGCTCGACCCACCGGTCCTTCGGGTCCTCGTCGTCTCCGCCCTTGGGGAGGGCGTATACGAGAAACGAGCCGTCGTGGACTACTTGCCGTTGCACGTGCACCATGGCGCCGTCTGGATGTGCCCAGTCGATATCTTCTGGTGACAGGCCGAATATCTCTCCTTGCCGTAGACCCAGGCCGCGACCACAGTCAACAAGTGCTTTGTAGCGGTCGGGAAGTTCGGCACGGATCTTCTCGGTGCCCTCCCACGTTAGGGTCAGCTCTGCCCGGCCGCCCCCTCCTCGCTTCGGCTTGGCGTCCTGCACCGATTTGGCGAGGCACGGATTTTTGTGTATCAGGCTGTCGTCCACGGCCAGGTCAAAGACAGCCCGAAGATTGTCGAAGACCAGGCGCAGCGTGGAACTTTCGAGCAGCCTGCGACGGTCATGCAGCCAGTCCAGCAAAGACGAGGCGTTCACGTCCTTTACGCGCATCTTCCCGACTGCGGTAGGAACGACGTGCAGGAAAATTCGCTCCTTATGGCGTCGGTAAGTTCGTGGATTCTTGTGTTCGTGCCCCTGAGCCACCTAAGAGCGAGTTCACCGACCCTGACCTCTCCGGCGCGAGGGTTGATATATGAACCGTCGTCCACTCCGGACCGCATCTTGGTCTCATGCCTGCGGGCTTCGGCCTCGGTGCGGAACAGCTCCGTCTGCTGGACATCTTCCCGGTTGCGCCATCGAGCCTGCCACCGCTTCCCCGTCCCGTGATCCCGCGTCGGAACTTTGCCGTGTTCCTTGCAGGTCGACTCCCCGTCTTTCGGGCGCGACTGATGCCAGCGGTCGTACGGCATCGACTCAACTCCTAGTTTCCAACGACCCTTTGAGTCTATTTGTGGGATCTTTTGAATCAGGGTCAGCGTCGACGGCGAGACTGTCTGCCCGTTCATCGCGCCCTGTGTGAATTGGATGTTGATCCAGGAGAGCTGAAGATGTCAAATGCATTCTTGGGGTCTTCGCGACAAAGGGCGCAGAGTGGTAGAGAAGATTTCACCTAGACGAATGCTCGCTGAGGGTTCGACGAGGGCTCGACGAACCCTCAGCGAAGATTCGCATGTGTCCTTCGAGAGTTCGCAAGAGTCGTAGGAATTTCGTCGAAAGGCCCTCTGTTTGGTCCGGCCGGAATTCAATGTAAACGTTCCGCCCACGACCACGGCGGGGTACCGCTCACGTGGTTCTTTCCTGCCCGCTTCGAACCGTTTTGGAGTGCCCATGCGTCGAACCACTGCCCGTGCGGAAGAAGCCGCCAGTGGCGCGGGGGACCGTCGTCCCTTGATGAGCGCGGAGGAGCTGGCCGACTTCCTGGGTGTACCTCTGAATACGGTCTACATATGGAATCACCGACACCAGGGGCCGCGAGCCCACAAGGTCGGCCGCTATTTGCGCTACCGCTGGCCGGAGGTAGAGGCATGGCTGGAAGCTCAAGCGGTGAATCGCGCGACCTGATCGGCCATGATTGGCTGGTGCCCTTGTCCTTGGTCGGGCGACAGAACCCGGCGTACAGCCCGACTCGCCTGACGCCACCAGCGGCTTTGCCTTGGATAGGGCCTCCGACGCAGGTCGGAGGCCCTGTCTAGTGATGCGCCATCCGAAACGGCACGGCTCTACGCCCGGTCGCGCCCGAGAGTCGTCTCGCTGAGCCCCAGGGCCATGCTGCCCATGAGCTGACGAGCGAAGTCCTCCAGAATCGAGGGGTTGGTGGCTAGGAACTCCATGACCCGCTCAGTTCGCTGCTCAGTCGAAAGCTCTTTCAGTTCCTGCTGCCATGCCAGGGTGGCAGCACCGCCATCCTCGACCTCGGCATTCACGATGAGGCTCCAGAGTGCCTGCTGGGCGTCCTCACGAGCGAGCCAAGTCATGAACATCCGCTGAAACTGCTCGCTCGTCACAGTGACCTTCGGGTCGCTGGGCGCGGTGGCCAGATCTTGGGAAGGCGCGTCAGCCTCGACCCCCGGGACGGCAACGGGAGGTGCCGTCGTGGCCCCGGCTCGCAAGGCCTTCTTCTGGGCTCTGCGGGCCTGCTGCTTCAGCACCAAGGCTTCGCCCTTGGCAACGAGGACCGGCACGGCCTGGGTATGCCACCAGTGGGCAACACGAGGTTTTGCGATTTCTACGAGATCACCGATGATCTGGTTCGCGATGACAGCCACGGCCTGTTGGCCGGGGGTGAGCTGAGGACGCTGATTCTCCACGTACTCGGTGACGTAGACGATCTCGGGTTTGTCTGTGGAACCTGACTCCTTTTCGGCCTTCAGGCGGATCTCGACGTGCTCCGGCCCCTTGCCACTCGTCTTGGGAGTGAACCCACGACTCCAGCCTTCGCTCTTCCGCGAGTCGGCGAGGCGCTCGCCCTTGGGGATACGAACAACTGCGTCGACCTCGTCGTACTCCTGGTCCTCGGCCATGCGTCCTCGTCAGTGCTCAGGTCCTCCTCGGCGCTCGGTCGACGAGGAAGTCGCGGTAGTAGAACCTCACTCCTGACCGTAGCTGCAGCGTCCGACGATTTGGCAGGTTCGGTGAGCATCGCATCAGCCGCCACAGAGCCGCAGGTCCAAGGTTGTCACCAGTCCCCTTGCCGGATCCGCTCGTCGGACACGATCCCGTAGACGTACCGCCCAGAACGTTCGGAGCATCGTGGAATCTCCGACGGCCCCGCGATCGGCCATGCCTCCAGCGCTGACCTGATCTCGTGCCACTGCACGTTGCGCCGGCTCTCGACGATGACCAGGGTGTAGTGGTTGGTCCGGTAGGTGAAGGGCTTGCCGGTCTTCGTGTAGAAGACCTCGCCCTGGTGCTCCTCGATCCGAGGCCTCGCCGTCTCCATGTTGGGACCGACCGGCACCGGCTCGGGCGGAGGTGGCGGCGGCACTGGATGCCCTGCCCACCGGAGCCGTTCCTCGGGCGTTGGCTCTCGGCTACTTCGATGCCAGGATGCGCTCCCCGGCACGGTGGTCGAGGTGACTGCCAGCTCTGTTCCGTCCGGCAGCACCCCACGGCCAGGCTCTCGGTAGGGCTCCGCTATCTTGATGTCACGCCGCTCATAGCCGAGCCTGCTGGCAACTGACTCCAGGGTCCCCATCTGAATGTTCCCGACGTACGACCACTGGTCCTCGCTCGCATCGTCCGAGAACTCCACGACGCCGACCAGGTAGACCCCGTTCTCGTTCGGGTCGCCAAAGAGCTGCCGCAAGCGGTCGGGTCCAAGGTCACCCATCATCTATCCGTCCACCCCTGCATCGCCGCTGTCAGATTCTCCGTCGATCAATGCGATCACAGTCTCCCTTGCGGCTGAGTCGCGTGCTGTGCCATCCGGGACCCGATCACAGCCACCCTGCTGAGCACCTCGGTGGCTTCCTTGAGTGTGGTTGAGGGCGGCAGCACGAAGCGCGCGCCGAACTCGACTTCACCGCTGAGCTTGGCCTGCTTCTCGCCGTAGCCAGCGCCGAGGAACGCTGGAGCGCCGAGCGCCTTGAGTCTAGCCACGCCATCCTTCTCCCACTGCAAGGTCTTGCGCGGCGGATGGGGTCTCCACGAAATCCAGTCCTCTTGGGCGAGGTATTCCTGCCAGAGCAGCGCCAGGTGATCCCAGTCGAAGGCCTTGGAGGAGGTGACTCGCTGCTGCACGAGGAAGAAGCGGAAGTCGACCCCGCGAAGCCCGCTGCTGTCGACGAGCTTGCCAACCTCCTGAGTCGGCAAGCTCTCGGTGGCGTCCCAACGGACGGTGTAGCCGCTGCCCGGAATCGGGGCGTCCACGATCGCGACGTACAGGCCACCGGAGCCGATCTCCCGGATGGCCTTCGATGAGCCGCCGGGCAAGGCGACGTTGTCGTACATATAGGCAGCACGAAGCCGGAGGGCGAGGTACAGGTCGATACCGTCGATCTGATTCCAGATTGTGTGGGAGACGGATGCGCTGAAGCGAGACCGCCACGAACCGGCAGTCGTCTCGGTCCTCCTCGGCGACGTATTTGTAGTACCGCTCCAGCTGTTCGATTCCGAGGCCGGCAAGCAGCTTCACTTCGACGACAGCGACAACCTGACCGTTCGCCTCCACCACCAGGTCGGGGCGATCCGATGCCTTCCGGCCCCGCGACTTCGAGACCTCCCGACGGATCTGGAGCGGGCCAACAGCGTCGATGCCGAGGACGGAGCGGGTGATCGCCTGGTCGGCATTCATGAGGGTGGCGAGCAGATCGCTCCACGCGTTCTCGCTGTTGATCGAGAGCAGGAAGCGAAGGTCCGGAAGACCGCTCACTCGCTGCCCTCTCCCAGCTCCGTGTCGATGTTGAGCACGCGGATCCTGGACTGCGACTGCGCGAGGAGCACCGCAGCGTTCTCGGCAAGGCGACGGGCGGACTTGAGCCGCAGGTCCAGCTCGACATCGTCACCCCAGCGGACTGACGTTGCGATGGCGAATGCGATCGAACCACCGGACTCCAAGTGGCCGACGATCTCCTTGTGGATGCGGCGGCTGGTGCGCTGACTAGAGCGATCCGTCTTGGCGTTGCGGTAGTTGCTGGCTCGCCTGGCCAGCTCCACGGACTCCCCGATGTAGAGCACGCGGATGCCGTCGTCGCCTACACCGAAATCGTAGCGGTAGAGTCCTGGCGCTCGCGGGAGTCCGGGAAACCTCGGCAGGCCGGCTTCGTCCAGCGTGATCGGGCCGGCGCTCAGCCACGAGAACGCAACGCGGACGTCGAGTGCCTCCAGTTCCTTGAGCTGGGACTCGTCGAAAGGCCCACGACGAGACGCGCCGGTCAGCCGCGGGATTGAGCCGCTCTCGGTGGCCGAGGATCCGGCACCTATCAAGAACCCGAGGTTCTGCAGCCACCGCCGAGAGGCATGCGACTGAAACCGGCTGCGTTTGGCACCTGTCGCAAGGGAGATGACCTGCTTGACCGGCCAATGCACGCCATCTACTTCGACCCAGTACTCGCGGATCTCCTCGGGCACGTGACCGGCGAGACGCCTACGAACAAGGGTGGGCGTCAGCTTGAAGGATTCGCCATCGAGGGTGAACTGCATGGAACGGAGGTTAGTCTCAATCGTTCATGAGTTCTCATCAGTTTGCTGACACGGACGCTGTGCGTGTGGGGTGCGGCTTTCCGGGGGCGAGGCCGCTCCTCCCGGACGACCAGCCGCATCCCTCTGGGCCAGGTGCCCAGGTCGGGCACATCGGTGATCTCCGCGGCCCAGGCGCCGGGCCGTTCGGTGCCGCTGGGGTATTAGGGCTGGCGTCCACGCCTTCTTAGGGATCTTCAGTACGGCCTGGTGGATGGCGTCGGTGATGGTCATTCCGACGGAATACGACAGCCACTGCCCATCAGGCGTGGATGCTGCCGCCGGAGTCGGTGCGGATCAGTGTCTGCCGTCCCAGCCGCAGAGCCTTGAGGAGTTGTGCCAGGGCGAGTCGGGCGGTTTCGATGTGGTCCGCGGCAGCGTTGGAGCCTGCGTTGCCGGGCCGCAGCAGGGCGGCCACCGGCTCCCCGGTCACCCGGCCTGGCCGTGGTCGACGAACGCGACGAGGGGGTGGTGGCCGAAGGTCTTCTTCCGGGTCGCGGTGGCGTCCTGTTTCTCGGAGTGCGCGAGGGTTAGCACTCCGCCGATGTCCACGATCACCTGGCCGTCGGTGGCCGGACTGTTCGCACCGGCCAGCTCCCAGACCCGCCCCGTGCTCGGGAACGTGCGTCCCGAATCGCCGCGTGGGCTTTCGGGCCGGCTGCGGCGAGTCTGTCGATGACACGGAAGACTGTGGGATCGGAGGCCACCGGGCCGAACATTCGGCTCGGCCTGCAGCATGCCGATGTCGGCCAGACAGCCCCCAGCCGAGTGCGACGGCCAAGGCCACATCCAGCAGGATCTTCCCCGGATTGTGCACGGCCCGCGGCTTGCGCCACGGCGTGAGTGCCACCGATATCGCGGTGTTAAGAACGGACTTGCGGACCATCTCGGCCAGCAGCACCGACCCGGCCTGTGAGTGGAGCGTTGTGCCATTGTCGAAGGCGAGCTCGGTGATGGCCACCAAAGTAGAGAAGCCGTATTCTTGCTGTTCAGAAGCACGTCTCGCCTACGTGACCACCCGTCGGACAGCTCGCTTCATGAAAGCGCGAGGTTAGCGGTCAAACTGTGGGTCGGCGCATAACTGACCAGCAACGGAGACGCCGTGACGGACCTCCCCACAGACGGCCAGCCCATCGATGCCGTGCCGACGGAGTACAGCGGCACCACCTTCCGTTCCCGGCTCGAAGCCGACTGGGCCCGCACCCTCGACACCCAACGCATCCTCTGGCAGTACGAGCCCGAGCGAGTCATCCTGCCGTCAGGGGCGCATTATCTGCCGGACTTCTGGCTGCCCGAGATCGGGACATGGCTTGAGGTCAAGGGACCAGCCACGCCCCGTAAGGAAAAGGCCGTCGAGCTGGGCAAGACGCGCGCCTGCCGCTGCGACGGCCTCTGCGCCTGTGCGTGGCCCGGTGGCGAGATGGTCCTCCTTGGCTGGGTCGCGGAACGCACGCACGGCGACATCAACGTGGCACGTAGCCGGTCGGGCTATGCCAGTTGGGCCGCCGCTCACGGGCCCAGCGCGTACTTCGTGTTGTGCCCCTGGTGCGGGCTCAGACAGTGGATCACCCTGCGGCCTCCGTGGAAGTGCCGCGCCTGTTGCCGCAGTCTGGAAAGCGAGGAGCTGTTCCAGCCCCACGACCGTGTGCTGCCTTTCGGGAGCGGCTCGGGGTGGTCGCCTGCGGACATGGTGGCCATCCGCAGGGAGATCGCCGAACAGATAGCTGGGCAGAGGCCGCCGACTCGGAGGACGCTTTCTGGGAGGCCTCGTACGAAGAGTGAGGGCGCGGGCGCGTAGTGCTCGCCCACTCGCGGGTGAAGGTCCACCCTCGGTCGGCACCGACTGGGCACCGTGCGACTGCCGCAAGGCGGCGGCACTTCGACGGCTCTCCATAGGCGGTCGGCCGGGGCCGCTGAACTCCACAGGTCTGGAACAGATCCGCGCGCCCGGCGCTTTCACCACATGGCGGCCCGAACACTGCGGGCCGCCTCCGCCGAAGGAGGCTCCTCATCCGCGTCTACCGCCGCCACCCCTACGCCGTCCTGGTCGACGCCGTCACCCTTCTCAACAAGGAGCTCAGCCCCACCGCCCGCCTTACATACGCCGTCCTCGCCGCAGTCCAACAGGTCGACGAGGGCAGCGACACCTTCGACCTGGACCACGTTGCACATGTTGTGGGCCTGACCCACTCGGACGCTTTGCTACCAGTCCTTGCTGAACTCACCGCGGTCGGTGCAATCGACAAGCGTGAGCACCACGGCCTGGGTCTCCTCCTCTCCGTGAACCTCGAGGCGATACCTCCAGCCAACCAGCAACCGTGCGTGCCTTGCGACGACTGCGGCCAGTGCTCGTGCGGTGGCCTGAGAGGGGTTTGTCAGGCCTGCTCAGAGGTCCGGGCGTCACGTGTGCCCGAGGCGGAGAACACCAACGAGATGGACTCCCGGTGGGTCTATGCCGTGTCTACCGAATCCGACCCGAAGTCCATAAAGATCGGTGTAGCCGCGAACATCCAGAAGCGCCTGAAGCAGCTCCAGATCGGGTCAGCGTCTCCTATAGTGCTGCGCTGGCAGTCGCCGGGCGGATTTCCATTGGAGAGCCACCTCCACGAGAAGTTCACCCGGCTGCGGATCGCAGGGGAGTGGTTCAACTTCCAGCGCACCGCAGATCCAGTGAAGGCCATCAACAAGGCGGCGCAGACCTTCCTCCAGCAGTACGACGCCACCTACTAAGGTTGCGCTTGCGGTGTCGTGGCCGGTCAGGCGGTCTGATGTCCAGACCGGTCTTGGCGAGGCTGCGTCCCGGCAACGCCCACCGGGTGGTCAAGGCCGACCTGCTGCGCCTTCACGGTGACGTCAAAGAAGCGCTCCTTTCGCGGGATCACAGGTGCTTCAGAAGCAATCAGTGCGTTTGCGTGGTCTCCCGCCGGCTACCACTCGCTGGCCTGCGTCGAACACATGGATAGGGTCGCGGTACCCGAGCTGGAGAGGTAGCCGCATGGACCACGAGATCGTGATCGCGCAGACGACCAGTGACGACGAGGAGCAGGCGAAGACCCTCGCCAGAGGCGCTGTTGAGAGCAAATTGGCGGCGGGCGTTCACATCGATGCGCCCATCACCGCCTTCTACTGGTGGCAGGGGAAGGTCGAAGCGGCTCAGGAGTGGCGGATCTCCTACATGACGTCGGCGGATCGCCTCCCCGCGCTTGAGGCATGGCTGCACGAGAGGCACCCGTACGACGTGCCCCAGTGGGTCACGCTGCCTGTGACCGGAGGGTCGGAGGCGTACTTGTCCTGGGTCGTCGACGAGACGCGTCCGCAGTAGAGGTCACCACCGCAGCGCCTCGCTCTCACCGAGCCCGTGCGCTTGGACGCTTCACAGCGTCGCGAACGTCAGCAGGTGGCTGGCCAGGTCATGCTCAGTGTCGGGGAGCCCGGCAGCGATGGCCTGGGCCCGCTGCCGGCCCATGGTGTTGGGCTTCGACTCCGCCGCTGCGGCGAACTGGTGCGCGACGTAGGCCCCGCGATCTACGTCGCCGCCGCGCAGAAGGGCGGACGCCAGGTCACCCAAGACGACCACACCGGACTCGGGTAGTTCACCGCCGAGGCGCTCGACTGCGGAGTCGGCCGTGGCCGTCAGCTCCTGACGCTTGAGTTCGCCGTAGACCGAGAGGGTCAAGGAGTCCATTCGGTACGGCGTCACGAAGCGGACCCACGCCTGCTCGCTCGTATGGTCGGCGAAGTCGTAGGCAAACCTGGCCTGGTCCAGCGCGCGAAGGGCGGCGGCGTCATCGCCCGACTGAGCGGCCTCCTCCGCGTACCGGCCCAGAGCCCACGCTGCGGCGGTTGCATTGCCACGTCCGCGTACGTCCTGAGCTGCCTGCGAGAGCATCTCCAGCGCCTTCGCGGGACTGGAGGCACCGTAGCTCGCGTAGCCCAGAGCCAGGGCGCGCAGAGGTGGGTGTCCGGCCTTCTTCGCGCATTCCGAGGTCACTCCGTAATAGGAGGTGGCCTTGTCGTGCTCGCCGAGGTCCCAGGCGACCCATCCGGCAAGAGCCGCGGTCTCTCCCGCCGCGATGGTCAGCGCTCGCTCGTGGGTTCCGGCGCGCGGAAGGGCTGCAGTGATCGCGTCCAAGTGCGCCTCGCCCCGCGACTGCAGGCCAAGCGCGCTCTCGTTCAGCTCGTCCACGTGCAACCGGGCCGCATGATCAATAAGCACTCCGGCTGACTCAGGGTCGATCTTGGACCCCTTGCTGAGTGCATAGGCCAGCCGACCCCACGGCTCGGCAGCCGCAGCCGCACCGATGACTGCGCCTCCCAGCAGCGTTCGGCGTTTCACGTCGTCCAGGTCCTCCGCCTCGGCCTTGTTCTTCTCTCGCCGCCTGGCGCGGGCGGCTTTCGCCTCGCGCAGCAGCGGCTCCAGCGGGACGCCGCAGGCCAAAGCGATGTTCCCCAGGGTGTGGTCCGTCGGCACGTTGGCACCGTTCTCGTACCGATTGACCTCTCGGCGGGTCATCGTTGCCCGGCCGGAAGCGGCGTTGATCGCACCGGCCTGCTCGTCCTGCGTCCGATTCGCGTTACGCCGCAGGTGACGGAGCAGCTCGGCAAATGGATCCACTGCCATGAGTCTGACCCCTATCCGTGGGAGAAAGCCAATACTCCCCTCAACTCCCCCCTGCTTTTCCCCCCTTGACAAAGATTTCCCCCCTCCGGTTTCCCCTGTTCCGGATCGCGCAGCCACGGTGCGATGTGCTCATGACCACGCACCGGACAGCAACGCCGCCCCGACCGGGAGGCGACGACGGTGGCGCCCACGTCGCCGGCGCCGCGACCGCTCGGTGTCCGCTGGCCTCTCACGTCTTCGAGATGGCCATGGAGCCGATGGATGTGCACGTCGCTCAAGCACGACGAACCACGGCCACCGTGCTGAGGCACTGGTCGTTGCCGGAGACGCCGGCAGAGGACGCCCGGCTCGTCGTCTCGGAGTTGGTGTCCAACGCGATCATCCACGGTTCCGGGGACGTCCGACTGCGACTGCGACACGACGACCACGAGCTTCGAATCCGAGTCACCGACGACAGCACCGCACCGGCGAGGCGACGACGTGCAAGTGCCGCCGGCCTCGGTGGTCGAGGGCTGCACCTCGTCGCCTGCCTGTCGCTTCGGTGGGGCGTCGCGGACGGCGGCCGGACGACATACGCGGTCATCCCCACTCTCACGGAGGCACCCCCATGTCGCCGCACAACGCAGTCAAGCACGGAGCCGACGTGCTGAGCCTCGTCGCCTTCGATCGGGGGCGAGAGAAGCACGCGGGCGGTGGGGCGCCGACTGCTGGCCGTGACCATCCGAGATGGCCTCGTACCTCTGCCCGAGTGAAGCGTCAGTCCCGAGCTGGCCAACTCCGAGGCGTACGTGAGCACTTCTACCGGCAGGTCATCGACGCGCAGGCCGATCAGCCGCTGCGCGTGCTGGCGTACAGCTTGGTACCGAGTCCAAGGGCTCGACCTGACGAGGACTGGGGGACGCTGCAGGCTGAGGCCGACCAACTCGGTTACGCGATCGCCGCTCGGCTCCACGACGTGGCGGTCCGGCGACCACGACGTACTTCCCGGCATCCAGTGCGAGCCAGGGCGTCTACACGCCGCCTTGGGATCGACCTGGTTGGCGGGAAGCCGAGCGGCAGCTCCGAGCGGGCTTGGCCGACGGCGTGCTCGTCCTCGACCGGCACAACATCAGCTCCGATGACGACGAGTACCACGCCGTGATCAAACACCTGGGCGAGCACTGCCGGGCGTTCCTCCACCTTGTGATTCCCGAGGAGCCCGTCGCGCCGACTTGAAGGCGTCCACTGCGCTGGATGGACAGGAAGGGCTGGGGCTGGCGGCAGATCAGCGCCCAGATCGCCCTGATCGCCACCGTGAGCGTCGTACTCGCCTTCACCTTCAAATACACCTGACCGAGGGCTGACCATGACTTTCGAGGGACACACCGATCGCGCACCGCGCCTCCTGCCGCACCGCGAGCAGGGCGAAGCGCTCCTCGCCATCAGGGAGGCCGCTCCGTCGGCACCCAGCGAAGAGGGCATCGACCTCTTCGCCGTGCCCGCTGGTGAGGTTCAGGGGCGTGGCTTCAACCTCTCGCGCTTTCACCGGCTCTCGCGCCTGCCGGCCGTGCCGGACGGATTGACCTCGCCGTCGGCTGACGGCCAGGAGGAACCGCTCGTCTTCGGCGACCTGGCCGCTCTGTGCCGGAGGTGGGATCTCCGTGACGGCAGAGGGTCCAGCGGTGGGTGGGACCGGTCGAGGGTCGGTTCCCCAGCGTCGCGCAAGATCGGTGAGTACGCCGGTCAGGGCGTCCGCCGTACGCAACGCTCCCTCGACCTCGCCTTGGACGGCGTCGGCCCGAGCCGCCTGGTGGAGACGGATCGCGTGCTGGGCGACGGTCCGGTGAATCGCCCCCTCCAGCACCATGCGGCCGTACACCGGGGCGTGCTCGGTTCGGGGACACGCCTGGATCAGGGTGTGGGCGTACGCCGCGGTCAGCCCGCGCACGTGCTGTCCGGCCTCCCCGACCGCGTCGGTCACCCACGACAGCGGCAACGGACCATCGGCCGAGAGCGCGGGGTGCCCGTCGTCGCGCAGCTTGCGGAGAGCGTCGAACAGCGCCTGATGGACAGGCCGATAGAAGTGGCCCGCATCGAGCCACTCCAGGTGCGTGAGCTGCTCGGGGTCGAGGAGCACGGCGCCGAGGACCGCCTGCTCGGCACTCATCAGCGGGTTCACCGCATGCCGCCGGGATCAACGGAGGGCGTCTCGTCCTGCCGGATATGGAGGTTGGCGACTGCCCGGTCGGCAGCGGCCATCGACAGGGCGAAGTCGTCCAGGGCGGCGGTGAAGGCAGGGTCGGAGGCGGGGATCGAGCCGGCACCGCCGTCAAGCCACCACCGGCCACCGTGCAGAACGACCGGAGCGTGGGCCAACCGCCCCTGCTGTGGTGTGGGCGCGCTCATGCCGACAGTCCAAGCTTCGCGAGGGCACGCTCGGTGATCGCCTTCGTGGCACGTGCGGAGGCAGGCCCGACGACCTTGGCGGAGGGCTCCTTGTACCAGGGCTTGAGGTTGAGCATGGCGACCCGGATGCCGGTGGCCAGTAGCAGCACCTTGCCCTTGGGCAGGGCGCGGATGGCGTCCGGCGGCAGGATCCGCTCGGTGCGCATGCTCACCGAAGTGGACTTGCCGCCCTCGCTCGTCGACACCGAGGTGGTCTGGACGTCGTGGTCGCCCACCTGACGGCTGAACCGGTCGGCGAAGTCCGCGTCGTCGATGCCCGATCCGATGATCTTGATGGTGGCGGCGGAGTACAGGGCGTCCATACCCGCCTCGCCCCAGCACCGCTGGCCCTGACGGTAGGACTGCAGGATCGTCATCGGGATGACGCCTCGGCTGCCCAGGTGCGAGTACAGGTCGGGGAGGTCGCTGATGCGGCACACGTTCGCCGCCTCGTCGAGGACGCACAGGGCGGGCGGGTCGAGCCGTCCGCCGGAGCGCTCGGCGACGATCACGGCCGCGCGCATCACTGCGTCGGCCGCCGCCGCGATGATCGCGGACGCACTGCCGCCGCCGTCCTTGCTCAGCAGGTACAGGGTGTCGCGGGACGTGGCGAAGGTGAACGGCTGGAACTCGGGGAGGTCCTCGTTCGGGGTGAGACCATGACGGAGCTGGCGTTCTCGGCCTCGAACTCGAACCCGAGGCTGTCCGGAGTCATCCGACCGTATCTGGGGGCGGCGCCACCCGGCTCAACGGCGTGGGGGCCGAGGCTCTCCATGAAGTAGCGCGCGCTGGGAGGTTCGCCGAGTCAGACGTCGCCCTGTGCCTCGCCTGTCGCGTCGGTGACCACCGCGCTCACGAGGTGCTCGACGAGGGCCGTTTGCTGGGTGACGCTCGGCTTGAACGGGGGTGTGGTCACGGCGTCTCCCCTCCAGCCTCGGCGTAGGTCGCCGGCAGGGAGGAGGCGCTGCAGGAGGGCCTGAGCAGCAAACAGGCGCCGCCGCTCACGGGCGAGCGACGGGGGAGCCGAAGCGGTTCCGAGGTACGTGCCGGTGGCGACGAGCATGCACAACCGGCCCGCAGGACAGGGGTGTCCACGGGGTTCTCCAGGGTCCGCGAGTCAGAAGCCGCCGTGGCACGACGCCACGGCCGGACATCTTCTGCTTCTCCGAACCCGATCAGGATGAGCTCAGGGGGAAGCAAGCTACAAGCCGATAAACCAAGTTGATCGAATCTGTCCGGAACGAGCCGATCCCTTGACTGAATCGATCGGCTACCGAAGGAGTGCGGGGTGGCGCCCCGGTTCCTCTCCGCGCGCTACCAGGCGGCGGTCGCGAACATCCTGACTGAGAGATCGCAGTCGAGAGGCGGACGGAGACGGCGGAAGAATCCTTCGGTCCACGTCGGAGGCACGCGATGGCTGCCGTTGTGCGTGTCAACGGATGCAAGGACAGACGCCTTCCCTGCATCTGCGGGCGGAAGGCTTAGAACGATCGGGTCGACCTACATGACTTCGGCGTAGCCGAACGCCGAGACGCGGCTCGGCGATCTCAATTAGGCTCCTGCAAAAAGCACATGGGGGGCAACGTGACCATCGACGTAGTCGACGCCGTAGGGCTCGTCCACAAGAACCGGAAGACGCGCAAGCGTTTGCAAAAGGCGGCTCAGGAGCTCGATCGGCAGGCCACGGAGGACTCCGTCGCCCTGAGCAAGGCACGGCAGATGCTCTACGACGTGGCCGTTCTTCCCTCCCGTGATGTTTACGGGCGTATGAAGAACGTAGATCACTTCGAACTGGCGATGATCGAGAGGCCCACCGCGAGTAATGAGGGGGGTGTCGAGCCACGGCGAACGGGTGGTGTCGCTGTGTTGCCGGCCGCCCGCATGGTGGGCGGCGTGGTTCTGGTCGTCGCGCTCCCACTCGTCGTCGGTCCCGCTGTCAAATCGGGGTCCTATCGCGCGGTGCAGAGCCTCGGATCCGCCTCCACGGGCAGGGCGATCAAGACGCTGCGTGGGGTCGCAGCCCGCAACGCCGCAGAAGCATGGTTTGGTCGTGGGGCCGTTGCGGTCGGCGGCGGCGGGCGAGCGGCCGGTAGGAAGATGCTGGACCAGATCGAGGCCACT
Organism: Streptomyces sp. NPDC012466; assembly: GCF_042955215.1. NCBI lineage: Bacteria > Bacillati > Actinomycetota > Actinomycetes > Kitasatosporales > Streptomycetaceae > Streptomyces > Streptomyces sp. NPDC012466. The sequence continues at coordinate 1,421,701 of NZ_JBIBEQ010000001.1, read as the reverse complement.
TCGGGCAAGGTCACGTACGAACTGGCAGCGACATGGCGGATCCAAGCGCTCGAAGCCAGCAAGCAGGAGGAGGCGCAAGTACTGGAGCGGCGCGAGGCCGGCGTAAAGCAGAGGCAGGACGAGGCGCTCGCGCTGCACGAGTGCGTCGAGGGCATGCAGCGCGTCATTCAGGATCTCCGGTCCGAGCTGATGACGAGGTTGCCGTCACTTGTCGCTCTGGTCGACAAGTGTGACGATTTCGCCCGATACGACTCCCGTCAGCGCGCAGAGGTCGCGACGATGGTCGATCTCGACGGTCTCGCGGTGAAGGTCATGAAGTGCCCAATGGTTGACCCAGCGGGATGCCCGACCGAGGAATCGAAGCTCGTCGTTGCCGAAGTCGAGGCGCGGCTCCAGGCGATGCAACCGCACGCGTGAGCTCCACAACTGGAGTGCTGATCTGCATGGACTCGGCGCGCGCTGGTGTTCAACCGGGTCTCGGAGCCGGGACATCCCAGGGACTTTTCAGGGACTTTCACGTCTGTCCCAGGGCGTCCCCAGGGACTTTCCGCCGCGTAAGCAGGGAAGGCCCTGACAGCGCTGAAAGATGCGAACACGCTGGTCAGGGCCTATCTGCCTAGTACTCGATGATGTTGACTGCGAGCCCGCCCCGCGCCGTCTCCTTGTACTTCACGGACATGTCCGGGCTATTGCCTAGGATCGATGACCGTTCCAGCGGAACAGGTCCTGTTCCTCGATCACCTGGTCCACAAGAGCGGACATGGCATGCAGCAGGCCGTTCCCATCGCGTGACGGCGTGGCGGTGGGGATGGGAGCGCCACGCTCCAGCACGTCGGAGTCGATGATCTCCGCCCGAATGAAGGTGGAGCCCTTCCCTTGCTGGCAGTAGGCATCCAGCCAGGCACTCTGAACATCCGTTTTGATGCGTTTTTCCGTCAGAGCGTAGATCTTGCTGGTGATGGCGCTGCTGATCTCTTCGACGATCGCGTCCCGCTGCTCACCGGTCGGAGGTTCCCCCTCCCAGCGCACGGGACGCTCAAGCAGCCACATGATCTGCACCTGAAGCTCATTGCGGAGTTCAGCGACAGGTTTGAGTGTGTCGTACTCGTCCCACCCCCATTCACCGAGCCGCCTGGAAAGGGCCTTGATCCGCGTCCAATGCTCCTTCGCGTTTGACTCAAGACCGAGAAGCCCACGCCATCGAGCCCGGTAGGTGCTCGCCGCTTTGGTCACGGCGAGGGCCAGATCCATCCGGTCGAAGACCGGCTTCGCCGGCCCCAGTGGCACCGATTCCTCACCATCGGCGAGTTGTCGTGTCAGTGCCTCGAGCTGACTGATGGTGCGTCGGGCACTGTTACTGACGGGACGTAGTGGTTTGTGCATTCCACCGACGAAGTAACAGCGCCGTTCCAGTCGCCGTCGGATTCCCCGCTCTGCTGTCGTACCCAGCTCCTCCCCGATGGAGCTGAGCATGTTCTCCGCCGAGGCGCGAACATGCTCTTCCCGGTCCGCGAAACTCGGAAGGTTGTCGGCTCTCATGCGGTCGAAATGGGTGAACAGGAAGCTCAGCTTGCTCGTGTTCCCCGAAACGGCAATGGACTTCAGAGCCGCGGCCGGGGCTGCCTGCATGGGAGCGGTGGCATTGTCCACAAGGAGGATGGCATCGACTTCGTCGAGCCGCTTGGCCAGATCGGTGGAGAGCGTGGACGCCGACTTCGGCGTATGCCCCAGACCCTCCAGGTCGATGAGAACCATTCGTTGAGGCGCATCTGCCCACGAGGAAGTGAAAGGCCCGCCCACTCGGATGCCGTTGACGAGTGGCGTGAGCAACCGACCGAAAAGCGGAGCGTAGTTGCTGGAAAGCCACGTGACCGACTTGAGGAACGCACCACGGTCCTCGGTCGACAGCGTCCAGGTGAGCGGCCACCCCTGACGCGTGCGCCGGAGCTTGCCCTCCGTGAGGAGTGCGAAACGGAGTTCGATCTCGTGGAGCATGTTGTCGACGATGGTGTGGAACTCCTCCAGCTGGCGGAGCGAGGAGTCGAGTACTTCTTCCAGGAGCTCCTCGATGACACGCTCGTCGTCACCCGCCTGCGGCTGCAGGTCCGCAAGGGCACCCTGCTTCTGTTCCGCCACCAACCTTCGCAGCTCGGCCACGGCCGTGATGAGCATGGCGGCGGTCGCGTCACTATCGATGGCGGCGAGTTCGTCGGCTTCGAGCGCAGTCGCGTCCTCGTCCGTCTCGTCCTCGTCATCGGGCATGTCGTCGTCATCGGGATTCAGCGTCGGCCGGCCGAGTGTGTAGCTGAACCGGAAGCGCTGGTTCACGTGATCCAGAAGTCGCCTCAGCACTTCGCTGTTCGATTTCCCCTGGAAGATTGCCAATGCGGCGGAGGACACGTTGTCCGTGAGGTGATCGATCACCTCATCTCGAGCGGCGAAGGTGACCGCAGCCTGGTAAGGGCCGTCCTCCGTCGGGATGATCTCGGTATCGGCCACCGTGGTCTTCGCTGTCGACGTGGACGGGAAACGCTCGGTGCCGGGATCTGTGCCGAGTAGTTGCCGCACCGCCGTGGTTTTCCCGGCACCCGTCGTACCCAACAGGAGGACATGGGGGTATCCATCAGCCAAGGTCGGCAGAGGCAGAAATTCTTCGCGCAGTCCTCTGAAGTCTGTACGGGTGGCTTCGAGCCCGTCGTAGAAGACATCGACGATCCGCTGGTCATACAGCGCGATTGCTTTGGACCGGGCCTGCGACTCCCACAGTCCTTCGTCCTGAAGGATCCGATTCAGTTGGTCGACGAGGGCGTCAGCCTCCTCGTCGACGCTCGTTCCCAGTCCTCGTCGGACACGCCGCCCCTTTTTACCGGTCGCCGGATCAAGTCGACTCGGGTGTCGGAAGATCACTGACCATCCGTCTCGCCCCTGCGAACGACTTTTCGACGCGGTGTAATGACGTCCCATTGCCAACCCCCCAGTTGTTCCCGGTTGTTCCGAGATGCAGAACGTTGGCAGGCAGGGTGACGCATAGTCAAATCGATCAAGCCGTATTTCCTGCGGTGGCCGTTGATCACGATGCTTGGCTGGCTGTCACGGCCTGCCTGCGGGGCTGTCCTTCCGCGTACCTGCGTGAAAGCTGACAAGCGCGAGACGCTGCTGGCGCTGTCCGAGATCGAGCCCGGTCTGCTCAGCGGCCGTAGACGGATGGCGGTTCAGCTTGCCGGTCCGACGTGACACGAACGGCATCGGACGTTGCGAGGCTGCTTCGGTGACAACCCTCCGTATAGAAGTGACGGACACTCAGATTGGGCTGATGTGCCGTCATCTACTCAAGATCATCTTGCACATACATTGCACAAGGTACTGAAAAGCAACAGTGATCAGTGGGGGGTTGTGAAGGTAGGTATCCGCAGTTCAGCGGCCAGATTGAGGTGGCGTGCCCCTTGCCTTCAAGGGGCACAACACCTCGCCGATCAGATGTCCCGGAACGTCTCGATCTGCGCCCCGATGGAGTTCAGCCGCTCCGCCAGGTCCTCGTAACCCCGGTTGATGACGTACACGTTGCGCAGCACCGAGGTGCCCTCGGCCGCCATCATCGCCAGCAGGACGACCACCGCGGGGCGCAGGGCCGGCGGGCACATCATCTCGGCGGCGCGCCAGCGGGTCGGGCCCTCGACCAGGACCCGGTGCGGGTCCAGGAGCTGGAGCCGGCCGCCGAGGCGGTTCAGGTCGGTCAGGTAGATGGCACGGTTGTCGTAGACCCAGTCGTGGATGAGGGTCTGGCCCTGGGCGACCGCCGCGATGGCCGCGAAGAACGGGACGTTGTCGATGTTCAGGCCCGGGAACGGCATGGGGTGGATCTTGTCGATCGGCGCCTCCAGTTTGGAGGGCCGGACGGTGAGGTCCACCAGCCGGGTGCGGCCGTTGTCGGCGAAGTACTCGGGCGTGCGGTCGTGGTCGAGGCCCATCTCCTCCAGGACCGCCAGCTCGATCTCCAGGAACTCGATCGGGACCCGGCGCACCGTCAGCTCCGACTCGGTGACGACGGCCGCCGCGACCAGGCTCATCGCCTCGACCGGGTCCTCGGAGGGGGAGTAGTCCACGTCGACGTCGATGGTCGGCACGCCGTGCACGGTGAGCGTGGTCGTGCCGATGCCGTCGACCTTGACGCCGAGGGCCTCCAGGAAGAAGCAGAGGTCCTGGACCATGTAGTTGGACGAGGCGTTGCGGATGACGGTGATGCCGTCGTGCCGGGCGGCGGCCAGCAGCGCGTTCTCGGTCACAGTGTCGCCGCGTTCGGTCAGGACGATCGGGCGGTCGGGGCTGACGGAACGGTCCACCCGGGCGTGGTACTGGCCCTCGGTGGCGGCGATGTCCAGGCCGAAGCGGCGCAGCGCGATCATGTGCGGCTCGACGGTGCGGGTACCGAGGTCGCAGCCGCCTGCGTAGGGCAGCTTGAACGAGTCGACGCGGTGCAGCAGCGGGCCGAGGAACATGATGATGGAGCGGGTGCGGCGGGCGGCGGTGGCATCGATCGACGCCAGGTCCAGCTCGGAGGACGGCACGATCTCCAGGTCGACGCCGTCGTTGATCCAGCGGGTGCGCACACCGATGGAGCCCAGCACCTCGAGGAGGCGGTACACCTCCTCGATGCGGGCGACGCGGCGCAGTACTGTGCGCCCCTCGTTGAGCAGTGAGGCGCACAGCAGCGCCACGCACGCGTTCTTGCTCGTCTTCACGTCGATGGCACCGGACAGCCGGCGGCCGCCGACCACCCGCAGATGCATCGGACCGGCGTAGCCGAGCGACACGATCTCGCTGTCGAGGGCCTCCCCGATGCGCGCGATCATCTCAAGGCTGATGTTCTGGTTGCCGCGCTCGATCCGGTTGACGGCGCTCTGGCTGGTTCCGAGCGCCTCGGCCAGCTGCGACTGGGTCCAGCCCCGGTGCTGCCGGGCGTCACGGATGAGCTTGCCGATGCGTACGAGGTAGTCGTCTGCCATGCGACTGAGGTTATCTCAGATATGAGATGTCGCCCGATCGGGGGGTCCGAACGGGTGACGGGACGTCAATCCCGCCCGGTGGCCTCAGTGTCGACGCTCCCTCGTGGTGCGCCGCCACCCGAAGGGTCCGGGCAGATCCATCGATGTCGTACGACGTCCCGTGCTGCTGTGGGTGTGACGCGGGCCGTTCTTTCCGCCGCCGGTGGTGATGGACCAGGAGCGCTTGTTGATGTTCAGCCGCACCCCCGGAAGGATCCGGAAACTCTTGCGGAACGTGAGCGGCATGCCTGTCCCCTCCTCCGTCTCGGGTGGATACCTGGTTCGGGTACCCGGGAAAAGGGCGCACATGACCGCACGGCGGGCGCCGGGGCATGACCATCCGGCACTCGTGTACTAGAGTTATCTCGACATCGAGATATCTGCCGAGAGAGCACCGCAGCCGCACGCCATCATCCCGCTGGCGGTAAGGGTTACCTAACTTAGCCTTACCTTAGCGGATCGGCCAAAACGCCGTGGCGGCAGGATCGTGGTGGTACGCGCACATCAATGAAGGAGACTGTCGTGTCGGCGAACAGCTTCGACGCCCGCAGCACGCTGCAGGTGGGCGACGAGTCGTACGAGATCTTCCGGCTGGACAAGGTGGAGGGCTCGGCCCGCCTTCCGTACAGCCTCAAGGTCCTGCTGGAGAACCTGCTCCGCACCGAGGACGGCGCGAACATCACCGCCGACCACATCCGTGCCCTCGGCGGATGGGACTCGCAGGCCCAGCCCAGCCAGGAGATCCAGTTCACGCCGGCCCGCGTGATCATGCAGGACTTCACCGGCGTTCCCTGCGTCGTGGACCTCGCGACCATGCGTGAGGCCGTGAAGGAGCTGGGCGGCGACCCGGCGAAGATCAACCCGCTGGCGCCGGCCGAGCTGGTCATCGACCACTCCGTCATCGCCGACAAGTTCGGCACCAACGACGCCTTCAAGCAGAACGTCGACCTGGAGTACGGCCGCAACAAGGAGCGCTACCAGTTCCTGCGCTGGGGCCAGACCGCCTTCGACGAGTTCAAGGTCGTCCCGCCCGGCACCGGCATCGTCCACCAGGTGAACATCGAGCACCTGGCCCGAGTCGTCATGGTCCGCGAGGGCAAGGCCTACCCGGACACCCTGGTCGGCACCGACTCGCACACCACCATGGTCAACGGCCTCGGCGTGCTCGGCTGGGGCGTCGGCGGCATCGAGGCCGAGGCCGCCATGCTCGGCCAGCCGGTCTCCATGCTGATCCCGCGCGTCGTCGGCTTCAAGCTCACCGGCGAGCTCACCCCCGGCACCACCGCCACCGACCTCGTCCTCACGATCACCGAGATGCTGCGCAAGCACGGCGTCGTCGGCAAGTTCGTCGAGTTCTACGGCGAGGGCGTCGCCGCCACCTCGCTGGCCAACCGCGCCACCATCGGCAACATGTCGCCGGAGTTCGGCTCCACCGCCGCGATCTTCCCGATCGACGACGAGACCATCAACTACATGCGGCTCACCGGCCGCAGCGAGCAGCAGCTCGCGCTGGTCGAGGCGTACGCCAAGGAGCAGGGCCTCTGGCTGGACCCGAAGGCCGAGCCGGACTTCTCCGAGAAGCTGGAGCTCGACCTGTCGACGGTCGTGCCGTCCATCGCCGGCCCGAAGCGCCCGCAGGACCGCATCGTCCTCGCCGAGGCCGCCCAGCAGTTCGCCAAGGACGTCCTCAACTACGTCGAGGCGCCCGTCGCCCAGCAGACCGCCGCCTCCCCGGTCGACGAGGCGAGCGCCGAGTCCTTCCCGGCCTCCGACGCCCCGGCCTACGGCAGCCAGGAGAACGGTGCCGGCGCGCCGCAGCACGCCGACGGCACCGGTGCCGCCGTTCCGTCGAGCCCGGTCACCGTCACCGCCCCCGACGGCTCGACCTACGAGATCGACCACGGTGCGGTGACGGTCGCGGCCATCACCTCCTGCACCAACACCTCCAACCCGTACGTCATGGTCGCCGCCGCCCTGGTGGCCAAGAAGGCGGTGGAGAAGGGCCTGACCCGCAAGCCGTGGGTCAAGACCACCCTCGCCCCGGGCTCCAAGGTCGTCACCGACTACTTCGAGAAGGCGGGCCTGACCCCGTACCTCGACAAGGTCGGCTTCAACCTCGTCGGCTACGGCTGCACCACCTGCATCGGCAACTCCGGCCCGCTGCCGGAGGAGGTCTCCAAGGCCGTCAACGACCACGACCTCGCGGTCACCTCGGTCCTCTCCGGCAACCGGAACTTCGAGGGCCGCATCAACCCCGACGTCAAGATGAACTACCTGGCGTCCCCGCCGCTGGTCGTCGCGTACGCCCTCGCCGGCTCCATGAAGGTGGACATCACCAAGGACGCCCTGGGCACCGACCAGGACGGCAACCCGGTCTTCCTCGAGGACATCTGGCCGACCGAGGCCGAGGTCAACGAGGTCGTCGCCAGCGCCATCGGCGAGGACATGTTCGCCAAGTCCTACAGCGACGTCTTCGCGGGCGACGCCCAGTGGCAGGCGCTGCCGATCCCCACCGGCAACACCTTCGAGTGGGACGCCGAGTCCACCTACGTGCGCAAGCCCCCGTACTTCGAGGGCATGACGATGGAGACCACCCCGGTCTCCGACATCTCCGGCGCCCGGGTGCTCGCCAAGCTCGGCGACTCGGTCACCACCGACCACATCTCCCCGGCCGGCGCCATCAAGGCCGACACCCCGGCCGGCAAGTACCTCACCGAGCACGGTGTGGAGCGTCGTGACTTCAACTCCTACGGCTCGCGCCGAGGCAACCACGAGGTCATGATCCGCGGCACGTTCGCCAACATCCGCCTGCGCAACCAGATCGCGCCGGGCACCGAGGGCGGCTACACCCGCGACTTCACGCAGGAGGACGGCCCGGTCTCCTTCATCTACGACGCCTCGCAGAACTACCAGGCCGCCGGCATCCCGCTGGTCGTCCTGGCCGGCAAGGAGTACGGCTCCGGCTCGTCCCGCGACTGGGCCGCCAAGGGCACCGCGCTCCTCGGCGTCAAGGCCGTCATCGCCGAGTCGTACGAGCGCATCCACCGCTCGAACCTCATCGGCATGGGCGTCCTGCCGCTGCAGTTCCCCGAGGGCCAGTCCGCCGAGTCCCTCGGCCTCACCGGTGAGGAGACCTTCGACTTCACCGGCGTCGAGGAGCTCAACAACGGCACCACCCCGCGCACGGTGAAGGTCACCACCGACACCGGCGTCGAGTTCGACGCGGTCGTCCGCATCGACACCCCCGGCGAGGCGGACTACTACCGCAACGGCGGCATCATGCAGTACGTGCTGCGCAGCCTGATCCGCAAGTAAGCGGACCGCCACGGCAGTTCGAGGGCCGCGTTCCCGGGTGACCGGGGGCGCGGCCCGCGCCGTTCACGGCAGGGCGCCGGTCTGGGCAGTGGGTCGCCCTCGAGTCGGACCGCATGACACGCCTGGTCGAGGACCTGCTGCTGGCCCGGCTGGACGAGGGCCGCTCGCCGCGGTCCACCGGGGTGGACCTGGCGGCGCTGGTCGCCGAGGCCGTGCGGGAGGCCCGGACCACGGACCGGGACCGCACCTGGCGACCGGCGCTCCCCGTCGCCGCCCCCGGCGCGTCCGCACTGGTCACCGGCGACGGACCGGGCCTGCGCAAGGCCGTGACGAAACTCCTCGTCAACGTCCGCGTCCACACCCCGCCCGGCACCACGGTGGTGGCCGAGGTGGAGGCCGGCGCCGAGCGCCACGTGATCCGCGTCCGACGACGACGGCCCCGGCCTCCCGCCGCGCCTCCTCGCCACCGCCTTCGACCGTTTCACCCGCGCCGACCCCGCCCGCTCACGCAGCGGCCAGGACGCCGGGGGATCGGGTCTCGGCCTGGCCGTCGTCGAGGCGATGGCGTCCGCGCACGGTGGACGGGCCCGGGTGCGCAGCGCGCCGGGGCGCACCGAGTTCACCGTCGAGCTGCCGAGCAGAACGGAACCGTCCCCGCCCAGCGGGGTCTCGGGGCTCTCCGAGCGGTGCTGAGAGGCGGCCGGGTCACTCGCCGCGGTACTTCGCCGCCGCGGCCTGGGCGAGGTCCTGCGACTTCTCGAGGGCCGTGTCCACCGACTGCTGCCCGGCGATGGCCGCGGCGATCTGCTCGGAGACCGCCGTACCCAGCACGGCGAACTCGGGAATGCCCAGAAAACCGATGCCGTCGTAGGGGCGGGGGGTGACGCCGGGGTCCTTCGGGTCGGCGGAGTCGGTCGCGGCGCTGTACTCCTGCCGGTACCAGGCACCGGCCGCCTGCCGGTACTCGGGCTTCTCGTAGAGCGACTTGCGGTTCCCGGCGGGAGCCGAGGTCCAGCCGACCTCCTCGCCGACCAGCTCCTGGAACTCCTTGGAGGAGGCCCAGGAGATGAACTCCCAGGCGGCGTCCTTGTTCTCGGCCGCCTGCTGGATGCCCCAGGCCCAGGTCCACAGCCAGCCGGCCTTGTCGGTCCGTTCGTGCGGGGCCTGGACGTAGCCCACCTTGCCCTTGACCGAGGAATTGTCGGCCTCGACCGACGAGGCCAGCGAAGTGGCGTCGTACATCATGGCGCACTTGCCCTCGACGAAATGGTCCAGGATCTCCAGCACGCCCATCCGTTCGGCGCCGGGCTGGCCGTGGGTGCGGAGCAGGTCGACGTAGAACCCGACGGCCTCCCTGAACTGCGGTGCGGTCAGGCGGGCGTTCCAGTCCATGTCGTACCAGGTGCCGCCGAAGGTGTTGACGACCGTGTTGATCGGGGCGAGGTTCTGGCCCCAGCCGGGCAGGCCGCGCAGGCAGATGCCGCTCGCGCCCTCGGTTCCGTCGACCCGGGCGGCGAGGTCCGCGACCTGCTTCCAGGTCGGGTTCGGCGGCATGCTCAGGCCGTCCTTGCGGAACAGGTCCTTGCGGTACATCAGGAAGGAGCCCTCGCCGTAGAAGGGCTCGGCGTAGAGCTTGCCGTCCTCCCCGGTCAGCGAGGACGCCAGGTTCGGGAAGACGTCTCCCTGGTCGAAGTCCTCGTCCGCCTTCACATAGGAGTCCAGCGGGGCGAGCCAGCCGTTGTCCGCGTAGATCGGCACCTCGTACGCGCTGACGCTGGCCACGTCGTAGTGTCCGGCCTGGGTCGCGAACTCGCGGTTCATCTTCTCCCGCGCCTCGTTCTCCGGCAGGACCGTGTAGTCGACGGTGATGCCGGTCTCCGCCGTGAAGTGCTTCTTGGTGAGCTTCTTGAGGGTCTGCACCTGCGGCACGTCCGTCGCGAGCACCTTGAGCTCGGCCTGCTCCTCGCCACCGGGCAGGTCGGCGTCACCGCACCCGGCGAGGGCCAGGCCGGCGGCGGCCGTGGCGGCCACGACCGCCATGGTGAGGCGGCTGGGATTCATGGCATTCCGGCCCCTACCCACCTTTGCCGTTTGTTAGGCATTTCAAGAAAAAAGGGATAACAGGCGGATATCACGCAGGCCGTGCCTCACGGCCGGCCGCGTCTGGCCTCGGCCCGCCGCGACAGCGCGTCGGCCGCCACGGCGGCCAGCAGCACCCCACCCGTGATCATGAACTGCACGGCGTCCTGGACCCCCAGCAGCCCCATGCCCGAGGCGATCGACTGGATGACCACCACACCGAGCAGCACCGACCAGGGCGAACCCCGCCCTCCGAACAGACTCGTCCCGCCGATGACGGCCGCCGCGATCGCGTTGATCAGCAACATCCCGGAGCCGGCGGCCCGTGCCGTCGTGGGACTGGCCGAGGTCAGCCCCGACGCCACGAACAGCCCCCCGACCGCGGCCAGCGTCCCCGACACCATGAACATCGCGACCCGCACCCGCTCCACCCCGATGCCGGCCCGGCGCGCCGCCTCGACCCCGCCGCCGAGCGCGTAGACCCGCCGCCCGTGGCGGGTGCGGCGCAGCAGGTAGTCCGAGACGACCAGGACCACCAGGAAGATCAACAGCGCCAGCGGCAGCCCCTGGAACCGGTTGAGGGTGTGGGCCGAGGCGAAGGCGAGCACCGCGAGCAGACCGGTGCGCAGCCAGATGTCACCCGCGGGCCGGTAGGGCATCCCGGCCGCCCGGTAGCGGCTCTGCCGGCGGCGGGCGGCCAGGAAGTACCCGGCCGTGCCGAGTGCCGCGACCGCGTACGCCGCCAGGTCGCCGCCGAAGTGCCGGCTGGTCAGGGAGGCGACCAGGCCCTCCTCGTCGATGTTGATGGTGCCGCTCGCCCCCAGCAGGTAGAGCGTCAGGCCGTTCCAGATCAGCAGCCCGGCCAGCGTCACCACGAACGCGGGCACGCCGAGCCAGGCGAAGAAGAGCCCGTGGAAGGCGCCCACGGCCGTCCCCGCGGCCACCGCCACGATCACCGCGAGCCACTCCGGCACCCCGTGGTTGACGTTCAGCACGGCGAAGGCGGCCCCCGCGAGCCCGCTGACGGAACCCACCGACAGATCGATCTCGCGGATCAGCAGGACGAACACGATGCCGACGGCGACCAGGCCGGTCCCGACGATGTCCACGCTGAGGTTGGACAGGTTGCGCGGTGAGAGGAACTTGTCGTCCAGGCTCTGGAAGACGATCCAGATCACGAGGAGCCCGGCGATGACCAGGAGCGGCCCCCGCTCGCCGTCCCGCACACTGCCGCGGATCCCCCGGACGTACTCCCGCAGGCCGTCCTGCCAGCCGCGGGCGCGCTGCCCGCCGCCGGTGGTGACCGGCCCGGCGCTGCCCGGCCCGGCCGGTCCGCCGTCGCGGTGCGTCCCGCCGCGGCTCACGGCCAGGCCTCCTCGTCCCCCTTCGTGCGATGGGCCACGGCGTTGTCCGCCGCCCCCGTGACGGAGGAGATGATCTGCTCCTGGGTCACCGTGCTCACGTCGAACAAGCCGTTGTTGCGACCCAGCCGCAGTACGGCGACCCGGTCCGCGACCGCCTTGATGTCACCCATGTTGTGACTGATGAGGATGATCGCCATACCCCGGTCGCGCACCTCCTCGATCAGGTCGAGCAGGTGGCTGGTCTGCTCCACGCCCAGGGCGGCGGTGGGCTCGTCGAGCAGCAGCACCTTGGGTGCGCCCATGAGCGAGCGGGAGATCGCGACGGCCTGCCGCTGCCCGGCCGACAGCGCGGCGACCGGCATCCGCACGTCGGGGATGCGGATCGACAGGGCGCGCATCAGGTCACGGGCACGGCGCTCCATCTCGACCTCGTCGAGGACGCCCACCCGGTCGATCTCGCGGCCGAGGAACAGATTGCCCACGACATCCAGGTTGTCGCACATGGCGAGGTCCTGGTAAACGGTCGCGATGCCCAGGGCGTGGGCGTCGTGCGGACGTTTGATCTGCACCGGCCGGCCCTCCCACTCGATGACGCCCCGGTCGGCTGGGCTGACCCCGGAGATCACCTTGACCAGGGTGGACTTGCCGGCCCCGTTGTCGCCCGCCAGGGCCACCACCTCACCGGCCCGGACCTTCAGGTCGACGTCCACGAGGGCCTGGACGCCCCCGAACCGCTTGGTGATGCCGCGCAACACCAGGACGGGTGGATGGACCACGGAGAACCACCTCGCTCACCGGGTGAGCCCGGCCCGGTCGCAGGCCGGGCGGAGCTTCGGGGTGCAGATCTGGCCGAGCGTGTAGACGCCGTCCCGGACGAGAGTCCGGACGATCGTCTCGCGCGTCACGGCCGTCGGGGTGAGCAGGAGCGCCGGGACGTCCTCGTTCGTGGGGCTGTCCACCGTCGTCGTGACCAGGGCGTCGATGTCGTCGTCACGCGCCAGGGCGACGGCCATCGCGGACGCCGCCTCGGTCTCCAGCCGGAACGGTTTGTAGACGGTCATGTACTGCTCGCCCTTGACGATGCGCTGCACGGCGTCGAGGTCGGCGTCCTGCCCGGTGACCGGGGGCAGCGGCGAGACACGGGCGCTCTTGAGCGCCGAGACGACACCGGCGGCGATCGAGTCGTTGGCCGCGAGCACCCCGTCGATCCGGCCCGGGCCGAGGGAGCTGATCGCGGCGGACATGTGGTCGTGCGCGTTCTCCGTGCGCCACCCGAGCGTGCTGTACGACTTCAGGAGCCGCACCTCGCCCCGGAGGACGGACCGGGCTCCGCCCTCGTACCAGGCGGCGTTGGGACTGGACGGGTCGCCGTTCATCATGACGACACCGCCGCCGTCGGCCCTGGCGCCCATGCCCTCGAGGAGTGAGCGGCCCTGGAGCCGGCCGACCTGGCCGCCGTCGAAACTGACGAAACCCGAGACCGGGCCCTCGGCGAGCCGGTCGTAGGCGAGGACCGGGATGCCCTCGCGCCGGGCCTCGCGGACGGAGGAGCGCAGCGCCTTGGGGTCGACGACGTCCAGGATCAGGGCCGAGACGCCCCGGGTGATCATGGAGTTCATCTGCTGCCGCTGGCTCGCCGCGTCGTTCTCGGCGTTGGCGTACACGACCGTGCAGTCCGGGCACAGCTCCTTGATCCGCTTCTCGATCAGGGGCTTGTCGGACTTCTCCCACCGGGGCACGGCCCGGCTCGGCAGCAGCAGCCCGATGGTCGGGCCGCCCCCGCCCTCCCCGCCGCCGTCCGAACACCCCGCCAGGGACACGGCGAGTACGACCGCCAGCAGCCAGGCGGCGCCACGCCGGCTGAGGCCACGCATCAGAAACCTCCCCGGTCGGGCCGGTCCCGGTGTGGGGGTGGTTCTCCAGCCGGATCTCCACGCCGACCGGGGTCCGGGTGGGGGTTGCGTTCGCCCCGGTCGGTCTCGTGATCCGCTGTCCCGCGCGCGGCCGGGTCGCCGTCGCGGTCTGTGGTCGGGTCGCTGTCGTGGTCTGTGGCGGGGTTGCTGTCGTGGTCTGTGGCGGGGTTGCTGTCGTGGTCTGTGGCGGGGTTGCTGTCGTGGTCTGTGGCGGGGTTGCTCTCGCGGTCCATGGCGGGGTCGCTGTCGCGGTCCGCGGTCCGGTCGTCGCGGTCCGGCCCCTGCTCGCGCGCCTTGCGGCGGTCGCGGTTGCGGCCCCGGCCCCAGGTGCGGTCACGGCCCAGGCCCCACACACGGCCCGGCCTGCGATCCTCCTCCGGCGCGGTCTCCGGTTCCGGCTCCGGATCCTCGCCGGGTTCCGCATCCGGGTCCGGGCGGGTGACGACGATCTCGCTCCACACCTGCTTGCCGCCGCCCACCGGCACCGATCCCCAGGCCGCCGACACGGCCTCGACCAGGAAGAGCCCCCGGCCGCCCGTCGACTCCCAGTCCACGACCACCGGCTTGGCCGGTGCCCGGGGCGAGGAGTCGCTCACGGTCACCCGCAGCCGGTCCGCCGCCAGGGTCAGTTCCACCCGGACCGCGCCCTGTGTGTGCACCAGCGCGTTGGTGACCAGCTCCGACACGACCAGCAGCACGGTGTCGGCCTCGGCCGCGATGCCCCACGAACGCAGCGTGCGCGCACTGAACCGGCGTGCGTGCATCACCGCGTCCGGCAGCCGCCACACCACCCAGCCCGCCCGCACCGGCCGTATCCGCATCCCGTCGTAGCGCAGCAGCAGCACCGCCACGTCGTCCTCACGGCGCCCGGTCTCGCCGAGCAACGCGTCGGCCATCCGCCCCGGGTCCGCGGGATCGGCCGCGGCGAGCGCCTGACGTACGAGCCGCATCCCCTCGTCCACGTGGAGATCCGCCGACTCGACCAGGCCGTCCGTCACCAGCGTGAGCACCGAGCCCGGGGCCAGCGCCAGCGCCGTCAGCGGGAACTCCGCGTCCGCGAGGACGCCCAGCGGGAGCCCGCCCTCGACCGCGATCTCCGCGGTGCCGCCGTCGGGGTGCCGCACCAGCGGGGCCAGATGCCCGGCCCGCACGAACAGCGCGTTGCCCTCCTCCATGTCCAGCTCTACGTAGCAGCAGGTGGCGAACAGGTCGGTCTCCATGCCGACGAGCAGCCGGTTGGCGTGCGCGACGACCACGTCCGGCGGATGCCCCTCCACGGCGTAGGCCCGGACCGCCGTACGCATCTGGCCCATGATCGTCGCGGCCCCGGCGCTGTGCCCCTGCACATCCCCGATGACCAAGGCCACCTTGCTCTCCGACAGCGCGATCACGTCGTACCAGTCGCCGCCCACCTGGAGTCCGCGGCGGGCGGGCAGATAGCGGGCCACGGCGGTGCCCCCGGGCAGCCGGGGGAGCCGGCGCGGCAGCAGGCTGCGCTGGAGCATCGTCGCGAGCTCCTGCTCGGCGTCGTAGGCGTGGGCGCGTTTCAGGGCCTGTCCGACCAGCCCGGCGGTCGCGGTCAGCAGAGCCCGTTCCTCGGGGGCGAACTCGTGCGGGGTGTCCCAGCCGACCAGGCACACCCCGGCCACCCTTCGCTTGGCCGGCAGCGGCAGCACCGCCAGCCCCCCGGGGCCGATCCCCGCGAGCCCGGGTTCCAGCACGGAACCCGCCGGCCACAGGCTCATCCGCCCGTCCCGCAGCGCCGCCTGGAGCGTGGGCAGGGCGGTGACCGGCGCGTCGGGCCACTCCGAGCGCCATTCGCGCCGCCACAGCTCCGGCCAGGCACCGGCACCCGGCGGATCGAGCACGGTGACCGCCAGCCGGTCCTCCAGCAGCTCGGCGAGCGCCACCCGGTCGGCACCGAGCGGCTCACGCAGCGCGGCGACCACCACACGGCTGACGTCCCGGACGGTCGTGGCGTCGTCC
The DNA here is from genome assembly GCF_042955215.1 of Streptomyces sp. NPDC012466. NCBI lineage: Bacteria > Bacillati > Actinomycetota > Actinomycetes > Kitasatosporales > Streptomycetaceae > Streptomyces > Streptomyces sp. NPDC012466. The sequence continues at coordinate 1,406,002 of NZ_JBIBEQ010000001.1, read as the reverse complement.
AGCGCGGCCGTCAGCCACTGGATCCGGGCCACGTCGCTGGCACTGCGGCGCAGCACGGGCGCCGCCGTCACCACGCCCAGCACCCGCTCCGGGGCACCCTCGGGCCCCTTCAGCACCCGGCAGCTCAGCCGCAGCCAGCACAGTTCACCGGTGGGGCGGCGGATACGGAATTCCAGCTCACGGCGGCCCGGCGTCTGCGCGGACGGTTCGATGACCGACATCAGGGCGGGGACGTCCTCCGGGACGCTGCACGAGAGCAGGGTGTCGGTCTTGCCGTCGAAGCCGCCCTCGGGGATGCCGACGAGTTCGAGCAGGGCGGAGTCCGTCTCGACCAGCCCGGTGCCGGGCGACAGGGCGAACGAACCGACCCCCATGGCGCGCAGGGCCGGATCCAGCACGGGCGAGGGGGCCGACCGGTCGGCCTCGCCCCGCAGCCGCTCGGCGACGGCCTCGGCATACCGCTCCAGGAACTCCCGCTGCTCGGCCCCGAATCCCTCCCCGGCCTCTCCCACCACGAGGAGACAGCCCAGCCACCCGCCCACGGCCCCCAGCGGCAGCGCCCCGAGCGGGACGGAGGCGGCCGTGCCTTCCTCCCGCCCGGCGGGCATCGCAGCGGCGCGCCACACCGGCCGCCCCCGCAGATAGGCCTCGGCCACGGGCGGGCCACCACCGCCTCCCGTGCCCGGCGGGCCCGGGGGCACCGGGACGGGGGCGTCACGGGGGGCGGGCGAGGTCGGTGAAGCGGGGGCGCGCGTACGGTCCGGAGCGAGGTTCGGGCCCGGCCCGGGAGAAGTTCCCGGCCCCGAGCCGGGAGACCCCTCCGAAGCAGTGGTGACCACCCGCTCCGGCACGTGGTGAGGCTGCTCGGACCCGGCTCCCGCCACCTCCGCCAGCCGCAGCTCCGTGCCGTCCTCGCACCGCACGTACACCGCTGCCAGGACCACCCCGGCGAACGCCAGCACGCGCGCCCGCGCGGCGAGCTCCGGCGAGGGACGAGACGGACCGGTGCCCCCGTTTCCCGGCGCCCGAAGGCCCGGGACCGCGGCCCGGGCATCGCCGTAATGGGGCATGTTCCGCATCCACCTCCCGTTCATGCCGCAGCCACCGGCAGGTGGGAGTCCCCGGAACTCAGGTGACGACGACGCGGGCACGGGACCGGCGGCGCGGCGTCGCGCCTCCCATGGCGGATCCACGCCGCACATGAGCGGCAGGGCACCCTCCAACAGAATCGCACACCTGGATAACCGGGACATATGGGGCGAACAGTCGGGTTCGGTCGACGGGGTCCGACGGGTTCTGGCGACCCACCCGCCTGCTCGGCCCACGTGGTGCCCCAGGTCGCCCGGAACCCGCTGCGACCAGTGCCCCGATCCGGCCGATCGCCATGGGCGGCTCGGCGCACGCCAGGGGGCCCACCGGCTCCGGCGGCTCGCCGACGACCTCCCCGCGCCCGGCTGTCCTGGGCCGCTCGGCCGGTGGACACGCCGCTGCGCGAAGCCCCCACCCGGCTGCCCGCGCCCCTCCGCGGCGCCCGAGCCGGGCGCTCCTGCGCGCCCACGCCGACCTCCTCAGCGGCCCCAGGGGCCGTCCCGGCGCCGGTCCCAGTCGGGACCCACGGGTCCGGGCAGCGCGACGCCGCCCGACCGCCACGGCCGGCCGTCAGGGGGCCGCCGGGCTGACGACGCTGTCACCGCCGCCCGGCGAGGCCGCGCAGTTCGCCGACCCTCATCAGGTGGGCCAGGGCGAGGTACCCCGCCGCCATGACGGCCGTTCCGGCAGCGAGACCGGCCGCGGTGGGCCAGGTGCCCTCGCCCAGCGAGGCGTCACAGGCCCGGGCGGCGGCCCAGCCGAGCCCCGCGGCGGGGGCGGCGGCGCACAGCAGCTTCGTGTAGGTGCGGCGCACCTTCCCGTCGTCGAGGCGAGCGCCCAGCTTCCCGCGCAGCCGCCACGCCGTGACGGCCAGCCCGGCCAGATAGGACACCGTGTAGGCGCCGGGCATGCCGGTCACCGCCCATCGGGCGGGAAGCAGCAGGTGGCAGACGGTGACCAGGGCGATGTTCACCGCGGCGATCCATGTCGCCATGAGGAAGGGTGTGCGCGTGTCCTCGAAGGCGTAGAAGCCGCGCAGGAGGAGGTACTGCGCCGAGAACGGGATCAGCCCGAGCCCGAACGCCTGGAGCATCTGCCCGGTCGGCTGGACGCAGGCGGCGTCGGCCGCGCCGTGGGCGAACAGCAGCGCCGAGATCTGCGGGCCCAGCGCCAGGAAGAGGAACCCGGCGGGCACGATGACGACCCCGGTGGCGCGCAGCGCCCGTGAGAGGTCGGCACGCACCTCGGGGACCCGGCCCTCGGCGGCGGCCCTGCTCATCCGCGGCAACAGCGCCGTCACCAGGGAGACGGTCACGATCGACTGCGGCAGCATCCAGATGGTCTGCGCGTACATGTAGGCCGAGTAGCCGGCTCCGGCGTGCGGCAGCGCCTGGTCCGCGGCGTTGGCGAAGTTCGTCACGACGGTCAGCGCGACCTGGTTGACGAGGACGAACAGCAGCGTCCACTTCGCGGCATGGGCGCTCTTGCCCAGGCCGGTGCCCCGCCAGTCGAAACGTGGCCGGAACCGGAAGCCCGTGGCGCGCACGAAGGGGATCAGCGCAAGGGCCTGGAGTGCGATTCCGACCGTTGTCCCCAGCCCCAGCAGCCGCACCTGCCCCGCCGTGATGTCCTCCACCCGGTCGGGGACCGTCATCAACCCCAGATACGCGGCGAACATGCCGATCAGAACGACGTTGTTCAGCACCGGCGTCCACATCATCGCGCCGAACTTCTCCCGGGCGTTCAGCACTTGGCCCAGCATGCCGAACAGGCCGTAGAAGAAGATCTGCGGCAGCAGGAACCGGGCGAAGACCACGGTCAGTTCGAACGCCTCGTGGCTGTCCGCGGTGTCGCGCATGTACAGGCTCATGATCTGCGGCGCGGCCCATACGGCCAGCACCGTTCCCGCGGCCAGGACGCACAGCACGAGCGTCACCAGCCGCTGCTCGTAGGCCTTTCCGCCGTCGGCCTCGGTGGCCCGCGCCCGGACCAGTTGCGGCACCAGTACGGCGTTGAGCGCGCCGCCGATCACCAAGGTGTACAGACTCGTCGGCACGGTGTTCGCCGTGTTGTACGTGCTCGCCAGCAGCCCGGTGCCCAGCGCCGCCGCCTGAAGCACCTGCCGGATCAGACCCGTTGCCCGGGACACCACCGTGCCCAGTGCCATCAGCAGGGACGAGCGGGCCGGTCCGCCCTTCCCCGCCGTGCCGCTCCGCGCCGGCTGCCGCCCCCCCGGCCCGCTCACTCGCGCCCGCCGGCCCGGCCGCGGCCCCCGCCCCCCACACCATGGCGTCAACCTACGCGGTCGAGACCCCCGCGAGGGAACCGGGACGGTGTGCTTCGGCCGGACGCGGTCCTGCGGCACCTGCCGTGCCGACGGGCCCGGTCACCGGACCTCTCCGGTCATCGGGCCCGCCGCGAGGGTCGGTTCAGCCCACCCGGCAGGGCAGGCCGCTCGCGCTGTCACCCCCCGGCCCGGAGACGACGTAGCCGAACGTCGTGCTCTTGCCCGGGGCGAGGGAGCCGTTCCAGTTGGAGTTGTGGACCATCACCGCCTGGCCGTTGTAGGTCGCGCTGCCGCTCCACAGGCTCTCGACCTTCTGGCCCGACGGGAGGGTCCAGTCGACCATCCAGCCGAGCATCGGGACCGTGCCGGTGTTGGTGACGGTCACCTCGGACTGGTAGCCGCCGCTCCAGGTGCCGGTGGTCTTGCGGGTGGCCGTGCAGGTGCCGGGCACCGGCTCGGACGGGTTGCCCGGCTGCTTGATGCCGGTCACCTCGCCCTTGCCACCGTCGAAGACCACGTCGGAGCAGGAGTAGAAGGTCTCCTGGCTGTCGGAGCGCTGCCAGACCATGTAGATGATGTGGCGGCCCGACTTGTTGTCGGGGAGCTTCCCGGCCCAGGAGTAGTTGGCCTCGACCGTGCCCGGGGAGCCGTTCAGCGGCGGGTGGTCGACACTCAGGAACGGCCGCTCCTCCATGTCGTTCCAGGTGAGCGTCTTGGTGGGGTCGAAGCCGTCCTTGGTGATGTAGACGTAGAACCAACCCGGGTGCGCCGCCCAGGCGTTGTACGAGAAGTCGACGGTCGCGCCCGAGGTGAGATGGGTGAGCGGCCAGTCCTTGCTGGGCGTGTTGAATCCGGTGAAGTTGGGGTTGCCGCCGCTGCACAGCTCGCCGTCCGGTACGAAGCCCCGGGTGCGGCCGGCGCCGTCCGAGCGGAGCACCGAGAACCAGTTGTAGAACGGCGTGGTGCCGCTGACCTGCTGTGCGCCCCGGCACGCGGGGTTCACCGGCTTGATCTCGCCGGTGTCGGTCAGTCCGTCCTGCCAGCACAGGAACGTACGGCTGCCGGGCTTCATGGGGGTGCCGTGCGCCTCCGCCTCACCACCGGCCGTCATGACCAGGCCGAGGGCCGGGACGGTGACGAGGAGGGAGAGCAGCACCAGTAAGAGGGCTCTGGCCCGGTGGGGGAGCGCTGATCGGGGCATCGTGGATCCTCCCGGTCGGCTTGTCAGGATCATGACAGCATCATCCGTTCGTGGGGGTACGGACCTGCGGATGTGTGTACACGGATGAGCGGGATGGGGGCACTCGAGGGCGGGTTCCGGTCCACCGTTATGGGAGCGCTCCCACCCCGCCTGTTGCGGAAGGTAGCGCCAGCCGGCCCGGTTGTCTACGGCCGGCGCACCGGGTCCTGGTCCTCACTGCGGCGACAAGGGCCGGTGTTCACGGCGTTCGCGGCCCGAACACCCTGGCCGGCGTGCCGGCGGTGCTGCCGTCGCGAGCCGCACGCCGTCGCCGCCACCGGCTCCGTCGGCGGCAGGGGGCACGCGGACACGGCGGCTCCTCGCATGAATCGGCCGCACCACAGAAACTTGCGGCCGTCCAGGGGTGGTTGGCCCCTGGGGGCTACCCACCTTCGATGCGGATCCAACCCGGCACAGGCGCCCCGTCGGACTCTCGCGGTACCCATTGACAGCGCTTTCTGCTGCCCCTAAGTTGCCGCGGAGTTACCGGTAAGAGCTCGAAAGTTTCGGTTCCGCGTCCCTGCTCACGGGAGGCCCGAGCAATGAGCACGTCCACCACACCGGCCCCGCCGGGCACCCAGGACCCGCCTCCGGCCCGGACCGCCCCCAGGCGCGGCGGGCGGACACCCGCCCCGACCGGCTGGCGGCGGGCGTTGCGCCGCGACTGGCAGTTGTACTCACTCGCGATCCTGCCGCTGCTGTTCTTCCTGGTGTTCCGCTATCTGCCGATGATCGGCAACGTGATCGCGTTCCGGCGCTTCGAGCCCGGTGGTTCGCCCTTCGGCGAGGAATGGGTGGGCCTGCGCTATGTGCGGATGTTCCTCGGCGACCCCACCTTCTGGCAGGTGTTCCGCAACACCCTGTGGCTGGGCGGGCTCACGCTCGTCTTCTGCTTCCCTCTCCCGATCGTGCTCGCGCTGCTGCTCAACGAGGTGCGCCGGCGTTCCCTGAAGCGGTTCGTGCAATCGGTGTCGTACCTCCCGCACTTCCTGTCGATCGTGATCGTCGCGGGCATCACGATGCAGATGCTGGCGAGCGACGGCCCGGTCAACCACGTCCTCGGCATGCTCGGCCACGAGCCGGTCCGCTTCATCCAGGAACCGGAGTGGTTCCGCACGATCTACGTCGGATCCGAGATCTGGCAGACCGCCGGCTGGGGCACGATCCTCTACCTCGCCGCGCTCACCACGATCGACGAGGACCTGTACGAGGCCGCCCGGATCGACGGCGCGGGCCGTTGGCGGCAGATCTGGCACGTCACCCTGCCCGGCATCCGCCCCACCATGATCACGCTGCTGATCCTCAACGTCGGCACCTTCATGGCGGTCGGCTTCGAGAAGGTGCTGCTGCTGTACAACCCGCTGACCTATCCGACCGCCGACGTGATCTCGACCTACGTCTACCGGGCCGGTGTCGAGTCCAGCAGCTTCAGCTACGCCGCCGCCATCGGCCTGTTCGAGGCGATCATCGGCCTGGTCCTGATCACCTCCGCCAACACGCTCTCGCGCCGCACAGTGGGGACCAGCCTGTGGTGAAGCCGAGCCGTTCCCACCGGGTCTTCCAGGGCGTCAACGGCGTGGTCCTCACGCTCGTCGTGCTGGTGACCCTGTACCCCTTCGTCAACATCATCGCGAGGTCCTTCAGCGGGGAGCGCCAGATCCGGGCCGGTGAGGTGAGCCTGTGGCCCAAGGGGTTCAACCTCACGACGTACAAGATCGTGTTCCAGGACTCGATGTTCTGGCGCACCTACGGCAACACCGTGTTCTACACGGTCGTGGCGACGGCCGTCGCCATGGTTCTGACGACCTGTTACGCCTACGTCCTGTCGAAGCGGCACCTCAAGGGCCGGGGCGTACTCGTCGGCATCGCCGTGTTCACCATGTTCTTCACCGGCGGCCTGATCCCGAACTACATCCTGGTCACGAGCCTCGGCCTGAAGAACAGCGTGTGGGCGATCGCCCTGCCGAACGCGATCAGCGTCTTCAACCTGCTGGTGATGAAGGCGTTCTTCGAGAACCTGCCGACGGAGCTGGAGGAGGCCGCGCAGATCGACGGCCTGAGCACCTACGGCATCCTGCTCAGGGTCGTGCTGCCGCTGTCCAAGGCGGTCGTGGCGACGATGCTCCTCTTCTACTCGGTGTCCTTCTGGAACTCCTGGTTCAGCGCGTTCCTGTACATGGACCACTCCGGCCTGATGCCGGTCACCGTCTATCTGCGCAACCTCATCGCCGGCGCCACCGGAGGCGGCAACGCGGGCGCGGGCACCGCGGAGCTCAGCCAGGTCGGCGCGAGCATCCAGGCGGTCACCATCGTCCTCACCGCCCTGCCGATCCTCCTCGTGTACCCCTTCGTCCAGCGCTTCTTCGTCTCGGGCGTGATGCTCGGCGCGGTCAAGGGCTGACGCCGCACCACTCCTCTACTGATCTACGGAACAAAGGAGTTCCCGTGCAGAACACAGGGCAGCTGTCGCGGCGCCAGATCCTCGCCGCCGCCGGGTTCATCGGCCTCGCCACGGTCACCGGCTGCGGCGGCGGGGACGACGGCGGCGACGGGAAGGACCTGTCGAAGAAGCAGGACGGGGCCATGAAGAACTACCGGGCCGGACAACGCTTCAAAGCGGCACGGCCGCTGTCGTTCTCGGTGCTGCACAACAACAACCCGGTCTACCCGATGAAGGACGGCTGGCTGTTCTGGAAGGAGCTGACCAAGCGCACCGGTGTGACCCTCAAGCCGGTCGACGTCCCGCTGGCCGACTACGAGAAGAAGCGCAGCGTCCTCATCGGCGCGGGCGACGCACCCTTCCTGATCCCGAAGACGTACCACCCCTCCGAGGTGGCCTTCGTCTCCTCGGGCGCGATCCTCCCGGTCAGCGACTACGTGAAGCTGATGCCCAACTTCCGCGACAAGGTGCGCAAGTGGAAGCTGGAGCCCGAACTCGACTCGATCCGCCAGTCCGACGGCAGGTACTACCTGCTGCCCGGCCTGCACGAGAAGCCCAAGTCCGGCTACTCGCTGTCCTTCCGCACGGACGTCCTCGACCGGCACGGCCTCAGCCTGCCCACCACCTGGGACGAGGTGTACGGCGTCCTCAAGGCGCTCAAGGAGGAGTACCCCGGCACGTACCCCTGGACCGACCGCTGGAGCACCAACACGCCCTTCCCGTGCGGCGCGTTGTTCAGCTACCTCGGCCAGGCGTACGGGGTCAAGGCGGGCTGGAGTTACGACAACATCGCCTTCGACGCCGAAGCGCGCAGGTTCGTCTTCAACGGGGCGACGGACGGCTACCGTCACATGATCGAGTATCTGAGAAAGGTCGTCGCCGAGAAGCTGCTGGACCCGGAGAGCTTCACGCAGCAGGACGAGCAGGCGGTGCAGAAGCTGCTGGCCGAGAAGTCCTTCGTGATCAGCGCCAATCCGCAGGAGCTGGTGCAGAACTACCGCTACAACCTGGAGAAGCAGGTCAAGGGCGCGACGATCGAGATGGTGCCGGTGCCGCTCGGCCCGGCCGGTCCCGTGGTGCTCGGCGGCACCCGGCTGGAGAACGGCGTCATGGTCTCCAGCAAGGCCCTCGAGAGCGACCACTTCGTCGCGATGATGCAGTTCCTCGACTGGCTCTGGTACTCGGACGAGGGCCAGAAGTTCTGCAAGTGGGGCGTCGAGGGCGTCACCTACACCCGGTCCGGCGGCCGGTTCGAGCCGAAGCCCGGCATCTCCCTCATGGGCTCGGACCCGGACGCGCCGAAGGACCTCCAGAAGGACTACGGCTTCTTCAACGGCGTCTTCACCTACGGCGGCAGCTGGGACCTGGTCTCGTCCTCGTTCAGCCCGGACGAGAAGAAGTTCCAGGACGCCATGGCCCGGCGCGAGGAACTGCCCGTCGACCCGGCCCACCCCCTCCAGTCCTTCGAGCAGGAGCAGGCGACCCTCTGGGACACCCCGCTCAAGGACCACGTCGTCCAGAACACCCTCCGGTTCGTCCTCGGCAAGCGCCCGCTGTCCCAGTGGGACGACTACCTCGCCGAGCTGAAGTCGAAGAACATGCAGCAACTCGTCGACCTGCACAACAAGGCGTACGAGCGGTACAGGAAGGAGAACGGGTGATCCGGGTCCCCGACGCGCCCCGCGACCGGCCCGCCGTCACCCGGCGCCACCCGGCGCCCGGGCGGGAGGTCACGGCGTGAGCACCGTACGGACCTCCGACTTCGGCACCGGAACCCTCTCCCGGGCCTCCGCCCTCATCCACACCGTCCTCACCGTCGAGGCACTGCTGCTCCTCGCCGCCTCCCCAGGTCCGGCCGGGTTGCTCCTGCTCGGCCCCGACCCGGCGAACCTTCCCCTGGCGGCCCTGTGCCTGCTGCCCCTCGGTCCGGCCCTGTCCGCCGGGCTCTACGCCCTGCACCACCGCAGCCGCGACCTCACCGAGCTGCACCCGGCCCGGGCCTACCTGCGCGGCTGGCGGCTCAACGCCGTACCGGCACTGAAACTGTGGGCACCCCTGCTGGCCTGGCTGACGGTCATCGCCTTCACCCTCACGCACTTCTCCGCCACCGGCCTGCCCGGCTGGTGGGCGCTGCTGCTCGCCGTGATCGGCGCCGGCTCCCTCCTGTGGGGCGCACACGCCCTCGTCCTCACCTCGCTCTTCACCTTCCGCGCCCGCGACACCGCCCGCCTCGCCGCGTACTTCCTGTTCCGGCACGGCCACGCCACCCTCGCCGCCGCCTCCCTGCTGATTCTCACGGCCGCGTCGACGGCCCTGCTGACCGAGGCCCTGCCCGCCCTGCTGGCCGCCCCGCTGCTGCTGTCCCTGCTGCACGGCAGCCGGACCGTGATCGCCGAGACGCGGAAGGACTTCACCGCATGACGCCCAAGATCCGCTACGGGGGCGACCACAGCCCCGAGCAGTGGCCGCCCTCGACCCGCCCGGCGCCGACCGGGTCGTACGCAGGGTCCTGGCCCGCCACGACCTGCCCGGCCCCTACGCCGGCCATCCGGCGGTGGAGACCGCCACCCGGGTGGCACCCGACGGCACCCGTCTGCTCTTCCTCCTCAACCACGCCCCGCAACCGGCCCGGCTGACCGCCCACGCCCCGGCCACCGACCTGCTCACCGGCAAGCGGGTGGACCAGGGCGACCCCCTGGTCCTCGACCCTCTGGGCGTGGCGGTCCTTCAGTAGATCCGCCGCCCCCGCGCGTCCGGCACCCCGGACTTGCGAAGGAAGTAGCTGTTGATCTGGTCGCGCCACTCGCGGGCGCTGCGGAGCTGCTCCTCGTAGCGCTCCGCCACCCGCGCGTGGCGCCCCGGCTCGACGAGGTCCGCGAGGCCCGTCCACACCCGGCGGGCCTCCTCGGCCTCCTCGACGCCCTCGAAGTGCGTGTCGTAGATGTGCTGGATGACGGTCTTCCCGCTCTTGAGCACATGCCCGTAGGGCACATGGTGGAAGAACAGCAGCAGCTCGTCGGGGCAGGTCTCCGGCGACTCGTACAGCCCGGACCAGGGCTTGCCGTACTGCCCGGCGAAACCCGTGCCGGTCGCCGCGCTGCGGTCGACGCCGACCCCGTCCCGGTCGGCGAAGTGATAGGTCCCCCACGGGCTGTACTCGTACCCGTCCACGCTCGGCCCGTAGTGGTGCCCCGGCTGCACCATGAAGCCCACGCCCAGCGGAGCGGTGTACTTCTCGTACGTCCGCCACGAGCCGTCGAGCACGGCGTGCAGCCCGTCGGCCAGCAGGGCGGGGGCGTCCGGGAAGCTGAGCGCGATCCACTCGTCGAGCAGCGCGCGCGGCTCGGCGTCCGGCTGCCAGGCCAGCCGCCCGAAGGTGTAGAGGTTGGCCTGCGCCAGCGGATGCCCCGTCCAGAACGGGTCGTCACCGGCGTTCGACACGGCGACGAGCCCGCCCCGCGCCGATGCGCCGACAGTGGACCCGGACGCGTGCCGGAATCGCAGCACCTCGCTCCACATGGGCCCCAGCCAGCACACATGCCGCTGCTGCCCGGTGTACTCCTGGGTGGCCTGCAGCTCCACCGCCAGCCGGGTGCGCGGCATCGCCCCGATCAGCGGCGAGACCGGCTCACGCACCTGGAAGTCCATCGGCCCGTGCTTCACCTGGAGCACGGCGTTCCCCGCGAACTCGCCGTCCAGGGGCACGAAATGGTCGTACGCGGCCCGGGCCCGGTCGGTCGTCCGGTCCCGCCAGTCCTGGCGGTGGTCGTAGACGAAGGCCCGCCAGTGCACGGTGCCGCCGAACGGCTCCAGCGCCGCCGCCAGCAGGTTCGCGCCCTCGGCGTGACTGCGGCCGTACGCGAACGGGCCCGGCTGGCCCTCCGAGTCGGCCTTCACGACGTACCCGCCGAAGTCGGGTATCGCCTCGTACACCCGCCGGGTCACCCCGGCCCACCAGGAGCGCACTTGCTCGTCCAGCGGGTCGGCCGTGGGGAGCCCGCCGAGCGTGACCGGGGCGGCGAAGGAGACCGACAGGTGGGTGCGGATGCCGTAGGGCCGCAATGCCTCGGCGATGCCGGCCACTTCACCGATCCGCTCGGTCAGCAGACGCGCCTCGGTGGCGTGCACGTTGACGTTGTTCACGCAGAGCGCGTTGATCTGGCACGCCGCGAGCAGCCTGCCGTAGGCCCGCACCCGGCCGGGTTCGCCTCGCGCCCTGCCGTCCTCCCAGAACAGGGAGCCGCCCGCGTAGCCGCGCTCCACCTGGCCCATGACCGGGTGCACGGCCACGTTGTCCCAGTGGTCGAGCATGCGCAGCGCGACGGTGGGACGACGGATCTCCCGCGCCCACGTGCCGGTGAAGGCCGCCTCCCCGAGGCGCAGGACATGGAACAGCCCGTACAGCAGCCCGCGACCGCCGGAGGCGGTGACGGTCGTCGTGCCGCCCTCGCGCGCGGTGGCGAAGCCCTCGCCGCCGAGGTCGTCGGCACCGAGGCCGAGGACCAGGTCGTACGGGCCGTCGTCCGACGCGTCCCGCACGACCCGGCCCCCGAATCTCCGGCAGGCCTCCGCCACCTCCCCGTGCACCGTCTCCACCAGGAGCCCCGACCCCCGGATCAGCGTCCGGCGGCCACCGATCGCCCGGAAGGCGGCGGGCGGCAGCCAGGCCGGGTCGACCCCCTCGGGCGGGACGGGCACGGGAAGCGGCATGAGACCCCCAACTCACGTGATCAGCGCAGCAGTTCGACCTCGGCCAGCGTCGCCTCGCCGTCGAGGACCAGGCGGTACTTCCCGTACGTACCCGGTGACTTCACCGAGAACGCGCGGGTCTGCCGGTCCCACGCGAAGGTTTCCCCGGAGCGCCGGTCCAGCGTCCGCCAGGTCTCACCGTCGGAGGAGCCCTGGAGCGTCCAGCCGGCCGGTGCCTTCGCCCGGTCCTTCGACGACGTCAGGGTGTACTGGACGGCCTCGGCACCCTCGCCTACCGGCAGGTCCACGGACGTCACCGCGGCGTCCGTCGCCGACGTGTCGTCGAACAGGGCGCCGTCACCCCTCAGCACGTCCGCGCGGGGTGCCGGTACCTCGTCGTCCTGGGTGATCGACACGGGCGCCGCGTCCTTGCCCGTGCCCCACGACGACGGCCGCGAGCCCATGTCGAACTCCAGGACACCGCCCTTGGCGACCAGCGAGTGCGGCAGCGAGGTCTTCGACCAGGTCCGGCCGTTGACCTTCAGCCCCTGCACGTAGACGTTCTTCGCGCTGTTGCGCGGCGCCTTCACCACCAGCTCGCGCCCGTTCTCCAGGTGCACGGTCGCCTTCTCGAACAGCGGCGAGCCGATCGCGTACTCGCCGCTGCCCATCACCAGCGGGTAGAAGCCGAGCGCGGAGAACAGGAACCAGGCCGACTGCTCGCCGTTGTCCTCGTCGCCGTGGTAGCCCTGACCGATCTCGCTGCCCGTGTACAGCCGGGACAGCACCTCACGCACGTTCTTCTGCGTCTTCCAGGGCTGCCCGGCCGCGTCGTACATGTAGAGGGCGTGGTGGGCGACCTGGTTGGAGTGCCCGTACATGCCCATCCGCACGTCCCGGGCCTCGGTCATCTCGTGGATGACACCGCCGTAGGAGCCGACGAACTCGGGGGAGGCCGTCTCGGGGGTGGACAGGTACGCGTCCAGCTTGTCGGCGAGGCCCTTGCGCCCGCCGTACAGGTTGGCGAGGCCCCGGCCGTCCTGCGGGGCGGTGAAGGCGTACCCCCACCCGTTGGTCTCGGTGTAGTCGTGGCCCCACACCCGCGGGTCGTACGTCGAGGACTCGACCCGCCAGTCGCCCTTGGCGTTCCGGCCCTGGAAGAACCCGGCCTTCCGGTCGAAGAGGTTCACGTAGTCCCGGGCGCGGTCCAGGAAGTACTCCGACTCCTCCTTGTAGCGCCGCTCGCCGGTCTCCTCGTAGAGCTTGTGGCCCATGCGGGAGATGCCGTAGTCGTTGAGGTAGCCCTCCAGCGCCCAGGACAAACCCTCGTGGGTCTCGGTGCTCGTGTAGCCGAGGAAGGGGGAGGTGGCCATGCCCTTGCGGCCGACGCCCGAATTCGGCGGGACGACCGTCGCGTTCTTCACGGCCGCCTCGTACGCCGCCTTCGCGTCGAAGTCGACGCCCTTGACGTACGCGTCCGCGAACGCCACGTCCGACGAGGTGCCCGTCATGAGGTCCGCGTAGCCGGGGGAGGACCAGCGGGAGGTCCAGCCGCCGTCCTTGTACTGCTGCACGAACCCGTCGACCAGCTCACCCGCCTTGCCCGGCGTGAGGAGGGAGTACGCCGGCCAGGTCGTCCGGTAGGTGTCCCAGAAGCCGTTGTTGACGTACACCTTGCCGTCGACGATCTTCGCGCCGGTGTGCGTCGGGGTGTCCGGGTTCGGCATGGGGGAGAAGGGCGAGGCGTACCGGTACTTCCCGTCGACCTTCTCGAACCCGGAGTTCGGGTACAGGTAGAGCCGGTACAGGCTGGAGTACAGCGTCGTCAGCTGGTCGGGGGTCGCGCCCTCCACCTCGACCTTGCCGAGCAGCCGGTCCCACTGCCGCCGGGCGCTCCTCTTCACCGCTTCGAAGGACCTGCCCTCCGGGATCTCCTGCCGGAGGTTGTCCTTGGCCTGGTCGAGGCTGATGAGCGAGGTCGCCAGGCGCAGGGTGACGGTCCGGTCGTCGGCCTTGAAGCGGAGGTAGCCCTTGACCCCGGTGGCGTCCGACTCGGTCACCGGCTTGTCGAACTCGCCGTAGACGAACAGCCGGGTCGCGCCCGTCGACAGCCCGGACTTCACGTCCGAGTAGCCGGTGACGATCCCGTTCTCCTTGTCGAGCGTGAGCCCCGCCTGGTCGGTCACGTTGTCGAAGAGGACACTCGCGTCATCGCCCGGGTAGGTGAAGCGCAACGCCGCCGCGTGGTCGGTCGGCGCCATCTCGGCCTTCAGCCCGTTCTCGAACCGCACCCCGTAGTAGTACGGCCGCGCCGTCTCGTTCTCGTGCCGGAAGGCCAGCTCGCGCGCTTCCCGGCCGAGGTCCGGAGTACCGGCGGCGACCGACGGCATCACCTGGAAGGTCTGCCGGTCGCCCATCCAGGGACTCGGCTCGTGGCTCGCGCTGAACGCCTGGATCGTCGGCAGGTTGTCCGCGTTGTTCGCACGCGCGTAGTCGTACAGCCAGCTGAGCGAACCCGCGTTGGTCACGGGCGTCCAGAAGTTGAAGCCGTGCGGCACCGCCGTCGCCGGGAAGTTGTTGCCCCGCGAGAAGCCGCCGCTGGAGTTGGTGCCGCGGGTGGTCACCGCGTAGTCCGACAGGTGGGCCTTCGGCTGCTCGGGGGCGACGGAGGCGATGCTCACGTCGTCCAGCCAGCCGCGGAACTTCGCCGGGCCCTTGGGGGAGTCGTAGGCCACCAGGATCCGGTCCACAGTCTTCCCGGCCGCGACCGAGCCGATCCGCGAGGCCACGTTGTTCCACTGGTTGACGTAGAGGATCTTGGAGGCGCCCTGACCCTGCGGGGTCAGCGGGAAGCCGTGCTGGTCGGTGGCGCGCAGGTCGCTCAGGCGGGTGCCGTCGGTGAAGGCCAGGTCGACGGAGACGTTCGTGGCGTCGTAGTCGAGGTCACCGTCCGCCATCGACGGGAAGATCCGGTACGACAGCCGCGTGTTCCGGCCGACGGCCACGTTCACGTCGAAGACCTTGTTGTACGAGTACGCCCGTCCCTCGGTGGTGTGCCGGCCGGCGTAACGCAGCGCACGCCTGCCCGTGAACCCGGCGCCCGCCTTGGCGGTGGGGGAGCCGCTCGGTCCCCGGTCGACCAGCGAGAGCATGTCCTGCGGGACCGGCCCGTCGCCGCCGCCCGTGGACAGCTGGAGGTCGGCGAGCTGCAGGATGCCACCGCCGTTGTTCCGGGTGACCTCCAGCCGGAAGTGCCGGTACTCGGCGGGCTCGGCCAGGTCGTAGGTCTTCGTCTGGAACCGCTCCGTGAAGGACTCGCCGGAGCGGGTGTCGAGCGTCGTCCACTCCTTGCCGTCGGCCGAGCCCTTCAGGGTCCAGTCCTTGGGGTCGCGTTCCTCGGCGTCATTGGCCGACGTCAGTGCGTAGCGCACAAGTCTGACGGGTTTGTCCAGGTCGAACTCCACCCAGCCGGTGGACTCGAAGGCCAGCCACTTGGTGCTCGGCTCGCCGTCGACGAGGTTCTCCTTCACCTCGCCACCGCCGGTGTTCTCGGCACTGGCCCGGACGTCGGTGACCCGGTCGGTCACATTGCCCGGTATGCCGCTGCTGTAGCCGCCGTCCACGCCCGAGGCGCGCTTGCCGCCGTCGGGGCCGGTGTCGACCGTGTTCGTCCAGTCCGGAAGCGGGTCGTCCGCCTCGAAGGAGGACGTGAACCCCCGATCGGGTCTCTCAGGGGCCTGGGGCAGTGCGACCGCAACGCCCTGTGAACCCAGGGCCAAAGCGAAGGCGGTCGCCGACACGACCGCCGAACCCCATCTGTGCCGAGCTTTCCGCTGCATCAACGGGTACC
Organism: Streptomyces sp. NPDC012466; assembly: GCF_042955215.1. NCBI lineage: Bacteria > Bacillati > Actinomycetota > Actinomycetes > Kitasatosporales > Streptomycetaceae > Streptomyces > Streptomyces sp. NPDC012466. The sequence goes on along the minus strand of NZ_JBIBEQ010000001.1, from coordinate 1,390,407 downwards.
CTCCCTGCGCAGTGGACAACGTTGTCACCTTCGATGCGCAAGGACCAGTAGTTGCCCAAGTAGCGGGGAGTGTCAAGGGTGTTGCCTGTGGCATTACGGCGCGGCGACCGGGATATTTCCGGCGGAGCACCCGCAGGCCGCTCATACTTCCGCGAGGTCTCAACTCGGATAAGACCCACGGTCAACCTTGTGTTCGATCTTGATCCGCCGACGGGAAGTGGACTATACCTGTCGGGCGATTCACACGATCCGCACGTCACCACCCGCACTTTCCTGCACGACCCAGCTTGACCCGATCGCGGTGCCGGAGGATCCGGTTCACCGCCTGAGTCCTGGAGAAGGCGAGGACTTGAGCATGGGATCCACTTCCGCCGAGAACCACGGCACCGAAGGTGTCGGCCGCCGTGATCTGATCAAAAGGTCTGCCGCGCTCGGTCTGATCTCCGTCCCCACCATGAGCTTCCTGTCGGCCTGCGCCAGCAGTGGCGGCGACGGCAGCGGAGACAAGGCCAAGGCCGGAAAGAAGACCGCGAAGAACCCGCTCGCCGTCAACGACACGGCCGGTATGGAATTCGTCCTGTTCGACGGCGGCTTCGGCAAGGAGTACGCCGAGGACGCCGTGAAGATCTACGAAAAGAACTTCCCCAAGGCCCAGGTGAAGTTCTCCGCCACCCAGAAGATCCAGTCCACCCTCCAGCCCCGCTTCAACCAGGGCACCCCGCCGGACCTCATCGACAACTCCGGCGCCGAGCAGATGGACATGGGCGTCCTGGTCGGCAAGAACCAGCTCACCGACCTCACCCCGCTGCTGGACGCCCCCTCCTACGACGACCCGAACAAGAAGGTCCGCGACACGCTGCGCCCCGGCATCGTGGAGATGGGCCAGTTCGACGGCGAGAAGGTCTGGATCCTGTACTACGCCTACACGGTGTACGGCGTCTGGTACTCGCAGAAGGCCCTGGACTCGCTCGACGAGCAGTACCCCGAGACCTGGGACCAGATGCTCGCGGTCTGCGCGAAGGCCAAGAAGAAGGGCATGGCGGGCTGGACGTACGCGGGCAAATACCCGTACTACATCCCCTTCTCGCTCTACCCGATGATCGGCAAGGTCGGCGGCCGTGAAGTCCTCGACGCGATCGACAACCTGGAGCCGAACGCCTGGAAGCACCCGGCCGTCAAGGCCTGCTTCGAGGCGTACTACGAGCTCTACAAGAAGGGCTACGTCCTGAAGGGCACCCCGGGCCTGGACCACATCCAGTCGCAGACCGCCTGGGCCGAGGGCAAGGCGCTGTTCATCCCGAACGGCTCCTGGGTGGAGAACGAGTCCGCCAACGTCATCCCGAAGGACTTCGACCTGGCCGTCTCCGCGCCCACCGGCCTCGACTCCTCCGACAAGATGCCCTTCGGCACCATCTGGGCCTCCGGCGGCGAACCCTTCATCGTCCCGGCCAAGGCGAAGAACGCCGCCGGCGGTATGGAGCAGCTGCGCATCATGCTCAGCGAGGCCTCCTCGAAGAACTTCACCGGCAAGGTGAAGTCGCTGACCGCGTACAACGGCGGCACCGACGGCGTCGCCCTCACTCCCGGCCTGAAGTCGGGTGTCGCGGCGCTGGACAAGGCCGGGGAGAACGTGGTGAATCCCCGTCTCCAGGACTGGTACGTGCAGTTGCAGAAGGAGAAGATCGGTGTGTCCGGTCTGGGCGAGATGATGGCCGGCCGCCTCACCCCGGCCGAGGCCATCAAGAAGATCCAGGCCTTTGCCGACGAGGCCGTCAAGGACGACTCCATCAAGCACTACAAGCACCAGTAACAGCACCGGAAATCGATTTCCGCAACGGCACCGGAGTGGCGATGCAGCACGGCAAGTACCGGTTCATCGTGGGCTTCCTCGCGTTGCCCCTAGGACTGTACGCGCTCTTCGTGGTCTGGCCGTTCATCCAGTCCATCTATTACTCGTTCACGGACTGGACCGGCCTGAGCCCCGAATTCAAGATGGTCGGTTTCGACAACTACAGCCGCATGCTCGATGACGACATCTTCTGGAAGTCGTTGCAGCACAGCCTGCTGTTCGCCCTCCTGCTGCCGGTGGTGACGATCGGCCTCGCGCTGTTCTTCGCCTTCATGATCAACGTGGGCGGCAGAAAGAGAAAGAACGGCCCGGTGATCACCGGCGTCCGAGGCTCCTCGTTCTACAAGATCGTCTACTTCTTCCCGCAGGTCCTCTCGATCGCCATCGTCGCGCTTCTGTTCGCGTTCGCATACAACCCGGACAGTGGCGCGATCAACTCGCTCCTGCGCGGCGTCGGGCTCGCCGACCTCCAGCCCCTGTGGCTGGGCGATCCCGACCTCGCGCTGTGGGCCGTGATGGCGGTCCTCGTCTGGTCCACGGTCGGCTTCTTCGTCGTCCTCTTCTCCGCCGGCATGGCCTCCATCCCGGCGGAGATGTACGAGGCGGCGCTGCTGGACGGCGCCAACCGGGTCACCACGTTCTTCCGCGTCACCCTGCCCCTGCTGTGGGACACCGTGCAGTCCGGCTGGGTCTACGTGGGCATCCTCGCCCTGGGCGCCGAGTCGTTCGCGGTCGTGCAGATCATGACGACCGGGCCGGGCGGTCCCGACTACTCGACCACCGTCATGGTCCTGTACGTGTACCAGAAGGCGTTCCGTGACGGGCAGGCCGCCTACGCCACCACCATCGGTGTCGCCCTGCTCGTCGTCACGCTGGCCTTCGCCGCCGTGGTGATGCGGCTGGGCCGTCGCGAGCGGCTGGAGTACTGACCGATGAAGACGACCGAAACCCCCGCTCCCCTCCCGGCCGAGTCCGGCGCCCCCATCGCCAAGACGGACGTCCCGCCGCCCGCACCCGTGAAGGAGAAGAAAGAGGGCACGGTCCTCAACGTCTTCTCCCACGGCGTCCTGGTCCTCTGGGCGTTCATGGTGGTCATGCCGCTGCTCTGGGCGGTCATGACGTCCTTCAAGGACGACCGTTCCATCTTCAGCTCCCCGTGGTCGCTCCCGGACTCCCTGCACTTCGACAACTGGTCACGGGCGTGGACCCAGGCCAACATGAGCGACTACTTCCTCAACACCGTTCTGGTGGTGGGCGGTTCGCTCATCGGCACACTGGTCCTCGGCTCCATGGCGGCCTACGTCCTGGCGCGCTTCGAGTTCCCGGGCAACCGCTTCATCTACTACCTGTTCATCGGCGGCATGAGCTTCCCGATCATGCTGGCGCTGGTCCCGCTGTTCTACGTGGTGAACAACATGGGCCTGCTGAACACCATCCACGGCCTGATCCTGGTCTACGTCGCCTACTCGCTGCCGTTCACCGTGTTCTTCCTGACGGCGTTCTTCCGTACGCTGCCGACGTCGATCGCCGAAGCGGCCTTCGTCGACGGCGCGTCCCACAGCCGCACGTTCTTCCAGATCATGCTGCCCATGGCCAAGCCCGGCCTGATCAGCGTCGGCATCTTCAACTTCCTGGGCCAGTGGAACCAGTACATGCTCCCCACGGTCCTCAACACCGACCCGGACAAGCGTGTCCTCACCCAGGGACTGGTCCAGCTGGCGGTCAGCCAGGGCTACAAGGGCGACTGGTCGGGCCTCTTCGCGGGCCTGGTGATGGCGATGCTGCCGGTCCTCGCCGCGTACATCATCTTCCAGCGGCAGGTGGTGCAGGGGCTGACCGCGGGCGCGCTGAAGTAGCCCGGGCCTGAGCGCCACGGCCGGGTGGGTGCGCGACTCGGCGCGACGAGGTGCCTCCCCCCCCGGCTCTCGGCTTCGCTCGAGCGGGGGGCCCGACGCCCACTCGTGCCGCCCTCAGCGGCACGACTGCCCGAAGCCAAGCGGGACTGGGCGCCCGCCCCCGCGCACGTCCGCCCCCACACGCCCGCACCCGCCGGACGACGCAAGGGGCCGGGTCGGGGGACGTCCGCCCGCAGCGGCCGGCGCGTCGACGGACAGCGAGTCGGCACGCGGCCCCCATCGCGCCGTTCGTCGACCGTCTCGCCGACCGCGTCGGCGCCCCGGCCCGAGGACGAACACCCCCGGCGCGGCCGCGGCCCACCCCCGGCGGACGACGGCCCGCACCCCGCCCACCTCGGCCGACAGAAAGCGCGAACTATCACGTAGCGCTCCGCGACGACCCGTACACCGCCCGGAATCAGTTCAACCTCTTGACGGGAGGCAACCCGAACGGCTCAGCTTAGAGTTCACTAGTTGGACATAGACGGGGTCTCATCGAAGCGGCCCCGTGCGCAGGAGGTCGTCGTGGAGACTCCGGGGTCGCAGTCGTCGCTGCACCGAGCCAACCTGGAGCGGGTCGTACGAGCCGTGCGCCTGGCGGGCTCCCTCACCCAGGCCGAGATCGCGCGGACGACAGGTCTGTCCGCGGCGACGGTCTCCAATATCGTCCGGGAGTTGAAGGACGGCGGCACGGTCGAGGTCACTCCGACCTCCGCCGGCGGCCGCAGGGCCCGCAGCGTGTCGCTGAGCGGCGACGCCGGCATCGTCATAGGTGTCGACTTCGGCCACACCCACCTGCGCGTCGCCATCGGCAACCTCGCTCACCAGGTCCTCGCCGAGGAGTCCGAGCCGCTGGACGTGGACGCCTCGTCCACCCAGGGCTTCGACCGGGCGGAACAGCTGGTCACCCGCCTGGTCGAAGCCACCGGCGTCGACCGCTCCAAGATCGCCGGAGTCGGTCTCGGCGTCCCGGGTCCCATCGACGTCGAGTCCGGCACCCTCGGCTCGACCGCCATCCTCCCCGGCTGGACCGGCACCAAGCCGGCCGAGGAACTGCGCGGCCGCCTCGGTGTCCCCGTGCACGTGGACAACGACGCCAACCTCGGCGCCCTCGGCGAAATGGTCTGGGGCAGCGGCCGAGGCGTCCGCGACCTGGCATACATCAAGGTCGCGAGCGGTGTCGGCGCCGGCCTGGTGATCGACGGCAAGATCTATCGCGGCCCCGGCGGCACCGCTGGAGAAATCGGACATATTACACTCGATGAATCCGGCCCGGTCTGCCGTTGCGGCAACCGCGGCTGCCTGGAGACCTTCGCGGCCGCGCGGTACGTGCTCCCGCTCCTCCAGTCCAGCCACGGCACCGATCTGACCATGGAGGGCGTCGTGCGGCTCGCCCGGGACGGAGACCCGGGCTGTCGTCGGGTGATCGCCGACGTCGGCCGCCACATCGGAAGTGGAGTGGCCAATCTCTGCAACCTGCTGAACCCGAGCCGGGTGGTCCTCGGCGGTGATCTCGCCGAGGCCGGTGAGCTGGTGCTCGGGCCGATCCGGGAGTCCGTCGGCCGCTACGCGATCCCCAGCGCGGCACGCCAGTTGTCCGTTCTCCCCGGTGCCCTCGGCGGCCGTGCGGAGGTGCTCGGAGCGCTCGCTCTCGCTCTCAGCGAGATGGGCGATTCGACCCTTTTGGACGGGACTGCCACGGGACCGCTGAAGGCCGCTACCCCTGCCTTCACTTAGAGAACGGATGGCACCGTTGCCATCTCGTTAAGGATTTACTTCTTGACGTCGCACGTGCGGCCGAGTTGACTTCCAGCCACCTCGGCCGCAATGTCGCGGCCTCGTCAGGGAGGTTTCTGAAGTGAACACGCGTATGCGTCGCGCCGCTGTCGCTATTGCCGCCGGTGCGATGGCTGTTTCGCTTGCTGCCTGTGGCAGCGCCAAGGAGTCGGGCGACAACGCCGACTCCACGGGGTCCGCCAAGAAGGGCGACGACATCAAGGTCGGCCTGCTCCTTCCCGAGAACGCGACCGCCCGTTACGAGAAGTTCGACCGGCCGCTCATCGAGAAGAAGGTCAAGGAACTCACCAACGACAAGGGTGAGGTCGTCTACGCCAACGCCAAGCAGGACGCCAGCACGCAGAACCAGCAGGTCGACACCATGGTGACCAACAAGGTCGACGTGCTGATCGTGGACGCGGTGGACTCCAAGGCCATCGCCGGCTCGGTGAAGAAGGCCAAGGACGCGGGCATCCCGGTCGTCGCCTACGACCGCCTGGCCGAGGGCCCGATCGACGCCTACACCTCGTTCGACAACGAGACGGTCGGCAAGACCCAGGGTGAGGCCCTGCTGAAGGCGCTGGGCGACAAGGCCAAGGACGGCCAGATCGTCATGATGAACGGTTCCTCCACCGACCCCAACGCCGCCCAGTTCAAGAAGGGCGCGCACTCCGTGCTCGACGGCAAGGTCAAGATCGGCCGCGAGTACGACACCAAGGAGTGGAAGCCGGAGAACGCCAACTCCAACATGGAGGGCGCCATCTCCGCCCTCGGCAAGGACAAGATCGTCGGCGTCTACTCCGCCAACGACGGCATGGCGGGCGGCATCATCACCGCCCTGAAGGCCGCCGGCATCGCCGACATCCCGGTCACCGGCCAGGACGCCGAGCTCGCGGGTGTGCAGCGCATCGTCACCGGTGAGCAGTACATGAGCGTCTACAAGCCCTACCCGCAGGAGGCGGACGTCGCGGCCGAGATGGCCGTCGCCCTCGCCCAGGGCAAGTCGCTCGACTCGATCGCCAAGGACAAGGTCGACAGCCCGACCACCAAGGCCATCCCCTCCGTCCTCGTCCCGGTCGTCTCGCTGACGAAGGACAACATCAACGACACGGTCATCAAGGACGGCATCTACACCGTCAACGAGATCTGCGCGGGCAAGTACAAGGCCGCCTGCGACAAGATCGGCCTCAAGTAAGCAGCCGCCAGGTCCCCTGAGGGGCACGGGAGCCCGACGGCTCCCGTGACTCCCGTGCGGGGACCGGCTGCCCCCCGAGTTCCTCCGGCGCCCCGCCCTACCAGCCCCGCAAGCTCCGCGGGGCGCCGGACGGATCACTCCACCCACACTTCTGCACAACCTCCCGCCGGGTCAGGCGGCGAAGGAGATGGTTTACGTGTCCGCTACGCCCGTGCTGGCGTTGCGCGGGGTCTCCAAGCGGTTCGGTGCCGTTCAGGCGCTCACCGACGTAGAGCTTGAGGTCCACGCCGGTGAAGTGGTCGCCCTGGTCGGCGACAACGGAGCCGGAAAGTCCACGCTGGTCAAGACGATCGCCGGCGTGCACCCCATCGATGAGGGTGTCATCGAATGGGACGGCAGGTCCGTCCAGATCAGCAAGCCGCACGACGCCCAGAACCTGGGCATCGCGACCGTCTACCAGGACCTCGCGCTCTGCGACAACATCGACGTCGTCGGCAACCTCTACCTGGGCCGGGAGATCCGCAAGCGCGGCGTCCTGGACGAGGTGGAGATGGAACGCCGCTCCCGCGAGCTGCTCGACACGCTGTCGATCCGCATCCCCAGCGTGCGCATCCCGATCGCCTCGCTCTCCGGCGGACAGCGCCAGACCGTGGCCATCGCCCGTTCCATGCTCGGCGAGCCCAAGCTGGTCATCCTCGACGAGCCCACCGCGGCCCTCGGCGTCGAGCAGACCGCGCAGGTCCTCGACCTGGTCGAGCGGCTGCGCGAGCGCGGCCACGCCGTGATCCTCATCAGCCACAACATGGCCGATGTGAAGGCCGTCGCGGACAAGGTCGCCGTCCTGCGCCTCGGGCGCAACAACGGCGTCTTCGAGGTCAAGTCGACCTCGCAGGAAGAGATCATCTCCGCCATCACCGGCGCCACCGACAACGCCGTGACCCGCCGTGCGGCGCGCACGAACGGGGAGGGTTCCAAGTGAGCATCGACAAGACCTCCGCGGCTCCGGACGAGCACGTCGTGGAGAACCCCGAGGCGGCCAAGGCCGCCGTCACGGTCGTGGACCCCCGGCTGCTGGTGCGCGAGCAGGGCCTCAAGGGCTACGTCAGCGAGTTCAAGCGGAAGATGAAGTCCGGCGACCTGGGCTCCATCCCGGTCGTCATCGGCCTGGCCATCATCTGGCTCATCTTCACGAGCCTGAACTCCAACTTCCTCACCGCGGGCAACCTGTCCGACATGTCCGTCGCCATGGTCGGCACGGGCATGATCGCCGTCGGCATCGTGTTCGTGCTGCTGCTCGGCGAGATCGACCTGTCGGTCGGCTCGGTGTCCGGTGTGGCGGGTGCTTCGTTCGCGGTGCTGAACGTCACCAACGGCATGAACGAGTGGCTCGCCTTCGTGCTGGCCATCCTCACCGGCACGGTCGCCGGCGTGCTGCACGGCTTCTTCTTCGCGAAGATCGGCGTTCCCGCCTTCGCCGTCACGCTCGCCGGTCTGCTGTTCTGGAACGGCTTCATGCTCCAGATCCTCGGCGACAACGGCACCATCAACCTCGACCCGGACGGGGTCGTGGCCCAGCTGACCAGCTACTACTTCTCCGACGTGGCCGCCGCGTACGCGCTGGCCGCGGTGGTGACCGCCGGCTTCTTCGTCAGCTCCTTCCTCGGCAACCGGCGCCGCGAGGCCGCGGGCGTGCCGTCGCGGCCGCTGAGCGAGACCGTCGTGCGGACGGTGCTGCTGGCGGTGCTCGCCTTCACCGTGGCCATCGTCTTCAACCAGTACAAGGGCCTGCCGCTCGCCGTGGTGATCTTCATCGTGGTGCTGCTGGTCACGGACTTCGTGCTGCGCCGCACGTCCTACGGCCGGAAGGTGTTCGCGCTCGGCGGCAGCGTTGAGGCGTCCCGCCGGGCCGGCATCAACGTGGAGATGGTCCGGATCTCGGTGTTCGCGATCTCCGGCACCTTCGCCGCGGTGGGCGGTCTGTTCATCGCCTCGAAGATCGCCGCTGCCAACCAGGGAGCCGGTGGCGGTGACCTGCTGATGAACGCGATCGCCGCGGCGGTCATCGGCGGCACGTCGCTCTTCGGTGGCCGGGGACGCACCTGGAACGCGCTGCTCGGTGTCCTGGTGATTGTGTCGATCCAGTACGGCCTCGCCCTGGAGGGCATCGCCTCCCCGGTGCAGTACATGATCACCGGTGGTGTGCTGTTGGCCACGGTCGTCATCGACGCCGTCACCCGTAAGACGCAGAAGACCGCAGGGCGCGCGTAGCGCCCGGGAACACCCCTGTGCCCGGTACCTCCCAGGTACCGGGCACAGCCGTGTCGTAGGTGTGGCGCACCATGGGTAGAGCCGAACGCGTGACGTACGACGCACAGCCTCGGCGCCGCCCGCAAGGGCGGAACATTAGACTCGACAAGCCCGGCAACAGCTCTACTGCAAGGAGGCACGGGTGCCGCTGCTGACCCGTATCAGGGGACCGCGCGATCTGGACCGGCTCAACCTGGAGGAGCTGAACCAGCTGGCGGAGGAGATCCGCAGCTTCCTCGTCGAAGCGGTCTCCAAGACCGGCGGACACCTCGGCCCCAACCTCGGCGTGGTGGAGCTCACCATCGCCCTGCACCGGGTCTTCGACTCGCCCAAGGACAAGGTGCTCTGGGACACCGGCCACCAGTCCTACGTCCACAAACTGCTCACCGGCCGCCAGGACTTCTCGAAGCTGAAGATGAAGGGCGGCCTGTCGGGCTACCCCTCGCAGGCCGAGTCCGAGCACGACGTCATCGAGAACTCGCACGCCTCGACCGTCCTCGGCTGGGCCGACGGCATCGCCAAGGCCAACCAGATCCTGGAGCGCGACGACCACGTCGTGGCCGTGATCGGTGACGGTGCGCTGACCGGCGGCATGGCCTGGGAGGCGCTGAACAACATCGCCGACGCCAAGGACCGCCCGCTCGTCATCGTCGTCAACGACAACGAGCGCTCCTACGCGCCGACCATCGGCGGCCTCGCCAACCACCTGGCGACCCTGCGCACCACCGACGGCTACGAGCGCTTCCTCGCCCGCACCAAGGAGGTCCTGGAGCGCACGCCCGTCGTCGGACGGCCGCTCTACGACACCCTGCACGGCGCCAAGAAGGGGCTGAAGGACTTCATCGCCCCGCAGGGCATGTTCGAGGACCTCGGCCTGAAGTACGTCGGGCCGATCGACGGGCACGACCTGGAGGCCCTGGAGTCGGCGCTCGCCAAGGCCAAGCGGTTCGGCGGGCCGGTCATCGTGCACTGCCTCACCGAGAAGGGCCGCGGCTACCAGCCCGCCCTCCAGGACGAGGCGGACCGCTTCCACGCCGTCGGCAAGATCCACCCCGACACGGGCCTGCCGATCGCCAGTTCCGGCGCCGACTGGACGTCCGTCTTCGGCGAGGAGATGGTCAAGCTCGGCGAGGAGCGCGAGGACATCGTCGCCATCACGGCCGCCATGCTCCAGCCGGTGGGCCTGGACAAGTTCGCCAAGCGCTTCCCCAAGCGCGTCTACGACGTCGGCATCGCCGAGCAGCACGGCGCCGTCTCCGCGGCCGGTCTGGCCACGGGCGGCGTGCACCCGGTGTTCGCCGTGTACGCCACGTTCCTCAACCGCGCGTTCGACCAGGTGCTGATGGACGTGGCCCTGCACAAGTGCGGCGTCACCTTCGTGCTGGACCGGGCCGGCGTCACCGGCACCGACGGGGCCTCCCACAACGGCATGTGGGACATGTCGATCCTTCAGGTCGTCCCGGGGCTGCGCCTGGCCGCGCCGCGCGACGCCGACCAGGTGCGCGCCCAACTGCGCGAGGCCGTCGCCGTCGACGACGCGCCGACCGTGGTCCGCTTCTCCAAGGGCGCCGTCGGCCCCGCCGTGCCCGCCGTGCGGCGCGTCGGCGGCATGGACGTCCTGCGCGAGCCCGGCACCGACCGGCCGGACGTGCTGCTGGTCTCCGTCGGCGCCCTCGCGCCGATGTGCCTGGAGATCGCCGCTCTGCTCGACAAGCAGGGCATCTCCACGACCGTCGTCGACCCGCGCTGGGTCAAACCCGTCGACGAGGCCATGGCCCCGCTCGCCGAACAGCACCGCGTGGTCGTCACCGTCGAGGACAACAGCCGGGTCGGCGGCGTCGGCTCGACGATCGCCCAGGCGCTGCGCGACGCGGGGGTGGACGTGCCGCTGCGGGACTTCGGCATCCCGCCGCGCTTCCTCGACCACGCCTCCCGCGCCGAGGTCCTGGCCGAGATCGGTCTGACCGCGCCGGACATCGCCCGGCAGGTGACCGGCCTGGTCGCCAAGCTGGACGGACTCCCCACCGGTCGCAGCGCCGCGGACGCCGTGGAGAGTGCGCGCGACTGACGCGGCCGACGGGGCCGATACGGCCGAACGGGTACAGGATGGGCCGGTTTCCCCACCATGAGGGTGGTGGAACCGGCCCATTGGCGTGAATTCGCCCGTGCCGGGGCATACGGATGGTGCCACCTCTCGATCATGTCGAGGACGACGAGCGTGGGAGGTAACCCCGTGAGCAGTACCCTCTTCCGGACGAAGAAGGTCGAGCAGTCCATCCTCGACACCGAGGAGCCAGAACACGCGCTCAAGAAGTCCTTGTCCGCGCTGGATCTGACCGTCTTCGGCGTCGGTGTGATCATCGGTACCGGCATCTTCGTTCTCACCGGCACGGTCGCCAAGAACAACGCCGGGCCGGCCACGGCTCTGGCGTTCGTGGCGGCCGGCGTCGCCTGCGCCCTGGCCGCCCTCTGTTACGCCGAGTTCGCGTCCACGGTCCCGGTCGCCGGGTCCGCCTACACGTTCTCGTACGCCTCCCTCGGTGAACTGCCCGCCTGGATCATCGGCTGGGACCTGGTCCTGGAGTTCGCACTCGGTACGGCGGTGGTGGCCGTCGGCTGGTCCGGCTACATCCAGTCGCTCATGGACAACGCGGGCTGGAACATGCCGGCGGCCCTCGGCAGCCGCGAGGGCGCCGAGGGCTTCGGCTTCGACATCCTCGCCGCCGCGCTCGTCCTCGTCCTCACCGGCATCCTCGTGGTCGGCATGAAGCTGTCCGCGCGGATCACGTCGATCGTCGTCGCCATCAAGGTGACGGTCGTCCTCGTCGTGATCATCGCGGGCGCGTTCCTCATCAAGGGCGACAACTACGACCCGTTCATCCCCAAGGAGCAGCCCGTGGAGGCAGGGGCGAGTCTCGACTCCCCTCTGATCCAGCTCATGTTCGGCTGGGCACCCTCCAACTTCGGCGTGATGGGCATCTTCACCGCCGCCTCGGTCGTGTTCTTCGCCTTCATCGGCTTCGACGTCGTGGCCACGGCCGCGGAGGAGACCAAGAACCCGCAGCGCGACATGCCGCGCGGCATCCTCGGCTCCCTCGTCATCTGCACCACGCTGTACGTCCTCGTGTCGATCGTCGTCACCGGCATGCAGCACTACTCCAAACTGTCCGTCGACGCCCCCCTCGCCGATGCCTTCAAGGCCACCGGACATCCGTGGTACGCGGGCTTCATCAGCTTCGGCGCCGCGGTCGGCCTGACGACGGTGTGCATGATCCTGCTGCTCGGTCAGACGCGTGTGTTCTTCGCGATGAGCCGCGACGGCCTGCTGCCACGGTTCTTCTCGCACGTCCACCCGCGGTTCAAGACACCGCACCGGCCGACGATCCTGCTCGGCGTGGTCATCGCCGTCCTCGCCGGGTTCACGCCGTTGACGGAGCTGGCCGCGCTGGTCAACATCGGAACGCTGTTCGCCTTCGTGGTGGTCGCCATCGGCGTGATCATCCTCCGCAAGAGGCGCCCCGACCTGCCCCGGTCCTTCCGCACCCCGTGGGTGCCGGTCATCCCGATCCTGTCGGTGTGCGCCTCGCTGTGGCTGATGATCAACCTTCCCGCCGAGACGTGGGTCCGCTTCGGCATCTGGATGGCCGCCGGCTTCCTCGTCTACTTCCTGTACGGCCGCAGCCACAGCCGCCTCGCCCGCCGCGAGGCGGGGGAGGAACAGCCGAGCGTGGGCGGCGGCACGCCGTAAGGCGGCCGGGGCCCCGGTCGCTCGATGCGGGCCGTGCTGCGCGCCCGGCGCCGGGTGTCGGGCCGGGGGCGCGTCGGGGGGCCGTCGTCGGAACGGCGCGGGGGGCGTACCGACTCACTCCCCGCTGACGCGCCGACCGGTGCGGGCGGACACCCCCGACCCGCCCCCTTCTCGCGTCCGCGGGTACGGATCCGCTCGGCCCGCGGGCGCGCGGGCCGCCCGGGGCGGCACGGAGGGGCAGGCGGCACCCCGCTGCGCCGGGGTGCGGACCCGCCCGGCCCCGGCCTCGGCGTACCGCACCTACGGTCGGACGGACCGCGGCCCCGCCACCTCCGCCCCCAGTTCCCCGACCCGCCTGCGCAGCTCCCGGTCCGCCGTGATCACCAGGACGGACCGGTCACCGGCCGACGCCACCACCTCGACGATGTGGTCGTCCCCCTCGCCCGGCGCCGACGACACCCGCACCCCCGGCACGGACTCCACCCCCCGCGCCGCCCCCTCCACCACCAGGACGATCTCCGCCGGGCCGGGGACGGCGGGAACCCCCTTCGACGCCAGCCGGTCACGCAGCCGTTCCGCCGCGCCCCGACGGTCCCGCCACCACCCGTCCGGCACCGATCCGACGACGTTCGCGGCGTCGACGACGACGAGGACAGGCGCGTTGGCGTTCATGTGGCCAGGGTCGCACGGCGGACGGACCCGAGGCAGAGGCCGGCGGGCGCACCGGGCCCTGTCGGGCGCATAAAGTGAACAGGTGAACGGCGACTGGCTCATCCGCGGCCGCGACGGCCGCCTCACCGTCTACCTGCCCTCCGGCGACGCCGTCCTGTGCCGTGCGGAACGGGGCCCCGCCGGCCCCTGGGAGGACGCTCCACGCACCGTCGGCGGCAGCCAGAGGCTGCACCCGGGTGCGGCGGTCGGCCAGGGCACCGACGGGTACGCCCACCTGGCCGCCTGGCGGCCCACCGTGCCGGGGGAGTCCGGGCTCGTGCACTCCACGCACTTCCGGCCGGGGCTCGCGGCCCTGGACTGGGTCCCGATCGGGCACCCGGACCAGAAGGGCGAGCGGACGGGCCCGCCGGCCGTCGCGGTCGACGGTGCGGGGCGCGGCTATGTCTTCGTCCGGAACGGAAGCGGCGGGGTGAGCCTGCGCAACCAGAAGGTCAAGGGCGGCTGGGGAGGCTGGCTGAACCTCGGAGGGCAGGACGTCGAGGGGGAGTTGGCCGCCGTGACGGGGGAGTCGGGGCTCGTGGAGCTGTACGCCTGCGTGCCCGGCGGGATCCTGCGCTGGCGGCAGGAGGGGGACGGGAAGAAGCCGGTGCGGGCCGAGGGAGTCGACGCCTCCGTCCGTCCGGGGACCCTGCGCGCGCTCGCCACGTCCGCCGACCGCACCACCCTCTTCTTCACCGACACCTCGGGGGACCTGTGCGTCTGGCGCCCCGGTGAGAAGCCGGTGACCCTCCTCGCGTCCGCCGGCCCCGGCCCGGTCTCCGCGGTGCGGTGTGAGATCGAGGGGCACGACTGCACCGTGCTCGCGCAGCGGTCGGCGAGCGGACGGGTCGCCTTCGCCGCGTATCCGACCGAGCAGGAGTCGGCCGGTGCCTGGTGGACCGAGTCCGGCCCTCAACTGCCCGCCGACGCCATGGTGTCGGTGGCGCTCGACGAACACGACGAGGTCGTCGCCGCCTCCCTCTCGCCCTCGGCGGGGACCGTGCTGCTCACCCGCCGCAAGGACGAGCCGGGGCTCGCGCTGGAGGCCTGGAGGGAGGTCTGACGCCCTCCGGTAACCGGAACAGAACCTGTCACTCTGTGGCTCTCGACGCTCCAGACACCCGAGCTGTGTCGAGGGTTGTACAGATGTGTGCGTGACAAGGCGCACCTCGGGTGAACGTGGTCAAAAAGTGAAGGTCTTGTTAGCCTCCTCGGACTTGTTCGATTTTGCTCGGGGGGCCGGTTGCTGCAGCGTCTGGCCGACGCCGTGGCAACGGGGTTGGGGAATGATGTCGTGAGCAGATCCTCCACGGTGGATCTTGTCGTTGTCGGACTCGGTTACGTGGGGCTGCCGTTGGCAAGGTCCGCCGCTGCCGCGGGCCTGAAGGTGGTCGGTCTCGACCGCAGCCGGCGGGTGATTGACGGACTGAACACCGGCCGTTCACACGTCGACGACATCACCGACGCCGAAGTGCGCGCCATGCTGGACCAGGGCTTCGAGGCCGTCGACCGGGCCGACGTGATCGCGGACGCCGCCGCGGTCGTGGTGTGTGTTCCCACGCCGCTCACCGATCACGGTGCCCCGGACCTCGGCGCGGTGCACGCCGCCGTCGACGACATCGCCGCCCACCTCACGGCCGGCACCCTCGTGGTGCTGGAGTCCACGACGTACCCGGGCACGACCGACGAGGTCGTCCGGCCGCGTCTGGAGGCCGGGGGCCTGCGCGTCGGCATCGACTTCCACCTCGCCTTCTCCCCGGAGCGCATCGACCCGGGCAACGCCTCCTTCGGACTGGAGAACACGCCCAAGGTCGTCGGCGGCATCACGGCCGACTGCACCAAGGCCGCCCGCACCCTCTACGAGCGGTTCGTGAACCGGGTCGTCGAGGCCAAGGGCACCCGCGAGGCCGAGATGGCCAAGCTGCTGGAGAACACGTACCGGCACGTCAACATCGCGCTCGTCAACGAGATGTCGATGTTCTGCCGCGAGATCGGCGTCGACCTGTGGGACGCGATCCGGTGCGCCTCCACCAAGCCGTTCGGGTTCGCGCCCTTCTACCCCGGCCCCGGCGTGGGCGGGCACTGCATCCCGATCGACCCCAACTACCTGTCGTACAAGGTGCGTTCGCTGGGCATCCCGTTCCGGTTCGTGGAACTGGCGCAGGAGATCAACCAGCGGATGCCCGTGCACGTGGTGAACCGGGCCGCCGATCTGCTCAACGACCAGGGCAAGGCCGTGCGCGGGTCCCGCGTGCTGCTGCTCGGTGTGACCTACAAGCCGGACATCTCCGACCAGCGGGAGAGCCCGGCGCTGGCCGTCGCCGAGACCCTCCTCGCGCGCGGTGCCGAACTCGTCTACTTCGACCCGCGGGTCGAGGACTGGCGCGTCGGCGGTGAGCCCGTCGAGCGGGCCGGGGACTACCTCGCCGCCGCCGAGGCCGCCGACCTCACCATCCTGCTCCAGCCGCACCGCGAGATCGACCTGGACGTGCTCGCCGACCGGGCCCGGGCGCTCTTCGACACGCGGGGCAAATCCGCCGACCACCCGCGGGTGGTCAAGCTGTGACTGCCGACGACGCGTACATACCGGGCGCCGTCGACTCCGGTGGCCGACGGGCCCACCGCAAGCGGCGGCACCTGAAGGTCTCGTACTTCGTCTTCCTGGGCCTGGCCGCGCTGATCGCCACCCGGCTCGACGCCGGTTCCCTGCACCTGTACTCGATGGGTGCCATGGGCCTGCTGGCCCTGAAGATGTTCGGCGCCCTCTTCTACCGCCCGGCCAAAGCGGGCCGGGAGGAACTGGAGTACCTGGAGAACGCCTGGGTCACCGCGGTCATCCCGATCTACAACGAGGACCCGGTGATGTTCGAGCAGGGCATGCGCAGCCTTCTCGCGCAGAGCCGCCTGCCGAACGAGATCCACATCATCGACGACGCCAGTGCCAACGACTCCGGCATCCGGGCCGCCAAGAAGATGCGCCGCGAGTTCGAGGCCAAGGGCGTCAAGTACACCGTCAGCGTCCAGCCCGAGAACAAGGGCAAGCGCGAGGCGCTGGCGCTGGGCTTCGAGGCCGCGCCGTACTCCGACATCTTCCTGTGCGTCGACTCGGACACCGTGCTCTCCCGGGACACCGTGCGCGAGTTGCTGCTGCCGCTGGCCGACGAGAAGATCATGGCCTCCACCGGCATGGTGCTGGCGCTCAACCACGACAGCAACATCTTCACCCGCCTCCAGGACCTGCGCTACGGCAACTCGTTCCTCTTCGAGCGGGCCGCCTACTCGCGGCTGAAGTCGGTCCTGTGCTGCTGCGGCGCGCTGTCCGCGTACCGCGGCACACTGGTGCGCAAGTACCTGCCGGACTTCCTCAACCAGCAGTTCCTGGGCAAGCCGGCCGTCTTCGGCGACGACCGCCGCATGACCAACTACTGCCTGATGGAAGGCCAGGTCGTCTTCCAGGAGACCGCCGTCGGCTACACGGCCGTCCCCGAGAAGCTGCCGCACTTCCTGCGCCAGCAGGTGCGCTGGAACAAGTCCTTCTTCCGCGAGTCGCTGTGGGCGTTCCGGCACCAGAAGAAGTACCGCCCGGCCTTCTGGCTGACCTGCATGGAACTCGCGCTGTGGCTGGTCTTCGGCTCGGCGATGTTCTACTCGATGGTCATCCTGCCCATCATGAAGCCCCAGCAGTTCGTCCACCACATCGGCGACTACCTGGTCTTCATGGTCCTCATGGGCTATCTCCGCAATGTGCGCTACCTCGACTTCCCGCGCCGCGGCATGGGCTTCGTCAAGCGCTTCGGCATGTTCCTGCTCGCGCCGATCTACGGCGTGATCCAGCTGACCCTGCTGACCCCGCTGCGCTTCTACGCCCTGTTCACCCTCCACAAGGGCAGTTGGGGCACCCGCCAGGGCGGCGTCGAGGTGTCCGTGGCCGGCGACCACGAGAACGATGTGACGGAGATCTTCGAGGAAGAGGACCCGTACTCCGACAAGAAGGTCACCGAGACGCTCCAGTTGATGCGCCTGGAGGGCGTGGCGCTGCGCACCCGGCCCCGCCCGGAGGGCGGCATCCCCTCCCAGCCGCAGCCGATCCCCGGGTACGACGAGGAGCAGCACGCGGCCGTTCCGCAGCAGCGCGTGAGCTGGGGGGCGCCGGCACCGGCGGGGCACCCGCAGTGGCAGGGCGGGCACCCCGGGCACCACGACCCGTACCAGCAGCAGTACCCGGGCCAGGGCGGCCACGCCCCGCAGCAGGGGGGCTATCCGCCCCAGGACCCCTCGTGGCACCAGGGCCAGGGGCAGGGCCAGGGATACGGGCAGGGCGGCTGGTAGGGCCGCAGGAGAACGCGGAGAGGGGCGGCCGGGGGGCCGCCCCTCTCCTGTGCGTCCGGGCCGTGCGTCCGGGCCTCAGGTGTAGGAGGCCATGGCCTCCTCGACCGTCAGCACCGGGATGTCCCGGTCGTCGATCGCCTTCATCAGTGTCTCCAGGCCCGCCTTGCCGATCTCGGTGCTCGTCGCGGGGGCGCCGTCGACGACCTTGTGCAGACACAGGATCAGCCAGTCACCGCTGTTCACGCACCGGTCGAGCCGGCCGCCCGCGCCCGTGAGCTTCGACAGGGCCGTACCACCGATGCCCGTGCCGTCGTTGATGCCCGTCAGCGCCTTGAGGCGGTACGGCATCGCCGGGGCGAAGGACTCGATGGTCTCGGAGATGATCGACCGGGCCGTGGTGAAGTGCCGGCTCGCGATCTGGTCGACCGGCACCCCGTCGGACGTCTTCTGGAACGCGCCGTGCGGATAGGCGAAGTGCTCGCTGGTGAAGCCGTTGGACACCAGCCACTCGCGCAGCTTGCGGAAGTCGTCGTCGGCCTGCTCGGCGGTGAGCTTGGGGTAGCTGGCCGTGTGGACGGCGTTCGCGTACGAGTGGCCCCCCATCTCCCAGCCGGAGAAGTCCTGCATGGACCGCATCTGGTTGAGTGTCAAGAAGCTGCCGGTGCCGATGGCGTCGGCGATGTTGTAGACCGTGCCGGGGAAGCCGTAGCGGTCCATCACCGGCCGGGCCAGGTCGTGGATCGACTTGTGGGAGTCGTCGAAGGTGATGGAGACGACGCCCTTGGGGAAGACGGAGACGGTGTCCGGTATCAGCTCCACGGCCTGCAGCCGGTAGGTCACCGGGCCGCCCGCGTCGTCGTACACGGCGAACGACATGTCGGTGAAGCCGGTCTTCGTGGACGGCTTGCCGTCGGCGCCGATGGAGTACGTGCCGGCCGCCGCGTTGACGTCCGCCCACTGGAGGTGGACGGTCACCCACTCACCGGACTGGACGTAGTTGGCCGAGGTCTTGGAGTGGACGTGGTGCGTCCAGGCGAAGTGGTTCGCGAGGGAGCCGCTGCCCAGGTAGAAGACGAGCTTGGCCAGGTTCGTCACGTCCTCGACGCGGAAGACCAGCCGGATCATCTTGCCCGTCAGGCTCATCGCCGGCATGCCCGTCTTGCGGACGTAACTCTGCTTGCCGGTGCCGCTCGTGGTCACCCGGACCGACTGGGTGCCGCGGACGAAGACGGACTTGTCGTTCGCCTCGGCCGACGCGGTGCCCGTGCCCCCGGGCGTCCAGCCGTGGCCGGACTGGAACTGCTGGGACCAGCTCGCCCGGCGGTACTTGGGGCGGCGGCCCGAGGGGGCGTAGAGGGGAGGCGTGGTGAGGCCTCCGATGCCGGCCCCGGCGGCCGGGGCCGCGGCGGGCTGCGCCACCACCTTGCCCAGCCACGCGCCGCCGCCGGCCATCGCGACGCCTCCTGTGCCGCCCATCAGCAGTGCGGAACGCCTGCTGACCACCGGCTTGTCCTCCGTTGCCTCGGCAGCGTGCCTGTGGGCGCCGGACCGCCTTTTCCTCACCGGGACTCCCGAACCGTGTCGAAGTAGTTCATGCCCTCGCCGGTGAAGCCTTCGACAGCGGACTGCACTTGCTTCGCCGACAGGGTTTCGTTCGCGCTGTAGTAGAGCCAGTCCACCTTCATGTCCCAGGCGCGGTCGCCCTTGAACGGCAGATCGATGAACCAGTGGTTGAAGTTCACGGACATGTCCGCACGCGGGGTGTACTTGCCGTCGCTGAGGAAGAGCTTCTTGCCGTCGAGCCAGTAGGCGACGACGCCGTCCTTCACCCTGATCAGCACGGTGTGCCAGGTGTCGAGGCTCTTGTTGGTGGTCTTGTAGACCCGGTCGTTGGTCTTGTGGTCGAACCAGGTCACGGTGTCGAGCTTGGGACCGGGACGGCCCCAGCCGCCGTTGGGCATGTACTCGTTGTCCAGCTCGCTGTACGTCGAGCCCGTGCCGCCGATGGTGTAGAAGGTCTGGTTGACGTGGTCGCCGGTGTCCCCCGTGGCCGGCTCGTCGCTGAAGTGGATCCGGGCCGCGTAGGTGCCGTCGCGGAACTTGCTCGCGGCCGTGCCGAGGCTCGCCTGCTTCGTCCCGGCCTTCGTACCGTCCGTGCTCGCCCGCAGGTTGAGCACCTGGCCGTCGGCGTGCGAGCCTTCGGCGGTGGGGAAGCTGACGCCGTCGGCCGACCAGGTGTTGTCGACGCCCGGGCCGCCCTTGCTGGTGCGGACCAGCCAGCCGTGCTTGAACAGGGCCGGGTCCTTGGGGCCCTGGTAGGTGAAGTCGTCGAACAGCACCCCGGCCGGAGGGGCCGGCAGCGGGTCGGCCGCCGAAGCCTTCGCCGTGGCCTTCTTGGCGTCGCTCGCCTTGGTGCCGTCCGGCTCCTCGCCCCAGACAAGGACGCCCCGCTTGTAGGCGGTGACCTTCTCCGCCGCCTTGTAGCTGGTCATCTCCGCGTCGAAGGAGCGGTCGTCGGACTGCTTCAGCTTCTTGCGGTCGGTGCGGAAGAGCTGGAGGTCGATGCCCTTGCTGTTGGCGCCGGGCTTCAGGCTGCCCGCGGCGGCCGTGAACCGGACCTCCAGGTAGTGGTCGGCGGTGTCGGTGGGCTTGTCCATCGTGACGATCCGACCGGCGACGTTGGAACAGCCGAAGACGACGTTGACACAGTTGAAGGCGTACGAAGAGGGGCCCGCGGCGCCGTCGGCCGTGAACCAGTACCGGAGCGTCACATCGCTCAACGGCACTGCCGTCTCCGTGTCGTTGAAGACCTCGAAGGACGGCTTGGCCGCCGCGGCCGTCGCCGGGGTGTCGGTCCGGTAGCGGACCTTCAGCTCGGGCGGATCCGGGTTCGCGGCCTTCCACACGGGGTACAGCGCCGTGCCGCCGGCGGCGACGACCGCCACGAGGAGCAGGAGCCTGATCTTGGGCCAGACCCGGCGTCGGGGTGTTCGGCGACGAGGGGACGCCACGCAGGACTCCTTCGAGGGCACCCTGCGGTCTTGGGTGGAGACCGTCAGGGTCGGGTAAACAATGGTCGGATTGTGTGAGGATCCTATCCGTGGCGGCATGCACAAAGGGGGGCGGGTGCACGGATTGTTACCGTACGCCCCACCCCCCTCAGGGGTTACGCGTTACGCCGGGACGCTCGCGACGCCCTGGGCCAGGAACCTCTTGCCGTTCACGCGCTCGGAGACACCCTCGCGGTCCAGGTACGGCGTGATGCCGCCCAGGTGGAAGGGCCAGCCGGCGCCCGTGATGAGGCAGAGGTCGATGTCCTGGGCCTCGGCGACGACGCCCTCGTCGAGCATGATGCCGATCTCCTGCGCCACCGCGTCCAGGACGCGGTCGCGGACCTGCTCCTCCGTCAGGACGGTGTCGCCCTGCTTCAGCAGCGCGGCGACCTCGGGGTCCAGCTCGGGCTTGCCGCTGTCGTAGACGTAGAAGCCGCGCTTGCCCGCCTCGACGACCGCCTTGAGGTTCGGGGAGACCGTGAAGCGGTCCGGGAACGCCTTGTTGAGCGTCTCGGAGACGTGCAGGCCGATCGCCGGGCCGACCAGCTCCAGCAGGACCAGCGGCGACATCGGCAGACCGAGCGGCTCGATGCCCTTCTCGGCGACCTCGACGGGGGTGCCCTCGTCGATGATGTTCTGGATCTCGCCCATGAAGCGGGTCAGGATGCGGTTCACGACGAACGCCGGGGCGTCCTTGGTGAGTACCGCGGTCTTCTTCAGCTTCTTGGCGACACCGAACGCCGTGGCGAGGGAGGCGTCGTCGGTCTTCTCGCCGCGGACGATCTCCAGCAGCGGCAGGACGGCGACCGGGTTGAAGAAGTGGAAGCCGACGACCCGCTCGGGGTGCTTCAGCTTCGAGGCCATCTCCGACACCGACAGCGAGGAGGTGTTGGTGGCGAGGATCGCGTGCGCCGGGGCGACCGCCTCGACCTCCGCGAACACCTTCTGCTTGACGCCCATCTCCTCGAAGACCGCTTCGATGATGAAGTCGGCGTCCGCGAAGCCTTCGGCCTTGTCCAGCACACCGGTGACCAGCGCCTTGAGGCGGTTGGCCTTGTCCTGGTTGATCCGGCCCTTGCCGAGCAGCTTGTCGATCTCGGCGTGGACGTAGCCCACACCCTTGTCGACGCGCTCCTGGTCGATGTCGGTCAGCACGACCGGCACCTCCAGGCGGCGCAGGAACAGCAGCGCCAGCTGGGAGGCCATCAGACCGGCGCCGACGACGCCGACCTTGGTGACCGGGCGGGCCAGGGACTTGTCCGGGGCACCGGCCGGGCGCTTGCCGCGCTTCTGCACCAGGTTGAAGGCGTAGATGCCGGAGCGCAGTTCACCGCCCATGATGAGGTCGGCGAGCGCCTTGTCCTCGGCGTCGTAGCCCTGCTGGAGGTCGCCGTTCTTGGCGGCGGCGATGATGTCCAGGGCGCGGTAGGCGGCCGGGGCGGCGCCGTGCACCTTGGAGTCCGCGATGAAGCGGCCCTTGGCGACGGCCTGGTCCCAGCCCTCGCCGCGGTCGATCACCGGGCGCTCGATCTCCAGCTCGCCCTTGAGGACGGCGGCGGTCCAGATCAGCGACTGCTCCAGGAAGTCCGCGCCCTCGAAGATCGCGTCGGCGATCCCGAGCTCGTAGACCTGCTTGCCCTTGAGCTGCTTGTTCTGGTTGAGGCTGTTCTCGATGATCACCGAGACGGCCTTCTCGGGGCCGATCAGGTTCGGCAGCAGCGTGCAGCCGCCCCAGCCGGGCACCAGGCCGAGGAAGACCTCGGGCAGGGAGAACGCCGGGAGGGCCGCGGAGACGGTGCGGTAGGTGCAGTGCAGACCGACCTCGACACCGCCGCCCATCGCGGCGCCGTTGTAGTACGCGAAGGTCGGCACGGCCAGCTTCGACAGCCGCTTGAAGACCTCGTGGCCGCCCTTGCCGATGGCGAGCGCGTGCTCGTACTCCTTGAGGATCTCCACGCCCTTGAGGTCGGCGCCGACCGCGAAGATGAACGGCTTGCCGGTGATGCCGACGCCGATGATCTCGCCGTCCGCCGCCTCCTTCTCGACCTGGTCGATGGCGGTGTTCAGGTTCGCCAGCGAGGCCGGGCCGAAGGTGGTCGGCTTGGTGTGGTCGTGGCCGTTGTCCAGGGTGATCAGGGCGAAGCGCCCGGCACCCAGCGGGAGGTCGAAGTGGCGTACGTGCGCACTCGTGACGACCTCGTCCGGGAACAGTTCGGAAGCCTGCTTCAGAAGCTCGGCGGTGGTGCTCACTTGTCCCCCTCGAAGTGCGGGTTCTCCCAGATGACCGTCGCGCCCATGCCGAAGCCGACGCACATGGTGGTCAGGCCGTAGCGGACGTGCGGCTGCTCCTCGAACTGGCGCGCCAGCTGCGTCATCAGACGGACGCCGGAGGAGGCCAGCGGGTGGCCGAAGGCGATGGCGCCGCCGTACTGGTTGACGCGCTCGTCGTCGTCGGCGATGCCGTAGTGGTCGAGGAAGGCCAGCACCTGGACGGCGAAGGCCTCGTTGATCTCGAACAGGCCGATGTCGGAGATCGACAGACCGGCCTGGGCCAGCGCCTTCTCCGTCGCCGGGATCGGACCGTAGCCCATGACCTCCGGCTCGACGCCCGCGAAGGAGTAGGAGACCAGGCGCATCTTGACGGGGAGGTCGTGCTCCCGCGCGAAGTCCTCGGAGGCGATGAGCGAGGCGGTGGCGCCGTCGTTCAGACCGGCCGCGTTACCGGCGGTGACCCGGCCGTGCACACGGAACGGGGTCTTCAGGCCGGAGAGGTTCTCCAGGGTCGTGCCCGGGCGCATCGGCTCGTCGGCGGTGACCAGGCCCCAGCCCGTCTCACCGGCCTCGGGGGAGGTGCGGCGTACCGAGACCGGCACCAGGTCGGCCTGGATCTTGCCGTTGGCGTACGCCTTGGCGGCCTTCTCCTGGGAGCGCACGGCGTACTCGTCGGCGCGCAGCTTGGTGATCTGCGGGTAACGGTCGTGCAGGTTCTCCGCGGTCATGCCCATGAAGAGGGCCGACTCGTCGACCAGCTTCTCGGAGACGAACCGCGGGTTCGGGTCCACGCCCTCGCCCATCGGGTGGCGGCCCATGTGCTCGACACCGCCCGCGATGGCGATGTCGTAGGCGCCGAAGGCGACGGAACCGGCGACCGAGGTGACGGCCGTCAGGGCGCCGGCGCACATGCGGTCGATGGAGTAGCCCGGCACGGACTGCGGGAGACCGGCGAGGATCCCGGCGGTGCGGCCGATGGTCAGGCCCTGGTCACCGATCTGCGTGGTCGCGGCGATGGCGACCTCGTCGATCTTCTTGGGGTCGAGTCCGGGGTTGCGGCGCAGCAGCTCCCGGATCGCCTTCACGACGAGGTCGTCGGCACGGGTCTCGTGGTAGATGCCCTTCGGGCCCGCCTTGCCGAACGGGGTGCGGACGCCGTCGACGAAGACGACGTCCCTGACGGTACGAGGCACGATGGCTCTCCTCCAGGGTCAGGATCTGCATTGCTGCTGCGATGCGCTGAGCGCGCGCTCAGGCCCCATGCTACTTATGAGTAACGTAGCTGCACAGTCCTGACAGGGGGAGCGGTGAAGGTCACACCTTCGGCGGTGCCGTGGAGCCCCGCGGGGTCAGCACGGGAGTGGGCACCGGATGCGATCCGGCCTGGCCCCCGGTGATCACCGAGAACAGCGTCCGGGCCACCTCCGCCCCGAACCCGTGCACGTCATGGCTCATCGCCGACAGGGTCGGGTGCGTCAGCCGGCACAGCTGCGAGTCGTCCCAGGCCAGCAGCGACACGTCCTGAGGCACCCGCAGCCCCATCTCCGCCGCCACCGACAGCCCCGCCACCGCCATGATGTCGTTGTCGTAAACGATCGCCGTCGGCCGGTCGGCGGGCGACGCCGTCAGCAGCGACCGTGTCGCCCGCGCCCCCGCGTCGCCCGAGAAGTCCGTCGCGACCTGCCACGCCCCGGCCAGTGCGAGTGCCCCGGCCGCCTCGTCGAACGCCGCCGTCCGGATCGTCGTGTGACCGAGCTCCGCCGCCCCGCCCACCCGGGCGATCCGCCGGTGCCCGAGCGCGGCCAGATACCGCACCGCCTCCGTCACGGCCGTGGCGTCGTCGGTCCACACCGACGTGAGCCCCCCGGTCAGCGAGGGGTGCCCGACGGCGACCACCGGCATCCCCAGGCGCTCCGCCAGGGCCGAGCGGGGGTCGTCGGCCCGGAAGTCGACGAGGATCGACCCGCCGATCTGCCGCCCCCGCCACCACGCCTCCTGGACGGCCACCTCCTCGTCCATGTTCCGCACGAGCCGCAGCAGCAGCGAACTGGAGTGCTCGGTCAGCACGCTCTGCACGCCCGAGACGAACTCCATGTACCAGGGCTCCAGTCCGAGCACCCGCGCCGGCCGGCACACGGCCAGCCCGACCACGTCCACCCGCGATCCGGCCAGCGTCCGTGCCGTGAGGCTCGGCGCCCAGCCCAGCTCCCGCGCCGCCCGGAAGATCCGGTCCCGGGTGGCCTCCGACAGCCCGGGCTTGTGGTTGAACGCGAGGGACACGGCACCCTTGGACACACCGGCGCGCGCGGCGACGTCCTTGATGGTGACGCGAGGGGTCGGCGTTGCCGTCATCGGGTGGGCTCCACGCAGTACAGGGCAGAACGAGCGGTCTCCGCGTCCGGAGTCTTCCAGCCGCGGACCCCGATGGTCACCTCTTCGCCCGGCAGCAGCGTGACCCGGCCCCGGTCGGCCCGCGCCCCCGGCTCCAGCCGGTCGGCCTGGAGGAGCAGGTCCCGGACCAGGGTGCGGGCGGTCACCGTGATGCCGCCCGGAGTGAGCGCGACGTCGAACCGCGGGGCGGGATAGGGGACGTCGCGGTCGGGCACGGGGAAGTGCACCGCCCGCAGCCCGCCCACGTCGGCGACCAGGAACTCCTTCGGCCCGGCGGGCGTCAGCTCGCGCGGCACGTCGACACGCCCCACGGTCCGCTTCCCGGCCAGCAGTTCCCCGTCCGCCCGCCCCAGCACCTCGCCCTCGACGGAAAGCCGCCGCAGGGTCAGTGTGTCCCGCCAGTCGTCCGCTCCCTGGTTGACGGCGGCCAGCTCCAGCCCGCCGTCCCCCGCCCGGATCGTCAGCAGCCGGTCCGCGTACAACCGCTTCAGCTCGTGGTACAGCGGCTTCTCCCGGCCGTCCCCGTCGATCGCCGCCCAGGACGTCACCGGCCAGCAGTCGTTGAGCTGCCAGACGATCGTGCCCGCGCACACCGGCCAGTGCGCACGCCAGTGCTCGATCCCGGCCGCGACCGCCCGCGCCTGGTTGAGCTGCATGAGGTAGTGCCACCGGTCGAAGTCCCCCTCCGGCAGAGCGAAATGCCGCCCGAGTCCCCGCTCCAGCTTGCCGTTGCCGTCGTCCGCCTTCTGGTGGTGCAGCATGCCGGGGGAGTCCGGCGCGAGCTCCTCCCCGGGCAGGGCGCGGCGCAGGGTGGTGTACGCGGGAGGCGCCTGCCAGCCGAACTCGGCGACGAACCGGGGCACGCTGAGCCGGTAGTCCGCGTAGTCCTCCCGGTTCCACACCTCCCACGAGTGGTGGGTGCCGTGCGCCGGGTCGTTCGGGTGGTGCCGCCAGGACCCGGACCAGGGGCTCCCCGCGGTGTACGGCCGGGTCGGGTCCGACTCGGCCACCACGCGCGGCAGGAGGCCCAGGTAATAGCCCTCGCCCCAGGAGTCCCCGGCCAGCCGCGGCTCCCACTCCCAGTCCCGGAAGCCCCACAGGTTTTCGTTGTTGCCGTTCCACAGCACGAGCGAGGGATGCGGCATCAGCCGTACGACGTTCTCCCGGGCCTCGGCCTCCACCTCGCCGCGCAGCGGCTGTTCCTCCGGGTAGGCCGCGCACGCGAACGGGAAGTCCTGCCAGACCAGCAGGCCGAGTTCGTCGCAGGCGTCGTAGAAGTCCTCGCTCTCGTAGATCCCACCGCCCCAGATCCGCACGAGGTCCACGCCCGCGGCGGCCGCCTGCTCCAGCCGCTGCCGGTAGCGCTCGCGGGTGATGCGGGACGGGAAGACGTCGTCGGGGATCCAGTTGACGCCCCGCGCGAAGAGCCGCTCGCCGTTGACGACGAGGGTGAAGCCGGTGCCGTGCGCATCGGGCCGCCGGTCCAGCTCCACGCTGCGGAAACCGATCCGCCGCCGCCACACGTCCAGGTCGTCCTCGCCGTGCAGCAGCCGCAACTCGATGTCGTAGAGCGGCTGTTCGCCGTACCCGCGCGGCCACCAGAGTCGCGCGTCCGGCACCCGCAGCCGTACGGTCCCGCCCGCCCCCTCGATCTCCGCCCGCGCCCGCACCCCCGCGACGGTCGCCTCCACGGCGAGCGGTGCCTCCACCCGGGTCCGCTCGACGTCGACGGCCAGCTCGACGACGCCCGTGCCCTCCTCGACGGTGATCAGCGGGCGCACCCGGGCGATCCGGGCCGTCGACCAGTGCTCCAGGCGCACCGGCCGCCAGATCCCGGCCGTCACCAGGGTCGGCCCCCAGTCCCAGCCGAAGGAGCAGGCCATCTTGCGCAGGTACTGGTAGGGCTCGGCGTAGGCGGCGGGCCGTTCGCCCAGCCGGCTCCGCACGGCCTCGGCCTCGGCGTAGGCGGAGACGAACCGCACGGACAGCCGCCCGGACAGGCCCGTCACGTCGAACCGGTACGAGCGGTGCATGTTGCGCACCTTCCCCAGCGGCCGCCCGTCCAGGGAGATCTCGGCGACGGTGTCGAGCCCGTCGAAGACCAGGTCGGTCTGCTCCTGCCCCGGGGAGCCGCCGATCTCCCGCTCGTACGTCCAGTCGCGGCGCCCCACCCACGCCACCTCGGCCTCGTTGCGGCCGAGGAACGGGTCCGGGATCACCCCGGCCGCCATCAGATCGGTGTGCACGCAGCCCGGCACGGTGGCCGGCAGCGTGTCCGCGTCGTGCCGCAGGATCCATCCCTCGCCGAGCGGTGTGGCCTCCAGCATGCGCACTCCCTTAACCGGTTCAGTGAAGAGTCGAGTGTCGGTTTCGCATCGTTGGCGGGATTGGGACTTTACCGGTTGAGTGCACGCTGTCAGAGTTCCGAACCAGCCATACCGCACGTGCTCGTCCGTCCCGAGTTCCCCTCCGCGAACGGAGCTGATGCACATGAACCGCCGTACCCTCCTCGCCCTCGCCGCGGGCGCCGCCCTGCTCGCCTCCGGCTGCACCGGCAGCGGAGGCTCCTCGAAGGGCGCCGACGCCGAGGCGCCCGGCGATCCCTCCAAGGTCGACGGGACCATCACCGTCCTCACCCACCGGACCGACCTCGTGCAGGACGGGACGCTGAAGAAGTACGCCGCCGAGTTCAACAAGACGTACCCGAAGGTGAAGGTCGAGTTCGACGGCATCACCGACTACGAGGGCGAAGTCAAGATCCGTATGAACACGGAGAACTACGGCGACGTCCTCATGATCCCCGCGGTGATCCAGAAGAAGGACTACCCCCGGTTCTTCGCCTCGCTCGGCAGCCAGGAGGAGCGGAGCAAGAAGTACCGCTTCACGGACTTCACCGCCGTCGGCGGCAAGGTCTACGGCCAGAGCCCGCTCGGCGCGGTCCCCGGGTTCATCTACAACAAGAAGGTGTGGAGCGAGGCCGGGGTCACCGACTGGCCCACGACACCGGCCGCGTTCCTCGCCGGGCTCAAGGCGATCAAGTCGAAGACCGACGCGGTCCCCTACTACACCAACTTCAAGGACAAGTGGCCGCTCAGTCAGTGGACGGGGGTCAACGGCTCGGTCAGCTGCGACGAGCAGGCGACCACCAGGCTGGCCGAGGGCAATCCCTGGGCCGAGGGCGCCGACCTGCGGGTGGCCGACACACTGCTGTACGACATCGTGCACGAAGGGCTCATCGAGAAGGACCCGACGACCACCAACTGGGAGGCGTCCAAGCCCAAGCTGGCCAAGGGCGAGATCGCCACCATGTGGCTCGGCTCCTGGGCGGTCATCCAGATGCAGGGCGCGGCGAAGCAGGCCGGCACCGACCCGGACGACATCGGGTTCATGCCCTTCCCCGCACAGAAGGACGGCAGCTTCTGCGCGGTCACGTCACCCGACTACAACCAGGCCGTCAACATCCACTCCGAGCACAAGGAAGCCGCCCGGGCCTGGATCGACTGGTTCACCGAGAAGTCCGGCTACGCCCGGGACAACCTGGCGCTCTCCCCGCTGAAGTACGCCCCGCTGCCCGACGTCCTGAAGCCGTACGAGGAGGCGGGCGTCAAGCTCCTCGAACTCGACGACAGCAAGGGCGCCGAGGTGAAGACCATCGAGAACCAGTCCGAGGTCGGCATCAACAAGCCCGACTACCGCCAGGAACTCGTGGACATGGCCCGCGGCGCCAGGAAGGGCGACCCGGACGACTACCTGGACGGCCTCGGTGAGAAGTGGACCGAGACCCAGAAGTCGCTGGGGTACTGATGAGGGGCACGACCGAGACGGCGGCCGTCAAGGCCACCGCGGGAGCGGCCGCCCCCGCACCGGCCCCCGCCCCGCGCCCGGCCCGTCTGTGGCGCGGGGCCACCCCCTGGCTCTTCCTGCTCGCCCCGCTCGCCCTGCTGATCGTCTTCACCTACGCGCCGATCGCCAACATGGTCGCGTACAGCTTCACCGACTGGGACGGGGTGAGCCCCGAGCTGCGCTACACGGGCACCGAGAACTACGCCGAACTCTTCACCCGCTCCGAGCTGTTCGAGGTCTTCTGGGTCAGCGGCTACTACCTGGCGGCCTCGGCGTTCCAGATCGTGGCCGCGCTCTACTTCGCCACGATCCTCAGCTTCAACGTCCGCTTCCGGAACTTCTTCAAGGGCGTGCTGTTCTTCCCGTACCTGATCAACGGCGTGGCGATCGGGTTCGTCTTCCTCTACTTCTTCCAGGACGGCGGCACCCTCGACTCGGTGCTGAGCCTGCTCGGAGTGGAGACGGACCGAGCGTGGCTGGGGAGCCCCACCTCGGCGAACACGTCCCTCGCGGCGGTCTCCGTCTGGCGCTACCTGGGCCTGAACTTCGTCCTCTTCCTGGGGGCGATCCAGTCGGTCCCGGGGGAACTGTACGAGGCGGCCGAGCTGGACGGCGCGAACCGCTGGCACCAGTTCCGCCACATCATCGCGCCGGGCATCAAGCCGGTCCTGTCCCTGACGGTGATCCTGTCGATCTCGGGCTCCCTGTCGGTCTTCGAGATCCCGTACATCATGACCGGCGGCGCGACCGGCACCGAGACGTTCGTGATCCAGACCGTGAAGCTGGCCTTCCAGTTCGACAAGACGGGCCTCGCCTCGGCGGCCGCGGTCGTGCTGCTGCTGATCGTCCTGGCGGTGACCTGGGTGCAGCGGCGCCTCGCCCCCGACGACAAGGTGGACCTCGTATGACACGCCGCGCGGTGACCCGCGTCCTCGTGTACCTGTCGCTGATCGCCGCGACCGCGGTGGTCCTGCTCCCGCTGGCCGCCGTGCTCCTGACCTCCCTCAAGTCCGAGCGGGAGATGGCGGACGGCAGCGGAGCGCTCGCGCTGCCCGACGACCCGTTCAACTTCCACAACTACGTGACGGCGTTCCAGGACGGCCGGATGCTCTCGGCGTTCGCCAACACCGCGATCATCCTGGTCGTGGCCATCGGCGGCACCGTCCTCATCGGCTCGATGACGGCCTACGCCATCGACCGCTTCCGGTTCCGCCTCCGCACGTCGGTCCTGGCCCTGTTCCTCATCGCCGCGCTGGTCCCCGGAGTGACCACCCAGGTGGCCACCTTCCAGATCGTGAACAGCTTCGGCATGTTCGACAGCCTCTGGGCGCCGATCGCCCTCTACATGGGCACGGACATCGTCTCGATCTACATCTTCCTGCAGTTCGTCCGGTCGATTCCGGTCTCCCTGGACGAGTCGGCCCGCATCGACGGGGCCAACGCCTTCACGGTCTACCGCAAGGTCATCTTCCCGCTGCTGAAACCGGCGATCGCGACGGTCGTGATCGTGAAGGGGATCACCGTCTACAACGACTTCTACATCCCCTTCCTCTACCTGCCCTCCGAAGATCTTGGCGTGATCTCGACGTCGCTGTTCCGCTTCAAGGGACCGTTCGGCGCCCACTGGGAGACGATCTCGGCGGGAGCGATCCTCGTCATCGTCCCCACTCTGGTCGTCTTCCTGTTCCTCCAGCGGTTCATCTACAACGGTTTCACCCGGGGGGCCACGAAGTAGCCGGCCTTCCTCAGGCCTCCTTCGGGGACAGGGCCTCCACCAGCACCGGCGTCACCTGCTCCACCTGCCACGGCCGCGCACCATGACCGGCCAGAGCGGCCGCCACCGATTCGGCGTCCACCACCGCCGGCGGCTCCCAGCACACCCGCCGCACCGTGTCCGGCGTGATCAGATTCTCCTGCGGCATGGCGAGCTGCTCGGCCAGCGCCGACACCCCGGCCCGGGCCGCGGACAATCGCGCCGCGGCCGCGGGGTCCTTGTCGGCCCAGGCACGCGGCGGCGGGGGCCCGGTCACGGGCTGCCCCGGCTGCGGCAGCTGCGCCTCGCTCAGCGCCTTCGCCCGGTCCACCGCCGCCTGCCACTGCTCCAGCTGCCGCTTGCCCACGCGGTGGCCGAAACCGTTCAGCGCGGACAGCGCGTGCACATTGGCCGGAAGCGCCAGCGCGGCCTCCACGATGGCCGCGTCCCCGAGCACCTTGCCCGGCGACACGTCCCGCCGCTGCGCGATCCGGTCCCGGGTCTGCCACAGCTCCCGTACGACGGCCAGCTGCCGCCGCCGGCGCACCTTGTGCATGCCGGACGTACGCCGCCACGGGTCCTTGCGGGGCTCGGGCGGCGGAGCCGAGGCGATCGCGTCGAACTCCTGGCGGGCCCAGTCCAGCTTGCCCTGCCGGTCCAGCTCCTTCTCCAGCGCGTCGCGCAGGTCGACGAGCAGCTCGACGTCCAGCGCCGCGTACCGCAGCCAGGGCTCGGGCAGGGGCCGGGTCGACCAGTCGACGGCGGAGTGGCCCTTCTCCAGGACGAA
This sequence comes from Streptomyces sp. NPDC012466, assembly GCF_042955215.1. Taxonomy (NCBI): domain Bacteria; kingdom Bacillati; phylum Actinomycetota; class Actinomycetes; order Kitasatosporales; family Streptomycetaceae; genus Streptomyces; species Streptomyces sp. NPDC012466. Next base: position 1,358,499 of record NZ_JBIBEQ010000001.1, on the reverse strand, counting down.
GCCCAGCACGCTCTCGACCATCGCGCCGAGGCCGACCCGGGGGAACCCGGCGAGCCGCCCGGCCAGCTCCGTGTCGAACAGCCGCGTCGGCACCATGCCTATCTCGCGCAGGCAGGGCAGGTCCTGGGTGGCGGCGTGCAGCACCCACTCGACGCCGGACAGGGCGTCTCCGAGGGCGGACAGGTCGGGGCAGGCCACGGGGTCGATCAGGGCCGTTCCGGCGCCCTCGCGGCGCAGCTGCACGAGGTAGGCGCGCTGCCCGTAGCGGTAGCCGGACGCGCGCTCGGCGTCGACGGCGACGGGCCCGGATCCCGCCTCGAAGGCGGCGATCACCCGGGCCAGGGCGGTCTCGTCCGCGATGACGGGCGGAATGCCCTCACGCGGCTCCAGCAGAGGGGTCGGCGCCTCCGTAGCAGAAGATCCGCCGTCGTCCGGAGGAGCGCCTCCGGTGGTTCGCAGTGAGCTGTCTGCTGCGGTGTCGTGGGCGTCGGTCACCTGTCAAGGGTATCCATGTATGGACAGCGCCCGCCGACGGAACGTTCCGTCGGCGGGCGGCCCAGGGTCGCAAACCAGTCATGTCGGGGAAGCAGCGGGTTCGCGAACCGTGCGTGACGCGAACGGGGCCGGAGCCCGATCCCGTTCACGTGAACGAATGATCACGGGAGGTCACGGCGGAGCGGGTCAGTGGATGATCCCGGTCCGCAGCGCCACCGCGACCATGCCGGCGCGGTCGCCCGTGCCGAGCTTGCGGGCGATGCGGGCGAGGTGGCTCTTGACGGTCAGGGCGGACAGTCCCATCGAGACGCCGATCGCCTTGTTCGACTGGCCTTCGGCGACCAGCCGCAGCACCTCGACCTCACGGCCGGACAGTTCGCGGTAGCCGCCCGGGTGGCTCGGGGCACCCGGGGGGCGGCGGTGCAGACGGGCGGCGGCGGCGCCGATGGGGGCGGCGCCCGGGCGGGTGGGGAGTCCGACGTTGGTACGGGTGCCGGTGACGACGTAACCCTTCACCCCGCCGGCGAGTGCGTTGCGCACGGCGCCGATGTCGTCGGCGGCGGAGAGGGCGAGCCCGTTGGGCCAGCCCGCGGCGCGGGTCTCCGACAGCAGGGTGAGGCCGGAGCCATCCGGCAGGTGGACGTCGGCGACACAGATGTCGCGGGGGTTGCCGATGCGGGGACGAGCCTCCGCGATGGACGAGGCCTCGATGACATCGCGCACACCGAGCGCCCACAGATGGCGGGTGACGGTGGAGCGGACGCGCGGGTCGGCCACGACCACCATGGCGGTCGGCTTGTTCGGGCGGTAGGCGACCAGGCTTGCGGGCTGCTCGAGGAGAACGGACACCAGGCCTCCTGGGGTGCGGGACGGGGCCGGCTCGTGGGGGTGAAGCCGGGACGAACCGTGCTTTCAAGGTCACAGTCGTCTTCGGCACCGAACCCGTCCGCCTTTAGAGAATGATCACGATTCGGTGATAACAATCCGTGCAATTCGGACACGCGGTCGATCATTCGAAGGTCGAACGGTTTCGGTCTGCGTCGCTACGCGGTCGAAAGTGGCCGTATCGACAAAGTGATTCGGCCAAGAGGGGGACGCAGGTGTGATCGTCGGCAGGACATGGTTGACCGCCCCGCACAAGATCGATCAGTGCGGGGCGGCCAGGGGTGGATCAGCGGGACTGCGGCCCTCGCCGCTGGGGCAGCGTCACGATCGACGCGTCCCCGGGCCCGGCCGGGGGCAGCCCGGCGATCTGGGCGAGCAGATCGCACCAGGACGCGAGATGGGCGGCCGTGTCCGGTACCCCGCCCAGGCCCTCGCGCGGCGTCCACGACGCGCGGATCTCGATCTGCGAGGCGGCCGGGCGCGCGGACAGCCCGCCGAAGTAGTGGGAGCTCGCGCGCGTGACGGTGCCGCTCGGCTCCCCGTACGTCAGTCCGCGCGTCTGGAGCGCGCCGGTCAGCCAGGACCAGCACACCTCCGGCAGCAGCGGGTCCGCCGCCATCTCCGGCTCCAGCTCCGCGCGCACCAGCGTCACGAGCCGGAACGTGCCCCGCCAGGCATCGTGCCCGGCCGGGTCGTGCAGCAGCACCAGGCGGCCGTCGGCCAGGTCCTGGTCGCCGTCGACGACCGCGGCCTCCAGCGCGTAGGAGTAGGGGGCGAGCCGCTTCGGCGGGGGCGTCGGCTCGACCTCGATCTGGGGCCGCAGCCGCGCCGCCCTCAGCGCGTCGACGGCGGCCCGGAAGGGCAGCGGGGCGGAGTCCGCCTCCCGCCGGTCGTTCTCGGTGTCCTTCGCTTCGTCCATTCCGCCAGCGCCGTCCGACAGTCGTCCCTGAGCCGCAGCCATGCGGGAAGATTACGGGGACCGGAGCCCGGGTGCCGGGCTAGACACCCCGCGCCTCTCCAGGGGCTGGATCGCGCTGTACGGCAGCGTGCGAAACTTGGCCCCGTGAGTGCCAACGACGCCCCTCGGGCCCAGCAGCCGTCCGCCCCGTACGAATCCGCCTTCCTCAAGGCCTGCCGGCGCGAGCCCGTGCCGCACACGCCGGTGTGGTTCATGCGGCAGGCCGGGCGCTCACTGCCGGAGTACCGCAAGGTGCGCGAGGGCATTCCGATGCTCGAGTCCTGCATGCGGCCCGAGCTGGTCACCGAGATCACCCTCCAGCCGGTGCGCCGGCACGGCGTGGACGCGGCGATCTACTTCAGCGACATCGTCGTCCCGCTCAAGGCCATCGGCGTCGACCTCGACATCAAGCCCGGCGTCGGCCCGGTCGTCGAGCACCCCATCCGCACCCGCGCGGACCTGGCGCAGCTGCGAGACCTGGCCCCCGAGGACGTCTCCTACGTCACCGAGGCCATCGGCCTGCTCACCCGTGAGCTCGGCGCCACCCCCCTCATCGGCTTCGCCGGCGCCCCCTTCACCCTCGCCAGCTACCTCGTCGAGGGCGGCCCGTCCCGCACGTACGAGAACGCCAAGGCGATGATGTACGGCGACCCCGAGTTGTGGGCCGACCTGCTCGACCGCCTCGCGGACATCACCGCCGCGTTCCTGAAGGTGCAGATCGAGGCCGGTGCCTCGGCGGTACAGCTGTTCGACTCGTGGGCCGGCGCGCTGGCCCCCGTCGACTACCGCCGCTCGGTGCTGCCCGCGTCGGCGAAGGTCTTCGACGCCGTGGCCGGCTACGGCGTGCCGCGCATCCACTTCGGCGTCGGCACCGGCGAGCTGCTGGGTCTCATGGGCGAGGCCGGCGCGGACGTCGTCGGCGTCGACTGGCGGGTCCCGATGGACGAGGCGGCCCGCCGGGTCGGCCCCGGCAAGGCACTCCAGGGCAACCTCGACCCGACCGTGCTGTTCGCCCCGACCCAGGCCGTCGAGGCCAAGACCCTCGAAGTCCTGGACGCGGCGAAGGACCTCGAGGGGCACATCTTCAACCTCGGCCACGGCGTCATGCCGTCCACGGACCCGGACGCGCTGACGCGGCTCGTGGAGCACGTGCACACGCGGACCCTGCGCTGAGGCGAAAGCCCGATCGGCCGGACCGCTGAACGCGGCCGTACGGGCGTGCGTATGTGTCGGCAACCGCCCGCGGCGCGGGGAAGGCGGGTCGCGGGGCCGACGTGAGGAACAGGCGATGAACGACCGAGTTACTCCCGCGATGCACGCATTGCCCGACGGCGAGGCGGAGCTGACGCTGGTGGTGCGGCTGCCCTGGGAGGACGTGGCCCGCCTCGGCCAGGAGGCGGGGCGGCTGGCCACCCAGTTGCGGCGGCCCGTGACGTTGGAGGAGGCGGTGAGCCACCGGCTGCGGTCGACCCGGGTGGCCTCGCACGCGAAGCCGGCCGGGGAGCAGCCCCCGGCGGTGACGGCTTCGGCGTCGGTGTCCTCCCTGCCGTCGCGGCCGCCGGCGGAGCAGGCGCGCCAGGCGATCGACCGGATCAACGGGACGGTCGGGACGGCGTAGGGCTTCGCCTCAGGGGTGCGGGGCCGTCGCCGGGTGCGCGACGTCCGTGGCTCGTCGCGCAGTTCCCCGCGCCCCTGAGGCACCCGCCCCGTCACGAGGTGCCGCGGACCTTTGCCGCCGCTTTGCGGGCCGCCACCAGGACCGGGTCCCAGACCGGGGAGAACGGCGGGGCGTAACCGAGGTCCAGCATGGTCATCTGTTCTGCCGTCATGCCCGCGGTGAGGGCGACCGCCGCGATGTCGACCCGCTTGCCCGCGCCCTCCCGGCCGACGATCTGCACGCCGAGGAGGCGGCCCGTGCGGTGCTCGGCGAGCAGCTTGACCGTCATGGGGGAGGCGTTCGGGTAGTAGCCCGCGCGGCTGGTCGACTCGATGGTGACCGAGTGGAAGCGCAGCCCGACGCGGTGGGCGTCCTTCTCGCGCAGGCCCGTGCGGGCGATCTCCAGGTCGCAGACCTTGCTGACCGCGGTGCCGACCACGCCCGGGAAGGTCGCGTAACCGCCGCCGATGTTGGTGCCGACGATCTGGCCGTGCTTGTTGGCGTGGGTGCCGAGCGGGATGTGCCGGTCCTGGCCGGAGACCAGGTCGAGGACCTCGACGCAGTCGCCGCCGGCCCAGACGTTCTCGTGGCCGCGTACCCGCATCGAACGGTCGGTGAGGAGACCGCCGTGCGGGCCGAGCGGGAGGCCCGCGGCCCGGGCGAGGGTCGTCTCGGGGCGGACGCCGATGCCGAGCACGACCACGTCCGCGGGGAACTCGCGGTCCTGCGTGACCACCGCCCGCACCCGCCCTCCCTCAAGCTCTCGGCTGCGCTCGAGCAGGGAGGTGCCCCCGTCGTCGGTGAGGATCTTCGTGACCTCGGCGTCGTTCACCATCGTGATGCCCAGGCCCTCCATGGCCTCGTGCACCAGGCGGCCCATGTCCGGGTCGAGGGTCGACATCGGCTCGCTGCCGCGGTTGACGACCGTCACCTCGTAGCCGCGCTTGATGAGCGCCTCGGCCATCTCCACACCGATGTAACCGGCCCCGACGACCACCGCCCGGCGGCCTCGCGTGTGTTCCAGGGTGTCGAGAAGCGCCTGGCCGTCGTCCAGCGTCTGCACTCCGTGCACCCCGGCCGCGTCGACACCGGGCATGTCCGGCCGGATCGGCCGGGCGCCGGTCGCGATCACGAGCTGGTCGTACGACGTCCAGTACTCCTCACCGGAGCCGGCGTCACGGGCGCGTACCCGCCGTCCGTCGAGGTCGAGTTCCGTGACCTCGGTGCGCAGCCGCAGGTCGATGTCCCGGGCGCGGTGCTCCTCGGGGGTGCGGGCGATGAGCTGGTCCCGGCCGGTGACGTCGCCGCCGACCCAGTAGGGGATGCCGCACGCCGAGTACGACGTGAAGTGGCCCCGTTCGAACGCCACGATCTCCAGTTCCCCGGGGCCCTTCAGACGGCGCGCCTGCGACGCCGCGGACATGCCCGCGGCGTCGCCGCCGATGACGACCAGTCGCTCCCGTGTACGGCTCATGTTCATGCGAACACGCTACGGGAGCACGGCAATTCAGTCCTGCTCGCCCGGGGTCCGCGGCCGTGTGGACTCCGGCGCCGGGCGGGCCGCCGGCAGCGGGCCCAGCGCGGTCGTCATGGGTGCGGGCTCGGGGCGGCGCGGCAGCCGGGGGCGTACGACACGCAGCCACAGCAGCACGATCAGTGCCGCCACCGCCGCGAACGGCAGCACCGCGCCGAAGGCCACCGCGAGCCACCGCAGCATCGTCACGAAGGCGTTCCAGCCGCCCGCGAGCGCGTCGACGAACCCCGGGTCGTCGTCCTTGGCCTCCGCCTTCTTCACCGGGGTCTCGGACAGCGACAGGGTGATGGTGGCCAGGCTGGTGCGGTCCTTCAGGGACTCCTGCCGGGCGAGCAGCGCCTCCAGGTCTGCCTGACGGCTGCTCAGCTCGCCCTCCAGGGTCACCACGTCGCTGAGCTTGCCGGCCCGGTCCATCAGCTCGCGGATCCGGGCCACGCTGGCGCGCTGCGTCCTGATCCGGCTCTCCACGTCGACCACCTGGTCGGTGACGTCCTCGGCCTTCGCGCTGCGGTCGAGGAGCTTGCCGGCGCCCTCCAGGTCGGTGAGGACCTCGTCGTACTTCTCGACGGGCACCCGCAGCACGACCCGGGTGCGCTCATGGCCCTCGGCGTCCCGGGTGGTGGTCTCGTTGCCGACGTAGCCGCCCGCGTTCTCGGCGCCCGCGCGGGCCTGCTCCAGGGCCTTCGGGACGTCCTTGACCTGCACGGCCAGGGAGGCCGTGCGGATGATGTGGCTCGCGGCGAGCTTCGGCGGCGCCGTGGCCTTGGCGCCGCTTCCGGCACCGCCGGGGGCGGCCTCCGCCGAGCCGGCCTTGCCGTCCGCCCCGGGGGCGGCGACGCCGCGGTCGGCGGAGCTGCTGCCGCCGGCCCCGTCGTCCTGGGCGCTGCACCCGGTGAGTGCGACGGCGGCCGCCAGCAGGAGCGCTGCCAGGGCCGGGGCGGGGTGTCGTACGGATCGTCGTGTGCGCATGCGGGCATCCCCCGGGGTCGATTCTGCTGACGCTTCTTCGACGCCCGGACGGCGCCGATCGTTTGGCCCTGGACGGTTCCGATGCGGTCACGGTCGGGACTCGTGACGGACACCGGGGCGCGGCCGCGGTGCCGGCGGGGTCTGAGAGGCTGGGGGCATGCGCGAAGTTCAAGGGCAGGTCGTCGTCATCGGGGCGGGTATCGCGGGGCTGGCCGCCGCACACCGGCTGCTGGAGCGCGGGGCGCGGGTGACCGTGCTGGAGGCCTCCGGCCGGGTCGGCGGCAAGCTGCTGCCCGGGGAGATCGCGGGTGCGCGCGTGGACCTCGGCGCCGAGTCGATGCTGGCCCGCCGCCCCGAGGCGGTGGCACTCGCGCGCGAGGTGGGCCTCGCCGAGCGTCTGCAGCCCCCGGCCACCGCGACGGCCTCGCTGTGGACCCGCGGCGCCCTGCGCCCCTTCCCCAAGGGGCATGTGATGGGAGTGCCCGGCACCGCCTCCGCCCTGGCCGGGGTGCTGTCCGAGGAGGGCCTCGCCCGCATCGAGCGGGACGCCGAACTGCCCCGCACCGAGGTCGGCGACGACGTGGCGGTGGGGGAGTACGTGGCGGAGCGCCTCGGCCGCGAGGTCGTCGACCGCCTGCTGGAGCCCATGCTGGGCGGGGTGTACGCGGGCGACGCGTACCGCATCTCCATGCGCTCGGCCGTCCCGCAGCTCTTCCAGGTGGCCCGGAGCCACACCTCCCTGACGGCCGGGGTCCGCGAGCTCCAGGCGAAGGCGGCCGCGGCCCGGCAGACCGGCCCGGTCTTCATGGGGATCCGGGGCGGCGTCGGCACCCTGCCCCTCGCGGTGGCGGACTCGGTCAGGGCCCGCGGGGGCGAGATCCTCACGCGGACACCGGTGACGGATCTGCGTCGCACCCCCGAGGGCCGCTGGCACGTCGCCTCCGCCGGGCGCGAGTGGCTCGCGGACGCCGTGATCGTCGCCGCCCCCGCCCCCGTCGCCGCCCGGCTGCTGCGCGCCGAGACCCCCGGGGCCGCCGCGGAGCTCGACGGAGTCGAATACGCCTCCATGGCCCTGGTCACCCTCGCCTACCGCCGCGACGGGGCGGCCCTGCCCGACGGCAGCGGCTTCCTCGTGCCGCCCGTCGACGGGCACACCATCAAGGCGTCCACGTTCGCCTCGCAGAAGTGGGGCTGGATCGCCGACGAGAACCCGGACCTGGTCGTCCTGCGCACCTCCGTGGGACGCCACGGCGAGACGGAGATCCTCCGGCGTGACGACGGCGAGCTGGCCGACGTCTCCCGGCGGGACCTGAAGGCGGCGACCGGCCTGGACGCCACACCCGTCGCCACCCTCGTCACCCGCTGGGACGACGGCCTGCCCCAGTACCCCGTCGGCCACCACGCGCGCGTGGCCCGCATCCGCGACCACCTCGCCCGCCTCCCCGGCCTCGCCGTCTGCGGCGCCGCGTACGACGGCGTCGGCATCCCGGCGTGCATCGCCGGCGCGTACGCCGCCGTCGACCAGATCCACGGTGACCTGCGCGGTGTGCAGGAGCTCACCGCCCACCCGGTGCAGAGTCTGCACGGCGGAGCGGGAGAATGAGGAGCATGAGTGACGACGCCTCCACCACGGCCTCCAGCACCGCGCCCGAGCGCATCCCGAACAAGGGCAAGCTGGCCAAGGACCTCAACGAGGTCATCCGCTACACGCTCTGGTCCGTCTTCAAGCTGAAGGACGTCCTCCCCGAGGACCGCGCCGGGTACGCCGGCGAGGTCCAGGAACTGTTCGACCAGCTCGCCGCCAAGGACGTGACGATCCGCGGCACCTACGACGTGTCGGGCCTGCGCGCCGACGCCGACCTCATGATCTGGTGGCACGCGGAGACCAGCGACGCGCTGCAGGAGGCGTACAACCTCTTCCGCCGCACGCAGCTGGGCCGCGCCCTGGAGCCCGTCTGGTCGAACATGGCGCTGCACCGCCCCGCCGAGTTCAACCGCTCGCACATCCCGGCGTTCCTCGCCGACGAGACGCCCCGCGACTACGTGAGCGTCTACCCCTTCGTGCGCTCCTACGACTGGTACCTGCTGCCCGACGAGGACCGCCGCCGCATGCTGGCCGACCACGGCAAGATGGCCCGCGGCTACCCCGACGTCCGCGCCAACACCGTCGCCTCGTTCTCCCTCGGCGACTACGAGTGGATCCTCGCCTTCGAGGCCGACGAGCTGTACCGCATCGTCGACCTCATGCGTCACCTGCGCGCCTCGGAGGCCCGCCGGCACGTCCGCGAGGAGGTGCCGTTCTACACGGGCCGCCGCAAGGACATCGCCGAGCTGGTCGCCGGCCTGGCCTGATCAGCGGCCGCGCCCGACGGCCCCGGCCCGGTCCGGGGCCGTCGGCTTCGGCTCGGCGTGCGGGGCGCACTCCGCGCGCCGTCCCGGCAGCCGGCCCTGAAGCAGATACGCCTCCATGTGCCCGTTGACGCAGGCGTTCGGCCCGCCGGCCAGGCCGTGGGCGCCGGCGTCCCGCTCCGTCACCAGGACCGAACCCGCGAGGCGGTCGTGGAGTTCGAGGGCGCCGTCGTAGGGCGTGGCGGCGTCCCGCTCGGCGGCCAGGATCAGCGTCGGGGGCAGCTCGCCCGGCCCGGCCGCCACATCGAGCGGCCGCTGCCGGGGCGCCGGCCAGTACGCGCACGGCAGGTTCGTCCACACGTTGTGCCAGGTCTCGAAGGGCGCCACCCGCGCGAGCCGGGTGTTGTCCCGGTCCCACACCCTGAAGTCGGTGGGCCAGGGGGCGTCGTTGCACTCGACGGCCAGGTAGACCGCGCGCGAGTTCTCCGCCTCGACGGCCGCTTCCGGGTGTTGCTCCATCTGCTCGACCAGCGGCTTCGCATCGCCCTTGAGATATGCGGACAGCGCGTGCGCGCGGTGCGGCCACTGGTCGTCGTAGTACCCGGCTTGGAGGAACGCGCCCTGCAGCTGAGCCGGTCCGACCTTTCCGCCCGCCGGCTCGGCGGCCAGCTTCGCGCTCGCCCGCTCGTAGCCGCGCAGCACCTCCCGCGCGGTCCCGCCCAGCCCGTACACGTCGTCGTGCCGGGCGATCCACGCCCGGAAGTCCGCCCAGCGACGCTCGAACGCCGCCGACTGGGCGAGGTTGTTGCGGTACCAGATCCGCGCCGGGTCGGGGTGGACCACCGAGTCGAACACCATCCGCCGTACGTGTGCCGGGAACAGCGTCGCGTACAGGGCCCCGAAATAGGTGCCGTACGAGGAGCCCATGAAGGTCAGCCGTTCCTCGCCGAGCGCGGCGCGCAGCACGTCGAGGTCCCGGGCGTTGTTCAGTGAGTGGTAGTGCCGCAGCGCGTCGCCGGCCCGTTCGGCGCAGCCGCGCGCGTACGCCTTCGCCTGCGCGACGCGCTCCCGCTTGTAGGACTCCGAGGGGTGCGTCGGCGCCTGCGAGGGCCCTTTGAGGAACTGCTTCGGGTCCCTGCACGACAGCGGCGCCGAACGGCCGACCCCACGCGGGGCGTAGCCGACGAGGTCGTAGGCGGCCGCGATCCGTTTCCACTCGGGGAGCAGGCCGATGAGCGGGAAGTACAGGCCGGTGGCGCCCGGCCCGCCGGGGTTGTAGAGGAGGGCGCCCTGCCTGCGGACGGTGTGGGTGCCGTGGTGCGGGTCCTTCCGTGTGGCGCGGGCCCTGCTGACGGAGAGTTCGATCCGCTTGCCGTCCGGGCGGGCGTAGTCCAGCGGGACGTTCACCGTGCCGCACTGCATGCTGCCGGGCAGGTCCTGCGCGTCGGGGCACGGACCGAAGTCGACACCGGCCGCCTTCGCACGGGCGGCGGCCACGGCGGTGCCCCGCATCTCGGCCGCCCCCGTCCGGTCCTCGGTGGCCGGGGCCGCGGTGAGGGTGCTCAGCAGCAAGGACCCGGCGGCCGAGCAGAGGAGGGCGGCTCTCATCGCGTATCCCTTCGGTGCACGGTGGCGACGAGAGGGATGTTTCGTTCGGCGCGGCGGGAAGGCAAGCACTGTCCGCCGGTGTCGGGCCGGATGCCCCGTGTGCGCCGCCGGTCGGTCAGTCGTGCGACTCGCGGTGCGTGAACGCGGCGCGCAGATCCGGTTCGCCGATCGCGCGGACGCCGCGTACGGCCACCGAGGTGAGGTACGTACGGTCGTCGGCGGCGCCGTCCGCGGTCCGGGTCAGCGCGCCGAGCAGCCGCTGACCGGCCGGGGAGGCCCAGCGCGAGTAGGGGTGGATCTCGACCCGCGCGACGGCGAGGCAGCTCAGCGTCAGGGCGAGCGGCAGCGCGAACCACAGGGCGATCAGATGCCGCGGCATGTCCGGCGGGGCGGGTGTCAGCAGCGCGGCCACGCCCAGTCCGAGGACGGCGACGGCCGCCCCGCGCACCTGCCGGACGGCGCTCGCGACGGTGGTACGGGCGCTGTCCGGCACCGCGAGCCCCGCGCGCTCCAGCCCCTCGGCGATTCCGCGCACCGCGTCCGCCGTGGCGGCCGTGGCCCGCACCGGCGCGATGCGGGACTGCCCCTCGGGGCCGATGGCCCCTATCACCGACCGCTCCATCTCGTCCCGCCCGCGTGGGTCGACGACCGTGGCCCAGCCGGTGCGGGCGAGGAGCAGACGGCGCTGGCGGGCCATGGCGACCAAGGTGACGTCGGCGACCCGCCGGGGGCCGCCGGAGAGGAACGCGGCCTCGTACAGCGTGAGTTCACGCCCCCGGCCGGTGTCCGTGTCCACGGCCGCGGCGCGTACGGCGGCCAGGCACAGACGCGTGCACGCCGTACCGGCCACGGCCCAGGCCGCCAGCAGGAAAAGAACCCAGAGCATATGTTGTTTGTATGTGACACGGTCCCGAAAGCACCATGCCTCGTTCACGATCCGGACGGAGTGTTGTCGGTATGTGACGTTCCGTTTCAGCCCGGCGGCGGGCTGTAGGCGGGTGGCGGGAGCGTGTCGTCCGGCGACGGGGACGCGGGCGGCGGTACGGCCGGCCCCGGGTCGACGCCCGGGGGAGCGCTGTCGCCGGCCAGATCGCGGGCCACGGCGTCGAAGTCGACGTAGCCCGTGGCCTCCAGGACGGCCGGGGCGAGACTCTGGCCGGCGATGCGGTGCCGGAGAAGCAGGCCGCTGCCACCGGCGGGTCACGCCCGGGACACGAACGAGGCGAGGGGGAGGGGCGTGGTACCGACGGCGGGTGAGAGCGCGGACCGGGCGTGCTCCCCTCAGCGCCGCAGCAGGACGCGGCGCGTGGCGCGGGCGAACCGGTGGGCCGGGCGGCGGGAGCGTGGCGTCGGACCCGACCGTTCCAGCCACCACTCCCGCAGCTCCCGCCGTGCCTGCGTGTCCCCGGGGTGCCCGGTGGACAGCAGGTGCTCGGCGAAGGTGAGGGCGTCGCGCCGGTAACCGGCGGTCATCGGACGGGTCTGGGCGTAGCCGAGGAACGCCGTGCGGTACTCGGCCCCGAGGATCACCGGCAACTCCGGAGCGACCTTCGCCACGACATCCGCCCGCTTCGCGGCGAGCGCCCGCGCCTGTACGCCGATCCGCGTCCGGTCGAACCCCTCGGGCACGGGCGTTCCCGCGACCAGCGCCGACAGCAGCGCGGCCTGCGCCAGCCCGAGCCGCTGCCGAGCGCCGTCGACGCCCTGTTGGTGGGGCAGGCCGAAGGCGCCCCGTGTCGCCTCGACCGCCCCGGTCTCATGGCCCCGCGGCCCGGCGCCGTCGCCCCGGGCCTCTTCCCGCGGTCCTGCGCCGGCGCCTGCGAACAGACCACCGTCGACACGCCCGGCTTCGTCCCGCCGCCCGGAGCCGGCCCGCACCGGCGCCTCGTCGCGCCGTCCGGCCTGCGCCCGCCCCGCGGCCGCGAGGACCGTCGAGCGGAACTGCGTCTTCACGCGCTCGACCGCCCCCGCCTCCAGCGCCCGGCGGATCGAGGTCAACTCGCCCTCGAGTTCCGCCGGTTCCGGGAAGTTCTCGTCTCGTTCCAGGAGGACACCCGCGGGACAGACGCGGGAGGCGAGGTCCGTGAGGATGTCGAGGACCGGCCGGGGAACGGGGTGGGCGTGGCTGTCGTGCCAGACGCCGTCGCGTTCGAAACCGCCGGCGACGTGGACGTAGGCGATGGCCTCCAGGGGGAGCTCGGCGAGGGCCTTGGCCGGGTCCTCGCCGCGGTTGACGTGGTTGGTGTGCAGGTTGGCCACGTCGATCAGGAGACGGACACCCGTGCGGTCGGCGAGGTCGTAGAGGAACTGGCCCTCCGTCATCTCCTCGCCCGGCCAGCAGATCAGCGCGGCGATGTTCTCCACCGCCAGCGGCACCGGCAGTGAGTCCTGCGCGATGCGCACGTTCTCGCAGAGCACGTCCAGGGCGTCCCGGGTCCGCGGGACGGGCAGCAGGTGGCCCGCCTCCAGATGCGGGGACGCCGTCAGTGATCCGCCCGCCCGTACGAACGCGATGTGCTCGGTGACCAGCGGCGAGCCCAGCGCCTGGGCACGCTCGGCCAGTGCGGTCAGCCGGCCCGCGTCGGGCCGGTCCGCACCCCCGAGGCCGAGCGAGACGCCGTGCGGCACCACGGTGACGCCGCGCTCGCGCAGCCGCCGCAGCGAGTCGGGCAGGTGCCCGGGGCAGACGTTCTCGGCCACGGCCTCGACCCAGTCGATCCCCGGCATCCGCTCCACGGCGTCCGCGATCTCCGGCCGCCACCCGATGCCCGTCCCCAGTCGCTCCATCGTCCCCTCCTCCACCCGGCCCGTTCCTCGAACGTGAGGGGGGTATGGCCCAGCCGTCCGCGCCCGAACCCCACCCGGCCCGCCTTCAGAGCAACATTTGAGGTTCGGCGCCCCGCTTCTCGCCCCCACCGACGGAGGCGCAAGGATCGCGCCGGCCCCTGACACGTCGTAGACCGGAGGCATGTCCGAAGGCAGCGAGCAGCCGCAGCGCCCCGCGCGGAAGCGGGAACCGGAGTCCGGGACGGCCGCCGTCCGCCGGCTGCGGCTCGGGGCCGGAGCCCTGCTCCTGGCAGTCGGCACGGCCTACTTCCTGCTGCCGCTGGAGGGGCTCGGCGCCGACCGCCCCTGGCTGGGCCGGCCGCTGTTCGTGCTGTGCCTGGCTCTCGTCGCCACGCTGCTGCTGCGCCACGTGCGCGACATCGTGCTGGAGAAGCCGCAGGCCCGGTCCGGCATCATGATCTCGCTGCTGATGTGCCTGGCCGTGCTGGTCTTCTCGTCCGGGTACTACGCCCTCGCCCAGCAGCCGGGTCAGTTCACCGGCCTGCGCACTCGCATCGACGCGCTGTACTTCACCGTCGTCACGCTCGCGACCGTCGGCTACGGCGACATCACCCCGCGCGGGCAGGAGGCCCGCCTGGTGACCGTCGTGCAGATCGTCTACACGTTCGTCTTTCTCACGGCGGCGGCCACCGCGCTGACGCGCCGGATGCACGCGGTGGTCGCGGAGCGCGAGCGGCGCCCGCCGCCTACTTCCTGACCGGGCGCCCTACACCGGGCGGGAGGAGCGGTAGTTGAACACCGACCACAGGACGAACAGGCCGGTCACGATCATGATGATCGACCAGAAGGGCTGGTACGGCAGCCAGAGGAAGTTCGCGATCAGCGCCAGGCCGACCACGATCGCGCTCACGACCCGCGCCCAGGCGGCCCCGGTGAACAGGCCGCACCCGGCGGCCACCACCAGCACACCGACGATCAGATGGATCCAGCCCCACGCGGTCAGGTCGAACTCGAAGGAGTACTGGCCGAAGCTCGTGTACACCTCGTCGCCGGCGATCGCCGCGATGCCCTGGAGCACCGCGAAGAGGCCGTAGACGACCATCAGGATGCCGCCGAGAGCGAGACCCCCCGCCGCCCACGGGTCACCGGAGTGGCCCGGGCCGGGGCCGCCGGGCATCCGGTCGTCGGAGGCGGGCGGGGCGGGGCGGGGGGAGGGGGCGCGGCGCTGGACATGGCTGCCTCCTGGGTCGGGTCGACTGGTAACCCCACTGGAGCACTCGTCCACGGCCGCCGCGCCCGCGGCTACTCCGAACGGGTGGACGCCGGGCCGCTCGTCCCGTGCGGCTCCTCGCGCAGCGCCGGGTGGTCCGCCACCACCGTGCACGAGCCGGGCGCGATCTCCGTGAATCCCGCGTCGCGCACCAACGGCAGCCCGCTGCCGGTCAGTCCGGGCCAGCGGTCCGCATCGGCCGTGCGGACGGCGAGGGGGAAGCCCGCCTCCCGCCAGGCCGTCCGCTCCTCGTCGGACAACTCCCACCAGGCCAGTTGGGCGGCGTGGCCCGCCTGCGCCATCGCCTTCCCGGCCGACATGCCGAGGTCCGGGTTCAGCCACAGCACGGGAGCGGCCGGGTCCGCGTCCACCGGCGGCTCCGGGTCGTCCAGGTCGGTGCCGGACACCTGGAGCCTGGCCAGGTCCTTGGGCCAGCCGTCCAGGGGGACGGGCGGGAAGACCCGCACCTCCGCCGACTTGCCGGTGACCGTGATGCCGTCCAGCGCCTCGGCCCGCCGCCACTCGGCGCCGCGCGCCCGCCGCACCACCTTGCGGATCCGGGCGTCCTGCCAGTCCCGCATCGCCCCGGCCCACTCGCCCTCACCGGCCGACCGCTCGTCGGCCAGGATCGTCAGCACGGCCCGCGCGGCCGTCTCCAGCGCGTCCGTGCGCGGCGGGGGGTCCGCCCGCTCGATCCGCACGACCAGGGGCAGCACGAACTGCGGCGCCTCGTCGCGCGAAGAGGGCTCGGACCGGAAGGGACTGTCGCTCACGGGCGTCGGGTCTTCACTCACGAAACCCAGTGTGCCAGTCGGAAGATCGTGCAGGATGGGGCCCATGCGACCCGACCTGTGCCTGCGGAACGCGGGCCGACGGTACGGTCTGCGCGGCCCCTGGGTGCTGCGCGGTGTCGACCTGAGGGTGGCCCCGGGCCGGCTCGTCCGTGTCGAGGGCGCCAACGGCAGCGGCAAGTCCACGCTGCTGCGGCTGATCGCCGGCATCGACGCCCCGAGCGAGGGCCGCGTCACCGGCCGGCCGCGCACGGCGTACGTCCCCGAGCGGTTCCCGCCGGCCCTGCCCTTCACCGCGGCCGGCTATCTCACCCACCTCGGCGCCGTGCACGGCCTGACCCGCTCCGCGGCCGTGCGGGCCGCCGGGGAGTGGCTGGAGCGCCTCGGCGCCGCCGCGTACGCCGGGACGCCGATGTCCCGGCTGTCGAAGGGCAGCAGCCAGAAGCTCGCGGTCGCCCAGGCCCTGATGGCGGAGCCGGAGCTGCTGGTGCTGGACGAGGCGTGGACCGGACTGGACACCGAGGCCCGCGCCGAGTTGGAGCGCGCCGTCGCCGAACGCACGGCGGCCGGCGGATCCGTGGTCTTCGTCGACCACGACCCTCGCCGCCTCGCGGGCCTGCCGGACGCCACGTACGCCGTGCGCGACGGAGGCCTCGTCCAGGGCGCGTCACCCGAGCCGGGCCCGTCCGGCCCGCAGGTCACCGTCGACGTACAGGGCCCGCCGGACGGACGGCTCCCCGACGACGTACGACGGATCATCGCCTCCGCCGACGAGACCGCCCCGGGCGGCTACCGCCTCACCGTCCCCGCACCGCACTCCGACGTCCTGCTGCGCACCCTGCTGACGGCCCGTCCGCCCTGGCACGTGGTGAGCGTGTCCCCGCGGACGACGGCTTCGGGGAGGCAGGGATGACCGCCCTCACGCGCTACCACGCCGCCCTGCTGATGCGCTCGCAGCGCTGGCTGCCGCCGTTCCTGCTGTACGCGGCCTTCCTCGCCGTCAGCATCCAGGCCGGGCAGCCCGTGCTCGACTCGCTCGGCTACACGGCCGCCGCGTTGCTGCCCGTCGCGGCGTGGCTGGCCCGGATCTGCGTCACGGGCGAGCCGGACGCGGCACGGGGCTGTGTGGCGGCGGCCGCCGGGCCCGCGCGGGCTCATGTGGCCTGTCTGCTGGTGGCCCTGGCCGGCGCGACGGCGCTCGGCACGCTCGCGGTCCTCGCGGTGACGCTGCTCAGCGATCCGGTCGCCTCCGACCACCGCACCCGGGTGCCGCTCGCCGCCGCCTGCGGGGCCGGGCTGCTCGCCGCCCTGGCCTGCGCCCTGCTCGGCACGGCCGTCGGCGCGCTCACCAGCCGGCCCCTGCTGCGGTCGCCGGGCCGGGCCGTCCTCGCCCTGCTGCTCGCGGCGCTGCTGTCTCTGGTCGCCACCGGCTCACCGGCCCAGGCGGCCGTGCAGGGCCTGGTCACCGGCTCGCGGCAGGGCACCGTCCCGCTGCCGCTGCTGCCCCTGGCCGCGGCGGCCCTGGTCACGGCCGGGGCGCTGGCCCTGGCCGGTGCGCTGGCCTCCCGCAGATCACCCTGAGCAGGCGGTGCGCTGCGCCTCCTGCCATTCGCAGACGGGGCAGAGCGTGATGCCCTTGTACGACTCGGGATACTCCGTCGGCTCCCGGCACAGCACGCACTCCGCGTACGGCGGCCCCTCCGCCGCGGGCGGCCTGGTCGCGTCGATCAGGCAGTAGTCGTCCTCGCTCATACGTCCAGCGTAGGCCCGGGCGGTCGTCACAGGTCGTGCTGCTCCAGCGGCTTGGTCGCCGGGCCCTGGATCACCTTGCCGTCCGTGTCGAAACGGGAGCCGTGGCAGGGGCACTCCCAGGCGCGTTCGGCGGCGTTGAAGTCGACCAGGCACCCCAGGTGGGTGCAGCGGGCGGAGACGGCGTGGAGCCGGCCGTCGTCGTCCCGGTACACCGCCAGGCGCCGGCCGTCGGCGCGGACCACGGCGCCCTCGCCGGGCGGCAGGGACTCCACCGGCGGGGAAGGGCGCAGCCGGTCGCCCACGAAGTGCCCGGCGACCTTGGCCTGGGTCTTGAGGAACGTCGGCGCCTCACGCACCGCGGCCTTCACCCGGCGCGGGTCGTACAGCGCGCTCCACTCGCACTCCTCGCCCGTGATCTGCGCGCTCAGCAGCCGGCCCGCCATGATGCCGCCGGTCATGCCCCAGCCGCCGAAGCCGGTGGCCACATAGGCGTGCCGGGCTCCCTGGTGCAGCGGGCCGACCATCGGCACGGTGTCCGTGGGTTCGGTGTCCTGGGTGGCCCAGCGGTGGGTGATCTCCAGGTCCGGGAAGTGGCCGGTGGCCCAGGCGGTGAGGCGTTCGAAACGGGCCCGCGGGTCGCCCGTGCCCGGTGTGAAGTGCTCACCGGTGACGATGAGCAGCCGCCGGTCGCCCTCGTACGGCGCGGTGCGCACCGAGCGGGTCTCCTCGTCGGGGGTGATGAACATGCCGTCCGGGTCCTGCTCCGCGGGGATCGTCCCGGCGACCACCAGTTCGCGGCGCGTGGACAGGCGCGCGAAGAGCAGGGCCCGGTCGAAGATCGGGTAGTGCGTCGCGACGACGACGTCCCGGGCCCGGACGGTCGCCCCCGTCGCGGTGGACACCCGGCACGGCTCGCCCTCGTCCAGGCCGAGAACGGTGGTGTCCTCGTAGATCCGCCCGCCGTGCTCCACCAGGTCGGCGGCGAGGGCCAGCAGGTACTTGCGCGGGTGGAACTGGGCCTGTCCGGTGACCCGGACCGCGCCCGCCACCGGGAAGGGCAGCCCGGTCTCCGTGACGAACGAGGCGGGCAGCCCGGCCTCGGCCGCGGCCCGGGCCTCCGCGCGCAGCTCCTCCACTCGGCCCTCGTCGCGGGCGTAGGTGTAGGCGCTCCTCGTCTCCCACTCACAGTCGACGCCCAGTTCCCCGGCGATCCGGGCCGCGTGCTCGATGGCCTCGACCTGGGACCGCGCGTACAGCCGCGCGCCCTCGGGGCCCCGGGTGCGCCGCAGCTTGTCGTAGACCAGTGTGTGCAGGGCCGTGACCTTGGCGGTGGTGTGCCCGGTGACGCCGGCCGCGACCCGGCCGGCCTCCAGCACGGCCACGCTGCGCCCGGCCCGTGTCAGCTCCCACGCCGTCGACAGCCCGGCGATCCCGGCGCCGATGACCGCCACGTCGACGTCCAGGTCATCCGTCAGCGGCGGGTGGTGACCGTCCGGCGCGGTCTCGAGCCAGTACGAGCTGCTGACCTGCTGCTTTTCGCCCATGGAGCATCGAGTACCCCGGTCCGCCCGCTTCAGTGTCGGGCGGGTCGCTGTACAGAAGGGTCGAGCGGGACTAACATACAACCAAATGGTTGTAGATGAGCTGAGCGACGAGACGGTGGACCGGCTGTTCCACGCCCTGGCCGACACCACGCGCCGGGACATACTGCGCCGCTGCGTGCGCGGCGAGCTGTCGGTGTCCCGGCTGGCCGAGTCCTACCCGATGAGCTTCGCCGCGGTGCAGAAGCACGTCGCGGTGCTGGAACGGGCGGGTCTGGTCACCAAGCAGCGCAGCGGACGGGAGCAGCTCGTGCGCACCGACCCCGACGCGGTGGGCCGCGCGCGACAGGCCCTGGACGCACTCGAGTCGGCGTGGCGCGGGCGGGTGGACCGCATGGCCCGGCTGCTCGCCGAGGACACCGGAACCGCAGAGAACGACCCGACGGAAGGACCCGGACGATGAGCGTCACCAGTGTCGACAAGGACCTCGACAACCTCACCCTCACCCTGATCGCCGACTTCGCCGCCCCGCTCGAGCGGGTGTGGCGGCTGTGGGCCGACCCCCGGCAGCTGGAGCGCTGGTGGGGCCCGCCGAGCTATCCGGCGACCGTGGAGGCGCACGACCTGACCCCCGGTGGGGAGATCGCCTACTTCATGACCGGCCCGGAGGGCGACCGGCATCGCGGCTGGTGGCGGATCACCTCGGTCAGCGAGCCGACCGCCCTGGAGTTCACCGACGGTTTCGCCGACGACGACGGCAAGCCCAAGACCGACATGCCGACCACGTCCGTGCGGGTGCGGCTCAGCGAGCACGAGGGCGGCACCCGCATGGAGATGCGCTCCCTGTTCGACTCCCGCGAGCAGATGGAGCAGATGGTCGCCATGGGCATGGAGGAGGGCCTGACGGAGGCCGTCGGCCAGATCGACGCCCTGCTGGCCGCCTGAGCGGACCGATCAGGGCTGCTCCAGCAGCCGTCTGCGGCACTCGTCCACGTCGAAGTCCGCCTCCGGATACCGCGGATCCAGCTCCTCGAAGTGCTCCAGGAGCAGGGTGCTGACCGCCCAGTTGCGGTACCACTTGTGA
Source organism: Streptomyces sp. NPDC012466 (assembly GCF_042955215.1). Lineage (NCBI taxonomy): Bacteria > Bacillati > Actinomycetota > Actinomycetes > Kitasatosporales > Streptomycetaceae > Streptomyces > Streptomyces sp. NPDC012466. The sequence continues at coordinate 1,338,819 of NZ_JBIBEQ010000001.1, read as the reverse complement.
TCGGCCGGGACCAGGTACCAGGGCGCGTACGAGGTGCCGCAGCGCCCCAGGGCGATCTCGTAGGCCTCCTGGAACGCGGGCCACAGGGCACGGTCGTCGATGTCGGAAGCGGCGAACTTCCAGTGCTTCTCCGGCTTGTCGAGGCGTTTGAGCAGCCGGCGGCGCTGCTCGCCGTAGGAGAGGTGCAGGAAGCACTTGACCAGGGTCACGCCGTCGTCGGCGAGCAACCGCTCGAAGCGGTTGATCTGCTCGTAACGCCGTGCGATCTCGGTGGCGGGTGCGAGCTCCCGGACGCGGGCGATCAGCACGTCCTCGTAGTGGGAGCGGTCGAAGATGCCCAGCTCGCCGTGGGTCGGGAGCGCCTGCTCCACCCGCCACAGGAAGGGGTGCGCGCGCTCCTCGGCGGTGGGCGCCTTGAACGCGGTGATCCGGCAGCCGGACGGGTTGAGCAGGCCGATGACGTGCTTGACCGTGCCGCCCTTGCCGCTGGTGTCCATGCCCTGCAGGACCAGCAGGACCCGGCGCCGGTCGCCCTTGGTGCTCGCCGCCCACAGCCGCTCCTGGAGGACGGCCAGCCGCTCGCCGACACGGTCCGTGGCGGCCCTGCCCGCCGCCTTGCCGTCCGGGCCGGCGGGGGTGGCGGCGGCGTCGTACCGGGTCAGGTGGACCGGTTGGCCCGGCGGGAGGCGGAGCCGGTCCCGCAGCGGGGTGCTGTCCTTGTGTGTCATCGGGCCCCCTTGAGGTCCTGTGCCTCTGGTTCGGCGGGACGCCGGGTCTCGCCGGCGTCCCGTCCGGCAACTGAGCGCCGGCTAGCGGCGCCAGGGGCCCGTCACCGCGAACGTGGTGCCGGGCGTGTAGCAGTTGACGTACATCGTGTCGCCGTCGGGCGAGAAGGTCACCCCGGCGAACTCGCCCCACTCGGGCTCCTGCTCGGTGCCGATGTTCTGCCGGTTGCGGGCCATCGCGTAGACCTCGCCCCGCCTGGTGACACCGAAGACGTGCTGGGCGCCGTTGCCGTCCTCGCACACCATGAGTCCGCCGCTGGGCGCCAGGCAGATGTTGTCCGGCGACTCGCCCGGCAACTGCACATCGGTGTCCGGGCCGAACACGATCACCAGGGTGAGCCGGCGGCGCTCCGGGTCGTAGCGCCAGACCTGCCCGAAGTGGTCGGCGGCCGAACCGTCCGAGCGGCGGGCGAAGGACGACACGAAGTACACCGACCGGCCGCCCCAGTAGCAGCCCTCCAGCTTCTGGGCGTGCGTGATGCCCCCGCGGCCGAAGTCCTGGAACCGGATCGGCGTCTGTGCGGCCTGCGGGTCCGGGACGTCCACCCACTCGATGCGGTCGAACTCGGCGCCGACGTCCTGGACGGAGGACAGGTCCGGCACCCCCGGCACGCGCATGGCCTGGAGCCGGCCGCCCGCGCGCAGCGAACCCCGTCCGCCCAGCGGGCGCTCCGGCAGAAAGCGGTAGAAGAGGCCGAAGGGCTTCTCGAAGGCGTCCTCGGTCTCGTACACCACACCCCGCCGGGGGTCGACGGCGATCGCCTCGTGCGCGAAGCGGCCCATCGCCGTCAGCGGCACGGCCCCGCTGCGGTGCGGGTCGGCCGGGTCGACCTCGAAGATGAAGCCGTGGTCCTTGGTGTAGCCGTTGGTGCCGGCCTTGTCCTCGGTCTCCTCGCAGGTCAGCCAGGTGTCCCAAGGGGTGGGGCCGCCCGCGCAGTTCACGGCCGTACCGGCGATCGCGACGCGTTCCGACCGGACCCGGTTGTGGGAGTCCAGCGTCAGCGCCGTACAGCCGCCCTTGGCGGCCGGGTCGTAGGTGAGACCCTCGACGGCCGGGACCGGCACCTTGCCGTTGGCGCGGTTCTCGTGGTTGCGGACCAGGTGGACACGGCCGCCTCTGCCCGGGAAGGCCGACATGCCGTCGTGGTTGGAGGGGACCTTGCCCTCGCCGGAGCGGAGTTCGTCCCCCTCGCGGGAGAGGATCCGGTAGTGGAACCCCTCCGGCAGGTCGAGGACGCCCTCGGGGTCGGGGACGAGCGGGCCGTAGCCGGTGCGGCCGAGGCCCTGAGCGGCGGCGGTGCCGGCGAAGAGTTCGGACAGGGCGCCGGAGAACGCGATCCCGACGCCCAGGGCGCCCGTTCCGGCGAGCATCTGACGTCGTGTGGCGGAGCGACCGGATGCGGTCATGGGGAAACCTTCCTGCTGGCGGACAGGAACTGTGATCCCGCTGTGTCTATCACCTGGTGCGGGCGGCGGGAACCACGCGCGTAGCGCGGGTCACTGCTCGACCGCGCGCCGCAGCTGCTCCATGGCCTCTTCGGCCTGTTCCGTACGGTCGACGGCGCCCTCCGCCAGTTCCGCCCGGTCCGCCGCCTCGGCGTGTCCCGCGCTCTGCGCGGGGGGCTGCTGGCCCCGCTCCAGGAACCGCAGCAGCTCCACCGGGATGGGCAGGACCAGCGTGGAGTTCTTCTCCGCCGCCACCGCCATGACGGTCTGCAGCAGCCGGAGCTGGAGCGCCGAGGGCGTGTCGGCCATCTGCTGGGCGGCCTGGGACAGCTTCTTGGAGGCCTGGTACTCGGCGTCGGCGTTGATCAGCCGGGCCCGCCGCTCCCGGTCGGCCTCCGCCTGGCGGGCCATGGAACGCTTCATGGTGTCCGGCAGGGAGACGTCCTTGATCTCCACGCGGTCGATGGTCACGCCCCACTCCACGGCCGGGCTGTCGATCATCAGCTCCAGGCCCTGGTTGAGCTTCTCCCGGTTGGACAGCAGGTCGTCCAGCTCGCTCTTGCCGATGATCGAGCGCAGCGAGGTCTGCGCCATCTGCGAGACGGCGAAGCGGTAGTCCTCGACGTTGACGATCGCGGCCGCCGGGTCCACGACCTTGAAGTACACCACCGCGTCGACCCGCACGGTCACGTTGTCGCGGGTGATGCCCTCCTGGGCGGGGATCGGCATGGTCACGATCTGCAGGTTGACCTTGCGCATCCGGTCCACCGCGGGGACGACGAGAGTGAAGCCGGGCCGCCGCACCTCCCCGTGCAGCCGCCCGAGCCGGAAGACGACGCCGCGCTCGTACTGCTTGACGACCCGCGCCGCGGAGGCCAGATACACCAGTGCCCCGGCGCCGGCCGCGACCACCACACCGACCAGCTCTTCGACCATGCCGACCTCCCCGTTCAGAGGTCCGAAATCTTCGCCTTCTGTAACGATATGCCCGGATCGCGGTGCGGGGCCACGCCCTGCGGGCCGGGGCGGAACGGGAGCGGACGCGAGTGGTCCGGGGCGCGCAGCCGGCGCGCCCCGGACCGGGGATCGGGTGGGTCGGCCGTCCGCTAGGCGGCGGTGACCTTCTCCGTCGGGGCCCCGACGGGCTCCGTGACCTTCACCGGCTCGGTGCCCGTCGCACTGTGCCGCGCGGCCCAGTTCTCCAGGGCCGTCCGGCAGGCGTGGTCGAGGTGGTGCAGGCCCGAGAGGTCCAGCACGACCGGGCGGTCCTGCGGCAGGCCCTCCAGGTTGTCGAGGATCTTCGGCAACCGCAGGAAGGTCGCGTTGCCGGACAGGTACGCCTGGATCGGGCCGGCGCCCTTGTCGATGATCTCGAGCTTGATGTGCGAGGCCTCCCAGGCGGTCTTCACGACCGACAGGGCCAGACCGATGAGCACGCCCTCGAACATGTTCACCGCGACGATCGACACCGCGGTGACGACCAGGATCAGCGCTTCGCCCTTGTGCTCCCGCCACAGCGCCGTGATCTGGCTGAACGGGATCAGCTTCCAGCCGGCGTGCACGAGGATGCCGGCCAGGGCGGGGATCGGTATCAGCGCCAGGGCCCACGGCATCGCGGCGGCGAACAGCAGCAGCCACACGCCGTGCAGCACACGCGACGCCTTGGTCTTCGCGCCCGCGTTGACGTTGGCGGAGCTGCGCACGATCACCGCGGTCATCGGCAGCGCGCCGAGCAGACCGCACAGGGTGTTGCCCGCGCCCTGGGCGACCATCTCCTTGTTGTACTCGGTGCGCGGACCGTCGTGCAGCCGGTCCACGGCCGCCGCGCTGAACAGGCTCTCCGCGGAGGCGATCAGCGCGAAGGCGATGATGGTGCCCCAGATGGCCGGGTTGGCCAGCTCGCCGAAAGCCTCGGCCCCGGGCGGCTGGATGACGCCGAGCAGACCCTCCACCTGGACGGTGGCGACCGGCAGGCCGAAGGCGAGCACGGCGACCGTGGCCAGGATGACCGCGGCGAGGGCGCCGGGCACGGTCTGAACCGCCTTCGGCAGCTTCTTCCACAGCACGATGACGGCGATGGTGCCCGCGCCGATCGCGAGGGAGGCCAGGGCCTCGGTGCTGCCGAGCGCGTCGGCGAACGCCCCGGGCAGGCCCGCGATCTTGCCGAGACCGGACTCCGGGGCCTTCAGGCCCGCTGCCGCGTAGATCTGCCCGGCGATGATCACCAGACCGATTCCGCAGAGCATGCCCTCGACGACGGAGACGGAAATCGCCCTGAACCAGCGGCCTATCCCGAAGAAGCCCATGGCGAGCTGGAGCAGCCCGGCGAACAGCACGATCACGCCGAGCGTGGCCACCCCGAACTCGCTGACGGCCTCGAAGACCAGCACGGTCAGGCCGGCGGCGGGCCCGGAGACCTGGAGGCTGCTGCCGCGCATGAGCCCGGTGACGATCCCGCCCACGATGCCGGTGATCAGGCCCAGCTCCGCGGGAACGCCGGATGCGACCGCGACGCCGACGCACAGCGGTACGGCGACCAGGAAGACGACGATGGAGGCGAGGAAGTCCTGCCTCAGGTAAGGGAACTTCGACAGCATGGTCACCAGCCCCTCAGAGCGTCTCGAAGGTGTCGGATTCCGCGCGGTGTTCCCGCACGACGCCGGTGTGGACCTCGTAGTACCAGCCGTGCAGATGGAGTTCGCCCGCGTCGAGGCGCTTTTCGACGCACGGGTAGGAACGCAGCCGCAGCAGCTGCGTCAGCACGTGGTTCTGCACGGCCTCGGCGACGGTCGGGTCGGCCGGGTCGGAGCACTTGGGCTCGTCGGCGGCACGCGCCAGCCAGTCACGCACCGCCGGTACGGCGGCGAGGTCGTCGCCCCGGACCACCGCGCCCACGGCGCCGCAGTGCGAGTGGCCGCAGACCACGATCTCCTTGACGCCGAGGACCTCCACGGCGTACTCGATCGTGGCCGCCTCCGATGTGGGGTGCTCGAAGGAGTGCGGGGGAACGACGTTGCCCGCGGTGCGCAGCTCGAAGAGCTCGCCGGGACGGGCGCCCGTGATCAGGGCCGGTACGACCCTGGAGTCGGAGCAGGTGATGAACAGGACGTCGGGGGACTGACCCTCGGCGAGGTGGGCGAACTCCTCAGGGCGCTGTCCGAAGGTGCGGGCGTTGTCGATGAGGGGTTGCATGAGTGTGGTGACTCCTCCTGGCGCGCAGTGGGGGCGCGTCGGACGGGCATGACAAGGGGTGGGGGGAAACCGCTCCGCTGCTCAGCAGCGGTAGACCTGAAGTGCCGCCGGGGTGTGCGACGTCGAGGATCTCGAGGTGCGGTGATGCGCGGCGGCGGGTCCGGCCGCTTCCGGTGTCGTCGGCAGGATGTGCCTGTGCAGCGGCCGTTCGGGCGCCGTGGGCGCCGAGGCGGTGTGGGACCGGTCGCGGGTGCGCAGGGGACCGGTCGGGTCCCCGTGGTGTCCGGCGCGGCAGGTCGCCGTCTCGTCGCGCAGAGCCTTCCCGAGGAGCTTGTGGCCGGGGCGCGAGGACTTTCCGGAGGGCTTCGTACCGGGCTGAGCGTTGGCCTCGGCTTGACCGTGCGTATGCGCGGAAGCGAAGGACGCGGTCGGTGCGAAGAGCTGGAGGGCGAACAGGGCGGCGGCGATGACCGAAACCACGGTCCGTACCGTCGTACCTCGGAACATGCGCCCCCCTTCAGGTGATTGACACGTCTAGTGCTGACCAACACTTGGTCAACGACTGGTCAAGAAACACGTTAACCCTGCAACGTCGTTTGCAGGGTTAACTTAACGTTTCAAGCTGAAGAGAGCCTGAAAACCGTAGGTGGGCTGGCCTGAACAGGCCCTGCCCACCGTCCGGTCGGCGCGGTAATAAGGTTGTGGTTACCGGACGTCCACCAGCTTGCCCGCGTCACGGGCGAGGGCGGTGAGCCGGGAGATGGCCCTGAAGTACTTCTTGCGGTAGCCGCCGTTCAGCATCTCGTCGCTGAACAGCTGGTCGAAGGGCAGGCCCGAGGCGAGCACGGGCACCTCGCGGTCGTAGAGCCGGTCCGCGAGGACGACGAGCCTGAGGGCCGTCGACTGGTCGGGCACCGGCCGCACCCCGGTGAGGCACACGGCCTTCAGTCCGTCCGTCAGAGCGCCGTACCGGCTGGGGTGGACCCGGGCGAGATGCTCCAGGAGGGGCGAGAACGCGTCGAGGGACGCGCCCTCGGTGGCGTGCGCCGCCTTCGTCACCTGTTCGTCGGAGTAGGGCGGCGGTGCCTCGGGCAGGCCGCGGTGGCGGTAGTCCTCGCCGTCGATGCGCAGGGCGCGGAAGTGGGCCGACAGGCCCTGGATCTCACGCAGGAAGTCGGCCGCGGCGAACCGGCCCTCGCCGAGCTTGCCGGGCAGCGTGTTGGAGGTGGCGGCCAGCGCCACGCCCGCGTCGACGAGTCTGCCGAGGAGCGTGGAGACCAGGACGGTGTCGCCCGGGTCGTCGAGCTCGAACTCGTCGATGCACAGCAGGCGGTGACCGGACAGCGTCCGGACCGTCTGCTGGAACCCGAGGGCGCCGACCAGGTTCGTCAGCTCCACGAACGTGCCGAAGGCCTTGAGCGCGGGCTCGGCCGGGGTGGCGTGCCACAGGGACGCGAGCAGGTGGGTCTTGCCGACGCCGTAGCCGCCGTCGAGATAGACGCCGCGCGGGCCGGCGGGGGCCTTCTTCGCCGCCTTGCCGAAACCGAACAGCCGCCGCTTGCCGGAGCCCGTGGCCGCCTCGGAGCCGAGGCCCGCCGCGAAACCCTCCAGGACCCGGACGGCCTCCGTCTGGCTGGGCTGGTTCGGGTCGGGGAGGTACGTGCTGAAGCGGACGGAGTCGAACCGCGGCGGCGGCACCATCTCGGCGACCAGCCGGTCCGCGGGCACATGCGGCTCGCGGGCGCACAGGGACAGCGGGGCCGGGTCGGCTATGGGGCCGGTTCCGGAGGGGACGGGGGAAGAGGACACGGTTCACCATGCTACGGGGCGTGGAACACTGCACGGCATGCGACGTCTGTTCCCTGTGACCGATGAAACAGCAGCTCCGGCCCCGGGCGGCGGGTCCGGTGGGGACGCCGGACGGGAGTGGAGTCTGGACGAACTGGCCGCCGCCTACGCCTACCCCGAGCCGGGGCCCGCAGGCCCGGTGCCGTGGCTGCGCGCCAACATGGTGTCCACGCTGGACGGGGCCGCCCAGCACGACGGCCGTTCGCAGCCCATCTCCAGCGCCACCGACATGCGGATCTTCGGCACCCTGCGGGCGCTCGCGGACGTCGTGATCGTCGGCGCCGAAACGGTGCGCAAGGAGGGGTACCGGCCGGCCCGCGCGCGGGAGGACTTCGCGGCGATGCGGGAGGCGGCCGGGCAGCGGCCCGCACCCGCGATCGCCGTGGTCACCGCCGGCCTCGACCTGGACTTCTCGCTTCCGCTGTTCACCTCGCCCCTGGTGCCCACCCTGATCCTCACCGGCGCCGCGGCCGCCCCGGACCGGGTCGCCACCGCGCGGAAGGCGGGCGCCACGGTGGTGACCGCAGGGGACGGCATCGGTGTCGATCCCGCCCGCGCCGTCCGGGCCCTCGCCGACCTCGGCCACACCCGGTTGCTGACCGAGGGCGGCCCGCGGCTGCTGGGCCAGCTGGTCGCGGCCGGTGTCCTCGACGAGCTGTGCCTGACCGTCTCCCCGATGCTCACGGCGGGCGACGCGCAGCGCATCGCCGGGGGGCCGGCGGTCACGGTCCCGCACCGCTTCGCACTGGTGTCGATGCTGGAGGAGGACGGTTTCCTGTTCACGCGCTACGGGCGTGCCTGACGTACTGAACCACCGGTCGCGGGGTACAAGGTGTCGACGGTCGGACCGTCACACCGGCTGGTTCGTCCGGATACGGGGCCAAGGTCGCCGCAGGTCCGTTCATCATCGGAATGTGCCATTCCGTTTGGTGTGCGGAGGGCACACTGGGTCCGGCACTACCCGTGCGAACACGGGGCAGGATGGTTTCCGCAGGGCCCGGCGCGGCCTGCGGAGGAGCGGGGCCACGGGCCCCCGGAGCAGAAGGGGCGCCTGGTGTTCACCAGCGTATTGATGATCGAGAAGGCGCTGACGTCCGCCGACGTGGAGTTCGTCACCACCTTGCACGGCGAGGAGCAGGTCTCCTTCCAGGTGCTGCTGCAGCCGCGCGGTGAGCAGGCTGATCGTCTGCTGCGGGCCATCGACGACGTGGCGCTCGGCGAGCTCGACGAGGCCGTCCGCGAGGGGGAGACCCCTGAGGGCGAGGAGGCGCTGACCGTGGGGCAGCGGGCCCTGGAGGTGTCACTCGCCGCGCTGCGCGCCTCCGGCAGTGCGGCGGAGGGGCGGCTGATCGAGGATCACCCGCTGGACGCGCTGAAGTCCCTGGTGCAGGAGGTCGGGGCGGACGAGGTCATCGTGCTGACCGACCCCCACTACGTGGAGGAGTTCTTCCACCGCGACTGGGCCTCCCGGGCCCGGCACAAGGTGGGGGTGCCGGTGCTGAAGCTGTTCTCGCACAGCAAGGCGTGATGCCGGGCCGTGATGTCCGTCGGGTGCGGGCCGCTCGGGCCGCCCGTGGCTGCTCGCGCGGTTCCCCGCGCCCCTGATGGGCATGGCAGCCCGGCGCACGCAATAGGCTTGGCCCCGCTCACCCTCGTCACCCGAACTTGGAGACACACACATGGCAGCCGGCCTTCCTCCCGCCATGGACCGACCGCACTTCATCGGGATCGGTGGGGCCGGGATGTCGGGGATCGCGAAGATCCTTGCGCAGCGCGGGGCCGCTGTGGCGGGCAGCGACGCCAAGGAGTCGGCCACGGCCGAGGCGCTGCGGGCGCTGGGCGCGACCGTGCACATCGGGCATGCCGCCGAGCACCTCGCCGATGACGCCAGCTGTGTGGTCGTGTCGTCGGCGATCCGGCAGGACAACCCCGAGCTGGCCCGCGCGGCCGAGCTGGGCATCCCCGTCGTGCACCGCTCCGACGCGCTCGCCGCGCTGATGGACGGGCTGCGGCCGATCGCCGTCGCCGGGACGCACGGCAAGACGACCACCACGTCGATGCTGGCGGTGTCGCTGAGCGAGCTGGGCCTGAAGCCCTCGTACGCGATCGGCGGCGACCTGGACGCGCCCGGCTCCAACGCGCTGCACGGCGAGGGCGAGATCTTCGTCGCCGAGGCGGACGAGTCGGACCGCAGCTTCCACAAGTACGCGCCCGAGGTCGCGATCGTCCTCAACGTCGAGCTCGACCACCACGCCAACTACGCGTCCATGGACGAGATCTACGAGTCGTTCGAGACGTTCGTGGACCGGATCGCCGAGGGCGGCACGCTGGTGATCGCCGCCGACCACGAGGGCGCGCGGGAGCTCACGCGCCGCGTCCGGGCCCGCGACGTGACCGTGGTGACGTACGGCGAATCCGAGGACGCCGGCGTGCGCGTCCTGTCCGTCGTGCCGCAGGGGCTGAAGAGCGAGGTCACCGTGGTGCTGGAGGGTGAGGAGCTGACCTTCACCGTCTCCGTGCCCGGCCGGCACTACGCGCACAACGCGGTCGCCGCGCTGGCGGCGGGCGTGGCGCTCGGTGTCCCGGCGGCCGAGCTGGCCCCGGCGATCGCTGCGTACACGGGCGTCAAGCGGCGGCTCCAGCTGAAGGGCGAGGCCGCGGGCGTGCAGGTCATCGACTCCTACGCGCACCACCCCACCGAGATGACCGCCGACCTGGAGGCCATGCGCGCGGCGGCCGGAGACGCCCGGATCCTGGTCGTCTTCCAGCCGCACCTCTTCTCGCGCACGCAGGAGCTCGGCAAGGAGATGGGCCGGTCCCTCGCCCTCGCGGACGCCTCGATCGTGCTGGACATCTACCCGGCCCGCGAGGACCCGATCCCGGGTGTGACGAGCGAGCTGATCATCGAGGCGGCCCGGGCCGCGGGCGCGGACGTGACCCCCGTGCACGACAAGGCGGACGTCGCGTCGGTCGTCGCGGGAATGGCGAAGCCCGGGGATCTCGTTCTCACCATGGGAGCGGGCGACGTCACCGACCTCGGCCCGCTGATCCTGGACCGTCTGTCGAACTGAGGGGCTGGAGGCTCATGCCGTACGACGTGGAGAAGCCGGACGAGCAGTGGCGCGCGGAGCTGTCCCCGGGGGAGTACGCGGTCCTGCGGCAGGCGGCCACCGAACCCGCCTTCACCGGTGAGTACACCGACACCAAGACCCGGGGCGTCTACTCCTGCCGCGCCTGTGGCGCGGACCTGTTCACCTCGGACACGAAATTCGAGTCCCACTGCGGCTGGCCGTCGTTCTTCGACCCCAAGGACACCGACGCGGTGGAGCTGATCGAGGACCGTTCGCACGGCATGATGCGGACCGAGGTGCGGTGCGCCCGGTGCGGCTCGCACCTCGGGCACGTGTTCGCGGGCGAGGGGTATCCGACGCCCACGGACCAGCGGTACTGCATCAACTCGATCGCGCTGCGCCTGGCCCCCGAGGAGGGCTGAGGCGCCGCTCAGCGGATGCGGCACTCCTTCCGAGTGAGGGGTGCCGTGTTTCCCGCGGCGCGCCGGCACACCTCGTGCGGTGCGGACGTGCCGTCGGGGGCGCGGCTGACCTCCTTGAGGACGATGCTGTGCCCGGTGCGGTCGCCGTACAGCGGGGCGCCCGTGAAGTCGATGGTGCCGGTGGCCATCCCCTCGATCTTGACGTTGCGCAGATTCACCCAGGTCGAGGCGCGGCTCTGCGGCCGGTCGTCGCGGGTGGCCGCCCAGAACAGGGCGCGGGTCGCGTCGTGGGCGAGGGCGGTCTGGCCGCTGGCCAGGGCGGGGCTGTCGTAGCGCAGACTGCGGCCCCGCATCCCGGGCAGGTGCTGGGCGGCGTCCAGGTAGAAGCCCGTTCCGGTGGCGGCCTCGTGCAGCTCCGCGAGGGCCGCGTGGTACAGCGTGACCTTCGGCGCGACGGACTGGCCGCCGCCGGCGAAGTCGGCCTTGGACAGGTCGTCGCCGGTGAGGATGGCCAGGGGCTTGCCGGCGCAGCCCGGCTCGGTGCCCAGCTGGGTCATCAGGGGGTCGATGTCCTCCACCCGGCCCGCGAAGTAGATCACGGAGGGGACCCGCCCGCCCCGGCAGATCTCCTGGGCGTGCGAGCGGAGTTCGGGCTTGCCGCCCCTCAGGGTGTAGCGGCGCTGGTCGAGCAGGCTGAAGCCCTGCCGTCGCAGCATCCGCTGGCCGTAGCGCGCCTGCTCGTCGGTGTAGAGGTCGTCGGTCCTCGCCGTGTCACGGGCCAGCACGAGGGCGTACTGCCGCCGTCCCGGGGTGCGCAACTGGGCGGCGATCAGACCGAGTTGCCGGGTCTGCCACTCGTCCGTGGCGGCCAGGCTGAACCAGTTGGCGAACTCGCGGGGCAGATAGGTCGCGGAGTTCGTGCCGGAGACGACCGGCAGGCCGGCCTCCATCAGGGTGCGGGTCGTGGCCCGGCTCGACTTCAGGTCACGGCCGGTGCCGACGACCCCCACCACGGTCGGGTCGTGGGCGGCGTACGCGGCGATCGCCTCGGCCATCTCCTCCTGGTGGCCCAGGTCCACACCGCCGTTGGCGATCAGGACGCGCAGCTTCACGCTGGAGTTCTCGTTGACGACGGCCTGCGCCAGGTACACGCCCGCCAGCTCCTCGGCGCCCTTCACGAGGGAGGAGCCGGCCGCGGCGTCGGCGCTGAGCGGACCGGCGTAGACGACGGTGACGTACCTGCCGGCGTGGCCGGCGAGGACGTCCTCGTTCTGCCGGGCGATGCGGTCCTCCAGGTCGGCCACCGTCCAGGGGGTGTGGTCGTCGGCCGTGAGCGCCTTGACGTCGTCGCGGGGCTCGGGCGCGGGCAGCCAGTCGGCGAAGCGGACGTCGTCCGTCGCCACGCCGATGCACTCCGTGCGGCCGTCGGGTGCCGCCTCGCGCCGGGTGTCGCGGTTGGCGGTCAGCACGGACGCCGAGCAGTACCGGTCGTGCAGGGCGTCGGCCCGCATGACGGTGCCCGCGGCCAGCAGGGCGATCACCAGGACCAGGGTGTGCAGGGCCCACACCAGCCGGGCGGGCGTCGGCCGGGTGGAGGCCCGCAGATGGTGGCGGCCCTCCTCGACCGGGCCGAGCTGGTCGTGCGGCAGCGGGACCTTCATCACCCACGGCAGGACGGAGCGTTCCCGGCTGGGCGACTGCTCGGCGCGCAGGTTGCGGCCCCACTCCCGGTACCAGGTGCGCAGCCGGACGCCGAACGTGGGCGGCGCCGCCTCGGGCGCGGGCGCCGTCCGGACGACGCTGCGCTCCAGGCGCGGCACGTCGTGCGTGCGCACCGCGGCCACCACGAGCAGCGGATCGAGCTCGCTGCGCCGGCTGCGGACGTCGCTGATGGCCCGGATCAGTTCGATGCCGCCGTTGCGGTCGTCGGCGTGGGGCAGGAACAGCATCGGCGGGCGCGGCCGTTTGAAGCCGCGCAGGTCCCAGCTCCAGCGGCGGTGGTTGTCCCGCAGGTCCTCGCGCAGCGCCAGCACGTACAGCTGGAGGTGGAAGTCGCCGCCCGCCGTGAGCGCCTCGGCCACGTCGTGGGCCCGGGCCGCGATCGCCTTCCAGGAGCGCACCGGCCGCAGCAGCGAGACCTCGGTGGGCTCCTCCTGGTCCGCAGCCCTCAGGAAGGTCGTCGTCATGAACCAGCGGCTCTCGCGGCGCAGCCACAGGAAGATCGGCGCCCGCCCCGGCAGGGCGTAGTTGAGGACCGTCAGCACCAGCAGGAAGACGAGACCGGAACCGACCGCCACGTACCACTCGCTGCGGGCCAGCAGCGCGGCGAGCACGGTCACGAGGCTCGCCGGGAGGATGTGCGCCATGTCGAACAGCGGCAGGCCCGAGCGCCACCGCGCGGTGTTCTTCGGCCGCCAGCGCTGCTGCGCCAGCTCGTTCAGCAGCCGCTGCCGCTGGTCCTGCCCGGCCTCGGGGCTGCCGGGGGCGGGCGTCGGCCAGGTGTCGCCGAGGGCCGCCACCGCGTCGTCGATGGCGTGCACCAGCCGCAGCCGCGGGAACGCGTAGCGCCGGTAGACCGCCTTCGGGCCGCCCCACTTCCTCGGGTCGCCGAGTGCCCGCACCAGGGCCGCGGCCCGCCGCACCTCGGTGGAGCCCTCGTACGCATCCTGCGTCACCGCGCAGCGCGTGCCGTGCGCCTCCTGGCCCGCGTACAGCTGCCGGACCAGGCCGGCCACCGCGTCGTCGTCCCGGTCCTCCTGCCCGTGCACGACGAACACCGGCATCGGCGGTTCGGTGCTCCGGCGGAAGTCCTGGATGAGGATCTCGAGCTGGTTCTGCAGGAGGCGCCCGGCGTCGCTCTCCGGCATGCCGTCATGCCCTCCGGGGCACTCCGGCGGCGTGCGATCGGCGTTCACCATGGGCAACCCCCGTTAACCTTCGGTGACCTACGAGGCTAACCGGTGCGGGTGGTGTGGGAGTGGGTGACGGGCGAACTCCTGTTTCGTCCCGGTCGTCGACGCCGCCCGCCCGCGACCCTCCAGGCTCGCGTCCCGCACCCCGGCCGGCTTCCGGACGCCGAGCTGCCCCCCCCTGCTGGTCGTGCCCGCCTGCCGCCGACGACTCCGTCCTCGACCGGCTGCGTGCCTGCGCCCGGGCCGGCGGCCATCTCGTCCTCGGCCCGCGCACCGGCTACGGCGACACCGAGGCCCGGGCCCGCACCGGCCTCCAGCCGGACCGGCCGGCCGAGGCCGCCGGGGTGACGTACGACGAGTTCGGCAACCTGCGGGACCCGCTGTCCGTCACCGGCACGGACTCCCTCCCCCTCCCGCCCGGCGCGCACGCCCTGCACGGGACGCACGGGCTGTCGCCGCGGGGCGCCGAGCCCCTGGCGGTCTACGAACCCGCACTTCGGCCGCCGGCCCGCCGCCACCACGCACCGCCACGGCGCCGGACGCGTCACCTACGTCGGCACCGTGCCCGGCCCGGCCTTCGCCCGCGCCCTGTCAGCCGCTACGCCCCGGACGGCCTCCTGAGCCCCGCCCACCCGAGCGTCACGGCGACCTCGGCGACCGCCCGGGACCGCCGCCGCCGGGTGCGCTTCCCGCACAACTGGTCGTTTGACGACGGTGTCCGTGCCGGTGCCCGCCCCCCCCGCGGGACGTGCCGTCGGACACCCTGTACGCCGACGCGGTGCCGCTCGGACCGTGGGGCGTGAAGGTGCTGCGGCCGGAGCAGTCGGCCGGCCTTCCCCCGCGCGTGGGGAGTTCCGGCCGCCTGTTCGCTGGGCATCGTGTCAGGGGCGTGGGCCGCGCCGTCCCGGAGGGGGAACGGGCGGGCCGTGCCGCCCGGGCGAAGGGATGAGAAGCCATGACGTCACCGCTGCCCTCGGAAGAGACGCTGCCCCAGCCGGTGCTCAACCCACCGGCGTCGGTCGCGGTGTTCCTGGTCGCCACGATCGAACCCGGCGGGGAAGGCGCCGTACGGGAGGTGCTGGGGTGCCTCGCGGGCCTGGTGCGGTCCGTCGGCTTCCCCAGCCCCGACGGCGGCCTCGGCTGCGTCGCCGGGGTCGGGTCCCGGGCCTGGGGCCGGGTGTTCGGCGGTCCGCGGCCCGCCGAGCTGCACCCGTTCCGCGAACTGGCCGGCCCGCGGCACCACGCCCCGTCCACCCCCGGGGACCTGTTCTTCCACCTCAGGGCCGCCCGCACCGACCTGTGCTTCGCGCTGGCCGCCGAGCTCCTGCGGCGGCTGCGCGGCGCGGTCACCGTACGGGACGAGACGCAGGCCTTCTCCTACTTCGACTCGCGCAACCTGCTCGGCTTCGTCGACGGCACCGAGAACCCGGTCGGGCAGGCCGCGGCGGACGCGGCGCTGGTCGGCGCCGAGGATCCCGGCTTCCGGGGCGGCAGTTACGCGCTGGTGCAGAAGTACCTGCACGACGTGGACGCCTGGGACGCCCTCGCCGTCGAGGCGCAGGAGAAGATCATCGGCCGCACCAAGCTCACCAACCTCGAACTGGACGCGCCCGGTTCGCACAAGGACGTCAACACCGTCCTCGGCCCCGACGGCGCGGAGCAGCGGATACTGCGGTCCGCGATGCCGTTCGGCAGGCCCGGGCACGGCGAGTTCGGCACGTACTTCGTCGCCTACGCGCGCACGCCCGCGATTCCCGAGACGATGCTGCGCACGATGTTCCTGGGCGGGCCGGGCTCGGGGCCCGACCCGCTGCTGGACTACTCGCGGGCCGTCACCGGCAGCCTGTTCTTCGTCCCCCCGGCCGGCTTCCTGGAGGACCTGCCCGGCAGCTGACCGGCGCCGGCTCACGCCGCCGCGACCCCACCGGCCACCGCCCGCGGGAACCCCGCGCTGCGCAGTACCCGTCTCCCCGCGTCCACCGCGAACACCTCGCAGTTCTCGCGGGCCGCCGCCCACTCGACGCCCTCCGCGCCCAGCGCGAACGCGGCCGTGGCGACGGCGTCGGCCTCCGTCAGGGTCGGGGCCACGACGGTCATGCTGAGGAGGCCCGTCGCGGGGCGGCCGGTGCGGCCGTCGAGGATGTGGTCGCCGCGTTCGTAGCGGGCGGAGGTCGCCACCGCCCGGTCCGTGACGTCCAGGACCGCGCACAGCCGGTCGGCGTGCTCGGGGTGCCGTACGCCGACGCGCCAGGGGCCGCCGGAGGCGATCACGTCGCCTCCGGCGTTGAGGCAGAACCGCCGCGCCCCGGACGCCGACAGCAGCTCCGCTGCCTTCTGCACCGACCAGCCCTTCACCACGGCGCAGGGGTCGAGGCCGCGGCCGGGCAGACGGACGTCGAAGGCGCCCCCGGTCGCGATCCGGTACTCCTCGCACAGGTCCAGGACCTCCCGCAGCCCTGGAGTCGGCTCACGCACCTCGCCCCGGTCCAGCCGGGACACCTCGCTGTCCGGGCGGAACGGGCTGAACCGCGCGTCGACCTCGCGCAGCCAGGCGAACAGGCCGTCCACCGGTGCCTCGGGGAAGTCCTCGTCGTCGATCCGTACCGACACCGGGAACCCCATCACGTGCTCGACGCGCCGCATTTGCCTCAGCCCCTCGCGTCGATGGCGGCCTGGAGCGACTCCTTGTAGCCGTCGCTGGTGATCGTGGCGCCGGACACCGTGTCGATGTCGGCGCTCTGTGCCCGCAGGGTCTCCTCGATCAGCTTCGGCACGGCGGCCGTGGTCTGTGGATGGTCCGGCTGCCGCAGCATCCGCACCGAGGCGATCTCGTCGCCCTCGAAGGTGACCTGGACCTGCACCGGGCCCTTCTCGGTGTCGACGGTGGACCCCGACACGACCGTGGTCGTGGTGCCGCCGGGCCCCGCGGACGACGACACCGAGGGCGTCGACGCCGGGGCGGAGGCCTCCGTGGCTGCGGGCGACGACCCGGTGTCGTGCGACGGGGCGTAGCGCCAGACGGGGATCAGGCCCGCGACGCTCAGGACGAGGACGGGCAGGGCTCGCTTCACGACGGTCTCCTCGTCATCCGGCCAGGCTGAAGCGTTCGAAGTGGGTCTGCGACGACGGCACGCCCAGCTCGCGCAGGCTGCCGAGCACCGCGTTCATCATCGGCGGCGGACCGCACAGGTAGACGTCCCGCCCGGCGATGTCCGGCACCAGCCGGGCCAGCTCCCGCGGCGCCAGCCGGTCCGGCACGGGCGGGCCCGTGACCAGGTGCAGCTCGGCGCCCTTGGCGAGCGCGAGGTCGCGCAGTTCGTCGTGGAGGACGGCGTCCCGGTCCGTGGCGACCCGGTAGATCACGACCGCGTGGCCGTGCAGTTCCTCCAGCAGCGCCCGGATCGGCGTGACACCGACGCCACCGGCGATGAGCACGGCGTCCGGGCGCGTGCGGTGCAGGGCGGTGAAGGCGCCGTAGGGGCCCTCCGCGAACACGCGCGTGCCGACCTTGAGATGCCGCAGGGCCGCGCTGCCGTCACCGGCCCGCTTGACGGTCAGGCGGAGCGTACGGCCGTCGGGGGCGGCGGACAGCGAGAACGGGTTCGCCTGCCACCAGCGGTCCCTCGTCAGGAACCGCCACAGGAAGAACTGCCCGGCCCGGGCGGGCAGCCGGTCCAGGTCGCGGCCGGTGACGTAGACCGAGACCACGTCGTCGTTCTCCGGGACGACGGCCGTCACCCGCAGCCGGTGCCGCAGGTTGCGCCACAGCGGCAGCACCAGCCGGCCGGCGCACACCGAGGCCAGGGCCACGCCCCACACGCCGTACCAGTAGGCCGTCGCCACCGGTGACGAGGTGAACGTGGTCCCGGCCGCGACCTGGTGCGTGAACGCCAGGACCACCGCCACGTAGGTGTACAGGTGGATGAAGTGCCAGGTCTCGTAGGCCAGCCGGCGCCGGGCGTAACGGGCCGAGACCGCGCCGACCACGATGAGGACCGCCAGGGCGACGATCGCCCGGAGCACGCCCTCGACCGTCTCGGCGAGATCCACCAGCTGGTTCACCGGGTCCAGCGACGAGGCCCGCGCGTAGCCGAAGACGATGAACACGGCGTGCGCCGACAGCAGCCACAGCACCGAGAAGCCCGTCCAGCGGTGCCAGGACGTCAGCCGGTCCATGCCGATCCGCCGGTCGAACCACGGCAGCCGCGCCACCAGCAGCAGCTGGAACGCCATCAGCAGCGCCGAATACAGCCCTGCCAGCCGGCCCAGCACGATCAGCGCGTTCGAGGCGAAACCGGCCTGCACGAAGAAGACGGCCACCACGACCGCGTTCGTCAGCAGCACCGCGTACAGGCCGGTGCGGCCCACCACTTCGGGCCGCACGCCAGGGCGGGTCGCCCCGGGAGGTTGCTGGAGGGTCGTCACGGTCGGCAGCTCCTTGATCGGATCCTGGGACACCGAGCTTGGCGCGGGGGAGCTGTCGGGAAGCTGTCGCTCAACTTTCAAGTGTTTATCGATCCCGCGGCGAGGGGGTGCGCGGCTATGGCGGCACGGGACCCGTGCAGCACTATGAGCTCGTGGAAAAAGTACGACTTCTCGTCGTCGACGACGACCCGCCCATCGCCGACCTCGTCGCGACCGTCGCCCGCTACGAGGGCTGGGACGCGGTCACGGCGTACACCGGCGAGGACGCGCTGCGGCGGGCCGCCGAGTTCCACCCGGACATCGTGGTGCTCGACCTGATGCTGCCCGGCGTGGACGGCTTCGGCGTCCTGGATCGGCTGCGCGCCTCCGGCACGATGGTGCCGGTGGTCTTCCTCACCGCCCGCGACGGCGTCGCCGACCGGGTCGCCGGCCTCACCCGGGGCGGCGACGACTACCTGGTCAAGCCGTTCGCCGTGGAGGAGCTGATGGCCCGGCTGCGGACCGTGCTGCGGCGCAGCGCCGGACCCGCCTTCCAGCGGTCCGTGCTCCAGGTCGGCGACCTGACGATGGACGAGGACACCCGCGAGGTGCGGCGCGGCGACCGGCTGCTGTCGCTGACCCCGACCGAGTACGAGGTGCTGCGCTACCTGATGCGCAAGTCGCCCACCGTGCTCACCAAGGCGCAGATCCTCGACCACGTGTGGGAGTACGGCTTCGGTGGCCGCTCCAACGTCGTCGAGCTGGTCGTCAGCCGGCTGCGCCGCAAGCTCGACGAGACCGACGACGGCGGCGTGCCGCTCATCCACACCGTGCGCGGGTTCGGGTACGTGCTGCGCCAGGCCGCCGAGTGATCGCCCGGCTGCGACGGGCCTACCGCGGGATGCGGCTCGGCACCCGGCTGGCCCTCGGCCTCGGCGCCCTGTCCCTGGTGGTGTTCGCCGTCGTCGGCACGGCCCTGACCACGTACATGCGGGACTATCTCTCCGCCCAGCTCGACACGCAGCTGGCGCAGGCCCAGATCGCGCAGTCCAAGAGCATCGCGGACTACGGCACCCTCTCCGGCAAGAAGTACTACAGCTGGTTCTACGCCGTGTACGACGTGTCGGACGGCACGCCCGAGCTCCGCAGGCCCGAGGACCCCGCCGATCTGCCCCGGGACGTCGACGACTTCACCTCCCTGGCCCGGGCGCAGACCGCCGCGCACACCGAACTCCTGCGCACCGAGCACCTCAAGGGCGCCGGCTCCTACCGGCTGCGCGCCTGCCAGGTCGAGCCCGGCGTGGTCCTGGTCAGTGCCGCGCCCCTGGAGGACATCGAGGACACCGTCGGGCAGCTGATCACCATCCAGGTCGTCACCTTCGCGCTCGCGCTGCTCGCGCTGGTCGTCTTCGGCCGCCGCATGCTGCGCCGCGGCCTGAAGCCGCTCAGCGACATGGCCTCCACCGCGCACGGCATCGCCTCGCACGACCTGACCGAGTCGGCGGCCCGGCTGCCGCTGCGCGCCGACGGCCGGGACGGCGGGCCCGAGGTGGACGAACTGCGCACGGCCTTCAACACGATGCTGGAGCACATCGACGACTCCCTCGCCGTGCGCGCGGAGGCTGAGCAGCGGCTGCGCCGCTTCGTCGCGGACGCCTCGCACGAGCTGCGCACCCCGCTGATGTCGGTGCGCGGTTACGCCGACCTCTTCCAGTACGCCGCCGCCAACGCCCCCGAGGAACGCGACCGGCACCTGGCCCGGCTGCGCGCCGAGGCCGCCCGCATGGGCATCCTCCTGGACGACCTGCTGTTGCTCGCCCGGCTGGACGCGGCGGAGGTGGAGGCGCCGCTGCGTCTTCAGGACGCCGATCTGGTGGAGTTGGTGGGGCAGGCCGCGGACGCCTTCCGGGCGGGCCGCCCCGGCCACCCGCTGACCGTCCTCGTGGGCTCGGGCCCGGTGCGGCTGCCGATGGACCCGCTGCGCATCCGGCAGGTCGTCGACAACCTCCTGACCAACGCCGCCGTGCACACCCCGGCCGGCACGAAGGTGTCGGTGGAGGTGGCCCTCGCGCCCGGCGCGGCCGAGGTGCGGGTCGCCGACACCGGACCGGGCATCCCGCCCGGCGACCTGGCCCGCGTCTTCGACCGGTTCTACCGCGTCGACAAGGCCCGCAGCCGCGACCGCGGCGGCAGCGGCCTCGGCCTGGCGGTCGCCCGGTCCCTGGTCCGCGCCCACGGCGGCCGCATCGAACTGAACAGCGCACCGGGGGCGACGGTGTTCACCGTGCGCCTGCCCGTGGAGGGTGCACGCCCTGCGGACCGGTGAAAGGCGCCCTCTAGACTCGTCCGGAAAACAGCCCGTACGACCCTGGCCAACGCTTCCGCCAACCCGAAGGGCTCCGGCGCCTTGATACGGATCGAATCAGTCACCAAGCGCTATCCGGACGGCACGGTGGCTGTCGACCGGCTCTCCCTGGAGATACCCGACCGCTCGATCACCGTCCTCGTCGGACCCTCGGGCTGCGGCAAGACCACCACCCTGCGGATGATCAACCGGATGGTCGAACCGAGCGAGGGAACGATCCTCCTCGACGGCGAGGACATCCAGCGCCGGCCCGTCACCACCCTGCGCCGGTCCATGGGGTACGTCATCCAGAACGCCGGTCTCTTCCAGCACCGCACGATCATCGACAACATCGCCACCGTGCCCCGCGTGCTCGGCTGGGGCAAGCAGAAGGCGCGGGCACGGGCGGCCGAGCTGATGGAGCGCGTGGGCCTCGACGCCGCGCTCGCCAAGCGGTACCCGTACCAGCTGTCCGGAGGCCAGCAGCAGCGCGTCGGCGTGGCCAGGGCGCTCGCCGCCGACCCGCCCGTGCTGCTCATGGACGAGCCGTTCTCGGCGGTCGACCCGGTCGTGCGCAAGGGGCTTCAGGACGAACTGCTGCGCATCCAGGACGAGTTGGGCAAGACCATCGTCTTCGTCACCCACGACATCGACGAGGCGATCAAGCTCGGCACGATGGTCGCCGTGATGCGCGAAGGCGGACACCTCGCCCAGTACGCACCCCCCGCCGAGCTGCTGTCCAGCCCCGCCGACGCCTTCGTCGAGGACTTCCTCGGGGCCGACCGCGGCATCCGGCGGCTGTCGTTCTTCCCCTCCGCCGAACTCCCCCTGACGAGCGACCCGGTGATCCCGGTGGACGCCACCGCCGAGCAGATCGCCGCCTCCGACGCCCCCTGGCTGCTCGTCACCGACGCCGAGGGAAGGCCCCTCGGCTGGGCCGAGCCGCACGACCTGACCGCCGGCGACCTCGACCCCGGCCGGCTCCTGCCGCACGGACGGCCGTTCGTCCCCGGCACCGACTCCCTGCGGGCCGCCCTCGACTGCGCCGTGCTCTCCCCGGCCGGCTGGGCCGTCGCCGTGGACGACACCGGGCGGGTGACCGGCGTGGTCTCGCAAGCGACCATCGGCGAGGCGATCCGCAGCGCCCACGCCGCCGGCCGGGCCGACGAGGCCAAGGTCGCGTCGTGAACGGCTTCTTCGACATCCCGAGCGACCTCCAGCACAGCTACGCCGGACTGATCGGACTCCATCTGCGCGAGGCCCTGCTGCCGGTGCTCGCCGGGCTGCTGCTCGCGCTGCCGCTCGCCCAGCTCTGCGTCCGGTTCCGCTGGCTGTACCCGCCCGTGCTCGGCGCCACCACCATCCTCTACGCCGTCCCGTCGCTGGCCTTCTTCGTGGTCCTCATCGACTACACCGGGCAGACCGAACTGACCGTGATGATCCCGCTGGCCGTGTACAGCCTCGTGGTGCTCGTCCCGGCCATCGTCGACGGGGTGCGGTCCGTGCCCCAGGAGACCCTGGCCGCGGCCACCGCCATGGGGTTCGGACCCGTACGCCGTTACCTCCAGGTGCAGTTGCCCATCGCGGTGCCCGCCATCATCGCCGGGCTCCGGGTCGCCACCGTCTCCAGCATCTCCCTGGTCAGCGTCGGCACCCTCATCGGCAACCAGGGCGCCCTCGGCAACCTGCTCGCCGACGCGCAGAAGTACGACCGTCCCGAACTGGCCGTGAACTCCGTGCTCACCACGGCCGTCCTGGCCATCCTGTGCGACGCCCTGCTGGTGCTGCTGCGCGTGGCGCTGACCCCCTGGATGCCGAGCGGCGGTACCCGCAGGCGCCCGAAGACAGCGCGGCAGCCCCTGCCCGCCCCCCAGGACGTGACCCGGTGAACGTACTGAACTTCGTCAACGCCTTCTTCAGCGACAGCGCCCACTGGCGCGGCTACGACGGCATCCCGCAACGCCTGCTCGAACACCTCCAGTACTCGGCCCTGGCCCTGGCCCTCGCCGCCGCGATCGGCCTGCCCGTCGGCCTGCTGACCGGGCACACCGGGCGGGGCGGCAACGCCCTCGCGTTCATCGCCACCGCCGCCCGCGCGCTGCCCAGTTTCGGCCTGCTGGTGCTGATCGTCATCCTGATGGGCTTCGGCCTGCTGCCCGTGATGATCCCCCTGGTCGTGCTCGCCGTGCCGCCGATCCTCGTGACCACCTACGAGGCCGTCCGCACCGTCGATCCGTCCCCGGTGGACGCCGCCCGCGGCATGGGCATGCACGAGTCGCGGATCCTCTTCCAGGTCGAACTGCCGGTCGCGCTGCCGCTGATCCTCAGCGGTCTGCGCTCGGCCGCCATCCAGATCGTCTCGACGGCCACCATCGCCGCGTACGTCAGCCTGGGCGGCCTCGGCCGCTACATCGTCGACGGGCTCTACCAGCGCGACTACGAGAAGGTCGTCGGCGGCGCCACCCTGGTCGCCGTCCTGGCGCTCGTCACGCTGGCGCTGTTCTGGGTGGCGGGCCGGGTGGCCGTGTCGCCGGGGGTGCGCAGACGCTGAGACCGGACCTCGGGTCTGTAACAAACCGTGACCAAGGCGCTCTTGACTGATCATAAAGCGGCTGGATTGGATCGTTGAATGACTTCTACCGCGAAGAGCAGCAGGTCCAGGACGAGGCACACCGGCGCGGCGGCCGTCGCGCTCACCGCCGCGGCGGCGCTGCTCGCGGGCTGTTCGTCCGGCGACTCCTCCGACAACCCCCTGGCGGGCGAGAAGGCGAAGGCCGGCACCGTCGTCGTCGGCTCCAACAACTTCGCCGAGAGCACCCTGCTCGCCGACATCTACGGCGAGGCGCTCAAGGCCAAGGGCCTCAAGGTCACCTACAAGCACAACATCGGCAGCCGTGAGACGACGTACGGCCTGATGAAGAACGGCTCCGTCACCGTGCTGCCGGAGTACAACGGCTCGCTGCTGGCCTACCTCGACCCCAAGGCCGAGCAGAAGTCCGCCGAGGCGGTGAACGCGGCCGTCAAGGCCAAGCTCGACAAGAAGCTGACGGTCCTTCAGTCGTCGCCCGCCGAGAACAAGGACTCGGTCACCGTCAACGCCGAGACCGCGAAGAAGTACAAGCTCACGTCCTCGTCCACCCTCGCCGACCTCAAGGAGGCCGCACCGGACCTGGTGATCGGCGGTTCGCCCGAGTTCCAGACCCGGCAGCAGGGCCTGAAAGGCCTGAAGTCCGTGTACGGCCTGGAGTTCAGCTCCTTCAAGGCGCTCGACGCGGGCGGTCCGCTGACCCAGGCGGCGCTGGCCAGGAACACCGTCCAGGCCGCGGACATCTTCACCACGGATCCGACCATCGTGAAGGAGAAGTTCGTCGTCCTGAAGGACCCGGAGAACCTCTTCGGATTCGCGAACGTGACCCCGATGGTCAACAAGAGCGGCCTCTCCCAGAAGGGTGTCGACGCGCTCGACGCGGTCTCCGCCGAGCTGGACACGAAGACGCTCCTGGAACTCGACACGCAGGTGCAGCTCGAGAAGAAGGACCCGCTGGACGTGGCGACGGCGTGGCTGAAGTCGGCCGGCCTGGCCTGAGCCGGCCGCCCGTCACGACGGGATGACGGGCCGGGCCGGATTTCGCAGGGGATCGAACGCGGGCCGGTGGTGGGGCGTCACAGGGACGGGACCACCCGGCACCGCGACTCCCTGGGAGAGCCATGCGTACCGACAGGACACGAACCGCCCGTCTTCTGCTCGTCCTCGCCCTGTCCGTCACCGGAGCCGGTGCCGCCACGGGCTGCGGCTCGACCGAGGCCGGCGGCGGCGAGCCGGACCGGCGGCCGCCGTCGCAGGACCGGCCGACACAGGACAGCCCGTCGCAGGACCGCGCCCGCCAGGTCGCCGACGCCTGGGACGGCTCCCGGGCGGCCGCACAGTGGCACTTGGGCTACCACCCCGTGGCGCCGGTCGTCCAACTGCCCGCGGAGGGCCTGCGCGGCGAGGACCGGCGCGCCTACGCGACCGGCAACTTCGACCTGAGGGCACCCCTTCCCTCCGCCCGCGGCGCAAGCGGCCGGGTGACGTGGCGGGACGGAGGCGCGCTCACCAGGCCCCTCATGGCGGCCGACCGGGCCTACCGGGCCCTGGACCGCGACAGCAGCCCCGGCCCCCGACTGACCGTCACCAGGGGAGAGTTGGGGAACATGACCGTGCTCACCGCCCGCGGGCCGGCGACCGTCCCGGCCTGGCTGTTCACTCTGGAGGGCTACGCCAGTCCGCTGAAGAGGGCCGCGGTGAGCCCCTCCGGACTGCCCAGGCCGCCGATCGGGCCGCTCGGACAGGACGTGCCCACCGATGTGCTGGCGCCGCTCGGCGGCCTGATGAAGGTGGCGCAGGACGGCCGGTCCGTCACCGTGGTGGCGCACCACGGTTCCTGTGACGACGGCCCCGTCGTGGCGGCGCTCGAAACGAACGGGAGCGTGGTGTTGTCCGCCGCGGTGACGGGCGTCAACGACGGTCCCTGCACGGACGACCTGCGCGGCGAGAAGGTGACGGTGACGCTGGACCGGCCGGTCGGCGACCGCATCGTCCTGGACGCGTTCACGGGCCGCCCGGTGCCGTACACCGAGCAGCCCGGCGCCGCTCCCCGCCGCGGCTGAACCGTTCCGCCTCAGGCCTGCACCGCCGACGCGATCAACTGGTCGATCAGGGCGATCAGCACGTCACGGCACGACTCCCGGTCCCGGGCGTCGCACAGCAGCACCCGCACGTGCTCGGGCACCGCGAGCGCCTCCCGGATGTCCTCGGGCGGATACGGGTGCTCACCGTGGAAGCCGTTGACCCCGACGACGAACGGGATGCCCCGGCGCTCGAAGAAGTCGATCGCGGCGAAGCTGGACTCGGGCCTGCGGACGTCGATCAGGACCACCGCCCCCAGCGCGCCGAGCGCCAGGTCGTTCCACATGAACCAGAACCGCTGCTGCCCCGGCGTGCCGAACAGGTACAGCACCAGCTCCCGGCTGATGGTGATCCGGCCGAAGTCCAGGGCGACGGTGGTGGCCCGCTTCTCCTCGATGCCGTCGAGATCGTCGACGCCCAGACCGGCCATGGTCAGGGGTTCCTCGGTGCGCAACGGGACGATCTCGCTGACCGACCCGACCATGGTGGTCTTGCCCACGCCGAAGCCCCCGGCGATGAGGATCTTGACCGTGTCGGGTGCCGAAGACGCGTCAGGGGCAAGGTCAGAGCCGGCCAAGGCCGTCCCTCACTTTCTGCAGCAGGTCCAGGTCCGGAGTGGTGCGGGAAACGAGGCGCGGTGGGCGGACGGTGATCCGGCCCGCCTCCAGCAGATCGCAGAGCAGGATGACGACCACGCTCACCGGCAGGTCGAGCCGGGCGGCCAGCTCCGCCACGGCGAGCGGCTCGGCGCACAGCCGGAGGATCCGGGTGTGCTCGGGCTGGCACCGTGCCGCCGAGGCGGGCTGCGGATCGACCGCCGTGACCGTCGAGATGAGCGTGAAGTCGGCGCGGCTGGGCCGGGTCCGGCCACCGGTCAGAGCGAACGGCCTGACGAGCCGGCCCGCCGCATCACCTCCGCCCACCTCACACGCCTGGGTCGACGACGGGGCCGGCCACGCCCCGCGGTGCCGCGCTCAGGTGCTCGCCGATCTTCTTCACCAGCATGTTCATCTGGTAGGCCACCACTCCGACGTCCGCGCCGGGCCCGGTCAGCACGACCAGATGCGCGCCGGGACCGGCGGAGGTCAGGATCAGATAGCTGTTGGCCATCTCGATGAGCGCCTGGCGCACCGGACCGCCCCGGAAGTCCATGCTGACGCCCTTGCTGAGGCTCATCAGCCCGGACGCGGTCGCCGCGAGCCGTTCGGCGTCGTCGCGCAGGAATCCGGTGGACTTGCTGACCACCAGGCCGTCCTCGGAGAGCACCACGGCCTGGTTCACGTCGGCGACCCGCTCCACGAGTCCGGTCAGCAGCTGGTCGAGCTGGGTGTGCGTGGCGGGGATGGGGCGTGTCATTGCGGTGTCCTTCGTCAGCGGTCGGCGGGCGGAGTCGAGGGGACGGGACCGGCGGCGGCCCGCCGGGGTGCTGCGGCCGCCTCGGCGTCGTACGGCGGTTCGGCGTCGTCGTCACGGGCCCGGAGCGTGCCGCGCTGGAAACCGGCCAGGGAGGACGCGGCGGCCTCGGCGGTGAAGTCGTCGAGGGAACCGTCGTCACCGGCGGGCGCGGCCTCCTCGCGCAGTTCCTCCACCAGGCTGGTCTGCGGCACCCTGCGGGGGAGCGGGGCGAGACCGTCCCGGCGGGGGATGACCTCGCGCGGGGCGGACGGGACGGCGGAGGCGGTGCGGGCCGTGACGAGGGCGCGGGGCTCGCGGGCGGCCCCTGCGGCGCGTTCGGTTCCGCCCGGAGCGCCGGAGGGTTGCGGCGCCTCACTCGGCTCGGCGTCCACCGCACCCCGTCCTTCCACCGCCACCAGCGTGTCCTCAGGAGTGCCGCCGGCCTTCGCGCCGCCACCCGGGCTGCTCGGGCCGGCCGGGACCGCGAGGCCGTCGGCACCGGCCGCGGCCTCGGCGGACCGTGCCCGCGGCGCCCCGCTGCCCGCGATCTCCCGCACCACGATCTCGTGCGGTATCAGCACGATCGCCGTGGTCCCGCCGTACGGCGACGAGCGCAGGGTGACGGCGATGCCGTGCCGGTGGGCCAGCTGGGCGATCACGAACATGCCGAGGCGCAGGTCGTCGGCGAGCGCCACCACGTCGAACTGCGGGGGTACGGCCAGCTGTTCGTTGAAGGACGCGTAGTCCTCCTCCGACATGCCGAGGCCGCGGTCCTCCACCTCTACGGCCAGGCCCTTGGCCACCATCCCGGCCCGCACCGTGACGGGGCTCGGGGCGGGGGAGTACGCGGTCGCGTTGTCGATGAGCTCGGCCAGCAGATGGATGACGTCCGCCACCGCGGGCGGCGCGACGTACACCTCCTCCTCGCAGAGCACGTCCACCCGCTGGTACTCGGCGACCTCCCCGACCGCGCTGCGCAGGATGTCCATCAGCGCGACCGGCTCGGTCCAGCTGCGGCCGGGTCGTTCGCCGCTGATGATGACGAGGTTCTCCTCGTAGCGGCGCAACTGGCTCGCGGTGGAGTCGAGTTCGTACAGACCCTTGAGGATGTCGGGGTCGGTGTGCTCGCGCTCCAGCGTGTCGAGTTTGCTCAGCTGGAGGTTGACCAGGTTCTGGCTCTGCCGCGCGATGCCCAGGATGATCTTCTGGAAGCCGCGCCGGGTGTCGGCGAGTTCGACCGCGGTGTGCACGGCCGTGCGCTGCGCGGTGTTGAACGCCCGGGCGACCTGGCCGAGTTCGTCGTGGCCGTAGTCCAGCTCGGTCGTCGCCGACTCCGGATCGACCGTCTCACCTCGCTCCAGCCGCGCCACCACGTCGGGCAGCCGCTCCTGCGCGAGGCTGACGGCGGCCCGGCGCAGGCCGCGCAGCCGCCGGGAGAGCGAACGGGTGATCCGCCAGGACATGCCCACGCACACCAGCAACGCGAGCAGCCCGCCGGCACTCAGCAGCGCCGCCTTGAGCAGCAGGGCGTCCGCCTTGTCGGCACTGCGCTCCAGCAGCCCCGTCGTCTGCTGCTCGATGAGGCCCGCGTAGTCCTCGGACAGCTTGCCCATGGCGGTGTCCCACCGCTTCTGCGCGTCCGGCAGGGCGATCCGGTCGGCGGAGGCGCCGGAGTTGCGCGACGCCAGCACCTGGTCCTCGACGGACTGCAGCGCCTGCCACTGCGGGCTCGCCAGGATGCGCTCCGTCTGCGCCTTCGCCTCGCCCGTCAGCTGCGGCACGACCTGGTCCTTGACCAGCCAGCGCCGCGTGTTCACCAGCTCCGTGAACTGCGTCCACGCCTTGTCGTCCAGATGCCCGGACGGCCAGGCCAGGGTCAGCTGCGCGTCCTCCCGGGAGACCAGTTCCGCCGCGTGCTCGAGGCCGACCAGCGGGCCGGCCTGCGAGGTGAGGTCGCCGTCGTCGACCTGGGACAGCTCCTGGAAGGCGTGGATCTGGTCGTCGATGATCGAGGAGTACTGGTCCAGCGCCTGCTGCGCGGTGATGTCGGTCGGGTCGTCCACCTGGTCCCGGTAGTACTCCAGGCTGCCCACCGAGCCCAGCACCGAGTACAGCCGGTCGGATATGCGGGAGGGCGCCTTCTCGATCGCGTCCGCCTGCCCGACCAGCTTGGCGACCGCCTTGTCGGTCTCCTCGCGCTGCGCGTCGAGGGCGGCCCGGGAGCCCTTCGGCGAGGCCAACCAGGCGGCCGACAGACTGCGCTCCCGCTGCAGCGCGAGCGTCGCGTCGGTGCCCATGGCGCCGGTCGACCGGCTGAGGTCCGTCTGGTCGCGCAGCCTCAGACCCTCCGAGAACATCTGGATCGTCGTGACGCCCCACATGGCGGCGAGGGTGACGCCGGGCACGAGGGCCAGGAGCACCAGGGAGAGGCGTATGGAACCGAGACGGCGCCGGGCACCTGTCCGTCGAGACATCGTCGTCCTAGGGCGATCAGCGGGGGGTGGGGAACGGGGAGGCGGAGCGGTCGGGGGGTGTGGGGTACGGGCGCGGGTGTGGTGCCTTCCCCGGCACGGCACATGGGATGCGCAGGATGTTATCCGTACAAGTGGACGTACGGGCCGGGCCTGACCGAATCTTTGGCGACACCGTCACAGGAAGTGTCCGGTCACCGGGTCCCGGCGGCCGCGAACCGTGCCACGGCGGACACGTTCGACCTGGTCACGAAGGCGGGACCGGTGAGCACCGGCGCCGTCCCGCCGCCGCTGACGTTGCCGTTGGTCCGGTACAGCCACAGGGCGTCCACCGCGAGATAACCCTGCAGATACGGCTGCTGGTCCACGGCGAACTGGACCTCGCCGCCCTGGATCGCCTTGACCAGGTCCTTGTCGAGGTCGAAGGTGGCGACCCCGGCCCTGCTGCCGGCCTGCCGCACCGCCTTGACGGCGCTGAGCCCGTACTGGGCGCCCAGCGTGATGACTTCGTCGATGCTCGAGTCCTGCCGCAGCCGGGCCGCGATCGCGGCGGTCACCGCGTTCATGTCACTGCCGTCCACGTACAGGTTGTCGGTGGCGCCGCGGAACGTCTTGCGCACACCGGCGCAGCGGGCCTCCAGCGCCACGTTGCCCCGCTCGTGCACCACGCACAGGGCGTGTTCGGCCTTGAGGTCGTCCAGCTTGTCGCCGACGGCCCGGCCCGCGACGGACTCGTCCTGACCGAAGTACTCCAGGACCCCGGTCGGGCGCCAGGCGTCGATACCGGAGTTGAGTCCCACGACGGGGATGCCGGCCGCCTTGGCCTGGGCGACCGGGCCGCGCATCGCCGCCGGCTTGGCCAGGGTCACCGCGATGCCGTCGGTCTTGTCGCGGACCGCGTCCCGCATCAGGTCGGCCTGCGCGGCCGGGTCGGCGTCGCTGACGTACGTCAGGTCGACACCGTCCTTGGCTGCCGCCGCCTCGGCGCCCCTGCGCACCAGATCCCAGAAGGCGTCGCCCTGGCCGCCGTGCGTCACCAGGGTGACCTTCATCCGGCCGCCCGGCCCGCCCGCCGTGTCCGGCCCGTCGTCGGCCGCGCCGAGGGCAGAGCAGCCGGACACCAGCAGGCACAGGGCGGACGCCAGGGCCGCGAGGCGCGTGCGTCTCACGGAAGTGTGCGGCGGGGGAGGAGTGTTCATGAGGGGCGGACCTCGCTGTGCGGCCGAGCAAGAGCAGGGTGAGAGTGCAGGCGGGCCGCAGGGTGTGCACCGACCGGATGACTCTCGCTGGCCCGGAGCCAACCGTGTGAGACCACTGGTCGTCAAGTGAGCGGCCACATGCCGTGAGGTGATGCTGCCGCATCGTGATGATCTGTCCGACGGGTCGAACAGCGTCATCGAGCGAAGCTCTCACCTCGGCTTTCAGTACCGTCCGTGCGGTTCGGCCGTCGTGAATGGAGAGGGAGGGGGCCGGGTCCTCCGCTCGCGATCACCGCCGACGCGAGCGGCTCCGGCTCAGGGCGCCCACCTGGACTGGTGCCGCACGCGGGACGGCGGACGCGACGGAAGGGGCGGTGACGGTGGGGGCAGCCCGGCGAGGGCTTCGAGGACCCGTCCGCGGAGGTGCTCGCCCAGGCGGCCGCGGCCTTCGGACTGCTGGCCTCGCCCGCCCGGCTGCACATCGTCTGGGCACTGGCCCAGGGCGAGAGCGACGTGACCGGGCTCGCCGAGCGGGTCGGCGGGGCGCTGCCCGCGGTCAGCCAGCACCTCACCAAGCTGAAGCTGGCCGGGCTCGTCCGCTCCCGCCGCGAGGGCCGTCGGCAGGTGTACTCCGTCGACGATCCCGACGTCGCCGAGGTCGTGCGGCTCCTGGTGGACCGGCGCGTCGCCGCCTCCATGGCCTCTGAGACCGCCGAAGGCACCACCCTGGATGTGCTGCGGCGGCTCGAGTCCGGGCCCCGCGGGCTGACCGAGCCGGAGGCCGCGTCCCGGCTGGCCGCCTACGGCGAGAACACGCTGCCGGACCGCCGCACCCCCGTCCTGGCCCCGCCGGTGCGTGCGTGCCCTGAGCGATCCCGTCACCGCCGTACGGCTCTGCCTCGGCCTGGTGTCCGCCGCCGTCGCCTCCTGGGGCACCGCCGTGCGCAACGGACTGGAGCCCTGGCATCTGCTGATCGTGGCGATCGTCCTGTTCGGCTCGGAGAAGCTGCCGGACGCGGCACGATCGCTGGGCCGCTCGATGCGGATCCTCAAGAGCGAGGCCAAGGCCCCTGAAGGAGGGGGGCGGTTCGGGCGTGGCGCCCGGGGGCGGCCCCGGGCGCCACGCCCGTGGACGCCGCATAGGGCCGGTCGCGCGGCGGGCTCCGCGTGCCGGGAGCCGCTTGGCGGCAGGGCTCAGGGCTGCCCCACCGGCGCCGGGGGCACGGTCTTCGCCGCCCGGGTCTCCTTCCGGCGCTGCCTGCGGCTGACGCGGGGCTCCTGGTCCGGGAGCCAGCCGAAGGTGAGGCAGCTGCCGACGACGCCCAGGAGCAGGCCGACGAAGAAGCCGCCCAGGTTGGAGGTCAGCCAGGTGCCCAGGGAGACCAGCACCCCGATGACCGAGTAGAACAGGCGCTGAGCGGGGTTGAAGAGGATCAGCACGCCGCACAGCAGCATCACGGCCGGGAGCAGATAGCCGGCCAGGCCCTGCATGCCGACGTGCAGGATGACGTCCAGCGACGCCTTCAGGGTGAGCAGGACCTCCGCGCCGCCCAGGGCGAGCAGCAGCCCGCCCCAGAACGGCCGGCCGGCCCGCCACTGCCCGAAGGCGGGCCGGAACCCCTCGCGCGGACCGCGCGGCATCAGCACCCCGATCCGCTGAAGCCCAGCTTCAGTCCCGGCAGCTTGAACACGCCTGCCGTCGTGGCGTAGTTGGTCTGCCGCAGGTTGGCGATGTGCACCGTGTCGGACTGCTGGCTGAACACGCCCTTGGGCCCGCGGCCCTTCGGCCCGGCCTTGTCGAGCGTGCTGGCATCGTTGCCGATCTCGATGTTGTTGAACGCCGCGTCGCCGGTCAGCTCGGTGGAGTCGGTCGTCAGATCGCTGGCGGTGACCTTCTGCGCCCCTTCGCCCGCCCTGATGACCAGGTTCGTGCCGCCCAGGTCCACGCTCTGGCACAGCTTGGTGAGGGTCGCGTTCTTGATCACGGATGTGACGACCAGCACCTGGCCGCCGGTGTCACCCGCGTTGGGGCTGCCCTCGGCCATCTCGTCCAGGCCGCCGAACTGTGCGAAGCCGGTGCCGTTGAGCTCGGTCGCGGTGACCGTGAACGGCATGCCGGAGATGGCGAACTGCACGCCCAGCGCCCCCTCGGCGGTGAGGACCGCGAGGCCGGCGGCGACCAGGGTGGCCGGCACCGCCATCACCGCGGCCCGGCGTGCCCGGACCCGCCCGCGTCGCGCGGGAACGTCGCTGGCGTCCGGGGAGGCGGCGCCGTCCGCTCTCTCGGGCGTGTGCTCGGCGGAGGAGGTCATGTCTGCTCCAGGTGCGTGTGGGTGCGGATCGGGACGTCGGTGGCACGTTGCCCTGGCGCGGACATCGACCGCGTGCGCACATCCCTCGCAACTCCCGGCCGTTGCAAGGGCTTTCTCATTGCGCCGCAGTAGCCATCGAGGAAGTTACCGGCGGTTACATCAAGGGTCAAGGGAAGTGTGAACAAAGAGTGTCGATTCTGCGCCGCAGGTGAGTCGACGATGCCGCGAAAGGCTCAGCCTGCGCACAACTCCCTTGCCAAGCCTTGACGTTGACGGAGACACAGGTCTACAACTCTCCTCGTCCCACCGGATCCGTGGCGCCGGATCCGCCGCGCGGCACCGTCCGCGTGCCCCGGACCCGCTCGTCCCCGTACGGGCAGCTCGTCGCCCGGTGCGTCCGCACGGGCTTTCCCTCGCCCGAGTCCCCTCGTCACGGCACGGCCGCTTCCCTGGAGCCGCGCCACCAGCCACCCCCCGCCCGGCCCGGCCGTAGGTCCCTTCCCGTGTGAGCCTCCGGCCGGTGACCGGCCTGCCGTTGCCGGCCCGTCACGTACGGAGAAGGCGTGACGAGCCGGCAACGGCGGACGCCCGGCGCACCCCCCACCCCTCACCCCACGCTATGAAAGAGGTACACCCGCATGCGTACACGCACCCTCGTCGCTCTCACCGCCGCCGTCGCCGCCCTGGGCCTCGCCGCCCCCGCCTCCGCGGCCGACACCCCCGTCCTGACCACCACCGACGGGGCGGCCGTCGCGGTCGGCGACGTCCTCGACGCGTCCCTGGCGAGCGGCACCGCCGCCACCTTCTACTCCAGCGCGACCGGCACCAACGGCATCTCCTGCACCAAGTCGGCGTTCTCCGCCACCGTCACCGACAACCCGGCCGCCCCCGGCACCGCCACCGAGTCCCTGACCAAGCACAGCTTCGACACCAGCGGCTGTACCGCCAACGTCGTCGGGGTGCTGGGCGTCAGCGGCATCACCGTCGACAACCTGCCCTACACGACCAGCGTCTCCTCGGACGGCACCGTCTCCGTGACCCCGGCCGCGGGCTCCACCGTCCAGTCCACCGTCAAGCTGCGCACCCTGCTCGGCACCATCACCTGCGTCTACCAGGCCCCCGGCCTGACCGGCACGGCGAACAACGCCGACAACAGCATCTCCTTCAGCAACCAGCAGTTCACCAAGGTGTCCGGCTCGTCGCTGTGCTTCGCCAACGCGTTCTTCACCGCCAAGTACGCCCCGGTGACCGCGGGCGGCGTCGCCGTCAATGTCAACTGAGCTGTGAAGACCGTCAGTTCAACGTCGCCGTAGCCGTACGGCCAGGGCGGCGCCGCCGGTGAGCAACAGCACCGCCGCGGCGCCGCCCGCCAGCATGGGCGCGGACGGTCCGGAGGCCGGGCCGGAGGTACCGGCCAGTGGCGTCCGGTCGCCGCCGGGGCGCGGGTCGGGGGTGTGCACGGCAGTGCCGGCCGCCGGCTCCTTCTTCGCCGCCTCCCTCTTCCGCTCGGGCTTCGCCTCCTCCGGCTCCTCCCGCGCTCCCTCCTTCTCCTCCGCCCGCTGCGGCTCCTTCTTCTCCGTCTCCGGGAACACCACGTCCGAGCACGAGTAGTAGGTGTCCGGGGTGCTGCTGTTCTGCCAGACCGTGTACAGCACGTGCCGCCCGGCCCGGTCGGACGGCAGGGTCGTCTCGAAGCGGTACGCGCCGTCCGTCAGGGCCGGGTCCGTCACCTCCGCGAACGGCTTCCCGGGCAGGTCGGACCACGACAGCGGTCCGGACGGGTCGTAGCCGGGCTTCGTCAGATACATCCGGAACGTGCCGGTGTGCGGGATCGTCGAGACGTACCGCATCCTGAGCGTCGCGCCGGGGGTCACCCGCGTCGACGGCCAGTCGGCACGGGCGAGATCGAGGCCCCGGTAGGCGGGCAGACCCCCACTGCACAGCTCCCCGTCGGGGACGACATCCCGGTCCCGGCCGTTCACGTTCGCCACCCGCAGGTTGTCCCAAGCCGTGAAGGGCGCTCCGTTCGCGGCGACGGCCGCACGGCACGCCGCCGAGCCGGCGCGGTCACCGCCCTCCGGGGAACAGGCCACCACCCGGCTGACCGGGTCCGTCGGCGCGCCGTGCGCCCGGGCCGGTCCCGCCGCCCACCACGGCAGCAGCAGCGGTGTCACGAGAGCGGCCGCGAGTGCGGTGCGGTGTGCGGGTCTACGAGACATCCGTCTGCGTCTCCTCGGCCGGGGCGGCGACGTTCGGTATGCAGTACGGGAAATCGGCCCGGTGCGTTCATCGCGCCACGACCTGCTCGAAAAGGGTTCATTGGGCGCTCAACTGCCCGCCATAGAGGGTCGCGTGGCGGCCGGATCGAGGGTTTCCCCCGTATCCCGATGACCTTCCCTTTGCCTATCGTTCGAGCACAGCTGACCCACAGGTAACCCCGAACGGGTCCGCGGCTGTTTCGCGCCTGGCCGGCCATCGCGTCGCTCTTCGCTTTTCGAACCACCCCCCTCCGCTTCGAGGATGAAGCGACCCCACCGCCGCTCCGCCCAGCCCGGAGTCCGGCCACGAAAGGCAACGACCGTGCGTATCTCCCCAGAGCTCAGACGGAAGCTGATATCCGTCGCCGTCGTCTCCACGGCCCTGCTGACCGCAGCCCCCGCCTCGGTCGCCGTCGCCCAGGAGTCCGCCCCCACCCCGGCCGCCGTCCCGGCCGCGCAGACCGAGGCCGCCCCCGGCGCCCCGGCCGAGCGCCTCATCGTCGGATACAAGTCCGGCGCGAGCGAGGCCAAGTCCGACAAGGCCGCCGCCGCCGACGCCGCGACCAAGGCCGAGAAGACCGGCGAGGACGTCGACTTCCAGCGCCGCCTCGGCACCGGTGCCGCCCTCGTCGAGCTGGGCACCGACCCCTCCCGGGCGTCCGTCGCCGACGTCGTCGCCCAGTACGAGGCCGACCCGCAGGTCGCCTACGTCGTCCCGGACCGCCTGAACAAGCCGACGGCCGTCACGCCGAACGACACCGAGTACAGCAAGCAGTGGGACCTGTTCGAGTCCACCGCGGGCATGAACGTCCCCGGCGCCTGGGACACCACCACCGGCACCGGCGTCACCGTCGCCGTCATCGACACCGGCTACGTGGCTCACTCGGACCTGGCCGCGAACATCGTCGGCGGCTACGACTTCATCTCCGACACCGCCGTCTCCGTCGACGGCAACGGCCGTGACAGCAACCCGGCCGATCCGGGCGACTGGTACAACGACAACGAGTGCGGCCAGGGCATCGCCGCCTCCGGCTCCTCCTGGCACGGCACCCACGTCGCCGGCACCATCGCCGCCGCCACCAACAACGGCAAGGGCGTCGCCGGCATCGCCCACGGCGCGAAGATCTCCCCGGTCCGCGTCCTCGGCAAGTGCGGCGGCTACGACTCCGACATCATCGACGCCATCACCTGGGCGTCCGGCGGCACCGTCTCCGGCGTGCCCGCCAACACCAACGTCGCCAAGGTCATCAACATGAGCCTCGGCGGCGGCGGCGCCTGCTCCAGCGCCACGCAGAGCGCCATCAACGGCGCCGTGAACCGGGGCACCACGGTCGTCGTCGCGGCCGGCAACGAGAACCAGAACGTCTCCAACGCCTCGCCGGCGAACTGCAACAACGTCGTCGCCGTCGCCGCGACCAACCGCGCGGGCAGCCGGGCCTCGTACTCCAACTACGGCTCGCTCGTGGACATCTCCGCCCCCGGCGGTGAGACCCGCACCTCCACGGCCAACGGCATCCTCTCCACGCTGAACTCCGGCACGAAGACGCCGTCGAGCGAGAACTACGCCTCCTACCAGGGCACCAGCATGGCCACCCCGCACGTCGCGGGCCTCGCCGCCCTGATGAAGTCGGCCAACTCCGCCCTCACCCCGGCGCAGATCGAGTCGGCCATCAAGGCCAACGCCCGTCCGCTGCCCGGCACCTGCTCTGGCGGATGCGGCGCGGGCCTCGCGGACGCCGCGAAGACGGTCCAGGCCGTGAAGGGCGGATCGTCCACCGGTACGACCTTCTCCAGCACCACCGCCGTCGCCATTCCGGACAACGGCGCGGCGATCGAGTCGCCGATCAGCGTCACCGGCCGCAGCGGCAACGCCCCCTCGGCCCTCCAGGTCGGCGTGGACATCACCCACACCTACCGCGGTGACCTCGTCATCGACCTGGTCGCGCCGGACGGTTCGGCGTACCGCCTGAAGTCCGCCGCGTCGGACTCCGCCGACAACGTGAACACCACCTACACGGTGAACGCCTCCGGCGAGGTGGCCAACGGCACCTGGAAGCTGCGCGTCCAGGACACCGCGGCGCAGGACACGGGCACCCTCAACGGCTGGAAGCTGATCTTCTGAGCACTCTGAATCTCTTCGGGGAACGCTGAACGAGGCAGGCCACACAGCGGGCGGGCCGGCCGGTGCGGATGGGGCACCGGCCGGCCCGCCTTTACGTCTGGCCCCACATCCCCCACAGTTAGATACCGAACCCGCTGTTTTCTTTCACCAGTTGCGCTTGTTTTGCCGGATGTGCGCCCGCACTCCGGCACACCGGCGTGATGAGGGCCGTCTCAGGGTGAGTTATCGTGTACGGGGGGTAAAAACAAACGGCATGACCCGTTCATTTCCGTCCCGGGAGAGTTCAGTCGATGGCGAGGCAGTTGCGAGCCGAGCAGACCCGCTCGACGATCATCACGGCCGCCGCTGACCTGTTCGACCGTCGCGGCTACGAATCGACCAGTCTCAGCGACATCGTGGAGCACGCCCACGTCACCAAGGGTGCCCTGTACTTCCACTTCGCGGCGAAGGAGGATCTCGCCCACGCGATCCTCGAACTCCAGTCGCACACCGCCCGTCGGCTGGCGACGGAGACCGACCAGCGCGGCCACACCTCCCTGGAGGCGCTGATGCGCCTCACGTTCGGCATCACCCGCATGTCCGTCGAGGACCCGGTGCTGCGGGCCGGTCTGCGGCTCGCCACGGGCGGGATCCGGCCCCGGCCGCCCCTCAGCCACCCGTTCACGGAGTGGCTGGACATCGTCACGGCCCGGCTCGTCGGCGCGGTCAAGGAGTCCGACGTCCACCCGGACATCGACATCGACGTCGTGGCCCACTCGCTGGTCTGCTTCTTCGTCGGCACCCGTGTCGTGGGCCGCTCCCGCGAGCCGGTGGCGCGCCAGCCCCGCCGGACGGCCGAGATGTGGAACATACTCATCCGTGGCCTGGTCCCGGTGACCCGCCGCGCCCGTTATCTGAGCCTGGCTGCGCGTCTGGAGCGGGAGATCGCACCGGTGTGACCGGAGCGCCGGGCGGCTCGTCCGGTACGCAGGGCACGCGCGTTACGGTGAGGCCCATGCCCGACATCCCCTCCGCTCCCGTGCTCCTCGGCAATCAGCCGGGCTCCTTCCCCCACAGCGTGCTGGCCGAGCGGCACCCCGCGATCATCAAGCAGGTCCGCGAGGCCTTCCCGTACGAGCCGGCGCAGCACCGCGCCCTCGACGAACTCCTCGCCAACTGCACCGAGGGTGCGATCGAACCCCTCCCCGCCGACGCGCACGACCGGGATCGCTGGGAAAGCTGGGGGCTGCGCGCGTACACCGGCCGGTCCTGGTTCGACGTGCCGTGGCTCTGGTCCGAGAGCTGGTTCTACCGCCGACTGCTCGAGTCCGTCGGCTACTTCGGCCCGGGACCCTGGCAGGGCATCGACCCCTTCCGCCCCTTCAAGCACGCCGAGCTCGACTCCGCCGAGACCGACGAGGAACTCGCCGCCCTCGACGACCTCACCGGCCGGCCCGCCGCCGAACAGGCACAGGCCCTGCTGCACGGCTCCCTCTGGGGCAACCGCGCCGACCTCGGCTTCCGCCTCTCCGCCGAGGGCGCGCGGGACGCGGACGTCGCTCCCGGCCTGGTCGCCGACGACAGCGACCGGCTCTGGTCACTGCTCGACACCACGGGCCCGGGGGCCGGCACCCTGTGCCTGGTCGCCGACAACGCGGGCCGCGAACTCGTCCCCGATCTCCTCCTCGTCGCCCACCTCCTGGAGAGCGGCCGCATCGGACGGGCGATCCTGCACGTCAAGCCGTACCCCTACTACGTCTCCGACGCCACCACCGCCGACGTCGTCGACGCCCTGCGCCGGCTGACCGGCGCCGGGGGAGCGGCCGCCGCGTACGGGCGGCAGCTGTGGTCCGCCCTGGCCGACGGCCGTCTCACCCTGCGCGCCCATCCCTTCTCCAGTGCGCCGCTGCCGTACGAGGAGATGCCCGGCGACCTGCGCGCGGAGTTCGCGTCGGCCACGCTGACGATCGTCAAGGGCGACCTCAACTACCGTCGTCTGGTGGGCGACCGGCTCTGGGCCCCGACCACCTCCTTCGCGGACGTCACCGGCTACTTCCCCGGCCCGGTCGCCGCCCTGCGCACCCTGAAGTCCGATGTGATCACCGGCCTCGACGCGGACACCGAGGCCGCCCTCGTCGCGGCGGAGGACCAGCGCTGGCGCACCGGTGGCACGCACGCGCTGATCCAGGTACGGGACGCCCGGTAGAGGTCCGGGTACGGGACGCCGGTCAAGGGGAGGCGGGCGGTGGCGGCTTCCGGCTGGGGGAGGAACGCCACAACGGTCCGGCGGGAGGCCCGAATTCGCCCCTGATTCACGCGATGGTGTGATCATGTCCCGCCCGGCGGATGCCGCCGCGGGGTGCCGGGTAGGGCCCGGCCATGACGCAGCCGTTCGAACTCCCGCACTTCTACCTGCCGCATCCCGCGCGGCTGAACCCGCATGTCGACGAGGCCCGTGCCCATTCGACCGCGTGGGCGCGTGAGATGGGCATGCTGGAGGGATCCGGCGTCTGGGAGCAGGCCGACCTCGACGCGCACGACTACGGCCTGCTCTGCGCCTACACCCACCCCGACTGCGACGCCCCCGCCCTCTCCCTCATCACCGACTGGTACGTGTGGGTCTTCTTCTTCGACGACCACTTCCTGGAGATGTACAAGCGCAGCCAGGACCGCACCGCCGGCAAGGCCCACCTGGACCGGCTGCCCCTGTTCATGCCGCTGGACCTGTCGGCTCCCGTCCCGGAGCCGCAGAACCCGGTCGAGGCGGGCCTCGCCGACCTGTGGGCGCGCACGGTACCGAAGATGTCCGACGACTGGCGCCGCCGCTTCGCCGTGGCCACCGAGCACCTCCTCAACGAGTCGATGTGGGAGCTGTCCAACATCAACGAGGGGCGGATCGCCAACCCCGTCGAGTACATCGAGATGCGCCGCAAGGTCGGTGGCGCCCCCTGGTCGGCGGGTCTCGTGGAGTACGCGACCGCCGAAGTGCCCGCCGCAGTGGCCGGGACCAGGCCGCTGCGCGTGCTGATGGAGACGTTCTCCGACGCCGTGCACCTGCGCAACGACCTGTTCTCCTACCAGCGTGAGGTCGAGGACGAGGGCGAGAACAGCAACGGCGTGCTCGTCCTGGAGACCTTCTTCGGGTGCACGACGCAGGAGGCCGCCGACACCGTCAACGACGTCCTCACCTCCCGCCTCCACCAGTTCGAGCACACGGCGTTCACCGAAGTGCCCGCAGTAGCCCTGGAGAACGGCCTCAGGCCGGACGAGGTCGCGGCCGTGGCGGCGTACACCAAGGGGCTTCAGGACTGGCAGTCCGGCGGCCACGAGTGGCATCTGCGCTCCAGCCGCTACATGAACGAGAACGCGGTGCGCGGCGGCAGCCCGTGGCCGGGATGCTCCGGCTTCGGCACCTCGGCCGCCGACGTCCGCGCCCTGCTCGCGACGGCCGGAGCGGAGCGGCTGCGCTCCTACACGCATGTGCCGTACCAGAAGGTCGGGCCGTCGCAGATCCCCGACATCCGCATGCCGTTCCCGCTGGAGCTCAGTCCCCACCTCGACAACTCCCGCCGGCAGCTGCGCGACTGGGCGGACCGCATGGGCATCCTCGCCGAGGGAGTCTGGGACGAGGACAAGCTCCGGGCCTACGACCTCGCGCTCTGCTCGGCCGGCCTCGACCCGGACGCCACCCCCGAGGCCCTCGACCTCAGCGCTCAGTGGCTCGCCTGGGGCACCTACGGCGACGACTACTACCCCCTGGTCTACGGCCACCGCCGCGACCTCGCCGCCGCCCGCCTGACCACGGCCCGCCTGTCCGACTGCATGCCGGTCGACGGCGGGGAGCCGCTGCTCCCGGTGAACGCCATGGAGCGCGGCCTGGCCGACCTGTGGGTGCGCACCACCGCCGAGATGACGCCCGACGCGCGGCGCACGCTCAAGGACGCGATCAACGTCATGACCGAGAGCTGGGTGTGGGAGCTGTCCAACCAGCTCCAGAACCGCGTGCCCGACCCGGTCGACTACCTGGAGATGCGCCGCGCGACCTTCGGCTCCGACCTCACCCTGAGCCTGTGCCGGATGGGACACGGCCCGGCCGTCCCGCCCGAGGTCTACCGCAGCGGCCCGGTCCGCTCCCTGGAGAACGCCGCGATGGACTTCGCGTGCCTGCTCAACGACGTCTTCTCGTACCAGAAGGAGATCGAGTTCGAGGGCGAGATCCACAACGCGATCCTCGTCGTGCAGACCTTCTTCGGCTGCGACTACCCGACCGGGCTCGGCATCGTGCACGACCTGATGAGCCAGCGCATGCGCCAGTTCGAGCACGTCGTCGAGCACGAACTGCCCGTCCTGTACGACGACTTCCAGCTCACGGGGGAGGCACGCGCGGCGATGGGGGCGTATGTGGCGGACCTGCGGAACTGGATGTCCGGCATCCTCAACTGGCACCGTGAGGTGGACCGTTACAAGGACGCGTGGCTGTCCCGGCGCGCCCACGGCTTCCTCCCGGACCGCCCCCCGGCCGTGCCCGTGCCCGCCCTCCGCTGAGACGGGGGCGCCGCCCGAAGTTCCGGGCCGGGCCTCCCGTTCCCGCGGCTCGTACCGCACCCGGCGTCCGGGTGCGGTACGAGCCGTGCCCGCGCTCCGCGCCTCCCCGTTGCCGCGCCGGGCCCCGGTCAGTCTCACTCGTTCGTGGCTCGTCGGCCGCCGATGTGCCGGGTAGAGCACCTGCCGTGATCGCCTCCGGGATCCGCCGGAGGCGATCGGCACCATCCGGAGGCGAGCCATGGAACAGACCGCGCTGAGACCCAAGCCGATGCCGGGTCAGGAACCCGAGCGGGCCGCGCCGGCCACGGGGGCCGGCCCGTCCCGGCCCCGCCCGCACGCCGCCCGGCGCCGTGGACGGCGGCTCCTCAACGTCCTGCTGGCGGGGTTCGCCGGCGCGGTCCTGGTGCTGTCCGGGATCGGCCTCGGGGCGATGGGCGTCACCGTGGCCGGCAAGGGCGGGCGCTTCGACCCGCGGGCATGGCACACGCCGTCGCTCCCCGGCCCCGGCCCCTCGCCCTCCGCCGCTCCCGCCACGCCCGCCGCCGCGACCCTCGGCGTGCAGGTCATGGACGCCCGCAAGCCGGGGGCCGTGGTCGTGGGGCTGCACGTCCCCGGGCCGGCCCAGGCCGCCGGCCTGGTGCGCGGCGACGTCCTCCTCGCCTTCGGCACGACCCGGATCGACACGGCCGCCGATCTGGTCCGGGCCGTCGCCCGCGCCCGCCCGGGTTCCGAGGTCAGGCTGACGGTCCGCCACCGCGGCGGCGGCTACGAGCAGCTGACGCTCGTACCGGCCGTCGCCGCGTGAGGCACGCCCTCACGTCACGGCCCGGACGTGGCTCGTG
The DNA here is from genome assembly GCF_042955215.1 of Streptomyces sp. NPDC012466. Classification (NCBI taxonomy): domain Bacteria; kingdom Bacillati; phylum Actinomycetota; class Actinomycetes; order Kitasatosporales; family Streptomycetaceae; genus Streptomyces; species Streptomyces sp. NPDC012466. The sequence continues at coordinate 1,296,603 of NZ_JBIBEQ010000001.1, read as the reverse complement.
AGCCGCTGCGAGTCGTCCAGGACATGGAACGGTGCCCGGGCGGCGCGTCCCGGTCCGGAATCTGCTCGCCCTCCCGGGGCAGCCGCAGCGTCCACGTCACCCCGGCCCGACGGCCGGCGGCCGCCCCGCGATCGTGGTGCCGGCGGGGGGTGTGGGGTGGCCGGCGATCAGTCCGGCGATCTCGGGGCGGCGGGCCGACGGCGGGCCAGCCGGCCGGGGCACCGCAACGGGTGGGGGTCGGGCCGGGGGCACCTCCCACGCCCTCAAGGCTGCGGGGGAGGGTGGTGCAGGGGCACCGGCGGGGTGGTGGAACGCGAGCGGGGCCGGAAGGCCGTCGTCGAGTGCGTCGAGGGTCGTCCCGATCCAGCCGTACGTCTCTTCGTCCAGTTCCCCGTCGTCGCGGCCCGGCACGGCGGAGTCGCACATGAGCACCACGCCGTCGTCGAAGACCTGCACGCTGTTGACCGGCCTCCGGGCCCCGGCTCCCCGGCCTCCGGCCCTCCGGCCTCCGGGCTCCGGCCCCCCGGCCTCCGGGCCCCGGCCCTCCGGGCTCCGGCCCCCCGCCCCCCCGGCCTCCGGGCCCCGGCCTCCGGGCCCCGGCCCCCGCCCCCCCGGCCTCCGGGCCCCGGCCTCCGGGCCCCGGCCCCCGCCCCCCCCGGCCCCCGGCCCCCGGCCTCCGAGCCCCGGCCCGGCAGCGCCTTGCGGTGGGCGGTACTGCTGTCGTGGTTGCCGGGGGTCAGTACCGGGAACGGGGCATCGCCGGTGTGCAGCCTGGGGTGAATGCCCGCAGACGGCTCGCGCCGCCCCCTTCGGGCGGGCAGGATGCTGCCCGTAACCCCTTCGTCCGTCCTGGGAGGCCCGGATGACCGGAAGCACGGCCGCGTCGTTCACCGCCGACGACTACCGGGCCCGCATGGAGCGCGCCGCGCGCACGGCCGCCGAGGCGGGTCTCGCGGGCCTGCTGGTGGCTCCGGGACCGGACCTGGTGTGGCTGACCGGCTACACGCCCCCGGCGGTCACCGAACGGCTCACCCTGCTGGTCCTCGCCGCCGGGCAGGACCCCGTCCTCGTCGTCCCCGCCCTGGAGGCCCCGGACGCGCGCCGGGCGGCCGGCGCGGCCGCCCTGACCCTGCGCGACTGGACCGACGGCAAGGACCCCTACGCCGCCACCGCCGCCCTCCTCGACGCCAAGGGCCGGTTCGGCATCAGCGACAACGCCTGGGCCCTGCACCTGCTGGCCCTCCAGCAGGCCCTGCCCGGCAGCTCCTACGCCTCGCTCACCGAGGCCCTGCCGATGCTGCGCGCCGTCAAGGACGCGGCCGAGCTGGACCTCATGACGGCCGCCGGCGCCGCCGCCGACGCCACGTTCGAGGAGATCCGGCACGTCTCCTTCGCCGGCCGCCGGGAATCCGAGGTGGCCGCCGACCTCGACCGGCTGCTGCGCCGGCACGGCCACGAGCAGGTCGACTTCACCATCGTCGCCTCCGGCCCGAACGGCGCCAACCCGCACCACGAGGCGGGCGAGCGCGTCATCGCCCGCGGCGACATGGTCGTCCTCGACTTCGGCGGCCTGCGGGACGGCTACGGCTCCGACACCTCCCGCACGGTCCACGTCGGCGAACCCACCGACGAGGAACGCCGCGTGCACGCCCTCGTGCGCGAGGCCCAGGAGGCCGGCTTCCGCGCGGTGCGGCCCGGGGCCGCCTGCCAGGACGTCGACCGGGCCGCCCGCGCGGTCATCGCCGACGCCGGCTACGGCGAGTACTTCATCCACCGCACCGGACACGGCATCGGCGTCACCACGCACGAGCCGCCCTACATGATCGAGGGCGAGGAACGGCCCCTCGTGCCCGGCATGTGCTTCTCCGTGGAACCCGGCGTCTACCTGCCCGGCCGGTTCGGGGTCCGCATCGAGGACATCGTCACCGTCACCGAGGACGGCGGCCGGCGCCTGAACACCACCACGCGCGAGCTGGTCATAGTGGAGTGAGGCCCCGATGTCCCCAGCCCGCCTCCCGAACGGCAACGGCGCGACCATGACCCAGGCACCCACACCGACCGCGGACACCGTCCGCCGGCTCGTCCTCTCCCTCCTCAAGGACGGCAAGGAAGGCAAGGACGCCCAGGACGGCCGGGGCGGCAAGGACACCCGCCCGGCCGGGAGCGGCCCCGGCCCCGACGTCCGGCCCGCCACCCCGGGCACCGATCCCGTCACCTGGTGGGTCGGCACCCGCCACGTGCTGCGCCTGGCCCCCGACCGCGAGGCCACCCTGCGCCAGCGACGCGAGCTGCGCCTGCGCGACCTCGTCCGCCCGCACGTCCCGATGGCGGTGCCGGCCAGTGTCGCGCACGGCGAGTGGGCACCCGGGCTGGCCTACACGCTGGACACCAAGGTGCCCGGCGGCTCGGGGGAGGAGCACGACGTGTCCGCCGTCGGAGAGGCCGACCTCGCCGCGCTCCTCACGGGCCTGCGCGAGGTACCGGTGCGGCAGGCCGAGACGCTCGGCGTGCCGCGCGCCGCGCCGCGTTCCCTGGAGGCCCTGCGCCGGGCCGCCGTGCGCGCCGCCGAACGCCTCGCCGCAGCCGACGAGTTCGACGCCGCACGCCTGAACCAGCTCACCCCGCCCGCCGCCTCCCAGCTCGCCGCCCAGCCCGGCACGGCCGTCCTCACCCACCACTCCCTGACCGGCGGCCACCTCGTGGTCAGCGCCGACGGCCGGGTGCGCGGCGTGCTCGGCTGGGCCGGCGCGGTCGTCGGCGACCCGGCCGAGGACATCGCGGGCCTCGCGCTCGCCGTCGGCTCACCCGCCGCCGTCCGCGCCGCCACTCTCGCCGGGTACGGCGCCCGTCCCTGCCTGCGCGGCCTGTGGCTCGCCCGCTGCGACACCGTCGTCCATCTCGCCGAGGCCCTCACCGGCAAGGACACTACCCTCCTGGGGACCCGGCTGCGCCGCGCCTGGGAACCGATCCTGCTGGAACGGGTCACGGACCTGGGGGACGTGGACGACGCCCTGTAGCGGGCCGGGCCTGCCCGTCCCGCACGGCTATCCTCCGCCACATGAAGAGCACCGTCGCGGCCGTGTCCCTGCTGGCCGCCGCCCTCACGTGCCTGGCCGGCTGCTCGGGCACCGCCGCGCCCGCCACGCCCGGTGCCACGGCCTCCCCGGCGCGGCAGCGCACCCCGGCGGAGCGCCTCGCCACGCTCATGGTCACGGCAGCCGACCTCGGCGCCGGCTACTCCGTGCGGACGTTCGACCCGACCGAGGGGAAGTCCGTCTTCGCCCGGTCCGCGCAGGAGATCACCGGCAGCGCCTGCACCCCGCTGGCGGCCATGACGCACCAGTTGCCCCTCGGCAGACCACAGGCCTTCACGAGCCGCGTCGTCGCGACCGAGGAGGCCCCCGGCACCCGGATCTACGTCACCGTCGCCACCTACGCCCAGGGCATGGCGGTGACGGCGATGGACGCACTCCTCGCCGATGCCGTGCAGGGCTGCTCCCTCGGCTTCACCGCCAGGGCGCACGGCAGCACCGAGCTGTACTACCCGTTCGAACCCGAGGACACCCCCACGGTGGGCGACGAGGCCCTGGCCTACCGCGGCGCCGTCACGAGGGAGGGCGGAGCGACCCGGCCGATCCGCACCGCCGTCGTACGCCACGGGGACACCATCACCGTCTGCACCGCGGTGGGCGGCGCCCGCATCGCGAGGCCGGGGCTCCTCGCGCCCGTCATCGAGGCGCAGGACGCGAAGCTGCGCTGACCCGCCGGGCGCTCACTCCCGCAGCAGCACCACGCCCGACTCCCCGGGCAGCCGCACCACCCCGTCCGCCCCGGGCGTGTCCACCGGCTCCCACGCGGCCAGCACGCGCGCGTGGGGTACGCCGAGCGGCAGCTCGGCCGCCTCGGGGGCCAGGTTCACCACCACCAGGACGTCCCCGCGCCGGAAGGCGAGCCAGCGGCGCTCCTCGTCGTAGGCCACCTTGGTGTCGGCGAGGTCGGGGTCGGTCAGGTCGGGCTGCTCGTGGCGCAGGGCGAGGAGCCGCCGGTACCAGGCCAGCACGCGCGCGTGGGGTTCGCGTTCCGGCTCGGACCAGTCGAGGCAGGAGCGGTCCCGGGTCGCCGGGTCCTGCGGGTCGGGAACGTCCTCCTCCTTCCAGCCGTGCGCGGCGAACTCCCGCCGTCTGCCCCGCCGTACGGCGTCCGCCAGCTCCGGGTCGGTGTGGTCGGTGAAGAACTGCCAGGGCGTGCCCGCGGCCCACTCCTCGCCCATGAAGAGCATCGGCGTGAACGGCGCCGTCAGGACCAGCGTGGCCGCGCACGCCAGCAGCCCGGGGGAGAGCAGGGCCGAAAGCCGGTCGCCCTGGGCGCGGTTGCCGACCTGGTCGTGGGTCTGGCTGTAGCCGAGCAGCCGGTGCCCGGCCACCCGCGTGCGGTCCAGCGGCCGCCCGTGGTGCCGCTCGCGGAAGCTCGAGTACGACCCGTCGTGGAAGTAGCCGCCCGTGAGGGTCTTGGCGATCCCGGCCAGCGGGGCGCGCGCGAAGTCGGCGTAGTAGCCCTGCGACTCGCCGGTCAGCGTGCTGTGCAGGGCGTGGTGGAAGTCGTCGTTCCACTGCGCGTGCAGCCCGAGGCCGCCCTCCGCGCGCGAGGTGATGAGCCGCGGGTCGTTCAGGTCCGACTCGGCGACCAGGAACAGCGGCCGGTCCACCTCCGCGGCCAGGGTGTCGACGGCAGTGGAGAGCTCCTCGAGGAAGTGGTGGGCGCGCGTGTCCACCAGCGCGTGCACCGCGTCCAGGCGCAGCCCGTCGATCCGGTAGTCCCGCAGCCACGCCAGCGCGCTGCCGATCAGGAAGGCGCGCACCTCGTCCGAACCGGGCGCGTCCAGGTTGACCGCCGCGCCCCAGGGGGTGTGGTGGGTGTCCGTGAGGTACGGCCCGAAGACGGGCAGATAGTTGCCGGACGGCCCGAAGTGGTTGTGCACCACGTCGAGCACCACACCCAGGCCGAGCGCGTGGGCCCGGTCGACGAAGCGTTTCAACGCCTCGGGACCGCCGTACGGCTCGTGCACCGCCCACAGCGAGACGCCCTCGTAGCCCCAGCCGTGCGTGCCAGGGAAGGGGCACAGCGGCATCAGTTCCACGTGGGTGACGCCCAGTTCGGCGAGATGTCCGAGCCGCTCGGCGGCCGCGTCCAAAGTGCCCTCGCGGGTGTACGTCCCCACGTGCAGCTCGTACAGCACCGCGCCGGGCAGCGGCCGTCCCCGCCACCGCGCGCGCCACGCGTACCGCTCGTGGTCGACGACGGCGCTCAGCCCGTCCGGGCCGTCCGGCTGCCTGCGCGAGCGCGGATCGGGCAGCACGGGCCCGTCGTCCAGCGCGAAGCCGTACCGGGAGCCGTCGCGCGCCTCGGCCTCGCCCCTCCACCACCCCGCCCGTTCCGGATCGCGCTCCAACGCGCGGGTGACGTCGTCGCACCGGAGCGTCACACGGCCGGCCTGTGGTGCCCACACCTCGAACTGCACGGACGGTTCCCCTTCGTCTGCTCACCGTGATGTAGCCCGTCCATGGTGCGTCAAACGAGATCAATCCGCTGGTGCATCCACCCTTTTGCGGCGGGTCTCGCCGGGTACGCACGCGTGGCGGCAGGTTTCCCGTTTTCTGGACAGCCCGGCCGCGCTGCCCGACAATCACCAGCGTGACGTCGTCCTTCGAGTTCAACACGTTCCCCGCGCGGCTCTCCGACGCGGAGCGCGACCGGGCGCTGAAGGTACTCCGTGACGGCGTCGCCGTGGGCCGCCTGTCCCACGACACGTTCGTCCGCCGCATGGAGCTGGCGCTCGCCGCCCGCCGCCCGGACGAACTCGCCGTGCTCACCGCCGACCTGCGCACCGAGAGCCGGCTCTCGCGCCTGGTGTTCGGCACCGTCGAGGCGGTCTCGGGCTTCACCGTACGCATGCGCAGGGCCTGGCAGTCCGAGCGGCTGCCCAAACTGCTGCTGCCCCATCCGTCGCACGGCCATCCGCTGCGCATAGGCCGCGACCCCGCCAGCGGATTGCGCCTCAACCACGAGACGGTCTCCCGCGTGCACGCCGAACTCCGTCACCAGGGTGGCCTGTGGGTCCTGCGCGACCTCGGTTCCACCAACGGCACGACGGTGAACGGACGGCGTGTCGTCGGCGCGGCCGTCGTGCGCGAGGGGGATCAGGTGGGCTTCGGCCGGATCACGTTCCGATTGTCGGCCGACTGACCGGAAACGGAGCCACCCCTCAGCCCTGGCCTGGGCATTACCGTATGCCGGTCGCGGAAGCGTGGCCGAAATGCCTTTGCCGTCCACGGTGTTGACGTACCTCTGAAGTCGTGACTGACTGTGCGTACGCCATCTACACCTGGTGAACCGACGGCACCGCATGGGGGAGGTGTGCCCTGCCGCCTCTCCCGCGCTACCCGACCGTCGACGAACTGGGCGCCCGGGCCACCGCCCTCGTCGCCCGCCACCCCCGTGACGCCCGGTTGCGCCGGGTCGGCACCTCCCGTGCGGGCACCCCGATGTGGCTGCTCTCCGTCGGCCACGGCAGCCGCCAGGCCCTGGTCGTCGCCGGCCCCCACGCCAACGAACCGGTGGGCGGCGCCACCGTGCTGCGCCTGGCCGAGCGGGCCCTGGCCGACCCGCGGCTCACCGAGGGAGCCGACGCCACCTGGAACCTGCTGCTGTGCCTCGACCCGGACGGTTCGCGCCGCAACGAGGGCTGGCTGGGCGGCCCCTACACGCTCGGCCAGTACGTCCGGAACTTCTTCCGGCCCGGCTTCTTCGAGCAGCCCGAGTGGCTGCCCGACGGCGCGGCCGGCGCCGCCCTGCCGGAGACCCGAGCCCTGCTCGGCCTCCAGGACGAACTGCGCCCGTTCCTGCAGTGCTCCCTGCACGGCGTGGACATCGGCGGCGGCTTCGTCGAGCTCACCCACGACCTCCCGGGCTTCGCCCAGCGCCTCGCCCACATCGCCGCCCGGCTCGGCATCCCGCGCGAACTCGGCGCCTACGACGCCCTGTACTGGCCCGGCCTCGGACCCGCCGTCTACCGCATCCCGCCGCCGCGCCGGGCCGATCTGGCCGCGGCCATCACGGAGGCCGCCGTCGAGTCCACGTGGTTCCACCCCTACCGGCACGGCACCGTCACCGCGGTCGTCGAGGCGCCCATGTGGGGCGTGACGGCCGTGGCGGACGGCTCCCCGCCCGCGGACCGGGACGCCGTGCTGCGGGCCGTCAGCAGCACCCTGCGCCACGACACGGGCCTCCTGCGGCACCTGCTGGCCCGCATCAGGCCGCACCTCGCCACCGTGCCCGACGCGGCCCGCCTGCTCGCCCCGGTCGACGACTACCTCCTGGTCTGCCCCGGCCTCGCCGACGCCTGGGACCCCGACACCGGCGACGGCCCCGCCCACCCCCTCCCTCCGCTGAGCACCGCCCACCTCGTCGCCCTGCGCATCTCCGGGCGGCGGCTCGCGCTGCGCACGGCGGGACTGCTGCACCAGCTCGTACGGGCCGCCGGCCGCGACCCGGCCGGGGCGCTGCCGGAGCTGGACCGGCTGATCGACGCGTGGTGCGCCGACTACCGCGACGGCTGCCGGGCGCGGTGGATCCCGGTGGCCCGCCAGGCCGAATACCAGACCCGTGTGGTGCTCGCCGCGTTCGAGCTGGCCGGACGCCGCGCGCCCGCGCGCTCCGGCTCGGGGGAACCCGTACCGATGCAGCAGGACTGAGACGCGGGGCGGCCGGGGCGCCCCAGGCGTCCGGAGCATCGCGCCGCGCAGCCCCTCCGAAGCTACGAAGCCCTCTCGCGGGCGTGCAGCGCCGCCGCGACGACCGTGCGGGACTGGTGCTCCACCTGGTGCTCCAGAGGCACCCAGCGGGCGCGGAAACGCTCCGCGAAAGCGTCGCTCCAGGTCGAGACGAGCCCCTCCAGCCGCTGCGCCGCCTCGTCGTCCGTCCCGCGCAGCACCCGCAGCAGCATGGCCGCCGCCCGCAGCGGCACGCGGCGCGCGAAGGCGTCCACGCTGCCGACGTACGCCCGGGTGAGGTCGGCGGGCGGGGTGTGGACCAGGTCGTAGGCCAGACCCGGCACCAGCTCCAGCCCCCACCGGGCGGCCCGCAGCAACGGCCCGTCCAGGTCCGCAAGCCGCGGCAGCGCCCCGTCGAGCACCCGTGTCACCTCCCGCGCGTCGCTCTGCAGCCGGCGCGCCAGCCGCCCGATCGCCGCCGCCGGAGCAGGATGCGGAGCCGGGTCGTCGACCAGGTCGCTCGCCCACATCGGCACCTCGACCACCGCGGTCAGCCCGCCGTACCGGTGGGCGTGGTACCAGGTGCTGTGCCGCGCGTCGTCCGGCAGGCTCGGGTACGCCGGCCCGATCTCCGGCGCGGGCATGACGTGCACGCCCGGCCCGGAGGCGGGCCAGCCCGCGGCGTCCGACGCGCCGGTCTCCACCGGGATGTGCAGCTCGGCCGCCGACTTCGCGAACGGCTCGGCGAGCCCCGGCACGTCCTTCGTCAACTGCACCCAGCTGCCGCCCAGGTCCGTGCCGTGCAGCGTCACCTGGAGGTAGGGGCGCAACTCGTCGATGACGCCCGTCAGGGCCCGGGTCTCGGGCGGCAGCCGGTCCGGCGGCAGCAACGACGGCGCCCACTCGGGCTGCTCCGGGCCCGCGGGGCGGAAGAAGCCGAGGTGGTAGTCGAAGAGGCTGCGCGGCGCCGGCGTCACATGCAGGCTCGCCCCGTCGGGATCCGCGCACAACAGGAAGTGCCAGGAGATGCCGTCGCGCAGCTCCCGCTGCTCCAGGACCCGCCGGGCGAGCGCGAGCAGGGTGCAGGAGCCGGTCGGCTCGTTGGCATGGGCGCCGGCCACCACCAGTACCGCGCGGTGGGCGCGGCCCACGGACAGCAGGTGCAGAGGTCTGCCGGCGCGTGAGGCACCCACCTGCCGCAGGGTGCACACTCCGGGGCGCTGAGCGGTCAACGCCCGGGCAGCAGAGACCTGTTCGGTCACCGTCGGGTAGCGCAGCTCCGGCAGGACACTCACCCCCGTCACATCCGCCCGAGTTCGCCATCGCAGTACCCCACGGCCATGGTGCGGTGTCAAGGGCGCGATCGGGGAGGCTCCAGGGGGCGCCCGGAAGCACTGGCCGCCGGCTACTGCTGGTGCAGCCCCCGCCCCGCCAGGGTCAGGAACGCCTCGCCGACTGCCTCGGACAGGGTCGGGTGCGGGTGGACGTGCCGGGCCACGTCGGACGGCTCGGCGTCCCAGCCGACGATCAGCTGGCTCTCGGCGATCATCTCCGACACGTGCGGACCCACCAGGTGCACGCCGAGCACCCGCCCGCCGGTCTCGGCGACGACCTTCACCATCCCGCCCCGTCCGTGCACCATGCCCTTCGCGACGGCGGTCAGCGGCATGGTGTCGGTCTCCACCTCGTACCCCCGCGCGCGTGCCTCGGCCTCGCTCAGACCGACGGCCGCCGTCTGCGGCGACGAGTACGTGACCCGGGGCACGGCCGCGTAGTCCACGGGCGCGGACGGCATGCCCGCCAGCGTCTCGGCCACCAGCAGCCCTTCCGCGAACGACGCGTGGGCCAGCCCGGGCGACGGCGGCGGCAGCAGATCGCCCACGACGTGGACGCCCGGCACAGCCGTCTCCAGCCGGTCCCAGTCGGCCGGTACGACGAACCCGCGCGCGTCCGTGGCGAGCCCCGCGGCCGCCACGTCCAGGCCGTCGGTGACCGGGACCCTCCCGACCGCCACCAGCAGCCGCTCGGCCTCCACCGTGAGGGTCTCGCCCCGGGCGGTACGCACGCGGGCCCGCACCCCGTCGCCGAGGACCTCGGCGTCCAGCAGGCGGGCGCCGGCGCGTACGTCGATGCCGCGCTTCTTCAGCCCCCAAGCCAGATGACGGCTCACCTCCGCGTCCTCCAGCGGCACGATCCGGTCGGCGGCCTCCACCAGGGTGACCTCGGCTCCCAGGGAGCGATGGAACGAGGCGTACTCCACCCCGATCGCGCCGCCGCCGAGGACCAGCACGGACGCCGGGAGCCCGGGGGCGAAGAGGGCGTCGTCGCTCGTCACCACGCGCTGCCCGTCGGGTTCGAGCCCCGGGAGCGTGCGCGGCCGTGAGCCGGTGGCCAGGACCAGTCCACGGCGCGCGGAGAGGTTACGTACGCCGGTTTCGCCGTGCGCGCCCGGGCGGGTGTCCGGGACGCCCGGACCCGTCACCCGTACCGAGCGGGGCCCGGTCAGCCGCGCGCTCCCCGCGATCACCCGGACGCCCGCACGCGCGAGATGCGCCTGCACGCCCCGGTGGTTGCGGGCCACGATGTCGTCACGGGTGGCCACCAGGGCGGGCCAGTCGACCGCGTCCAGGGTGGCCTTCACACCCCAGCGTTCGCGGGCCTCGGCGATTCCGTCGACGAGTTCGGCCGCGTGCAGCATCGCCTTGCTGGGGATGCAGCCGCGGTGCAGGCAGGTCCCGCCGACCTTGTCCCGCTCGACGAGCACGACCTCGAGGCCGAGGGCCGCGGCGCGCAGGGCGGTGCTGTAGCCGCCCGTGCCGCCGCCGATGACGATGACGTCCGGTGAGTCCATGTCCCCAGCCTCCGCCCGGCCCTTGCCATGCGTCCAAGGCAATGTTCTTGTGGATTCGATGCAGGACGTTTATGGGGGAGGGGTTCGTGAGCCTGCGCCAGATGGAGTACTTTCTGACGGTCGTCGAGGAGGCGTCCTTCACGCGCGCGGCGGAGCTCCTGCACGTCTCGCAGCCCGCGCTCTCCCACCAGGTCAAGGCACTGGAACGGTCCGTGGGGGGTGCCCTCCTGGAGCGCCTGCCGCGGGGCGTGCGCCTGACGCCGATGGGGCGCGCCTTCCGGCCGCACGCCGAGCTCGCCGTGCGCAGCGCCGCCCAGGCCCGCCGCGCGGCCCGTGCCACCGCCGGTGCCGAGGGCGGTGAACTCCACATCGCCGCCGTCCACTCCGTCGCGGTCGGCGTCCTCCCGGACGTCTTCGCCCGCTGGCGCGCCGCCCACCCGCGCGTGCTGCTGCATCTGCACGAGTACGCCACCTCGCAGGCGCTGGAGGAGCAGATCGAGCGCGGAAGCGCCGATCTCGCCGTCGGCCCGGCACCGGCCGACCCGCCGGGCACGGTCGTACCGGTCGGCCAGGAGGAGATCGTCCTCGTGGTGCCCTTCGACGACCGCTTCGCGGGCCGGACGACGGTGACGCTGGCGGAGCTGGCCGACCGCTCCTGGGTGCGTTGCGCCATGGAACCCGTGGTCCACGGTGAACGTTTCCTCGACTGGGCGTGCGGCCGCGCGGGCTTCACCCCGCGCACCGCCGTGTTCACCGAGCACACCTCGACGGCGGTACGGATGGCCGCGGCCGGTGTCGGAGTCTGCGCGGCCCCGGCCCACCTCGTCGGCGACGCGGTCGGCGGGGGCTGTGTCGTCCTCACCCCCGACCCGGCCTGGCGGCGCACCCTGACGGTCTTCTCGCGCCTGCCGCCGACCGGAGCGGCGGAGAGGTTCGTGGACCTGCTGCGCACAGCCTGGCCGTGCCCGCGAGCCCCCCTGCCCGCCTACGAGGACTGCCCCGAGGACGGCCCCGCCGTCGCCTGAACTCAGTCACCCACCCTTTCCAGCAACGCCACCGGCACCCCCGCGAACAGCTCCGCCACGCGCGCGTGCCCCGTGAACTCCCGCCCGGGCTCCAGCACGTCCGCCCAGCGGCCCGGCGGCAGCGGCAGCCGCGTGTCCCGCCAGCCGCCCGCCTCCGCGAGCCGCAGGGACAGGCGCGTCACGGCCGTCAGCACCTCTCCGGAGCGGACGAACGCCAGGCAGTGCGCCGCCGCCGGGCCCTCGGCGGGCAGTGCCATGTACGTCGCCGTGTCGCCGAAGGCGCCGGGCCGCCGGGCCCGCAGCCCGAGCGCCGCCCGCGTCACCGCCGCCTTCTGCGCGGACGTGCCGCCGGACTCCTCGGGCGGGAAGTCCACCGCCCGCCGGTTGTCCGGGTCGACCAGCGCCCGGTACTCGGCCTCCGTGCCCTGGTAGACGTCCGGGACGCCGGGCATCGTCAGCTGCACCAGGGCCGTACCCAGCACGTTGGACCGGATGTGCGGCGCCAGCGACTCCCGGAAGGCGGCGACCCGCTCACCCGGCGCCCCGCACGGCCCGGCCGCCACGAACCGCCCCACCGCCTCCTCGTACGCCGGCTCCTGCTCGGTCCAGCTCGTGTGCAGGCCGGCCTCCCGCACATGCTTCAGCAGCGCCCCCCGCACCCGTTCCAGCGCCCCCGACGCCGGGCCCAGCCCGAACACCGTCTGCCAGGCCGCCCACGCCAGTTGCGCGTCCGGCACGCCCTCCCCGGCCCGGGTCACCTCCGCGAGCACGTCCGCCCAGCGGTCCGGGCACTCGGTGAGCACCTGCAGCGCCGCCCGGACGTCGGCACTGCGCTTGGTGTCGTGCGTCGACGCCACGGTGCCGGACACCGGCCAGTCGCGCTGCAGGCGCGCGCAGTAGGCGTGGAACTCCTCCGGCGACAGCGCGGGAGCGCCCGGATTCCCGCCCACCTCGGTCGCCGACAGCAGCGGCACGTACCGGTAGAACGCCGTGTCCTCCACCGACTTGGCCCGCAACGCCGACGAGGTCTGCGCGAACCGCGTCCGGAACTCCAGCTGCGCGGGACCGTCGCCGTACCGCCCCAGCACGAGGTCCCGTACGACGTCCACGGCACCGGCCTCCTCGGGCACCGCGAAGGCCTGCCGGGCCTCGGCCGCCGCCGCCTCGGTGACCACGGACGCCGCGTCGACGGACTCGTAGGGCCGGTAGACCTCCATTCGTACGAGCAGCTCCTGGAGCGCCGTGCGCAGTGCCCAGGGCGCGCGGTCGCGCAGGGCCGGTTCCGGTGAGGTCGCGCAGAGCCGGGTCGCCACCCGGGTCAGCCGGTCGGTCTCGGTGGCCAGCTCGTGCGTGAGGACCTTGTACGCCGCCCGGCGCACCGTCGCCTCCCACTGCCCGCCCCGGTCCGTCTGCGGGGCCGCGAAGCGCCGGTACTGCCCCAGGAGGTCCCCGAACCCGGCCGGGTCCGTGAAGACCCCGTCCACGTGCCGCAGGGCGTCGTAGCCGGTGGTCCCGGCGACGGGCCAGGACGCCGGCAGGTGCTCGCCGTCGGCCAGGATCTTCTCCACGACCGTCCAGCGGCCTCCTGTCGCCTCGTGCAGCCGCGTGAGGTAGCCGTCGGGGTCGGCGAGCCCGTCGGGGTGGTCGATGCGCAGCCCGTCGATCACACCGTCGTGGAGCAACCGGAGGATCTTGCCGTGGGTGGCCTCGAACACCTCGGGGTCCTCCACCCGGACCCCGATGAGCTCCGAGATGCTGAAGAACCGCCGGTAGTTGAGGTCGGTCCGGGCCAGCCGCCACCACACCGGGCGGTACCACTGCGCGTCCAGCAGATGCGGCAGCGGCAGGTCCTCGGTGCCCTCGCGCAACGGCAGGACGTGGTCGTAGTAGCGCAGGACGTCACCGTCGACGCGCAGCTCGTCGAGCACCTCGCCCAGCGGCCCGCCGAGGAGCGGGAGCAGCACCTGGCCGTCCTGCGCCTCCCAGTCGATGTCGAACCAGCGCGCGTACGGCGACTTCGGGCCCTCGCGCAGCACCTCCCACAGGGCGCGGTTGTGGCGCGGGGACATGGCCATGTGGTTGGGGACGATGTCCACCACCAGGCCGAGCCCGTGCTCGCGTGCGGTGCGCGCCAGCGCCCGCAGCCCGTCCTCGCCGCCCAGCTCCTCCCGCACGCGCGCGTGGTCGACGACGTCGTAGCCGTGCGTCGAGCCCGGCACCGCCTCCAGGACGGGGGACAGGTGCAGGTGCGAGACGCCGAGCGAGGCCAGGTACGGCACGGCGGCCGCGGCTGCTGCGAACGGGAAGTCGGGCTGCAACTGCAGCCGGTACGTGGCCGTGGGCACTACCGGGTCAGGTCGCTCAGGTGTCATGGAAACGTACGTACCCGCCACGCCTCCGTTCGTGTCATCGCTCGCGCCAGGTGCGCCGCGCGTCGCCCGGACGAGTGGCTCTTTCCGGACGACGCGGCGGCGGCACGGCCCCGGGGGGCCGCCGGGCGGTCACACGGGCCGCTGGAGCACCGTCATGCTCCGGTCCGTGAGGGTCAGCCGGTCCCCGGCCTGCACCTTCGGGCCGGTGTCGGAGGGGAGCCCGCTCGCGCGGGCCGTGTCGACCACGACCTCCCACTGCCGCCCGTGGTTGACCGGAACCACGAACTCCAACGGCTTCGGCGAGGCGTTGAACATCAGCAGGAACGAGTCGTCGGTGATGCGCTCCCCGCGCGCGCCCGGCTCGGAGATCGCGTTGCCGTTGAGGAACACCGTCAGCGCCGAGGCCTGTGCCGAGTCCCAGTCGCGCTGGGTCATCTCCCGGCCGTCGGGAGTGAACCAGGCGATGTCGGACAGGTCGTCGTGCGTGCCCTCCACGGGCCGTCCGTGGAAGAAGCGCCTGCGGCGGAAGACCGGGTGGTCCCGGCGCAGCCACACCATCGCCCGCGTGAAGGCCAGCAGCTCCCCGCTCAGCCCGCCCTCGGCGTCCTCCCCCTCCTCGGGCCACTCGACCCAGGACAGCTCGTTGTCCTGGCAGTAGGCGTTGTTGTTGCCGTGCTGGGTGCGGGCGAACTCGTCGCCGTGGCTGATCATGGGCACGCCCTGGGACAGCATCAGCGTCGCGATGAAGTTCCGCATCTGCCGGGCGCGCAGCCGCAGCACGTCCGGATCGTCGGTCTCGCCCTCGACCCCGCAGTTCCAGGACCGGTTGTGGCTCTCGCCGTCCCGGTTGTCCTCGCCGTTGGCCTCGTTGTGCTTGTCGTTGTAGGCCACCAGGTCGTGCAGCGGGAAGCCGTCGTGGCAGGTCACGAAGTTGATCGAGGCCAGCGGGCGGCGCCCGTCGTCCTGGTACAGGTCGGACGAGCCGGTCAGCCGGGAGGCGAACTCCGCGAGCGTGCGCTGCTCGCCCCGCCACAGGTCGCGCACGGTGTCCCGGTACTTGCCGTTCCACTCGGTCCACAGCGGCGGGAAGTTCCCCACCTGGTAGCCGCCCTCGCCCACGTCCCACGGCTCGGCGATCAGCTTCACCTGGGAGACCACCGGGTCCTGCTGCACCAGGTCGAAGAACGACGACAGCCGGTCCACCTCGTGGAACTGCCGGGCCAGCGTCGCCGCCAGGTCGAAGCGGAATCCGTCCACGTGCATGTCCGTCACCCAGTACCGCAGCGAGTCCATGATCAGCTGGAGCACGTGCGGGGACCGCATGAGCAGGGAGTTCCCCGTCCCGGTCGTGTCCATGTAGTAGCGGGGGTCGTCCGTCAGCCGGTAGTAGCGCGAGTTGTCCAGGCCCTTGAAGGACAGGGTCGGGCCCAGGTGGTTGCCCTCGGCGGTGTGGTTGTAGACCACGTCGAGGATCACCTCGATCCCGGCCTCGTGCAGCGCCTTGACCGCCGACTTGAACTCCAGCACCTGCTGACCCCGGTCGCCCCAGGACGCGTAGGCGTTGTGCGGGGCGAAGAAGCCGATGGTGTTGTAGCCCCAGTAGTTGTTCAGGCCCATGTCGACCAGCCGGTGATCGTTCACGAACTGGTGTACGGGCATCAGCTCCAGGGCCGTGACCCCGAGCTCGGTGAGGTGCTCGATGATCGCGGGGTGCGCGAGGGCCGCGTAGGTGCCGCGCAGCTCCTCCGGAAGGCCCGGGTGGCGCATGGTGAGGCCCTTGACGTGGGCCTCGTAGATCACCGTGTGGTGGTACTCGGTGCGCGGGCGCCGGTCGTCGCCCCAGTCGAAGTAGGGGTTGACCACGACCGACGTCATCGTGTGCGGCGCCGAGTCGAGATCGTTGCGCCGGTCGGGATCGTCGAAGTGGTAGCCGTAGACCTCCTCGCCCCATTGGATCGAACCGCTGATCGCACGCGCGTACGGGTCGAGCAGCAGTTTCGCGGAATTGCAGCGCAGTCCGCGCTCCGGGGCGTACGGGCCGTGCACCCGGAACCCGTACCGCTGTCCCGGCATGATGCCCGGCACATACGCGTGCCGCACGAACGCGTCGCTCTCCCGGAGCTCGATCGCCGTCTCCGAGCCGTCGTCGTGCAGCAGACACAGCTCTACTCGGTCCGCGGCCTCCGTGAAGACCGCGAAATTGGTACCGGCGCCGTCGTACGTGGCACCGAGTGGATACGCCTCGCCAGGCCAGACCTGCATGAATACGACTCTTTCAGGTGTGCGGCGCCGGTGGGGACGCCTTGGTCCCGAGTCTCCCCGAAAGTGAGGGAACCTCCTATGACTTATCTCCCTCTTACCGAGTGACCAGTGCATACGCGGTATGCCAAACCATTGGGGCAAACACATACTCCCGGGGCTTGGGGGAGTAGGGGGAAGACGTGCGCAACATAGTGCACCGCCACCTGGGCAAGGTGGTGGCGGGTACGGCCATCGCGGTGGCGGGGACCGCCGTGATGATCGGGATCACCCTGCCGGGCACGGCGGGGGCGGACGACACGGGGACCCGCGCGGGGCAGTCCGTCCCGCGGGAGACCGGCGGCCCGGCGGGCGACGGCCCGGCGGGCGGGGGCCGGGCCGTGGCGCCGGGGGTCGTGGAGGAGGCACCGGCCGAGGGGCAGCAGGGCGAGGGCCGTGACCCGCTGACCGACGACGAGCTGAAGCGGGTCGAGAAGATCGCCCTCAGCCGGCAGCTGTTCCAGAGCAGTGAGAGCGTCGACGGGGACCGCGGCCCGCAGCGCCTCGGCGTGGACCTCGCCGAACCCGAGGCCGACGAGGCCGGCAAGCCGGACGCGCCCCGGCGTGCCGACGTGACGTTCTACGACTACCGGGACGACACCCTCGTCACCCGGACCGTCGACCTCGGCACCGGCAAGGTGGTGAGCACCGGCACCCAGCACGGCGTCCAGCCGCCGCTCAGCCGCGCCGAGAAGGCCGAGGCGGCCGCACTTCTGATCGCCGACCCGCTGGGCGCGGACCTCAAGGCCGACTACAACGACGCCACCGGCAAGGCGCTCACCTCCCCGGACCAGCTCCAGCTCAGCGGCGCCGTCTACCGGGCCGCGCCGGGCGCCCAGCCCGCCGTGCTCGACCGGTGCGGGGAGCACCGCTGCGTCCGGCTGTTCCCGAAGATCAAGAACGGGCCGTGGGTCGACGCCAGGTCGCTGGTGATCGACCTGAGCGCCCGCAAGGTCGCCCGGCTCGGCCGCTGACCCACCCTCTTCGCTCACCCGTCCACCTCGCTCCTCCTCGTCAGGGAGTCATCTCGTCATGCGCGTGAACAGCAACACCAAGGTCCGCACCCGGGCGGCCGTGGGCCTGACCGTGGCCGCGCTGGCCGCCGGCGCCACGGCCGGCGCCGGACCGGCCACCGCCCAGCCGAAGGCCGCCCCCGCAGCGGCACCGGCCGCCGACTGCAGCGCCGCCTACCGCATCGAGCAGAAGCTCTCCTCCGGCACGACCTGGCGGATGTGCTGGCGCTACGACGGCAAGGCCGGCCTCGTCCTGGAGAACATCTCGTACCAGCCCAAGGGCGAACCCAAACAGATCAAGGTCCTCAACAGCGCGCGCCTGGGCCAGATCCACGTCCCCTACGACGACGGCTCGGTCGAGTACGACGACCTCACCGGCTTCGACTTCGCCCAGGGCCTGATGAACCTGGCGCCGGGCGAGTGCCCCGGCGGGGCCATCAAGACCGTCAAGGTCCCCGACTCCTGGAACGACGACCCGAACGTCAAGGGCCTGTGCACCACCACCCGCTCCCGCGGCCACGCCTACCGCATGCAGGGCGACACCGCGAACAAGGTCTTCCAGGCCGAGGGCAAGGACCTCCTCGTCTACACGGTGAACCAGGTCGGCTGGTACGAGTACATGACCGAGTGGCGCTTCCAGGACGACGGCACGATCACCATGAACGTCGGCGCCACCGGCAGCCTGTCCTTCGACGACTACGACGCCGGTGACGGCCGCGGCTGGCCCATCGGCAAGGGCGCGAGCGCCAAGGCCACCAGCCACAGCCACAACGCCTTCTGGCGGCTCGACTTCGCCCTGGACGGCTCCACCAAGAACGGCGTCGAGCAGTACGACTCCGCCGTCACCGCGCCGACCCGGGGCCAGCGCGCCCCCACCACCAAGACGACCCGCACCAAGGTCACCAAGGAACTGGCCGGGGACAGCAAGGCCTACCGCTGGTGGCGCATGGTCAGCGCGACCGGAAAGAACAAGGACGGACACGCGCGCTCCTACGAGATCGTCCCGGGGGTCACGACCAAGTACCCGGGCCGCAGCTACACCAAGCACGACCTGTACGTCACGCAGTACAACAAGTGCGAACTGTTCGCCAGCCACAACCCCGGCAACTGCGGGGCCGGAGCCGGAAAGTCCGTCGACAAGTGGGTGAACGGACAGACCCTGACCCACCCGGTGGTGTGGATGAACGTCGGCTTCCACCACATAGCCCGGGACGAGGACCAGCAGCCCATGCCCGTCCACTGGCAGGGCTTCTCCATCGCCCCGCGCGACGTCACCGCCATGAATCCGCTCACTCCGGCCGAGCTCGCCTGGCAGAACGGGCACTGGCGGCCGCGCGGTTGAGAACTACCCTGCCCATCCGGCTGCACCGCCGACCGCTCCCGGAGTACCCTTCCTTGATCGTTGACAAGGGCGGTGCCCGGGGGAGCGGAAGGCGGTGCGCGGGTGGGCTCGGGAGGGCTGGAGCTGCCCCCTGGTGACGAGGGTCACGAGGGGAACTCCGCAGACGTCCCGACCGGTGCCGTGTCCCTGGCGCGGCCGATGGACGCGACGGGTTCGATCGGCCCGGAACTGGACTGGGACGCCGACGCCTGGCGCGAGGTGCGCACCCGTGCCCAGCGGGCCGGCCGGGCCTACATCTGGCTGAACCTCGTCGAACAGCGGCTGCGCGCGGTGGTCGCCGCCGTACTGCGGCCGGTCTACGAACCCGTGCACGGCGAGGACTGGGTGGTGGCCGCCGCCGGACCGGCCGGCCAGGAGTGGGTGCAGCGCGCGGTGGCCGTGCGCGAGGTCAGCCGCCGCAAGGGCTACCTGCTCGACCCGGCCGACGACAACGTGCTGTCCTTCCTCACCCTGCCGCAGCTGCGCGAGCTGATGGTGCAGCACTGGCCCTGCTTCGAGCCGTACTTCGACGACCGCCGGGACGTCGAACTCGCCTTGGACGAGCTGGAGGTCACCCGCAACGTCGTCTCCCGCAACCGGGCCCTGTCCGAGGCCGTGCTGAGCCAGGCCGAGCGGGCCTCGGCCCGGCTGCTGGAGATGCTCGGCGCCGGCGGGGACGTGCCGTCCGCGCGCCGGCTGCCCATCGACGCGGTCGAGGACCTGGTCGGCGACCGGTACGCCGACGTGGTCGCCGTGCACTCGGACCGGGTGCGGCTGATGCGGCAGTTCCCGGCCGAGGACATCTTCGGCGGCGCCCGCCGTCTCGACGCCATCGGCATCGGCCTCAACCTGCTCGTGCAGAACTTCTCCGGCCGGCGCCTGGTGCGGCTGGCCGAGTCCGGCTGCCGGGTCAGGCTGCTGTTCCTCAATCCGGCCTCCAGCGCGGTGAAGCGGCGCGAGCGCGAACTCGGCATCAAGCGCGGTGAGCTCAGCCGGGCCGTCGAGATGAACATCCTGCACATGCGCCGGGTGCGGGCCCGGCTGCGCGACCCGGGCGCCTTCGAGATCCAGGTCTTCGACGAGACGCCCCGCTTCACGGCGTATCTGGTGGACGGCGACGGTGCGGACGGCATCGCGGTCGTGCAGAGCTATCTGCGCCGCACCCGGGGCATGGAGGCACCGGTGTTCGTGCTGCGCAACAGCGGCAAGGTGGTCAAGTCGGGCGAGGTGGACGAAAGCGGCCTCTTTCCCACCTATCGCGAGGAGTTCGAGGTGATGTGGGCGGATTCGCGGCCGGTGTCGTGACCTGTGTCCCTCTGCGCGGTGGTGCCGGGCCCGCCGCCGGGCGTCGGCGGAACGCGGCCCTCTGATTGTCAGTGGTGCGTGGGAAGGTGGAGACCACTGGGGGAACGCACCACAAGAAGGGGGACCGCCCATGAGCTGGCACCGGGAGCTGCTGGTCGGCTTCGACCTGGAGACGACGGGCACGGATCCGCGCGAGGCACGCATCGTCACGGGAGCCGTGATCGAGGTCAGGGGCGGGGAGCCGAGGGGACGCCGGGAGTGGCTCGCGGACCCGGGAGTGCCGATCCCCGAGGACGCGGTGGCGGTGCACGGCATCAGCAACGAACGCGCGGCGGCCGAGGGCAGACCGGCCGACCAGGTGGCGGACGCCCTGGCCGACGTCCTCACCTCCTACTGGAAGACGGGCGTGCCGGTCGTCGCCTACAACGCGACCTTCGACCTCACCCTGCTCTCCGCGGAGTTGCGGCGCCACGGCCTGCCGTCCCTGCGCGACCGCCTGGGCGGTGTGGACCCGGCCCCGGTCATCGACCCGTACACCATCGACCGCTGGGTCGACCGCTACCGCCGCGGCAAACGCAACCTCGAAGCCGTCTGCGCCGAGTACGGAGTCGTCCTCGACGCCGCCCACGACGCCACGGCCGACGCCCTGGCGGCCGCCCGCCTGGCCGGCGCGATAGCCGACCGCCACCCCAAGATCGCCACCCTCGGCCCGGCGGCCCTGCACCACCGCCAGATCGAGTGGTACGCGCAGTGGGCGGCGGACTTCCAGAGTTTCCTGCGCGGCAAGGGCGACGTGACGGCGCTGGTCGACGGGACGTGGCCCGTGCGGGAGTTGGCGGAGGAGCCGGTCTGACAGAGCCTGCCGGCCGTCAGAACGGATACCACCGCACCGTCTCGTCCCCCTCCCGCAAGGACCTCACCCGCCGCTCGAACTCGGCCAGGGCCTTCGGGTTGCTCGGCGCGTGCTGGGCGACCCACGCACAACTGGCCGTCTCCCGGGCCCCGCGCAGCACACCGCAGCCCTCCCACGCGCGTACGTCCCAGCCGTAGGTGTCGGCGAACGACGCGTACGCCCCGTCCGACACCCCGTACCGGTCGTGGGACAGCACCATCACCACCAGATCGTGCTCCCGCAGATCCGCGGACACCGTCTCCAGGTCCACCAGTACGGGACCGTCAGGTCCGACATGCACATTCCGCGGCAGCGCGTCCCCGTGGATCGGCCCCGGCGGCAGATGCGGGGTGAGCGCGGCCGCCTGCGCGGCGAACCCGTCCCGCCGCTCGCGCAGATACGCCGCGTCCGCGGGGTCGATCGCGTCCCCCGCGAGCCGCAGCCAGCGCTCCACACCGCCCAGCAGATCACGGCCCGGAAGCTCGAACGGAGGCAGAGGCGTGGCGTGCACGACCCGAAGGAGTTCGGCCAGATCCCGCGGCTCGGCGGGCCGCACGGCATCCGGCAGCCGATGCCACAGCGTCACCGGATGCCCCTCCACCAGCAGCGCCTTCGGCTCGGCCGCCCGCACCGCCGGCACGCCCGCCCCGGCGAGCCACACCGCGATGTCGAGTTCACGGCGCGCCCGGTCGAGGAGTTCGGCGTCCCGGCCGACCTTGACGACCAGGTCACCGGCGGCGAACACCGCGTTCTCGCCCAAGGCGAGCAGCCGTGCCTCCCGGGCCGCACCCGGCAGCACCCCTGCCGCTGCCAGTACGTCCCGCGCCTGTGCCTCGTCCATCGTCCGCCTCCGTCGTCCACGCTTCGGCCGTCGGGTTCCGGCCATTTCACCGGCCAGTGTCGCATCGGCACAGGTCGGGCGGCGTGTGCGGTGCCTTGACGAGGCATACGGCCTTCACGAGCATGACCAAGCCGGCCGCGTTGTGCGAAGGGGCTGATTCCGTGACATCGGTGACCGAGGCCTCCTCACCCTCGCCCCCTTCGCCACCGAAAGGGCGGGCCGGGCGCAGACCCGGCGGGAGGCGGCCACGGCCGGCCGCCGACCACGGGGCCTGGTTCCTGGTGCTGCCCGCGCTGATCCCGATCCTCGTCCTCAGTGCCGGACCACTGCTGTACGGGATCCTGCTGGCCTTCACCGACGCCCAGTCGGGCCGCACCGAGCCCACCCGGTGGATCGGCGCCCTCAACTTCCGGGACCTGCTGCACGACACGCTGTTCTGGGAGTCGTTCCGGATCGGGCTGGTGTGGGCGGTCGGGGTGAGCGTGCCCCAGTTCCTGCTCGCGCTCGGTCTCGCCCTGCTGCTCAACCAGGATCTGCGGCTGCGCTGGCTGGCCCGCGCCCTGGCGATCATCCCCTGGGCCATGCCCGAGGTCGTCGTCGGCATCATGTGGCGGCTCGTCTACAACCCCGACGCGGGCATCCTCAACGAGACCTTGGGCGACCTCGGGCTCGGCGGCGGCCGGGACTGGCTCAGCGGACTGGCGACGGCGCTGCCCGCCGTGATCGTCGTCGGCGTCTGGGCGGGCATGCCGCAGACGACGGTGGCGCTGCTCGCCGGGCTCCAGAACACTCCGCGCGAACTGCACGAGGCGGCGGCGGTCGACGGAGCGGGCGCCTGGAGACGCTTCCGCACGGTCACCTGGCCCGCGCTGCGGCCCATCGCCCTCGCCGTCACCGCGCTCAACCTCATCTGGAACTTCAACTCCTTCGCCCTGGTCTACGTCCTGACCAACGGCGGCCCGGGCGGCCGCACCCGGCTGCCCATGCTCTTCGCCTACGAAGAGGCCTTCCGCTACGGGCAGTTCGGTTATGCGGCGGCGATGGGGTGCGTGATGGTGGCCGTGATCTCGATCGCCCTGGCCGTGTTCCTCGCCGGCCGCCTCAAGGCAGGTGACGACTCGTGAGGACCGGCCGCCCGGCCCGCGTCGGCCAGTACACGGCGCTGCTCGCCTACCTCGTCTTCCTCGCCTTCCCGTTCCTCTGGCTGGTCTCCACCGCCTTCAAGCCGCCGCGCGAGCTGAGCAGCCTGCACCCGACCTGGATCCCGAACGACCCCACCCTCGCCAACTTCCGGCAGGCCTTCGACGAACAGCCGCTGCTGCACGCCGCGCTCAACTCCCTGATCGCCGCGCTCGCGGCGGCCGTCGTCGCCGTGCTCATCGCGACGCCGATGGCCTACGTCGTGGCCCGGCGCCGCACCCGGCTCGCGAAGGCGGTGACGGGCTGGGTGGTGGTCAGCCAGGCCTTCCCGTTCGTGCTGCTGATCATCCCGCTGTTCCTGGTGCTGAAGAACCTCCGTCTGATCAACTCCGTGCCGGGGCTGGTGCTGGTGTACGTGGTGTGGGCGCTGCCCTTCGCGCTGTGGATGCTCGCCGGGTACGTACGCGCCGTGCCGCCCGAACTGGAGGAGGCGGCGGCGGTCGACGGGGCGGGCCGGGTACGGACGCTGGTGTCGGTGACCGCGCCGCTGCTCGCCCCGGGCATCGTGGCGACCGCGCTGTTCGCGTTCATCACCGCGTGGAACGAGTTCTTCTTCGCGCTCGTCCTCCTCAAGACACCGGAGAAACAGACGCTTCCCGTGATCCTCACCCACTTCATCGGCGCCGAGGGCGTCGCCGACCTCGGCCCCCTCGCGGCGGCCGCGTGCCTCGCCACGCTGCCCTCCCTGGTCGTCTTCGCGCTCATCCAGCGGCGGATCACCGGCGGCATGCTCACCGGGGCGGTGAAGAGCTGATGCGGGCGCGCCTGCTGGCCTTGGTCCTCCTGCTGCTGCTCGCCGGCTGCTCCTCCGGCGGCACCCGCGACGACGGCCGCATCACGCTGCGCTTCCAGTCCCTGGCCTGGCAGGAGGAATCCGTCGAGGCCAACAGGCGACTGGTGAAGGAGTGGAACGCCGGACATCCGGACATCCGGGTCGAGTACGTCCAGGGGTCCTGGGACAGCGTCCACGACCAGCTCCTCACCGCCTTCGAGGGCGGCGAGGCACCCGACATCATCCACGACGCCTCGGACGACCTCGCGGACTTCGCCTACGGTGGCTACCTCGCCGATCTCGCGGATCTGCTGCCCGCCCGGCTCATGTCGGACATCCCGCGGCGCAGTTGGGAGACGACCACCTTCGGGGACGGCATCTACGGTGTGCCGTTCCTCCAGGAACCGCGCGTGCTGATCGCCAACGCCACGTGGCTCCGGGAGTCCGGCGTGCGGATCCCGACGCCGGAGCGGCCGTGGAGCTGGGACGAGTTCCGCCGGATCACCGAACGCCTCAGCGGCCGGGGCACGTACGGCGTCGCCTGGCCGCTGAAGGAACCCGTCTCGGCCACGCTCAACCTCTCCCTGTCGGCGGGCGGGCAGCTCTTCCACCGCGGGCCGGACGGCAAGGTGACGGTCCGGTTCGAGGCGGCGGACCAGGTGGTGCCGCGCACCATCCACGACCAGGCCAACACCGACCGCAGCGCCTCGCCCACGACCCTGGGCAGCGGTGGCTCCGACACACTGCCCGGCTTCTTCGGCGGCCGGTACGCGATGGTCCCGCTCGGCTTCTCCTACCGTCAGCAGATCGTCCAGCAGGCCCCGAAGGGCTTCGACTGGCAGGTGCTGCCCGCCCCGGCCGGGGCGGGCGGTCCGACCCAGGGCGTCAGCCCGCAGACCCTCTCCATCGCCGAGGACTGCCCGCACAAGAAGGAGGCCGCCCGGTTCCTCGACTTCCTCCTCCGGCCACCGAACATGGTCCGTCTCGCCCTCGGCGACTGGATGCTGCCCACGGGCACCGAGGCGCTGAAGGACCCCGCCCTGCACCGCGCGAAGGACGGCTGGGCCACCGGCACCGCCCTCGCCGGGCACCTGAGGCCGGCACCGGCCCAGTCCGTGCGCGGCTACCCGGAATGGAAGGACAAGGTGGCCACACCCGCGTTCCAGGAGTACTACAGCGGGGCGATCGGCATCGGTGAGCTGCGGAAGCGACTGGAGAAGGACGGCAATCTGGTGCTGGCGCGCTACCAGCGCTGACGCACACGATGGTTGCACGAGACGTATCGTCTCGCGTACGGTCGGCGCATGACCCGTCGCGCCCACATCGCCATGTTCTCCATCGCCGCCCACGGCCACGTGAATCCGAGCCTGGAGGTGATCCGCGAGCTCGTGGCGCGCGGCCACCGGGTGACCTACGCGATCCCGCCGGTCTTCGCCGACAAGGTCGCGGGCACCGGCGCGGAGGTGAAGCCCTGGAACACGACCCTGCCCTCGCCCGACGACGACCCGCAGGCGTGGGGGAGCACGCTGCTGGACAACGTGGAGCCGTTCCTCACCGACGCGATCCAGGCCCTCCCGCAGCTGATCGAGGCGTACGAGGGTGACGAGCCGGACCTCGTCCTGCACGACATCGCCTCCTACCCGGCCCGGGTCCTCGCCCACCGCTGGGGCGTCCCCGCGATCTCCCTCTCGCCGGCCATGGTCGCCTGGGAGGGGTACGAGGAGGAGGTCGCCCGGCCCCTGTGGGAGGAGCCGAGGAAGACGGAACGTGGCCGCGCCTACTACGCCCGTTTCCATGCCTGGCTGGAGGAGAACGGGATCACCCAGCACCCGGACGACTTCGCGGGCCGGCCCGACCGCTCGATCGTCCTGCTCCCGAAGGCGCTCCAGCCGAACGCGGACCGCGTCGACGAGCGCGTGTACTCCTTCGTCGGGGCCTGCCAGGGCGACCGCACCGCGGACGGCGACTGGCAGCGGCCCGCCGACGCCGAGAAGGTCGTGCTCGTGTCCCTCGGCTCCGCCTTCACCAAGCAGCCCGGCTTCTACCGGGAGTGCGTCAAGGCGTTCGGCGACCTGCCCGGCTGGCATCTGGTGCTCTCGGTCGGCAAGCACGTGGACCCGGCCGGGTTCGCGGACGTCCCGGCCGACGTCGAGGTGCACTCCTGGGTGCCGCAGTTGGCGATCCTGAAGCAGGCCGACCTGTTCGTCACGCACGCCGGCGCCGGCGGCAGCCAGGAAGGCCTGGCCACCGCCACG
The DNA here is from genome assembly GCF_042955215.1 of Streptomyces sp. NPDC012466. Taxonomy (NCBI): domain Bacteria; kingdom Bacillati; phylum Actinomycetota; class Actinomycetes; order Kitasatosporales; family Streptomycetaceae; genus Streptomyces; species Streptomyces sp. NPDC012466. The sequence goes on along the minus strand of NZ_JBIBEQ010000001.1, from coordinate 1,270,629 downwards.
CCGATGATCGCCGTACCACAGGCCGTGGACCAGTTCGGCAACGCGGAGATGCTCCAGGGTCTCGGCGTGGCTCGGTACCTCCCCACGGAGGAGGCGACCGGCGAGACCCTGCGCGAGGCGGCCCTCGCCCTGGCCGGTGATCCCGAGGTGGCCCGCCGGCTGAGGGAACTCCAGGCGGAGACGGCCCGGGAGGGCGGCACCGGGCGCGCGGCCGACCTCATCGAGGCCGCACTGGACACCCCCTGGCACCGCCGTCCCGCGTCAGGCCGTGGTCACACCGAGACGGCCTGACGGGTCAGGGGCAGCCGGGCGTTGTCGAGTGTGGCGTCCATCCGTGCCGACTGGCCCTTGGTGAACATGAACATCGCGGCGTCGTCGGTGTAGTCCATGTAGTTCATGAACATGTCGCCGTCCGGCCCGTTGTTGCACGTCACATGCGGGAAGCCGGGCGAACCGACGTTGGGGCCGCCCTGGTTGGGAGTGTCCGCGACGAAGTCGCTGCCGTTGCACCCCGCGTCGTCGTCGCCCCAGATGTGCCGCAGGTTCAGCCAGTGCCCGATCTCGTGCACGGCCGTGCGGCCACCGTCGAACGGCGCCGTGGCGGTGCCGGTGGTCCCGAGCGCGCTGTGCGTGACGACCACGCCGTCCGTGGAGGCGGCGCCGCCCGGGAACTGCGCGTAACCCAGCAGTCCGCGGCGCAACTGGCAGACCCAGAGGTTCAGATAGATGTCCGCGGGCCACGCGTCCTGGCCGCCGCTCAGGCTGAACTTGACCAGGTCGTCGGTGTCCCAGTCGGCGTTCGCGCTCCGGGTCCGCGTGATGCCGTCGGTGGGGCGGCCCAGCGGGTCGGTGCGGGCGAGGTGGAACTGCAGGCGCGCGTCCGCCACGAGGTCCTGCCAGACCGCGGGCACCTTGGCGACATCCGGGTTGCTCCCCCGGAAGTCCTGGTTGAGCACGTCGATCTGACTCTGGATCTGGGCGTCGCTCACGTTCTGCTCGGGGGTGCTGTGCACGACGTGTACGACGACGGGGATGTCGACCGGGCCCTGCCGTCCGGTGACGTGCTCCATCGTCTCGTAGGCGAAGGCGGTGTTCTCGATCAGGGCCCGGTTCTCGGCGTACTCGGGGTTCAGGCTGAGGAGTCTGCGGTCCACCTCCATGGCGCCGCACCAGCGGCTGTAGTCGGCGGAGGTGACGCGGAGGAAGGACTGGGCGTCGGACATGACTGCCCCTCGGGAAGCTGAGGGTGTGCCGCGCAGGCGGCTGCGAAGTGCGCGTCTGACACGCGCCGCGAGGGCCGGGCGACGCCGGGCGGAGCGGTCGGTTGCCCGTTCCCTCCGAACCCATACACTGATAATCCTAGCCACTCATGTGCAATACCGGCAATGTGGACGGCTTTTGGGCGAGTGAGGTGCCGGGTCATGCGACAGCCCCCGTCGGACCTGTTCCGTTCCTGGTTCCATTCCTACGAGGAGGACCACGAGGACGTGCGGGTGTACCGGCCGGACGACTACCCCTTCCCGCCGGCGCGCGGACGCCGCGGCATGGAGTTCGCGCCCGACGGCACCTTCGTCGACCACCCGCTGGGGCACGGCGACGCATCCGGCGCCGTCCCCGGCCGCTGGCACCTCGTGGCGGACCGTCACCTCGCGCTCACCTTCGACGGCACCCGCCCGGAGCGGGAGCTGGAGATCCTGCGCTGCGACGAGCATGAGCTGCAGGTGCGCCGGCTGACGTAGTGCCTCTGTGCGAACCTCGGCCGTCCCAAGTTGAACGACGAACCTTTCGGTTGAGCCGTCAAACTCATCCGCCCTCGGGCGACTTGCCACCCCGCACTGAGCAGCGGAGACTGTGAATGATGACGTAGAGCCCACCGACACTCCGACTCTGCGCCGCCCCGAAGAGCACGAACAAAGGGGTGACCCGGTGGAGAACGAACTGCATATCCTCCTCACCGAAGAGGACGCGGAAGCCGAACGCGTCGCCGAGCTGACCGGCTATCTGCGCGAGGAACTGCTCGATCTCGACGTGGACGACGTCACCGTGCCCCCCGGCGGGGAGGTCCCGCCCGGAGCCCGGGCCGTGGACGTCACCCAGATCGGTGCCCTGCTGGTGACGCTGGGCAGCTCGGCGACCGCCCTGAGCCAGGTGATGACCGTGATCCGGTCGTGGGTGGGCCGTCGCCATGACACCCACCCGTCCCTGCACCTGCGGATGGGGGACGACGTCCTGGAGGTGTCCGAGGCGACCGACGACCAGGTCACCGAGGCGTTCAAGATCTTCGTCGAGCGCCATTCCACGGCGGGAGCCGGGCCATGACGGATTCCAGGCACGCGCTGATCATCGCCAACGACCGGTACACCGACCAGGGGCTCAAGAAGCTCAGGGCGCCTGCCCAGGACGCCGCGGCTCTCGAGCGGGTGCTGCACGACCCGCAGATCGGCGACTTCGAGGTGCAGGTCGTGCACAACGCCTCGGCCGACCTCATGCGCAGGCGCATCCAGAGCTTCTTCAACGACCGCCGCCGCTCCGACACGCTCCTGCTGCACTTCTCCTGCCACGGCCTCAAGAGCGAGTCCGGCGAGCTGTACTTCGCCGCGAGCGACACCGAGCCCCCGCTGCTGGCCGCCACGGCTGTCGCCTCCCAGTTCGTCCGCGGTTGCATGTCCGGCACCCGGGCGGGCCGCAGCGTCCTGTTCCTCGACTGCTGCTACGGCGGCGCCTTCTCCCGGGGCTCGGCCTCCGTGCGCGCTTCCGGGGAGGTCAACGTCCTCGAGTCGTTCCCGAAGGACGAACCGGCCGGTGGGCGGGGCTGGGCCGTCATCACCGCCTCCGACTCCATGGAGTACTCCTTCGAGGGCAACGAACTCGCCGAGGATTCCGCTCCGCGGCCTTCGGTGTTCACTCACGCGGTGGTCGAAGGCCTGGAGACCGGCGAGGCCGACCTCGACGCGGACGGGAATGTCTCCCTCGACGACCTGTACGAGTACGTCTACAGACACGTACGGGAGCAGAACCCCCATCAGACCCCGAAGAAGGCGGCGGAGCTGCAAGGGGAGCTGCATCTGGCCCACAGCAGACGCGGCCGCATCAAGATCGTCGCCATCCCCTCGCCGCCCACCCTGCGGACCGCCCTGAACAGTGACGAGGTCCTCACACGGCAGGGCGCCGTGCTGGAGTTGCGCAAACGGCTGCGGCACACGGAGCTGCCCGTGGCGGAAGGGGCGCGTCAGCACCTGGAGGACATCGCGCGCAACGACATCCAGCAGATCGCCGATCTGGCGTCCGACGCCCTGAGGGAGATCCGCCTGGCACCGTCCCCGGACCACCTGGACTTCGGCCGTGTACCGAGGAGCTCGACCCCCGGGAAGAGACCCGTCACCCTGCACGGCCCACCGCTGGCCCGGCACTGCGTGGCCCAGCCCCAACAGCCGTGGCTGCGGGTCGATCCGACCCGGAGCGGTCTGGAGGTCCACGTCGACACGGCCGCCGCGGGGCCCCTGGCCGGCGACATCGTGCTGAAGGGGGTGGCCGACGAGTCAGTGATCCACGTCGAGGCGGAGGTGGCCCCGGCAGACGAGGCCGGCCGCACAAAGCCCGGCCCCGACGCCTCGAACGACTCCGCAAAGCCGAAGCCTCGATCGGAGGACAAGCGGGACACAGTGGTCATCGAGCCCTCACACGTCCCGCCCCGGCCGATGAAGCCGCCCCTGACCACCGCGCACCGGAAGCGACCGGACCCGTCATCCCCGTCCCGACGCGCTCCCGTCCTTGCCGGTGCCGCCCTCGCCCTCGCCGTCACGGCGGTCGTCACGCTCCTACTGGCTCTCCAGAGGGGGGTGGTGGCCGTCGTGGAACGGGGCGAGGAAGGCAGGTCCGGCAACGTCGAGGACAACATCCGCGAGCACGCGGCGCTCACACCGCTCACCGTGTGTCTGATCACCGGCGCGGTGGCACTGGTCGTCGCCGCGTTCGCCCGGCACGATCCGGGCACCCGCGGGGAGCACGGCACGAGGCGGGCGGTGAGCGGTACGCGCACACTGACCTCGGTCGCGACGGGCCTGGCGATCCCGGCGCTGGTCCTGGCCGTCCTCGCGGGCATCGCCTACCTGGTGGGCAGCGGCCAGTGGTGACCGTCCGCCGCGGGATCGGAGCCGGTCCGGGACTCCAGAACACCTGCTCGGCGAGAGGTGCGGAAGGGCCCGTCGATTCCCCCGGGAACCGACGGGCCCTTCGTGCGGCGGTGGCGGTCAGACCTTGAGGGGCTCGCCCTCGTCGTCCCGCGCCGCCGGTTTGGCGATCGCCTGCGGCGCCTCGTCGTGCGTGAGGTCCGGCAGCCGGTGCAGCCACTTCGGCAGGTACCAGTTGCGCTCGCCGAGCAGCGCCATCACCGCCGGCAGCAGCACGCCCCGGATGACCGTGGCGTCGATGAGCACCGCGGCCGCGAGGCCGACACCCATCTGCTTCATGGACTGCATGGACAGCGTCCCGAAGATCGCGAACACGGCGACCATGATGACCGCGGCACTGGTGACCACCCCGGCCGTGGTGACCACGCCGTGCCGGATCGCGTCCCTCGTCGCCAGGCCCCGCAGCCGTGCCTCACGGATCCGGGAGACCACGAACACGTGGTAGTCCATCGACAGGCCGAACAGGATCACGAAGAGGAACAGCGGCAGCCAGGTGATGATGGCGCCGACACCCTCCGCGCCCACCAGGGACGCGCCCCAGCCGTGCTGGAAGACGGCGACGAGGATGCCGTACGCGGCGCCCACCGACAGCAGGTTCAGCACGATCGACGTGACCGCGATGGTCAGCGAGCGGAACGACAGCAGCATCAGCGCGAAGGCGAAGACCACGACGAACGCGAACACCGGGACGACGGCGCCCGCCAGCTGGTCGTTGAAGTCCTTGGAACCGGCCACCTGCCCGGTGATGGGCGCCTCGACGCCGTCGACCTTGCCGAGCGTGGCCGGACGCACCTCGTCGCGCAGCTTGTCCAGGCTCGCACCCGCCTTGTCCTGGTCGGAGCCGCCGACCAGCGGGACGTAGACGAACGCGACGTTCTGCGCGTCGTGCAGCTTGATCTCCACCGGCCCGCGCGAGGCGCCCGAACTGATCGCCCGCTCGCGGAAGTCGGCGAGTGCGGACTTCACCTCGGGCGCGTTGATGTCGTCCGCCTTGACGATCACCTCGGCCGGCTCGGAGCCGCCCGGGAAGGCGTCGTTGAGCCGGTTGTACGTTTGCACGATGGGCAGCGAGTCGCCGAACTCCTGGTCCAGGGTGAACTGTTGCGTCTTCATGCCGAGCGCGGGAGCCGTGATGGCCAGCAGCGCACCGGCCGCCACGACGACGGCGATCACCGGCTTGGCGAGGACGCGCCGCAGCACGGCCGTCCAGAACCGGCTGTCCTGGCTGCCGCCGCCCCGCTTGCGCCGCCGCAGGAACGGCAGGCGGCCCTTCTCGACGCGCTCGCCCAGCAGCGACAGCAGCGCGGGCAGCACCGTCACGGAGCCCACCATCGCCACGGCCACCACCATCAGCGAGGCCAGACCCATCGCCTCGAACTCGGCGAGCCCGGTGAACAGCATGCCCGCCATCGCCACGCACACCGTGACACCCGAGACGACGATCGCCCGGCCACTGGTCGCGGCGGCGATCCTGAGGGCCGTCCGCGCGTCCCGGCCGGCCTCGCGCTCCTCGCGCTCGCGGCGCAGATAGAACAGGCAGTAGTCGACGCCGACCGCCATACCGACCAGCAGCATCACGGAGTTGGCGGTCTCGCTCATCGGCATGACGTGGCTGACGACGCCCATGAGGCCCATCGTCGCCATGATCGCGGTGACCGCGAGCGCCACCGGCAGCAGCGCCGCGACCAGCGCGCCGAACGCGATGAGCAGAATGCCGAGGGCCACCGGCACGGCGGAGTACTCGGCCTTCTTGAAGTCGTCGCCGAACGCGTCGTCGAACGTCTTCATCATGCTGGCGCCGCCGATCTCCTCGATCCGCAGCGACGCGTGGTCCTCCTGGACGCCCTCGACGGCCTTCAGCACCGGCTCGATCCGCTCGCCGGCGGTGTCCGGCTCGCCGCGCACGTCGAACTGCACGAGCGCGCTGCGGCCGTCCTTCGAGATCGTCTTCGTGTCGTACGGCGAGGTCACCTCGGTGACCCGGCCCGTCCCCTCGACCGCCCGCACGACGGCGCCCACGGCGTCCCGGAACTCGGCGTCCGTCGCCTTCAGGCCACCGCCCTTCGCCTGGATCAGAACCGTCTCACTGGCCGGCTCGTCGATCCCGGCGTCCTCGATGATCCGCGCGGCGGTGTGCGTCTCGCCCTTCAGCTGGTCGCTGTCCTTGACGTCGACCCGGCCCGCTGCCGAACCGAGCCCCATCGCCAGGACGACGAACAGCACCCAGATGCCGACGGCGGCCCATCGGTGCCGGGCGCTCCAGCCGCCGGCCCGGGCGGCGAGTCCCCGCACCCGTATGTCTCCGTTCCCCATGACGGGCCTGCCCCCTCGTGATGCGGTGGCGACCCCCTGCCGCCCCCTTCCGTTTCGAAGGTATGGGCCGGATAAGGCCATCTCGTCGTGCTGGCCGGTGAAGTGGCGGGGCCGCACCTCATCCCCACGGACCGAGCCCCCTCCCCACTGGGGAGGACCGCCACGGACTGTGGTCCCTTACACCTATCGGGAGACATATCGGGCTCCCCGGGTGTGTGGATCCTGAGCAGACGGTTGTGCCCCGCGAAGACCGGTGAGTAATTTACGGGGCCGGGCAGCTGCCCGCCGCGGCCGTCGTGCCCACCCCCACGGGGCACGACGGCCGCCTATCGTGAGCGGATGACGACGACATACGCGGCCCTGCTGCGCGGAATCAACGTGGGCGGCAGCAGGAAGGTCCCCATGGCCGACCTGCGCACGCTCCTGGCCGGCCTCGGCCTCGACGACGTCCGTACATACCTGCAGAGCGGCCAGGCCGTGTTCTCCTCCGGCCACGGGGACGAGGAGTCCCTGACCGGGGAGATCGCGCGGGCCGTCGAGAAGCGCTTCGGCTTCGCCGTCGACCTGATCGTGCGGGACCACGCCTATCTGCGGGCGATCGCCGACGCCTGCCCGTTCCCGGCCGCGGACCTGGAGGCCAAGCAACTCCACGTGACCTACTTCTCCGCGCCCGTCACCGCCGACCGCTTCGCGGAGATCGACCAGGAGGCCTTTCTCCCCGAGGAGTTCCGCCTCGGCGACCGGGCCCTGTACCTGTACGCCCCGAACGGCCTGGGCCGCTCCAAGCTGGCCGAACAGCTGTCGAAACCGCGCATCAACAAGGGCGTGATCGCCACGACCCGCAACTGGAACACCGTCGTCAAGCTGGTGGAGATGACGGGTGCCTGAACACAACCCGGCCGTGGAGTCGGCGATGGAGGGCGAACTGGCCCTGCTCACCCCGAAGGTCCGCCGTTCGCCCGAGCGGGTCGGGGCGCTGCTGCACCCCGACTTCCACGAGTTCGGCGCCTCCGGCCGGCACTGGAGCCGGGCCGCGATCATCGCCTCCCTGGCCGCGACCACCGAGCCGGGGGTCCGGCCCGTCGCCGTCTCCGCGCTGAGAGGCGTCCAGCTCGCCCCGGACCTGGTCCACCTCACCTACGACACGGAGTACGACGGCAGCCGCGCCCACCGCAGTTCGCTGTGGCGGCGCACGGAGGGCCGCTGGCTGCTCTGGTTCCACCAGGCGACCCCGTTCAGCGAACGGGCAACATGACGCGGCGCTCCCCGAGGTAGGGCGCGTACGACGTGATCTCGGCCGGCACGGTCAGCCGCGGATCCGCGAAGAGCCGCCGCCGGTCGTCCTCGGAGCGGGCCGCGGCGACCGCGTCGGCCGCCGCGAGGTCGTCGTCGGTGAGGGGCGCGCCCTTGCGGAGCCCCGGGCCCCAGCCGTCCCAGGGGAGCAGCTCGACGCCGTTCAGCGCGGCCAGGTCGCGCAGCACGTTGCCGCGCACGAACCACAGGCCCCGCAGTTCTTCCACGGAGCTCACACCGCACGTCTCGGGGTCCACGCGCCCCTGCCGACAGGCCCGCCAGACGTCACCGGCCACCAGGAAGGCGTCCCGCGGCACGTCCATCGGGTCGAACGGCACGCCGTACCCGTCGTGGACCTGGGCGTCGGCCAGCCGCGGAACACCGTCCGGCGCACGGTACTCCGTGACCCAGTGGTCCTCGTACCAGCCGTCGGCGAAGTAGGTGGCGAACCCGCAGCGCACACGCGCCGGTGTCCCCGTGGCCCGCAGCAGCGAGCACAGCAGGAGCGAGAAGTCCCGGCAGGTCCCCACGAACCTCGCGGCGGGCGCCCGCCGTTCGGTGAGCGGGGTGTCACCGCGCTCCCGCAGGATCCGCAGGATCTCCGTGACGTACCGGGACTCGGCGTCGTGGTGCAGCCGTTCCTCGGGCACGGTGTACCCGAAGAGCCCGCCCTCGCCCCGGTGGACGACCAGGCCCCTGACCATCGCGGCCAGCCGGCGCGGCTCGCGGGGCAGCACCCCCGTGTCGAGTTCCCCGGGATCGCTGTACGGCGTCTGGCGCAGAGAGAAGTCCTCGTTCATGCCGGGACCCTCGGCCCTGCCCCAGGGGCAAGGTCAACCCGGTCGCCGTTCATGTGAACACCTCCGCCGCCACCTCCGTACCTACGGACGGAGGGACGGCACGAGAACGGAGTCTCGCGAGAGGAATCGCACGGCCACCGACAGGAGCCCGCAGTCATGAGCGACACGAACCTCGTCTACGCCTACGCGGTCCTGCGCCGCACCCCGGAGGCCGCGGCGGCGACCGCCCACCTGCGCGGTGTCGCCGGAGAGCCCATCCACCTGGTCACCCCGGCGGTCACCGGCCCCCAGCTCGCCTTCGCCGTCGGCCACGTCCCGCCCGCCGACTACGCCGACGCCCCCCTCCAGGCCCACCTCGACGACCTCGACTGGCTGGAGTCCACCGTCCGCTCCCACCACGCCGTGGTGGCCGCCCTGGTCGCCTCCGGCACCGCCGTGCTTCCCCTGCGCCTGGCCACCGTCTACCGCGACGAGGACACCGCCCGGCAGGCCCTCGACACCCGCCGCGGCTACTTCCTGTCCCTGCTCGACCGCCTCACGGGCCACGTCGAACTCGGCGTCAAGATCTACGCCACCCCGGACATCACCCCGCCCGAAAGCGGCACCGAGCCCGAACAGGACCCGGTCACCGGCCTCGGAGTCGGCCGCGCCTACCAGGTGATCCGCCGCCGCAGACAACGCCGGAACGACGACGCCTGGCGCACGGTCGCCCTGGCCGCCGCCCACCTCACCGACACGGCCGGCGCCCTCGCCGTCGACCGCGTCGCCCACACCCCCGAACGCGGCAGCCTCGCGGGCTCGGCCCCCGGCACCAACATCGGCAACGACGCCTACCTCGTCCCGAAGGACCGGGTCGCCGCCTTCCGCACGGGCATCCTCGCGGCCGCCCGGGGCGTCCCCGGCCTCCGCGTGGAGATCAGCGGCCCGTGGGCCCCGTACTCCTTCGCCCTCCAGCCCCAGCCGCACGAGGAGACGGCGGCGTGAGGGGCACCGCGACCGGATTCCCGCCCTGACGGCTTCGAGCCGGGCCCGTTCGGAACCCGCCCCGCCGGCCGGCTGAGGTCAGGCGCTCACCGCTGCGAGCAGCGGCACCCGTGCCGCCTCGTACCGTTCCAGCACCACCCGCGCCACCTCCGGCGCCGGGCCCAGGACGTCCGCCAGGACGTCCGCCTCCGCCGCGCCCCGGGCGATGCGGTCCGGGAGGAAGCCGGGGGCCAGGACGTAGGGCGCGACGGCGACGCGCGAGCACCCCAGGGCGCGCAGTTCGCGGACGGCGTCCTCGGTGCGGGGGAACCCCGCGGGAGAACCGGCGGAGGCGAACGCAGGCCGCACGGCGCACCAGCCGGTGTGCCGCCACTCCCGCGCGATTGCTGCGATCACTGCGATCGCCTCCGGGTCGGTGGACCCCGCCGAGGCCAGCACGACCCCGGTCGAGGACTTGTCGGCGGGGGCCAGGCCCGCCTCGTACAGGCGTCGTTCCAGGGCCGCGAGGAGGAGGGGGGAGGGGCCCAGGACGTCCGCCAGGTGGATGCGGAGCTGCGGGGACGCGTCCGCGAGGACCGCGGGAATGTCGGCCTTCGCGTGGAACGCCCGGGTGAGGAGGAGGGGCAGGGCGACGACGTCGCGGACGCCCTGCACCGCCAGGGACTCCAGGACCCCCTGCACGGAGGGGACGTTGAAGTCCAGGAAGCCCGTCTCCACCCGCACGTCGGGGCGCTGTGCGCGCACCCGGCGCACCAGGGCGTGCACCGTCGCGGCGTGGCGCGGGTCGCGGCTGCCGTGGGCGATGACGAGGAGAACGGGCTTGTCGATCATGGGCGTCAGTTCTTCACCAGGAGGCCGCGGCTGCGCAGCACCCACCGCTCCAGCGGGCTGAAGATGAGCAGGTCGATGGCGATGCCGACGATGAGGATCAGGAGGATCGCCTCGAACACCATGGCCATGTCGCTGGCGTTACGGCCGTTCTCCAGCAGCTGGCCGAGGCCCACGCCGAGGTCGGGGAAGGACGCGATGATCTCGGCGGCCATCAGGGAGCGCCAGGAGAAGGCCCAGCCCTGCTTCAGGCCCGCCACATAACCGGGCAGGGCGGCCGGAAGGACGATGTGCCAGGTGCCCTTCAGACCCGTCGCGCCGAGCGTGCGGCCCGCGCGCAGGAACAGCGGGGGCACCTGGTCGACGCCGGAGACCAGGCCGTTGGCGATCGACGGGACCGCGCCCAGCAGGATCACCGCGTACATCATCGAGTTGTTCAGACCCAGCCAGATCACCGCCGGCGGCACCCAGGCGACCGACGGCAGGGACTGCAGACCCGACAGGATCGGGCCGATCGCCGCGCGGATGAACTTCACCCGGGCGACGATCAGTCCCAGCGGCGTGCCGATCAGCAGGGCGAGGCAGAAGCCGAGCAGACCGCGCGAGACGCTGGTCCAGATGTAGCCGAGCAACTCGCCCTGGAGCCACGCCGTCTGCACGACGTCCCACACCGCGGACGGAGCGGGCAGCTTGGTCGGGTCGTCGACGACCTTGAACGAGACGAGCGCCTGCCAGAGCGCCAGCACCAGCGCGACGGCGAGGACGGGCGGCAGGATCTTCTCGGTCAACGTCTGCCGGAACGGCGTGCGGAGCGTCTGCCTCGACTCCAGCGCGTCGAGGCCCGCCTCCAGTCCGGCGAGATCGCTGCCGTCCTTGGCGACGGTCGTCGAATCAGTGCTGGCCATGACGGCGGATCTCCCCACGCAGTTCTTCGGTGATCTCGACGGACAGCTCCGCCACGGCGGTGTCCTCGATGCGACGCGGATGCGGAATGCCCACGGTCCACTCGCGGGCGATCCGCCCCGGACGGGAGGACAGCAGCACCACGCGCTGCGCGAGCCGGACCGCCTCGCGCACGTTGTGCGTGACGAACAGGACGGACAACTGGGTCTCGCGCCAGATGCGGGTCAGCTCGTCGTGCAGCACGTCCCGCGTGATGGCGTCCAGCGCCGCGAACGGCTCGTCCATCAGCAGCAGCTTGCTCTCCTGCGCGAGCGCACGGGCCAGCGCGACGCGCTGACGCATCCCGCCCGACAGCTCGTGCACCCGCTTGCCGTACGCGCCCTTCAGCCGCACCAGTTCGAGCAGCTCCTCGGCACGCTCGCGGCGCTCGGTCTTCGGCACACCCCGCAGCTTCAGGGCGAGTTCGATGTTCTTGCCCGCGGTCAGCCACGGGAACAGCGCGTGCTCCTGGAACATCAGCGCCGGGCGGCCGTCCGTGGCGATCTCGCCGGCGGTGGGGCGATCCAGGCCCGCCACCAGGTTGAGCAGCGTGGACTTGCCGCAGCCCGAGGCCCCCAGGAGGGTGACGAACTCGCCGGGCGCGACATCGAGGGTGATGTCGTCCAGGACGAGCTGCTGCCCGGCGGGGCCCGCGAACGACTTCGACACGTGGTCGATCCGGGCGGCGTGCGTGGCCGACCCGGTGCCGTCGGCGGCCTTGGCGAGGGTCGTGGCCATGGTCGTCACCTCCTGGGAACTCTTCACAATGCGGCTTCGGGACGCGGGCTTACTTCACGCCGAGGCCGGCGTCGTCGACCGTGGGCTCGCCCTCGGCCTTCAGGACCTTGTTCAGCGGAACGAGGTCGTAGATGCCCTTCAGGTCCGGCTTCTCGAGCAGCCCCGCCTTCACCGCGTGCTCGGCCTCGGTGTTGAGGGTGGAGGCCAGCGGGTCGTCGGTGAACTGGATCGACTTCCACGCCGGGTCCAGCACATCGGCCGGCAGCGCCTTGCCGGAGTCGGCCTCCAGCTGCTTGTTCGCCGCCGCCTTCGCCGCGTCCGGGTTGGCGTTGATCCACTTGTTGGTGTCGACCGAGCCCTTCAGCACGGCCTCGACGACCTTCGGGTGCTTCTCGAGGAACTCCTGCCGCACGATGATGTTCGTGATCACGAACTTCTTGTCCGGCCACAGCGACGCCTCGTCGAGCAGCACCTTGCCGCCCTCGGCGACCAGCTTCGACGCGGTCGGCTCCGGCACCCAGGCGCCGTCGACGGACCCGGCCTTGTAGGCGTCCGGAGTGACCTTGTTGTCGCTGCGGACGACCGTGACGTCGCCCTTGCCGCTCTGCGGGTCGACCTTCCAGCCCTGGTCGGCCGCCCAGTTGAGGAACGCCACGTCCTGCGTGTTGCCGAGCTGCGGGGTCGCGATCCGCTTGCCCTTGACGTCCTTCAGCGACTTGATCCTGTCCGGGTTGACGACCAGCTTCACGCCGCCGGACGCCGAACCGCCGATGATGCGCAGGTTCTTGCCGGCCGCCTTGGTGTAACCGTTGATCGCGGGGGAGGGACCGATCCAGCCGATGTCGATGGACTCGGAGTTGAGCGCCTCGATCTCGGACGGGCCGGCGTTGAAGATCGCGGGATCGACCCTCGTGGCGCCGAGAGCCTTCTGGAAGAAGCCCTTCTGCAGGCCTACCAGCGCGGTTCCGTGGGTCAGATTGCCGAAGTAGCCGATCTTGACGCTGTCGAGACCGTCGATCTTCTTCGCCCCGGCGGCGACCTTGGCGGCGCCGTCGTCCTTGGCCTGGGAGCCGTAGCCGCAGGCGGCCAGCGTGAGCAGGGGAAGTGCGGCGATGACCGCGAAACTGCGGCGAAGAGCGGATGAAGCAGGCACGGGAGGTGGTCCTCTCGGAGGCCCGGCGGTCACGGTCTCTCAGGTCGTGGCCGGGAGGTCGGCAGGTTTTCGTCTACGGCGGTGGGGGGTGAGGGCGCGCAGGCAGTGCGCGTACGTCAGCACACACATCGCGCCACTCCGCCCTGCCCGCTGCCGAGAGCACCGCTGCCGACGCGGCCGCCCTCCTTGGCGAACATCGAGTAGAAGTCGGGGGAGGTCATGTCAGAAGTCCCACCCGTCGTCCTCGGACTCGTCCTTGACCGGCTCCGGAGCCGCGAAGGACTCGCCGACCATGCCGGCGGTGAGGGTGGTGCCGTCGTTCGGGTCGATCAGGATGAACGAGCCGGTGCGGCGCGAGTCGGCGTAGGAGTCGACCGGCAGCGGCTCGGCGGTACGGATCTTCACCCGGCCGATGTCGTTGGCGACGAGCTGTCCCGGGTGCGGGTGCAGGGACAGGTCGTCGAGCGTGAGGCGGGACGGGATGTCCTTGACGATCGCCTTGACCGTGCGGGTGCCGTGCTTGAGCAGCACCCGGTGCCCGACCGTCAGCGGGGCGTCGGCGACATGGCAGACGGTCGCCTCGATGTCCTGCGTGGTCGCGGGCGCGTCCTTGCTCGGCACGATCAGGTCGCCGCGCGAGATGTCGATGTCGTCCTCCAGCAGGAGGGTCACCGACTGCGTCGTCCAGGCCACCTCGACCGGCTCGCCGAGCAGGTCGATACCGGCGATCTTCGAGGCCCGGCCGGACGGCAGCACCGTGACGGACTCGCCGACGTGGAAGGAACCGGCCGCGATCTGACCGGCGTAGCCGCGGTAGTCCGGGTGGTCCGGGCTCTGCGGGCGGATCACGTACTGCACGGGCAGCCGGGCGTGGCAGTGGCTCAGGTCGTGCGCGACCGGGACCGTCTCCAGGTGCTCCAGCACGGTCGGGCCGCCGTACCAGTCCATGTTCGCGGAAGGCTCCACGACGTTGTCGCCGACGAGCGCCGAGATCGGGATGGCGGTGACCTCGGGGACGCCCAGTTCGGTCGCGTACGCCGTGAACTCCTCGGCGATCGCCGCGAACACCTTCTCGTCGTAGCCCACGAGGTCCATCTTGTTGACGGCGAGGACCGCGTGCGGGACGCGCAGCAGGGCGGCGATGGCCGCGTGCCGGCGGGTCTGCTCGACGACGCCGTTGCGGGCGTCGACCAGGATCACCGTCAGCTCGGCGGTGGAGGCGCCGGTCACCATGTTGCGCGTGTACTGCACATGGCCCGGGGTGTCGGCGAGGATGAACCGCCGCCGGGGCGTGGCGAAGTAGCGGTACGCCACGTCGATCGTGATGCCCTGCTCCCGCTCGGCCCGCAGGCCGTCCGTCAGCAGCGCGAGGTCCGGGGCCTCCTGGCCGCGGCTCGCGGAGACGCGCTCCACCGCCTCCAGCTGGTCGGTGAGGACCGACTTGGAGTCGTGCAGCAGCCGCCCGACGAGGGTGGACTTGCCGTCGTCGACGGAACCGGCGGTGGCGAACCGCAGGAGGGTGGTTTCCGAGAGTTCCTCGGTCGTGATCGTGCTCATCTCTAGAAGTACCCCTCGCGCTTGCGGTCTTCCATCGCGGCCTCGGACATCTTGTCGTCGGCGCGGGTGGCGCCGCGCTCGGTGAGCCGGGAGGCGGCGATCTCCACGATCACCTTCTCGATGGTGTCGGCGTCGGAGTCCACCGCGCCGGTGCAGGACATGTCACCCACGGTCCGGTAGCGCACGAGCCGCTTCTCGACGGTCTCGCCGTCCTTCGGTCCGCCCCACTCGCCGGCGGTCAGCCACATGCCGGCGCGGGAGAACACCTCGCGCTCGTGCGCGTAGTAGATCTCGGGCAGTTCGATGCCCTCGCGGGCGATGTACTGCCACACGTCCAGCTCGGTCCAGTTGGACAGCGGGAACACGCGGACGTGCTCGCCCGGCGCGTGCCGGCCGTTGTACAGGTTCCACAGCTCCGGGCGCTGGCGGCGCGGGTCCCACTGGGAGAACTCGTCGCGCAGGGAGAACACCCGCTCCTTGGCCCGGGCCTTCTCCTCGTCGCGGCGGCCGCCGCCGAAGACGGCGTCGAACTTCTCCGCCTGGATCTTCTCGGTCAGCGGCAGCGTCTGGAGCGGGTTGCGGGTGCCGTCCGGGCGCTCCTTGAGCACACCGCGGTCGATGTAGTCCTGCACCGAGGCGACGTGCAGCCGCAGCCCGTGCTTCTCGACCGTGCGGTCGCGGTAGTCGAGGACCTCGGGGAAGTTGTGCCCGGTGTCCACGTGCAGCAGCGAGAAGGGCACCGACGCCGGGCGGAAGGCCTTCAGCGCCAGGTGCAGCATGACGATGGAGTCCTTGCCGCCGGAGAAGAGGATCACCGGCCGCTCGAACTCGCCCGCCACCTCGCGGAAGATGTGCACCGCCTCGGACTCGAGGGCGTCGAGGTGCGACAGCGCGTACGGGCTGTCGGTCTCCTCGGAAACGGTGGCGACGGTCGTCATGCCAGTCCCCTTTCGGTCAGCAGGGCGTACACGGAAGCCGCGGACTCCTGCACGGTCTGGTTCTGCGACTCGATGCGCAGATCGGGCGACTCGGGCGCCTCGTACGGGTCGTCGACACCGGTGAGCCCCGAGAGCTCACCCGCGGCCTGCTTGGCGTACAGACCCTTCACGTCCCGCTCGCTGCACACCTCGACCGGCGTGGCCACGTGCACCTCGACATACGCCGTGCCGTTCGCCTGGTGGCGCTTGCGCACCGCGTCCCGGCTGTCCTGGTAGGGCGCGATGACCGGGACGAGGGCCAGCACGCCGTTGCGGGCGAGCAGCTCGGCGACGAAGCCGATGCGCTGCACGTTGGTGTGCCGGTCCTCGCGGCTGAAGCCGAGGCCCGCCGAGATGAACTCGCGGATCTCGTCGCCGTCGAGCACCTCGACCCGGTGGCCCTCCTCGCGGAGCCGGCCGGCCAGTTCGTAGGCGATCGTGGTCTTGCCGGCGCTCGGCAGACCCGTGAGCCAGACGGTGGCTCCGGTCGTCACGTCACTCTCCTGAATCGTCGTCGTCATCCGTGCAGCCCGCACTCGGTCTTGCTGCGGCCCGCCCAGCGGCCGGCGCGCGCGTCCTCGCCCTCCAGGACGCGGCGGGTGCAGGGGGCGCAGCCGACGGAGGCGTAGCCGTCCATCAGCAGGGGGTTCGTCAGGACGCCGTGCTCGGTGACGTACGCGTCCACGTCGTCCTGGGTCCAGCGGGCGATCGGCGAGATCTTGACCTTCCGCCGCTTCTCGTCCCAGCCGACCACCGGGGTGTTCGCCCGGGTCGGGGACTCGTCGCGGCGCAGACCGGTCGCCCACGCCTGGTAGCCCTTCAGGCCCTGCTCCAGCGGCTGCACCTTGCGCAGCTTGCAGCACAGGTCGGGGTCGCGGTCGTGCAGCTTCGGGCCGTACTCGGCGTCCTGCTCGGCGACCGTCTGAACGGGGGTGAGCGTGATGAGGTTGACGTCCATCACGGCCTCGACCGCGTCGCGGGTGCCGATGGTCTCCTCGAAGTGGTAACCGGTGTCGAGGAAGACCACGTCGACGCCGGGCATGGCGCGGGAGGCGAGGTGGGCGACCACCGCGTCCTCCATCGAGGAGGTCACGCAGAAGCGCTTGCCGAACGTCTCCGCCGCCCACTGGAGGATCTCCAGCGCGGAGGCGTCCTCCAGCTCACGGCCCGCCCGCTCGGCGAGCCGCTTCAATTCCTCGGCAGTGCGCTCTTCCTGAACGGTCGTCATATCTGTGCCCCTCCGGAATCGGATCGCTTCAGCCCCTGGGCCAGCAGCCCGAGGAACTTCAGCTGAAAGGCCCGGCTGCACGCCGCGCATTCCCACGCGCCGTGCCTGCCCTCGGCGGCCTCGCTCGGACGCAGGTCCTCGTCGCCGCAGTAGGGGCAGTAGAACGGTGCCGCCCGCTCGCTCACGACAGGGCCTCCTCGCTGGCCCGCGACGCCCAGGCGGCGAACCGCTCGCCGTCCTCGCGCTCGGCCTGGAACCGCCTCAGGACGCGCTCGACGTAGTCCGGGAGTTCCTCGGAGGTGACCTTCAGACCGCGCACCTTGCGGCCGAAACCGGCCTCCAGGCCCAGGGCGCCGCCCAGGTGCACCTGGTAGCCCTCGACCTGCTCGCCCTGGTCGTTGAGCATGAGCTGGCCCTTGAGACCGATGTCCGCCACCTGGATACGGGCGCAGGCGTTCGGGCAGCCGTTGAGGTTGATGGTGAGCGGCTCGTCGAAGTCCGGCAGACGGCGCTCCAGTTCGTCGATCAGCTGCGAACCGCGCTGCTTGGTCTCGACGATGGCGAGCTTGCAGAACTCGATGCCGGTGCAGGCCATGGTGCCGCGCCGGAAGGAGGAGGGCCGGGCGGTGAGGTCGAGCGCCTCCAGCGCCTCGACGAGCGACTCGACCTGGTTCTCCTCGACGTCGAGGACGATCATCTTCTGCTCGACGGTGGTGCGCACCCGGCCCGAGCCGTGCGCCTCGGCGAGGTCGGCGATCTTGGTGATCGTCGCGCCGTCGACGCGTCCGACGCGCGGCGCGAAGCCGACGTAGAACCGGCCGTCCTTCTGCCGGTGGACGCCGATGTGGTCGCGCCACAGCTGGGACGGCTGCTCCGGGGCGGGGCCGTCCACCAGCTTGCGCTTCAGGTACTCGTCCTCCAGCACCTGCCGGAACTTCTCCGGACCCCAGTCCGCGACGAGGAACTTCAGGCGGGCGCGGGTGCGCAGCCGGCGGTAGCCGTAGTCACGGAAGATCGAGATGACGCCCTCGTAGACGTCCGGGACGTCGTCGATGGACACCCAGGTGCCCAGACGCACGCCCAGCTTGGGGTTGGTGGACAGGCCGCCGCCGACCCACACGTCGAAGCCCGGGCCGTGCTCGGGGTGCTTCACGCCGACGAACGCGACGTCGTTGATCTCGTGCACCACGTCCAGCACCGGCGAACCCGAGATGGCCGTCTTGAACTTGCGGGGGAGGTTCGAGTACGCCGGGTTGTTCAGGACGCGGCGCTTCATCTCCTCCAGTGCCGGGGTGGCGTCGATGATCTCGTCCTCGGCGATGCCCGCCACCGGCGAGCCGATCATCACACGCGGGGTGTCGCCGCAGGCGGTGACCGTCGACAGGCCCACGCCCTCCAGCCGGTTCCAGATCTCGGGCACGTCCTCGATGCGGATCCAGTGGTACTGGACGTTCTGCCGGTCCGTGATGTCGGCGGTGCCGCGCGCGAACTCCTGCGAGATCTCGCCGATGACCCGCAGCTGCCGCGTGGTCAGTGCCCCGCCGTCGATCCGGACGCGCAGCATGAAGTACTCGTCGTCCAGCTCCTCCGGCTCCAGAATGGCCGTCTTGCCCCCGTCGATGCCGGGCTTGCGCTGGGTGTACAGCCCCCACCAGCGCATGCGGCCGCGCAGATCGTTCGGGTCGATCGAGTCGAAGCCCCGCTTGGAGTAGATCGTCTCAATGCGTGTCCGCACATTGAGACCGTCGTCGTCCTTCTTGAACTGCTCGTTGCCGTTCAGCGGGGTGTAGTGCCCCGCGGCCCACTGGCCCTCACCGCGGTGACGGCTCACCTTGCGGCGGGGAGTCGCGGCGGCAGGCTTCTGCGGGGTGGCGGCCATGGTTGATACGTCCTTCGGACAGGCAATGGGTAGGGGGCGGCGCGCAGCGCCGTCGTTGAGGGGTGGCGGTCGGGTGACGGGAGGGAGGCTCTGACCTGCGCGTGCGCGCATGGGCATACGTGCGCGTCATTGCGCGGGAAAGGAAGAGGAGAAAGGGGATGTCGGACGCGGGCTGAGTACGCTCAGTGCGCCGGACAGATGGCGCTGGACATGCGGCCGAGGTCGACGTGCCGCCGACTCACCAAGGCAATTCCAGTTCCGGACATGACGAAAGCGTGTCACGGCGATCTGGACACAGTCCAGCTTCGTCCAAGATGCGGACACCCTTGTCTCGCAGAGCAAGACAAGGGTGTCGTGGGTCACATCGTGGGCGCCGCTGAGGAGTCCGTCCAGGTCAGACGGGGAACGCCCCAGGCCACGGTCCCGGAGCGGCGGCCTCCGCCTCTTCCTCGACCTTGGTGTCGAACAGCTTGAAGCCCCGCCGCAGGTAGTTGTCCATCGCGTGCTCGCCGTCCTTGCTGCAGGTGTGCAGCCAGACCCGCTTCGTCGGCGCCAGTCCCGCCCAGCGCTCCGCGAGGTCCCAGGCCCGGGCCGCACCGCACGACAGCAGGTGCCCGCCGATGCGCCGGCCCCGGAAGGCGGGCAGCAGCCCGAAGTACACGATCTCCACGACCGCGTCGTCCTGCGCCTCCAGCTCCACGTACCCCGCGGGCGTGCCCCGGTCGTACGCCACCCACGTCTCCACGCCGGGCCGCTCCAGGTGCTCCACCCACCGCGCGTACGACCAGCCGAGCCGGTCCGTCCAGAGGATGTCGCCGCCCACCGACGCGTACAGGTACCGGCTGAACTCGGGCGAGGGCACCTCGGAGCGGACGACCCGGACATCCCCGTCCGGCGCGGCGGCCGGCAGCAGGTCGGTCGGGGCGGTCTGCTCCAGGGACCAAGTGGTCACGGCGATGGTGGTCATACGGGCCAGAAAATCATCCGGCCCACCGGTCTGTCGATCGGCCCGGCGTCCCCGCGAGCGGCGCCCGTCAGTCCAGCGCCCGGTCGATCGACGTCAGCGGCAGCGCGAACAGCGTCCGCCCCGACTGGGACCAGACCTCGCCGGTCTCCTGCCAGTAGGACAGGGAACCGGAGTCGCCGCTCCAGCAGTGCCGTGTCTCGTCCGTGCCGCACTCCGTCGCCCGCGCGCCCTTTGTGTCCTGGCGCCACAGCGTCCCGTGACCGCCCGGGTCGCCCGCCGTGCGGTCCAGATACCAGCCCGAGCGGTGCGCCAGCACGCCCCGCACACCGGTCGTCTTCGTCTCGTACGCCTCGACCGGGGCCGCCCGTCCGGAGGAGTCCGTGCTGAGCAGGCCCGAGCGGGCCGGGTCCCGGCTCAGCGCGTAGCGCCACAGCCGGGTGCGCCGGTCATCGTCCGCGGGCACCCACTCGCTCGCGACCAGACTGTCGGGGGAGGTGCTGCGGTCCAGGGAGACGGTGGCCGGGCGGGACACGTCGTCACCGCCGGGCAGGGTGTACGAGGCCACGGCGGGCAGCACGTACCGGTAGCCGTGCGCCGCCCAGCCGCCCCGGACCCGGCCGACCGCGTCGGACTCGACGGTGGCGCGCTGGATGCGGTCCATGTCGTACACGTACAGCGCGTCCCGGTCGCGCTCGCGGGTCGTCACCAGCAGCTTGTCCTGGTACCAGACCATGCCGGACAGCGGGGAGATGAGGCCCCGGTAGTCCTGCCCGCCGTCCACCGGGACGGCCAGCAGGGCCCAGGTGTAGCGCAGCCGGGCGGAGTCGTTCGCGTCGACGAAGGCGACCTTGGCCAGACCCTGCCCGGGAGCCGGGCCGTCCATGGACCCGCCCCCGGCGGCGCCGCGGGTCCAGCCGGAGAGGATCACGCGGTTGCCGCCCCAGCGGCCGTCGTCGTCCGCGTCGCCGGAGGTGGTGACCGCGCCGGCCCGCCAGCCCCGGGTGTCGGAGCCGCCGAAGCAGTACGCGCGCGTGGCCGCCGGCTCCACCGGCAGGCTGTGCTTCGCGGCCGTAGAACAGTGGGCCGCGTCCCGCAACGGGAGGTCGGCGCCCTCGAGCACCGTGCCGACGCCCACGGGCCGGCCCATCTTCGACGCCAGCCGGTCCAGCCACCGCCCGGGCACCCGGTGCTCGGCCAGCGGCAGCCGCCCGCCCTCGTCGGACGCGACCGGCCTGAGCGCTCCGGGAGCATCGGCGACGGTGGCCTGCGAGGCGCTGATCAGGGTGGCGGCGGCGGTGAGCGCGAGGGCCGTCCCGGCCAGGGTCGCGCGCAGCGCCCTGCCCCGCCTGCGCCGCCGGTGTCTGCCGCGATGCTTCATGACGTCCTCCCGAGACGGACCAACTGCGCCTGGTGATCCGTACGTTGACGGAGGAGCAGGTGGGGTGGCCCGTAGAGGGATGCTACGGCAGGTAAGCGGTGCGGGGGACGAAGACCCTGCAAATATGCGAAAGATGCACCCCTCGGGGCGGCTTGTACGGCACGCGCAGTGAACCTCAGGGCGTCGATGCGGACCCGCGCTGCCCGCTCACCGCCGGTGCCGTCGAGTGCGGCAGCAGATTCCGCGGGTCGTCCGGAAGCAGCACCTCCACCTCGGCGTCCTCCGCGAACCGGTACGGCCGGTGCTCCAGGAACGCCCCCAGATACCGCCGCACCCGCGACATCTCGGCGCGCACCGTGACCGTGCGGGCCGGGTCACCGAACACGTCCCCGGCCAGGCCCGACGCGCTGCGGCCCGAGCGGTGGACGGCGAGGAGATACAGCAACTCCGCGTGCCGGGGGCTCAGTTCCCTGGTCCACGAGCCCGCCCCGCCGTGCACCTCCACCGACCAGTGCCGCGCCTGCCTGAGGTCCAGCACGATCCGGGCCGGACCGCGCGGCACCGGCTCGTCGGCGGCCGCCGAGAGCAGCCAGCCCCCGGCCAGCGGCTCCACCCAGCACACCCCGAGCGCCGGCAGCCATCTCGGGCCCGGCGACAGCGACTTCGGCAGGGCCACCCGGCGCACGTACGGCATGCCGCCGACCGCGGCGGTCCAGCCGTCCGGATCGACGGCCAGGGCACGGCCGCCGACCCGGGCCAGCACCGGCGCCGCCACCGCCCGCAGCCGCTCCAGCGACTCCACGTGCATCTCCCGCAGCCGCGCCTCGGCCAGTTTGGCCACCGAGCCGACCCAGGCGAGCGTGGCCGGATGCATCGTCTCCAGCGGCCCGCTCACGTCCACCACACCGAGCAGCCGGCCGTCCCGCGGATCCGTCAGCGGAGCACCCGCACACGTCCACCCGGCCTGCGAGCGCACGAAGTGCTCGGACGCGAACACCTGCACCGGCCGGCGCACCACCGCCGGGGTGCCCACACCGTTCGTGCCGACGACGTCCTCACGCCAGTCCGCGCCGAGTTCGAAGCCGAGCCCGTCGGCCTTGCGCAGCACCGGCGGACTGCCCTCGCGCCACAGCACCCTGCCGTCCTCGTCGGCCACCACCATGATGTGGTGGGCGACGTCCGCGGCCGCCAGCAGCCCCTCCCGCAGCACCGGCAGCACATGGCGCAATACCGACGCCTCGCGCCGCCGCTGCACCTCCTCGCGGGACAGCAGATCCGCCCGGAAGTCGTGGTCCGGGTCGACGCCGCTGCGCAGCATCCGCTCCCAGGACCGCTCGATCACCGGACGCGGCGCCATCGGAGCGGGCTGCCCGGCCAGCCGGGCCGAGCGGACCTCGCTGAGGACCCGGGCCGCGCGCGAGCTGTCCACGGCGGCCAAGTGCGTGACGTCCATACGCGGTGCGCCCCCCGGAGTCGCTTTCGACTGTCCGTCTCATAGTGCCGCCTGCCCGAGGGGTGCGCGCACGGTCCGCACACAGTCAGCAGCAAGTTGCAACCCCTTGCAACCCTGGTGGCACGGACCGGCCGTGTCCGAAACTTGAGCGGCGCCGTCCCGAGCGGCGTTCAGTGGCTCGAACGGGCCAGTGCGGCGGGGGTGGTGCCGTGTCGGCGCAGCACCACCCCCGCTTTTCCCGTACCCGGAACGGCGGACCGGGTCAGGACACCGGCCGGGCCCGCTCCACCACCGACGCCAGGTCCAGCGTGTGCGGAAGCGTCCCGAAGACCGCGCCCCCGTCGCCGCCGAGCCGCCCCGCGCAGAACGCGTCGGCGACCTGCGGCGGCGCGAAACGGACCAGCAGCGATCCCTGGAGCACCAGCGCGATCCGCTCCGCCAGCCGCCGCGCCCGCCCCTCCACACCCTCCAGATCGGCGAGTTCGGTCAGCAGGTTCTTGATGGCCGCGTCGAGGCGGTGATCGGCGCCGCGCGCCTGCCCGACCTCCCGCAGATACGCGTCCAGCGCCCCCGGCTCCCGCTGCAACGCCCGCAGCACGTCCAGCGCCTGGACATTGCCCGCGCCCTCCCAGACGGAGTTCAGCGGCGACTCGCGTACCAGCCGCGGCATTCCGGACTCCTCCACGTACCCGTTGCCGCCGAGGCACTCCGCCGCCTCCACGGCGACGGACGGGCACCGCTTGGTCACCCAGTACTTGGCGGCCGGCACGGCGATCCGCAGCAGCGCCCGCTCCCGCTCGCCCCCGTCGTCGCAGGCCGCCGCGAGCCGCAGCGCCAGGGTCGTCGCCGCCTCCGACTCCAGTGCCAGGTCGGCCAGGACGTTGCGCATGAGCGGCTTGTCGACGAGCTTCCCGCCGAACGCCTCGCGGTACGTGCAGTGGTGCACCGCCTGCGCCACGGCCTGCCGCATCAGCCCGGCCGAGCCGAGCACGCAGTCCAGCCGGGTCGCCGCGACCATCTCGATGATGGTGCGCACCCCGCGCCCCTCCTCGCCCACCCGGCGCGCCCAGGTCCCCTCGAACTCGACCTCGCCCGAGGCGTTCGACCGGTTGCCGAGCTTGTCCTTGAGCCGCTGGATCCGGAACACGTTGCGCGTGCCGTCCTGGAGCACCCGCGGCACCAGGAAACAGGTCAGTCCTCCCGGAGCCTGCGCCAGCACCAGGAAACCGTCGGACATGGGCGCCGAGCAGAACCACTTGTGCCCGGTCAGCTCGTACGTCCCGTCCTCGGCGAGCGGCCGGGCCGACGTGGTGTTCGCCCGGACGTCGCTGCCGCCCTGCTTCTCCGTCATGCCCATCCCGAACAGCACCCCCGCCTTGAGGTGGGCGGGCCGCAGCTCACGGTCGTAGACCATGGACGTCAGCCGCGGTTCCCACTCGGCGGCTAGGTCCGGGTCATGGCGCAGGGCGGGCACCGCCGCGTGCGTCATGGACAGCGGGCAGCCGTTGCCGGCCTCGACCTGGGTCCACACCAGGAAGGCGGCGGCCCGCCGCAGATGCCCGGCCGGCCGGTCCCACGCCGCCGTCAGACCGGCCGAGACGCCCTTGCCGAGCAGCCGGTGCCAGGAGGGGTGGAACTCGACCTCGTCGACGCGGTTGCCGTACCGGTCGTGCGTGAGCAGCCGGGGCGGGTTCTCGTTCGCCAGCCTCCCCCACTCCTGCACCTGGGCCGAGCCGGAGGTCCGGCCGAGCGCCGTCAGCTCGCCGAGGACCTCCTCGCGCAGCTCCGGGTGGTCGAGGTGCCGGCCGACCGCGCCGGCCAGGGCCCGGTCGGCGGAGAAGACGTCGTAGCCGACCAGCGGCGGGACCTGGTTCGTCACGGTGTGGGTGCTGCCTGCCATGCTGCGAAAGTACCCCGCGGTAGCACCTTGGCACCCGGCGGACCCGGGCCGGTCCGCGAAGACCCGGCCTGTGGGTGAGTGGGGCCGGGCACGACGGATACCGTTAGGGGGTGCAGCCAGCAAGTGAAACCCCCGACACGCCCTCCGGGCGCCTCCACCGGGCGCGGGCCCTCTACCGGAACGTCTCCAAACGCAGGACCGCCTGGCTGTTGCTCAAGGACACCGTCAACTCCTGCGTCGAGTACCGCATCCTGGGCCTCGCCGCCGAGGCCGCGTTCTTCACGCTGCTGTCGGTGCCGCCGCTGCTGCTGAGCATGATCGGACTGCTCGGCTACGTCGACGCCTGGACCGGCGCCGACACCATCGAGAGCCTCCAGACCAACCTCCTGGAGGCCTCCCGCACGGTCCTGTCCGACCAGGGCGTCCGCGAGATCGCCCAGCCGATCCTGCACGACGTGATGAAGGGCGGCCGGCCCGACGTCATCTCCATCGGCTTCCTGTTCGCCCTGTGGTCGGGCTCCCGCGCGGTGAACGTCTTCATCGACACCATCACCGTGATGTACGGCCTCGACGGTGTCCGGGGCATCGTCAAGACCCGCCTGATGGCGTTCCTGCTGTTCATCGTGGCCCTGCTGATCGGCTCGGTCGCGCTGCCGCTGATGGTGGCCGGGCCGGACGCGGTGGTGCGGGTCGTGCCGTGGTCGACGACGGTCGTGCAGGTCCTGTACTGGCCGGTGGTGATCCTCCTGTCGATCGCCTTCCTGACAACGCTGTACCACGTGTCCGTCCCGGTCCGTTCCCCGTGGATCGAGGACGTGCCCGGCGCGCTGGTCGCCCTCGGCATGTGGGTGCTCGGCAGCTTCCTGCTGCGGATCTACCTGACCAGCACGGTGGAGGGCCCCACGATCTACGGTTCCCTCGCCGCGCCCGTCGCCGTGCTGCTGTGGATCGGCGTGTCCGCGTTCGCCGTGCTCGTCGGGGCCGCCGTCAACGCCGCCATCGACCGGGTCTGGCCGGCCGCCGCCACCGCCGCGGCCCGCGAGGCCAACGAGCGGCTGCGGCAGGCCCAGGTCGCCGAGTACGTCGCCCGCGCCAGCGCCGCGGGCGAGGCCGATCCCGACATGCCCTCCGAGTTCCCGGAACGCTGGTCCCGCTTCCTGCCGCCGGAGGACGTGTCGGCCCGGCTGCGCACCCACGTGAAGAACCCCCACGTGAAGAACCCCCACGTGAAGAACGCCCATGTGAAGACCACCCAGGTCAACGGGGAGGGACAGCCGCCCGAGGAGAAGTGACGGACGCCGGTCTCAGGCCTTCCAGGTCCCGGCCGCCGCCTCCTCGCGCACGAAGTCGCCGAAGTCCCGGGGATCGCGGCCCAGGACCTCCCGCACCCCGCCGGAGAGGTGGGCGTTGCGGCCGTCGAGGAGGGTGCCGAAGATCTCCGTCATCCCCGCCACCTCCTCCGGCGGCACACCGAACCCCACCAGCGCCTCCCCGTAGTCCCGCGTCGAGACGGCCCGGTACGTCAGCGGACGCCCTGTCGCCCCGGCGATCTCCGCGACGGCCTCCCCGAAGGTCAGCAGCCGCGCCCCGGAGAGGGTGAGGGTCCGCCCCACGTACCGTTCGCCGGACGTCAGCGCGGTCACCACCACGTCCGCGATGTCCCGCACGTCGAGGAACGGCTCCCGCACCTCGCCGGCCGGGAACACCAGCTCCCCGCGCTCCCGCAGCTCCGCCACCAGCGGACCCTCGCTGAAGTTCTGCGCGAACCACGCGGCCCGTACGACCGTCCAGTCCGCCCCCGACGCGTGCAGCGCCTCCTCGGTGGGCAGGGCCTGGTCCTCGCCGCGCGCGGACAGCAGCACCAGCCGCCGCACCCCGAGCCCGACCGCCTCCCGCGCGAGGGCGCCGACCGCCTCGGCGGCACCCGGAGCGCCGACGTCCGAGGGGTGGACGAGGTAGGCCGCGTCGGCGCCGCGCAGGGCGTCCGCCCACGTCGAGCCGTCCCACCAGTCGAAGCCGGTCGTGCGCGACGCCGCCCGCACCGTGAGCCCGGCCGCCGCCGCGGCCCGCGCCACCCGGCTGCCGGTACGCCCCGAGGCGCCCGTCACCACCACCGTCATGCCCTGCGGGTTCCGTACCGTGTTCCGTGCCGTGTTCTCCGCCGTGTTCGTCATGCCGACGAGTCAACTGCCGTACACCGCACGGAACCATCGCTGAACGGCTCATTCCCATACGCCCGCGTCTACGCTGGCCCCATGGACGCGCCCCCACGCTCGGACACCCTCACGCGGGGGGACCCCCTCGCAGGCCTGCTGGAGGGCCCCCGCGCGCGGGGCGCGTTCATGATCAGGGCCTGTTTCGACCCGCCGTGGGCGGTGCGCGTGGAGGACCGGGCCCCGCTCACCGTGATGCTCGTCGTCCGCGGCGAGGCCTGGATCGTGCCCGGCCGGGGCGAGAGGGTGCGGCTCGCGGCCGGGGACCTCGCCATCGCCCGCGGCCCCGATCCCTACACCTGTGCCGACGCCCCCGACACGGCACCGCAGGCGGTGATCCTGCCGCACCAGGAGTGCCGCTACCCCGACGGACGGCCGCTCAACGGCTCCATGGACCTGGGCGTCCGCAGCTGGGGCGACCGGCTCGACGGGGCCACCGTGATGCTGATCGGCACCTATCCCATGCAGGGCGAGATCGGCGGGCGGCTGCTGGACGCCCTGCCGCCCCTGCTCGCCCTCACGTCCGACGTGTGGGACTGCCCGCTCACGCCGTACATCACCGAGGAGATCGTCCGGGACGAACCCGGCCAGGAGGTCGTCCTGGACCGCCTGCTCGACCTGCTGGTCATCGCCGCGCTGCGGGCCTGGTTCGCACGCCCCGAGGCGGAGGCACCGGCCTGGTACCGGGCCCTCGCCGACCCGGTCGTCGGCGGCGTGCTGCGCCTGCTCCAGGACGACCCGGCCCACCCCTGGACCGTCGCCGCGCTCGCCGCGAAGGCCGGGGTGTCCCGTGCCGCACTGGCCCGCCGTTTCACCGGCCTGGTGGGCGAACCCCCGATGTCCTACCTCACCGGCTGGCGCCTCGCCCTGGCCGCCGACCGCCTGCGCGACTCCACCGACACCCTCGACGCGGTGGCCCGCAGGGTGGGCTACGGCAGCGCGTTCGCCCTGTCGACGGCGTTCAAGCGGGTGTACGGGGTGAGTCCGGTGGAGTACCGGGGGCGGGTGGCGTAGATCGCCGGGCCCGGACGCGCCGCCGTGCCGCGCGTATCGGGGGCGCGGGGCGGCGCGACGCACCGCACCCGCGCCGGCCCCCGTGTCGCGGCGTAGCCTGGCCCTCGTGTACGTGGAGCGGGCGTCGCGGCTGCCGGGGGCGGTCGTGTGGACCAACACCCCGTCCCGGCCCGGAGCGGGACGGGTCCTGCCCGACGGGTGCATGGATCTGCTGTGGCACGACGGGCGGCTGCTGGTCGCCGGGCCCGACACCCGCGCCCACCTTCCGGACGGTGCGACCGGCCCCTGGGCCGGCGTCCGTCTCTACCCGGGCACGGCCCCGGCGCTCCTGGGCGTGCCGGCGCACGAGCTGCGCGACCGGCGCGTCGAGCTCGCCGACCTGTGGCCGGCCGCGCGGGTGCGCCGGCTGGCCGACCGCGTGAACGCGGCCCGCGACCCGGCGAGCGGCCTGGAGGACCTGGCGCTGCGGCAGGCGGCCGGCACCGAACCCCCTGACCCGCTGCTCCGGCAGATCGTCACCGCCCTCGACGCGGGCCGTTCGGTCGCCGCCACCGCCGACGCGCTGGGCGTCGGCGCCCGCAGGTTGCACCGCCGCTCGCTGTCCGCCTTCGGCTACGGCCCGAAGACCCTGGCCCGCATCCTGCGGCTGAACCGCGCCCTCGCACTGGCCCGGAGCGGTGTGCCCTTCGCGGAGACGGCCGCCCGGGCCGGTTACGCCGACCAGGCCCATCTGGCCCGTGACGTGAGGGAGTTGTCCGGTCTGCCGCTGGGGGAGCTACTCGGCCGCGGTGGCCAGCGGGGCGAACAGGTCCACCCCGTTGCCGTCCGGGTCGAGCACGATGGCGTACCGCTGACCCCAGAAGGCGTCCCACGGCTTGAGCTCGCCGTGGTACCCGGAGCCGGTCAGCTCCTCGTACAGGGCGTCCACCTCCCGCGGCCCGTCGCACCGCAGAGCCAGTGAGGTCCGGCCCCCCGGGGCGGGCGGCCGCCACTCGGGCAGGAAGGAGCGGACCGTCTCCTCGGTGTCGAACATCAGCCGCAGCCCGCCGGGCAGTCCGGCCTCGGCGTGCGGCTGTTCCTCGGCGCCCGCCGGGAAGGCGAACCCGAGCCGGCGGTAGAACGCGACGGAGGCGGCCATGTCGGAGACGACCAGGCCGATGGCATCGAATCGTGCAGTCATGGAGCCACCGTAGGCAGACCCGCACCGCCCGGTCTTGAACGAATCGGACACCCCGGTCCGGCCGTGCCGGGCGGTGCCGGGCCCGAAAATTTCGGTCGCCGCACGGGCCTGCCCGGCGGCCTCGGATCTCCTAGGTTCGGATGTCATGGCACCACGACTGCTCGTCCACACCCGCACCACCGGCTACCGGCACGACTCCATCCCGGCCGGCATCGCCGCCCTGCGCACCCTCGGGGACTTCGACGTCGACGCCACCGAGGACCCGGCGGCCCTCGAACAGCCCCTGGACGTCTACGCGGCCGTGGTGTTCCTCTCCACCAGCGGCGAGATCCTCACCCCGGACGGGCGCGAAAGGCTCGCCGCCTACGTGGAGTCGGGCGGCGGCTTCGTGGGCGTGCACGCGGCGGCCTGTACGGAGTACGACTGGCCGTACTACGGCGAACTGCTCGGCGCGTGGTTCGCCCGGCACCCGCTCCACCAGCCCGGCAAGGCCGTCGTCGAGGACCACGGCCATCCGGCGACCCGGCACCTGCCCGCCGTCTGGGACTTCACCGACGAGTGGTACGACTTCCGCACCAACCCGCGCGGCAGGGTCCGCGTCCTGGTCACCGCCGACGAGTCCTCCTACGACGGCGGCGGCATGGGCGCCGACCACCCCCTGGTCTGGTGCCGCGACCACGGTGAGGGCCGCGTCTTCTACACGGCCCTGGGCCACGCCTGCGAGGCCTACGAGGATCCCGCCTTCCGCGCCCATCTCCTGGGCGGCATCACATGGGCGGCCGGACTCCCGCTGCCCTGAGCCACCGGTGTTCGCCCTGCCGCGCCCGCCTGCCGCCGGTCCCCGACCCGGGCGGGTCCACCGGCGACCCGCCGCCCGCCCGGGACGCCGAAGCCCCGGGCGTGAACCGTCCCTGGGCGGTCCGGGGACGCCGGCAGGGCTCGGACATCCGTGCTACCAGGGGCCGGCGTCCCGTGCGCCCCGCGAGGGCCGAGTCCGTCAGGCCCCCTGCGGATCCACGGGCCGTACCGCGACCGCGTCGACCTCGAACAGCATCCCCGGCAGCGCCAGCGCGGCGACCCCGCTCAGCGTCTGCGCCGGGAGCCGCTCCCCGAAGCGGCTGTGCAGGGCCTTGCCCAGGATCTCCAGCTTGCCCGGGTCGTGGTCCACGATGAACGTGCCGAGCCGTACGACGTGTTCGTAGCCGAGACCGACCCCCTCCAGGGCCGAGCGCAGCCGGTCGAAGGCCAGTTCCACCTGCGCCGCGAAGTCTCCCGGCACCGGTGCGCCGGTGGCGTCCGAGGCGTACTGGCCGCCGATGAAGACGGTTTCACCCGGTGCCGACACGGCGTGGCTGTAGCCGAAGGGCGTGGGGTCGTGGAGAGTGGCCGGGTTGGTGATCGTGCGCGAGTCGCGCGTCATGACCGGCGCTCCTTTCGCTGAGTACGGCCGCCGCCACACCGACGGCTGACCTGGCGCTCCAGCCAACTCCCCCCACCCATCGGCGTATTCCCCGCCGAGGCACCGTCAGCGCACGCGCACCACGAACGCCTGCCGCTCGCTGAAGGCGTTCTCCCCCTGGAGGTCCAGCCGGTCTCCGTCGAAGGCCACGACACGGCCCCGGGCGTCGATGGACGGATGGGCCGCGGGGCGTTGGTTCACCGTGCCGTCGGGGCGGGCACTGATCAGGTCAACCCGGCCGGTGCGCAGATCACGTAGGTAGACGACCTGGCGCGGGCGCTGACCGACGTCCGATTCGTAGACGGCGAAGACGATCCGCCGAGCGTCCGCGCTCGGCCGGCCGCTGTGCGTGGCGTAGCCCGCCTTCGGCCCCAGGACGTGCCGAAGCGTCCCCCGCCGGACGTCCCGTACGAAGACGTCCCCGGTGTCGCTCGTCCCTCCGGCCGGCAGTGTGAGGCACTTCCAGCGGAAGACGACATGCCCGCCGTCGGCGCTGATCGCGGGGGCGCTGACTCCGTTCTCCGCGGGATCCCCGGCGCAGTCGGCGTCCGCGCGGACCCGCTCGCCCGTCCGCCGGTCGAGCACGTACACGCCCTCGTGCTCCTCGCCGGGATCCGTTCCGGCGTCCCACACGACGTAGGCGACGCGGCTGCCGTCTCGGCTCAGGGTGGGGGAGGCGAGGCTCTGGTTTCCGCTGGGCAGCGGGTGGTCGATCCACGAACCGGTATCCCGCAGGAGATCCCGCACGTAGACGCGGAACCGGTTGCCGGACACGTCGGCCGGCCGCCCGGTGAAGGTCACGTAGCGTCCGTTTCCGCTGAGAACCGGTGTCGGCACACTGCGCAGGGCCGGGTCGGCCGTCTCGTCGATGCGTTCGGTCCGGCCCGTCCGGCTGTCGTGCACGAAGGCCGGGAGTCGCGCGTTCTGAGGCGGCGGCCAGGTGTCGGGTGCCAGCGCCGCGAATGCCACCCGGGTGCCGTCCGCGCTGATCGACGGCGTTCCGAACTCCACCTCCTCGCCCTGCCCGTCGGGGACGTCACTGACCCAGCGGAGCCTCCCGGTCCGCAGGTCCTTCACATAGACGTCGGCGGTGCTGTCGGTGTCGCCGGGCGCCAGGTTCGTGGCCCACGACAGGAACGCCACGTGCCTGCCGTCGCCGCTGACCACGGGATACGCCGAAGCGCCGTTCCCCTTCACGCCGTCGGCTGTGACATCGACGTACTCCAGCCCCGGTCTGGGCCGGGACGCCCCTGCGGGCACTGCCGACGTCGCGGCGCACACCGAAGCCACGGCCACGACGACGGCCGTTCGTAACACAGAACGCATTCTTCCCCCCGGTCGGCAAGGCCCCCGCCCCGCGGCAAGGGGCCGGTCCCCATGCAACGGTCCCGTCCGCCTCGGGTCAATGCGTCCATTTCCGTACAACCCGAACGCGTGATCGACCGTCCGTGCCCGTGAAGCCGTGAAGCCGTGAAGCCGTGAAGCCGTGAAGCCGTGAAGCCGTGAAGCCGTGAAGCCGTGAAGCCGTGAAGCCGTGGAGACGAACAGCGCCTCCTATGGTCGCGGCGCCGCCGTACTCGACCGTTCCACCAGGCGCGTCGACAGCTCCGTGCGCGTGGACTCCGGATGATGGCCGTCCATCAGGCGCAGCAGCGACCGCAGGGCCGTCGCGGCCATCTCGGACAGCGGCTGGCGGACGGTGGTCAGGGCGGGGGAGGCCCAGCGGGCCTCGGGCAGGTCGTCGAAGCCGACCACGCTGATGTCGTCCGGGACCCTCAACCCCCTTTCGGCCAGGGCCGCGTAGACACCCAGCGCCATCCGGTCCGAGCAGACGAAGACGGCGGTCGGCGGCTCGGGCAGGTCGAGGAGCTCCAGCATGCGGCGGTGGGCGACACTCTCGTCGAAACCGGCGTGCCGGACGTACTCGGGGCGGTGCCGGACCCCGGCCGACGCGAGCGCCGAGCGGTACCCGGCGACCCGGGCGCTGCTGCACATCGTGCGGCGGGGACCGGCGATGACGGCGACCCGCTCGTGCCCCAGCGACAACAGATGCTCCGTGGCGGTCAGACCGCCCTGCCAGTTCGCCGCCCCCACCGAGACCACGCCCTCCGGCGGTTCCTGCACCGGGTCGATCATCACGAACGGGATGCGGTGCTGCTCCAGCCACGCGTACTGCGAGTCGCTGAGCTCGGCCAGGTTGAACAGGACCCCGGAGGAGCCCCGGGCGACCAGCTTGTCCAGCCAGCCGCGCTCCGGGCGGCCGACCCGGGAGCGGATCAGCGCCGCCGACACCACGACCTCCAGGCCCGCGTCGTGAGCCGCCTCCTCCGCACCGTGCAGCACCGCACCCGACCAGGAGCTCTCCAGCGAGTGCACGACCAGATCGATCAGCCGGGGTGGCTTCGCCGCGTCGAAGCGGGGTCTGCGCACGTACCCGAGCCGGTCGAGCGCCTCGGTCACCCGGCGGCGGGTCTCGGGGGCCACGTCCTCGCGGCCGTTGACCACCTTCGACGCGGTCGGCACCGACACCCCCGCCTCGCGCGCCACGACCGCCAGCGTCGGACCGGCCGTCACGCTCGCACTCGCCGTACGGACCATCGGGAACCCACCTCTCCGGCCCGCCCGTGGGCCGTGGAAAGTTTCGACCAGCGCTGCACACGGCGGTCACGAGGTCCGACCGGGCAGAAAGCGCTTCCTACTGTAGGTGCGGTGCAGGACGGCGGGAAGACAACTGAATTCTTTGCTTCGCGCCGGGCAAAACTTTCGAAACGCCGAACAACGCCCGCAGCCGGGTGTGCAGTTCAGCCGAAACCCGGTGAAGTCCGCCGTGAACGAGGCGTCGACGAGGTCCCGGGCGTGGATGCCCGGCCTCCGGCAACGGCACCTCCGGGTCGCCCGGGTGGTCGGCAGCGGCAGGTCGTCGAGTTCGTACGGACCGGGCGGCTCCCTGGCGCGAGCCGCCCGCACCCCGTCCGGCACGCTGATGTACGCCACATGGCGGTACCACCCGCTCGTGCACCGGAATACCGGGCCACCATGAGTTGCTCTGATCTTCACGGTGCACGAGCGCGGTGAGGGGGCTGGTGGACGTATGACGGCAGACCAGGCGGACCCCGTGGTGAGGACGCCCCACGGTGCCCTGCGGGGCCGGTACGAGCGCGGGGTCGCGGTCTTCCGCGGCATCCCGTACGCCGCCCCGCCCTTCGGCCCCCGCCGTTTCCGCCCGCCCGTGCCGCTGCCGCCCTGGGACGGCGTCCGCGACGCCGGCGTCTTCGGCCCGACCTCACCGAAACCGCCGTACTCCGAGGCCTTCGCCCACTACCTGTCCGACCCGGTCGTGCCCGGCGACGACTGCCTCAACCTCAACGTCTGGACGCCGCAACCCGACCCCGGAGCCCGCCTCCCCGTCCTCGTCTGGCTGCACGGCGGCGCCCTGACCAGGGGCTCCTCCGCCGTACCCGTGTACGACGGTCACGCCTTCGCCCGCGACGGCGTGGTCTGTGTCTCCGTCAACTACCGGCTGGGCGTCGAAGGCTACGGGCTGTTCCCGGACACGCCCCCGAACCCCGGGCTGCGCGACCAGATCGCCGCCCTGACCTGGGTGCACGAGGCCATCGAGGCGTTCGGCGGCGACCCCGGCCGTATCACCCTCTCCGGCCAGTCCGCCGGAGCCATCAGCGTCGGTGCCCTCCTCGCCGCCCCGCAGACCCAGGGGCTGGTCCGCCGGGCCGTCCTGCAGAGCGGTCCGCCGGAGGCGTCCGAGCGGGCCAAGGTGCGGCGGATGGTGCGCCGGATGGCCTCCCGGCTGAAGATCCCCGCCACCGCCGAGGCCTTCGCCGCCGTCGACCGCGACCTGCTGCTGCGCACCCAGGCCGACGTGGGGAAACTGGGCAGCCCGGTGGTCGGCGGACCCGCCTTCGGCCTCGTCGTCGACGGTGACGTCGTCCCGCGCGACCCGCTGGAGGCCCTCACGGAGGGCGGCGCCGCCCCGGGCGTCGAACTGCTGCTGGGCTGGACCCGCGACGAGTACCGGCTGTGGCTGGTGCCGGGCGGCCTGCTGGAGCACGTCGACCGTCTCGGAGCCGTCGCCCTCGCGGGCGCCATGGCCCGCTGTCGCTGCGGCAGCGAGGTGCCGCGCGGCTACCGCACCCTGCATCCGGAGGCGGGCACGGCGGACCTCGTCGGCCAGCTCGTCACCGACCACCTGCTCCGCATCCCCCTGCACCACCTGGCCGACGCCCGTACCGATCCGTCGTACGTCTACGAGTTCGCCTGGCCCTCGAACCTGCCCGGCCTCGGCGCCTGCCACGCGCTGGAGCTGGGCTTCGTCTTCGACACCGGAGACGTCGAGGAGTCCCGGAAGCTGGCGGGGGAGGGGGCGCCGCAGGACTTGGCGGACGCGATGCACACGGCCTGGGTGCGGTTCGCGACGGACGGCGACCCGGGCTGGGAGCGCTGGAACGACGAACACCCGGTGCGGGTGTTCGGAGACCGCGCGCCCGACGCCGAGGACGGCCTGGCCTACACGGTCCACGGCCCCCGCGACCGGGAACTCGCCCTCTGGCGGGCCGATGCCCTCAGGCCCCCGGAGCCCCCGCCCGTGTCGATCCCGTCCGACGGTTCGCCCACCCGCAGCACGGAACTGCGATCGGCCGTACGACGCCTCCGCCGCTCCGGGGCACTCCGCCGGCACTGACGTCCTTCGCGCCGCCGGGCGGGCCGTGCGGCCGGCGCCGACCGGGGAGGCCCCGCCGAGTCCCTCACCACCACGTGCGTGCCCGGCGGCGGGTGTTCGCCCGGGTCGCCCGGGGCGTGCTCCAGGACCGTGCGGAGGGCGAGGCGGCCCACTTCCTCATGGGAGACGTGGACCCGCGTCAGGCCGGGACGCGGTCTGCGCGGATGCCCGGCCGGTCCGGGACGCCGTCGCCCTACGCCGCTCCCAGCGTCCCCGCGATGTTCGAGATGCCCTCCGGGCCCACCCGGCAGCAGCCGCCGATCAGCCGGGCCCCAGCCTGCCGCCAGCCCTTCACCTGGTCGGCGGTGAAGGTGGAGCGGCCGGTCCAGGCGCGTGCCCCGGCGTCCCAGGTCTCGCCGCTGTTGGGGTAGACGACGACCGGCTTGCCGGTGACCCGCGCCGCGGTCGCCGCCGCGGCCTCCACGTCCTCGGGCGCGCAGCAGTTCACCCCGACCGCGATCACCTCGTCCGCCTCCGCGGCCAGGGCGAAGGCCTCCTCCAGCGGCTGCCCGGCGCGCGTGCGGCCACCGGCGACGGAGTAGGTCAGCCAGGCCGGCACCCCGAGCCCGCGCACCGCCCGCAGCAGGGCCGTGGCCTCGTCGGCGTCGGGGACCGTCTCCAGCGCGAGGACGTCGGGCCGGGCGGCGGCCAGTACCTCGAGGCGCGGCCGGTGGAAACGCTCCAGTTCGTCCACGCTCAGCCCGTAGCGCCCCCGGTACTCCGAACCGTCCGCGAGCATCGCCCCGTACGGACCGGCCGAGGCCGCCACCCACAAGGGCCGCGGGACCCGCGCCCGCCGGGCCGCCTCGCGGGCCGACTCCACGCTCAGCGCCATCAGTTCGGCCGCCCGCTCGCGGCCGATCCCGCGCTTGGCGAACCCCTCGAACGTGGCCTGGTAGCTGGAGGTGATCGCCACGTCCGCACCCGCCCGGAAGTAGGCGAGGTGCGCCTCGGTCACCGCCTCCGGCTGTTCGGCGAGCAGCCGCGCCGACCACAGCTCGTCGCTCAGGTCGTGCCCGGCCGCCTCGAGCTGGTTGGACATGCCGCCGTCCAGGACGACCGTCCCGGCGGCGAGGGCTTCGGCGAGGGTGAGGGTGAGGGTGCTGGTCATGCCGACGACGGTAGTCGAGAAACAGCGGCGGTCCCCAGCCGAGTGTGTCCAGTGTATGAACAGGTCGACCAGCATGTGGGACGGCGGGTTACGATCACGGCCCTCCCCCCTCCGCTCGTACAGGAACGCCCATGACCGTCCCCCGCCCCGCCGAGGCCTCCGAACCCGCCGGCCCCGCATCCCCCGAGCCGGCCGCGGCCACCGGCGTGACCCCGCCTCGCCGCCGTACCTTCGGCCTCGCCGCCGCCACGGCCCTCGTCATGGGCAACATCATCGGCGGCGGCATCTTCGCCCTGCCCGCCACCGTCGCCCCGTACGGCACGATCAGCCTGCTCGCCTTCCTCGTGCTGTCGGTCGGAGCCGTCCTGCTCGCCCTGCTCTTCGGCCGGCTGGCGCGGCGCAGCCCGGTCACCGGCGGCCTGTACGTCTACCCGCGGGACGCCTTCGGCGAGTTCGCCGGATTCCTGTCGGCCTGGTCGTACTGGACGATGTGCTGGGTCAGCATCGCCGCCCTGGCCGTCGCCGTCGTCGGCTACGTCGACGTCCTGATACCCCTGCACGGCAACCACGCCCTCCAGGCCGCCGTCGCCCTGGCCGCCCTCTGGCTGCCCGCAGCGGCGAACTTCGCCGGCACGCGCTGGGTCGGCACCGTGCAGGTCGTCTCCACGATCCTGAAGTTCGTGCCGCTGCTCCTGCTCGCCACGATCGGCCTGTTCTTCGTCGACGCGGACAACTTCGGCCCGTTCAACGCCTCCGGACAGAGCGTCTCCGGCGCGCTCGCCGCCTCCGCCGCGCTGCTGCTGTACAGCTTCCTCGGAGTCGAGTCGGCCGCGGTCAGCGCGGGCGAGGTCCGCGACCCCGAGCGCACGGTCGGCCGGGCGAGCGTCCTCGGCACCCTGGCGTCCGCCCTCGTCTACGTCCTCGGCACGGTCGCCGTCTTCGGCCTGGTCCCGCACGACCGGCTCGTCGAGTCGGGCGCCCCCTTCGCCGACGCGGTCGACGCGATCACCGGGGGCGGCTGGGGCGGCACCGCCATCGCCCTGGTCGCCGTCGCCTCGATCACCGGCTGCCTCAACGGCTGGATCCTCATGGCCGCGCAGATGCCCTACGCCGCCGCCCGCGACGGTCTCTTCCCGGCCCCGTTCGCGCGGCTCGGCAAGGGCGGCGTCCCCGGTTTCGGCGTGTGGGCCTGTGTGGTTCTCGGCTCGCTGCTCATCGCCCTCAACTACACGGCCGGCCCGGACACCACCTTCCGCGTCCTCGTGCTGATCACCACGTTCACCGGCTGTGTGCCGTACCTGCTGTCGGCGGCGGCCCAGCTGTACTGGCTGGCCCGCGGCACCCGCGAGCGCGTCCGCCCCGCGGGCCTCGCCCGGGACCTGACGGTCGCGGCCCTCTCCTTCGGCTTCTCGTTCTGGCTGATCGCCGGCGCCGGGTACGCCGCCGTCTACCAGGGCGTGCTGTTCCTGTTCGCCGGAATCCCGGTGTACGTGTGGCTGCGGGGACGCAAGGACAGCGCCGAGGTGTCGGCATAGCATCGGGGGATGCCCGAAGTCGCCGCAGCACATGCCGAAGTACGTGAGGTCCTGGGAGTCCCGGCGGACCAGGCGGTGTTCGAGCCGCTCCCGCACAACCCCTGGAACGGCGTCACGGCCGGGGTGTGGCGGGTCACCGGCGGCGACCGCTCGGCCGTCCTGAAGGTGCTGACGCGGACGAAGGAGACCGGCGTCGCCTGGTCGGCGTCCAACGACCCGCGCCACTGGAACTTCTGGCGCCGCGAGGCGTACGTCTACCGGTCCGGCCTCGCCCAGGTCTGGCAGCGGCACGGCATCCGCGCGCCCCGGCTGCTGGAGTGCGCCGAACGCCCGGACGGTGACGTGGCGTTGTGGCTGGAGGACGTGCCGGGCGAACCGGCCACCGCCTGGTCCCTCACCCGCCACGTCGACCACGCCCACCGCCTGGGCGCCGCGCAGGGCGCGGTCGGCGCGGGCGAGGACACCCCCTGGCTGTCGCAGGGGTTCCTGCGGGACCACACCTCGGGGAAGACGACGGGTGAGGCCCTGCTCGACGACGACGAGGCGTGGCGACACCCCCTGATCCGGCGGCACTTCCCGCCCGGCCTGCGCGAGGACATGGTCCGCCTCCACCACGACCGCGAGTGGTTCCTCACGGTCATGGAGTCACTGCCCCGCGCCCTCTCCCACCTCGACCAGTGGCCGGCGAACCTCCGCTCCGACGGCCCGGGCACCAGTGTCCTGTTCGACTGGGCGTTCACCGGCGACGGCGCCCTCGGGGAGGACCTCGGCAATTACCTGCCCGACTGCGTCTTCGACCTGTTCGTGCCCGCCGCCGACCTGCCGGGCCTGGCCAAGGCGGCCTACGACGCCTACGTGCACGGCCTGCGCGGCAGCGGCTGGCGGGGCGACGAACGCCTCGTACGACTCGGCGTGTGCGCCTCCGCGGTGAAGTACGACTGGCTCACGGCACTGATGCTGGCGCGGGCGGACGAGGAGCAGGTGGCCTACGGCGGCGAGGGCGCCGTCCCGCCCGAACTCCGCTACCGGGAACGGGGCCTGGCCCTGGAGTTCCTGGCCGAGTGGGCCGCCGAGGCCCGGCTGCTGGCTCCCCGGCTCGGCTTCCCCCAAGCCCCCAGCGGCCGCTGAAGCGCGGAAGGGAACCGATGGTCATGGCCCGAGTCGTCGAGTTGTCGTACTACCCCGTCAAGGGCTGCGCCGGGACGTCGGTACGCGAGGCGCTGCTGACGCCGGCCGGACTGGCGCACGACCGCAGCTTCATGGTCGTCAGCGAGGAGGGCGTGTACCGGACGCAGCGCCGGGATCCGCTGCTGGCCGTCATCCGCCCCCTGATCGCCCCCGACGGCGGCCGCCTCACGCTCACCGCGCCCGAGGCCGAGCCCCTCCACCTGCGGGTGGACACCTCCGGCACCCGGCGGAAGGTGGACCTGTTCGGAACCGCTTACCAGGGCATCGACCAGGGCGACGAGGCGGCGGACTGGCTCTCGGACGTGCTCGGCGCACGGAGCCGTCTGGTGCGGGTCCCGCCGGAACACGACCGGGTGACCGACGGTCTGACCCCGGGTACCTCCGGCTACGCCGACAGTTGTGCCCTGCACGTCATCTCCCGCGCCACCCTCGGCCTCCTCGACACCAAGCTCACCGACCGCGGTGCCCGCCCCCTTCCTCTCGACCGTTTCCGCCCCAACCTCGTCATCGACGGCTGGGACGCCCCCCACACGGAGGACCGCGCCCACCGCCTGCGCATCGGCACCACGGAACTGGGTTACGCCAAGCTCGCCATCCGCTGCGCGGTCACCCTGGTCGACCAGCGGGCCGGCACCCGGGCGGGCCCCGAACCCCTGCGTACCCTCGCCGGCTACCGCCGCGCCGCCCAGGGCGGTGTCGCCTTCGGCACGAAGTACGCGGTACTGCGGCCCGGCAAGGTGGCGGTGGGGGACGAGGTGGACGTCACGCTGTGGGGCGAGTCCGAGCTGTGACGCCGGAACTCAGGCCGGCTGAACGGGGGTGCGCGGCGGACGGTCCGCACGGCGGAACACCGGATCGACGGGCTCGACGAGCCTCCCTGACGACCGGGCGGCCGAGGCCGGGGCCGGCGGTCGATCCGAGTTCCTCCTCGACGGCACGAACCGTCGTCTCCCGCTCGATCACGGGTGCGGCGTCCCCCAGGAGCGTCGCAGCGCACGAGTTCATGTACTCGCGTGCCGCCCCCGTCGACGGCCCCGGCCCCGTCGTGCCGCCATCGGTACCGCGAGGCTGATGATCAGGGCGGAGCCCAGGGCATAGGGCCACCAGCCGAAACCGGCGTCGTCCGAGGCGCCGGCGCTGCGCGGGGTCGCACGGGTGGGGGCGGACGGCGTGGGGGCGGAGTGGCTCGGGGAGGTGGCTGCCGTCAGGACGACGTCGTTGCCGTCGCCGCCTCGGTAGGTGAGGCGGTAGCTGGTGTCGGCCAGCTTCACGCGGGCGCCCTCCTTCAGGCCGGTGAAGGTTCCTGAGGTCCTGGTCTCGCCCCGGTGGTCGAGCACGGTGATCTCGGGTGTGTTCCCGGGCGCGGCCGAGGCGTCGAGGTCTCCGGCCAGCCGGACCGGGCCCGTCACGGTCAGCGGCCTGTCCCGCAGGACCAGTGAGCCCTTCCGGCCCTGGGCGTAGGCGCCGTTGACGGTGAGGCCCGTCGTGACCGTGCCGTCGTTGGTGACCGCGCCCTTCACCGTGCCCTTCCCGGTCAGCGTCGTCGCCACGCGCAGGCCCGACCGGCCGGTGTCCAGCCTCGCCCCCGCAGAGGTGAGCCGGATCGACTCGCTGCGGGCGAGTGTCGCTCCGCCGCGCAGCGCGAGGGTGCCTCGGGAGACCGTGGTCGGCCCGGTGTACGTCACCGCCCCGCCCGTCAGGGTCGTCGTGGCGGCGCCCGACTGGGTGAGGGAGCCGCTGCCGCCGACGCGGGACAGGGCGAGGGGCCTGCTGGTGTTGCGCAGGACCAGGGAGCCGTCGTTGACGAGCCGGTAGTGGGCGCCGCCCGTGTACAGGCCGCCGTCGCCGCCCCGCTTGCCGCTGCCCAGACGCAGGACCGCGCCCTTCTCCACCGTCGTGGAGCCGTCGTAGTACTGGACGGCCGCGAAGGTCACGTCGTTGCCGGGGGTGCCCGCGATGACGATGTCGCCGGCGCCGGGGGCCGACAGGGTGTCGTGGAACCGGCCGCCGCCGATCGGGGCGCCGAGCGTCACCGGGCCGTTGTAGTCGAAGGTGAGCCTGGAGCGCGAGCGGGCCGCCAGCAGGTTGATGTACACCGTCTCCGCGGTGCCCGGCATGAAGATCCGGTCGGTCGTGCCGTCGCCCCACCGGATGTTCGCGCCCTTGATGTTGGTGCCGCGCTTGTTGACGTTCTTGCGGGCGGGGGTCCAGTTGAGCGCCGGGTCGCTGAGGGAGGGGTCGGTGTCGCCGCCCCGGTCCGACCAGCTGTACTGGCCGGTCAGGACCACCGTGCCGCCCGGCCGGGACTGGACGTTGATGTCGCTGCCGTACTCGCGCTGGTAGAAGTCCATGCCCATCGTGACGGTCCGGCCCAGCGGGGTGTCGACCGTCCAGGTGCCCTGGTTGAGGATCTTGCGGACGCGGGGGAGGGACGTCGCGTACTCGGGCCGCCCGGCGTTCACCTGTGTGCCGTTGTCGATCACCCCGGAGAAGGAGTGGGCGCCCGACAGATCCCACGTGCCCCAGAGGAACCTGGGCTGTGTGATCAGGCCCGAGCCGCTGATGGTGCCCAGGTTGTAGGCGCTCTTGAGGGAGAGGCGGAGGGTGCCGTCGACCCGGATGTTGTCCTGGTTGAGGCGGAACGCCGGGGTGTTGTACGGGAAGTGGCCGATCAGG
This sequence comes from Streptomyces sp. NPDC012466, assembly GCF_042955215.1. Taxonomy (NCBI): domain Bacteria; kingdom Bacillati; phylum Actinomycetota; class Actinomycetes; order Kitasatosporales; family Streptomycetaceae; genus Streptomyces; species Streptomyces sp. NPDC012466. Next base: position 1,228,938 of record NZ_JBIBEQ010000001.1, on the reverse strand, counting down.
CCGGTCGTACCGCCGTTGCCGTACTGGAGCGTCGCGCCGCGCTCCACCGTCACCGCCGGAGGATCGGGGTGGGTGACCGTGACGTACGGGTGGTTGCCGCCCGCCGTCCGCACCCGCTGCCGGGACCGGGGGAGGGTGAAGTCGCTGTCCTCGGTGAGGACCAGCGTCCCGCTGCCGCGCACCGTGAGCGTGCCCTCGCCGCGGAACACGCCGTCGTACGTCGTCGTTCCGGGCGGCACGGTGACGACGGTGTCGCCGACGAGCGTCACGTCCCGGCCGGCCAGGACGTCGGCCGTGACGTCCCGGGCGCCGGCGGCCACCGCCGGGGGAGCGGAGACCAGGGAAGCGACCGCCGCGAGGACGCCCGCGGCCGCTGCTGTGGTGTGGGTGAGGCTGTGCACATGACCGGAGACGGGCCATGTCCCCGCCGATAACAGAAAATTCGGCGGCTGCTGTTTCCGAAACGGCGGAACGTGTTCGTCCCGTCAGACCCGTTGACCTCCTCGTGCCACCCCCTTACCTTTTCGGCGTTCGTAATGACAGATGGTGTTCGAAATCTCAGATGACGTGGAGACGACAACGCCGTGTGTTCCCAGTGAGAGGCAGGCCCCCTGCGCATGAGCCGCGACCGCGACCACGCTCTGCCCGAACCCCCCAGCCGCAGACTGCTGCTGAAGGGCGCCGCAGCCGCCGGCGCCCTGGCCGCCGTCCCCGCCCTCCCCGGCGTCGCCGAGGCAGCACCCCGGACGGAAACCGCTGCCGGGGCTCCCGGCGGGCACCCGAAGCCGGCCCCCTTCGTGAACCCCCTGGTCCGCAACCGTGCCGACCCGCACATCAACCGGCACAAGGACGGTTTCTACTACTTCACCGCCACCGCCCCCGAGTACGACCGCATCATCCTGCGCCGCTCCCGCACCCTGAACGGCCTCGGCACGGCCGACGAGTCCGTCATCTGGCGGGCCCACGCCACCGGCCCCATGGGCGCCCACATCTGGGCGCCCGAACTGCACCGCATCGGCGGCAAGTGGTACATCTACTTCGCCTCCGCGCCCGCCGAGGACGTCTGGGCGATCCGCATATGGGTGCTGGAGAACGCCCACCCCAACCCCTTCAAGGGCACCTGGGTGGAGAGGGGCCAGGTCAAGACGGCCTGGGAGACGTTCTCCCTGGACGCCACCACCTTCACCCACCGGGGCAAGCGCTACCTCGCCTGGGCCCAGCACGAGCCCGGCCTGGACAACAACACCGGCATCTTCCTCTCCGAGATGGCGAACCCGTGGACCCTGAAGGGCCCGCAGGTGCGGCTGTCCACCCCCGAGTACGACTGGGAGTGCATCGGCTTCAAGGTCAACGAGGGCCCGTACGTCCTCAAGCGCAACGGCCGCCTCTTCATGACGTACTCGGCCAGCGCCACCGACTTCAACTACTGCGTGGGTCTGCTGACCGCCGACGCCGACAGCCACCTCCTGGATCCGATGAGCTGGTCCAAGTCGCCGACCCCCGTCTTCACCAGCAACGACACCACCAAGCAGTACGGCCCCGGCCACAACTGCTTCACGGTCGCCGAGGACGGCCGCACCGACGTCCTCGTCTACCACGCCCGGCAGTACAAGGAGATCAACGGCGACCCGCTGAACGACCCCAACCGCCACACCCGCGTCCAGACACTCGGCTGGAAGCGCGACGGCACCCCCGACTTCGGCGTCCCGGTCGCCGACACGGTGAAGGTGGGCGACTGACATGAGACGTGCGTACGCCACCCTCCTCGCCCTGTGCCTCGGGCTGTTCGGCGCCCTCGCCACCGGCGGGCCCGCCCAGGCCGCGCCCCAGACCATCACCAACGGAACCCAGTTCACGGACACCTCGGGCAGCCCCGTCCACGCGCACGGCGGCGGCGTCCTCAAGGTCGGCAGCTACTACTACTGGTTCGGCGAGCACCGCAACGCCGACAACACCTTCCGGTACGTCGACGCCTACCGCTCGACCGACCTGAAGAACTGGGAGTTCCGCAACCACGTCCTGACCGAGGCCGGCGCCCCGGAGCTCGCGACCGCCAACATCGAGCGGCCGAAGGTCATGTACAACGCCTCCACCGGCAAGTTCGTGATGTGGATGCACAAGGAGAACGGCACCGACTACAGCGAGGCCCGCGCGGCGGTCGCCGTCTCCGACACCGTCGACGGCGACTACACCTGGAAGGGCAGCTTCCGGCCGCTCGGCCAGCACATGTCCCGTGACATCACGGTCTTCGTCGACACCGACGGCGCCGGCTACATGATCTCCGCCGCCCGCGAGAACTACGACCTCCAGATCTACCGCCTCACCGCCGACTACACGGGCATCGCGAGCCTGGTCGCCAACCCCTGGCCCGGCGGCCACCGCGAGGCGCCGGCGCTGTTCAAGCGGGGCGGCGTCTACTTCATGCTGACCTCGGGCGCCACGGGCTGGAACCCCAACCAGCAGCAGTACGCCACGGCCACCAGCATCGCCGGCCCCTGGTCGGCCATGAAGAACATCGGCGACTCGACGACGTACGGTTCGCAGACCGCGTTCGTCCTGCCCGTGCAGGGCACCTCGGGCACCTCGTACCTGTACCTGGGCGACCGCTGGGGCAACTCCTTCGGCGGCACGGTCAACGACTCGCGTTACGTGTGGCTGCCGCTGACCTTCTCCAACTCGACCACGATGTCGATGTCCTGGTCGCCCGAGCTCACCGTCGACACGGCCGCCGGGACCGTCACCGGCACCAGTGCCACCTACAACACGCTGATCGCCCGCCACTCCTCCAGGTGCGCGGACGTGACGAGCCAGTCGCTCTGGGCGGGTGCCCAGCTCAAGCAGTACGACTGCAACGGCGGCAGCAACCAGAAGTACTGGTTCAAGTCCGTCGGAAGCGGCTACTACCAGCTGATGGTCAGGAACAGCAGCCTGTGCGTGCAGGAGAACGCGAGCACGGTCACACAGGAGAACTGCGCCTCCTCCGCGACGAGCCAGCAGTGGTCGCTGACCACCACCGGCTCGTACGTGAACGTCAAGTCCCGCGCGAGCGGCGAATGCCTCGACGTGAACGGCGGGTCCACCGCCAACGGCGCCGCGCTCATCACGTACACGTGCAACGGAGGCACCAACCAGCAGTGGACGCGCGGGACATGACGCCGGGACGCTGTACTTGAATCCTCCCCTCCCTGAGGGGAGGAGATTTCTGGCTCAGGCTGCCTCCTGGAGCAGCGCTCCAGGAGGTCTTGCGCCCTCGACACCAGCCGGGTTGAGACCAGCCCGGACGAGCATCACGCGTGCGGAGCTCTTGTCCCGTGGGGACCCGAGCCCGCATGCGGTGCAGGTGTAGGTACGCTCACCCAGCGGCAGGCGGTGCTCGGCTCTCGCATCACACTGCGCGCAGTCCATCGTGGTGTGCGCGGGGTGGACCAGACGGATGTCCCGCCCGTGCTTGCGGCCCATCTCGACCAGAGCGGCCTTTGTGGCGCCGATGGCGGCGTCGGCGGCCTTGCGCGCCATCGTGGTCTTGGCCAGGAACCTCCGACGGAAGTCCTCCACAGCGACGGCATCGTGGTCGCGGACCACCTTCTTGGCCCACTTACGGCCCGTATCCTCACGCTGCCTGGCGACCTTCTTGTACGCCTTCGCCCGCAGGCTCCTCGCCTCGCGGTAGCCCTTCGACGCCGGCTGTCCCCTCTTCGGCCTGCGGCGGGCCGTCATCCGGTCGTACCGGGTCAGCCTCTGCCGGGCCCTCCTACCGTGCTCAGCGTGCGGAAGGTCGTGCGCGTCGGACGTGGCGGTCGCGGTCGCCTTCACTCCAGCCGGCACACCGTGTCCTCTCGAACTCTCCGAAGGACCATACGTACGGCAGCCGCACGGGCGTGCCCTGATCCCGCGGCCATCACCCTGACCGGCGATCACGAGCACACGCGTTCGCGCCCCCCGGTGATACCGGCAGCGCCACGGGTACTCCGTGCCCTGAGCCGGATGTGGCGACGCTCCGCGCTCGCGACACCCGGTTGTGATCCCGCCCCGGCGTGAACCCCGGGGCGGGATCGCAAGTTCAGGTGCACGTTGAATCGATTTCGTGAAAGGGCTTTCGGTCAGGTGAGGTTGCCCATCGCGTGAATGCTGCTCGGGGACTAGAAAGCGCTTGTACAGAGCGATACGGTCCACTTCCAGGTCTTGTCGTCCGCTGGGAGGAGCCCCGAGTGAGACGTTTCAGCATCGCCGTTGCAGCGGCGGTGACCCTGGGTGTCGCGTCGTCGTCCGTACCGGCCCAGGCCCATACGGGCCGGCCGTCCCCGGGCCTCGCGCACTGCACCGCCGACACCTGCCACTTCAACGTTCCGCCGGGCACGTACGACGTGCGGGTCGTGGTCGGCGGAAAGACAGCGTCCGCCACGAGCATCAGCGGCGAGAGCCGCCGGTCCCTGCTCCCCGAGACAGCCGCACCGGCGGGTGAGCGGATCACCCGCAGTTTCACGGTGAACGTCCGCACCCCCGAGGGCGAGCCCACCGGCCCCGAGGGAACACCGGGCCTCGACCTGCGGATCGGCGGCTCCGCCCCGGCCCTCGCCGGCATCCGGGTCACCCGGGCTTCCCACGCCCGCCAGATCTTCCTGGTCGGCGACTCCACCGTCTGCGACCAGCCCGGCGACCCGTACTCCGGCTGGGGCCAGCAGCTGCCCCAGTACCTCCGCAAGGGCGTGTCCGTCGCCAACTACGCCGATTCCGGGGAGAGTACGGTCTCGTATCTGGGGAACCCGCAGCTGTGGGCCACCGTACGGCCCCTGATCCGCCCCGGCGATCTGGTCCTGGTCCAGCTCGCCCACAACGACAAGACCACGGACGAGGCCACCTACCGGGCCAACCTGGAGACCCTGGTGGCGGGCGTCCGGGAGCGGGGCGGACAGCCGGTCCTTGTCACTCCCATCGTGCGGCGCTGGTTCAACCCCGAGGGCACGCTGAACAACGGAACCGCGCTCCTGGTCAACGGCCTCGGTGTCGACCACCCGGCCGTCATCCGCTCGGTCGCCGCGGCGCGTGACGTCCCGCTGATCGACCTCACGGCCAAGACCAAGGCGCTGGTGGAGTCCCTCGGCGCGGAAGGCTCCAAGGCGCTGTACCTCACCAACGAGGCGCGGGACAACACGCACACCTCCGTGCGCGGCGCGACGGCCTACGCGGGCCTCGTCCGCGACGAACTCGTCACCCGGCATCTGGTGCCGAAGGGCAAGGTGCGGGTGGGATGAACCCCTGGGGCGCCCCGACCGGAACCGGGGCGCTCCAGGTCTGATCCGTTCCGACCGGCCCGAGCCCGAAAGACATCCGATGCAGCTGCCTCCCGCCGACCGCACGACGTCCCCGTTCACCGGATACACCCGCGCCCACTGGGAGGCGGCGGCCGACTCCCTGCTCACCGCCGTCGAGCCGTACGCGAGCGAGGACCGCGCGCTCTACCACCTGCCCGGCGACCGGTCGAGCTGGTCGGGCCGCCTCTCCGACGGCCTGGAGGGCTACGCCCGCACCCTGCTGCTCGCCGCCTTCCGCCGCGACGAAAAGGCCCTGGAACGCTACGCGACCGGCCTCGCCGCCGGCGTCTCGGGCGTCTGGCCCCGCATCGAGGACCGCAGCCAGCCCCTGGTGGAGGCGGCGTCCGTCGCCCTGGCCCTCCGCCTCACCCGGGACCTGCTCTGGGACCGCCTGGACGACGGCGTACGCCAGCGCACGGCGGACTGGCTGGCCGACGCCCTCACGGCCGAGCCCTGGCCCTGCAACTGGGAGCTCTTCCCGGTCACGGTGGGCGGCTTCCTCGCCGAGATCGGCCACGAGCCGGACGCCTCCCGCGCGGCGATCGACCGCGGCCTGGAACGCATCGAGCAGTGGTACGTCGGCGAGGGCTGGTACACCGACGGCGACGGCCGCAAGTACGACTACTACAACGGCTGGGCGATGCACCTCTACCCGGTGCTGCACGCCTGGCTGGAGGGCGACGAGCGCCTGCTGGACCTGTACGGCGACCGCCTCTCGCGCCACCTCCGCGACTACTCCCGGCTCTTCGGCGGCGACGGTGCCCCCATGCACCAGGGCCGCTCCCTGACGTACCGCTTCGCGACGACGGCCCCGCTGTGGCTGGGCGCGCTGACCGGCCGTACGCCCCTGCCCCCCGGCGAGACCCGTCGGCTGGCCTCGGGCGCGCTGAAGTACTTCCTGGAGCGGGGCGCGGTGGACGACCGGGGCCTGCTGTCCCTCGGCTGGCACGGCCCCGACGAGTCCGTCCTGCAGGGCTATTCGGGCCCGGCCTCCCCGTACTGGGCGAGCAAGGGCTTCCTCGGCCTGCTCCTGCCCCCGGACCACGAGGTCTGGACGGCGCCGGAGGAACCCGCCCCCGCCGAACGCGCGGACTTCGTCACCCCCGTCGGCCCGCCCAACTGGCTGCTCCAGTCGACCCGTTCCGACGGCGTGGTCCGCCTCCACAATCACGGCAGCGAGGACGTCCGCTACGACCCGTACTACACGCGGCTCGCGTACTCCACCGTGACGACGCCCGCGGACGCGTACGACAACAGCGTCCTGGTCGCCGGGGACCCGAGCCGCACCGGCATCGAACCGCTCGGCGTCGGCGACGGCTGGGTGGCGTCCCGGCACGACGCGGGCGGGGGAGCCCGGGTGACGAGTGTCGTGCTGGCGCGCGGGGCGGTGGAGGTGCGTGCGCATCTGGTGGTGAGCGCGGAGCCGGGGACGCAGGTCCGTGTGACCGGCTGGAGCGCGCCGGACGGCGTCCGGGCGGAACTGCTGCCCGCGGTCGGCCTCGACGAGGACCTCACCGGCGTCACGACCGGGGGCTCCACCTTGTTCGTCGCCCTGGCCCGGCTCACCGCCGAGGCGGATCCGGCTCCACTGGCGGAAGCAGCAGCCGTGACCGCTACCGCGGACGCCGGGTTCACCGTCCGCTGGAGCGAGGGGCCCGAGGTGCGGGTCCGGCTGGACGGGGCCGGGGTCAACGTCGACTGAGGTCTTCACGCTCCAGGGTTCGCCCCGCGGCCGCCGTAGTTCGGCCCGCGCCGAAGCGAGCCGGGCCCAGCATGGCGGCATGACCACAGATCCGCAGCAGACACCGTCACGCCGGGCCGCGACCGCCTTCGCCCGCCTCCACCGTGCCGGAGAGCCCCTGCTCCTGCCCAACGCCTGGGACCACGCATCCGCCCGGGCCCTCGCGGAGCAGGGCTTCCCGGCCATCGGGACGACGAGCCTGGGCGTCGCCGCGGCGGCGGGACTGCCCGACGGGGCGGCGGCGACCCGCGAGGAGACGCTGCGGCTGGCCGTGGCCCTGGGGCCCGGGCCGTTCCTGCTGTCCGTCGACGCGGAGGGCGGATTCAGCGACGACCCGGACGAGGTGGCGGAGTTCGCGCGGGAGCTGCACACGGCCGGAGCGGTCGGCATCAACCTCGAGGACGGGCTCGGACCGGCCGCCCGGCACGCGGCGAAGATCGAGGCGGTCAAGCAGGCCGCTCCCGGCCTGTTCGTCAACGCCCGTACCGACACTCACTGGCTGGGCGACGGCGACGGCACCCTCGCGCGCCTCGACACCTACCGGCAGGCGGGCGCGGACGGGGTGTTCGTCCCCGGCCTCACCGACCTGCGGGCGATCGAGGCGCTGGTGCGCCACCTGGACGTGCCCCTCAACGTCCTCCACTCGCCCGGCGGCCCGCCCGTCCGGCACCTCGCCGACGCAGGCGTACACCGCATCAGCGTCGGCTCGCTGCTGTACCGGCGGGCGCTGGGCGCGGCCCTGGAGACGATGGCGGACCTGCGCGCCGGCCGGACACCGACGGGTGCGACACCTTCCTACGACGCTGTCGCGAGGCTCGCCCTCCGTTAGGGCCGCCCGTCCAGCGCGGCGACCAGCTGGGTGACGGCCGTGAGGTCCGGCGCGGTGCGCAGGCAGGTGACGGCCTGCCGGCCGCCGAACTCGCGCTGTGCGGCGGTCACGGTGGGATCGACGGCCGTCTCGGCCTGCACCCGGATGTAGTTCAGGGCGGTGGCGAAGAGCATCGAGAAGGACTCCGGGCCGGTGAGGACGGCCTGGCCCCCGGCCTCGCGGTAGGCCCGGGCCAGGCGCCGCGCGGCGGCGATGCCGACGTCGTTGCCGCCGGACCAGACGTGGAGGGCGCGGGCGAACTCCCGTTCCGGTGCGACGGGCCCGGCGTTGTCCCAGTCCAGCAGGACGGGGCCGTCCCGGCCGACCAGGACGTTCTGGGGCTGGAGGTCGAGGTGGGAGGTCGCCAGGCCGCCGGGCGGCGAGGGGGTCACCCAGTGGGCCAGCCGGGGTGCGGACGTGGCGATGAACCGGTCCAGTTCGTCCGACCACGGCAGGCCGGCGTCACGCACCTTCTTGAGGACGTCCTCCCAGTCGGCGTCGTCGGGACACCGCTCGTACCAGTCGCCCGGGGGCCCGGCGGCTCCCTCACCGGCCCGGTGGAGCAGTGCCGTGGTCCGGCCGAACCAGTCCAGGACGTGCGGGTCGCAGGCGTCCGCCCGGGCGCCGTCGATCCAGTCGTACAGCTTCACCCAGGACCCGCCGCTCGGGAAGCCGAGGCGGGAGACGTGCGCGCCGTGCCGGTCGGGGTGGAGCCGGGGCGAGGCGATGCCCAGCTCCGCGGCGGAGTCCCGTAACGCGGCCTCGCGGGCCACCTGGGCCTCGTCGCAGCCGAGGAGGAGCTCCTTCACGGCCCAGGAGCGGCCGCCACCGGACAGTTTCCAGATCTGGCCGAGGGCGCCCCGCGTGACGGGGGTCATGGTCCAGGGGCCGGTGCCGAGCGAGTAGGTCTCGGCCATGGCCTCGGCCATGATCCCGGCCGTGTCCTCGGGCCGGGCCGGTTCAGCCATCGGGGGTCCTCTTCTCGCGGGGCCAGTTTTCGAGCAGTACGTGCAGGGCGTGGATCGCCCTGTCCCAGGAGGCCTGTACGTCGCGGGGCGCGCCGAAGGCCCCGGTGGACTCCAGGGCGCAGTAGCCGTGGAAGGTGCTGCGCAGCAGGCGCACCGCGTCGGTGAGGTCGGGTTCCTCCAGGCCGTAGGGGCGGAGCATGCCGGAGATGACGTCGGCCGTGCGGCGCATCGCGGGGGAGCCGGTGAGGAGGTCCTGCTCGATCCGGATCTGCGTCGCCGCGTAGCGGCCCGGGTGCTCCAGCGCGTAGGCCCGGTAGGCGGAGGCGAAGGCGGCGAGGGTGTCCCGGCCGGCCTCCCGGCCCTCGACCGCCCCGGCGATCCGGTCGATCATCTGGCCGCCCGCGAGGAGGGCCATGCGGGTTCGCAGGTCCTTCAGGCTCCGGACGTGGGTGTACAGACTCGCGTCCTTCACCCCGAAGCGCCGCGCCAGGGCGGAGAGGGTGACGCCCTCCAAGCCGGCCTCGTCGGCGAGCTCGACTGCGGCGGCGACGAGGCGCTCGGGAGTGAGACCGGCTCTGGGCATGGGGGTTCGCGGATACCTCTCGAAGAGGGCCAAGTGGGGGGCGGGCCCCACGGACGCAGGGAGCGATCGTAGCCGCCGGGGGGACGCCGTGGCGCGGGGCCGGGATCACTCCCGGCACCGCGGGGCCGGCCACGGACGGACGGACGGGCGGGGCCGGTCGGCGTGCTCAGCGGATCGGCGCGTACACCACCCCGAGCTTGTCGAGCTCGGCGCCCGCGCGGCCGGTGAAGCCCACGATCTGCCAGCCGGAGGGGGCGGTGAAGGTCTTCGCGTCGGACGTGGCCGTGCCGGCGGACAGGGTGTGGTTCCGGTCCGTCGTGAAGGCCGCCGAGAACAGGCGCGTACGGCCGTCCTTCTGGCCCTGCGTCAGCCTGACCGAGGTCAGGTGCTCACCGGCGGCCAGGGTCAGGGAGGTCGCGGTGCCGCCCGTGCCGCCGTGGGTGAGGGTCGTGCCGCCGTCGTGGGTGAGGGACACGGCGTCCAGACGGGCGCCGCCGCGCAGCGTCAGGGTGCGGGGAGAGGGGGCCGGCGGCAGGTCGTCCGCGTCGTTGAAGGCCGTGCCGTGCGGGCCGCCGAAGAAGTCGCTCGCGCGCAGCGACGAGTTGAGCGTGTAGGAGAAGTCGACCGCGTGCGGGAAGTGGTCGGAGAGGTTGCCGCCGGCCGGGTCCAGGAAGGACGCCCACGCGTTGCTGTAGCGGGTCGCGTCCAGGTTCAGCAGCCGGCTGCCGCGGTAGAGGACCTTGTCCACGACCTCGCAGTCGTTCGTGGGCGCCGTGGTGGGGCAGACGAGCGCGTCACTGCCCTGGGCCGGGGGCGTCCCGCCCTTCACGTGCTGGACCCATGCGTCGGTCAGGCCGTTCTCGGCCACGAGGGTGCGGATGTTGTCGCCGGTGCGCGTGTAGCGCGTGTTGGTGTCGCCCATGACGATCACCGCGTTGCCGGACGAGTTCGCCCGGATGAAGGCGGACAGTTGCTCGACGTTGGCGCGGCGGGCGGCGCGCGCGTCGTCGGTGTCGTCCGCGTTCGTGTGCACGTTGTAGAGGTCCAGGAAGACACCCTCGGCGAGCCGTACCCGCGCCAGGGAAAAGCCCTTCGGGGTAAGGCAGTTGGTGCCGGTGCACTTGTTCCACTTCACCCGCTGGAAGTCCTCGAAGGGCACGTCCGAGAGGGTGTTGAGGCCGTCCCCGAAGGGGACGCCGCCACTGGTCGCGGTGCGGTGGGCGTGGTTGTCGCCCGCGTACAAGGCGGCGTGGTAGTTGAAGTCCTCCTGCACGTTGACGAGGTCGTACGCCCCGAGGCGGGGGGAGATCAGCGGTGTGTTCTTCTCCGGGGTGCCGGAGCTCAGGCCCTCGGGGAGGCCCGCGACGTTGTAGGTGAGGACGTTGAAGGAGCCGGAGTCCGCGGCGACGGCGGGTGTCGCGGCGGTGGTGGTCAGGCTCGTGACGGCCAGGGCGGCGGCCACGGCGGTGCCGATCAGTCTCTTCATGGGGGGTGTCTCCGGTCGGAGAGGCGAAGGGGAGGAAGGTGAACGGTGCTCAGGTTCGAGGGCAACGCCCGTGGTGCGCAAGGGGAGTCGCGCGAACAGTGGGGGACACCCTCGTGTCAGGAGGGACGCAGCAGGTCCAGATCCGTGCCCCAGGAGTCGAGGACCTCGTCGTGCCCGGCCGCGCGCGCCGCCTCCTCGATCCCGGCGAAGAGGGCGCGCTGGGTGGGCGGGTCGCCGTCGGCCAGGATGCGCCGCAGGACCGGCAGGAGCCGGTGCGCGTCCCACCGGGGGTCGCCCAGCGGCTGCCGCTCCAGCTCCCACCGCAGGTACTTGTTGTAGGGCCGGACGCGGCGGTGCAGCGCGAAGAGCACCTCCAGGGCGTACGGGACGGACTCGGCGGCGTCCAGATGGCCCAGGTCGGGGCGGTCGTCGCGGTAGCTCTTCAGGGAGCGGTAGGTCTGGTTGACGTAGGCGTCGAGCCAGCCGGCGGCGGCGTCCCGTGCCTCGTCGGCGCCGAGCGCCCGCTTCTCGTCGAGGATCCGGGCGAGCGCCCCGTCGAGCCGGTCGAACAGCACCTCGGCGTGGACGTAGGAGTACCGCGCGAAGCTGTCCGGGCGGCCGGGCATCCCGCGGGTGCGGAACTCCGCGAGGGTGATGACGACGAGGTCGAGGTGGGCCGAGCGGAAGCGGTCGAGAGCGGCGAGGGCCGGGACGCTCTCGTCGCGGACGACGACGTGCAGGTCGTAGTCGGAGTGGACCGTCGGCATCCCGGCGTAGACCCGGGAGCCGCTGAGGACGAGCCCGACGACGCCGGGATCGGCGGTCGCCCGGGAGGTGAAGGCTCGCAGCGTCTCCTCGGGGGTCGCGCCGGGGACGGGGGCGTAGCTGTCGCGCACCATGGTGATCTCTCCATGCGGAAGCGTCCGCGGCGAGCGTGGGCCGCCACGGGTACGGATCGGTTCGCTTCTGCGGCACCGGGAGCACCGCCCAAGAGATCACTTCACGCCGCCGAGGTTACCCGTCCAGGCCTGTGGCTTCAGCCCTTTCGCGCAGCGCGGAACGGTTCCTGCCGGGGGCAGGGGGGTGCGGGTGCGACCTCCCCCGGCCGCCGGGCACGGCCGTAAGGTTGCCGGGGACGCGGGGTGGAGGACCGGGCTCGGACGCGGGGGAGGCGGCATGACGCACGGGGCGGCACGGCGCGAGGACGGACACGGCAGCCCCGCGGAGGCCGCCGACGACGGCTTACGCGGTACGCGTCCGCTGTGGCGCCAGCGCGACTTCGGCATCTTCTGGGCCGCTCAGACCCTCTCCGTGCTCGGTGACTCCTTCGCACTGATCGCACTGCCGCTGCTGGTGCTGGAGGCCACGGGTTCGGTCGCGCGGATGGGGCTGCTGACGGCGGTGGGCGGGGCGGCGGCGGTCGTGGCGGCGGTGTTCGCCGGGGCGGTCGTGGACCGCGTGGACCGGCGCCGGCTGCTCATCGCCTGCGACCTGGTGCGCATGGGACTGTACGGCGTGATCCCGCTGGTGTGGCTGTCCGGCCCGCGGATCTGGCTGCTCTACGGGGTGCTGCCGCTGTGCGAGGCCGTCGGCATGCTGTTCGCCGTCGGCTACGTCACGGTCGTGCGCGGCCTGGTCGGCACCGGGCAACTCACGGAGGCCAACGGGCGGTTGAACGCCACGGCCGCCGCCGCGGGCGTCCTCGGGCCGCTGTGCGCCGGCCTGGTCGCCGCCTGGTCCGGCCCGGCCGCGGCCGTCGGCGTGGACGCGGCCAGCTTCGGGGTGTCGGCGACGTGCCTGTTCTTCGTGCGGTTTCGCCGCCGCGCTCCGGACGAACAGCCGGGCAAGCGCACCGGACTGTGGCAGGACCTCCGCACCGGCATCGGCTTCCTCTACGGCCACCCCGTGCTGCGCTCGCTCACGGTGCTGCTGTTCGTCTTCAGCTTCCTCACCCTCGGCATCAACGACCTGGTCATCTACCACCTCAAGCACGACCTCGGGCACGACGACGGCACCGTGGGCACCGTCATGGCCGTCGGCGCGCTCGGCACCATCACCGGCGCCCTGCTCGTGGCCGGGATCCGCCGCCGCCTCGGCTTCGGGCCGACGTGGACCGGCTCGGTCGCGGGCTGCGGTCTGGCTTTCGCCGGTCTTGGCTGGGCGCGTGACGTGCCGGTCGTCGCGGCCCTGAGCGCCGCGTTCCTCGCCTGTGCCGCCATGGGAGGCACCTGCTCGCTGTCGCTCCGCCAGGAGGTCACTCCGGAACACCTCCTGGGCCGGGTCACCTCCGCGTTCTGGACGCTTCACTACGCGGCGGCGCCGATCGGTGCCGCCGTGCTCACCTGGGCCGCGGAGGAACAGGGCACGGCACCGGTCGCCCTGGCCGCCGGAGCGACCTGCGTCCTGCTCGCCGTGACCGCCCTGTTCACCCCGATCCACAGGTCGGGCCGGACCGTCAGCCGTTGATCCCGCTGTAATGCCGCAGACTCCACGTCCACAGCCCGCGCGCCGCCAGATACGCCAGCAGCCCGAGCAGCGGTGAGGCCGCCGCGAGCCAGTACGGGACTCCGGTCGAGTGGCCGTGGCCCGTCAGGACCGCCGCCGGGAAGTAGGCGACGAACGCGAGCGGCAGGCCGAAGGTCAGGAAGCCGCCCACCGCCTTGGGCAGCACGTTCAGGGGGTAGCTGCCGAAGGTGCCGAGAAGTTCCTCCAGCCAGCGGCCCCACATGTCGGCGGCCGGGAAGCGCAGGGAGGCACTGGCCACGACCGTGAACAGGGCGGCCTCCAGCAGCATGCCGCCGAGGACGGCCGCGATCAGGTACGTCACGCGGCCCGTCGTCCAGTCCAGGTCGCTGCGGGAGAGCGCGCCCGCCATCAGGCCCGCCGCCACCGTCAGGTCCCCGATCGCGTTCGTCGGGAAGAACGCCAGCTGGATCTGGCGGTGGACCGGCATCGGACGCATCAGATAGATGTCGATCCTGCCTTCCTGGACCTGCCGGCCGGCCCAGTGCATGCGCCCCAGGAACAGCACGAACAGTCCGTGCGCCAGCATCCGCGTCGCCGGGATCAGCAGCACGTCGGAGCTGTCCCAGCCGCCCATCCCGGCGAACCGCGACAGCAGCACCGTCGCGAACACGATCACCGACACCTGCCAGATCGCCCCGATCGCGATCATCAGCAGGAACTCGGTGCGGTACTCCAGCTGCGCGCGGAAGTTGAGCGCCGTCACACGCCACACGATCCGCAGAGCCTTCAGCGACATCTCAGCCTCCCTGCGCGATCACGCGCCGGGCGGCCCGCCGCCACAGCAACCGGGTGAACAACGCCAGCGCCACGACCCAGGCGGCCTGAACGGAGAGCTGGAACGCCGCGTCCGACAGGGGGATGCGCCCCACGTACAGCGACAGCGGCACGCTCAGCGTGGCCTGGAAGGGCAGGAACGCGCTCATCGTCACGAACCAGTCCGGGAAGAACCACAGCGGCGCGTACACCCCGGACAGCAGGTTCTGCGCGAACAGCAGGATCAGCATGGCCGCGGTGTTGCGGACCGTCCAGAAGCACAACTGGTCCAGGACCAGCATGACGTAGTACAGGACCCACTGGCCCAGCAGCATGCTGAGCAGGAACACCCCCGCCACGGCGGGCGACGCGGGCGGCTCGACGACGCCCGCGGCCAGGCAGATCAGGTAACCCGTCAACGCCCAGGCCAGCCCGTACAGTTGCTCTCCGGCGGCCCGCAGGGCGTAGTAGCGCTGCGGCGGCAGCGGCCGCAGGTACCAGTACACGATGGTGCCGAAGTGCATGTGCTGCAGGACGGTGTCCCGGCCCGCGTACTGGTCCAGCTCCCGCAGCCGGGACGCCAGCACGGCCAGCACGGCGTACGTGACCGCCTGGTCGCGGCTCAGCCCCGCGGTCGTGCCGGTCTGCGCGTACAGGCCCCTCCACAGCGACCAGACCAGCACCACCTGCACGGCCAGGCGCAGGGCGACGGCGGTCATCCGGGGCGGCGCGTTCAGCTCGCCGAGCGGGGTGACCCGGGCCGCGCGCCAGGCATGGAGCAGGGCCACGTCAGGCCTCCCCGGCGTGGGCGTACGCGGCCCGCATCACGTCCTCGAGGTCCGCCTCGTCCAGGGCGATGTCCGTCACCTCGAACCGCTCGATCACCGCCTTCAGCGCCTGCTGGACGGTGGGCGCGTCCGTCCCGTCCGGGCCGAGGACGATCTGCGCGCCGGTGTGCCGCAGCAGCGTGGTGCCCGGCGGCGGCACGACCTCGGCGTGCGGATCGGCCAGCGTGGCCCGCACCTGCCAGGTCGAGCCGAACTTCCGGCGGATCTCGTCGAGCGAGCCGTCCAGCATCAGCCGGCCGTGGTTGACCAGCACGACCCGCTCGGCGAGCCGCTCCACCTCCGTCATGTCGTGCGTGGTCAGCAGCACCGTACGGCCCCGCTGCTCCACCTGGTGCCGCAGGAACTCCCGCACCTGCTCCTTCACCACCACGTCCATGCCGATCGTCGGCTCGTCGAGGAACACCACCGGCGGGTCGTGCAGCAGCGCGGCGGCCAGATCGCTGCGCACGCGCTGACCGAGGGAGAGATGGCGCACCCGCGTGTCCCAGAACGACGACAGGTCGAGGATGTCGTCGAACTCCTTCAGCCGGGCGGCGTGTTCGGCCTTCGGCACCTCGTAGATGTCCCGCAGGATCGCGAACGACTCGCGCACCGGCAGGTCCCACCACAACTGGGTGCGCTGCCCGAACACCGCCCCGACGTTGCGGGCGTTGCGCTCCCGCTCCCGGTACGGCACCACGCCGGCGACCCGGGCCTCGCCGGACGTGGGCGTGAGGATCCCGGTGAGGATCTTGATGGTGGTGGACTTGCCGGCGCCGTTCGGGCCGAGCAGGGCGAGGAGTTCGCCCGCCGCCACGTCGAAGGTGATGTCGCAGACGGCGTGCTTGGCCACCCGCTCCGGGTTGACGAGGGAACGGACGGCGCCCGTGAAGCCGGGGCGGCGGACGGTGGTGTGGAAGGTACGGGACAGCCCGCGGACCTCGATGGCGACACTCAACTGACCCACCAACTCCCTTGCGGTGAACACAGCGACGGCCGGTCGGCACGAGGGCCGACCGGCCGCGGACGACATCCCGACCCTCTCGGAATGTCGATCAATCGGTCAATCGATTAATCGGTTTCTTACCTGGCGGTCGAGATGACGAACGAGAACTCCACCGGCTCCGCCTTCAGGAAGTACTGCGGCAGCGGACCCGGGCCGCAGGACTGCGAACCGATGCCGTGCAGCCCGTGGTCGAGGTTGACCCACACCGTGTCGCCGGCCGTGAGGTCGCTGCGGTGCCGGGCGGCGTCGAGCTGCTCGGTCGTCCAGCGCCGCGCGGTGAACCAGAACTCCGGGTCGCCCTCGATCCGCAGGCCCCCGAGCTCCACCCAGCGGACGTCGGCGCGGGCGCCGTTCTCCTGCGGACGGACGTACGGCGTCTGCAGCCCGTCCACCGTCGACTGCCAGCGGCCGACCATGGACGCCTTCCGGGTGTCCGGGTACGCCTCGCCGGGACCGCCGCCGAACCACTCCACCCGGTCCGCCTCCGCCAGCCCGAAGCGCACCCCGAGCCGGGGCAGCGGCACCGTCCAGTCGCCCTCCGGCGTCACGGACACCGACAGCCGCAGCCGCTCGCCGTCGGACGTCCAGCGGTACACGGTGTCCAGGCCCACCTCGCGGGCGGCGGGCGCCACCCGGGTCCGGACCGTCAGCGCGTCGTCGCCGGCCTCGACCGAGACCAGGCGGTGCCGCATGCGGTGCAGGCCGAGCGTGCGCCACAGCATCCCGTAGCGGGTGTCGGTCTGCCACTCGGCGCCGTCGTCGTTGTCGGTCGGCGCACGCCACACGTCCAGCCGCGGCGCCGCGGTGACCTCCACCCCGTCGACCGAGAGCAGCGCACCGGTGCGGGCGTCGAACCGGGCCGGGCCGAGCGTGATCCGGCCCCCGTCGAGCACCGGCCGGTCGCTCGCGGGGAAGGACGGCAGCGGCCGCGCCCCCGCCGCGAACTGGCCCCAGGCCACGACGTGGCCCTTCGCGGCCCAGGACGTGCCGTCCGCGAGCAGCGCCCGCACGGTCCACTGGCGTTCGCCGCCCCGGCCGTCCACGGGCGGCTCCGGCAGCTTCACCTCGGCGCTCTCGCCCGGCGCGAGCGCCGGCACCGACAGCGAACCCGACTCGACCGTCTCGCCGTCCACCTGGCACGACCACTCGAAGGCCAGCGCCGACAGGTCGGCGAAGTCCTGCTTGTTGGTGACCCGCACGATGCCGTTCGCGCCGTCGCCCTCGATGTGGACCGGCTCGATCACCTTCTTGTACTCGATCAGGCCCGGCGACGGCGTCCGGTCCGGGAAGACCAGGCCGTCGCACACGAAGTTGCCGTCGTGCAGCTCCTCGCCGAAGTCACCGCCGTAGGCGTAACCCAGCTCGGCGTGCTTGACGCCGTGGTCGATCCACTCCCAGATGAACCCGCCCTGGAGCCGGTCGTACTTCTCGAACAGCTCCTGGTAGTCGGCGAGCCCGCCGGGGCCGTTGCCCATGGCGTGCGCGTACTCGCACTGGATGAACGGCAGCTCGCGGCGCTTGTGGGTGCCGCCGTCGAGCTGCTGCCCGATCTTGTCGACCTCGTCGTGGAACGCGTACATCCGCGAGTACACGTCCGTGTCGCGGCAGTTCCAGTCGCCCTCGTAGTGCACCAGCCGCTCGGGGTCGCGGTCGTGGATCCACTCGGCCATGGCGGTGAGCCCGCGGCCGGTGCCGGCCTCGTTGCCCAGCGACCAGAACACGACCGACGGGTGGTTCTTGTCCCGCTCGACCATGCGTGCCGCGCGGTCCAGCAGGGCCGGGGTCCAGCGGTCGTCGTCGACCGGGTTGTCCCGCCAGTCCTGCTCGGTGAAGCCGTGGGTCTCCAGGTCGCACTCGTCGATGACCCACAGCCCGTACTCGTCGCACAGGTCCAGGAAGGCCGGGTGCGGCGGGTAGTGCGAGGTGCGCACGGCGTTGAGGTTGTGCCGCTTCATCAGCAGCACGTCCTCGCGCATGGTCTCCAGGTCGAGCGCGCGGCCGTGCTCGGGGTGCCACTCGTGCCGGTTGACGCCCTTGAACAGGATCGCCTTGCCGTTGACCTTGATGAGCCCGTCCTCGAGGACGACGGTACGGAAACCGATCCGCAGCGGCACCCGCTCCCCACCCGTGGCCAGCACACCGTCGTAGAGCTTCGGCGTCTCGGCGGTCCACGGCTCGACCGCGACCGTCACCGGCTCGCCCGTCGCGACATCGATGTCCAGGGCAGGCACGGTCACCCTGCCGTCGACGTCGGAGTCGACGCGCAGGGTGCCCTCGCCGGTGGTGTGGTCGTAGGAGGCGTGCACGAAGAAGTCGCCCACGCCGTCCGCCGGGCGGTGCAGCAGGGTGACGTCACGGAAGATGCCCGGCAGCCACCACTGGTCCTGGTCCTCCAGGTACGACCCGGCCGACCACTGGTGCACGCGCACGGCGAGCACGTTGCCGCCCGGCTTCAGCAGCTCACCGACGGCGAACTCGTGCGGCAGCCGGGAGCCCTTGAACTCGCCGAGCTCGGTGCCGTTCAGCCAGACGCGGGCACAGGACTCGACACCGTCGAAGCGCAGCACCGCCCCGCCGTCCGACGGCCAGTCGGACGGCAGGTCGAAGACGCGCAGATGGTCACCGGTCGGGTTCTCCGTCGGGACGTACGGCGGGTCCACCGGGAAGGGGTAGAGATGGTTGGTGTAGATCGGGGAGCCGAACGCCCCGTCGCCCTGGAGAACCCAGTGCCCGGGGACCGTGACCTCGGCCCAGTTCCCGGCGTCGTAGCCCTCCCCGGCGAACGAGTCGTCCTCGGCGCCGGCGGTGGCCGACAGCCGGAAACGCCAGCTGCCGTTCAGCGACAGGGACCGCGCGTCCGAGGACGCGTACCAGGCACGGGGCGGCAGGGCACCGCTGCCCGGAGAGACGTCCTCGACGTAGTCGACGGATGGGGTCGTGCGGAAAGACATCGGTCTCCTAGCTCAGCCCTTGATGCCGGTCTGTGCGATCCCCTGCACCAGCCAGCGCTGGAGGAAGAGGAAGACGAAGATCAGGGGCAGGATCGAGATGGCGGTGGCCATGAAGATCAGGTGGTAGTTGACGGTCTGGTTCGTCATATACGACGACAGCGCCACCTGGACTGTCCAGGCACTCGGATCCTGTCCGATGACCAGGGGCCAGAGGAAGGCGTTCCAGCCGTTGATGAAGGTGATCGTGGCGATGGCCGCGAAGAAGTTCAGCGAGTTCGGCACGACGACGCGCCAGTAGGCGCCCCAGTAGCCGAGCCCGTCCACGCGCGCCGCCTCCTCGAGCTCCTTCGGGAACCCCAGGAAGTACTGCCGGAACAGGAAGCACGTGAAACCGCTGAAGAGGCCCGGGATGATCAGACCCCGGTAACTGTCCACCCAGCCGAGGGACGAGACGAGGACGAAGCTCGGCACGAAGGTGACCGCCGTCGGAACCATCAGGGTCACCAGAACGGCGTAGAACACCTTGTTGGCGTGCTTGTACGGGATCCGGGCCAGTCCGTACCCGGCCATCGAGCAGACCAGCAGGATGCCCGAGGTGTGCAGGACGGCCACGACGACCGAGTTCCACAGGGACCGGGCGAAGTCGACGGTGACGTCGTCGAACGGCTCGCTGAAGTTGCCCCACTGGATGGAGGTGGGGATCCACTTCCACTCCTCGCCCGTGATCTCCTGGTCCGTCATCACCGCGTTGCGGACGATCAGGTAGAAGGGGACGAGGAAGAGGAGGCCTGCGACGCCGGTCGCGATGTACAGGCCGGTGTTTCCGATGACGCCGCCGCGCTTGACCTTGGCCGGCTTCGCGACCTTCCTGACGTCGGGTGCTGTGGTGGTCACTTGGTCTCCTCACCCCTTCCGAAGCCCATGATCTTGCCCTGGAAGAGGGTCACGACGCAGATGAGCAGGGTCAGGACGACCGCGCCCGCGCTGCCCGCGCCGTAGTTCTGGTTCTGGCCGAGGGCCATCTTGTAGAGCTCGACCAGCGGCGGCTGGCCCCAGGTGGCCTTGCCGAGCAGGTTGAAGAACTCGTCGAAGGCCTGGTAGGCGGCGACCAGCAGGAGCAGGATCACCGCCGTGGACGTGGCCCGCAGCTGCGGCAGCGTGATGTGCCGGAAGGTCTGCCAGCCCGGCTTGGCGCCGTCGATGGAGGCGGCCTCGTACAGCTCCCGCGGGATGTTCTGCAGCGCCGCGATGAACAGGATCATGTAGAAACCCGACTGCAGCCAGAGGCGGACCGTCACGATGACCAGCCAGTACCAGGGCGGGTCGGGGTTGGCCAGCCAGGCGATGTTGTCGATGCCGAACCAGCCGATGACGGTGTTGGCCAGGCCGAAGCGGACGCCGTTGAAGATGGACATCTTCCAGATCAGCGCGGCGGCGACATAGCTGACCGCGGTCGGCAGGAAGAACACCGACCGGAAGAACGCCCGCATGAACCGCAGCCGGTTCACCAGCAGGGCGAGTCCCAGCGACATGGCCCAGGTGGCGGGCACGATGAACGCGGCGAACACGGTGAACGTGACGAGGGAGTTCCGGAAGTTCGTGTCCGTCAGGATCTGCTTGTAGTTGTCGAAGCCGACGAACTCGCTCGGCGTGACGGTGAAGCGCGCCTCGAAGAAGCTGAGCCAGATGCTCCAGCCGATGGGCACGAAGACGAAGATGACCAGACCGATCAGGAACGGACCGGTGAACAGCCAGAAGTTGAAGGTGCTGCTCGCCCTCAGGCCCCGCCTCGGCCGGGTCTTGGAGACCTTGGCCGGGGCGGGCTGGGCGACCCCGCGTGTGGTGGTGGTCGACATGTCGAGATCCGTCCGGTGGTCTATCCGAAGAGCTTCTTGAGTTCGGCGTCGACCTTCTTCTCACAGGCGTCGAGCGCGGCCTTCGGGTCGCCGTTCTTGCGGACGGTGTTGGCGATCACGTCCCAGAACGCGGCGATCATGGCCTGCGTCCAGCCGATGTTGTCGAAGTGGCCGAACTCGTTGAAGAGCTTGACGCCCTCGGCCGGCAGACCGGACTTCAGCTTGGTCGCGGACGCGGCGAGCGAGGTGCGCGGCGGGATGTGGAAGCCGTAGGAGGTGGCGAAGTCCTCCTGGTACTTCTTCTGGTCGATCCACAGCCACTTCACGTACTCCTTGGCCGCCTCGACGTTCTTGCTCTTGGCGTTGACGAACATCGACCAGCCGCCGTTGTAGACCGACTGCTTGCCGGCCGAGCCGACCTTCGGGAACGGGAAGATGCCGATGTCGTCGCCGAGCGCCTTCTGCATGGCCGGCATGGCCCACATGCCGCACCACTGGATCGCGGTGAGGCCCTGGATGAACGCCGACGGGTCCCAGGAGTCGGCGGGGGCGTCGAGGAGCAGGTTGCCGCTGGTGAACAAGCCACGCAGCTGCTTGAGGCCCTCTGCGACGGCGTCGGTGTTGAAGGCGGGCTTGTTGTCCGCGGTGAGCGTGTCGGCACCGGCCGACCAGATCAGCGGGCGGTCGATGGAGGTCAGGTCGTTGCCGAGGAAGAGGCCCTTGACCTTGCTGGTGGTCAGCTTGTCGGCGGCCTCGATCAGCTCTTCCAGCGTGGTCGGAACCTCGACGCCGGCCTTCTTGAACAGCGAGGGCCGGTAGAAGAGGAACTGCGGGTCGTCGATCATCCGGACGCCGTATATCTTGCCGTCGACCGTGTGCGACTTGATGTCGGCCTGGTTGAAGTCGTCCTTGACCGGCTCGATGATGTCGGTCAGATCGGCCACCTGACCGCTCTTGACGAGCTGGATCTGCGGGTGGAACTCGAAGACGTCGGGCGCGTTGTCGGTGAGCAGCGCGGCGAAGAGCTTCTGCTCGTAGTTGTTGCCGGTGATCCACTGCGTGGCGACGTTGGCGTCCTTGTAGGCCTTCGCGTAGCGCTTGACGGCCTGCTCGACACCGGCCTCGCCGTACGCGTGGAAGTACTGGACGAGGGCGTCGCCCGACCCGCCGCCGCCCCGGCCGGTGTTGCTGCCGCACGCGGTCAGTCCGCCGGCGGCGGCCAGGCCCATCGCGGCCCGCAGTACGTTTCGGCGGTCCCAGTTCATGTTGCTCGATGCCGACATGCTGACGTCCTTGTCTCGAGTGCGGCTGCGGCTCTGCGGCTCACTGCCTGATGGCTCACGGCCCGGGGGCTCGCGCCAGATGGCTCAAAGAGAGGTGCGGTGCGGGACGCTAGAGCTTCGGTTAAGGCTTCGGCAAGGGGTTGGACGAAGTCTGTACGAAGCGTTGTGTGCGGTTCGCGATTTCGAACGCGCGGGAGGAGTGGAGGAGTTGGTTCCGTCCCTACGACGGTGGGGTGGTGGTGCGTCTCCTCGCGGGGGTGGTGCGTGTGCCGTTCCGCTGCCCGACGGTCTGGAGCGCGCCCTCCAGCGCGAACGTCGCCGCGCCGAGACACACCGGGTCGGTGGGGATCGGGGAGAGAACGACCTGGGTGGCGGCCAGCGGCCGTGGCAGCGCGTGCCGGGTCACGGCCTCGCGCACCTCGTGCAGCAGCGGCTCGCCCAGGGTGCGGGCCACCCAGCTGCTCAGCACGACGATCTCGGGGTTGAACAGGTTGACCAGGTCCGCGACACCGGCGCCCAGATAGCGGGCGGTGTCGTGGACGACCCGGCGCGCCACGGGATCGCCCGCCGCGACCCCGCGGGCCAGGGCGTCGATGGTGGCCGTCTGGTCATCGGGGTGCAACAGCGCGCTGTCGGGGCTCAGTTCGCACAGGTTCAGCATGATGCCGCGTGCGCCGACGTACGCCTCCACACAGCCGTGGTCGCCGCAGCGGCACAGGCGTCCGTCCAGCACCATCGTGGTGTGGCCCCACTCGCCGGCGCTGTTGCTGACGCCGCGGTGCAGCCCGCCGCCGAGGACGAGTCCGGCGCCCACGCCGGTGCCGAGGTTGACCACCACGGCGTTCCCGCGCCCGCGCGCGGCCCCGAACCACAGCTCGGCGACCGCGCTGGCGCGCAGCGGGTTGTCCAGGTACAGCGGGTAGGCGATGTGCTCGGTGAGCAGGTCGAGGAGTGGTACGTCGTGCCAGTCCCAGTTGGGCGCGTACTCCGAGATGCCGGTCGCGCGGTCCACCTGCCCCGGCACGCTCACGCCCACCCCGAGCACCCGGGCGCCCTCGATGCCGGCCTGGGTGACCACCGAGCCGACGGCGGTGGCCACATGGCCGACCACCTGCTCGGGCAGACTCTCACTGGGCCGGACGTCCTCCTCGGCGCGGGCCAGGACGTTCAGGCCCAGGTCGAACAGCTCGACGTGGACGTACGTCTCGGCGATGTCGACGCCGATCAGCGCGCCGCCCGAGGTGTTGACCGCGACCAGGCCGCGGGGGCGCCCGCCCGCCGAGTCCTCGAAGCCGACCTCGGTGATCATGCGGAGGTCGAGCAGTTCGCCGACGAGGGTGGCGACCGTCGCGAGGCTGAGACCTGTGGCCGCCGCCAGTTCCTGCCGGGAGGTGGGCGACTCCGCGATGATCTGGCGCAGCACCTCATAGCGGTTCGCGGTGCGGATGTCACGTGATGTGCGCTTCACCGGGGTGCCCCCTTCCTTCCCAGACCGGCCGGGCCGGGTCGGACGTCGGCACCGGCGCGGCGCAAGGCTATGGGCTGCCGGGACTTTCGACAAGGGGTTAGGAAAGGGGCTTTATAAAGTGCGCGCCTGGTGAAAGCCGGTGATGGCCGAGCATGGCCTGCCCATGATGCCTCAGTGCGGGTGCGGGTGCGGGTGCGGGTGCGGGTGCGGGTGCGGGTGCGGTGGGGCTGCGCGTGCGGGACGGGGTGTTGTCAGTCCGCGTCCTCGGCGGCTCCGTCCGCGGGGCGCGCCGCTTCCTCGCCCGGGCGGCTCGTGCCGGCGACCGCGGCGGCCAGCTGCTGCTGCACCTGCTCCGGCAGGGTGGTGCCGCGCACGGTGCCCACCAGGTCCTGGGCGAGTTGGTGCAGCTTGGTGTTGGTGTTCTGGGAGGTCCGGACCAGCACGCTCCAGGCCGTCTCGGGGCTGAGGCCGAAGGAGGCCATCAGGATGCCGCGGGCCAGATCGATGGTGGGCCGGGTCTGCATGGCGCGGCGCAACTGGGCGACTTCGGCGCGGAGGTCCTGGTCGTCCTCCTGCGGCGGCTCGGCGGCGGGCGTGGCGCTCTCCCGCGGGGCGGTGTCCGCGAACAGCTCCCGGGTGCCCGTCAGGTCGAGAAGGCGCTCGACCGCGACACCGCAGGACCGGACGGTGACCGTCTTGCCCTGGTCGACGGCGCGTGCACGCAGGTCCAGCAGCGCCTTGAGGCCGGAGCAGTCGCAGAACCCGACCGCGTCCAGACGCAGATCGATGCCGCTGCCCGACAGCGTGAGCATGTCGTAGAGCTCGGGCAGCAGCCGGCGGCTGCCCAGGTCCAGTTCGCCCCACATCGTCACGGACAACCGGTCGCCGTCCGGAACGACGTCCATGGTCGCCATGCACGGCGGGACCGCCGCCGGCGCACTGTCGCCCGCCACGGGTGCGGCCCCCGGCCGCGCGTGGGGCGGCGCAGCGTACGCAGGCTCCGGCATGGCCCTGTTCTCCCTCGTCTGTCCGCCTTGCCTCCGCTTCCAGCGTTGCCCCTCTACCCCATACACGTCAACCGATACATGAAATGGAGTACGTGTTTTTGGGTGCATGAATGTCATGTCGCTAGAGTTGGAGCATGGATGGAGTGCCCGAGCCACACACCGGATGGACGTTCCTCACCAACCACGCCCGCGTGCTGGCCGCCATTGCCGACAACCACAGCGCCCGCATCAGGGACATCGCGGCCCACTGCCGGCTCACCGAACGAGCCGTGCAGAAGATCATCGCCGACCTGGAGCAGGACGGATACCTCTCCCACACCCGGGAGGGGCGCTCCAACACGTACCAGATCGACCCGGGCAAGGTGCTGCGCCACCCGGCCGAGGCGGGTCTGACCGTGGCGTCCTTGATGTCCCTGCTCGTCCAGGACGAGGCCGACCGCGCCACGACCTCCACTCCCCGCGTCCGCCCTCACGCCACGACCTGACCGACGGACCGTCGCGGTCGGCCCTCGCCGCCGTCCGTGCGCGTGCGAGCGCGCCCCGCAGGACCTGGGCAGTCCCTCCCGTGGCACGGCCCTGAAGAGACCGCGCTGCGCGGCCGGTCGGCGGGGCGCCGCCGCCCGCTCCCGGATCGCGTCGAGCGCGTACGGCGTCTGCGGGCCTGCCCGCGCGGCCGCACGCCATGACCTGACCCGGCGCCATGACCTGACCCGGCAGGCCGCCCACCGCCACCGGGGCCGGCCGGCCCCGGTGGCCGGCTAAGCCCCCGCGAGCACCTCCCGCACGAAGGTGTTGGTGAACTTCCCCCGGGGGTCCAGCTCCCGCGTCAGCGCCCGGAAGTCGCCGAGCCGCGGGTACAGCGCGCGCAGGGCGGGGGCGGGTACGGCGAACACCTTGCCCCAGTGCGGCCGTGCCTCGAAGGGGGCCAGCGCCTCCTCGACCCGCCGCACCACCGGCAGCACCGCCCGGGTGTCCTCGACCCAGGTGAAGTGCGCCGCGACGGTGTCCCGGCCGTGGGACGGGCTCAGCCACTGGTCGTCGCCGGCGACCGTGCGCACCTCGCAGGTCTGCAGCACGGGGGCGATCGTCTCGCGGATCGCGTCGAGCGCGTGCAGCATCTCCACGGCGTGCCCGCGCGGCAGCAGGTACTCCGACTGCAACTCCACCCCGCTGCTCGGGACGAACTCCGCCCGGAAGTGCGGCAGTCGCTGGTGCCACGGCCCCGGCACGCCGAACTGCTCGGTGCAGTTGAGCGCGGGCATGCCCGGCACCGGGTGCATCTTCTCGGTGGCGGGAGTGGCCCAGGGGAAGGCGGGCAGCGGCTGGTCGGTGCGCCGCTTGAGCCACACCTGACGGAAGCCCGGCGCCCGCCAGTCGGTGAACAGGCTGACGCTGTACCCCGTCGCCATAACCGTCTCGAACGCCCCCTGGTCCAGGCCCTCCAGCGGCAGTTCGGTGAAGACGTGCTGCTCGACCTCGTAGGCCGGCTCCAGGTCGAGGATGAGCGCGGTGACGACGCCGAGCGCGCCGAGTGAGGTGACGGCCCCGCCGAACCGCTCCTCGTCCCGGCCTATGCCGAGGGCCGAACCGTCGGCCGTGACCAGCTCCACCTCCCGCACGGCCGCCGAGAGCGGGCCGTTGAGCACGCCCGAGCCGTGGGTGCCGGTCGCGACCGATCCGGCCACCGAGATGTGCGGAAGGGATGCCATGTTGTGCAGCGCGAGCCCCTGCCCGTGCACCCGGCGGGCCAGCTCCGCGTAGCGCACGCCGCCGCCGACCCGGACCGTACGGGCGGCCGTGTCGACGTCCACCTCCGGGGGCAGACCGGCCAGCGACAGCAGGACGCCCTCGGGGCCCGGTTCGGCAATTTCGTTGAACGAGTGCCCGCTGCCGAGGACCCGCACCCGGTCGCCGTCCGCGACGAGCGCGCGCAGCGCGGCGAGCGAGCCGGGCCGGTGCAGCTCCTTGGCCGCGTAGGTGATGTTGCCCGCCCAGTTGGTCACGGTGCCGTTCATCGCGTCGTCCTTCCCCGAGGCAGCGGGAGCAGGGAAGCCCCCGCCGGAACCTACCCCGGCCGGGGTCCGTTGCCGCCGCCGCCCGGCCCGCCTACCGTAGGCACCGTAGAGAGCGGTTTCTACCCGTGTACGGGAGCCGTTCCGCAGCGTCCCCCGAACCGGAAGGTCACCTCCTTGAGCCAGCGCCCCCAGGCACTGTTCGCCATGGCCGCCGAGAACGTGCCGCAGGTCTTCCCGCCCGGGGTGCTGGCGCGGCTGCGTGAGTCCGTGGACATCGACGTGGACCTCGTGGCCCAGGACTTCCTCGACCCGCGTGTCCTCGACGTGCTGGCCCGGACCGAGATCCTGGTGACCGGCTGGGGGTGCCCCCGCCTCGACGAGGCGGTCCTGGACGCCGCTCCCCGGCTGCGGGCGGTGCTGCACTCGGCCGGTTCCGTGAAGTCCTTCGCCACCCCCGCCCTCCGGGAGCGCGGTGTCGCCGTCTCCTCGGCGGCCGCCGCCAACGCGCTGCCGGTCGCCGAGTACACCCTCGCCATGATCCTGCTCGCCGGGAAGGACGTCCTCGCCGCCCGCGAGCGCATGCGCACGTCCCGCACCTCCGCCGGCTGGGGCGTCATCCCCGGCATCGGCAACTACGGCCGCCGGGTGGGCGTCGTCGGCGCCTCCCGCATCGGCCGCCGCGTCCTCGACCTGCTCCGCCCCTTCGACCTGCGCCCCGCCCTCACCGATCCGTACGTCGACGAGCGCCAGGCCGCCGTGCTCGGCGTCCCCCTGCTGCCGCTGGACGACCTGCTGCGCACGTCCGACATCGTCACCGTCCACGCCCCCGAGACGCCCGAGACCCACCACATGATCGGCCGTCGCGAACTGGCCCTGATGCCCGACGGCGCGGTGCTGATCAACACAGCGCGCGGCGCCCTGGTCGACCACGACGCCCTCGTGACGGAACTGCGCGCCGGGCGCCTGACCGCGATCCTCGACGTCACCGACCCCGAGCCGCTCCCCGCCGACTCGCCCCTCTACGACCTGCCCGGCGCCTTCGTCACCCCCCACCTCGCGGGCTCCCAGGGCAATGAGCTGGCCCGGCTCGGCCTGACGGTCGCGCAGGAGGCGGAACGGCTGCTGGCCGGGAAGGAGCCGGAGTACGCGGTGGACTGGGCGGCGCTGGCTCGCGAAGCCTGACCCGCTCGCCCATCCCGGCGAGAACCGTCACGAACAGGACATTTCATCGGCTCGGGGGGACCCGGTACCGGTCGCGTACACCCATGGGCATACCGTGAGGAGTCGTACGTCCGAACCGGGAGGAGACACGGGATGGGCAGCCGTACCGCGCTGGTCGAGGATCTGATGGAGCGGTTCCCGCACGTACCGCGGGAGGCCGTCTTCAAGGAGGACCTGCTCCGCGGCGGAGTCGCCTTCGACCCGTCCGCGCTCAGCGACAACGAGGGCGGCGAGGTCAAGCCGAAGTCGTACTTCATCTTCTCCTTCGACCACGGCACCCTGCCCGAACTGGGCGAGGCCGCGCTGCGCAGGCCGCCCGAGGAGATCATCCTCACCGGCGGCCCCTACGATCTGCGCCGCACCGTCGTCTCGGTCCGGGTGAACCCCTCCTCGCCGTACCGCGTCGCCGCGAACGAGGACGGGGTGCTCGGCCTCTACCTCGACGGCAAGCGGATCTCCGACGTCGGCGTGCCGCCCATGCCCGAGTACTACCGGCACACCCTCTCCAACGGGAAGTCGGTCATGGAGGTCGCCCCGACCATCCAGTGGGGCTACCTGATCTACCTGACCGTCTTCCGGGTCTGCCAGTACTTCGGCGCCAAGGAGGAGTGCCAGTACTGCGACATCAACCACAACTGGCGCCAGCACAAGGCCGCCGGCCGGCCCTACACGGGCGTGAAGGACGTCGAGGAGGTCCTGGAGGCCCTGGAGATCATCGACCGCTACGACACGGCGAAGGCCTCCACCGCCTACACCCTCACCGGCGGCGCCATCACCAAGACGGTCTCCGGTCGCGACGAGGCCGACTTCTACGGCCACTACGCCAAGGCCATCGAGGAACGCTTCCCCGGCCGCTGGATCGGCAAGGTCGTCGCCCAGGCGCTGCCCCGCGACGACGTCCAGCGCTTCAAGGACTACGGAGTGCAGATCTACCACCCCAACTACGAGGTGTGGGACGAGTACCTCTTCAAGATGTACTGCCCGGGCAAGGAGCGGTACGTCGGCCGGGACGAGTGGCACAAGCGGATCCTCGACTCGGCCGAGATCTTCGGCGCGCGCAACGTCATCCCCAACTTCGTGGCGGGCGTGGAGATGGCCGAGCCGTTCGGCTTCAAGACGGTCGACGAGGCCATCGCCTCCACCACCGAGGGCCTGCGCTTCTTCATGTCGCACGGCATCACGCCCCGCTTCACGACCTGGTGCCCGGAGCCCACGACGCCGCTCGGCAAGGCCAACCCGCAGGGCGCGCCCCTGGAGTACCACATCCGCCTGCTCCAGGCCTACCGGCAGACGATGGAGGACTTCGGCCTCTCCTCGCCCCCCGGCTACGGCCCGCCCGGTGCCGGCAACGCGGTCTTCTCGGTCAGCTCCTTCATGGACAGCCTCCCGGCCGACGAACCGACCGCTGTTTGATAACGCTTCGATGACGTCGTCCTCCGTGGCGGCACGGCATTGAGCAGCAGGGCGGCCGCACCCGTATGACACTCCGAAGCCGGAGCCATGGGGGTGCGGCCGCCCTGTCGTGATATCTGAACAGGGCGCTTGTCAGTTGTGTGAGAGGCGTGAAAAGCTCTTGCCCTGCCGCGAGGTTCCCCCCAACTCCGATTCCGATGTGGTGAGTTGACCTCGCTTGTGGATGCAGGAGACTCATGCCCGACCTGCCGACCCCTCAGGACTCCACCGAGGCCGCGCTGTTCTCCGAGTGCTGGGACGCGGTCCTCGCGTACGCCGATCTGTGCACGTCCGGTTCCACCGCCGCCGCACAACTGGGCCGCGAGGCGTTCGCACACGGCATACGCGAGGCCCGGGCCGCCGAAACCGGCTCGGTCCGCGGCGCCGGCCGCCGCCCGGCCCGACTGCCCCGCATACCCCTGCTGCTGACCGCCGTACGCACCACGGCCGCGGCCTGGGAAGAGGAGGGACAGGGCCACAAACTCGACCCCGACCTGCGCCTGTGGCTCAACTCGGACAAGGCCGCCCGCTACACCGGCCCGCCCCTGCAGCGCCCGCTCGCGCTGCGCGGCCTGCGCGATCTGCAGCAGCCCGACGCGGAACTGCTCTGGTTCGCCGAGGTGGAGGCGCTGCCGCTGCCCCTGGTCGCGCGCCGTCTGGGCCTCGACCCGGCCGGCGCCGCCGAGGAACTCCAGCAGGTGCGCACCCTGTTCCGGGAACGCTGCCACCGCAACCACCTCGACACGCCGATGGACGCCCGGTGCCGCAGCTACGCCCGGCTGCTGGACGCCGTCACCCGCTCCGCCGCCTCCGAGACCCCCGGCGACCTCTCCCGCCACCTCGCCACCTGCGTGCAGTGCGCCGAGGCCGCCGCCTGTCTGCGCCTGCACGGCGGCGGACTGCCCGGTGCGCTGGCCGGCGGAGTGATCGGCTGGGGCGGCCTCGCCTACCTGGAGCGCCGCCGCCGCGCCGCCGAGGTGCGGCTGGGCGCGGGACGCCCCGGCGCCGCCGACCAGGCGGCCGCAGAACCGCAGGACGCGGAGCAGAAGGCGCGCGTCGCCCGCAACGGCCTCCTCGTCGCCGCGGTCCTGGTCTCCGTGCTGGCCCTCGGCGTCTCACTGATGCCCTTCGGCGGTGAGGGCGACGACCTCGGCGCACGCGGGGGCATCGACCGTCAGCCGGTGGCCGATCCCGGCCCGTCCCTGCCCTCCGCCCCGTCCCTGCCGCCCGCGACCTCGAAGCCGGCCGCCCGGAACACGGAGAGGACCGAGCGGCCGGACCCCTCCGGCACGCCGGAGGACAAGAGCCGCCACACCGAGCCGCAGGGCACCTCCTCACCCACCCGCCGGGCCGAGCCCGGTGAGAGCGGGGACCCCGCCTGCCGGGTCGAGTACGACCTGGTCAACCAGTGGCCCGACGGCTTCCAGGCCACCGTCACCGTCACCAGCGCCGAGTCCCTCGACTCCTGGCGCCTCGCCTGGTCCTTCCGGGACGGCCAGCAGGTCGGCCAGATGTGGGACGCCTCCGTCGCCCAGAACGGCTCCCGCGTCACCGCGACCGCCGCCGACTACAACAAGTCGGTCCCCGCGGGCGGCGACCTGGCCTTCGGCTTCCTCGCCTCCTGGCACGGGAAGAACTCCCCGCCCTACGACTTCGAACTGAACGGCCACGCCTGCGCGAAAAGCAGTTGACGCACCTCCGCCGTGACGGGATAACGTTACGGCGGTTCCGCGCACACGGCGGTTCCACGACGACGAGAAGCAGAAGAACGAGGAGGTGTCGACCGATGGCTGTCATTGCGATGAGCGCTGCCCGCATCCAGTTCATCACGTCCACCTCCGTGGCCGCCGGCTGATCCGACCGACTGTCGGGCCGGGGCCGACCTGGGAAGGGTCACCCTTGTCTTCCTCTTCTGCTTCATCCGTTTCCACCGCGCTCGCTCCCTACGGCTGGGACGAGGCCTGGGCCGAGGCGTTCGCCCCCTACGCGACGGAAGGGCTGCTGCCCGGCCGCGTCGTCCGGGTCGACCGCGGGCAGTGCGACGTCGTCACCGCCGGCGGGCTGCTGCGGGCCGACACCGCGTTCGTCACCCCGCACGACCCCCTGCGGGTCGTGTGCACCGGCGACTGGGTCGCCGTCGAGCCCGGCGGGAACCCGCGCTACGTGCGCACCTGTCTGCCGCGCCGCACCGCCTTCGTCCGCTCCACCTCCTCCCAGCGCTCCGAGGGGCAGATCCTCGCGGCCAACGTCGACCACGCCGTCATCGCCGTGTCCCTCGCGGTCGAGCTGGACCTCGGCCGCATCGAGCGCTTCCTCGCGCTCGCCTGGGAGTCCGGGGCCCAGCCCGTCGTCGTCCTCACCAAGGCCGACCTCGTGCCGGACGCCGTGACCCGCTCGCACCTCGTCCAGGACGTGGAGACGAGCGCGCCCGGCGTGCCGGTCGTGCCGGTCAGCTGCGTCGACGAGGGGGGCACCTCATCGCTCGAGCGCAGCCGAGAGCTCGGGGGAGGGCTGGACGTGCTCGCCGCGATCGTCGGCGGGGGGACGTCCGTGCTGCTCGGGCAGTCCGGCGCGGGCAAGTCGACCCTCGCCAACGCGCTGCTCGGCGAGGACGTGATGACCGTCCAGGCCACCCGGGACGTCGACGGCAAGGGCCGCCACACCACGACCACGCGCAACCTGCTCGTACTGCCCGGCGGGGGTGTCCTGATCGACACCCCCGGACTGCGCGGCGTCGGCCTGTGGGACGCCGGGACCGGCGTCGGGCAGGTGTTCTCCGAGATCGGGGAACTGGCCGAGCGGTGCCGCTTCCACGACTGCGCCCACGAGGCCGAGCCGGGCTGCGCCGTGCTGGCCGCCATCGAGACCGGCGAACTGCCGGAACGACGGCTGGAGAGCTACCGCAAGCTCCTGCGGGAGAACCAGCGCATCGTCGCCAAGACCGACGCCCGCCTGCGGGCCGAGATCCGCAAGGACTGGAAGCGGAAGGGGGCGATCGGCAAGGCCGAGATGGAGGCGAAGCGCGGACCGCACTGGCGTTCGTAGTCAGGCCCCCCGGCCCGATACGATCAACGGCCGCCCGGGGGGCGGTCATACGTTCGGATCGAGGGGGATGACATGCGTTTCAAGGCTCTGGGTGCGGTCGCTGCCGCGGTGGGTGTTCTCGCGCTCACCGCGGCACCGGCCGGCGCCGCGCAGAACTGGCAGGCGGTGACCACCACCTCCACCTGGCACTGCGGTGCCTACAAGACCCACAAGGTGTCGGACCACGTCAAGTTCAAGGTCTGCGCCGTCCTCAACGGCAGCCGCTACGGCCAGGCCGTCCTGGTCGTGCAGAACGCGGCGAGCGTGGCGGTGTCGATCGGCGGCGCGGTGAGCAGCAACTTCGACAGCAACGTGGAGTGCGCGAGTTCCACGCTCAACGCCGGCTTCACCCGCGGCTGCCTGGCGCCCACGCAGTACGTCGGCAACGAGTCGATCCTCGTGGTGGCAGGCCGGCTGCGGCTCAACGGAGTCGACGACTGGTACTACGACACGACGTTCTACGTGGGATAGCCCTGGCCGACGTCATGTCCGATTTCCGCCAGCGGCCTCACGGCCGCGGGCGGAGACTGGACCTGTGACGGACCAGGTGACAGACGAGGACCCCAGGTACGAGGCCGTACGCAGCCGCGACGCCCGTTTCGACGGCGTGTTCTTCTTCGCCGTCGAGACGACCGGCATCTACTGCCGGCCGAGCTGCCCCGCGGTCACCCCGAAGCGGGCCAACGTACGGTTCTTCGCCACGGCCGCCGCCGCGCAGGGCTCGGGATTCCGGGCCTGCCGGCGGTGCCGCCCGGACACCGTGCCCGGCTCCGCCGAGTGGAACGTCCGCGCGGACGTGGTCGCCCGTGCCGTGCGGCTGATCGCCGACGGCGTGGTCGACCGGGAGGGCGTCCCCGGGCTCGCCGGACGCCTCGGCTACAGCGCACGGCAGGTGCAGCGGCAGCTCACCGCCGAGCTCGGCGCCGGGCCGGTCGCCCTCGCCCGGGCGCAGCGGGCTCACACCGCGCGCGTCCTGGTGCAGACCACCGAACTACCGATCACCGAGATCGCGTTCGCGTCGGGCTTCGCCAGCGTGCGGCAGTTCAACGACACGATCCGGGCCGTGTACGCGTCGACCCCGAGCGAGCTGCGCGCCGCCGCACCGGACAACGGCCGGGGCCGCCGTACGGCCACCCCGGACGCCGGCATCCCGCTCCGGCTCGCCCACCGCGGCCCCTACCAGGCCGGACCCGTCTTCGACCTGCTGGAACGCGAGGCCGTGCCCGGCATCGAGCAGATGAGCGGCCCGCCCGGCACCCGCACCTACCGGCGCACCCTCCGCCTCCCGTACGGCACCGGCATCGTCGCCGTCGACGAACGCCCGGGCACCACGCGGACCGGGCTCGGCGCCCACCCGGGCGGCTGGCTCGACGCCCGGCTGCACCTCACCGACCCGCGCGACCTCACCACCGCCGTCCAGCGGCTGCGGAGGCTCTTCGACCTCGACGCCGACCCGTTCGCCGTCGACGAGCGCCTCGCCGCCGACCCGCGGCTGGCACCCCTGGTCGCCGCCCGGCCCGGGCTGCGCTCACCGGGCACCGCCGACCCGGAGGAACTCGCGGTACGCGCGCTGGTGGGGCCCGCGGAGGCGGAACGGCTCGTACGCCGCTACGGCAAGGCTCTCGACGCCCCCTGCGGCAGCCTCACCCACCTCTTCCCCGAGCCCGCCGTCCTCGCCGGGGCCGAACCCGGCGGCACCCTCGGCGCGCTCACCGCCGCCCTCGCCGATCACGCCGTCCGCCTGGATCCGGGCGCCGACCGGGAGGACGCGTGGCACGCCCTGCGGGCCGTGCCCGGCCTGGACGCCGGCACGGTCGCGGTCATCCGCACCCGCGCCCTCGGCGACCCGGACGTGGCCCCGCCGGGCCTCGACGCCCCCGACCACTGGCGCCCCTGGCGCTCGTACGCTGTGAACCACCTGCGCGCAGCAGGGGAGTGGGAGTTCCGATGACCGACCCGACCTACTGGACGAGCGTGCCCGGCCCCCTCGGGCCGCTGCTCCTGACCGCCGCCCCGACCGGCGAACTGACCTCCGTGTCCGTGCCCGGCCAGAAGGGCGGACGCGAGGTGCGCGACGACTGGCGGCGCGACCCCGGGCCCTTCCGGGAGGCCGAGGAACAGCTCTCCGCCTACTTCGCCGGGGAGCTGAAGGAGTTCCACCTGGCCTGGCGCACCGAGGGCACCGCCTTCCGGGAGAAGGTCTGGGCCGCGCTGGACGACATCCCCTACGGCGCGACCGTGACGTACGGCGAGATCGCCGCGCGCATCGGGGCGCCCCGGGCGGCCGTGCGGGCCGTGGGCGGTGCGATCGGGGCGAATCCGCTGCTGGTGGTCCGCCCGTGCCACCGGGTGATCGGGGCGGGCGGCGCACTGACCGGATACGCGGGGGGCCTGGACCGCAAGGTGCGGCTGCTGACGCACGAGGGCGTGCTGCCGGCGTGAGACTCAGCCCCAGAAGACCGCGCCGACCCAGGCCGCCGCGATCAGCTGGCAGGTGAACAGTTCGGCCAGGACGCTGGAACCGCCCGCGCGCATGACCGTGCGCAGGGCGGCCACCGCGTCGGCGTGACGGCCGAGGCGCAGCCGTTCGAAGAGGTAGACACCGGCCAGAAATCCGGGGATCGCGCCGAGGACGGGGACCAGGACGAAACCGAGGACGGAACCGGCTCCGGCGTAGGCCAGCATGCGGCTGTTGGTGCGGCTGACGCGCAGCCGCCGGGGCGGCAGGGCCCAGCGCACGCCCAGCGAGACGAGGAGCAGGACCGTGGCGCCGACCAGCACCCACCAGGCGACGGGCTGCGGATCCTTCAGCGCCCACCACATGACCGCGGCCCACACCAGCCACGATCCCGGCATGGCGGGCAGCAGCACTCCGCACAGCCCGAGCAGGATGACCAGCCCGACCAGCAGGAGGTCCCACACTCCCATCTGACCAGACTGCCGGAACACGCGAGAACGCGCAGGTCAGCAGCGTAGCCGGGGATCAGACCCGCAGGTCAGCCGCTCGCGGACCGCCGGGTGCCGAATATCGCATGACCGTTCTAGAGCTCACTCGACGTGTCGTTCACCGGCGGGTGACTGGCCGGTTTTTTCCACAAGCCCCGTTTTCATCCCGCTCGTGCGGTGGACAATGACGGCATGAGCCAGCAGGGGGGAAGGCCCACCGGTCACGGGGACGACTGGTGGAGGCGGTTGTACGACGACTCCACCGACGACACGGGCCCCACACCGGCACCGGACTCCCTCGACGACCGGTTCGCGTCCGCGTCCGGGGCCGTGGGAGACGGTCCGGAAGGACGGTCCGGCTCCGCGGCCGGGCCGGTGAAGCGGCCCTCCGGAGCGGAGCCGGTGGTCCCGGCGCCCCGGGCCGGGGCCGACGACATGATGGACGCGCTCCGCCCCGACGACCTGCCCCCGCGGCGCGCCCCCTGGGAGCCGCCCCCGGCCCGTCCCCCGGGGCCCGTGAGCTTCCCGACGGCGGCCGAACCGCCCGGCCGGCCCGCCGATCGCTCGCCCTCGGACGAACACCCGGGCGGCGCGGCCTCGCCGACCGGCCCCGGTACGCCCTCGGACGAGCGGCCGGGCGATGCGAACGCGCCGGCCGGCCCCCGTACGCCCTCCGCGAGAGTGGAGCGGCCCCCCGCCTCGACGTTCCCCGCATCACGAACGCCTCCGGCCCCTCCGCCCCCTGCGGACCCCCCGGCCACGGCGGCCGGTACACCGGCTGGTCCCACCCCTCCGGCAGTCGCCCCGCCCCCCGACGAAGCCGCCTCCGCACCACCCGAGGCGGGTCATGGAGCCTTGCCCGCCGCCGAGCCCGGATCCACGGCGCACCCGGCCACGACCGCCTGGCCGCCCGTGCCGCCACGGCCCGGTGCCGCGCCGTCGAGCAGCCCCGATCAGCCGCCCGTGCCCCCACGCCCTGCCGAGCCGCCGTCCGCGGCCTCCCGCCCCACAGATCCCCCTTCGGCGCCGCCACGCCCGGCCGAGCCGCCGCCCGGAGCGCGACAGCCCGCCGGCGTGCCGCCCGAGGCGTACCGCCCGGCCGAGCCACCGCCCGCGGCGCAACGCCCCGCCGACCCGTCGCCTGACGCGCGACGCCCCGCCGGCTCACCCGCCACCGACCGCCGCGCCGAGCCCCCGCCTCCGCGTCCGTCCTCGCCCCCCGCCCCCACTCCCGCGACCGACCGGCCCGGCCCTCGGATCGAGCGGCCCGTGCCCACCCCCGGGTCCCGTGGCCACGTCGGGACCCGGCCGCCCACCTACGACGCCGAACCCACCGCTCTCCCGGCCGCCGATCCGGATGATCTCGATGACCTCGTGGCGGACACCGTGCTGGACGGGGCCCGGTACGGGGCCTGCACACTGCGGGCCGTTTCCGTGCGGGGGGACTCCGCGCGGTATCGGGGGGAGCCCCGCAGGGACGCGCTGCTCACGGCCCGGTTCGGCGCGGGGGAGCAGGCGCTGCTGCTGGTGGCGATGGCGACCGGGGCCCGGGCCACACGGGGGGCGCACCGGGCCGCCGCCGAGGCCTGTCACTGGATCGGGCGGGCCGTCGGGCGCAGTCACGCACGCCTGGTCGAGGACATAAGGGACGGCCGGCGCGGCGACCTCAAGTCCGGGCTGCACCGGCTCACCGACCGCAGTCTCGGCAAGCTGCGGGCCAGCGCCTCCGAGCAGGGCGTCGACCCCGAGGAGTACGCGGCCGGCCTGCGCTGCCTGCTGCTGCCGGCCGACCCCGCCTGCCGTACGCGCGTGTTCTTCGGGGTCGGGCCGGGCGGACTGTTCCGGTTGCGGGAGGGGGAGTGGCAGGACATCGAGCCGCAGGTCGCCGAGGTCAAGGGCGAACCCGTCGTGGGGTTCGGCTCGCCGCCCTCCGAGACCCCCGAGGGCGACCGGCTCACCATGGACCTGGGCATCCCGACACCGCCCAGCCCGTACGAACCGGCCCCGGAACCGCCCCGCGAGCCCTTCCGGTTCCGGACCTCCGTCGCCCGCCCGGGTGACACGCTCCTGATGTGCAGCGGCGGTCTCGCCGAGCCCCTGCGCGGTGAGCCCGAACTGGGCGAGTACCTCGCCGAGCGGTGGTCCCGGCCCGAACCGCCCGGCCTCGCCGCGTTCCTCGCCGACTCCCAAGTACGGGTCAAGGGTTATGCGGACGACCGTACGGCCGCCGCGGTGTGGGAGGCGTGAGCGCGGCTCGTGTGACTTGATGGAACCCGGAGGGATCCCAGGAGACCGAAGGGGCAGACGAGAACCATGGCCAAACAGAACGTCGCGGAACAGTTCGTCGACATCCTCACCCGTGCCGGAGTCAAACGCCTCTACGGGGTCGTCGGCGACAGTCTCAACCCCGTCGTCGACGCCGTCCGCCGCAACTCCGCCATCGACTGGATCCACGTCCGGCACGAGGAGACCGCCGCCTTCGCCGCCAGTGCCGAGGCGCAGATCACCGGCGGGCTCGCCGCCTGCGCCGGCTCCTGCGGCCCCGGCAACCTCCACCTCATCAACGGCCTCTACGACGCCCACCGCTCGATGGCCCCGGTCCTCGCCCTCGCCTCGCACATCCCGTCCAGCGAGATCGGCCTCGGCTACTTCCAGGAGACCCACCCGGACCGGCTGTTCGCCGAGTGCAGCCACTACAGCGAGATGATCTCCAGCCCGAAGCAGATGCCCCGGCTGCTCCAGACCGCCATCCAGAACGCCGTGGGCCGCAGCGGCGTCAGCGTCGTCACTCTGCCCGGTGACATCGCCGACGAGCCGGCCCCGGAGCAGGCCGTCGAGACCGCCCTCGTCACCTCCCGGCCGACGGTCCGCCCCGGTGACGCCGAGATCGACCGGCTCGTCGAGATGATCGACGAGGCAGGCAAGGTCACCCTGTTCTGCGGCAGCGGCACCGCGGGTGCGCACGCCGAGGTCATGGAGTTCGCCGGGAAGGTCAAGTCGCCGGTCGGGCACGCCCTGCGCGGCAAGGAGTGGATCCAGTACGACAATCCCTTCGACGTCGGCATGAGCGGGCTGCTGGGATACGGCGCCGCCTACGAGGCCACCCACGAATGCGACCTGCTCATCCTGCTCGGCACCGACTTCCCCTACAACGCCTTCCTCCCCGACGACGTGAAGATCGTCCAGGTCGACATCCGGCCGGAACACCTGGGCCGCCGCTCGAAGCTGGACCTCGCGGTGTGGGGTGACGTACGGGAGACGCTGCGCTGTCTGATCCCGCGGGTGAAGGAGAAGAAGAACCGCCGCTTCCTCGACCGAATGCTCAAGAAGCACGCGGACGCGCTGGAGGGGGTGGTGAAGGCGTACACCCGCAAGGTCGAGAAGCACACGCCGATCCACCCCGAGTACGTGGCGTCCGTGCTCGACGAGGTGGCCTCCGACGACGCCGTGTTCACCGTCGACACCGGCATGTGCAACGTCTGGGCGGCCCGCTACATCTCGCCCAACGGCCGCCGCCGCGTCATCGGTTCCTTCTCCCACGGCTCGATGGCCAACGCGCTTCCCATGGCGATCGGCGCGCAGTTCACCGACCGCAAGCGGCAGGTCGTGTCGATGTCCGGCGACGGCGGCTTCTCCATGCTGATGGGCGACTTCCTGACGCTGGTGCAGTACGACCTGCCCGTGAAGGTCGTGTTGTTCAACAACTCCTCGCTCGGCATGGTCGAGTTGGAGATGCTGGTCGCCGGCCTGCCGTCGTACGGCACCGCCAACAAGAACCCCGACTTCGCCGCCGTCGCCCGCGCCTGCGGTGCCTACGGGGTGCGCGTCGAGAAGCCCAAGGACCTCGCCGGGGCCCTGAAGGACGCCTTCAAGCACAAGGGGCCGGCCCTCGTCGACATCGTCACCGACCCCAACGCGCTGTCCATCCCGCCGAAGATCAAGGCCGAGATGGTGACCGGCTTCGCCCTGTCCGCCTCGAAGATCGTGCTGGACGGCGGGGTCGGCCGCATGCTGCAGATGGCCCGGTCCAACCTGCGCAACGTGCCGCGACTCTAGCTGTAGGGCGTCCACCCACGCGCGGAGGTGTCGTACACGTAGCGGGGCAGGCCCTTGATGCCGCTGGTGCGGAACGGGCGGCCGTCGTCGTCGATCCGGACCGTGCCCCTGCGGCCCTGGGAGGACCAGTCCAGCTCCAGGTACCAGCGGCAGTCGCACGCCTGGGTCCGGGCGTTGACGAGCAGCACCTCGGGGTCCCGCGCGGAGACCCGGTACGGCATGCGCACGGCCGGGATCGGCGTACCGGCGTCGCTCCCGGCGACCGCGCGGGCGATGGGGCGGTCCTTGTCCAGGTTCACGTCGAAGGAGCGCGGGGTGATCGAACCGCCGCAGCCCCGGTCCATGGCGTAGGCGTTGCCCTCGGCGGGTGCCGTGCGCCCCACCACGCGCACGCGCAGGGCCTCCAGCACGACCGCCGTGTCGGTGCGCCCCTGCACGGAGAGCTGTACGAGTGTCTCGCCGCCGTGCACCGCGTTCTGTGAAGCGGCCCAGACTCCGGCGTCCTGCGGGACGGGCGGCGGTGGCACCTGCCGGGGCGGCGCGGCGACGACGTAGTCGTGTCCGCAGCCGAGCTTCCACGCCTGGGAGTCGGCGGACCAGGTGAGGGGGGTGGCGGGGGCCGCCGCGTCTGCGGGCGGGGTGGTGCGGGCTGAGGGAGAGAGGGAGGGGGAGGACTTCTTCTTCGGAGTGGCGGAGGGCGCGGACCGCCGGGCGGTGGGGGAACTGCCGCTCGGGGTGGGGGAGGCGCTCTTGCGGTCCGGGGCATCGGCCTTCGCCGTACCGGACGGGGCCGGAGCGGCCGACGGGGCACGGCCGTCGGCGGACGCACGCCGCCCGTCCGGCAGTGCGGCCAGGCTCCCGAGTACCGCGAACACCGCGCAGGCGGCCGCCAGTCCCACCGCGACGCGTCGGCGGCGGTACCAGGGGCGGCGGGGGAGCAGCGGCGCCTCATGGGCAGGACCGTCGACGCCGGCCGGTGCGGCCTCCGGTTCCTCCGCCTCGGCGGCGACCGCGCCCTCCTCGGCCGTACCGGCCGCGCTCGCGGTGCGGGGCCGCTGCCGCGCTGCCACCGCCAGGAGCCAGCGGCGGTGGAGCTCCAGACGTTCCTCCGGGGACGCCCCGCACAGGGCGGCGAAGCGCTCCACGGGCGCGAAGTCGACGGGGACCGCCTCGCCCGCGCAGTAGCGGTGCAGGGTCGAGGTGTTCATGGCCAGGCGCCGGGCCAGGGAACCGTAACTGCGGTCCGTGCGCTCCTTCAGCGTCCTCAGCAGCGCCGCGAACTCCCCGACGTCGTCCACGTCGTGCTGTGCCGACACCGTTCCCCCGTCCTCAAGGCCCGACCCGGCCCGGAACGGCATCCCAGGCACCTCATGTACCTGCACGTCAGACGGGCTGGGATGGTTCCACCGAGCCGGATCGGATGCGGGCTGTTGCGTCCGCCCGGTGTGACCGCTGATGCTTTTGGTGTCGCACCGACCAGGGCCGGGCCGACCAGCCGGCCCGGCAGCGGCATCGACCATCCACGCATTCACCCACGGGGGACACCCATGTCCAAGCACGTCCGAGCGAGCGCGCTCGCCGCCCTCACCGTCGCCGCCCTCGCGGCGGGCACGGTCCTCACGGCACCGGCCGCCGGTGCCGCTCCGAAGGCCGCCGCACCGAAGTTCCTGTCGGCGTCCCAGCTGCCGCCGCACCCGACCTCGGCCTGGACGGCCGGCCCGGTCACCGAGGGGTTCCCGGAGGGACTCGGCTCCTGCGTGAGCACGGAG
Source organism: Streptomyces sp. NPDC012466 (assembly GCF_042955215.1). NCBI lineage: Bacteria > Bacillati > Actinomycetota > Actinomycetes > Kitasatosporales > Streptomycetaceae > Streptomyces > Streptomyces sp. NPDC012466. The sequence continues at coordinate 1,187,760 of NZ_JBIBEQ010000001.1, read as the reverse complement.
GGCGTGCCCTCCTACGACTACCGGTACCGGGAGTTCCGGACCGACCTGGACACCAGCGCCGTGCAGTTGACCGTCGTGGCGGACACAGCCGCCCTGGCCAAGGCCCTGGCGAAGCACTACGACGACCTGATCCGCACCTGCGCCGACCGCATCGAGGAGAACGACCCGGACGTCGAGGCCGAGGGCCGGGACTACGGTTCATTGCCGGTCGAGGAGGGTGCTCGCGTCCGCGGCCTGCACACCGAGACGTCCTGGGGCGCCACGGACATCTCGCTGCTGTCCGTCGGACGGGACGGCAGGACCGTCACCGTCGTGTCGTGGGGCCAGATGGGCGACTTCGGGGACGCCCCCGTCGGCGCCTTCAAGAAGACGACGACCACAGCGGTCAACAAGCTGTACTGACCGCGCCCGACGGAAAACCGGGGCCGTCCTCCCGCCACGGGGGTGGGGAGGACGGCCCCGGGCCGGTCTCGGCGGCTGTCAAGACCGTCGTACTTCGGCCAACTTCACCGCAGCGCGCGCCCTCCGGCCCGCCGCCCCGGCCCTTCACCGCGTACGCAGGGATCGGCAGCCGGCCGTCGGCCCATCGTCCGATCTCCGGCGGTCAGGATCCACCCGAGGACTCTGACCGGCTACCGTCTTGTCCCCTTCCCCTCCACCGCCGTACCGCTCGGCGACCCGCCGCCCGGACCGCCCGTCCCGTCCCGGTGGCCGAACACCCGGTCGTTGACGATTCGACATGACTGCCGCGTGCCCGTTGGGGCATGGATCCCCGTGAACGTGTTCGAGCAGGAGGGGAACCGACATCGGCGCGCGGGCGGGGGTCATGGAGAGGCAGGCACGACGAGGCGGTCCCATAGCGATCGGGGGCTTCTCGGCGAAGACGGTGGAGGACAGGACCGACGACGTCACGGAGCAGGCGCCGGCGCCGCAGTTGAGGCGCAGACTCGGGAGGGCGGACCTGCGGGCCGTCCCGGAGGCCCGCAGGGCCCTGCGGGAACTGCTCGGACAGTGGGGGAAGCACGGACAATCGGACGTCGCGGAACTGCTCACCAGCGAACTCGTCACCAACGCGATCGTCCACACCGACCACGACGCGGTCCTCACGGCCACCGTCGGACCCCGCGGACTGCGGGTGGAGGTGCGGGACTTCGTGGCCCGCAGGCCCCGGCTGCGGGTGGCGGTCCCCGACGAGGGCACGAACGGCAGGGGTCTGCTCCTGGTGCAGTCCCTCGCGGACGCCTGGGGGGTCCGGCCGCACGGAGTGGGCAAGGCCGTCTGGTTCGAGCTGGAGGCCGAGGCGGCCTGAACGCCGAAGGGGCGCGGCCCGCAGGCCACGCCCCTTCACTGTCGTTCTGCGGCTCGGCTAACCGAACTGCTGCTCAAGGTCCTTGAGCTTGCGCTCCAGGGAGTCCAGGCGCGGCAGCGCCATGGTGTCGTCCTCCGCGGTGAGGTCCACGGTCACCGGGTCAGCGCCTTTGCGTACCGGCTGAAGGGAGGGACGCGAGCGGACGGGCAGGGGCTCCGGCGCCGCTATGGCAGGCTCCGCGGAGACCTGCGAGGAGCCGCGCTCCACCTGCACCTCGAGCTGCCGTCCGCCGCCCCGGCCGAAGTGGCCGCGGTGACCGCGGCTGATCGCCTTCAGCTGGGCCCGCTCCACGCGCTGCTGGTCGCGTCGCCGCTGCCGGGTCTCTTCCTTCTTGCGCTTGTCCTCGCGCACCTCGTCGACCGCCTCGTCCAGGCTGCGCACACCCTCCAGGAGCATCAGCGACCAGGCGCGGTAGGTCTCCCGGGGGGCCCGCAGCCAGCGCACCATACGGATCTGCGGCAGCGGGCGGGGCACCAGGCCCTGCTCCCGCAGGGCGGCCCGGCGGGTCTGCTTCAGCGCGCGGTCGAAGAGGACAGCCGCCGACAGGGACATGCCCGCGAAGAAGTGGGGGGCACCCGCGTGACCGGCGCCCCGGGGCGCGTGCACCCAGTTGAACCAGGCCGCGGCGAAGGCGAACGTCCAGACCAGTATCCGGGAGCCGAGCGCCGCGTCGCCGTGGCTGGCCTCGCGCACCGCGAGGACGGAGCAGAACATCGCCGCACCGTCCAGGCCGAACGGGACGAGGTACTGCCAGCCGCCGGACAGTCCGAGGTTCTGTTCACCGAAGCCGACCAGGCCGTGGAAGGAGAGCAGGGCGGCGACGGCCGCACAGCAGAAGAGCAGGAGGTAGGAGAGGGTGCCGTAGAGGGCTTCCTTGCGTCTGCGGCGTTCCTCGCTGCGCTCCCAGGAGTCGTCCGCGCTCGTGTCCTTGACCGAGGAGCGCTTGCCGCGCGCGAGCACCGCCATCGCCGCCAGCATGCCCAGGAGAAGCACGGCGCCCGGAAGCAGCCAGTTCAGCGATATGTCGGTCAGTCTCATCTGGGTGGTCCCTTGCATTGGGATAGGGCGTAACGCCCGCCATAGTGGCCCAATCCCATCGGCCCTCAGGGGGTTTCGGGGCAAGAGGCCGCCAAGGAAGTGCAAGGGAATGCCCAGGGCGGCGTTCTGCTCGAACTGCCGCTTGAGGGGCGGGAGTTGAGTTCGAACAAGACTACCCGTACGAGTGGTTCCCCGGAAAGTTCCCGTGTCGCGTGAGGAAGGTGTGAATCGCCTGTGGGCGTGTGGGTGTCCGGTTCCGCGATGATCTTACGGGACGCCGGGAGCGATCGACCCCGCGCGTACGTCAACTGGCCGTGGCCAGCAGCCTGGTGACCCGGTCCGTGTCGCAAGTGCGCGGGCAGGTGGCGCAGGTGTCCTCCGGGCGCAGCGTGTAGAACATGCAGCAGCTCGCGCGGTCGCGGGTGAGCAGCGGCTCGCCGCCGGGGCCGGCCAGCTCCCGGAACGCGGCCGTGCCCACATACGGCTTGGTCGCGCCCGGCAGGAGCAGCTCCAGCTCGCGCATCGCGCGCCGCTCCTCGGTCTCGCCGAGCAGCTGGGCGACGTACCAGAGGCCCTCCACGATCTCGTCGGTCGCCATACCCCACAGGGCGCGGCCGCGGCGCCGCATCCGGGGGCCGAAACCGGTCAGGACCGGCTCCAGGTGCTCGGCGACCGCCGACCGCACCTCCGCCCGCAGCGCCTCCTCGTCCGGGACGACCCGGGCGCCGGGCAGTGCGGCCGCCGCGTCGCCGGGCAGGCAGGCGAAGCCGGCGGGGCGGACGACCAGGTGTCCGAGGGCGTGGCCGGGGGCGGTGCGGTCGTACGAGACGTGCGTCACGGGGTAGCGGGGGACCCGGCGGTGCAGGAACCACGGCACGGTGATCAGGAGGCAGGCGGGCCAGGCGTAGCGGTGCAGGCCGAAGCCGGCGACGACGTCGGGGCGGGCCTGCGTGCCGTAGTCCCGCTCGATCTGGTCCACGTCCCACGCCAGGAAACGGTCGAGGGCGGGGCCGGCGGCCGCGAGGTCGGCCGCCGCGGCCCAGCCGCCGCCCTGCGGCGCCCGGTCCTCGCCGGTCAGTTCGGTGACGGCGAGCCCCGGGAGAACCTCGGCCAGACGGGTGTAGGCACCGGAGACGGCCGAAAGGGGCGCGGGCATGTGATCACCGATCCGTCGGGGTGAAACGGGGCTTCTTGAAGGTAAGCCTAACCTTACTCAAGATCCGCGGAAGTTGAACGAGGATGTGTTCTGGGCGCCGGGGCGCTTATGGTGCTTGACGGACGAGTAACAACCCGCCGTAATGACCCCAAGTACCGATACGTCCGGAGGAGGACCCGTGAGGCAGGGAGCGCAGGGCTCCGCGGAAACGGGAACTCCGTGGGCGGCGGGTCCGGCCGCGCCGGGTGTGCCGGCCGGGCAGGCGCGCGTGCCCCAGCAGTCCGGGGCGGTGCGGGGGGAGCACACGCACAGTGAGCCGCCCGCGCCACGGACTCGGCCGGTGGTGCAGCGGGCCTCCGTGCGCGGGCAGATCCTGGACGCGCTGCGTGCCGCGCTGGTGGCCGGGGACCTCCGGCCGGGAGAGGTGTACTCGGCGCCGGTGCTCGGCGAGCGGTTCGGGGTCTCGGCGACGCCGGTCCGGGAGGCCATGCAGCAACTGGCCCTCGAAGGGGCCGTCGAGGTCGTGCCCAACCGTGGGTTCCGGGTGGTCGAACGGGGTGTGCGGGAACTGGCGGAACTGGCCGAGATCCGCACGCTGATCGAGGTCCCGGTGATGTTGCGGCTGGCCCGTACCGTCCCCGCCGAACGCTGGGCCGCGCTGCGCCCACTCGCCGAGGCGACGGTCCGCGCGGCGTCCTCCGGCTGCCGCGCGACCTACGCGGAGTCCGACCGGGGGTTCCACCGGGCCGTGCTGTCCCTCTCCGGCAACGAGCAACTGGTCCGGATCGCGGAGGACCTGCACCGCAGGGCCCAGTGGCCGCTGGTCGGGGGCGCACCGGGGGGCCGGGGGCGGGCCGACCTGGTGGCGGACGCGCACGAGCACACGGCCTTGCTGGACGCCCTGATCGCGCGGGACCTGGATGTCGTGCGGGCGCTGGTGGGCGAGCACTTCGCGGGGGCGGCCGCGGCGGGCGCCTGATCGCCGGTGGTGGGTCGGGGCCGCGCCGGGGGTGTCCGTCCTCGGAACGACGCGATCCGGTTGCGTACCGACTGACTCCCCGTTGACCCGCCGACCGCTGCGGGCGGACACCCCCCGACACGGCCCCTTGCGTACGACGGCGGGTGCGGGCGCGTCCCGGCCGGCGCCGCATGCGCGCGGCCCTGGCTGCGGGCATGCGTGCCGCTGGGGGGCGGCACCCGTCCCGAGGAGAGCGGCACCCGCTACGCCGGGCTGCGGACCCACCCTGCCTCAGCGCCGACGCCGAGTGCCCTGCACCGCTCAAGCCGTCGCAGCCGGCGGTACCGGCGGAGCCAACTGGCGGGACAGCCACGTCGGTACGCCCCCGAGCAGCCGGAACAACCGCCGGGCCTCCTCCCGCAGCCGGGACGCCTCCGGCTCCGTCTCGGTGTCGGCGAGGGACACCAGCGCCGGGGCCGTACCGACGAGGTAACCCAGCTCCTCCCGGATCCGCAGCGACTCCGCGAAACCGTGCCGCGCCTCCGCCAACTCCCCGTCCCGCAGGGCGAGTCCCGCGAGGTGACGCCACGTGAAGGACAGCAGCAGCGGGTCGGAGTGCGCCGTCGCCCCCGCATGGGCGCGCCGGTACGCGGCCCGCGCGGCCTGGGGCGCGCTCGTCAGGTTCTCCGCCAGGAGCCCGCGACGGAAGTCGAGCAGAGCCCGCGCCGGGGCCCCCGGAGGGACCAGCGCCGCCGCCCGCCCCAGCGCGGCCCGCGCCTCGTCGGCCCGGTCCCGCACCGCGAGCAGGGTCGCCGCGTAGGCCAAGTACCCGCGTTCACAAGCGGCCGCGCCCCGTTCGTCGTCGCTGTGGGCCATCGCCTCGGCCGTGCGCAGCGCGTCCTCGGCCTCCTCCCAGCCCTGCTCGGTGTAGAGACACCGTTCCACCAGCAACGACGCGCGTTGTAGCGCCGCCGCCGGTGTGGCCGGCAGCAGCAGGGCGGCCGCGTCGGCCCAGCACCCGCGGGAGCGCAGCCGCCATACCGCGGTCTGGAGGGGATCGTCACCGGCGGTCGTTCCGTTACCAGACATGGCGGTATGCGCCACGTTGCCCTCCCCGAGCACGCCATCGAGCTGTTGAGTGGTGGCGGCATCTCAGCACGAATCGGCGGGCCGGGCCAAGAGGGTGGGTGAAGGATTTCACAAAGTCGTGGGACCCGGGGGTGTCCCGGGTTCGCCTCCGGGACACCTCGCGTATCAGCTCATGCGCAGTGCCAGGAAGAAGTCCAGCTTGTCCTCGAGGCGCGACAGGTCACGACTCGTCAACTGCTCGATACGCCCGACCCGGTAGCGCAGCGTGTTGACGTGCAGGTGCAGACGGGCGGCGCAGCGGGTCCAGGAGCCGTCGCAGTCGAGGAAGGCCTCCAGGGTGGGGATCAGCTCGGCGCGGTGGCGGCGGTCGTAGTCGCGCAGGGGATCCAGGAGACGGGCCGTGAAGGCCCGGCGGACGTCGTCCGGGACGAACGGCAGCAGCAGGACGTGCGAGGCCAGTTCCTGGTGGCCCGCCGCGCAGACCCGGCCCGGGCGGGCCGCGGCGACGCGCCGGGCGTGGCGGGCCTCCTCCAGCGCGCCGCGCAGGCCCTCCGCCGAGTGGACGGCCGCGCTGACGCCCAGGGTGAGGCGGCCGTCGCCGTCGAGGCCCGCCGTCAGGGGGTCGCGCACCGATTGCAGGAGCGCGTCGGCGAGGACGCCCGTCTCCGAGCCGTCGTGCTCCGTCGAGACGGCCGGGAGGGGCACCAGGGCGATGGCCTCGTCGCCCGTGTGGGCCACGGCGATGCGGTCGGAGTGCTCGGGCCCGGCGGCGGCGGGGTCGACGAGGACCTCCTCCAGCAGGGCCTGCGCCACCGGGCCGCCCTCGATCTCCTCGCCGTCCCAGTCGACGCGGGCCACGACCACCTGCCAGTGCGGCGCGGCGCCCAGGCCGGGCAGCAGCACCGGCGCCGCCACGCGCAGCCGGGCGGCGATCTCGGCGGGTGCCGCGCCCGTCTGGACCAGTTCCAGGACCTCCTGGGCGAGGCGGCGGCGGACCGTGCGGGCGGCGTCGCGGCGGTCCCGTTCGACCGCGATCAGCTGGGTGACGCCGTAGAGCAGGTCCAGGCGCTCCTCCGGCCAGTCCCCGGCGTCCGCCTCGACGGCCAGCAGCCAGTCCGACAGGACGGTCTCGCGGACGTCCCGGGACGGCTGCGGGGAGCGGCCCGTGGAGCGGACCGGGAACAGGGAGTACGTGGTGGCGCCCAGGACGGCGCGGTGGGGGCCGCGGCGGCCCGTGCGGGTGGCGGCCAGGTGTTCTCCCGCGAGCCGGGCGCACGTCCCGGCCGGCAGGGCGGGGCCCGCCGCCTTCGAGCCCGCGATCAGGCGGCCGGTGGGGGAGAGGACCCAGGCGCGCAGGTCCAGGTCCGTGCCGAGCAGGTCCAGGACCACGTCCGGGCCGCCGCCCGCCGGGCCGGAGGTCATCATCCGGCGGTGGCGGTCGACGACCGCCGCGAGGTCTCCGGCGCGCTCGCCGGAGACCTGCCGCACGACGTGCTCGGTGATCGTCGCGAACGCCACCGACTCGTGCACCGCGAAGAGCGGCAGGTGGTGGCGGGCGCAGGCCACCACCAGGTCCTCGGGGACGTCCCCGAGCTCGGCCTCGCCCGCGGCGAGTGCCGTCACGCCCGCCTGCACCAGGATCCGGACGAACGGCTCCGAGTCGTCGGCGTCCCGGCGCCAGGCCAGGCCCGTGAGCACCAGTTCGCCGCCCGCGAGGTAGCGGCTGGGGTCGCGCAGGTCGGTGGTCATCACACCCCGCACGGTGCGGTCCAGCTCGTCCTCGCCGCCGAGCAGCTTGAGGCCCAGCGCGTCGGTGTCCAGCAGTGCGCGCAGCCGCATTCTCGTCGCCGCCGTTCTTTGTCTCGAAATCTATGGTGGATCGTGGAGGGGTATGCGAGGAACGCCTGTTCGGAGGGTCGGCGGGCGTTGCCCGTCGGCCCCCGGACCGTGTCCGGGTTGTGTCCCAGGTCACGCGGCTGTGTCGCGCGTTTCCACAGGAGAACGAGGAGGTTTCCGAGGACCTCCGTTCATACGAATCTACAAGATGCCTGTCCTGGCCAGCCAACTCCTTCATGGTTTCCGTGACTGACTCGCTCGGCGCAGCGCGCTGTGTACTGAGTCCATTACGCGTCAACAGCACATGAACGAGCCGGGACCGCCGCACACGGATTGGCTCAATCTGAACGCCCCACGAGAAGACGAAGAAGAGAGCCGGTCATGGACTTCCTTCGCCCCGCCAGCTGGGAGGAGGCGCTCGCCGCGAAGGCGGAGCACCCCTCGGCTGTGCCGATTGCGGGTGGCACCGACGTGATGGTCGAGATCAACTTCGACCACCGCCGGCCCGAGTACCTCCTGGACCTGAACCGCATCGGCGATCTCTCCGAGTGGGAGGTCGGTGAGGAGAGCGTGCGGCTGGGTGCCTCCGTGCCCTACACCAAGATCATGGAGAACCTGCGCACCGAGCTGCCGGGTCTCGCCCTCGCCTCGCACACGGTCGCCTCCCCGCAGATCCGCAACCGCGGCGGCGTCGGCGGCAACCTCGGCACCGCCTCCCCGGCCGGTGACGCCCACCCCGCGCTGCTCGCCGCGGGCGCCGAGGTGGAGGTCGAGTCGGTGCGCGGCACGCGCCGCATCCCCATCGACGCGTTCTACACGGGCGTGAAGCGCAACGCGCTGGAGCCCGACGAGCTGATCCGGGCCGTGCACGTGAAGAAGGCCGACGGACCGCAGCAGTTCTCCAAGGTGGGAACCAGGAACGCGATGGTGATCGCCGTGTGCGCCTTCGGACTCGCGCTGCATCCCGGGACGCGGACCGTGCGGACCGGGATCGGTTCGGCCGCCCCGACACCCGTTCGGGCCAAGGCCGCCGAGGAGTTCCTGAACGCCGCGCTGGAGGAGGGCGGCTTCTGGGACAACGGGCAGATCATCGCCCCTTCGGTCGCCAAGCAGTTCGCGGACCTGTGCTCCGCCGCCTGCAATCCGATCGACGACGTCCGGGGCACCGCGAGCTACCGCCGCCACGCGGTCGGCGTCATGGCCCGCCGCACACTGACCTGGACCTGGGAGTCCTACCGCGGCGCCCGCCGCACCACCGAGGGAGCTGCGTGATGCGTGTCAACTTCACGGTCAACGGCCGTCCGCAGGAAGCCGACGACGTGTGGGAGGGCGAGTCCCTGCTGTACGTGCTGAGGGAGCGGCTCGGGCTGCCGGGTTCGAAGAACGCCTGTGAGCAGGGCGAGTGCGGCTCGTGCACGGTCCGGCTGGACGGTGTGCCGGTGTGCTCGTGCCTGGTCGCCGCCGGGCAGGTGGAGGGCCGCGAGGTCGTCACCGTCGAGGGGCTCGCCGACTTCGCCAAGCAGCGCGCCGAGGGCGGCTGCGCGTCGGGCGCCTGCGGTACGTCGATGCAGAACGCACACCAGTGGGAAGCCAAGGGCAGCGACTCGCACACCGGCGAGGGCACCGCGCTCTCCCCGATCCAGCAGGCGTTCATCGACGCCGGCGCCGTGCAGTGCGGCTTCTGCACCCCCGGTCTGCTGGTCGCCGCCGACGAGATGCTGGAGCGCAACCCGACCCCGACCGACGCGGACATCCGCGAGGCGCTGTCGGGCAACCTGTGCCGCTGCACCGGTTACGAGAAGATCATGGACGCGGTCCGGCTCGCGGCCGCCCGGCAGGGAGAGGCGGTCTGATCATGGCTTCCCCCAGCGGAACCCCCACGAAGATCACCCAGGGATCCCGGACCAAGGGCGGCATCGGCGAGAGCACGCTGCGCCCCGACGGCACCCTCAAGGTCACCGGCGAGTTCGCGTACTCGTCCGACATGTGGCACGAGGACATGCTGTGGGGGCAGATCCTGCGCTCCACCGTCGCGCACGCCGAGATCGTGTCCATCGACACGAGCGAGGCCCTCGCCACGCCCGGCGTGTACGCCGTCCTGACCTACGACGACCTGCCCACCGACGTGAAGAACTACGGGCTGGAGATCCAGGACACCCCGGTCCTCGCCCACGGCAAGGTCCGCCATCACGGCGAGCCGGTCGCCCTGGTGGCCGCCGACCACCCGGAGACCGCGCGCCGCGCCGCCGCGAAGATCAAGGTGGACTACCGCGAGCTGCCCGTCGTCACCGACGAGGCCTCCGCCACCGCCCCGGACGCGATCCTCATCCACGAGAACCGCGACGACCACCACGCCGGCCACGTCCCGCACCCCAACATCGTGCACCGCCAGCCGATCATCCGCGGTGACGTCGCGGCGGCGCGCGAACGGGCCGACGTGATCGTCACGGGCGAGTACACCTTCGGCATGCAGGACCAGGCCTTCCTCGGCCCCGAGTCCGGCCTCGCCGTGCCCGAGGAGGACGGCGGCGTCCACCTCTACATCGCCACGCAGTGGCTGCACAGCGACCTGCGCCAGATCGCGCCGGTGCTCGGACTGCCCGAGGACAAGGTGCGGATGACGCTGGCCGGCGTCGGCGGCGCGTTCGGCGGCCGCGAGGACCTGTCGATGCAGATCCACGCCTGCCTGCTGGCCCTGCGCACCGGCAAGCCCGTCAAGATCGTCTACAACCGGTTCGAGTCCTTCTTCGGGCACGTCCACCGCCACCCCGCGAAGCTCCACTACGAGCACGGGGCCACCAAGGACGGCAAGCTCACCCACCTGAAGTGCCGGATCGTCCTGGACGGCGGCGCCTACGCCTCCGCCTCCCCGGCCGTCGTCGGCAACGCCTCCTCCCTGTCCGTCGGCCCGTACGTGGTCGAGGACGTGGACATCGAGGCCATCGCCCTCTACACCAACAACCCGCCCTGCGGCGCGATGCGCGGCTTCGGCGCGGTCCAGGCGTGCTTCGCCTACGAGGCGCAGATGGACAAGCTCGCCGCGAAGCTCGGCATGGACCCGGTGGAGTTCCGCCGGCTCAACGCCATGGAGCAGGGCACGCTCCTGCCGACGGGCCAGCCCGTCGACTCCCCGGCCCCGGTCGCCGAACTCCTGCGCCGCGTCAAGGCGATGCCGATGCCGCCGGAGCGCCAGTGGGAGTCCAGCGAGGGCGCCGACGTACGGCAGCTGCCGGGCGGCCTGTCCAACACCACGCACGGCGAGGGCGTCGTCCGCGGGGTCGGCTACGCGGTGGGCATCAAGAACGTCGGCTTCTCCGAGGGGTTCGACGACTACTCCACCGCCAAGGTCCGTCTGGAGGTCGTCGCCGGTGAGCCCGTCGCCACCGTGCACACCGCCATGGCGGAGGTCGGCCAGGGCGGCGTCACCGTCCACGCGCAGATCGCCCGCACCGAACTGGGCGTCACGCAGGTGACCATCCACCCGGCCGACACCAAGGTGGGCAGCGCCGGTTCGACGTCGGCCTCGCGGCAGACGTACGTCACCGGCGGCGCGGTGAAGAACTCCTGCGAGCTGGTCCGCGAGAAGGTCCTGGAGATCGGGCGCCGCAAGTTCGGCTCCTACCACCCGGCCTGGGCGACGGCCGAACTGCTCCTGGAGGGCGGCAAGGTCGTCACCGACGGCGGCGAGGTCCTCGGCGACCTGGCCGACGTCCTGGAGGGCGAGGCCGTCGAGGTCGAGGCGGAGTGGCGGCACCGGCCGACCGAGCCCTTCGACCTGCGCACCGGCCAGGGCAACGGGCACGTGCAGTACTCCTTCGCCGCGCACCGGGCCGTCGTCGAGGTCGACACCGAGCTCGGCCTGGTCAAGGTCATCGAGCTGGCCTGTGCCCAGGACGTCGGCAAGGCGCTCAACCCGCTGTCGGTGCTCGGCCAGATCCAGGGCGGCACCACGCAGGGCCTGGGCGTGGCGGTCATGGAGGAGATCGTCGTCGATCCGAAGACGGCGAAGGTCAAGAACCCCTCCTTCACCGACTACCTGATCCCGACCATCCTCGACACGCCGACCATCCCGGTCGACGTCCTCGAACTCGCCGACGAGCACGCCCCGTACGGGCTGCGCGGCATCGGTGAGGCACCCACCCTGTCGTCGACCCCGGCCGTCCTCGCGGCCATCCGCGACGCGACCGGGCTCGAGCTGAACCGGACTCCGGTGAGGCCCGAGCACCTGACGGGTACGCAGCTCACCGAGGGCTGAGCAGTCACGTCGACCTGGGGGGCGCCGCCCCCCGGGTCCCCAGTTCGTCTCGGGCCGTCCCCCGGGTCGTGAACATCCCAACCCCCTTTGAAACTTGGGAGACGGCACCCATGACCCAGCAATCACTGGAGCCGAGGGCCACAGCCGAGGACGCGGGTGAAGGCACCCGCGTCCCGGCCGGACGGTCCTGGCTCGACCGGTACTTCCACATATCCCACAGAGGGTCCACGGTCGCCCGTGAAGTGCGCGGCGGCATCACGACCTTCATGGCGATGGCGTACATCCTCCTGCTCAACCCCCTGATCCTGTCCGGCAAGGACGCGGCCGGGGCCACCCTCGCCCAGCCGGCCCTGATCACCGCGACCGCGTTCGCGGCGGCCTTCACCACCCTGCTGATGGGCTTCGTCGGCAAGGTGCCCCTGGCCCTCGCCGCCGGCCTGTCCGTCTCCGGGGTCCTCGCCTCCCAGGTCGCACCCGAGATGACCTGGCCGCAGGCGATGGGCATGTGCGTGATGTACGGCGTGATCATCATGCTGCTGGTCGTCACCGGCCTGCGCGAGATGATCATGAACGCGATCCCGCTCGCCCTCAAGCACGGCATCACCATGGGCATCGGCCTGTTCATCGCCCTCATCGGTTTCTACAAGTCCGGCTTCGTGCACCAGGGCAAGGCCACGCCCCTCGCGCTCGGCCCGGCGGGCGAACTGGCCGGCTGGCCCGTCCTGCTCTTCGCCGGCACCCTGCTGCTGATCTTCATGCTCCAGGCCCGGAACATCCCGGGCGCCATCCTCATCGGCATCGTCAGCGGCACGGTCGTCGCGGCGATCCTCAACGCCGCCGGCGTCGTCGACCCCAGGCAGTGGGCGGGCGGCGCGCCCGAACTGCACGGCAGCGCCGTCTCCATGCCCGACTTCACGCTCTTCGGGGACGTGCGGTTCGGCGGCTGGGGCGAGGTCGGCGCCATGACCGTCGGCATGATCGTCTTCACCCTGGTGCTCGCCGGGTTCTTCGACGCGATGGCCACCATCATCGGCGTCGGCACCGAGGCGAAGCTCGCCGACGACAAGGGCCGTATGCCGGGCCTGTCCAAGGCGCTGTTCATCGACGGGGCCGGCGGCGCGATCGGAGGCGTGTCCGGCGGCTCCGGGCAGACGGTGTTCATCGAGTCGGCGACGGGTGTCGGCGAGGGCGCCCGCACCGGGCTGGCCTCCGTGGTCACGGGCCTGTTCTTCGCGGCCTGCCTGTTCTTCACCCCGCTCACGGCGATCGTGCCGCAGGAGGTCGCGTCCGCCGCCCTCGTCGTCATCGGCGCCATGATGCTGATGAACGCCCGGCACGTGGACTGGGCCGACCGGGCCACCGCCGTCCCGGTGTTCCTCACGGTCGTGCTGATGCCGTTCACGTACACCATCACCACCGGTGTCGCCGCGGGCGTCATCTCCTACGTCGCCATCAAGACCGCGCAGGGCAAGGTGCGCGAGATCGGCGCCTTCATGTGGATCCTCACGGCGGTGTTCCTCGTCTACTTCGCCCTCAACCCGATCGAGAGCTGGCTCGGCGTCCACTGACGCCCCGCCCGCCGCAACCCCAAGGAGACCGAGACAGATGCTGGACATCGCCGAGGAGCTGAACCGGTGGGTCGAGCAGGGCCGTGACTTCGCCGTGGCCACCGTGGTGGCCGTCGGCGGCAGCGCGCCCCGCATGCCCGGTGCCGCGCTCGCGGTGGACACCGAGGGCACGGCGATCGGCTCGGTCTCCGGCGGCTGCGTGGAGGGCGCGGTCTACGAGCTGTGCGAGCAGGCGCTGCGGGACGGCGAAACCGTCCTGGAGCGCTTCGGATACAGCGACGACGACGCCTTCGCCGTGGGCCTGACCTGCGGCGGCGTCATCGACATCCTGGTCACCCCGGTACGGGCCGCCGATCCGGTCCGCCCGGTGGTCGCGTCCGCGCTCACCGCCGCCGCCCGAGGGGAGGCGGCGGCGGTCGCGCGGATCGTGTCGGGCCCGCGCGAACTGACGGGCCGGGCCCTCGTGGTCCGCCCCGACGGCTCCTTCGACGGCGGTTTCGGCGCCCATCCGGAGCTGGACCGCACGGTCGCCGCCGAGGCCGGCGCCTTCCTGGACGCCGGCCGCACGGGCACTCTGGAGATCGGTGAGCAGGGCTCCCGCTGCGGAGTGCCCCTCACCGTTCTGGTCGAGTCGTCGGTCCCCGCACCCCGCATGATCGTCTTCGGGGCGATCGACTTCGCCTCCGCCCTGGTCCGCATGGGCAGGTTCCTCGGCTACCACGTCACCGTGTGCGACGCGCGCCCCGTCTTCGCGACCCGGACGCGCTTCCCCGACGCCGACGAGATCGTCGTCGACTGGCCCCACCGCTACCTGGAGCGCACGGACGTCGACGCGCGGACGGTGCTGTGCGTACTCACCCACGACGCCAAGTTCGACGTCCCCCTGCTGAAGCTGGCGCTGCGCCTGCCGGTGGCGTACGTCGGTGCCATGGGCTCCCGGCGCACCCACCTGGACCGCAACGCCCGGCTGCGTGACGTGGGCGTCACCGAGCTGGAACTGAGCAGGCTGCACTCGCCGATCGGCCTGGATCTCGGGGCCCGCACCCCCGAGGAGACGGCCCTGTCGATCGCTTCGGAGATCGTCGCCGGCCGGCGGGGCGGCAGCGGCGTCTCCCTGACCGGGGCGCACACGCCGATCCACCACGAGCCGGAGTCGACGAAGGTGGGGCGGATCGGCTCGGTGGCCTGAGGGCCCGCAGGGTGACGCCGCTCGGGCCCCGTCCCGCGGCCGGTCCGTCAGGGCTGTCTGAGCAGGCGGTTCAGGGCTCGCCCGAACACGTACCGCGAGGCATGCCGCACCACACCGTCGAAGAGCGACGGCAGGAACCGGACCCGGATCTCCTCCCGCCAGATCACCCGCGTACGGCCCCCCGGGCCGGGCCGCACTTCGAGTTCGGCCCATCCCAGCACCACCCGGCCCCGCTTCTCCAGCCGGCACATCCCCGCTGCCCCGCCCTCGGGCGGCCGCCACACCGTGACCTCCATCGGATCGTTGAAGACCAGCGGCCCGGCGCCCGAGCGGGCCACGACGAGGGTGCCCTCGCGCGTCGGCCCGGGCGGCACCACCCGGACCACCGTCAGCGGCACCGCCGCACCGTGCCGCGGCCACCGCGTGATCCGCCGCCACGCCTCGTCGAGGGGGAGCGGGACGGTGCGTTCGAGCAGGAAGTTCGCCACTCCCCGATCGTAGAGAACCCGTGGAGGGTTATCGGTACACCTTCCCCGGCTCCGCCTTCCCCGGTGCCAGCAGCTGGGGCACCGTGACGAACACGAAGCCGCGTTCCTTCAGGGCGTCGATGATCCCCGGTACGGCCGGCACCGTGCCGTCGTAGAGGTCGTGCAGGAGGATGATCCCGTCGCGTGAGGACTGGGCGAGGACGCGGCGGGTGATCAGATCGGAGTCCGTCGTCCGGTAATCCTTCGCCGTCACGCTCCACAGCACCTCGGACAGGCCCAGTTCACGGCAGATGGCGTGCACGGTGTCGTCGGTGCGGCCCTGCGGCGGGCGCATCAGGGTGGGGCGCCGGCCGGTGAGGCGTTCTATCTCCTCGTTGGGGCGTTCCAGTTCCTCGCGTATCTCCTCGGGCCCGAGCCGGGTCAGGATCTTGTGGTCCCAGGTGTGGCTGGCCACCTCGTGGCCCTCGTCGGCCATCCGCCGCACCAGCTCCGGGTACCTCTCGATGTGCCGCTTGCCCAGGAGGAAGAAGGTCGCCGGGACCTGCTTCTCCTTCAGGATGTCCAGCAGCCGCGCGGAGTGCTCGCTCGGCCCGGCGTCGAAGGTGAGTGCGATGCACTTGACCTCGCGGCAGTCGACGGCACCGAAACGGGCCGCCTGCATGTCCGTGGCCGGGCGGGCCCGGGCGGCACTGGGAGCCGTGGTGTCGGCCCCCGTGCAGCCGCTCAGGGCGAGGGTGAGGGCGGCGGTCGCCGCGAGCGTTCCTGCCGTTCGGAACGCGATCCCCGTTTTCTTCATCTTCCTGGTCAGAGAAGGCATGCCGGGACTATATATCGCGTGTATACGCGCGGTTTATAGTCACCGAGGCGTGCCCCCGACGGCCTGACCTGGTGTTTGAGGGAGCCGTACCGCGGCACCCGCCAGCACCGTGGTCCGCGCACACCGCCGGAGGGAGGCCCGCCCGCATGACCTCGTACGCCGTCGTGATCCCCACCCTCGTACCGGACACCCTCGCCGACTGTCTCGCCGCCCTCGCCGCCGCGACCGGGCCGCGCCCCGAGGAGATCGTCCTCGTCGACGACCGCACCGACCCCGAACCCGGTCCGCTCCAGCACCCGTTGAGCGTCCTCGGCGACCTGCGGGAGCGGACCACCGTGCTGGGTGGCGGCGGTCGTGGGCCCGCCGCCGCCCGCAACACCGGGCTGCGTGCCGTGCGCGCGCCGTGGACCGTGTTCCTCGACGACGACGTCCAGGTCGGGGCCCGCTGGTGCGAGCAGCTGGCCGAGGACCTCGCCGAGGCGTCCCCCGACACCGCGGGAGTCCAGGGCGTCCTCGCCGTGCCGCTGCCCGGCGAACGCCGCCCCACCGACTGGGAACGCGGCACCGCCGGACTCGCCAGGGCCCACTGGGTCACCGCCGACATGGCCTACCGCACGGAGGTCCTCAAGCAGGTCGGCGGCTTCGACGAACGCTTCCGGCGCGCCTTTCGCGAGGACGCCGACCTCGCGCTGCGCGTCCTCGACTCGGGCCGGCGCATCCGGCAGGGCCGCCGCACCACCCGCCACCCCGTGGGCTCCGCCTCCCGCTGGGCGTCCGTGCGCCAGCAGCGCGGTAACGCCGACGACGCCCTCATGCGGCATCTGCACGGCCCCGACTGGTGGCACAAGGCCGTAGCCCCGCGCGGCCGGATCCGCACCCACGCGGCCATCACGACCGCGGGGATCGCCGCGTGCGCCCTCGCCGCCACCGGGCACGGCCGGGCCGCGACGGCCTGCGCCCTCGGCTGGGCGGCCGGCACCGCGGAGTTCGCCCGCGCCCGGATCGCCCCCGGCCCGCGCACCCGCCACGAGGTGACGACGATGCTCGCCACCAGCGTGCTCATCCCGCCCACCGCGACCTGGCACCGGCTGGCAGGTGCCTGGCGCCACCGTCACACCCCCGCCTGGCAGGAGGAGGCCACCCCGTGAGCCCGGTCAAAGCCGTGCTGTTCGACCGCGACGGCACGCTCGTCGAGGACGTCCCCCACAACGCCGACCCCGACCGCGTACGCCCCGTGGAGGGCGCCCGCGAGGCGCTCGCCCTGCTGCGCGAGCACGGCATCCGCACCGGCGTCGTCACCGACCAGCCAGGCGTCGCCCGCGGGCTGCTCACCGACGCCGACGTCCGTCGCGTCAACCACCGCGTCGACGAACTCCTCGGCCCCTTCGACGTGTTCGCGGTCTGCTCGCACGGCCCCGACGACGGTTGCGGCTGCCGCAGGCCGCAGCCCGGCATGCTGCTCTGGGCGGGCGGGCGGATCTGCACCGGACCCGCCGAACTCGTCGTCGTCGGCGCGACCGCCACCGACACGGAGGCCGCGCGCCGGGCGGGCGCCCACGGCATCCTCGTCCCGAACGGGCGCACCCGCCCCGAGGAGACCACGCGGGCCGACCACGTCGCGCCGGACCTGCTCACCGCCGTCCGCGCGGTGCTGGACGGACCGCCGAAAGGCCGCGTCCTCGTCGACGAACGCCCCATCCAGGAGGCGTTCACGGCCGGCCCCGGACCCGACGGGCACCGGTGACGGCTCGCACACCCGAGGCCGTCACCCTCACCGACCCGGCCGCGGTGCTGCCGGGCGGCACCCGATGGGCGGGCCTGCGGCGGCGAACCCGGCACACGCGCGGCAGGCTGCTGTCATGACCCCGGACCGGACAGCGCAGCCCGCCCGCCCCCGCCTCCTCGTCCTGCGCGCCCTCGGACTCGGTGACCTCCTGGCCGGCGTCCCCGCGCTGCGCGCCCTGCGGCGGGCCCATCCGGGGCACGAACTCGTGCTCGCGGCGCCCGCCGAACTCGCCCCGGTGGCGGCGGCGACCGGGGCCGTCGACCGGCTGCTGCCCGCCTCCGCCCCCGGCCGGGCCGTCCCGCGCACCCTCGACTGGACCGGCCCGCCCCCGGACATCGCCGTCGACCTGCACGGCAACGGCCCGCCCAGCCACCGCCTGCTCCTCGCCCTGCGCCCGCTGAAGCTGCTCGCCTTCGCCCACCCCGACCTGCCCGGGATCGACGGCCCGCCCTGGTACGCGGAGGAACACGAACGCGACCGCTGGTGCCGGCTGCTGCGGGCATACGGCATCGAAGCCGACCCGGGCGATCTGCTGCTGCCCCGCCCGCAGGCCGCGTCCCCGGCGCCCGGTGCGGTCGTCCTGCACCCCGGCGCGGGGTCACCCGCGCGCTGCTGGCCCGTGGAGCGGTACGCGGTCGTCGCGGCGGGACTGCGCGCCCGGGGCCTGCGGGTCGTGGTGACCGGCGGCGCGGCCGAGGGCGACCTGGTGGCCCGGCTCGCCAAGGAGGCGCGCCTGCCCGACACCGACGTGTTCGGCGGCGGCCTCCCCTTCGACCGGTTGTCCGCCCTCGTGGCGGGCGCCCACGTCGTGATCAGCGGCGACACCGGTGTCGCCCACCTCGCGGTCGCCCACGCCACGCGTTCGGTCACCCTGTTCGGGCCGGTCGCCCCCAGCCGCTGGGGCCCGCCGTCCGATCCGCGTCACCGCGCCCTGTGGTACGGCCCGGAGGGCGACCCGCACGGCCGCCGGCCCGACCCGGCGCTCCTGCGCATCACCCCCGACGACGTCCTGCACGCCGTGGACGAACTGCCCGGCGCCGCGCGGCCGTAGCGGGAAGGACCGCGTTCAGCTGCCGCACCACCGGCACATCAGCCGGAACGCGGCGAACAGCGTCAGGGGCCACAGCGCGGCGAACGCCCAGATCACACCCGGCTCGGACGTGACGATCCCGGCCACCATCAGCCCGACCGACACCGCGAGCAGGACCGCCACGGTCCAGCCGCGGGGGCGGTAGGAGGCCAGACGGGCCAGGACGCGGGCGGGGTCGGGGCGGCGGCTCACTCGGTGGGTGCGCAACCTGCGAGCCAGGCGACGGTCGCGGCGCAGGGCCCGTTCCATCTCGTCGAGGATGCGCTGCTCGTTCTCGGGAAGTCGGCCGATGGACACGCTCTCTCCTTCCGGGCGGCCGGACCGTCTCTCCTCCCGGGGGGACGTGCGGCGGGGGAAGTACAGCGGGGGACGTACAAGCGGGTGCCCCGTGGTGCCCTCGGGCTAACCGGGCACCGGCCGTGCCAGCGCCTCGACGAGCCGGTCCGCGCTGTCCGGCACGGTGCCCTCGCGGAACCCGTCGCGGATCTGCCGGGCGGTCACCCGGCCCCCGGTCAGGCACCAGTCCCACCAGCGGTCCAGCTGCCGCACGCCCAGCCGCTCCGCGGGCACCAGCGCGGGCCAGCCGCACGCACGGGCCTGCGCGGTCAGCTTGGCGCCACCGGCGACCGGGTCGACGGCCAGCACCGGCGTGCCGACGCGCAGCGCGATCACCAGACCGTGCAGCCGGTCCGTGACGACGAGGTCCAGCCGGGCCAGCACGGACTGCAATTGCGCGGGCGTCGCGCTCAGATGCCAGTCGTGCGTGTCCAGCCGGGTCTCCAGCTCCAGCCGGCCGCAGTCCTTCGCGGCCAGCCAGCGCGTCACCTCCTCGGCGACCTGCCCGTGCCGCCGCAGATGCCCGTACTCGGGCTGCCCGTGGGCGAGGATCACCCCGACGACGGGCCGTGCCGGTACGTCCGGGGCGCGCGCCGCGAGGTCCTCCACCGGCTCGCTGTCCGGTCCGTCCCGGGGCAGCACCCGGTGGAAGCCGGTCACGGCCGCGCTGGCGGGGTCGATCACCGAGGTGCCGACGGCGATCCGCACGCAGTGCGCGAACCGCCGGTGCAGCTCCTCGATCTGCGGCCCGTGCAGCGGGCCGCACACGAACACCAGATGGGTGTAGTCCTCGGGCCACAACCGGTCCAGGTGCAGCGCCTCCGGGCGGAAGCGGGGACTCCAGGCCACGTCGTAGGCAATGCCCGTGCCCCGCAGCACGTCCTCCACCCGGCGCAGGGCCAGTACGTCCCCGGCGGTCGCCTCCCTGTCCCGGAAGCTGAACCACCCGGTGAGCAGCACCCTGCGCGGTCGCTTGCGCTCTTGTGTGTGCACATGCCCTGAGTGCCCGCCCGGCGAGAAGGCAATCAGGGCATTACGCTCATATGCCGCGCCGTCACTGGGCGTAGAAGGTGGCGTCCGCCCGGTCGGTGGAGGTGCTCACCGCCTGTACGTTCAGCAGGTACTCCCAGTGGCGGACGTAACGCCCCGGGTAGTTGTACGACTCGTAGGACACGCCCGCGGGGTCGGCGAGTCCGGCGCGCTGGTGGAAGGTCGCGTCGGACGCGAACCCGGCGCTGCCGTCGTACTTCTCCAGCCACACCTCGAAGTTCTCGTGCCGCAGGTAGTAGCCGGGGAAGTTGGCCGACTCCAGCGAGACGGTGCCGCTGCCCGCGAGACCCGGCACGACCCGGAACTGCGAGTCGGCGAGCTTGCCGACGTTCGCCTCGATCCTGGCCCGGTAGTCGTAGTGCCGGACGAACCGGTCCGGGAAGTTGTACGAGGAGAAGCGCTGCGGGGAGACCCCGTCGGCCACCGGGATGCCGAAGTTCGGGGTGCCGTCGGCGTTCCAGTAGACCTTCTGCACGCGGGTGCGGCGGTTGGGGTCGTTGAGGGGGTCGCCGCTGATGTCCTTGTAACTGCGGTCGTGGTACACGAGGACGTCGCTCCTGCCGTCCTCGGACACGGTGAAGGAGTTGTGGCCCGGCCCGTACTGGCTGGTCGCGGCGCTGCTGGTGAACACCGGGGTGGGGCTCTTGCTCCAGGACGCACGGCTGAGCAGGTCGGCGCTCGCGGAGGCGGTGAGCATGCCCAGGCAGTAGTTGGCGTCGGTGGCGCTCGCGGAGTACGTCATGAACACCTTGCCGCCGTGCTGGATCACGGCCGGACCCTCGTTGACCTTGTATCCGACGGTCTCCCACGCGTAGGTGGGCCGCGACAGCATCACCGGAGTGCCGGTGATCGTCCAGGGGTTGGCCATCTTCGCGAGGTAGACGTCGGTGTTGTTGTTCACCGACGGGTCGCGCTGCGCCCAGGCCAGGTAGCGCACGCCGCCCACGACGAAGGTGGTGGCGTCCAGGGAGAAGCTCTCCCACTGGGTCCTGATCTGCCCCTTCTCCGTCCAGGAGGCGGTGAGCGGGTTGGCGCCGGTGCCCTCCAGGACGTACATCCGGATCGCCCAGACGTCGTTGGTGGCGCCGGCGGCGAAGTAGACGTACCACTTGCCGTCGATGAAGTGGATCTCCGGCGCCCAGATGTGGGCGCCCATCACGCCGCTGGTGTGCTTGGTCCAGATGGTGGTCTCGGGTGCTGTCTTCAACCCCTGGATGGTGGTCGCGCGGCGCAGCACGATGCGGTCGTACTCGGGGACGGTCGCGGTGAAGTAGTAGTAGCCGTCGGTGTGTTTGACGATGTGCGGGTCGGCCCGCTTCTCCGCGATCGGGTTGGTGTACGTGACGGCGGGGGAGTCGGGCACGGCGGCCTGGGCGGGCGCGCCCGCGAGGCAGGCCGCGAGGGCGACCAGGACGGCCAGGAGCAGCCGTACGGCTCTAGGTCTCAAGGGGGTTCTCCGGGGGATCGGGGGAGGGGGGACGAGTCACGCTGTCCGTGATATCGAACACGGTTCGTGAATTCGGCCATGAAGTCGGTCAGAAGATAGGTGGGGCTCCCACCCCCGTCAACGGTTCGGACAATCATGGACAGCGGACGCGGACAGCAGGTCCTCGCGCTGCCGTTCTCCGAACCCGGTTCCGTGACCGCCCGGGCCGGGCCGGCGGCTTCGCACGGCCGTAGGCTGGACGCATGTCCCGTACGGCTGCCGAGCCGCCCGTCGCGCTCACGGTCCGGCCCTCTGCGCCGGCGCTCGTGCCGTTGATCGGCGCGATGGGCTACACCGAGGGGCGGTTCGCGCACTCCGCCGAGCTGGCCCTGCCGACCGGCGGGGCGCAACTGCTGGTGAACCTCGACGGGGACGCCCTGTCCTCGTCCCCGTTGCGGGGCGCGGACCGGCGTACCGGGGGCGCTGCCCTGCAAGGGCCGTACGCCGAGCCGGCCGTGATCGACCCGGCGCAGCAACGGGCCGTCCTGTGGGTGGCGTTCCGGCCCGCGGGCGCCCGGCCCTTCCTCCGCGCCCCGGTCTCGGAGGTCCGTGACGAGCTCGCCGGCCTCGGTGAACTGTGGGGAACGGACGGTGCGGTGCTGCGCGAGCGGCTGCTCGACGCCGTGACGGCCGGTGGCCCACGGGCCGGACTGAAGGTGCTGGAGACGGCCCTGCTGGGCCGGGCGGTACGCCCGTTGGAGCCCGACCCGGCGGTCCGTCACGCCGCTGCCCTGCTCGATCGCGGCACACCCGTGGGCGAGGTCGCCGACCGGCTCGGCTGGACCACCGGACGGCTGGCCCGCACCTGCGCCGAACACCTGGGCCTGACGCCCAAGCGATATGCGCGCATCCGGCGCTTCCAGCGGCTGCTGGGCCGTGTGAACGCCGGGCACGGGGCCCCCGACTGGGCGGTCCTCGCCGTGGACTGCGGCTACCACGACCAGGCGCACCTCATCCACGAGTTCCGCGCGTTCGCCGGCATCACCCCTACCGCGTACGCGCCGCGCTCGCCGCACGAACGCAACCACGTTCCGCTCGGCGGATGACGGACTGCGCCCGGTCGGCGGTTTTCTACAATCCACACCGCCCGGCACCCGCGATCGTGAAGGCATGACGAACACCACCGGCACACCCGCCGTCACCCGCCTCTACGCACGGCTCGTGGTCTCCGACGCGGCCCGGGCGATCGACTTCTACCGGGACGCGCTCGGCGCCGAGGAGACCGAGCGCTACACCGCCCCCGACGGGAAGATCGTGCACGCCGTGCTGCGTCTCGGCGGCACGCAGATCGCGGTCAAGGACGAGGACGCCGGTGACCCGGCTCCCCCGTCCCTCGGCGGCAGCCCGGTGATCATGGCGCTCGACGTGTCCGACGCGGACGCCGTCGCCGAGGCCATGCTGCGGTGCGGGGCGACGGTGGTGTACCCCGTCGCCGACCAGCACTACGGGCAGCGCGGGGGCCGCCTCGCCGACCCGTTCGGGCATCTCTGGATGATCTCCCGGACCATCGAGGACCTGACGCCGGAGCAGATCCAGGAACGTACGACAGGCCTGTTCACGTCCTGAAGCGCAGGTGGGGCACCGGTCAGTGCGTCCGCACGACCGGTTCCTCCACCGAGGAGGTGTCGGCCACCTTGCCGCCCGGGTGCCGCAGGGCGCACAGGAAACCGATGCCCAGGGCGATGGCCATGCCGTAGAACACCCACTGGTTGGCCTCGGCGAAGTCCATGCGGATCGCGGACATCGACTCCCGGGCCGCCTCGGCGGCGGGGCCGGTGCCGGTGGGCGGCCGGGCGTCGCCGCTGCCGGTGATCGACTCGGTGACGTCGCGGGCCACGGTGTTCGCGTCGGCGGCGGACATGCCCCGGGACGTCAGGGTGCCCACCACGTTGTCGGTCGTGACGTGGGTCAGGATCGTGCCGTAGACGGCCAGGCCCACGCTCGCCGCGTAGTTGCGCACGGTCTGGGTGATGCCGGTGACCTCGCCGTACGAGGCGCCGATGGCCCGGTTGACGGCGTCCGTGGAGGCCGGCGCCAGGACGAAACCGATACCGGCCCCGGCGAGGGCGGCGTAGGGCCACTGGTCGTGCATGGACAGGTCGGTGAGCTTGCCCGCCCACAGGGCGAAACCGACACAGCCCACGGCCGTGCCCAGCTTCAGGGCCGGACGCGCACCCCTCTTGTCGAGGATCCGGCCGCCCCACTGCGAGGCGATGGCGAAACCGACGAAGAAGTACAGCAGGAACAGGGCCGCCTGGTTCGGCGAGGCGCTCAGGGACACCTGGGCGTACACGGACGTGAAGAAGAACAACGGGACGAAGGCGAGCATCGAGAAGAACAGCACCGCCGCGTCCACGGTGAACGCCTTGTCCCGGAAGACCCGCAGGTCGATCAGCGGATGTTCCACCCGCCGCTCGAAGCGGACGAACCCGGCGAGGATCGCGAGGCCGCCCGCGATGCACACCCAGGTCGCCCAGCTGTCCCAGCCCCAGGACCAGGCCTGCTGGAAGCCGAGGACGCTCAGGCCCATGCCGGCCGCGATCAGCACGGCGCCCGGGATGTCCAGGGTGCCGGACCGCCGCCGGTCGGGGATGTGCGCCAGGGCCGTGAGGACCAGCGCCACGATCGCCACGGGCACGTTCACCCAGAACACGGCGCGCCACGTCCAGTTGGTCAGCCAGCCGCCCAGCAGCGGGCCGACGGCGGTCAGCGCGCCGGTGACCCCGAAGAACAGGGCGAGGGCGCGGCCCCGCCGCTCGACCGGGAACACCGCCACCACCACGGCCAGGGCCGCCGGGAAGAGCAGAGCCGCCCCGAGCCCCTGCGTGCCGCGGAAGACGATCAGCCAGGTCTGTGCGGCGCCGCCCTCGGGGACACAGCCGCACAGCACCGACGACACGACGAACACCAGCGTGCCGATCACGACGATCCGGCGCGGCCCGTAGAGGTCCGCGAGCCGGCCGCCCAGGGCGAAGAACGCGGCGAGGGCCAGCAGGTAGGCGTTGACCACCCACTGCATGCCGGAGGACGACAGACCCAGTTCGCGGACGATGTCCGGGGCCGCGATCGAGACGATGGTCTGGTCGATGAAGGTCATGGCGACGGCGAACATCATCGCCGCCAGCGCGAGGGACTGCTGCGGTGCGGATCGGGAGGGGGTCGCGGCTTCGCCGCGCCCCGGGCGCGTGCTGCTCACGCCCTCAGTTTGCGCCCGGCCCCGTCGTGTCGCATCACAGGACTCTTTCCGCCCCGGGCGGCACACTGATACCCCCGAACGCGTCCCCCGGCAACCCCTCGGCGGTGTGAGGACGACCTCCTCGGCCATGTGACCACGGCCCGCCACGGATGCCGCGTCGAAGGTGCAGGATGCGGGCACCAAGGAGGACAGGCAGTCGAACGACGGGAGAGGCAGACGATGGTCCCAGCGGAACCGCAACCCCAGGGGATCGGCATACCGGCCGAATCCACTGCGGGCGAGACCAGGGTGGCGGCGACGCCGGCCACCGTGGGGAGACTCGTCGCGCTCGGGTACGACGTGACGGTCGAACCGGGAGCGGGAGCCTCGTCCCGCTTCTCCGACGCGGCCTACGAGGAGGCGGGAGCCCGGCTCGGCGACCCGTGGCAGGCGGAGATCGTGCTGAAGGTCAACGCCCCCTCCGGCGAGGAGATCGGCCGGCTGCGCGACGGGGCGACGCTGATCGCGCTGATCAGCCCCGCCCTCAACCCGGAACTGGTCGAGGAACTGGCGAGCCGTCCGATCACCGTGCTTGCCATGGACGCCGTCCCGCGCATCTCGCGCGCCCAGTCCCTGGACGTCCTCAGCTCGATGGCGAACATCGCCGGGTACCGGGCCGTCGTCGAGGCCGCGCACGCCTTCGGCCGCTTCTTCACCGGCCAGGTGACCGCCGCCGGCAAGGTGCCGCCCGCCAAGGTGCTCGTGGCCGGGGCCGGGGTGGCGGGGCTCGCGGCGATCGGCGCGGCCCGCAGCCTCGGTGCCGTGGTCCGCGCCACCGACCCCCGTCCCGAGGTGGCCGAGCAGGTGCGCTCCCTGGGCGGGGAGTTCCTCGCGGTGGGCGTCCAGCAGGAGGTGAGCACCGACGGCTACGCCAAGGCCACTTCCGACGACTACAACCGGCTCGCGGCGCAGCTGTACGCCGAGCAGGCCGCCGACGTCGACATCATCATCACCACCGCGCTCATCCCGGGCCGCCCGGCACCGCGGCTGATCACCGCCGAGGACGTCGCGCGCATGAAGCCGGGCAGCGTGATCGTCGACATGGCGGCCGCCCAGGGCGGCAACGTCGAGGGCACGGTCGCCGGGAAGGCCGTCGTCACCGACAACGACGTGACGATCATCGGCTACACCGACCTGCCCGGCCGGCTGCCCGCCCAGGCCTCACAGCTGTACGGCACGAACATCGTCAACCTGTTGAAGCTGCTCACCCCCGGCAAGGACGGCCGGCTCGTCCTCGACTTCGACGACGTCGTGCAGCGCTCGATGACCGTGGTGCGCGAGGGCGAGAAGACCTGGCCGCCGCCCCCGGTCCAGGTGTCCGCCGCGCCCGCCGCCACACCGGCCCCGGAAGCCGCGGCCCCGTCCGAGGCGCCGGCGAAGTCCTCCCGCCCGGCTTGGTCCTCGTACGCCCTCGTCGCCGCCGGAGCGCTCGCACTGTTCCTGGTGACGGCCTTCTCACCGAGCGAACTCCTCGGCCACTTCACGGTGTTCGTCCTGGCGATCGTCATCGGCTTCTACGTCATCGGCAATGTGCACCACGCGCTGCACACCCCGCTGATGTCGGTCACCAACGCCATCTCCGGCATCGTCGTGGTCGGAGCACTGCTGCAGATCGGGCACGGCGACACCGCCGTCACCGTGCTGTCGTTCGCCGCGATCCTGCTGGCGAGCATCAACATCTTCGGCGGATTCGCCGTCACCCGCCGCATGCTCGGCATGTTCTCGAAGGGCTGATCAGGGATGACCACAGACACGGCCGCCCAGGCCGCCTACGTCGTCGCCGCGCTGCTGTTCATCCTCAGCCTCGCCGGCCTCTCCCAGCACAAGACCTCGCGTTCCGGAGTCGTCTGGGGCATCGCGGGCATGGTCGTCGCCCTGGCCGCCACGGTCGGGCTCGCCTCCCGCAGCATCACCGCGACCGGGCTCGTGCTGATCGCCGTCGCCACGGCCCTCGGCGCGGGCATCGGCCTGTGGCGGGCCCGGGTCGTCGAGATGACCGGCATGCCGGAGCTGATCGCCATCATGCACAGCCTCGTCGGCCTCGCCGCCACGTTCGTCGGCTGGAACGGCTACCTGGACGTCGACGCCGAACTCTCGGGTTCGCTGCTGGGCATCCACCACGCCGAAGTGTTCATCGGGGTGTTCATCGGCGCCGTCACCTTCACGGGTTCCGTCGTCGCCTACCTGAAGCTCTCGGCCCGCATCAACTCCCGCCCGCTGACGCTGCCCGGCAAGCACGTCCTCAACATCGGCGCGCTCGTCGCGTTCGTGGGGCTCACGGTGGCGTTCGTCGTACGCCCCGGTATCGGCCTGCTCATCGCGGTCACCGTGATCGCCCTCGCCCTCGGCGCGCACCTGGTCGCCTCCATCGGCGGCGGTGACATGCCGGTGGTCGTCTCCATGCTCAACAGCTACTCCGGCTGGGCCGCCGCCGCCTCGGGCTTCCTGCTCGCCAACAACCTGCTCATCGTCACCGGCGCGCTGGTCGGCTCCTCCGGTGCCTACCTGTCGTACATCATGTGCAAGGCGATGAACCGCTCCTTCATCTCGGTGATCGCGGGCGGATTCGGCACACCGGCGGCGACCGCCGACGACGGTGAGCAGGGCGAGCACCGGGAGATCAACGCCGAGGAGACCGCCGAACTGCTCCGCGACGCCACCTCCGTCATCATCACGCCGGGCTACGGCATGGCCGTCGCCCAGGCCCAGTACCCGGTCGCCGAACTGGCGCGCAAGCTGCGCGAGCGGGGCGTGGAGGTGCGCTTCGGCATCCACCCCGTCGCCGGCCGGCTGCCCGGGCACATGAACGTGCTGCTCGCCGAGGCCAACGTGCCGTACGACATCGTCCTGGAGATGGACGAGATCAACGACGACTTCGCCGCCACCTCGGTCGTCCTGGTCATCGGCGCCAACGACACGGTCAACCCGGCCGCCACCGACAACCCGTCCAGCCCCATCGCCGGCATGCCGGTCCTGCACGTGTGGGAGGCGGCCAATGTGATCGTCTTCAAGCGCTCCATGGCCGCCGGCTACGCGGGCGTGCAGAACCCGCTGTTCTTCCGCGAGAACACCCAGATGCTCTTCGGCGACGCCAGGCAGCGCGTGGAGGACATCCTGCGCGGCCTCGACGCCCTCGACACCCCCGCCCGGGAGATGGCCGGCACGACACGCTGAACGCGCGGCTACGTCCCGCCCACGGTCCTGGGCGCGTACGACGGCGCTTCGCCGAGCGCCCCCACCTGTGACGGGCGGTCGCCGGCCGACGACAACGCCTTCTACTGCCCGACGAGCGAGGACTACGTCGACTGGGACACCGACCTCGTGCGCTCCGGCTACCGGTACGGAGACGCGTTCGTGGACCTGGTCGTCACGCACGAGTGGGGGCACGCGGTTCAGAACCGTCTCGATGTCCGAGTGCGGTCGATCGACGGCGCATTGCAGGCGGACTGCCTGGCCGGAGCGGAACTCGCGGGTGCCGCCCCGGACGGGACGGTCGTGTTCGAGTCAGGGGACGTCGACGAGCTGCGTACGGCCCTCGTCCGCGCCGTCGACAAGACCTCCTGGACGAAGGAAGGAGACCACGGAAGCGCCTCCGAGCGGGTCGACGCCTTCGCCATGGGGCAACAGCGGGTTGTCGAAGGATGCCTGCCGCAGGAGGTGTCCACCGCAGGCGCGTCGGCCCAGGGTCGGTGAGGGGGGCTTCACGGAGCCGGCCCCTGTGCCGTACGGGCTGCGCGCGAGGAGGCCGGCCCGACGCGATGTCGGGCCGGCCTCCCGGCGGTGCCGTGGGCTCAGTCCGTGCCGGACTCCATCGCCGCGCGGTCCAGCCAGGCGTCCTCCTCCGAGACCGCGCCGCGGGAGGCGATGGCCTCGGCGCCGCCCTGGGGCAGCTCCGGCATGGTGCCGATCAGCCCGGTCGCGGCGGCCTGGGAGGCGCCGATGGTGGGGCTGCCGGTGCCGATCAGGCCGATGCCGGCGTACTGCTCCAGCTTGGCGCGGGAGTCGGCGATGTCCAGGTTGCGCATGGTGAGCTGGCCGATCCGGTCCACCGGGCCGAACGCGGAGTCCTCGGTGCGCTCCATGGACAGCTTGTCCGGGTGGTAGCTGAACGCCGGGCCCGTGGTGTCGAGGATCGAGTAGTCCTCACCGCGCCGCAGCCGCAGCGTCACCTCGCCGGTGACGGCCGCGCCGACCCAGCGCTGGAGCGACTCGCGGATCATCAGTGCCTGCGGGTCCAGCCAGCGGCCCTCGTACATCAGCCGGCCGAGGCGCCGGCCCTCGGTGTGGTACTGGGCGACGGTGTCCTCGTTGTGGATGGCGTTGACCAGCCGCTCGTAGGCGGCGTGCAGCAGCGCCATGCCCGGGGCCTCGTAGATGCCGCGGCTCTTGGCCTCGATGATGCGGTTCTCGATCTGGTCCGACATGCCCAGGCCGTGCCGGCCGCCGATGGCGTTGGCCTCCATCACCAGGTCGACGGGGGAGGCGAACTCCTTGCCGTTGACCGCCACCGGGCGGCCCTCGACGAAGCCGATGGTGACGTCCTCGGCGGCGATCTCGACCGACGGGTCCCAGAACTTCACGCCCATGATCGGCTCGACGGTCTCGACGCCGGTGTCCAGGTGCTCCAGGGTCTTGGCCTCGTGGGTGGCGCCCCAGATGTTGGCGTCCGTGGAGTACGCCTTCTCCGTGCTGTCCCGGTAGGGCAGGCCGTGGGCGAGCAGCCACTCCGACATTTCCTTGCGGCCGCCGAGCTCGGTCACGAAGGCCGCGTCCAGCCAGGGCTTGTAGATCCGCAGGTGCGGGTTGGCGAGCAGGCCGTAGCGGTAGAACCGCTCGATGTCGTTGCCCTTGAAGGTCGAGCCGTCGCCCCAGATCTGGACGTCGTCCTCCAGCATCGCCCGGACCAGCAGCGTGCCGGTGACGGCGCGGCCGAGCGGGGTGGTGTTGAAGTACGCCCGCCCGCCCGAGCGGATGTGGAACGCGCCGCAGGTCAGCGCGGCCAGGCCCTCCTCGACCAGTGCCGCGCGGCAGTCGACCAGACGCGCGATCTCGGCGCCGTAGGTCTGGGCACGGCCGGGCACCGAGGCGATGTCGGGCTCGTCGTACTGGCCGATGTCGGCGGTGTAGGTGCACGGGACGGCGCCCTTGTCGCGCATCCACGCGACCGCGACGGAGGTGTCGAGACCGCCCGAGAAGGCGATGCCGACGCGCTCGCCGGCGGGCAGGGAGGTGAGGACCTTGGACATAGAAAGAGTATGTATCACTTTGCATAGTCATGCAAGCCGGGTATGCGAAATCGCCGTACGGCCGGCTGCCGCTTCAGGAACCCGCCGCCCCGGAACCCCCGAGCGCGCCGAGGATCCGCTCCGCGGCCAGCGTCGGGGTCAGCTCGCCCTCCCGGACCCGCCGCTCCAGCACCGGCGCCAGCGCCCGTACCGCCGGATCGGCGGTGAGGCGGCCGAGGAGTTCGTCGCGGACCATGCTCCAGGTCCAGTCGACCTGCTGATCGCGGCGCTTGGCGGTGAGGCGGCCGGTGGAGTCCAGCAGGGTGCGGTGCTGTTCCAGGCGCTCCCACACGGTGTCCAGGCCCGTCGACTCGCGGGCGCTGCAGTGCAGGACCGGCGGGGTCCAGAACGCGTCCTTGCCGTGCATCAGCCGCAGCGCGCCCGCCAGTTCCCGCGCGGCGGCACGGGCGTCACGCTCGTGCGGGCCGTCCGCCTTGTTGACGGCGATCACGTCGGCCAGCTCCAGGACGCCCTTCTTGATGCCCTGGAGCTGGTCACCCGTGCGGGCCAGGGTGAGCAGCAGGAAGGAGTCGACCATGTTCGCCACGGCCGTCTCGGACTGGCCCACGCCGACCGTCTCCACCAGGACCACGTCGTAGCCGGCCGCTTCCATCACCACGATCGACTCGCGCGTGGCCTTGGCGACCCCGCCCAGCGTGCCGGCGGTGGGGGAGGGGCGTACGAACGCCGCCGGGTCCACGGCCAGGCGCTCCATCCGGGTCTTGTCGCCCAGGATGGAGCCGCCCGTACGGCTGGAGGACGGGTCGACGGCGAGGACCGCCACCCGGTGCCCGAGCGAGGTCAGCAGCGTGCCGAACGCGTCGATGAACGTCGACTTGCCTACGCCGGGCACCCCGCTGACGCCGATCCGCCGGGCCCGGCCGCTGTGCGGCAGCAGCGCGGTCAGCAACTCCTGGGCCAGCGCGCGGTGTTGCGGCCGGGTCGACTCGACGAGTGTGATGGCACGGGCGATGATCGCCCGCTTCCCGTCGAGCACGCCCTTCACATACGCGTCGACATCGATCACAGGTCGTGCCCGAGGTCGTCCGACAGCCGCTTCACCAGGTCGTACGCCGCGTCCGGGATCACCGTCCCGGGCGGGAAGACGGCCGCGGCGCCCATCTCCAGCAGCGTCGGCACGTCCTGCGGCGGGATCACGCCGCCGACCACGATCACGATGTCCTCGCGGCCCTCCTCGGCCAGTGCCTCGCGCAGCGCCGGGACGAGGGTGAGGTGACCGGCCGCCAGCGAGGAGACGCCGACGATGTGCACGTCCGCCTCGACGGCCTGCCGGGCCACCTCGGCGGGCGTCTGGAACAACGGGCCGACGTCCACGTCGAAACCGAGGTCGGCGAAGGCCGTGGCGATCACCTTCTGGCCGCGGTCGTGGCCGTCCTGGCCCATCTTCGCGACCAGGATGCGCGGACGGCGGCCCTCGGCCTCCTCGAAGTCGGAGACCAGCGCTCGGGTGCGGTCCACGGACGGAGACTCCCCTGCTTCGTTGCGGTACACGCCGGAGATCGTACGGATCTGCCCCGCGTGCCGGCCGTACACCTTCTCCAGGGCGTCGGAGATCTCCCCGACCGTGGCCTTGGCGCGGGCCGCGTGCACCGCCAGCTCCAGCAGGTTGCCCCCGCCGCCGGCGGCCCGGGTCAGCGCGTCCAGCGCGTCCTGGCAGGCCCGCTCGTCCCGCTCCGCGCGCAGCCGCCGCAGCTTCTCGATCTGCTGCGCCCGCACGGAGGAGTTGTCGACCTTCAGGACGTCGATCTGCTCGTCGGTCTCCACCCGGTACTTGTTGACGCCGATGACGGGCTGGCGGCCCGAGTCGATCCGGGCCTGCGTGCGCGCCGCGGCCTCCTCGATGCGCAGCTTGGGGATGCCCGCGTCGATGGCCTTGGCCATGCCGCCCGCGGCCTCGACCTCCTCGATGTGCTGCCAGGCGCGCCGGGCCAGGTCGTACGTCAGCTTCTCCACGTACGCGCTGCCGCCCCACGGGTCGATCACGCGGGTCGTGCCGGATTCCTGCTGGAGCAGCAGCTGCGTGTTGCGGGCGATGCGCGCCGAGAAGTCGGTGGGCAGGGCGAGCGCCTCGTCGAGGGCGTTGGTGTGCAGCGACTGCGTGTGGCCCTGGGTGGCCGCCATGGCCTCGACGCAGGTGCGCGTCACGTTGTTGAAGACGTCCTGCGCGGTCAGCGACCAGCCCGAGGTCTGCGAATGGGTGCGCAGGGACAGCGACTTGGCGTTCTGCGGGTCGAACTGCCTCACCAGCTTCGCCCACAGCAGGCGCGCCGCCCGCAGTTTGGCGATCTCCATGAAGAAGTTCATGCCGATCGCCCAGAAGAACGACAGTCGGGGCGCGAACGCGTCCACGTCCAGGCCGGCTTCACGTCCCGCGCGGATGTACTCCACGCCGTCCGCGAGCGTGTACGCCAGCTCCAGATCGGCCGTCGCACCCGCCTCCTGGATGTGGTAGCCGGAGATGGAGATGGAGTTGTAGCGCGGCATCCGCTGCGAGGTGAAGGCGAAGATGTCGGAGATGATCCGCATCGACGGCTTCGGCGGATAGATGTAGGTGTTGCGGACCATGAACTCCTTGAGGATGTCGTTCTGGATGGTCCCCGCCAGCTTCTCCGGCGGCACGCCCTGTTCCTCCGCCGCCACGATGTACAGCGCGAGCACCGGCAGCACGGCGCCGTTCATCGTCATCGACACGGTCATCTTGTCCAGCGGGATGCCGTCGAACAGCTGCCGCATGTCGTAGATCGAGTCGATCGCCACGCCCGCCATGCCGACGTCACCGGTCACCCGCGGGTGGTCGCTGTCGTAACCCCGGTGCGTGGGCAGGTCGAAGGCGACCGACAGACCCTTCTGCCCGGCCGCGAGGTTGCGCCGGTAGAACGCGTTGGACTCCTCGGCCGTGGAGAAGCCGGCGTACTGGCGGATGGTCCAGGGCTGGTTGGCGTACATCGTCGGGTACGGGCCGCGCAGGAACGGCGCCGCACCCGGGTAGGTGTCCAGGAAGTCCAGGCCCTCCAGGTCACGGCCGGTGTAGAGCGGTTTGACGGCGATGCCCTCCGGGGTCTCCCAGAGCAGGTCGTCCCCGCCGGACGCGTTCTTGACCGCCGTGCGCCACTCGTCGGCGCCACCGTCGGGGGCCGGGGTGCCCAGCTCGATCCCGGAGAAGTCGGGGACGGACGGGCCGGTAGGGGCGGACATCAGGACACTCCCATGCGGTCGAGGGTCGCGGACAGCACGGCCACGGCGTCGCAGCCCGCGAAGACGTGGTCGTCGACACCGGGGTACTCCCCGGGGCGGCCCGCGAGGAACACATGCCGTGCCCCGGCGGCCTTCAGCTCCTGGACGGTGGCCTCGGCCCGCTCCGCGTACAGCGCGTCGCTGGAGCACAGCACGGCCTCCGTCGCCCCGCTCTCCTCGAAGGTGCCCTCCGTGACCGGCTCGATGCCGCCGGCCTGGAAGAGGTTCGAGGCGAAGGTGAGGCGTGCGGTGTGCGCGGCGGCCGGGCCGAGCGCGGCGAGGTAGATCCGGGGCCGGGAGCCGGTCGCGGCGAGGTGGGCGTCGGACCGGGCGCGCAGTGTCTCGTACGCCTCGTCACGGCGTACGCGCGGCAGCCCTCCGGAGCGCGGCTCGGGCGCGCTCGCGCGGACGACCGGCTTCTCCGCGAGGAACGGGAACTCGCTGACACCGGTGACGGGTTCGCGCCGCTTGGCCAGCCCGGCCGTGCGGGCCTGCCAGGTCTCGGCGAGATCCCGCCCGACGTCGCCCGAGCGCAGGGCGGCCGCCATGCCGCCGAGCCGCTCGATCCGCTGGAAGAACTCCCAGCCGGCGTGGGCGAGTTCGTCGGTGAGCCGCTCCACGTACCAGGAGCCGCCCGCCGGGTCGATGACCCGGGACAGGTGCGACTCCTCGATGAGGATGGTGGAGGTGTTGCGGGCGATCCGCCGCGCGAACGCGTCCGGCAGGCCGAGGGCGTGGTCGAAGGGCAGCACGGTCACCGCGTCGGCACCGCCGGCCCCGGCGGCCAGCGTGGCGATGGTGGTGCGCAGCATGTTCACCCACGGGTCGCGGCGCGTCATCATCACCGGCGAGGTGACGACGTGCTGGAGCTGCGCTCCCGCGCGCGGTGCCCCGCAGACCTCGGCCACCCGGGCCCACAGCCGGCGCGCGGCGCGCAGCTTGGCGATCGTCAGGAACTGGTCGGCGGTCGCCGCGTACCGGAACTCCAGTTGCCCACAGGCCTGTTCGACATCCAGCCCGGCCCCGGTCAGCTCCCGCAGATACGCCACCGCGGTGGCCAGCGAGCAGCCCAGCTCCTGGGCCGCCGAACCACCGGCCTCGTGATAGGGCAGCGCGTCCACGGTCAGCGCCCGCAGCCCCGGGTACTGCCCGGCGCACAGCCGCGCGAGCTCCGCCGCAGGCGCGGCATCGCCGGGCCGGCCGGTGCGGGCCTCGTGCCCGAGCGGATCCGCGCCCAGATTGCCGCGCGCCGCGTCCCGGGCGACACCCCGCTCCTCGTACACCCGCAGCAACTCCCGCGCGGCGGGCTCGGTTTCACACCCCGCGTCGAGGACGACGGGCGCCAGATCGAGATAGACGCCGTCGAGGACCCGGCCGAGGTCCGGCACCGCGATGCCGCCCTCCCCGACCGTCAGCCAGAGAGAGGTGACACCGTTCTCGAGGTCACCGAGCACCGCGTCACGGTCGGCCGCGGAGTGCCGTTGCCGTACGTCCCAGCCGCCGACCGTGTTCCCCTCGGCACGGCCACCGCGCACAAAGGGGGCGAAACCGGGGAAACCCGGCTCGGGTGCGGAGTCACGGGCGGTGTAGAGGGGGCGGGTACGCAACCCGTCCTCCAACGCGGTGGACAGGGCTTCCTCGGCCTCGGCCCCCTCGACGTCCTTGCCCGATTTGCGCAGCACACCCGCCACAAGGCGCTGCCACTGCTCATGGGGCACGTCAGGGAACTCGCCGGCCAGTTCAAGCCCGTCGTCAGGCAGGACCGTCATGCTCGGATGCTAGGTCACGGACACGAACGAGCAGCAGAGGGTGCGGCTGTGACCTTGCCCTCGCCCTGACTGTGACCTCGCTCTCCCCGCCGTCGCGGCCGGGATCGTCGCTCATGCTAGCGACCGATCCGCCCGTGGGGGCGGGTTTCGTTGGGAGAGCGCCGTGCCGGGCCGCGGCGGCTCAGCGCAGTACGGCCGTCAGCAGGTCGGTGCCCAGTGCCGTCAGCGCGGGCACGTCGAGGGTGTTGCGGACGTAACGGCCGTGCCGGCGGGTGGTGAGCAGGCCCGCCCGGCGCAGCAGGGCCAGGTGGCGGGAGACCTCCGGAGGCGTGAGTCCCCAGACGTGGGCCAGCTCGCCGGTGGTGTGCGGGCCGCGGGCCAGGGTGCGCAGGAGCCGCAGCCGTACCGGATGCGCGAGCGCCTCCAGCCGCAGGGTGACCGTGTCCAGCGGCACCGGCTCCGACGGATCCGGCTCGGCCACCGGGTACTGCACCACCGGCTGCCACCCCGGCGCGTGGACCGCCACCAGGTGCGGGCGGCCGTGGACGCTGGGAATGAAGGTCACCCCGGTGCCGTCGGCGGTGGTCGCCTTGTCCTGCAGCTTGTCCACGACGATGCAGTCACCGTCCGGCGCCAGGGTGACCGCCCCGGAGACCGATGCCAGAGCCGCCCCGATGCCCTGGCGCCTCAGCAGGTCGTTCTTCACGCGCAGGTCGGTGGCGAGCCGCACCGCGACGCCCGCCCAGGCCGCGTCGAAGAAGGCTTCGGCGCACTGTTCGAGGGTGTGGCGCACACGGGCCCGCACGGCCGCCGGGTCGGTGAGCAGCCGCTCCGCGAAGGCCTCCTGCCGCAGGCCGCGGGCCTGGGCCAGGTCCAGGGCGCGCTCGCGCGCGGCCGCGTCGGCCAGCGGCGACGGCGCGCCGAGGGGGGCCCGGGTACTGCCGCACGTCGTGACGAGTGCGGCGGTCACATACGTGTCGTCGTCGATCCGGTCCACGTCGTCCAGCTCCTCGGCGAGGGTCGGCCGGGGCCGGGCGGGGAGCAGGAAGTCGGCCTGTGAGGACCGCCAGAGGAACTCGGCCTCCCTGAGCCGCTCGGCCAGCTCCGGCCGCAGCCCGGCCCAGACGTCCGCGGCCCAGCCGGAGTGCTGCGGATGATGCCCGGGTTCGGCCAGGACGTGCAGCATCGCGGTCAGCTCGGCCAGCGGGGAGGCGGCGAACCGCAGACCCCCGGACGGCAGTCCGCCGATGTCGATCCTCAACGTCATCCCCCCATCATCAGGGGCCGGGTGCCCGGAGCCGGCGACGGTTGACGATGACCGTCAAGCGACGTGCCCGGACCGGCCGCCGCACGCACCGTGACGCCATGGCAACCACCACCAAGATCCGGCCCCGCGCCCTCGTCCGCGCCTGCGGAGGCCCCCGCTACGCCGTCGCCCTCGCCGTGGACGCGCTCGGCACCGGCCTGCTGCGGCCCTTCCTGCTGCTCTACGGAGTGCTGGTGCTGCGGCTGTCCGCACCGGTCACCGGCCTCGCCATGACAGCCGGCATCGTCGCGGGCCTGGTGTGCATGCCCGCGGTCGGCCGCTGGCTGGACCGGGGCGCCCGCAGCACGGTCGTGGCCGCGTCGATGCTGGTGCGTGTCCTGGGTGTCGCACTGCTGCTGGCCACCCCCTCGGGGCACGTCTGGACGTTCGCGACGGCGGCGCTCTTCCTCGGCGTCGGCAACCAGGCATGGCCCGCCGCACACGCGGCCGTCGTGGCCACGGTCTCCCACGGCCGGGAACGCGACGCCGCTCTCGCCGCGGGCCGCGCCCTGCGCAACGCCGGCCTGGGCGTGGGCGCGCTCGTCGCCACCGTGTGCCTGACCGGCGGCGCCCCCGCCCTGCGGGCGCTGGCCGCCGTCACCGGACTCGCCTGTCTCACCGCGGCGGCCCTGGCCTGGTCGGTCCACCTGCGCGCGCACCCGGCCGCCGCGCCGGACGACGACCCGGCCCACCGTCCCGCGCCCCGGATGCGCGCGCTGCCGGCCGCCAACGTCGTCTACGTCTTCTGCCTCAACGTCCCCGAGATCGCGCTCCCGCTGATCCTGGTGACCCAGTTGCACGCGTCACCGGTGTGGTCGGCGGCCGTCTTCGTGACCAACACGGTCCTGGTGGTCACCCTGCAGGTGCCGCTCACCGTCCTGATGTCCCGCTTCGCCCGGCGGACCGTCCTGGCGCTCGCCGGCGTCGTCCTCACCGCGTCCTACCTCGGCTTCCTCGCGGCCGCCTCCCTGGGGTCCGGCTGGGGCGCCCCGGCCGTCGCCGCGGTGTCCGTGGTCTGCACCCTCGGCGAGATCCTCTACGCGGGCAGCGCCATCGCGCTGGTCACCCACCTCGCCCCCGCCCACGCCCTGGGCCGCACCCTCGCCCGCTTCGAGCTCTCCTCGGGCCTCGGCCTCGCCGTCTCCCCGACGGTCATCACCGCTCTGGCCCCCCACGGCCCGACCGCCCTCTGGGGCAGCCTCGCCGCCGCGACGCTCCTGTCCGCCTCGGCCGTCGCCACCGGGAAGGACGACCGGGAAGGACGACCGGGGAACGCGGCTGGGCGACTGCGGCGCAGAGCACACCGGAACGGCGGGCCGCCGGCAGTATGCGCGGTCCACGCCGGGGTAGGCGAACGACCGAAAGACCCCTGAGCAACACGAACAACAACGAAAGAGCCCCCCCATATGGTCATCCCGCTTATGAAGCAGGCGGCAGATGAGCCGGGCGCGGACGAGCAGACCCACCTGCGCTGCGGCGCGGTCTGGGCAGAAGGCGCAGCTTGCGCTGTCGAGGCGCGCCGGGCCCTGCAGGCATTCCTGGCGTACGTACCGCGCACCGGCCGCCCTCCCGTACCGGCCCCGCTGGCGATCGACGCCGAACTGGTCGTCAGCGAACTGGTCACCAACGCGATCCGGCACGCTCCCGGCCCCTGCGGGATGATCCTTCTGCTGTCCGACGACGAACTGGCCGTCACGGTGTGGGACACCTCGGCGGAACGGCCGGTGGTCAGGCAGCGCGACGGGCAGCGCTTCGGCGGCCACGGGATGCACGTGGTGCACACGGTCAGCACCGATGTCGCCGTCGCACCCCTCGGCGACGGCAAGCAGATCACCGCCTACCTGCGCCCGGTGCCGGACGAGGACACCGATGCCGACGCCGACACCGGAGCGGTGGTCGAAGCCGGCTCGGCCGCCTGACGCCTGCGCCGCGACCGCCGCCGACCTCGGTGCACCCGCCGTTCTACAGCCGCTTCTCGAACCAGTGGTGGGCGTAGGGCTCGTCGTTGAAGGCGGGGACCTCGATGTACCCGCTGCCGCGGTAGAGACGAGTGGCCGCTTCCAGGGCCTTGTTGGTGTCGAGCCGCACCCGGTCGCTGCCGTGCCGGGCGGCGCGGGCCTCGAGTTCGGACAGCAGGCGGCGGGCCAGGCCCAGTCCCCGGGTCCGGGGGTGGACCCACAACCGCTTGATCTCCGCGGGGGCCCCGGCCGGCAGCTTGAGCCCGGCGCAGCCCACAGGCTCGCCGTGCAACCGGGCGACGAGGAACACCCCGCGCGGCGCCCGCAGCTCGCCCGGGTCGGGCAGCAGGCTGTGCGCGGGGTCGAAGCCGCCGTCGAAGAGCTCCCGCAGCTCGGCGGCGTAGGACCGCAGGCAGTACGCGGCGTCCGGGTGGCCGGGGTCGACCTCTTCCAGGGAGACCGTCGAGGCGGTCAGCAACCGCTCGACCTCGGCCATGGCGGCGGTCAGTCGCTCCCGCTGCCGGGCGTCGAGCGGTTCGAGGAGCGAGGCGGCGAGTGCGTCGCTGCGGTCGTCGAGCAGAGCACGCTCCCGCTGCCCGGCCTCGGTCAGCCGCACGGTGCGGACCCGCCGGTCGCGGGGGTGGGGCTCGACGGCGACCAGACCGTCGCGCTCGAGCGCCCGCAGCAGCCGGCTCACAT
The DNA here is from genome assembly GCF_042955215.1 of Streptomyces sp. NPDC012466. Taxonomy (NCBI): domain Bacteria; kingdom Bacillati; phylum Actinomycetota; class Actinomycetes; order Kitasatosporales; family Streptomycetaceae; genus Streptomyces; species Streptomyces sp. NPDC012466. The sequence goes on along the minus strand of NZ_JBIBEQ010000001.1, from coordinate 1,148,742 downwards.
AGCCGGAGTCGAGACCGAGCCGCTCCCGTACGCCGCGCACGTCGTGCGTGCCGCCGTCGCCGATCTGCCAGAGCAGCCGGGCCTGCCCGTAGGGACGGGCCCCGCCCAGATACCGGTCGTGCAGCACTCCCACCCGCTCGGCGACCGTCCGGTTGAACCGCCGTACCTGCTCCACCTGCTCCCTCGCCATTCTCTGACCCTAGTCAGGTAAGGGCGGCGCGGCAAAGGGCCGGCTCGGCTTCTCACGGGGCGTGGGGCGCGAAGTCGGTCTCCTTCGCCGTGATGATCCGGGCGCCCATGTTGCGCTCCATCATCTCCAGCGCCGCGGACGCCAGATGGGGGTGGATGGAGGCGACGGCGTCCTTCGGCACCGTCACCTCCAGGTGACGGATGTGTGCGTCCAGGGCGGAGTAGAGGACGCACTGCTCGGTGACCTGCCCGGTCAGGACCACGTGCCCGACGTTCAGGCTCCACAGGAGGTACGACAGGGGCGTCTCGAAGAAGACCGAGTGGCGGGCCTTCATGACGAAGAGCGACTGGTCGTCGGGCCGGATCGGCTCGATCAGGTGGGCGTTCGGCTGGGACAGGGCCGCGTCCAGCAGCTCTCCGTGGTGCGAGCGCCACAGCCCGAAGTTGTCGTTCACGTAGATCACGGGAACGTCCGCCTCGCGGGCCCGGCCGAGCAGCTCGGTCAGGACGGGCACGATCTCTTCGACGGACGGCACGAGGAGCTCGGCGTCCTCGTGGTCGTAGGTGTTGATCATGTCGATCACGATCAGAGCCGACCGCGTCGGGTCCGCGCCTCGTTCCATGCCCTCCACCGTCCGTCCGGTGCTGTCACTCATGGGGGGCGGCGCGTTCTGGTCGGGGCGGAAGTCGGAGCATCGGATCTCCCGAGTGGAGCGTGTGGTGCGGGTGCCGGGAACGCACTGCTGAGTACCCGGCGGCGCGGCGGACGTAACAACCTGCCCGGAGGCCGTCAGTCCGTGCTGACGGCGTCGCGCCGGCTCCACTCGGTGCCGCGGGCCGCCCTGTGCGGGAAGCCGGCGACGTCCGCGCGGCTGATCTTCGGGTGGCCCCTCATCGGCAGACGCTCTCCGACGCAGTAGCTGCCCCGGGCGGGGTCCTTGGTCAGCATGGTCGGGTGGACCAGCGTCCGGTCCGGACCGCTGGAGCGGATGGCCTTCTCGGCGAGCTCCACGCCGTGCCGGCCGGCTGCTCGCGGCGTTCGCGGCAGGTGTCGGCCGGCGTGGCGGGGGAGGCGACGCGCACGCCGTCGCGGTACAGGGCCGCCTCCACGACGCTCGCCACCTCGGCCGGCTCGTCCCGGTCCGGCGGGGCGACGCTGCCGGGCGGCCGGGGCGCGGGCGGCTGCGGTGAGATCGGCTGCGGTGAGATCAGGGCTCGGCGCCAGGCCGACTCGCGGGCGGTGTGTGGTTCCCGGCCGCGCACGCCCGACCGAGAGGCAGCCGGGATGCACCGGCGCCGCGCCCACCTCGCCAGGGAGAAAGCGCCGCGCCCACCCCGCCGGGGAGGACCAGCCCGCAACATCACCGCAGGCCTGATCAGGCGGCGGAACAGGAGCAGGAGACGCGGCGTACGAGAACCACAACCCCCGCTGCTCGCCCCGTACGTCGCGGCCAGAACCTGTCCGCAAGCCCCGCTACCGTGCCTTCCATGACGAACACCAAGCGGAGCGTCACCGGCACGGCACCCCTGCTCGGCACGCGTGCCCTCAACCGCGCGACCCTCGATAGGCAGCTGCTCCTGCGCCCCGCCCGGCTCTCCGTCTCGGCGGCCGTCGAGCACCTGCTCGGGCTCCAGGCGCAGAACGTCAAGCCGCCGTACTACGCACTCGCCGCCCGGCTCGACGGGTTCACCCCCGAGGCGTTGTCCCGGCCGATGGCGGACCGCGAGGTCGTCCGGATCGTCACGATGCGCTCCACCATCCACACCCACACCGCGGACGACTGCCTCACCCTGCGGCCACTGGTGCAGCCCGCCCGGGACCGGGAGCTGGTCAACTTCCGTGCCGGACTCGCCGGGGTCGACCTCGACCGGCTCGCCGGGCTCGCCCGCGACCTGGTCGAGGCCGAGCCCCGCACCATGAAGCAGCTGCGCGAGGCCCTGCTCAAGGAGTGGCCCGACGCCGATCCGCAGGCCCTGGCGGTCGCCGCCCGCTGCCGGCTCCCGCTCGTGCAGGTCACTCCGCGCGGCCTGTGGGAGCGCAGCGGGCAGGTCAGTCTCACCACCGCCGAGCACTGGCTCGGGCGGCCCGCGGAACCGGCCCCCACGCCCGACGCGGTCGCCTTGCGCTACCTCGCCGCGTTCGGCCCGGCCTCCGTGAAGGACATGCAGACCTGGGCCGGAATGACCCGGCTGCGCGACGCCTTCGAACGCCTCCGCCCCCGGCTCGTGACCTTCCGGGACGAGAGCGGCGTCGAACTCTTCGACCTACCGGACGCCCCCCGCCCCGGCCCGGACACCCCCGCGCCGCCGCGCTTCCTCCCCGAGTTCGACAACCTGCTGCTCTCGCACGCCGACCGCACCCGCGTCATCCCGCCCGAGCACCGAGGCCGCTCGTGGAAGGGAAACCTGGCCTACCGCACGCTCCTGGTCGACGGCTTCCTCGCGGGGCTGTGGCGGCTGGAGGAGGACGCGCTGGTGATCGAGCCCTTCGGACGCCTCACCCGGGCCCAGCGGGAGGAGGTCACCGCCGAGGGGGAGCGGATGCTGCGCGTCATGCACCCGCGGGCGTCGTACGACATCCGGTTCGGCCTCGTGCGCACCTGACCGGAGCGGCGGCTCGGTCCGCCCGGCCCGTCACCGCCACCGTCACGCCCGGGCCGACCGAGATCGGCGCCAGGCCCAACAGCGGCGTCTGCGGGGGCACGTGGTCCGCCGCGTGGGCCACGAACCGCGGCAGGAGGGCGGCGAAGAACACCACGCCCCTGGACGCCCAGGTGCACCGGATGCGCGACGCCCGCCGGCTTCACCGTCAGGTGCACCGTCACCGACCGCTCGACCAGCGGGCCGACGCCGAACGCGATCGCCACGACCAGCGGACAGGAGCCGCCCATTCGAGCACCGCGACCCGGCCGGGGCCATGGAGAGGGGGCGTTGCGGGCCGCTCGTGGAGGCCCGCAACGCCCCCTGGTCATTCACCTGAGGGGTACTCAGGAGCTAGTGGCCGGTCACGAGTTGATCTGCGTCGTGACCAGGTTGGAGAAGGTGGTCAGCCGGGTGTAGACACCCGGGTGACCGGCCTGGGCGCAGCCTTCGCCCCAGGAAGTGATGCCTGCCAGGACGCCCCCGATGAGCAGGGGGCCGCCGCTGTCGCCCTGGCAGGTGTCCACGCCGCCGGTGGTCTTTCCGGCGCACACCATGTCGCTCTGCACGAAGTCGGAGCCGTAGGCGCTCGCGCAGCTGGAGTCGGACACGGTCGGTACGGTCGCGGTGCGCAGCTGGTTGGAGGCGCTGCCGTTCTCGGAGGTGTCGCCCCATCCGAGGATGCGGGCGGTGGTGCCGGCCGCGTACACCGAGGTCTGGGAGGAGGAGACGTACTTCGCCGTGGTGTACGGCATCGACGTCGACAGCGTCAGCACGGCCAGGTCGTCGCCCTTGTTGACGCCGGTGTAGCTCGGGTGGATCCATATCTTGCTGACTCTGGCGACCGTGCCGTTGGTGCCGTTGAGGTAGGTGCGGCCACCGACGACGCGCACGCTGCTGGTGGTCTCACCGACCATGCAGTGCGCGGCGGTGACGACCTTCGTGGGCGAGACCAGCGTGCCGCCGCAGAACTGGTTCTGCGAGGCGTCGGTGATCTGCATGACGAACGGGTACGCGGACGTCGTGGTCGTGGTACCGCCGACGATCGGCTGGGGCGCGGCGACGGCCGTGGGGGCGGCGAGCAGCGCGGTCGTGGCGGCGGCAGCGGTCGCCGCGACGACGGCGGCGGCCTTCTTGGCAGCGTTGAGCCCGAACATGGGTCTCCTTGGGGAGTTGCCGGTGGGGGGTCGCGCGGGTGGTGGTGCACGGGGACCCTGACGCCGTTGTTCGGATCTCCGTGTGCCCGGCGAGCGGCACGCCCCCAAGCTAGAGCCCGGACGAGGGGGCTCCCAATGAGGGAACCCCCTAAGGGAGTTGGGCAGGGATAACCCTCGGTCGGACGCCGTGAACCCAGGTGGGGTCAGGTCGTTCGGCGACCCGCGGCCAGCCGGACGATGTCCACGCGGGAGCGGATGCCGAGCTTGCGGTAGACCCGGGTGAGGGTGGCCTCGACGGTCTTGACGCTGATGAACAGACGCCCCGCGATCTCCCGGTTGGTCGCACCCTCCATCACCAGCGAGGCGACCTGACGCTCCATCGCGGCCAGGCCCTCCAGCGCGTCGAGGGCGACGGCCGGCGCGGTGGCGGCCGGCTCCACGGCCGTGGGACCGGCCGTGGCGGCCGCGTCGACCTGCCGCAGCCAGGGCAGCGCACGGCAGCGCCGGAACAGCCGGGCGGCCTCGTCGTACGACGCCGGTCCCGGCAGGGGCCTGGCGCCGGTGCGGGGGGCGGCGGCGGCCTGGGCGCGCAGCCGGGCCAGCGCGAAGGCGGCCCGGGCCTCCTCCAGGCCGTACCCGAGCCGGCCGAGCCGGTCCTGCACGGACGTCAGCCGGACGACAGCGGCCTCGTGTTCGCCGCGTGCCGCCCGCACCAGCGCCTCGGCCCGGTCGAGGACGGCCAGCACGCTCTGCCGGCCCAGCCGCAGCGCGTGCGCCCGGGTCGTGTCGATGACGTCCTGGGCCTCGCCCGGCTCGCCGATGCGGACCAGGGCCTCGGCGAGGTCGCCGTGCCAGCGGCCGCGCCCGGGGTCGTTGATGCCGAGGCCCTGCTCCAGCTCCCGCACCCGGCGCAGCGAACGGACGGTGGCGGCCGGGTCGCCGGCCACCAACTGGGCGTAGCCCAGCGCCGCCAGGGCCCGGGACAGGTACATCTGGTCGCCGTCGACCTCGGCGTGGTCCGCCGCCTCCCGGGCGAGGGCCAGGGCCCGGTCGACGTCCCCGGCCGAGGCCTCCGCGAGGGAGGCGAGCATCGCCGAGGCACCCTCGCCGATGCCGGAGTCCCGTGCCAGCCGCAGGCTTTCGCGGGCCAGGTCCAGGGCACGGCCGCAGTGCCCGGAGCGCAGTTCCGTGTCGGCGAGGAAGCGCAGGAAGTGCACCTCGCTCTCGACCATGCCGCGCCGGCGCACCTCGCGCAGCAGCGCGGTGATCGTCGCCCGTGCCTCGGGCAGCTGGTCGCTCATGATCAGCCAGCGGAACCGGGCCGACCCGGCGCCGTTGTGGTGGCAGGCCACGTAGGGGTCCTGGGGTTCCTTCAGGGCCCGTTTGACGGTCACGGGGGCGTCCGGGTGGCCCATCAGGGTCTCGGTGGAGGCCTGGAAGGACAGCGCCATCAGCTCGGTGCGCCGGTCGCCGCCCCGGGCGGCGAGCTCCGCCGCGTGCGCGGCCTCCTTGCGGGCCTCGGCGAAGTCGCCCTCGACGACCAGGCCGCGCCAGGCCAGCTGGTAGTGGACCAGGGCGAGAAGGCCCGGGTCGTCACCCGCGTCGGCCAGGACCTGCGGGAAGACCGCGTCGACCTCGCCGAGCGCCTGCCCGGCCGCCTCGATGACCACCATCCAGGCCCGGACGCGCTCGGCGGGCACGGTGGCACGCGTCAGTACGTCACGTGCGATGTCCCGGGCCAGATCGGCCTCGCCGGCGGTGATCGCGTCCTCCGCGGCCTGCAGACGCCGATCGTCGGGGCCCGGGGTGCTGTCCACCGGGGTGTGCCGGGCCGCGAGCAGCCCGAGCGAGGCGGCGACGGAGGGGGCCCCGCGGTCCCGGGCCAGCGCGCCGGCCTCGGCGAGCCGGGCCGCCACGTCCGGGTCGGTGCCGGTGGTCGCCAGGGCCAGGTGCCGGGCCCGCTCGATCGGGTCGGAGGCCGCCGTGGACAGCGCGGCGTGCACGGCCCGCCGCTCCTGCGCCGGGGCCTCCGCGTACAGCGCGGCCGAGATCAGCGGATGCGCGAACCGCAGGGCCGGTGCCTCGGGGTCCGTGGCCAGCAGGCCCAGCGCCGCCGCCTGGGCCGTCTCGGCCTCGGCGTGCTCCCGCCCGGCCGCGTGCAGCAGCGCCAGCGTGGGACGGGCACCGGCGCTGGCCACGAGGAGGGTGCGGCGGGCCTCGTCGGACAGCATCTCCAGCCGGCTCAGCACCAGGGCCCGCAGCGAGGTGGGCACGGGCAGCGGCTCACCGGGCCGGGGCCGGGCCGGACTCTCGGCCAGGGCCCGGCCCAGCTCCAGCGCGAAGAGCGGGTTGCCGCCGCTGGTGCGGTGGATGTCGCGGACCGTGGAGCGGGACAGGGGCGTGTAGCCGCGGTGGTCGAGCAGCGCCGAGACCTGCGTACGGTTCAGCGGGCCCAGCCGGACGGCGAGCGTGTCGGGCGGGGACGCCGGCAGGTGCCGGTCGTACTCCTGGCCCTCGGTCCGCACCGCGCACAGCATCTGCACGGGCGTGTCACCGAGCCGGCGGGCCGCGAAACCGAGCAGTTCGGCACTGGCGGCATCCAGCCACTGGAGGTCGTCGGCGACCACGAGCACCGGGCCCTTGGCGGCCAGCGCCCGCAGCGCCGACAGCACGGCGAGGCGCAGCGCGAGCCCGTCCCGCTGGAGCGTGGACTCGCCGCGGCCGGTGAGCGCCGACTCCAGGGCGGTGCGCTGGGCGGCGGGCAACGCACCGGAGATGTCGTCCAGGACCAGTCCGAACAGGTCGGCCAGGGCGAGGAAGGGCAGATGGGATTCCGACTCGGTCGCCGAGCAGCGCAACACCGTGCGGTCCGGACCGGCGTAATCCGCGGCCAGCGCCCGCAGGACTGTCGACTTTCCAATTCCGGCGGGGCCGTGGAGCAGCACGCTGCCCCCGCGGCCGAGCTGCTCACGCGCCGACGTGAACAGATCCTCCCGGCCGATGAGCAGGTCGGGGCGGCTCCTGGGAGGCTCCTGGAAGTCCCGTCGAACGGTCACCGCTCCCCTCCCTGTGTCGTGTCCTGGCCAATATTAGGCAACGGTTCTTTGAATTTCGGAGGGACGGCGTGGTGAGGGAAATAACAACACATGCCGGTGGGCGAATTCATCGGACTCCCGAATGCCGCGGAACACCAGGGCCGGCGGCCCGTCGGGAACCCGCGGGCGAAGCGATCGCGCGGGATCACGGAGAACACCACAAACCTATGGCAACCACCCCGCCCGTCGCGCGGCGACCACGGCCTCGCCACGGGTGCCGGCCCGTAGCTTCCGCATGGCCGACCGCAGATAACCCTTGACGGTCTCGGGCGTCACGCCCAGCCGTTGCGCGGCCACCGCGTTCGTGGCGCCCGCCGCGACGCACGCCAGCACGTCCACCTCGCGCGGCGCGAGCCGGACCCGCACCGAGGGGCCCGCCTCGGCCGTCAGCAGCGCACACGCCCCGAGCAGCTCCGCGCGCAGCTCCGAATCCGCGATCCGCGGGGCCAGCGCCCGCAGCGCCGCGTGCGCCTCCCGCACCTGCTCCCATCCCGGGCCCGCCCCGGCCCCGGCGGCGAGCGTGCGGGCCTCGTCCCGGACGACCAGCGCCCGCTCCACGTCCCGCGCCGCCTCGACGGCCGTGTCCAGCATCCGCCCGCCCAGCGGCAGGGCCGTGCGCAGCGCCCCGTACAGCACCCCGCGCACCCGGTTGCGCACCACCACCGGCACGGCCAGCACCGACCGCAGCCCCTCCACGGCCACCGGGGCGTCGTACTCGTGGCTGATCTGCCGCGACGCCGAGTAGTCCGTCACCACGCACGGCCGGGACAGTGCCACCGTCTTGCCGCCGAGACCGGTGCCGGACGTCACCACCAGCGACCGCAGGGCGTGCGTCGACGTGCCGCTCAGCTCGCTGATGCGCATCTGCCGCCCGGCCTCCATCAAGCCGCCGAAGGCGACCGGAAGGCCGGTGCCGCGCCGCAGGCGCAGCAGCGCGTTCCGGATCTCGACCGCGTCGGACGCGTCTGCTGTCACCTGATCGCCCCTTCACTACGGCTCCCGCGCGGGCGCACCCCCCGTTCGGGGGTAGTGAGACCTGCATCACGGATTACACGATGGCTCGGAGCCGCCCGGCAATGGTCCGGTACCCAGGAGGACAGATGACATCGGCGACGGAGATGTTCCGCGAGGCGCGGGACTTCCTGCTGGCACACCGCGAGGACTACACGACGGCCTACCAGGGCTTCCGCTGGCCGCGCCCCGAGTACTTCAACTGGGCGCTCGACTGGTTCGACGAGATCGCCGACGGCAACGCCCGCACCGCCCTGCACCTCGTCGAGGAGGACGGCCGGGAGACCGAGCTGTCCTTCGGCGAGATGTCCGTGCGGTCGGCGCAGTTCGCCACCTGGCTGCGCGACCGGGGCGTGCGCGCCGAGGACCGCATCCTCGTCATGCTCGGCAACCAGGCCGAACTGTGGATCACCGCCCTCGCCGCGATGAAACTGCGCGCGGTGGTCATCCCGGCCACTCCGCTGCTCGGCCCTGCCGACCTGCGCGACCGGGTCGAGCGCGGCCGCGTCCGGCACGTCATCACACGCCCCGAGGACACCGGGAAGTTCGCCGAGGTCCCCGGCGACTACACCCGCATCGCCGCGGGCGCCGCCGGCGCGGTGCCGCAGGGCTGGCTGCCGCTGGACGACGCCTACGGCGCCTCCGCCGCCTTCACCCCCGACGGCCCGACCCGGGCCGACGACCCGCTGATGCTCTACTTCACCTCGGGCACCACCGCCCGGCCCAAGCTCGTCGAGCACACCCACACGTCGTACCCGATCGGCCATCTGTCGACCATGTACTGGATCGGCCTGAAACCCGGCGACGTGCACCTGAACATCTCCTCACCCGGCTGGGCCAAGCACGCCTGGTCCAATCTGTTCGCCCCGTGGAACGCCGAGGCGACGGTCTTCCTGCACAACTACACGCGTTTCGACGCCGCTCGTCTCATGACCGAGATGGACCGGGCCGGTGTCACCACCTTCTGCGCCCCGCCGACCGTGTGGCGCATGCTCATCCAGGCCGACCTGACGCAGCTGCGCACCCCGCCCCGCGAGGTCGTCGCGGCCGGTGAGCCGCTCAACCCGGAGGTCATCGAGCAGGTCCGCCGCGCCTGGAACCGCACCATCCGGGACGGCTTCGGCCAGACCGAGACGGCCGTCCAGGTCGCCAACAGCCCCGGCCAGCCGCTCAAGACGGGCTCGATGGGCCGGCCCAGCCCCGGTTACCGCGTCGAGCTCCTCGACCCCGTCTCCGGCGCGCCGGGCGCCGCGGAGGGCGAGATCGCGCTCGACCTGTCGGACCGCCCGGTGGGCCTGATGACCGGCTACCACGGCGACGCGGACCGCACGTCGGAGGCCATGGCGGGTGGCTACTACCGGACGGGAGACGTCGCCTCCAGGGACGACGAGGGGTATCTGACGTACATCGGGCGGAGCGACGACGTCTTCAAGGCCTCCGACTACAAGATCAGTCCGTTCGAGCTGGAGAGCGCGCTGCTGGAGCACGAGGCCGTGGCCGAGGCGGCGGTCGTGCCCGCCCCGGACGAGCTGCGGCTCGCCGTCCCCAAGGCCTACGTCGTGCTGGCCGAGGGCTGGCAGCCCGGCCCCGACACCGCCAAGGTCCTCTTCGAGCACTCCCGCGGGGCCCTGGCCCCCTACAAGCGCATCCGCTGCCTGGAGTTCGGCGACCTGCCCAAGACGGTCTCCGGCAAGATCCGCCGGATCGAGCTGCGGGAGGCCACGGCGGCCGGGTCGGACGCCGAGTACCGCGAGGAGGACTTCCGGTGAGCTCCTACAGCCACGGCACCAGTGGGACGGCGTTGCTCGGCGACACCATCGGGGCCGACCTGGACCGGGCGGTGGCCGCCTGGCCGGACCGCGAGGCACTGGTCGACGTGCCGTCCGGCCGGCGCTGGACGTACGCCGAATTCGGCGCGGCGGTCGACGAGCTGGCCTCCGCCCTGCACGCCTCGGGCGTCGCCAAGGGCGACCGGGTGGGCATCTGGGCGGTCAACCGCCCCGAGTGGGTGCTCGTCCAGTACGCCACTGCCCGCATCGGCGCGATCATGGTGAACATCAACCCGGCGTACCGCACCCACGAGGTGGAGTACGTGCTGAAGCAGGCGGGCGTGTCCCTGCTGTTCGCCTCCCTCCGTCACAAGACGAGTGACTACCGGGCGATGGTGGGCCAAGTGCGCGGCCGGGTCCCGGAGTTGCGTCAGGTGGTCTACTTCGGCGACCCGAGCTGGGAGGCGCTGCTCGGGCGGGCGGCCCCCGGCGCGGTGTACGCGGAGCTGTCCTGCGACGACCCGATCAACATCCAGTACACGTCGGGCACGACGGGCTTCCCGAAGGGCGCGACCCTCTCCCACCACAACATCCTCAACAACGGCTACTTCGTGGGTGAGACGCTCGGCTACTCCGAGCAGGACCGGATCTGCGTCCCGGTGCCCTTCTACCACTGCTTCGGCATGGTCATGGGCAATCTCGCAGCCACCTCGCACGGCGCCTGCATCGTCATCCCCGCCCCCTCCTTCGACCCGCAGGCCACCCTCGAGGCGGTCCAGCAGGAGCGCTGCACCTCCCTCTACGGCGTCCCGACCATGTTCATCGCGGAGCTGAACCTCCCCGACTTCGCGAGCTACGACCTCTCCTCCCTGCGCACCGGCATCATGGCGGGTTCGCCCTGCCCGGTGGAGGTGATGAAGCGGGTGGTCGCCGAGATGCACATGGCGGAGGTCTCCATCTGCTACGGCATGACCGAGACGTCCCCGGTGTCCCTCCAGACCCGCAGGGACGACGACCTGGAGCACCGCACCGGCACGGTCGGCCGGGTCCTGCCGCACATCGAGGTGAAGATCGTCGACCCGGCCACGGGCGTCACCCGGCCGCGCGGCACGGCGGGCGAGTTGTGCACCCGCGGCTACAGCGTGATGCTCGGCTACTGGAACGAACCGGAGAAGACCGCCGAGTCCGTCGACGCGGGCCGCTGGATGCACACGGGCGACCTCGCCGTGATGCGCGAGGACGGCTACGTCGAGATCGTCGGCCGTATCAAGGACATGATCATCCGAGGCGGGGAGAACATCTACCCGCGCGAGATCGAGGAGTTCCTCTACGGCCACCCCAAGATCCAGGACGTCCAGGTCGTCGGCGTCCCGCACGAGCGTTACGGCGAGGAGGTCCTGGCCTGTGTCATCCCCCGCGACCCGGCCGACCCGCCGACGCCGGAGGAGCTGCGGACGTTCTGCGAGGGGCGGTTGGCGCACTACAAGATCCCGAGCCGGGTCCGGATCCTCGACTCCTTCCCCATGACGGTGTCGGGGAAGGTGCGCAAGGTGGAACTGCGGGAGAGGTTCGCCGACGGTTGAGGGGCGCCGCTTCCACCGGTCACAACGCTGCGCGCATGCACACCCGCGGCCAGCGGTCCAGGCCGTGTGCGGACTCCGTCGTGCGGATCTCGCGCAGGCCGGGGGTGAGGTCGGTCTCCGGGAGGGGGCGGAAGCCGAGGCGCGCGTAGTAGGGGGCGTTCCAGGGGACCTGCGTGAAGGTGGTGAGCGTCAGGGCCGTCAGGCCCTCCGCGCGGGCCCGGTCGGCGGCGTGGGCCAGGAGGGTACGGCCCACGCCCCGGCGTGCGGCACGCGGGTGGACCGAGACCTGCTCGATGTGCAGGGCGCCGTCGACGGGTTCCGCGACGAGGTAGCCGGCCGGCCGGTCCCGGTCGTCCGCGGCCACCCAGCAGCGGCCTGCCCTGCGGTAGCGCTCCAGAACGTCGAGCGCGGGCGGCTCGTCGTCGGCGATCTCCGGCATGCCGAGGCCGCGGAAGGGCGCGCCGGCGGCCCGCTCGATGTCCTGGAGGGCCGGGAGTTCGGCCCGGGTGGCGGGGCGGATGCGCATGCGGTGAGTATGCGGTGCGCCGGCGCCCGGCGTCAGGGTGCCCGCTTGCGCGGGCCGGTGGCGGCCAGCGCCTCGGCCGGGGCGTTCACCGGCCTCGGTGTGCCGGTGAGGTCCAGGACGAACAGGGGGACCCCCAGGGCGTCGGCGCGGGCCCGGGCGTCGTCCGCGTACCCGCTGAGGGAGAAGTAGAGGCATTCCGCGGACTCGGTCATGGCCGTCAGCCACAGGCACTCCACGTCCCGCAGGGTCGCCGGGCGCACGGCCGGGTCGACCTGGGCGAGGACGCCGCGGGCGGCCAGCCCGATGCCGGACGGGGGCCGCTGGTCCGCCCGGCGGACGCCCGGGAACCCGAGCCAGCGCAGATACAGCGCGGTGGCCGTGACGGCGTCGAGGGCGGAGCGGATGGCGACGGACCGGAAGGGAGGCCCGGCGGAGGCGGCGTCCGGGGCGGCGGTCTCGCGGGGGCCGGGCGCGGCGTCCTGGCCGCCCGCGTCGCCCTGGCCCGCCGGTGCCTCCTGAACGGAGGCACCGCCCTGGCCCACCGCCGTGTCCTCGCCGGGCATCGCGCTCTCGGGGGCCGGCGTCCCCCCGGCCGCCGCGCCCTGATCCCCGCTGCCGCCCGGGCCCTCCACCACCGCCACCCGCAGCACCATCCCGCACGCGCACCCCACTTCCGGGCGCGGCCACTCGCCGCGCCGCCCGCAGGATCCGCACCGCACCGTCACCCAGTCGTCCTGCCAGACCCGGTGCGAGACGGGCGTCGCCGGGCCGTCGCGGTCCAGCCGCGGGGCGACCGGCGCACCGCACACGCAGGGGTACGCCTGTGCCGTGTAGCGGTGCTCGCGGCGGCAGGCCGGGCAGTGCACCGGAACGGTCTCGGCCATGGCCACTCCAGAACCGTGTCGCGTCGGGACAGCGTGCCCATCGTGCTCCCGAGGGCCGCTCCCTGTCCGGCGCTTGCCCTCTCTTGACGCCCTTCCCCCACCCCACATACATTCATTCCAGATCGTAGAAAACAAATTCCACAATACGGAAGAGCTCACCGCAGGGCGCGACGGGAGTGCGAATCCGACAGCCGAAGCAGGAGTACTCGATGGCTCGAATGACCGCTGCCCGCGCGGCAGTGGAGATCCTCAAGCGCGAGGGCGTCACCGACGCGTTCGGTGTCCCGGGCGCGGCGATCAACCCCTTCTACGCGGCACTCAAGGCCTCCGGCGGCATCGCCCACACCCTCGCCCGGCACGTCGAGGGCGCCTCGCACATGGCCGAGGGCTACACCCGCACCCACGCGGGCAACATCGGCCTCTGCATCGGCACCTCGGGCCCGGCCGGCACCGACATGATCACGGGCCTGTACTCCGCGATCGGCGACTCCGTCCCGATCCTGTGCATCACCGGCCAGGCCCCGACCGCGGTGATCCACAAGGAGGACTTCCAGGCCGTCGACATCGCCTCCATCGCCAAACCGGTCACCAAGATGGCCGTGACCGTCCTGGAGGCCGCGCAGGTCCCGGGCGTCTTCCAGCAGGCCTTCCACCTGATGCGCTCCGGCCGCCCCGGCCCGGTCCTCATCGACCTGCCGATCGACGTGCAGCTGACGGAGATCGAGTTCGACCCGGAGACCTACGAGCCGCTCCCGGTCTACAAGCCCGCAGCGACCCGCGCCCAGATCGAGAAGGCGATCGGGATGCTGAACGCCTCCGAGCGGCCCCTGATCGTCGCGGGCGGCGGCATCATCAACGCCGACGCCGCCGAACTCCTCGTCGAGTTCGCCGAGCTGACCGGCACCCCCGTCGTGCCCACCCTGATGGGCTGGGGCCTGCTGCCCGACGACCACGAGCTGAACGCCGGCATGGTCGGCCTCCAGACCTCGCACCGCTACGGCAACGCGACCTTCCTCGAGTCCGACTTCGTCCTCGGCATCGGCAACCGCTGGGCCAACCGCCATACGGGCAGGCTCGACGTCTACACGGCGGGCCGCACGTTCGTCCACGTCGACATCGAACCGACCCAGATCGGCAAGATCTTCGCCCCCGACTACGGCATCGCCTCCGACGCCAAGGCGGCCCTGCGGCTGTTCGTCGAGGTCGCCCGCGAGCTGAAGGCGGCCGGCAGGCTGCCCGACCGCTCGCAGTGGGCCGCCGCCGCGCAGGAGAGGAAGGCCACGCTCCAGCGCCGCACGCACTTCGACGACATCCCGATCAAGCCGCAGCGCGTCTACGAGGAGATGAACAAGGCCTTCGGCCCGGAGACCCGGTACGTCTCCACCATCGGCCTCTCGCAGATCGCCGGCGCGCAGATGCTGCACGTCTACCGGCCCCGCCACTGGATCAACTGCGGCCAGGCCGGGCCGCTCGGCTGGACCATCCCGGCCGCGCTCGGCGTCGCCAAGGCCGACCCGGAGGCGTCCGTCGTCGCGCTCTCCGGTGACTACGACTTCCAGTTCATGCTGGAGGAGCTGGCCGTCGGCGCGCAGCACAGGATCCCGTACGTCCACGTCCTGGTGAACAACTCGTATCTGGGCCTGATCCGCCAGGCACAGCGGGCGTTCGAGATCGACTTCCAGGTCAACCTGGAGTTCGAGAACCTCAACTCGCCCGAGCTCGGCGTCTACGGTGTCGACCACGTCAAGGTCGCCGAGGGCCTGGGCTGCAAGGCGATCCGCGTCACCGACCCCGCCGAGCTGGGCGAGGCCTTCGAGGAGGCGAAGAAGCTGGCCGCGCGGTACCGGGTCCCGGTCGTCGTCGAGGCGATCCTGGAGCGCGTCACCAACATCTCCATGTCGACCACCAACGACATCGGCAACGTCGTGGAGTTCGAGGAGATCGCCACGGAGCCCGGCCACGCGCCGACCTCGATCAAGACGCTGAAGGTCTGACACCCGCGCGGCACAGGGGGCGGCCCGTCCGGAAGGACGGCCCGCCCCCTCCGTGTCCTCGGCGCCCATGGCCCCGGACCCCTCAGTCCCCGCCGCCCCCGCCGCAGGAGAGGTAGCCGCCCCCGCCCCCGCTCGTCCCGCGCGGTGCGTGCTTGAGGAGGCTCTTGCCGCCCACCTCGGCCCGGCGGACCGGACCCGCCCGCAGGGCGAAGCGGGGGACCAGGAGGCGGAGGGCCGGTTCGCCGTGCAGGGCTACGGCCGACAGCCGGTCGTGGTCGCTCAGGCCGCGCCGGTTCGCCGGCAGGGGGTGGTCGTGCCGGAGGTCCCGGACGTGGCGGCGGGCCGCGCGCGGGGGACCGAGCAGCGGGTAGCGCAGCAGGCCCGCCTCCGCGAGCGGGATGCGCAGGAGGGCCACCGCCAGCCGGATGGCCGGGGCCCTCACCAGGGTCCGGAGGCCGGCGGGCTTGCCCAGGAACGTGTGCATCGCCTCGGCGAGGGCGGACGGCGGCGGTCCCCCCGCCACGGCGTCTGCGACGCCCCTCCGCACGGTCCCGGGCAGGTCCGCCTCCACCAGGCCCCGCAGATGCAGCTCCACCAAGGCGACGGTGACGGCGGCCCGCGGGCCGCCCCCCAGCAGTGCGATCTCGTGCGGCTCCAGCCGGACCGCCGTACCGTCGCCCATGGCCTCACCCCCGTACCGGGGCCCGCCGCCCCCGTGCCGACGGGCCCCGTGTGACGAGAATGTGCCCGGCCCCAGGGGCTGTTGAAGCCCCCGGGGCCGGGTTCAGAGGTTCATTTGAGGGTTCCGTACGGGGTGGACGACCGGTGCCGTAGACGCGCTCACGCCTCGTGGTGCTCCGACAGCCCGGGCCAGTCGTCCGGGCCGCCGCCCTGCCACTCGACGAGGTCGCTCTCCGCGACGTCGGTGACGTACAGGTCGGCCAGGCGCAGGATCTCGGCGACGTCGTCGGTATGGGTGGCGACGCCCAGCGGCTCCTCGCCCAGGGTGACCCGGCGGGAGCCGTCCAGAGCGGGGGCGTGGACCACGACATGCGGATGCTCGGTGGGAGGTGCCATGCCTTCAGGCTGCTGCGAACGGGACGGTTCCGCACCCTGGGGAGGCTGGCCGTCCGGCGGGGCGAGGCTGGGCGCGACAGGACGTTCGCGCCGCCGGACGGGGTCGGGGGAGAGGGGCTGTGCTGGGGACCGCGGCGGGTGCGACGGGCTGCGGGCGGGCTTCCCTCAGGTCGAGAAGCCGGCCCGGGCCCTTCACCACCGCACTGGCTCGCAGCCGCCGCGGTCCGCGCCCTGACGGTGCCCTTGCCCGGGGGACCACCCCTCATCCGGGTCGCCCGGGCGGTCGGGCACCGTCAGGGAGTTCAGTCCTCGCGCAGGGCGCGGACCGCCTCCTCCACGCGCCGCCCGTACTCGGGGTCGGCGGCGTGGAAGTGCGCGAGGTTCTTGTCGATCACGTCGTCGCGGGAGACCTGGGACAGGCCCCCGGCGATGTTCGCGACCAGGCGGGACCTCTCCTCGGCGGACATCAGCCGGAACAGCTCGCCGGCCTGGAAGAAGTCGTCGTCCTTGGTGTGCGGGGGCGCCTCGTGGGTGCCCGTGTGGCCGTTCACCGCGAGCGGCGCCGACAGCGGGCGGCCGGTCTCGACCGGGCCGTCGTAGGAGTTCGGCTCGTAGTTCTTGGCGTACCGGCCCTGGGCGTTGGACGCCATCAAGCCGTCCCGGCCGTAGTTCCGGGCGGTCGTGGCCTTCGGCGCGTTGACGGCCAGCAGGGTGTGGTTGACGCCCAGGCGGTAGCGGTGGGCGTCCGCGTAGGCGAACAGACGGCCCTGGAGCATCTTGTCCGGGGAGGGGCCGATGCCGGGCACGAAGTTGTTCGGGGAGAACGCGGCCTGCTCGACCTCGGCGAAGACGTTGTCCGGGTTGCGGTCGAGCACCAGCCGGCCCACGCGCCTGAGCGGGTAGTCCGCGTGCGGCCACACCTTGGTCAGGTCGAACGGGTTGAAGCGGTAGTCCGCGGCCTCGGCCGCCGGCATCAGCTGGACGTGGAGGGTCCAGGACGGGTGCACACCGCGCTCGATGGCCTGGAGCAGGTCCGTCTGGTGGGAGCCGGGGTCCTTGCCCGCGATCGCGGCGGCCTGCTCGCTGCTCAAGCAGCGGACGCCCTGGTTGGTCTTGAAGTGGTACTTGACGAAGAAGGCCTCGCCCCGGCTGTTCGTCCACTGGTAGGTGTGCGAGCCGTAGCCGTTCATGTGGCGGTACGAGGCCGGGATGCCCCGGTCGCCCATCAGCCAGGTCACCTGGTGCGTGGCCTCGGGGGAGTGTGCCCAGAAGTCCCAGACGTTGTCCGGCTCCTGACGGCCCGTGAACGGGTCGCGCTTCTGCGAGTGGATGAAGTCCGGGAACTTGATCGGGTCCTTGATGAAGAACACCGGCGTGTTGTTCCCGACCAGGTCGTAATTGCCTTCCCCGGTGTAGAACTTCACCGCGAAACCGCGCGGGTCGCGCACCGCGTCCGCGCCGCCGAGCGAGTCGGCCACGGTCGAGAAACGCACGAACACCTCGGTGCGCTTGCCGACCTCGCCGAGGAAGTCGGCGTGGGTGAACTCCGTGACGTCGTCGGTCACTTCGAAGTGGCCGTACGCACCCGAGCCGCGGGCGTGCACCACGCGCTCCGGGATGCGCTCGCGGTTGAAGCGCGCCAGCTTCTCCAGCAGATGCTGGTCCTGGAGCAGGAGCGGGCCGCCCACGCCGGCGGTGGCGGAGTTCTGGTTGTCGGCGACGGGGGCGCCGGACTCGGTGGTGAGCACGCGCTGCGACATCGTGACCTTCCGTACGAGAGGGTAGCGGAAAAGTGTTTCCGCTTTGTGGAGCCTAGGGTCGGGTGATCGGAGCGTCAACAGTTTGTTGAAGCGGTGGGCATGGCTGGTTCCGGGCGGCGCCGCCCCTTTGGGCGCGACAGGACAGGTGTCAGGGGCGGCGCCGCCCGGGATCGTGGGACCCCCGGGGTCGCGAGGGTCGGGAGGAGGTCAGATCCGCGCGCCGGAGAGCCGCTCCACGGCCCGCAGCAGCGCCGAGTGGTCCAGGCCGCCGTCGCCCTGCGCACGCAGGCTCGCGATCAGCTGGGCGACCACGGCGCCGACCGGCAGGGCCGCGCCGACGTTGCGCGCGGCGTCCGTGACGATGCCCATGTCCTTGTGGTGCAGGTCGATGCGGAAGCCCGGCTTGAAGTCCCGGCCGAGGAAGTTGTCCTTCTTGCGGGTCAGCACGGTCGAGCCGGCGAGCCCGCCGCCCAGGACGTCCAGCGCCGCCTTCAGGTCCACGCCGGACTTCTCCAGGAAGACCACGGCCTCGGCGCACGCCTGGATGTTCACGGCGACGATCAGCTGGTTGGCGGCCTTCACGGTCTGACCGGAGCCGTGCGGGCCGCACAGCACGATGGTCTTGCCGAGCGCGTCGAGGATCGGCTTCGCGGCGTCGAAGTCGGCCTGCTCGCCGCCGACCATGATCGACAGTACGGCCTCGACGGCACCGGCCTCACCGCCGGACACCGGGGCGTCCAGGACGCGGATGCCCTTGTCCTTCGCCGCCTGCGCCAGATCGACCGAGGTCTGCGGGGTGATCGAGGACATGTCGATCAGCAGCGCGCCGGACCTCGCGTTCTCCAGGATGCCGTCCGGACCGTAGGCGACGGCCTCGACCTGCGGGGAGGCCGGGACCATGGTGATGACGACGTCGGCGTCCTTCACGGCCTCGGCGACGGAGCCGGCGGCCGTACCGCCGGCGGCGGCCAGGCGGTCCAGCTTGTCCCGTTCCAGGGTGTAACCGGTGACCTGGTAACCCGCCTTGATCAGGTTCTCGGACATGGGGGAGCCCATGATGCCGAGGCCGATCCACGCGATCTTGGGAAGAGTGCTCATGGTGGGGTGCCTTTCGGTACGGGGTCAGCGGGGCAGCCAGTCGAAGGCCTCGGCGCTCGGGCGGTCACCCGGCTTGTACTCGAGGCCGACCCAGCCGTCGTAGCCCGCCTTCCTCAGCTGGTCGAGGAGGTCTTCGAGGGGCAGTGAGCCCGTCCCGGGGGCGCCGCGGCCCGGGTTGTCGGCGATCTGCACATGGCCCGTCCTCGACGCGAACCGTTCGATCACCGACGGGAGGTCCTCGCCGTTCATGGACAGGTGGTAGAGGTCCATGAGGAAGCGGGCGTTGCCCAGCCCCGTCGCCTGGTTGACCCGGTCGACGACGGCCACGGCCGCCGGGGCCGACACCAGCGGGTAGAGCGGGGACTCGGGCTGGTTCAGCGCCTCGATCAGCAGGACCGCGCCGATCCGGTCGGCGGCCCGGGCCGCGAGGACCAGGTTCTCCAGGGCGAGCGCGTCCTGCTCCGCCGGGTCCACGCCCTCGACGCGGTTGCCGTACAGCGCGTTGAGCGCGGTGCAGCCCACGGAGGCGGCGAAGTCCGCGGCCACGTCGATGTTGGCGCGGAACCGGTCCGACTCCGCTCCGGGGACCGACAGGGCGCCGCGGTCCGGGCCGGGGAGCCGGCCGGCGTAGAAGTTCAGGCCGGTGAGCCGGACGCCGGCGTCCTCGATCGCGCGCTTGAGGGCGCCGAGCTCGGACCGCTCGGGGACGGGGGCGTCGACCCAGGGCCACCACAGCTCGACCGCGGTGAAGCCCGCCGCGGCCGCGGCCGCGGGACGCTCCATGAGGGGGAGCTCCGTGAAGAGGATCGACAGGTTGACGTTGAAGCGCTGGTCTGCGAATCCCATCGGGGCGGCGCTCCCTTCCGTGTCTTCCATGGCGCGGGCTCCCATGGTGCTTATTCCGTATTGCGGAATCTTACTTCTGCTTAACGGAAGATTGCCTGTGAGGTGCGAGGGCTGTCAAGAGGGGCTGCCGGAAAGCCCGCCCCGCGCGTTAGGTTGAGCGCGTGCGACTGAGAGTGGAGTTCACGACCGAGCCGTTCGACCTGGACGAGGCGCCCGCGCACGCGGTGGTGGCCCGTGAGGTCGTGGAGGCCGCCGAGCTGGACGCCGTGGACGTGGGCCCGTTCGGCAACACCGCGGAGGGCGGTTCCGACGCGGTGCTCACCGCCGTGGACGCCCTGCTCCGCAAGGCGCTGGAGGCCGGTGCCACCCGGGTCTCGCTCCAGGTCAACGTGGTCGGGGAGGGCGAGGCGTGAGCGGCGGGGACGAGCCGTTCATCGCGGCCGTCAAGCCCCTGGTCGACGCCATGGGCGGCGAGATGATCCCGCCCGACGAAGCCGGCCCCGACGATGTCGTCCTCGCCTGGGAGGGCCGGGACGCCGTCGCCGTACGGCTGCCGCAGCTCGCCGACTCCCTCGATCACATCCTGGCCGCCATGGAGCGCCGCAAGGGCATGCCGCTGGCCGATCTGGACCGCAGGGCCAAGCAGGAGGTCGTACGGGTACTCGAGGCGCGCGGCGCCTTCTCCGTACGGCACGGGGTGGAGACCGTGGCGAGCGCCCTCGGCGTCAGCCGCTTCACCGTCTACAACTACCTCAACCGCGAGAAGGGGGCCTGAACGGACCCGCACGGCACCGTCCGGTTTCACGCCACCGAATTTTCAACAAACTGTTGACGTGCTGTCGCGGGAGGGCGTTAGCTATCGGCACGCCCGTTCAGCACGAAGGCCGCAACCGGCCACGGAGGCTCCCGTGACGTCCACTTCCACGCCGCCGGGCCTGGCCCGCTTCAACACCCTCGAGGAGGACGCGGCCTTCACCGCCCTCCACGAGGCGTGCGCCTCCACGGCGTGGGCAAGGCGACTGCTCGCCGCCCGCCCCTACGCCACCCCCGAGGACCTGTACGCCGCGAGCGACGCCGCCATGGCGGAGCTGACGGCCGCCGACCTCGACGAGGCGATGGCCGGTCACCCGCCCATCGGCCGCCCCAAGCCCGGTGACCCCACCTCGGCGCGGGAGCAGCGCGGCATGGCCGGCGCCTCCGAGGCGCTCAAGGCGGAGATGCTGGAGCTGAACCTCGCCTACCAGGAGAGGTTCGGCCATGTCTTCCTGATCTGCGCCACCGGCCGCACCGGCGAGCAGATGCGCGACGCGGTCAGGGAACGGATCGGCAACACGCCGGAGCGGGAGCGGGAGATCGTCCGCGGGGAACTGGGGAAGATCAACCGCATCCGTCTGGCCCGACTCGTCGAAGAGGACTGACAGCAGCATGAGCACCTCCGCCACCGCGTCCGTGTCCACGCACATCCTGGACACCAGCGTCGGCCGCCCCGCCGGGGGCGTCGCCGTCCACGTCTCCGCCCGCACCGGCCGGACCGCCAACTGGCAGGCGCTCGGCGGCTCCGCCACCGACGCGGACGGGCGGTGCAAGGACCTGCCGGCGCTGCCGGAGGGCACCACCCACGTACGGCTCGACTTCGCGGTCGAACCGTACTTCGAGAAGAAGCAAGCCGATGCGCAGCAGGACGCCCCCGCGAATCGGGACAGCGGTGCGTTCTTCCCCGAGGTGGCGATCACCTTCGCCGTGGAGCCCGGTGAGCACTACCACGTACCGCTGCTGCTCAACCCGTTCGGCTACTCCGTATACCGAGGGAGCTAGCTAGAGATGCCCACGATTCTTGGACAGAACCAGTACGGCAAGGCCGAGAACCGAGTCGTCAAGATCACGCGGGACGGCGCCACCCACCACATCAAGGACCTGAACGTCTCCGTCGCACTGAGCGGCGACATGGACGAGGTCCACTACTCCGGCTCGAACGCCCACGTCCTGCCGACCGACACCACCAAGAACACGGTGTACGCGTTCGCCAAGGAGCACGGCATCGAGTCCGCCGAGCAGTTCGGCATCCACCTCGCCCGGCACTTCGTCACCAGCCAGGAGCCGATCCACCGGGCCCGGATCCGCATCGAGGAGTACGCCTGGGAGCGGATCGAGGCCTCCGACGCCAACTCGCAGTTCATCGGCGCCGACGAGGTCAAGCACTCCTTCGTCCGCAAGGGCCAGGAGACGCGACTGACCCAGATCACCTACGACGGTGAGCGGTGGGAGGTCGTCTCGGGCCTGAAGGACCTCGTCGTGATGAACTCGACCAACTCCGAGTTCTGGGGCTACGTCAAGGACAAGTACACGACCCTGAAGGAGGCCTACGACCGCATCCTGGCCACCGAGGTCTCCGGCCGCTGGCGGTTCAACTGGACCGACGACGAGCAGCGCATGCCCCACTGGGACAAGTCCTACGAGCAGGTGAAGAAGCACCTGCTCCAGGCCTTCGCCGAGACCTACTCGCTCTCGCTGCAGCAGACGCTGTACCAGATGGGTTCGCGGATCATCAACCACCGCAGCGAGATCGACGAGGTCCGCTTCTCCCTCCCGAACAAGCACCACTTCCTGGTGGACCTGGAGCCGTTCGGGCTGAAGAACGACACCGCCGACGGAGCCGTGTACTACGCCGCCGACCGTCCCTACGGCCTGATCGAGGCGACGATCCTCAGGGACGGCTGCGAGGCGCGGATCCCCGTGGACCTCACCAACCTCTGACGTTCCCCTCTTTCGGCACCCGTGGCCGGGGGAACCCTCCTCCCGGCCACGGCACTCAAAACTCCCAGGGTCCTGCCGTGCCCCCTCCACATCAGCGCAAAGGACGAACCATGGCAGCAGACCGGCGCATCGTCATCGAGAACTGCGCGATCGCGACCGTCGACGCGAACGACACCGAGTACGCCTCCGGGCACGTCGTCCTCGCCGGCAACCGCATCGAGTCGCTCGGCGCGGGCGGGGCCCCCGAGGGCCTGGAGAACGTCGTACGCCGTATCGACGCCTCCGGGCACCTCGTGACGCCCGGCCTGATCAACACCCATCACCACTTCTACCAGTGGATCACCCGCGGCCTGGCCACCGATCACAACCTCTTCGACTGGCTCGTCGCGCTGTACCCCACCTGGGCGCGCATCGACGAACCGATGGTCCGCGCGGCGGCCCAGGGCTCCCTCGCGATGATGGCCCGCGGCGGCGTCACCACCGCCATGGACCACCATTACGTCTTCCCGCGGGGCTCCGGCGACCTCTCCGGCGCGATCATCGGCGCCGCCCGCGACATGGGCGTCCGCTTCACCCTCGCCCGCGGCTCCATGGACCGCAGCGAGAAGGACGGCGGCCTGCCCCCGGACTTCGCCGTCGAGACCCTGGACGGGGCGCTGGCCGCGACCGAGGAGACTGTGCGCCGGCACCACGACTCCTCCTTCGACGCCATGACCCAGGTCGCCGTCGCGCCCTGCTCGCCCTTCTCCGTCTCCACCGAACTGCTGCGCGACGGCGCCCAGCTGGCCCGCCGCCTCGGCGTACGGCTCCACACCCACGGCTCGGAGACCGTGGAGGAGGAGAAGTTCTGCCACGAACTGTTCGGCATGGGCCCGACCGACTACTTCGAGTCCACCGGCTGGCTCGGCGAGGACGTGTGGATGGCGCACTGCGTCCACATGAACGACTCCGACATCGCCGCCTTCGCCCGGTCCAGGACCGGCGTCGCGCACTGCCCGTCCTCCAACGCCCGCCTCGCCGCCGGTATCGCCCGCGTCCCCGACATGCTCGCGGCCGGCGTCCCCGTCGGCCTCGGCGTCGACGGCACCGCCTCCAACGAGTCCGGCGAACTCCACACCGAGCTGCGCAACGCCCTCCTCATCAACCGTCTCGGCGCCCACCGGGAAGCCGCCCTGAACGCCCGTCAGGCCCTGCGCCTGGGCACGTACGGCGGCGCCCAGGTCCTGGGCCGGGCCGCGGAGACCGGCTCCCTGGAGCCCGGCAAGCTCGCCGACCTGGTGCTGTGGAAGCTGGACACGCTCGCCCACGCCTCCATCGCCGACCCGGTGACCGCCCTGGTCTTCGGCGCCGCCGCCCCCGTCACCGCCTCCTTCGTGGACGGCCGGCAGATCGTCGAGGAGGGGCGGCTGCTCACGGTCGACGAGGACGCCGTCGCCCGCGCCACGCGGGACGAGGCCCAGCGCCTGGCGCGGATCGCCGCCGAGGCCTGACCACCCGGATACTCCGGCCGGGAGGGACGGCTCCCGGCCGGTGGCCGTGGACCCGAGCGGGGACCACGGCGGTCGTCTCCGGGGCGCGCGTGAACGCGTGCGCCCCGGAACGGCCACCCCCGTCACCTGGTCCCTCCCCCAAACTCTCGGCTCCGCTCGAGCAGGGAGGTACCCCCATGACCACCCGCACCACCTCCTTGACACCCGCGGCGGCGATCCGACGCAGCCGTGTAACCGACCGGAGGGACGCCGCCGTGGCCGACCACCCCGTTGACGAAAAACTCCCCGCGCTCAAGATGGCGACGACCGGCCTGCAACACGTGGCCGCCATGTACGCGGGCGTCGTCGCCCCGCCCCTGATCATCGGCGCGGCCATCGGCCTCACCGCCACCGACCTGACCTTCCTCACCGGCGCCTGCCTGTTCACCGCGGGCCTCGCCACCTTCCTGCAGACCCTCGGCATCTGGAAGATCGGCGCCCGGCTGCCGTTCGTCAACGGCGTCACCTTCGCCGGTGTCGCCCCGATGACCGCGATCGTCGCCTCCACCGAGGACAAGTCCGACGCCCTGCCGATCATCTTCGGCGCGGTCGTCGTCGCCGGACTCCTCGGCTTCCTCGCCGCCCCCGTCTTCTGCAAGGCGGTCCGCTTCTTCCCGCCCGTGGTCACCGGCACGGTCATCACCCTGATCGGCATATCCCTGCTCCCGGTCGCCTTCGGCTGGGCGCAGGGCCCGAACCCGGCCGCACACGACTACGGTTCGGCGACCAACCTGGGGCTGGCCGCCGTCACCCTGCTGATCGTGCTGCTGCTGCGCCGCTTCACCACGGGCTTCGTCAAGCAGATCGCCGTGCTGCTGGGCCTGGTGATCGGCACGCTCATCGCGATCCCGTTCGGCGCCACGGACTTCGGCCCCGTCACGGACGCGGCCGTCATCGGCTTCCCGACCCCCTTCCACTTCGGCGCCCCGCAGTTCCAGCTCGCCGCGATCATCTCGATGTGCGTGGTGATGGTGGTGTCGATGACCGAGTCGACCGCCGACATGCTGGCGCTGGGAGAGATCGTCGACCGTCCGGCCGACGAGAGGACCATCGCGGCCGGCCTGCGCGCCGACACCCTCGGCTCGGCGATCAGCCCCCTCTTCAACGGCTTCATGTGCAGCGCCTTCGCACAGAACATCGGCCTGGTCGCCATGACGAAGATCCGCAGCCGGTACGTCGTCGCCGCGGGCGGCGGCTTCCTGGTGCTGATGGGCCTGTGCCCGATGGCGGCCTCGCTGATCGCCGTCGTACCCCGCCCGGTGCTCGGCGGGGCGGGCGTGGTCCTGTTCGGCTCGGTCGCCGCCAGCGGCATCCAGACCCTGGTCCGGGCCGCCCTGGACAAGGACAACAACGTCCTGATCGTGGCCGTCTCCCTGGCCGTCGGCATCATCCCCATCACGGCCCCGGACTTCTACCACTCCTTCCCGGAGACGGCCCGGATCGTCCTGGACTCGGGCATCTCGACGGGCTGTGTGGCGGCCGTGCTGCTCAACCTGGTCTTCAACCACCTGGGCAGGGGCGGCCGGGACGCCCACGACGTGACCCACCCGATGGAGGCGGGCGAGGAACTCACGGGCACACCCAGGGCTCCGGCCGCGCCCTGAGCCCACCGGACTCCGCTTAGGCTTCTGCCCCGGACGACCGATCGCTGACCGGGAGTCAGGAGACGAGGGGGAGACGGGCATATGAACCACACGACCGAGGTGTTCCAGCCGTTGCGGGCGGACGATCCGCCCGTGATCGCCGGGTACCGCCTCGCGGCCCGGCTCGGCGCGGGCGGCAGGGGCCGGGTCTACCTGTCCCACACCCCCCGGAAGCGTCCCGGCCCTCCCCGACGAAGTCGGCCGCTCCCCAGGTCGAGTCCCAGGCGCCCCTCATGCTGACCCCGGAGAATTCGCTGAGTTTCCGGAAGCCGTTCATGCGCGACGACCGCAAGGGGGACATCCGCTTCGACTGCAAGAGCGTCGGCTGCGCCGTGGAGAGCGACACCAGCGTGTTCCTTCAGCTCTTCGGCAAGTCGGGGGCGACCCTCGACGAGTGCCGGCTCATGCTCGCCAGTGCCGACCGCCACCGCTGGACCCTGGCCGGGGCGGCGGCCGGCAGCGAGATCTGCGTCAAGCACTCCAACGGGGACATCGCCCTGCTGGTGCTCCAGACGAAGCAGACCGCCCTGCCCGAAGTCGCCGCCCTCACGGTGGACATGACGATCTGGCGGGACGCCGCCTAGAGCCCGAACATGCCCGGGTCATCCGCCAGCTTCCTGAAGACCCCGGCGGGATCGGCGACCAGCTTGCGCTTTTCGAGGTCCAGGATCCCGCCGACCGCCGTGATCTCGGCGGCCACCGTGCCGTCGGCCTTCAGCACGGTCTGCTGGATCCGGAACGTCTTGCCGCCGCCCCACTCGAAGGCGCAGGTGACCTCGGCCTCGTCACCCGCGAGCAGCTCGCGTTTGTACCGGATGGTCGTCTCCAGGGCGACCGGGCCCACGCCGCTGCCGATGAGGGCGGCCTGGCTGATCCCCGCGGCCTGGAGCAGCGACCAGCGGGCGTGTTCCGCGTAGTTCAGGTAGACCGCCTGGTTGAGGTGCCCCTGCACGTCCGTCTCGTATCCACGGACGGTCACAGGGACGGAAAACGGCTCGCTCACGGCTTCCCCTTCGGATTCTCGTGCACTGCACAACGATCCATCGATCTTGGCATGCCCATCACGCCCGGCGCGGGGAAGCCAGCAGATACCGTCCCCCGGTGCGCGGCTCACGGTGCTCGCTCACCTGCCAGCCTGCGCCCTCCAGGGTGGCCGCGCAGGCCCGCAGCGCCTCGCCGTCCGGCTCGTGCACGGCGACGGCCTCCGGCTGCGGGGTCTCCCGCACGCGGTATCCCCCGCCCTGCTGCCCCGCGGGGTGGTGCCCGGCGGCCTCCAGGGCCAGCGCGGCGGCCTGCACCAGATGCGCACGCTCCCAGCCGCACGGCCGGTCCACGGCCTGGTCCGGGTTGGTCATCCGGCGCAGCTCCAGCAGCCCCTGCCAGGCGCTGTGCACCTCGCGGCGTCTGGCGGGCCCGGCCTCGGTCGCGCCCTCCTCACCGCCCACGCGCGCGGCGAACACGCCCGTCGACGCCGGGGCCTCTCCGCTCGGCTCACAGGCCCGGGCGATGCCCTGCCGGACCCGGTGCCCCTCGGGGGTCAGGAAGTGATCGTGCGGCGGCCGGGGGTGGCGGAAGGCGAGGCCCCGCTTCACCAGTGCCGTGAGCTGCGACTCCGTGCCCCTCAGTCGCCCGGTGACGGGGTCGGCCGCGTCGATGACACGCCGTTGCGCGGCGGTCGGCGGTCGGGTCACGGCGTGCTCCTCTCCGGCCTCGGAGTGGCCCCGGGGCCACTCGCCCCACCTGCTCGAAGGCTACGACCCGCCACTGACAACCGCGCCCGTCACCGCCCCGCCGCCCTACTGCCGGTACCCGCCGAGGAACCGCCCGATCCGGCCGATCGCCGCCTCCAGGTCGTCCGCGTACGGCAGGGTCAGGATGCGGAAGTGGTCCGGCGTCGGCCAGTTGAAGCCCGTGCCCTGGACCACCTGGATCTTCTCCCGCAGCAGCAGGTCCAGGACGAACCGCTCGTCGTCGTGGATCTTGTGCACCTTGGGGTCGAGCCGCGGGAAGGCGTACAGCGCGCCCTTGGGCTTCACGCAGGTCACGCCGGGGATCTCGTTGAGCATGCGCCACGCCACGTCCCGCTGCTCCAGCAGCCGCCCGCCCGGTGTGGTCAGCTCGCGGATGGACTGCCGGCCGCCGAGCGCGGCCTGGATGGCGTACTGGGCGGGCGCGTTGGCGCACAGCCGCATGGAGGCCAGCATGGTGAGGCCTTCCAGGTAGTCCTTCGCGTGCTGCCTCGGCCCCGTGACCACCAGCCAGCCGGAGCGGAAGCCCGCCACGCGGTAGGTCTTGGACAGGCCGCAGAAGGTGAGGACCACCAGGTCGGGGGCGAGCGCGGCGGCCGAGTGGTGCACGGCGTCGTCGTAGAGGATCTGGTCGTAGATCTCGTCGGCGAAGACCATCAGGCCGTGCCGCCGGGCGAGGTCGAGGATGCCCTCGACGATCTCCTTCGGGTAGACCGCGCCGGTGGGGTTGTTCGGGTTGATGATCACGACCGCCTTCGTACGGTCGGTGATCTTCGACGCCATGTCGTCGAGGTCCGGGTACCAGTCGGCCTGCTCGTCGCACAGGTAGTGGACCGCCTTGCCGCCCGCGAGGGTCGTCACCGCCGTCCAGAGGGGGAAGTCCGGGGCGGGGATGAGGACCTCGTCGCCGTCCTCGACGAGCGCCTGCACGGCCATCGACACCAGTTCCGAGACGCCGTTGCCGAGGAAGACGTCGTCGACGCCGACCCCCAGGCCCAGGGTCTGGTAGCGCTGGGCGACCGCCCGGCGGGCGGAGAGGATGCCGCGCGAGTCGGTGTATCCGTGCGCCTGCGGCAGCATCCGGATCATGTCCTGGAGGATCTCCTCCGGCGCCTCGAACCCGAAGAGCGCGGGATTGCCGGTGTTCAGGCGCAGCACGCTGTGGCCCGCCTCCTCCAGCGCGTTGGCGTGCTCTATGACCGGGCCGCGGATCTCGTAACAGACCTCGCTCAGCTTGCTCGACTGCCGGAACTCCATGCGCTGCTTCCCCTCTGGCGACTGGTGCTGCTTGGTTTTACCAAGTAGGCGCTTGGAAAGTCCAACAAGTTGTCTAGACTGCCTCGCATGCCACCTCGCCGAAGCTACGACCAGTACTGCTCCGCCGCCCGTGCCCTCGACCTGGTCGGCGACCGCTGGACCCTGCTGATCGTCCGGGAGCTCCTCGCCGGTCCCCGCCGCTACACCGACCTGCACGCGGATCTGCCCGGCGTCAGCACGGACGTACTCGCCTCGCGGCTGAAGGACATGGAGCGCGACGGTCTCGCGACCCGGCGCCGGCTGCCGCCGCCCGGCGCGGCGTACGTGTACGAAGTCACGGGGCGCGGGAGGGAGTTGCTGCCCGTGTTGCAGGCGCTGGGGGAGTGGGGCCAGGCGGAGCTCGGGGAGCGGCGGCCGACGGACGCGGTGCGGGCGCACTGGTTCGCCCTGCCCCTGCTGCGCCTGCTGGACGGCGAGGGTCTCGTCGAAGTCCGCTTGGAGGAAGGCCTGTTCCATCTGTACGCCGGTGCCGAGGAGGGGCCCGTGTACGGCGACGGGCCCGCCCCCGGTGAGCCGGACGCGCGGCTGGTCCTGGACACCGCCACGTGCACGGCCGTCGCCCGCGGTGAGCTGAGCCTCCGCCACGCCGTGCGGGAGGGCCGGGTGGCGGTGAGCGGCGACGGCGCCGTCGCCAAGGCGCTGCGCGAGGCATGACAGAAGGCCCGCCACCGGCGGGCCTTCTGAAGGGCGGTCAGGCGAAGGCCGATCGGGCGAAGATCGACCGGGTCAGAGTCCGTCAGGCCCCCGGTGGCACCCGGGACGGCCGCCCCGTCCCGCGCGTCAGCGCGTACCCGCCGACACCCGCCAGCGCGGCCAGGATCCCACCGGCCGCGGTCCACACCCACCGGTCCGACCACCAGCCGGACGCCCAGCCGTCCTCGGGTTCCAGACCGGCCAGCACCGCCGCGTCCTCCCGCTCCTCCTCGGGCTTCGTGGCGACCCCCGGCACCAGCGGCTCGGCGAGCGAGCCGTCCACCGCCGCGGAGCCGCCGATGTCCTTGGAGTCCACCCGCACCTCACTGCCGACCGGGAGACCGAGGTCGGCGGTGGCGACACCGGTGGTCGTCAGCCGGATGTAGTACGTGCCCGGCAGCGGGTCGTTCGCCCACGGCTCCGACCAGGAGCGGACCGTGCGCAGGACGCAGGCCAGCTCGACGGAGGACGTGCCCGCCGCCGCGGTGCGCGTCTGCGCCCCGTACTGGCAGGCCTGACGGCGGCGCAGACCGTCGTAGACGTCGATCTGCCACGTCTGGGAGCCGTGGGTCTGCGGCAGCTTCACCGTCGCCTCGACCGTGGGACGCTGTCCGGTGTCGGCGGGGAACGACCAGTACAGGTAGTCCCCCGTGGACCCGCTCGCCGTGGCCGACTGCCCCTGCTCGATCTCCGTCGCCGTGCGGAACGACGTACCGGCCCGCGTGGGGGCCGGCGTGCCGTCCTGCGACGGGCTCGGCGAGGCGTCGGCCGCAGCCGGGGCGGCCGCCACTCCGAGGGTCAGCAACGCCGCGCTCAACGCTCGTACCACTCGCATCAGTTGGTCCTCCAGACCGCGACCCGCCAGCGCGACAGCCAGCCCCAGACGAGACCGGCGAGGAAGCCGGCGAGGATCAGCACACCGAGCAGCCACCAGCCGCGGCCGAGACCGAAGGCGGCCACATCGCCCGCCTGGCTCGGGGCGTCCACGACGTCCACCGTCAGCTCCAGCGGCAGGCCGGGGGTGGCCTTCACGCCCGAGGCCGCCGAGAAGGAGTGCGAGACGGCGAGGCAGACCGCCTCGGCGGGAGCGTCCTCGTCGTCGCTCTCCGCCTTCGGGTAACGCAGACCCGTCGAGATCACGTCCGTACGGCCGTTGCCCGCCGCCTCGCCGCGCACGATCTCGCGGCCCTTGGACGTCACGGCCCGCAGCAGGACGCCGTAGCCGGGGTTCACCGCCCGGTCCGCGGCGACGCTCACCGAGGCGCGCAGCTCCTGACCCGGCCGCACGTCCACCCGGTACCAGCGCTGCTGCCCGAACTCCTCGCGGTCGGTGTACAGGCCCGACTTCAGCGTCGGCGCCCCGGCGCACCGGTCGGCACCCTCCGCCGGCACCGGCGTCACCACCGGATCGGCCGCCCGGTCCACCAACTGGTTGACCCGGTCGGTGAGTTCGTCCTGGTGCTCGACCGACGTGTAGGTGCCGCCGGTGGCCTCCGCGATGCAGCTCAGCTGCCGGCTCAGCTTGGCGGTCGGCACCAGGCCCAGCGTGTCGATGGTCAGGCCGATGCCCTTGGCCGCGATCTCGCGGGCCACCTCGCACGGGTCGAGCGGGGCGCAGGTGTCCTCGCCGTCGCTGATGAGCACGATGCGCTTGGAGCCGTTGCCGCCGTCCAGGTCGCCGGCCGCCTTCAGCAGGGCCGGGCCGATCGGCGTCCAGCCCGTCGGGCTGAGCGTGGCGACGGCCGTCTTGGCCTCCGTGCGGTCGAGCGGACCGACCGGGTAGAGCTGCGCGGTGTCCTTGCAGCCCGTCTTCCGGTCGTCACCCGGGTAGTTCGCGCCGAGCGTGCGGATGCCGAGTTCGACCTCCTCGGGCGTCGCGTCGAGCACCTCGTTGAACGCCTGCTTCGCGGCGGCCATCCGCGACTGCCCGTCGATGTCCCGGGCCCGCATCGAGCCGCTCACATCGAGGACGAGGTCGACCTTGGGGGCGTCCTGGCCCGTGGGTTCACCGGCGGCCGCCCCGGCCGGGAAGGCGAGCCCGGCCGTCAGCGCGGCGAGCAGGGCACAGACCCCTGCCGCCAGCCGTGTTCTTGTGATCATCGCCGGATCCTATTGATCACCCCGCTCCGGCTCCAAAACGAAGGTCAGCGCAGGGGATTGGGCAGTTCCGCCCACTGGTCCCCGGGCGTCCGGGGCGAGAGCCGCATCAGCGTCAGCGCCTTCGTGGGCAGGGGATCCGTGCACAGGGCCGCGAGATCGGGG
Source organism: Streptomyces sp. NPDC012466 (assembly GCF_042955215.1). Classification (NCBI taxonomy): domain Bacteria; kingdom Bacillati; phylum Actinomycetota; class Actinomycetes; order Kitasatosporales; family Streptomycetaceae; genus Streptomyces; species Streptomyces sp. NPDC012466. The sequence goes on along the minus strand of NZ_JBIBEQ010000001.1, from coordinate 1,117,167 downwards.
CTGCGCGGCAGATCCCGTACGGCCGCCTCCAGGGCCGCTCCCAGCGCCGGCCCCGATCCGGCCGTTCCGGCCAGCGCGCCCGCCACGAGCGAACCGAACAGCTTGCGGCGGAGGGCGCCTTCGTCGTCCGTGACCATCCGGGCGGGCAGCTCGGGCACCGCGATGCCGTGCCGGGCGAGGCGGGCCGGGCTGACGCGGATGTCGGCCAGGTCGCGGTACACGAGCCGCAGGGGTTCGCCCGCCGCCGAGAGGATCACCAGGAGGTTCTGGCCGTGCGCCTCCAGGGCCACGCCCAGCTCCAGCAGCCGCAGCCCGGTCCCTAGGGCGAGCCGTGCGAAACCGGCCAGCCAGGCGGGGGAGTGGGGGAGGCCGGTGGTGGCGAGCGCGGCCACCGGCAGCACCCGCTCGCCGCTGCCCGCGTACGTCTGCGGCGACTCCCGCAGGACGGCCGCGAAATCGGGGGAGCCGGCCGCCGCCGCACCCAGGGTGCGGGTGACGTGCAGCAGACCCTCCGTGCGCGCCGCCGGTGTCCCGGCGAAGTCCGACAGCACCGCCGACGCGGCGACCGAGGGCAGGGAGATGTCCCGCACCGAGGACGTCAGCCGGGCGCTCAGCGAGGTCTTCACGTGCGGCCCGCCGGGCAGGGCGAGCGTCCGCAGGGACATCAGCGGATGGGCGGGGCGCCGCTCCTCGCACGTCCGCTTCAGCACATGCGCCGCCTGCCACGGATGCACCGGCAGCACCACCCGCCCCCCGTCCCGCAGCTCGCCCGGCCACACGCCCGTCACCAGGCACTCCTCCGCCGGGACCGGCACCAGCCCGAGCTCCACGACCGGCCGGTGCTCGGGCCCGTAGGCGAGCTGCTCCGCCACCGAGAAACCGGGCCGGGACCGGCACGTCGGGTGGAACGGATGCCCGTCGACGATCCGCTGCTCCCACTCCCAGTCGCTGTCCGGCCAGCCGTCCCCGTCGTCCTCCTGCCCCGCCCGCGACAGCGCCGACGAGGCCACGCTGTGCCCGAGTTCGGCGGCGAAGGAAGCGGAGTGCGGTACGGCGAGGTCCGTCATCAGCCGCGCCGGATCCTCATAGGCCGTCCCGTCGAGCCGTACGGCGGTGACGTGGGCGCCGGTCGCGTACGGATCCGGCCGGGGGCCGTGCAGCCGGCGACCGTCCGGCAGGAACAGCGTCAGCCCGTCCCCGCCCCCCTCCCTGCGGGTGATCCAGGGCAGCGGATCATGGGCGAGACCGCGCCACAGCCGGGACAGCACGGCCGCCCGGGCGCCGGGCAGTTCGGCCTCGTACCGCGGCAGCAGGCCGGGCCGTACGACGGACAGCTCGTCGGCGACCTCGGTCTCGGCGGTGGGGGGACGGTGCACGGGCGGGCTCCTCGGGTACGAATAGGGGCGTCACAGCGGAATGGCGACGACCGACATACTGATCATCTCCGCCCGGAACGCTGGAAGGACCGTAGGGACGAGTGGAACGCGTGGACCTCATGCCCCCGCCCGCCGACGACGACTCGGCCCACGGCGACCGTGCCCACGGCGGAAGCGCGGCCGTGGGCGCCCTCGCCGACGCCTGCGCCGCCGTGCCCCTGCTGAACTGCCTGCTGCGGGAGGTGGCCCGGCCGGTGCGCCGGGAGGGCGAACACCGCGTGTACCGGCTGCCCGGCGGGGACCGCCTGCTGCGGGTGCGCGGGACACGGCGGCCCGCCGAACCGGAGGTGTGGGGCGCGGGCGCCTGGCACCGCCTCGGCCACACCGAGCTGGTCAAGCTCGTCGCCGAGGAACTGCGCCGGCACACCGGGCTGTCCAACGACGAACTGCCCGCCGAGATGCTCGACAGCCGCGACGCCGTGGCCGCCCTGCTCGCCGCCCGGGCCCGGGCCACCCCGCCCGGCGACCTCTATCTGCGTTCCGAGCAGTCCCTCCTCACCGGCCACACCCACCACCCCGCCCCCAAGGCGCGCGGCGGCGGCCCCGCCGCCGGGTGGCTGCCCTACGCGCCCGAGGCGTACGCCCGCTTCCCGGTGGCCCTGCTCGGCCTGCGGGAGGACGCCGTCGTCGAGGAGGGCGACACCTCCGCCCTCGACGCCCTCGGCACGGCCCCGCCCGGCTACCGCGTGCTCCCGGCCCACCCCTGGCAGCTGGACCTGGCCGGTCCGCAGCTCGCCGCCGCCTTCGCCGACGGCAGGCTGATCCGGCTCGGCACGACCGCCTTCGACACCTGGCCCACGGCCGCGATCCGCACCCTCTACACGCCCGAGCACGACCTATTCCTGAAGTTCAGCCTGGACGTGCGCATCACCAACGACATCCGCCGCCTGTGGCGCCACGACCTGCTCGCCCTGCGCCGGACCGACGCGGCCGTCCGCTCCGCCTTCGAGACGTTCGACGGCCCCCCGGCATGGCTCGGCGACCGCGGGTACCGCACCGCCGGCTTCGCCTTCGAGGCCCTGGCCGTCCTCGTCCGCGACGGCTTCGGCGGCCGCCTCCTGCCCGGCGCGACCCCGCTGCTCGCCGCCGGCCTCGTCGAGGGCTTCGACGGCAGTCCGCTCGACCGCGCCCCCGACCCCGGGGCCTGGTGGGCGGCGTACCTGGCCCAGGTGGTGCCCCCGGCCCTGACGGCGTTCGCCGAGCACGGTGTCGTCATCGAAGCCCACCTCCAGAACACCCTGGTCGCGGTGGACGCCGACGGCCTGCCGGTGCAGGCGCTGTACCGGGACGCCGAGGGCGTGAAGCTGCTGCCGGACGTGTCGCGGCAGGCCGGCTGGGAGCGGCTCGTGTACTGCCTGGTCGTCAACCACCTCGTGGAGATCGCCGGCGCCCTCGCCGAACGCCACCCCGGCTTCGACCCCTGGCCCGCCGCGCGCCGCGAACTCGCCCGTCACGAGATCCCCGAGATCCCCGCCCTGCTCACCTCACCGACCCTGCCCGCCAAGACCAACCTGCTGCTGCGCTGGACAGGCGCGGACGGCGCCGACGCCCGCTACCGGCCGCTGCCCAACCCGCTCGGGGAAGGGACCTGACCCGCGGGGCCCGGGCGTGCGCGTGACATGATCACCACCACACGCAGAGAGGGAGGGTGCGACATGTCCGCGACGCCGGACGCGGGGGGCAGGGTTCCCTGCCGCATCGTCGTCTGCCGGGACTGCTGCTGCGGCAGCCGCAAGATCAGAGGCGTCGATCACGCCGCCCAGGCCGAGCGTCTGCGCGAGGCGGCGCCGGTGCGCGTCTCCGACTGCCTCGACGTCTGCGACCAGGCCAACGTCATCGTCGTCCAGCCGTCCGCCGCGGGCCGGGCCGCCGGAGGCCGGCCGGTGTGGCTGGGCCTGGTCAACGACCCGGCGGCCACCGAGGACGTCGTCTCCTGGGTCCGGGAGGGCGGCCCGGGGATCGCGCCGGTGCCCGACATCCTCGGCCTGTACGTCTTCAGCCCCCACACGCGGCGAGGCGCCGGCCCCTCATGACCCGGTCGCCGGCACGCACAGCACCGGCACGCCCGACAGGTGCAGCAGCTTGTGCGGGGTCGAGCCCAGCAGCGCTCCGCGCACCGGGCTCTCACCCCATGTGCCCACCACGATGACCCTGGCCTCGTGGCGGGCCGCGGCGTCGAGGAGCGCCTGCGCGGGCCGCTCGTCGATGAGCTCCACCGAGGTCCGCACACCGGCCTCGTCGGCCACCCGGACCGCACGACCGAGCGCGGTGCTGCCCGCCTCCCGGACGGCCTCGTGATGGGCGCCGTACTCCTCACCCGTGACGCCGGGGGCGGCGACGCCGTAGACGATCACCAGCGGTTCGTCGTACGCCGCCGCCACCTCGATGGCGACGCGCAGCGCGCTCAGGGCGCCCGGGGACTCGTCGAAGCCGAGGACCACCGACATCTTCAGGACTCCTTGCCGTCGACGAGGTGCGGGTCGACCACGCTCGGGTGTTCCGACCAGAAGGCGGGCGCCGTCAGCCGCCGCACGATCATGAGGACGACGCCCGCGAGGAGGAGGCCGATCCCGATGACGAGCGGCGGTCCGAGCCCGAACCAGGAGACGCCGCTGTAGGAGTTGCCGGGGTCGGACATGTCGGCCACGGATTCCACCAGCAGCCACGCCAGCAACCCCGCACCGATCAGCGGGCCGAGGCCGATCAGGAAGAAGGTGCGGGCGCTGCGGGTCAGTTGGCGGCGGTAGTAGACCGCGCAGGCCACTCCCGTGAGCGCGTAGTAGAAGGCGATCAGCAGGGACAGCGCCGTGAGGGAGTCGAAGAGGGCGTTCTCACTGACGTGGTAGAGGACGAGGTACCAGGCGATGGCGATGCCGGCGACCCACCAGGTGCTCACGTCGGGGGTGCGGAAGCGCGGGTGGATGCGGCCGAAGTACGCGGGCAGGGCGTGCCGGCGTGCCATGGACAGGCCCGTGCGCGACGCCGGGATGATCGTCGTCTGCGTGGAGGCGAGCGCGGACGTCGAGACCGCCAGCAGCACGACCCAGTCCCAGCCGCCCATGGCCTCCTCGGCGAGCAGGGCGAAGATGAACTCCTCCTCCGCCGCGTTCTCGGCGAGATAGTCCGTGCCGGCGTAGGCCACGACCGCGAAGGCGACCGCGAGGTAGGTCACCAGCAGCAGCACCGTGGACCAGACGGCCGCCTTGCCGGGGGCGGTGGCGGAGTCCTCGACCTCCTCGGTGAGGTTGACCGCCGACTCCCACCCCCAGTAGATGAACACGCCCAGCAGCAGGGACGCGGTCAGGGAGGCCCCGCCGGCCCCGAACGGATCGAGCCAGCCGAACTCCGGATCGATGGCGTCCAGGGTGCCGGTGCCGGCGTAGACGCGGTGGAGCGCCACCACGGCGAAGGCGAGCAGGCAGACGACCTGCGCCAGGATGAGGACGTTCTGCACCTTGGCCGACACCTCGGTGCCGATCACGCAGACGGCCGTCATCACCAGGATGAGCAGCACCGTCAGCACCTGGCGCACCGTGTCGTTCTCGGCCCAGCCGTCCAGGCCGACGGCGAGCAGGAAGAACGTCACGGCGACGTCCGCGAGCGACCCGACGACCAGGACGCCGGTCATCGTGATGGCCCAGCCGCCGAGCCAGCCCGCCCACGGCCCCATGGCGCGGGTCACCCAGGAGAACGTCGTGCCGCAGTCCTGGTCGACCTTGTTGAGGTGGTAGAACGCCGACGCGATGAGCAGCATGGGCACGAACGACGCGAGCATCACCCCGGGGGCGTAGATGCCCACCAACGCCACGACCGGGCCGATGACCGCCGCCACGGAGTACGCGGGGGAGGTCGCGTTGAGCCCGATGACCAGCGCGTCGACGAACCCGATCGCGTCGGGCTTCAGGCTCGCCTCCGGGGGCGGGCCCGGGTCTGTGATGTCCTTGGCCATGCTCCCTCGCTCCCTGTGGGTGTGGATCCATACAACAGGGAGCCGTAAGGCGGTTTGATCATTGATGCCCTTTTTAGGGCGTCATGTCGAGCTTCGGCTCCGTACCAGCAGCCGCAGGAAGTACGGCGTGCCGATCACCGCCGTCATCAGGCCGGCGCCCAGCTGGGCGGGTGCGATGACGGTGCGTCCGAGCAGGTCGGCCGTGCAGACGAGCGCGGCGCCCAGCAGGACGGCGACCGGCACGACCCGTACGTGCCGCCGGCCCACGAGGGCACGGGCCGCGTGCGGCGCCACCAGGCCCACGAAGCCGATCGTGCCGGCCGAGGCGACGGCGGTCGCGGCGAGCAGCACACCCACCACCAGGAACCCCAGCCTCGCCCGCGGCAGTCCGAGGCCGAGCAGCCGCGGGGTGTCCTCGTCCAGGGAGACGAGGTCCAGTTCGGTGCGCCGGGCGACCGCGACGACCAGGCCCAGCGCCAGCACGAGCGCGACGGGCAGGACGTCCGCCGTGGTCCGGCCGTACGTCGAACCGGACAGCCAGGTCAGCGCCTTGGTGGCGTTGAACGGGTCGGTGAGCACGATGAGCAGGCTGATCAGGGCCGTGGAACCGGCGGCCATGCCGATGCCGACGAGGACCAGCCGGTTCTGCCGGTAGCCGCCCCGGGCGGACAGCCCGAAGACGACGGCGGAGGCCAGCGCGGCACCCGCGAAGGCGGCACCCGCGATGCCCCAGGATCCGGCGGCGGGCACGGTGGTGACCAGCAGGACGGCGCCCAGCGCCGCACCGCCGGAGACGCCCAGCACCCCGGGTTCCGCGAGGGGGTTGCGGGTCACGGCCTGCACCAGCGTGCCGGCCAGGGCGAGGGAGGCGCCCGCGCACAGGGCCGCGAGCACGCGGGGCACGCGGGTGTCCAGGACGAAGGAGACGGTCTGCCCGGCCCGCCCCTGGAGCCAGTTGGCGACATCGCCGAGCAGGAGCTTGCTGTCGCCCAGCAGGACGCCGGCCAGCGCGACGCCGACGACCGCGGCGACGAGCGCGGTCACGGTGACGAGGAACGCCGTCCGGCTCGGGATGCGCAGCCGGTCGGGGGTGTCGGCCCCGGCGGTGTCCGGCAGCCGCAGGGCCGTCACCACCAGGAAGACGGCGCCGACCAGGCTGGTGACGATGCCCGTGGGGACGGCCACGGCCGTGTCCGCCGGGATGAGGGCGCGCAGCAGCACGTCCGATCCGAGGACCAGTCCGGCACCGGCCAGACCGGCCACGGGCAGGACCGCCCGGGCGCGGACGAAGCCCCGGAACCGGCGGGCGAGCGGACGGACCAGCGCGGGGGCGCACAGGCCGACGAAGCCGATGGGCCCGGCCAGTGTGACGGCCGCCGCGGACAGCAGCGCCGCCAGCACCACCACCGTGACGCGGGTGGCGTGCACCGGGACACCCAGCCCGCGCGCGGCGTCGTCCCCGAGGGCCAGCGCGTCGACCCGGCGGGCGACCAGCAGCAGCCCGGCGAGCCCCCCCAGGGCGACGGGGAGCATCTGCAGGACGCCGTCGAAGCCGTTCTGGCCGATGCTGCCCTGGTTCCACTGGTAGAGGCCCTCCGTCTGCTGCGGGAACAGCAGGAGCAGCCCCTCCGTGACGGAGTTCAGCCCCAGTGCGAGCGCGGTACCGGCGAGAACCAGCCGTACGGTGCCCGTGCCGAGGCCGGACAGGGCGAGCACGACGGCGGCGGCCGCCAGCCCGCCCGCGAAGGCGACACCCGAGGAGGCGAGCAGCGGCAGGGAGACGCCGGTCGCGCCGACCAGCCCGAGCGCCAGGTACGAACCGGCGTTCACCGCGAGGGTGTCGGGCGAGGCCAGCACATTGCGGCTGACGGCCTGGAGGACCGCGCCCGCGATGCCGAGGACGACGCCGACGAGGATGCCGGCGCTCATCCGCGGCAGCCGGGAGGCGACGACCACGGACGCGTCGCCCGGATCGGCCTGCCCGGTCAGGGCCTTGAACACCTGCGCCGGCCCGACGGCGGCGGTGCCCTGGGTGATGTCGACGACGGCGAGGGCGGCGACGAGGAGGACGAGCCCGGCCGTCACCGCGGCCGCACCCGTCCGGGACGCGGCCGCCGGCGGACGGGTGGCGTGGGGTGCTTCGGTGACGGCCATGACCGGCGCTACTTCGTCAGCGCGCCGACGAGGGCGTCGATGTACGCCTCCATCGACCGAGGACCGCCGAACATCCAGATGCCGTCGGGCAGCCGGTGCACCCGGTCCGCCTTCACGAACGGCAGGGAGGTCCACACGGCGTTCTTCTTCAGCTGCCCGGCGAACGGGTTGCTCGACTTGTCCTCGTCGTTGCCTATGTAGGCGAACCGAACGTCCTTCGGCAGGGCGGTGAGGCCCTCGACGTCGGTGGTGCCGAGACCGTAGGCCGGGTCGCCCTTGACCTTCCAGGCGTTCTTCAGGCCGAGCCGCTCGTTGACGGCGCCGATCAGGGAACCGCTGGTGTACGGGCGCAGGGAGACCTGGTTGGAGGTGACGTAGCCGTCCGCGAAGGCGATGCCGGTGCCCTCCAGCTCGGCGTCGGCGAGGGCCTTCCTGCCCTCGGCGACCTTGGCTTCGAAGGTCTTCCGGGCCGTCTCGGCCTTGTCGGTGGTGCCGGTGGCCTCGGCGATCAGGTCGAGGTTCTTGAACATCTGCCCGATCTGGTCGGAGGCGTCGGCGGACTTCACCTCCAGCACCGGGGCGATCTTCCGCAGCTGCTTCACGACCGCGTCCGGCAGGTCGGAACTGGCCACGATGAGGTCGGGGGAGAGCGAGGCGACGGTGTCCATGCTCGGCTCGCCGCGCGTGCCGATGTCCTTCGGCTCGTTCTTCAGCGGGACGGCCGTGTCCCAGGTCTTGTAGCCCTTGACGTCGGCGACGCCCACGGGGTCGACGCCGAGGGTGATGAGGCTCTCGACCTCGTTCCACTCGGTGGCGACGACCTTCTTGGCGGGTCCGTCGAGTTCGACCTTCGCGCCGGTGGAGTCGGTGAGGCTGATGGCCTCGGAGGTCTTCTTCTTCGAGCTGTCGGCGGCCGGCTCGGTGGTGCCGCAGGCGGCGAGGGTGAGCGCCGCGGCGGTGGTGGTCGCCGCGGTGAGCAGGAGACGTCTCATGAGGTGGTGCCGAGCCTTTCGCTTCGGATGGTGCGGGTGTGGTGCCGGCCGATCGGACGGGTCCGTATCCGACCGGTGCGGGGGTCTGTGTCGACGTCGATCCGGATGCCGTAGACGGCGGTCAGCCGCTGCGGGGTCAGGACCTCCTCGGGCCGGCCGTCGGCGACGATCCGGCCCGCTTCGAGCAGCGTGATCCGGTCGGCGACGGCCGCCGCCTGGTCGAGGTCGTGCAACACGACCCCGACGGCGATCCCGTGGTCGTCCGCCAGGTCGCGGACGAGGTCGAGGAGTTCGATCTGGTAGCGCAGGTCGAGATAGGTCGTCGGCTCGTCCAGCAGCAGCACGCCGGTCTCCTGCGCGAGACAGCTCGCGAGCCACACGCGCTGCAACTGCCCGCCGGACAGGTGGTCGGCGCCCCGCTCGGCGAGGTCCGTCACCCCGGTGAGGGCGAGCGCCCGCTCGACGGCGGCCGACGCGTCCGGATCCGGGCGGCCGAAGCGTCCCCGGTAGGGGTAGCGGCCGAACTCGACGAGATCCCGCACGGTCAGTCCGCTCGGCGTGGGGCGCCCCTGCGTCAGCAGGGCCACGTACCGCGCGAACTCCCGGGCGGTCAGGGCGAGACCGTCGGTGCCGGCGTCGATCCTGAGCTCGGCCCGGCGGGCCCGCTGGAGCCGGGCGATCGTCCGCAGCAGCGTCGACTTCCCGCTGCCGTTGGGGCCGACCAGGACGGTCACCTCACCGGGCCGCAGCGTGATCGCCGCATCGTGCACGACGTCGGTGCCGTCGTACGACACCGTCACGCCGGTGGCCGAGAGTCGATGCCCGCGCAGACGCGTTCCGCCGGCCGTTTCTTCACCTGATCTCACGCGGCGAAGGTTAGCCTAACCTAATATCGCCTTGACAAGGGGGTGCGGCGTCCGGGCCCGGACCCCCCTGGGTTCCGGGCCCGGGACACGGCCGTTCAGTCGCCGGTCGTCTTGTCCATCAGCGCGCCGTACGCCAGCTGCAGCGTGTCCGCCCCGGCCAGGGCGGCGAGTGTGCCCATGGCCGTGCGGGTCGCCCGGGGCCAGAGCAGCTGGCCGGCGGTCAGGGTCGAGGCGACCCAGACACTCATGCAGAACGGGCACGTCGCGAGTTCGCCGACGGTGTGCTTGCCCTGCTCGGACTGTGCCTCCTCGCGCAGTTCGGCGGGACCCTGCGGCCCGACGTACCGGGTGAAGGGCGCCCGCAGCGGACTGGTCACCGCCGCCTTGCTGAGCAGCCGGCTGAGCCGGAACGTGGCCACCGACGTCAGGACCACGTCCCACGGCTCGGGCCGCTCGGGCACCGGGCGCCCGCTGCGCCGCACCACCGTGGTCCAGGCCGCCGTGTACGCCGCGAAGCCCGCCATGGCAGCGAGGTAGCCGCCCAGAGGACGGTCGTGCCCGGCCGCGTATTCCCGGCCGGTGCGCCGGAGTGCTCCGTGCAGCCGGCGCGCGATGCGGTTGTCAGCCATGGTCGCCATGCCCATGGGCAGCCCCCGTTCCCGTGGTGCCGCCCCGCCCGGCCGGTTCCCGTCCGTCCTCCGAGGCCTGCCCGCCGTTCTGATGACGCAGGCGCACCTCGACGTGGCCGCCGGTGATCCGTGTCTCGAAGGAGGGCTGGGGTGCGGTGGCCGGTCCGCGCACGTTCCAGCCGTCGGAGAGCCGGAAGACGCTGCCGTGCCACGGGCACCGCACACACCCGTCGGCCACGGTGCCCTCGGACAGTGGTCCCGCGAGGTGGCTGCACCGCTCGGCCAGCGCGTGGATCGCCCCGCCGGTCTCGCGCACCACCAGCACCGGCACGTCGTCCACGCTGCGCCGCACCGGCTCGCCGGCCGGGAACTCGTCGACGGTTCCGATCCGGTGCCAGCCCGCGGAGACGACGTTCGGGACCTCTTCGGCGTGGTTGGCGCCGGAGGCCTGCCGGTAGGCGAGGTGGCCGCCCAGCATGCCGCCGAGCCCGACTGCGGTCAGTCCCAGGAAGCCGTACGCCAGGCCCGCCCCCTCGCGTTCTTTGGCCCGGCAGACGAGCGAGGCGGCGTACAGACCCACGGCCGCCGTGTTGGACAGGGCGTGCACCAGCCCGATCCGCTGCTGGCGGGGATGCAGCTCCGCCCAGTCCACCCAGCCGGCGACGGCCGCGGGGGCCGCCGCGCCCAGCCCGACCCCGATCAGCAACCGCGACTCGCGGGAGTGGCCGGGGCGCAGGTCCAGGACCGCCGCCGACAGCCAGCTTCCTATCGGCACCTGCACCATCAGCGGGTGCACCGGGTGTCCCAGCCACCTGCCGTGCAGCAGGTCCCGGCCCCGCCCCAGGGGCAGGGCCCGCACGCCCTTGCGGAGCGTGTCGATCACCGCATCGGCCCTGGGCTCGTGTTCCAGGCGGTCCAGCAACCACAGGACCCGGTTCTGCCGCATCACGCGGCGTCGTGGGGTTGCGTTCATGCTCGGCCGGGTCCCCACCGGCACCGACGGCAAACGGCACGACGGTGCCGAAGAGGGCGATCGGCCCGTCGTACCCCCGACGTTCCGCGCGCGCACCCGCGGCAGCACGGCCCCGGCCCCGGCCCGGGGCCCTTCGCCGACGGTCACGCCTGGTTACTATGGGCCCTTCGGATCCTGCCCTCCGTGGAGCCCTGGAGCATGCTGAGAGAGGTCACCGCGACCCGCTACGTCGAGCCCCTGCGGTCCGGCGGCTCCGTCCCCGGAGTCGTCGAGGCCGACGACCTCGGCACCTACGTCGTGAAATTCACCGGCTCCGCACAGGGCCGCAAGGCGCTCGTCGCCGAGGTGGTCGTGGGGGAACTGGCCCGTGCCCTCGGGCTGCGCTTCCCCGAACTGGTCCTGGTGCACTTCGACCCGGCGATCGCGGAGCACGAGCCGCACCAGGAGGTGCGGGGCCTGCACGCGGCCAGCGCGGGCCTCAACCTCGGTATGGACCACCTGCCGGGCGCCCGGGACTTCACCCCGGAGATCGCCCGGGTCTTCCCCGTCGGTCCGCTGGAGGCGGGGAGGATCGTCTGGCTCGACGCCCTGACCGTGAACGTCGACCGCACGGTGCACAGTTCCAACCTGATGGTGTGGCCCACCCTCGGCGTCGCACCCCCGCGACTGTGGCTGATCGACCACGGTGCCGCCCTGGTCTTCCACCACCGCTGGGACGCGACCGACCCGCGCAAGGCCTACGACTTCCGGCACCACGCCCTCGGCCACTACGGGCCCGACGTCCGGGCCGCCGACGCCGAGCTGGCCCCCCGCGTCACCGAGGAGCTGCTGCGGCGGATCCTCGCGGAGGTCCCGGACGCCTGGCTCGCCGACGAGCCGGGCTTCGCCACCGCGGACGAGGTACGCGAGGCGTACGTGACCTACCTCCGCGCCCGCGTGGCGGCCTCCGGGGACTGGCTGCCCACCGGCTTCCCCACCCGGGAGGAGCTCGCCGCCGAGGAGGCCCTCCGGGCGGCGAGGAACCAGCAGGAACGCCCCGCGTGGCTCAAGCAGGTGCCCGATCTGCACGGCAAGCCCGCGGCCCGGCAGGATTGGTCGGTGCACCTCGGATGAGTGGCCGTGTCGAGATCGAGTACTGCACCCGGTGCCGCTGGCTGCCGCGCGCGGCCTGGCTGGCGCAGGAGCTGCTCACGACCTTCGAGGCGGAGCTGACGGAACTGGCCCTGAAGCCGGGCACGGGCGGGGTGTTCGTCGTCCGCGTGGGCGACGAGGTCGTCTGGGACCGGCGCGAGCAGGGCTTCCCGGAGCCCACGGCCGTGAAGAAGGCCGTACGCGACCGAGTGGCCCCGGGCAAGACCCTGGGCCACTCGGAGCGCTAGCGGTACGGCCGCGCGGTCAGCCCTTGAGCTGCTCGTACGCCGGGAGCGTCAGGAAGTCGGCGTAGTCCTCGTCGAGGGACACCTTCAGCAGCAGGTCGTGCGCCTGCTGCCAGTTGCCGGCCGCGAAGGCCTCCTCGCCGATCTCCGCCTTGATGTTCTCGAGTTCCCCGGCGGCGACCTTGCGGGCCAGCTCGGCGGTGACCTGCTCGCCGTTGTCGAGGACGACCTCCGCGTTGATCCACTGCCAGATCTGGGAGCGGGAGATCTCGGCGGTGGCCGCGTCCTCCATCAGGTTGAAGATGGCGACCGCGCCGAGTCCGCGCAGCCAGGCCTCGATGTATCGGATGCCGACCTGCACGGCGTTGACCAGGCCCGCGTACGTGGGCTTGGCGTCCAGCGAGTCGATCGCGATCAGGTCGGCCGCCTCGACGGCGACGTCCTCGCGCAGCCGGTCCTTCTGGTGGGGCTTGTCGCCGAGGACCTTGTCGAAGGACTCCATGGCGATCGGCACCAGGTCGGGGTGGGCGACCCAGGAGCCGTCGAAACCGTCGTTCGCCTCACGGTCCTTGTCGGCGCGGACCTTCTCGAAGGCGACCTTGTTGACCTCGGCGTCCCGGCGCGAGGGGATGAACGCCGCCATACCGCCGATGGCGTGCGCGCCGCGCTTGTGACAGGTACGCACGAGGAGTTCGGTGTAGGCGCGCATGAACGGGGCCGTCATCGTCACCGCGTTGCGGTCCGGCAGGACGAACTTCGCGCCGCCGTCACGGAAGTTCTTGACGATGGAGAACAGGTAGTCCCAGCGGCCGGCGTTCAGCCCGGAGGCGTGGTCGCGCAGCTCGTAGAGGATCTCCTCCATCTCGTACGCGGCGGTGATCGTCTCGATGAGGACGGTCGCGCGGACGGTGCCCTGCGGGATGCCGCAGTACTCCTGCGCGAAGACGAACACCTCGTTCCACAGGCGCGCCTCCAGGTGGGACTCGGTCTTCGGGAGGTAGAAGTACGGGCCCTTGCCGAGGTCCAGCAGGCGCTGGGCGTTGTGGAAGAAGTACAGGCCGAAGTCGACTAGGGCGCCGGGCACGGGGGTGCCGTCGGCGTCGACGAGGTGACGCTCGTTCAGGTGCCAGCCGCGCGGGCGCATGACGACCGTGGCGAGCTCATCGTCCGCCTTCAGGGCGTACGACTTGCCGGACTTCGGGTCGGTGAAGTCGATGGTCCGGGTGTAGGCGTCGCTCAGGTTGACCTGGCCCAGGACCACGTTCTCCCAGGTGGGCGCGGAGGCGTCCTCGAAGTCCGCGAGCCACACCCTGGCGCCCGAGTTGAGGGCGTTGACGGTCATCTTGCGGTCGGTGGGGCCGGTGATCTCGACCCGGCGGTCGTTCAGGGCGTCCGGGGCCGGGGCCACCTTCCAGGAGTCGTCGGCGCGGATCGCGGCGGTCTCCGGGAGGAAGTCGAGGGTGGAGGTGCGGGCGATCTCGGCGCGGCGCTCGGCGCGGCGGGCCAGGAGTTCGTCACGCCGGGGCGTGAACCGCCGGTGCAGCTCGGCGACGAAGGCGAGCGCCGCTTCGGTGAGGACCTCCTCCTGCCGGGGCAGGGGCTCGGCGTCGACGATGGCCAGCGGGGACGGCGCTGGAGCGGACATGAACGGTCACTTCCTTCAGCGAGCTGTGAAGACGATCCGGCGTGCTCGGCACCGGGTGCCAGTCTTCCCGGATACGGCGTTCGGCGCCCGGGGAGCCGTCGGGCGCTTCTGAACAGTGGATACTAGTTTCCTCATGGTGGAAGTTCAATCGTCTGTTGATGTCGAGATTCTCTGAGTCGAGGCAAGGTGGCGCTCCGTGCCACTCCGCTCACTCCAGGTGGGTCAGGTCGGCTTCGGTGTCGATGTCGAAGGGCCGGGCGACGTCCCCGCACTCGACGAGGGCGATCTCCCGCCGGTGCTCCGTCAGGTAGGCGCGTGCCCCCCGGTCGCCGGTCGCGGTCGCGGCGATACCCGACCAGTGAGCGGCACCGAACAGCACCGGATGGCCGCGCACGCCGTCGTACGCCGCCGACGCGAGGGACGCCTCGCCCTCGTACGCTGCGAGGACCCGGGCCACCGCCTCCGGTCCGATGCCGGGCTGGTCGACGAGCGACACCAGCGCGGCCCGTGCGCCCGTGCCGGCGAGCGAGCCGAGCCCGGCGCGCAGCGATGTCCCCATGCCCTGCTCCCAGTCGGGGTTGTCGACCAGGACGCAGTCCGGCAGCGAGGCGCGTGCGCGCACGTCGTCGGCCTGTGCGCCCAGTACCACGTGGACGGTCGCACAGCCGCCCTCCCGCAGGACCCGCACCGCGTGCTCCACGAGCGGCCGTCCTCGGTGGGGGAGCAGCGCCTTGGGCCGTCCGCCGAGCCGCCGCCCGCCCCCGGCGGCGAGCAGCAGTCCCGCGACCGCCCGCGCCCCGCACGTCGTCTCCCGTGTCGTCATGCCCCCTGCATACCGCACGCCCCGCACGGGGGTGCGACGGCGCGGGGTGCGCGTCGGACAGGCGTGCGCCTCGGGCCAGAAAGTCACTCAGCGAAACAAGTCGATGACGCAATGGACTGGCGCCTGGTGGCTCGCGTCGTTTACTGTCCCCGCACCGACCGGCCGCTGTCCGGTGTGGGGGACTTCGTGTCGGAAGGGCACGCGCACGACGAGGTGCGAGGGGGAGGACTGTGTTGCGGAGCGTGGAGCAGAAGCGGCAGGGGTCTGTGACCGGCGGCGACGAGGACCCGCGCGTGACGGAGCTGTCCTGCGCCGTCTCCCGGTTGCGCCGCCGACTGGCCGCCCATCCCGGCGAGTTCGCCGACCGGAGCATCGCCGAGGAGGAACTGGCCGCTCTGGCCGCCCTGGCCGCGGACGGCCTCCCCGAGATCCCCCGGCTGCGCCGCTCCCTGCTGCTGATCGCGGGCGCGATCGGCTCGGTGAGCGCGCTCTCCGCGGAGCTGACGGAGGTCCGGCGGGCGGTGGATCTCTTCGGAGGGCCGATGCGGGGCCAGGGTTAGGCCCTGTCGTTCGGATCAGGCCGGCTGTGAGGCTCGGCTCCCGTCAGCCGACTCGGGCCCCGCGACGCCGGGATGATCCAAACGGCAGGCCCTGGGGGGAGCGCTCGCCGACCCGGGTCCACACCGGCGCCCCTCGCGGGCGCCGGCCGCGTCGCCGCCGGGAAACGGCTCCGCGAGACCGGAGCCTCGCGGTCTGCCGCCGTTACGCGGGGCTCTGGCTGGCGAGCGCCACGGAGAGCTCCCCGGCGACCTGCTGGAGCACCGGCACGATCTTGTCCGTCGCCGCCTCCGTGACCCGGCCCGCCGGGCCGGAGATGGAGATGGCCGCGGCGGTGGGGGAGTCGGGAACCGGGACCGCGAGGCAACGGACCCCGACCTCCTGCTCGTTGTCGTCGATGGCGTAGCCCTGCCGGCGCACGTCCTCCAGCGCCGCGAGGAACCCGTCGGCCGTCGTGATCGTCTTCTCCGTCGCGGCGGGCATGCCCGTACGGGACAGCAGTGCCCGCACCTCCTCCGGCGGGAAACCGGCGAGCAGGGCCTTGCCCACTCCCGTGGAGTGCGGCAGCACGCGCCGGCCGACCTCCGTGAACATGCGCATCGAGTGCTTCGAGGGCACCTGCGCCACGTAGACGATCTCGTCCCCGTCCAGCAGTGCCATGTTCGCCGTCTCGCCGGTCTCCTCGACCAGCCGCGCGAGGTACGGCCGCGCCCAGGTGCCCAGCAGTCGGGAGGCCGACTCGCCGAGGCGGATCAGGCGCGGGCCGAGCGCGTACCGCCGGTTGGGCTGCTGACGCACGTATCCGCAGGCCACCAGCGTGCGCATCAGCCGGTGGATGGTCGGCAGGGGCAGCCCGCTGCTCGCGGACAGCTCGCTCAGGCCGACCTCGCCGCCCGCGTCCGCCATCCGTTCGAGCAGGTCGAAGGCGCGCTCCAAGGACTGGACGCCGCCGTTGGCGGAGGACCGGGCGGAGTCGGTGGTGCTGGCGCTGGACGTCGGCACGGCGCGTTCCTTTCGGGGCGGGCGGGAGGGGCAGAAGCCTACCCGGCAGTCGGTTGACTCCCCGCTTGGACGTAGCTACGTTCTGCTTGCTGGAAGTTTAATTCCGCTTTGTGGAAACGTCCAGAGGTGTGCGCGTGAAGGGCGCCGCGGTCAAGTGTGCCCTTGACGGCGCGGGAGAGGGAGTGAAGACTTCTTCAACAGAAAGTTGAATTCCGTTACGCGGAAGTAAGGGGTTCGGGTGTCCGACGCTGAACTGGTGCTGCGCTCGACGCGCGTCATCACTCCCGAGGGAACGCGTGCCGCATCCGTGGCGGTGGCCGGCGGCAGGATCACGGCCGTCCTCCCGCACGACGCGCCCGTGCCGGAGGGCGCCCGCCTGGAGGATCTGGGCGACCACGTGCTGCTGCCCGGCCTCGTCGACACGCACGTGCACGTCAACGACCCCGGCCGCACCGAGTGGGAGGGCTTCTGGACGGCCACCCGCGCCGCGGCGGCCGGTGGCATCACGACCCTCGTCGACATGCCCCTCAACTCCCTCCCGCCGACCACGACCGTCCCGCACCTGCGGACCAAGCAGCAGGTGGCCGCCGACAAGGCACACATCGACGTCGGTTTCTGGGGAGGCGCCCTGCCCGACAACGTCAAGGAGCTCCGGCCGCTGCACGAAGCGGGCGTGTTCGGCTTCAAGGCGTTCCTGTCGCCGTCCGGCGTGGACGAGTTCCCGCACCTGGAGCGGGAGCCCCTTGCCCGCACCATGGCCGAGATCGCCGCCTTCGACGGACTGCTCATCGTGCACGCCGAGGACCCCCGCCGCCTCGCCTCCGCCCCGCAGCAGCCCGGCCCCAGGTACGCCGACTTCCTCGCCTCCCGCCCCAGGGACGCCGAGGACACCGCCATCGCCCAGCTCATCCGTGAGGCGAAGGCTCTCCACGCGCGCGTGCACGTCCTGCACCTGTCCTCCAGCGACGCCCTGCCGATGATCGCCGAGGCGCGGGCGGAGGGCGTCCGCATCACCGTGGAGACCTGCCCCCATTACCTGACCCTCACCGCCGAGGAAGTCCCCGACGGCGCCAGCGAGTTCAAGTGCTGCCCGCCCATCCGCGAGGCCGCCAACCAGGACCTGCTCTGGCAGGCACTCGCCGACGGCACCATCGACTGCGTCGTCACCGACCACTCCCCGTCCACCGCCGACCTGAAGACCGACGACTTCGCGACGGCCTGGGGCGGCATCTCCGGACTCCAGCTGAGCCTGGCGGCCGTGTGGACCGAGGCGCGCAAGCGGGGACACGGCCTGGAGGACGTGGTCCGCTGGATGTCGACGCGCACGTCCGAACTCGTCGGGCTCGACGACCGCAAGGGCGCCATCGCGGTGGGCCGCGACGCCGACTTCGCCGTCCTCGCCCCCGACGAGACCTTCACCGTCGACCCGGCGGCCCTCCAGCACCGCAACCACGTCACCGCGTACGCGGGCAGGACCCTGCACGGCGTCGTGAAGTCCACCTGGCTGCGCGGACAGCGGATCGTCGCGGACGGCGCGTTCACCGAGCCGAAGGGGCAGCTCCTCACCCGGACCCACTGACAACCATCCCGGACCTCGAAAGGCAGACCTGATCACCGTGACGGCGATTCCCAGTTTCACCGGCGACGCGAACCCCTACGGAGGCGGTGACCCGTACGCGGACTACCGCACCGCCGACTTCCCCTTCACCCAGTACGCCGACCTCGCCGACCGCCGCCTCGGGGCCGGTGTCATCGCCGCCAACGACGAGTTCTTCGCCCAGCGCGAGAACCTGCTGGTGCCCGGGCCCGCCGAGTTCGACCCCGAGCACTTCGGGCACAAGGGCAAGATCATGGACGGCTGGGAGACGCGCCGCCGCCGGGGCGCCTCCGCCGACCACCCCTGGCCGACCGAGGAGGACCACGACTGGGCGCTGGTACGCCTCGGCGCCCCGGGCGTGATCCGCGGGATCGTCGTCGACACCGCCCACTTCCGCGGCAACTACCCGCAGGCCGTCTCCGTCGAGGGCACCTGCGTGGCGGGCTCCCCCTCGCCGGAGGAGCTTCTCGGGGACGACGTGAAGTGGACGAGCCTCGTCCCGCGCACCCCGGTCGGCGGCCACGCGGCGAACGGTTTCGCCGTCGACGTCGAGCAGTGCTTCACCCACCTGCGGGTCAAACAGCACCCCGACGGCGGCATCGCCCGCCTGCGCGTCCACGGCGAGGTCGTCCCCGACCCCGCCTGGCTGGAGGCGCTCGGCACCTTCGACGTCGTCGCCCTGGAGAACGGCGGCCGGGCGGAGGACGCCTCCAACCTCTTCTACTCGCCCGCCTCCAACACCATCCAGCCGGGCCGCTCCCACAAGATGGACGACGGCTGGGAGACCCGCCGCCGCCGGGACCGGGGCCACGACTGGATCCGCTACCGGCTGGCCGCACAGGCGCAGATCCGCGCCCTGGAGATCGACACCGCCTACCTCAAGGGCAACAGCGCCGGCTGGGCGTCGGTGTCCCTCAAGGACGGCGAGGACGGCGACTGGCAGGAGATCCTGCCCCGCACCCGCCTCCAGCCCGACACCAACCACCGCTTCGTCCTGCCGGCCCCGGCCGTCGGCACGCAGGCGCGCGTCGACATCTTCCCGGACGGCGGCATCTCCCGCCTGCGCCTGTTCGGCTCCCTGACCCGGGAGGGGGCGAGCCGGCTGGCGGCCCGCCACCAGGAGCTGGGTGGCTGACCCTCCCCTCGGCCGTGGGGCGCCCCGGCCGGACAGCACCGGTGCGCCCCCCGTCCCTCACGCCGCGTGACCGCCGTCCACCGAGAACTCGGCACCGGTCACATACGTCGCCCCCGCCAGGTACGCGACCATCGAGGCCACCTCGTCCGCCGTCCCGAACCGGCCCAGCGCCGTCATCGCGGCCTGGCCGGCCGCGTACGGCCCGTCCGCCGGATTCATGTCCGTGTCGATCGGGCCGGGAAGGACGAGGTTCGCCGTGATCCCGCGCCCGCCCAGCTCCCGGGCCAGCGCCTTCGTCAGCCCGGCCAGGGCCGCCTTGCTCGTCGTGTAGAGCGTCCCGCCGGGCCCCGGCACCCGCTGGGCCATGCAACTGCCGATCGTGATGATCCGTCCGCCGTCGGGCATCCGCGCGGCGGCCGCCTGGGAAGCCAGGAAGACACCCCGGACGTTGACGTGGAGGACCCGGTCCACGTCGGCGAGCGACAGGGTCTCCAGCGGTCCGAGCACCCCCACCCCCGCGTTGTTCACCAGGATGTCGAGTCCGCCCAGCGCCTCGGCCGCCGCGTCCACCACCTCGGCGGCCTCGGCGGCCTCGGCCGCGTCCGCGCGCAGCGCCACCGCCCGGCGCCCCAGTGCCTCCGCCTCCCGGACGACGTCCTCGGCCGCCTCCTTGCCGTTCACATAGGCGACGGCCACGTCCGCGCCCTCCCGGGCCAGGCGCACCGCCGTCGCCGCGCCGATCCCACGGCTCCCGCCGGTCACGAGAGCCACCTTGCCGTGCAGAGTTCCTTGAGAAGTCATGGGTCCATCCCAGCGGCGGCACGGCCGCGGCGCTGGCGGCGAACGGACGTCGAGGTCCGGGAGTCCGGAGGAGATGCCCCCTGTCCGGAGCACATCCCGAACCGGTTCTTGTCGGCTCCGGCATCGTCTTCAGCCGTACCGGCCGCAGCGGCGGTGAGGAGGGCATCCGGCGCCGTGGCGCGCGCGGACGGCCCAGCGATGAGTTGCGGGGGCCTGCGGGGTCTGAACCGATGACAGCAGATCCCGTCCGACCCGGAAGGAAGGCACCCGCCATGGGCAAGCTCGTCTCCACCCTCTTCGTCACCCTCGACGGCGTCTACCAGGCCCCCGGCGGTCCGCAGGAGGACACCCGCGGCGGCTTCACCCACGGCGGCTGGAGTTTCCCCTACGCCGACGAGGACTTCGGCCGGTTCATCGGCGAGGTGTTCGCCCGCCCGGGCGCCTTCCTGCTCGGCCGCCGTACCTACGACATCTTCGCCACCTACTGGCCCAAGGTGACCGACCCGACGGACCCGGTCGCCTCCCGGCTCAACTCCCTGCCGAAGTACGTGCCTTCCTCGACCCTGACGGATCCCGGCTGGGCGGGCACCACGGTGCTCACCGGTGACCTGGCCGAGGAGGTCACCGCCGTGAAGGAGCGCACCGACGGGGAGGTCCAGGTGCACGGCAGCGGCGCCCTCCTGCGGTCCCTGCTGGCGCTCGACCTGGTCGACACCCTGCACCTGCTGACCTTCCCGGTCGTGCTCGGCTCCGGGTTCCGGCTGTTCCCCGAGGGGGCCGTACCGACCGCGTTCGAGCATGCCGGGGGGAGCGTCACCGGCGCGGGCGTGTCGATCCAGACCTACGACCTGAAGGGCCGCCCGGAGTACGGCGAGTTCGGGCTGCCGGAGGACGCGTGAGGGCATCGGGGGGCGGGTGAACTTCCCGCGAACGCACGGGGTTTCACAGGAAATTCCCCAGGCTTGTCATTGACATGCCAGCGTCTACGCGCGTCATCATGAACGTCATGAATTTCCCCCCACGCGCCTCACGGCTCGGCGCAGCAGCCGCCCTCCTGTCCGCTCTCCTCGTCGGCGGAACCGTCTCCGCGACCACCGCCGACGCGGCCCCCACCGCCGTCGGCGACATCTGCTACAGCGACCTGCCGTCCCAGGCCCACGACACGCTCGACCTGATCGAGCGGGGCGGCCCCTACCCGTTCGACCAGGACGGCACCGTCTTCCAGAACCGGGAAGGCATCCTGCCCAGCCGGTCGTCCGGCTACTACCACGAGTACACGGTCATCACCCCCGGCTCCTCCACCCGCGGCGCGCGGCGCATCGTCACCGGTGAGGAGAACCGGGAGGACTACTACACCGCCGACCACTACGAGTCGTTCGACCTGGTCGACTACGGCTGCTGAGCCCGTCGTGGCCGCGGGCCGGACGTCCATCCGCAGTTCAGACGGACTTCCGGCTCCCGGCCGCCGCGAACAGGGCGACGCCCAGCACGAGCAGCGCGACGCTCGCGTAGACCTCGTAGCCGTCGAGGAACCCCAGCCGCTGCACCAGGCCCCAGTTCCAGTCGGTGAACTCGTGCACCAGGCCCGCCCCGCCCTGCACCAGGGCGAGGAAGCCGAGAATCTCCAGCACCTGCTTCATGTCACGAGCCTCGCCCCGCGGATCCCCCACGCACATCGGCCGCGGGGCGAGCACCCGGGGCCGGACGTCTCCGCTCCGGCGCCACGGCGGCATCGAAAGTCTGCGGTGTGCCGACTTTGGTCGACGAACCCGCGCGAGGGCGGGTGCGGCGGGCTGCGGCTGCGTAGATTTGTCGCTCGTGAGTGGTGATGACGTGGGGCACGCCTCCCCGGTACCGGCGGGAGCGACGCCCGGGCTGTTCACCGGGCGCAGATGGTTCTTCCCGTCGGCCCTCCTGCACGAACTCGACCCCGACGCCGTACGGGCCGGGCTGCGGCCCCGGCGCACCGCCCGGGACTGGGTCGTCGACTTCTCCTGCTTCCTGCTGGCCGTCTCGGTGGGCGCGCTGGCCGTCGACGCGCTCGTCGACAACCCCCATGTGCCGCCCGGACTGGCCGTCGCCGACCAGGTGATCGGTGCGCTGGCCTGCGCCGCGGTCTGGCTGCGGCGCCGCTGGCCGCTCGGGCTGGCCGTGGCGATGACCGCCGTCACCTTCGTCTCGGACACCGCGGGCGGCGCGGGCCTCATCGCCCTGTTCACCCTGGCCGTGCACCGCCCCTTCCGGTACGTGGCCTGGGTCGGCGGCGTCAACGTGGCGCTGGTGCCCCTCTACTACTGGGTGCGCCCCGACGCGGACATCCCCTACCTGGTGAGCGTTCTCTTCGTCGTGGTGCTGACCGTGGCGATCGTCGGCTGGGGCATGTTCGTACGGGCCAAACGGCAGCTCATGGTGAGCCTCCGGGACCGCGCCCGGCGCGCCGAGACGGAGGCACGGCTGCGGGCCGAGCAGGCGCAGCGGCTCGCCCGCGAGGCCATCGCGCGGGAGATGCACGACGTGCTCGCGCACCGGCTGACGCTGCTGAGCGTGCACGCGGGCGCCCTGGAGTTCCGGCCCGACGCGCCCCCGGCGGAGACGGCGCGGGCGGCGGGGGTGATCCGTGAGAGCGCGCACGAGGCGCTCCAGGACCTGCGGGAGATCATCGGCGTGCTGCGGGCGGGCGAGCCCGACGACACGGGCCGGCCGCAGCCCACGCTCGCGGCGCTGGACACGCTGGTCGCCGAGTCCCGCGAGGCCGGCATGAAGGTCTCCCTCGACCAGCGCGTCGAGGATCCCGCCACCGTGCCGTCCTCCGCCGGCCGCACCGCCTACCGGATCGCCCAGGAGGGTCTGACCAACGCGCGCAAGCACGCCCCCGGCACGGAGGTCACCGTGACCGTCACCGGCGCACCCGGCACCGGCCTCACCGTCCGTGTGCACAATCCGCCGCCCGAGGGCGAGGTACCGCCCGTCCCCGGCTCCGGGCAGGGGCTGATCGGCCTGACGGAACGGGCGACCCTGGCGGGCGGCCGACTGGAACACGGACCCACACCCGAGGGCGGGTTCGAGGTGCGGGCGTGGCTGCCGTGCGGGTGAGCACTCGCCGCCCGGCCGTCAACCCCCTCCGCGGGGAGGGACGTTGGCGCGGACCATCACCCCGTCCGGGCCCGCCGCCCGGCCCGGCCGTGATTACGTAAGGCCCATGACTGCGATCAGAGTGCTCCTCGTCGACGACGATCCGCTGGTGCGGGCCGGGCTGTCCTTCATGATGGGCGGCGCCGACGACATCGAGATCGTCGGCGAGGCCGCCGACGGCGCCGAGGTGGAGGCCCTCGTCGACCGCACCCGCCCGGACGTCGTCCTCATGGACATCCGGATGCCGACGGTCGACGGTCTCACCGCCACGGAGCGGCTGCGCGCCCGCCAGGACGCCCCGCAGGTGGTGGTGCTCACCACCTTCCACGCCGACGAGCAGGTACTGCGCGCGCTGCGCGTGGGCGCCGCCGGGTTCGTCCTCAAGGACACGCCGCCGGCCGAGATCCTCGCCGCGGTGCGCCGGGTCGCGGCCGGCGACCCGGTCCTGTCGCCCACGGTCACCCGACAGCTGATGCGGCACGCCGTCGGCACCGCCGGCGACACGCGCCGCACCCGCGCACGCGACCGCATGGCCGTCCTCAACGACCGCGAGCGGGAGGTCGCCGTCGCGGTCGGCAGGGGCCTGGCCAACGCCGATATCGCCACCGGCCTCTTCATGAGCGTCGCCACCGTGAAGACGCACGTCTCGCGCATCCTGGCCAAGCTCGACCTCAACAACCGCGTCCAGATCGCGCTGCTCGCCTACGACGCCGGGCTCCTGGAGGAGGAACGGGAAGAGCACTGACCGCCCCGCGCCCGACCGTCAGGCGAACGCGGGTCAGGCCCCACCGGGGATCTCCGCGAGGTGCACCGGCCTGCGCTCCCGCCGCGACAGCTCGCACGCCTCGGCGATCCGCAGCGCCTGCAGCGCCTCACGCCCGTCGCAGGGGTTGGCCCGCTCACCCCGGACGACCTCGACGAAGGCGTTCAGCTCCGCCTCGTAGGCCGGGCCGAACCGCTCCAGGAAGCCCGTCCACGGCTTGTCCGCGGCCGGCGGCCCGGTCGGCTCGGTGGACGCGATCGGCGTACGGTCGTCCAGCCCCACCACGATCTGGTCGCGCTCCCCGGCGAGCTCCATGCGCACGTCGTAGCCGGCCCCGTTCATCCGGGTCGCGGTCAGGGTCGCGAGGGTGCCGTCGTCCAGGGTGAGCAGCGCGGCCGCCGTGTCGACGTCGCCCGCCTCGCGGAACATCCGGGGACCGGCGTCGGACCCGGCGGCGTAGACGTCCGCCACCTCCCGGCCGGTCACCCAGCGCAGTACGTCGAAGTCGTGGATCAGCGTGTCCCGGTACAGCCCGCCGGACAACGGCAGCCACGCGGCGTCCGGTGGCGCCTGGTCGCTGGTGAGGGCCCGCACGGTGTGCAGGCGCCCCAGCCGACCGGAGCGCACGGCCTCGCGGGCACCCGTGTAGCCCGCGTCAAAGCGACGCTGGAAGCCCATCTGGAGAGCCGTGCCGGCCGCCTCGACCTCGGCGATCGCGTTCAGGCTCCCCGGCAGATCCAGCGCGATGGGCTTCTCGCAGAAGACCGGCAGGCCCGAGCGTGCTGCCCGACCGATCAGTTCGGCGTGGGCCGACGTCGCCGTCGTGATCACCACGGCATCCACCCCCCAGCGGAAGATCTCCTCCACGCCGGGCGCCGCTGTCTCACCCAGCCGGTGCGCCAGTTCCTGGGCCCTGCCGGGGTCCGCGTCCGTGAGGATCAGGGAGCCGACGTCGCGATGCCGACTGAGCGTGTTCGCGTGGATGGTGCCGATGCGGCCCGTACCGATGACGCCGATGCGCATGAGAACAAAGTGCGTGCACAGCCCGCCGCTGTCAATCTGTATGTCCGGACAATCTGACTACACGACTTCCCGTCAACAACGCACGGAGCTACGCTCGGCCCGTGCCGAAACCAGAAGTGGACCCGACCGTGCAGCTCGAGCTGAGCGTGGACCGCAGCTCTCCCGTGCCGTTGTACTTCCAGCTGTCCCAGCAGCTGGAGGCCGCGATCGAGCACGGCACGCTGACCCCCGGCAGCCTGCTGGGCAACGAGATCGAACTCGCCGCCCGGCTCGGCCTGTCCCGGCCGACCGTCCGCCAGGCCATCCAGTCGCTCGTCGACAAGGGCCTCCTCGTACGCCGCCGCGGCGTGGGCACACAGGTCGTGCACAGCCAGGTCAAACGCCCCCTGGAGCTCAGCAGCCTCTACGACGACCTGGAAGCGGCGGGCCAGCGCCCGGCGACCAAAGTCCTGGTCAACGAACTCGTCCCCGCCTCGGCCGAGATCGCGGCCGCACTCGGGGTCGCAGAGGACAGCGACGTCCACCGCGTCGAGCGCCTGCGCCTCGCCCACGGCGAGCCCATGGCCCACCTCTGCAACTTCCTGCCCCCCGGCCTGATCGGCCTCGACACCGACCAGCTGGAGACGACGGGCCTCTACCGCCTGATGCGGGCGGCGGGCATCACCCTGCACAGCGCCCGCCAGTCCATCGGCGCCCGGGCGGCGACGACGGAGGAGGCGGAGCGGCTGGCCGAGGAGACGGGCGCGCCGCTGCTGACCATGCAACGCGTCACATTCGACGACACCGGCCGCGCGGTCGAGTACGGCACGCACACGTACCGTCCGACACGCTATTCGTTCGAGTTCCAGTTGCTCGTGCGTACGTGAGGGGCGCGGACCGTAGCGATGTGCGGCTCCGCCGCGTGCGCGGCGAGCCACCGGGCACCCGCACCCGGTGACGATCCGCGCCACCCCTCTGCTCCGCACCCCGCCTCCCCGTGAGGCAGAATCGGCGGCGATGAGCACCTACCGCGACTTCACCGCCCCCATCGGCTCCCGCCGTGCCACCGTGCTCCGCACCGTCGGCACCCGGGAGCGCCGTTCCCACCTGACGGCACCCCGCGTGCCCACGGTCGGCATCGACATCGGCGGCACGAAGGTGATGGCGGGCGTCGTGGACGCCGACGGCAACATCCTGGAGATGCTCCGCACGGAGACCCCGGACAAGTCGAAGAGCCCCAAGGTCGTCGAGGACACCATCGCGGAGCTGGTCCTGGACCTCTCCGACCGGCACGACGTGCACGCCGTCGGCATCGGCGCGGCCGGATGGGTGGACGCCGACCGCAACCGGGTGCTGTTCGCCCCGCACCTGTCCTGGCGCAACGAACCGCTCCGCGACCGCCTCTCGGGCCGGCTGTCCGTTCCGGTCCTCGTGGACAACGACGCCAACACCGCCGCCTGGGCCGAGTGGCGCTTCGGCGCCGGCCGCGGCGAGGACCACCTGGTCATGATCACCCTGGGCACCGGCATCGGCGGCGCGATCCTGGAGGACGGGCAGGTCAAGCGCGGCAAGTACGGCGTCGCCGGAGAGTTCGGCCATATGCAGGTCGTGCCCGGCGGCCACCGCTGCCCCTGCGGCAACCGCGGCTGCTGGGAGCAGTACAGCTCCGGCAACGCCCTGGTCCGCGAGGCCCGTGAGCTGGCCGCCGCCGATTCGCCCGTCGCGTACGGGATCATCGAGCACGTCAAGGGCAGCATCGGCGACATCACCGGCCCGATGATCACCGAGCTGGCCCGTGACGGCGACGCCATGTGCATCGAGCTGCTCCAGGACATCGGACAGTGGCTCGGCGTCGGCATCGCCAACCTCGCCGCCGCCCTCGACCCTTCCTGCTTCGTGATCGGCGGCGGTGTCTCGGCCGCCGACGACCTGCTGATCGGCCCGGCCCGGGACGCCTTCAAGCGGCACCTCACCGGCCGCGGCTACCGCCCCGAGGCCCGCATCGTCCGGGCCCAGCTCGGTCCCGAGGCCGGCATGGTGGGCGCCGCCGACCTCGCCCGGCTGGTCGCCCGCCGCTTCCGCCGCGCCAAGCGCCGCCGCGTGGAGCGGTACGAGCGCTACGAGCGGTACACGCAGTCGCTCCGCAGTACCCAGGAGACGCCGTGACCGCCTCCCTGCCCCACCAGGGACCCTGGTCCGACGAGCAGGACCGCCCGGTCGAGGACCGCCGCCACAGGAACCGCCGCAGGGCCCTCACCCTGCTGATCATCGTGCTGCTCATCGGCGTCCCGGCCGGCTACCTCGTGATCTCCGCGAACCAGAGCCGCGACAGCGGCAAGGACAAGGAGGCGAAGTACTCGGCGACCGGCCTGACCGCGGGCTGGCCCTCCAAGCTCCAGCGCCGGATCTACCAGGTGCCCGTCCCGCACCCCGCCTGGCACGTGGCGTACTACGAGACCAACAACTGGAAGACCAGCCGCCTGTACACCCAGTTCGAGACCAACGCGGCCGGCCTGGACGCCTATCTGACCGGCTTGGGCGTGACCCGGAAGGATCTGGAGAAGGGCCACATCACCATCGGCGCCCGCGACCGCAAGGTCACCGGCTGGAAGTTCGCCACGACCGACTCGTGGTTCGGCTTCGTCCACCGGCAGAAGAACCCGGCCCCCACCCACGACGTGGTGGTGGACCTGTCCAACCCGGCGTACCCCTGGGTGTACGTCGTGTCCCGCACCGTGCCCTGAGCCCGCCGGAGCCGATTGTCAGACCCCGCCCGTAGAGTCGGAGACAACTGATCCGGCACGCGGGGCGGGAGGTGGCAGGACGTATGGGAGAGACGGCTCCGACAGCCGATCGGACGGCGGACACGACGGTCCCGGTCCGGCTCCCGGCCGTCTTCCTGCCCGCGCCCCTCCCGCGCGACGGGCGCATCGCCTTCTGGGACCCCGAGGGCGAGCCCCTGCCCGCAGAGCCCCTGCCCGCCGAGGACACCGAGCTGACCGTCGTACGCCGGCACGGCACCGCCGGAGTCCGGCGCCGCACCACCCCGGCCCTGTCCCTCCCGCTGGACGCGGCCCTGCCGCTCCTCGTCCGCGCCCGGCACGACCCGGCGGCCCACCCGGCCACGGCCTGCTGGGGCGCGGCGGCCCTGCACGCCCTGAGGCTGACCGCGCGCGGCCGGCTGCTGCCCGGTCTGACCGCCACGGGCCACGACGCCTGGCGCGCCGGCCCCCTCGACCCGGACGACATCGCGCACCTGCGCGCGGTCGCCGCGGCCCTGCCCCATGAAGGCCACGCCGTCCCGCTGCCCGGCCCCGGCCCGCTCCGGCTGCCCGAACCGGAAGCGCTGGTGCGCGCCTTCCTGGACGCGGTCGCCGACACCCTGCCCCGCACCCCGGCCGCGCCCCACACCTCGGGCCGGCCCTTCGCGGCCCGCGAGGCCCAGCACCTGCCGGCCGCCCACGACTGGGCCGCCGAGGTCGCCGCCGGCATGGACGCCGGCGTGCGGATCTCGCTCCGCCTGGACCTGTCCGCCTACGACCTGTTCGACGACGCCTCCGACGGCGGCGCCCGCAGCGCCGGCGCGGCGATCGTCCAGGTGCACAGCCTCGCCGACCCCACCCTCGTGGCCGACGCCGCGGCCCTGTGGGCGGGCGCGGCCGCCGACGCCTTCGGACCCCGCGCCCGCGTGGACGCGGCCCTCGCCGTCCGCCGGGCGGCCCGCATCTGGCCCCCGCTCGACCGGCTCGCCGACCAGGACGTGCCCGACGTGCTGGCCCTGACCGAGGACGAGCTGAACGACCTGCTCGGCGTCGCGGCGACCCGGCTCGCCGCGGCCGGGGTCGCCGTGCACTGGCCGCGGGACCTCGCGCAGGACCTGTCCGCCGCGGCGGTGGTCCGTCCGGCCCCCGGCTCGGCGACCGACGGCACCGGCTTCTTCGAGAGCGAGGACCTCCTCCAGTTCCGCTGGCAGCTGGCCCTCGGCGGCGACCCGCTCACCGACACCGAGATGGACGCCCTTGCCGAGGCCCACCGCCCGGTCGTCCGGCTGCGCGACCAGTGGGTGCTGGTCGATCCGGCGCTCGTCCGCAAGGCCCGCAAACGGGACCTGGGCCTGCTCGACCCGGTCGACGCGCTGTCCGTCGCCCTCACCGGCACCGCCGACGTGGACGGCGAGACGGTCGAGGCCGTACCGGTCGGCGCCCTGGCCGCCCTGCGCGACCGCCTGACCGCGGGCATCCGCCCGGCCGAGCCGCCCCCGGACCTGCGGGCCACCCTCCGGGACTACCAGCTCCGCGGCCTGGCCTGGCTCGACCTGATGACCTCCCTCGGCCTCGGCGGCTGCCTCGCCGACGACATGGGCCTCGGCAAGACCGTCACCCTCATCGCCCTGCACCTGAAGCGGGCCCGCCGCGAACCGACCCTCGTCGTCTGCCCGGCCTCCCTGCTCGGCAACTGGCAGCGGGAGATCACCCGCTTCGCCCCTGGAGTCCCGGTCCGCCGCTTCCACGGCCCGGACCGCAGCCTCGACGGCCTGGACGGCGGTTTCGTCCTCACCACGTACGGCACCATGCGCTCGGCGGCCCCCGCCCTGGCCGAGCGCGCCTGGGGCATGGTCGTCGCCGACGAGGCGCAGCACGTCAAGAACCCCTACTCGGCCACGGCCAAGGCGCTGCGCACGATCCCGTCCCCCGCGCGCGTGGCCCTGACCGGCACGCCCGTCGAGAACAACCTCTCGGAGCTGTGGGCCCTGCTCGACTGGACCACCCCCGGCCTCCTCGGCCCGCTGAAGTCCTTCCGCGCGCGGCACGCCCGGGCCGTGGAGACCGGTGAGGACGAGGAGGCGGTGGAGCGCCTGGCCCGCCTGGTCCGCCCCTTCCTCCTGCGCCGCAAGAAGTCCGACCCGGGCATCGTGCCCGAGCTGCCGCCCAAGACGGAGACCGACCACCCGGTGCCGCTCACCCGCGAACAGGCGGCGTTGTACGAGGCGGTGGTCCGGGAGTCGATGCTCGCCATCGAAACGGCCGAGGGCATGCCCCGCCGGGGCCTGGTGCTGAAGCTCCTCACGTCGCTGAAGCAGATCTGCAACCACCCGGCACTGTTCCTGAAGGAGGAGCACACCCCGGCCGCGGGCGACCGGCTCGCCGCCCGCTCCGGCAAACTCGCCCTGCTGGACGAGCTGCTGGACACGCTGCTCGCCGAGGACGGGTCCGCCCTCGTCTTCACCCAGTACGTCGGGATGGCCCGCCTGATCACCACCCACCTGGCCACCCGCGCGGTCCCGGTCGACCTCCTCCACGGCGGCACGCCGGTCCCCGAGCGCGAGCGCATGGTGGACCGCTTCCAGGCCGGTTCGACGCCGGTCCTGGTGCTGTCGCTCAAGGCGGCCGGCACCGGCCTGAACCTCACCCGGGCGGGCCACGTCGTGCACTTCGACCGCTGGTGGAACCCGGCCGTCGAGGAACAGGCCACCGACCGCGCCTACCGCATCGGCCAGACCCAGCCGGTGCAGGTGCACCGCCTCATCACCGAGGGCACCATCGAGGACCGCATCGCCGAGATGCTCCAGTCCAAGCGGGCCCTGGCCGACGCGATCCTCGGCTCCGGCGAGTCCTCCCTCACGGAACTGACGGACCGGGAGCTGTCCGACCTGGTGTCCCTGCGGAGGTCGTCATGACCCCCAGCCCGGCCGACGAGGCCCGCCGCGCGCTGCGCGAGGCCCGGGAGCGGGCGGCCAGGGAAACCGGCCCGGCACCGGCTGCCCGGCCGGGCCCGCCCCCGGCCGGGGGCGCCGCCGCCCAGGGAACCCCCGGGCCGGCAGACGTGGCACGCGAGGCGCTCCGGAGGGCGGTGTCCGTTCGGGACGACGTCAGTGACGATGTCCCCGATGTCCCTGAGTCCGACATCGCCGGTCGGGAGGAGGACGACTGCGGCGCCGAAGCCACCAGCGCCCGCGAAGCCGACCACGGCCTCGAATCCACCAGTGCCCCCGATCTCGCCGGTGCCTCCGAGAGCGCCGGTGCGTCCGGGACCGCCGGTGCGCCCGGGACCGCGGATGCAGGGGAGGCCCTCGGTGCGCCCCATGACGCCGGCGCACCCGACGACACCCCGGCCCCCGATACGCCGGAGCCCCAGGCATCCGGTGACCCTCGGACCAACCCGGCGGGGGCCGCCCCCGCCGATGCCGCCCCCGCGCGGCCTTCCGCCCGGGCGGGTGCCGAGCCACGCGCCGCGGACGTCGCCCGTGAGGCGCTGCGCGCGGCACGGGACGACGCGCGGCGGGCCCGCGAGGAGACCGAGCGGGAAGGCGCCCGCCGCAGGCGCCGGGCCCGGCAGAGCGCCGTGGACGACAGAGCGGCGGCCGCGCGGCGAGCGGGCGCGGACGCCCCGGCGGCGCGTGACGTCCGGCAGTTGCTGTCCGACGCGTTCCGGATGCCGAATCCGCAGGACGCGCCCACCGACGACCACGAGCGAACCACCGGGCAGGGGAGCGGTCCGGCTCGCACGGCCGACCTGCTGCACGGCTCCGCCGGCCGAAGCCCGGAGAGGCCGCACAGCGGATACGGCCAGGAGGAGCCGTACGGCGGTTACGACGAGGCCGCACCCGGTCCGGTAGGGCCTCACAGCGAGTCCGGCCCGGCCGCACCCGGCCCTGTGACGCCCGGCCGGGCCGGAAGCCCGGGGACCGGTTCCGAGGCCTCGGCCGCCACGGCAGGGACGGGCACCCCGGCATCCCCGCCCCCGGACCCCGCCGCGCACCCAGACGGCCCGGCGACGCCGCTCCCGCCGTCGGCCCCGGCCTACGCCCGCCCAGGCCACCCGGCGCCTGCGAGTTCCCCGACCGCCCACTCCACGCAGCTCTCGACCCCGCGCTCGGACTCTGTGTCCCGCACCCCCAGGTCCCCCCGCTCCATGGCCGACCCCTCCCGCGACAGCGAACTGCGCCGTACCTTCCCGCCCTTCCCGCCCCGGGCCGGCGAACGCTTCGCCGAGAGCTGGTGGGGTAACGCCTGGGTCAGCGCCCTGGAGCAGGGCGCGCTGGACGTGAAGCGGCTGGAGCGCGGGCGGGGGTACGCCGGGCAGGGGCATGTCGACGCCATCACCGTGACACCCGGGATGGTGCTGGCCTACGTCCAGGGCAGCCGGCCCCGCCCGTACCGCGTCCAGGTCCGCCTGCGCACGCTCGACGACACCGACTGGGACCGGTTCCTGGACACCGCCGCCGACCGCCCCGGGCACATCGCGGCGCTGCTCGACAAGGAGATGCCCCAGTCCCTCGCGGACTGCGGCGTGCCGCTGCTGCCCGGCCCCGGCGACCTGGAGCCCCGGTGCAGCTGCCCCGACCGCGGCCACCCCTGCAAGCACGCGGCCGCCCTCTGCTACCAGACCGCCCGGCTGCTCGACGCCGACCCCTTCGTCCTGCTTCTGCTGCGCGGCCGGGGCGAGCGGGAACTGCTCGACGCGCTGTCCCGGCTGAGCGCCACCCGCGCCGCGCGCGCCGCGCAGGACAGGGGCCCGGCGCCCCTGCCCGGCGTGCGGGCGGCGGAGGTCCTCGCGTCGCGCGCCCTCCCGCCCCTTCCCGCACCATTGCCTCCGCCCGCGCACCCCGAGCAGCCCCCGGCCTATCCGGCGGCCCCCGGCGGCCCGGACCCCTTCGCGCTGGACCAGCTGGCCACGGACGCCGCCGTCCGCGCCCACGCCCTGCTCCACACGGGCCGTGACCCGGTCGGTGAGCTGACCTTCTGGCAGGACGCGGTCCGTCTCGCCGCGGCCCGCCCCGGGTCGGGGCTCACCGCGGGCAGCCGGGCGCTCTACTCCTCCCTCGCCTCCGCGGCGGGCCGCACCCCGTCCGAGCTGGCCCGCGCGGTGGCTGCCTGGCGCCAGGGCGGACTGGAGGGCCTCGCCGTGCTGGAGGAGCCGTGGGATCCGCCCGCCGGCCGGTTCGACCGGGCCCGGCCCCTCCTCCTCGCCGCCGACCTGCCCGCCTTCCGGCCCTGGCGCAATCACCTCACCCACCCCCAGGGCCACGTCCAGCTCCGCCTCGGCCGCGACGGCCTCTGGTACGCCTACGAGTCCGAGCCCGGCCACGACGACTGGTGGCCCAGAGGCACCCCCGACCTCGACCCGGTCGGAGCGCTGACCGGCCTCGGCCTGCCGAGCGACCTCTGACGGCGTCCCAGGGCCTGCCGGGGGCCGGTGGGTGGAGGCGGCGTGCGCATTCGCGGCCGATTTTCGGGAGCCGGGTGTGAGGATCGGGGGACCGGCGTCGGCGGCGCCGGAATCGACGGTTAGCGTGGAGCGGTGAGTGAGACGACGACCCCTGCCCTCCAGTACCGCTTCGACGGCCCGGAAGACGCCCCCGTCCTCATCCTCGGGCCCTCGCTCGGCACGACCTGGCACAGGTTGTAGGGAACCGTCTATAGGCGTCCAGGTCAGTCCAAGGCGACCGCACAATTCCAGGTCAGAGCGTTTTGGTCCGGGGGAGTCGACGCAGTCGGTGACAGGTGTGTGATAGCGGTGTTCGACGAGAAGCCTCGCCCGTGCGGTCCGACGGATCTCAATTAGGTGCGTGCAACGTCCGTCGAGGGCACCGTTGCGCCCGGCTTCTCCCCTCCTGAGTACCCGAAGCAAGGAGGGGGCGACGCCGCTCTGACGGCCGAGGCACAGCGTGTCACCCAGGGATTCTCCGCGCCCAACCGGGAGGCACTCTTGGCTCCTGCGAATCCAACCGCCTTTGGGAGTGTCTACGGCACGGCATGTCTCTCCGAGACCGTGCCTCGAGTAGTTCCTCCCGCGCGTGATCTCCGCCACCGGCGTCAGCGGCTCGGTGCGGTCCTCCAGAGCACGACGTGCTGGGTCAGACACTGGAGATCGACGAGGCCCTCGCCCGGCGGCATCCGGCGCCCTCGCCTCACTCGACGGCCACCGCATCACGGTCCACGCCCCGTTCGTCGTCGACGGCGTCGGCGCGGGCGACTCCTTCACCGCCGGCCTGCTCCACCGCCTCTTCGCCCTCGGCCGCCTCGGCGGCCGCCTCGACGGACTGAGCGTCGCGGATCTCACCGAAGCCTGCGCTTCGCCGCCCGCGTCGCCGCGCTGACCTGCTCCGTCCCCGGCGCGAACCCTCCGCGCACGGACCCGGCATCCTTGGAGGCCGAGGCGGAACGACTCCTGCCGCACGCCTGAACACGCATAGGTGCCCCCGGCAACAACTGTCGCCGGGTATCAGGCGGTTCTGGTCGTGAACTCGGCCAGGAGTGCGGTGACGACCCGATCTGTCACGGCCGTCATGTCGACGGACTCGGGGGCGAGCAGCCACTGGACCTGGAGGCCGTCCATGACGGCGATGATCGCCGTGGCAGCCTCTTCGAGGTTGAGGTCGGGGCGTGTCTCGCCGAGTTCGGATGCTTCGGCGAGGGCTTCGGTGACCATGACGCGCAGGCCGGCGTAGCGGGCGCGGAAGTAGTCCTGGGCGGGGTGTCCCTCGGTGACGCTTTCCGCCGAGAGCACGGCGTAGAGGCGGACGATGCCTTCGCGTTCGGTGTTGCGGCGGACGGTGTCGACGAGGTGGCGCAGGAAGGCCATCCCCTTGGGGCGGTCGGGGCCGAGCTGCTCGATGTCGGTGGCGTCACGCAGGTCCAGGACGCTGGTGAGCAGTTGGGCCTTGGAGCGGAAGTAGTGCAGGACGCCGGCCTGGGTGACCCCGGCGCGGTCGGCGATCTCTTGAAGCGAGGCGTTGTTGTAGCCGCGGGCGGCGAAGGTGTCCATGGCGATCTGCAGGATCTCCTGCCGTCGCTGCTGGGCCTTGAGACTCTTCCCGGCGCGGGGCTGCCGTTCCCCGTTCGGCGTGCTCTCGCTCATCGTGCGGAGTCTACGGGGCTGTCTATCAGTGGTCACCCTCCGATCAAACCTGAGAAAGAACTTACGCACAAGGACTTACTAAGCACTTAGTGAGTGTGCTTTCCTGCTCCCGTTCCGCCCGCTTCGTGCCGCCCCGCGGCCTGGAAGGACGAGCATGAGCCGCCCTGCCCTCCCTGATGACGCCGAGCTCCGTGACCGCGTCCGCGGCCTGGACCTGGACTCCAAGGTCCGGCTGCTTACCGGCGCGGACCTGTGGAGACTTCCTGCCGAGCCCCGGCTCGGACTGTCCGCGGTGACGATGTCCGACGGCCCGCAGGGCGTGCGGGGGACCGGCGACGACCCCGACGAGACCGGCCTGCTGGCCCCCGCGCCGAGTGCGCTGGCGGCGGCCTGGGACACCGAGCTCGCCGAGCGCCTGGGGGAGCTGTTCGCCACGGAGGCGCGCCGCAAGGGCGTCGACGTGGTGCTGGCGCCGGTGGTGAACCTGCAGCGCACCCCGATCGCCGGGCGGCACTTCGAGTACTTCTCCGAGGACCCACTGCTCACCGGCACCCTGGCCGCCGCCGTCGTACGCGGCCTGCAGAGCCGGGGCGTGGGCGCGTGTCTGAAGCACTTCGTGGCCAACGACTCCGAGACCGACCGCACCGAGTACCGCGCCCGGCTGGACGAGCGGACACTGCGGGAGGTCTACCTGACCCCCTTCGAGCAGGTCCTCGCCGAGGCCGAGCCGTGGAGCGTGATGGCCGCCTACTCGGGCCTGGACGACGGGACCGAGTCAGCGCCGATGACCGAGAACGCGCGGTTGCTGCGCGGGGTGCTGAAGGGCGAGTGGGGTTTCTCCGGGCCCGTGGTGAGCGACTGGGCCGCGACCCGGTCCACCATGGCCTCGGCGGTCGGTGGTCTGGATCTGGTGATGCCGGGTCCAGACGGTCCTTGGGGTGACGCCCTCGCTGCCGCCGTGCGCGCGGGCGAGGTGGACGAGCAGTTGGTCGACGACAAGGTGCTGCGGCTGCTGCGCCTGGCCCGGCATGTCGGCGCACTGGATGAGTCGGCGCCGTCCCCCGTACCGGCCAAGCCCGCGCCGGAGGAGTTCCGCCTGCTGCGCGAGGTCGCCGCTCGCGGCACGGTGCTGCTCCGCAACGAGGCCGACCTGCTGCCGCTGCCCCCGGACGGCATCCGCAGCGTCGCGTTGATCGGCCCCAACGCCGTCGCGCCCTATCTCCAGGGCGGCGGGAGTGCCTTCGTCCCGGCGGTGCGCACGGTGTCGTACGAGGACGGGCTGCGGGCCGCGCTCCCCGAGGACGTCCGGCTGACCGTGCACCGGGGCGGCGACGCCCGCCTGCGCCTGCCGTATGCCTCCGCCGACTTGCTCACCGATCCCGACACCGGCGCGGCGGGCATCCGCGCCGACCACCTGGACGCCGACGGCAACCGCATCGGCGGCGAGGCCGGCGCCACTGGCGACTGGACCATGTACGACGATTTCGCCCCGGCGACCCACCGGGTTCTGCTGCGCACGGAGCTGACCCTCGCCGAACCGGGGACGCACCGCCTGGAGTTCGGCTGCGCGGGGCGCTTCAGCGCGAGCATCGACGGCGAACACGTCCTGGCCGGATACGACGATCGCGGCGTGGAGCTGGTGCTGGAGTCCAAACACGCCCACCCGCCACAGCGGGGGATCGACATCGAGGTGGGGCCGGAAGGCCGCAGACTTGCGCTCGCCCTGGATCTCACCGTCGTCGACGCCGGTGGCTACGGGCGCTTCGTCACCGCCCAGCTGCGGCACACTCCGCCGGGGACCACCCCCTACGAAGAGATCGCCGAAGCCGCCGCCGCGGCCCAGGCCGCCGATGTGGCCGTCGTCGTGGTGGGTACCAACGAGGAGGTCGAGTCCGAGGGCTGGGACCGCACCAGCCTCGACCTGCCCGGCCACCAGAACGACCTGGTCCGCAAGGTGATCGCCGCCAACCCGCGCACCATCGTGGTCGTCAACGCCGGCGCCCCGGTGCTGCTGCCCTGGGCCGACGAGGCCCCCTCCCTGCTGTGGTCGTGGCTGCCGGGCCAGGAGGCCGGGCACGCACTCGCCGATGTGCTGCTGGGCCGTACCGAGCCGTCGGGCCGACTGCCGTGGACGCTGCCCGCCCGCGCCGAGGACGTCCCCGTCCCCGACGCCCGCCCCCGCGACGGCATCGTGGACTACACCGAGGGCGTCCACGTCGGCCACCGGGCCTGGGACCGGGACGGCCTCACGCCGGCCTTCCCGTTCGGGCACGGTCTGGGCTGGACGCGATGGACGTACGAGTCCGTGACGATCTCCCCGGCTCCCGTCTTCGCCGATCTGCCCTGCCCCGCGGGCGGAGACGGACTCAACCTGACCGTGGAACTGACCAACAGCGGCCCCCGGGCCGGCCGTGAGGTCGTCCAGGTCTACCTGGAGCCGCCGCAGGACGTCTCCGACCGGCCGGTGCGCCTGCTGGCGGGCTTCGCCACGGTCCAGGCGGCACCAGGTACACGCGTCACCGCCGAGGTACACATAGCCGCCCGCGCCTTCCAAATCTGGGACGGCGAAACCCACACCTGGCGTACACCGCCCGGCCGCTACCGCCTGCACGTCGGACGTTCCAGCCGTGATCCGCGCCTCACCGCCGGGGCGACCGTCGATGGCGGCCGCCTACACCCCGAAGGCTGACCCACCCGGCCGCACAGTCGCTTTTGCCCCGCTCACCTCCCGCGCCGTGTCCAGCCCAACCGCAAGGAGCCGCACCCATGCGCACCCCTCGTCCCACCACCAGAACCCTCCAGATCGCCTGCGCCACCGTGGCCGCCGCCCTGCTGGCCACCGGCTGCGGCCGGAGCGACGACGCCTCGTCCTCCGACAATGCCCCGGCGAAAATCGGCAGCGGCAAGGCCAAGGGCAAGCTGGTGATGTGGTCCATGGGCGACAAGGCCGACAAGGACCTGGAGAGCCTGGCGAAGAAGTTCGAGCAGCGGAACCCGGACGTGACGGTTCGGATCACGGCGGTGCCGTGGGACGCCGCGCACGAGAAGCTGACCACCTCGATCGCTGGCGGCAACACCCCGGACATGTCGTTGATCGGCTCGACGTGGATGGCCGAGATGGCCGCGATGAACGGTTTCCAGGCAACGCCGGCCTCGTTCGAGGAGTCCGCGTTCTTCCCCGGCCAATGGGACACCACGAAGTACAAGGACACCTCGTACGGCGTCCCGTTCATCGCCGACACCTCGGTGATCTACTACCGGACCGACATCACCACCAAGGCCGGTATCGAGGGGGCCCCCGCGGGCGACTGGGCCGGATACCTGAAGGACCTGAAGGCCGTCCAGGCCACCGCGGGCAAGCAGAATGCCAAGCTGCGCAACGCCACCCAGTTGCAGGTCGGCTTCAACTCCTGGCTGTTCTGGCTGCCAATGGTGTGGCAGCAGGGCGGTGACATTTACGACGCCGACGCGAAGAAGTTCACCTTCGACACGCCTGCGGTCACCAAGGCCCTGGAGTACTACAGCGGCATCTTCGAGGACAAGCTGACGCCGAACGACAAGACCGACGCACGCCAGAACCTCCAGAACGGGCTGATCGGCACCGTGCAGCAGGGCCCCAGCACCGGCGGCGACCTCCACAAGAACGCCCCGGAACTGGACGGCAA
This sequence comes from Streptomyces sp. NPDC012466, assembly GCF_042955215.1. Classification (NCBI taxonomy): domain Bacteria; kingdom Bacillati; phylum Actinomycetota; class Actinomycetes; order Kitasatosporales; family Streptomycetaceae; genus Streptomyces; species Streptomyces sp. NPDC012466. The sequence goes on along the minus strand of NZ_JBIBEQ010000001.1, from coordinate 1,078,808 downwards.
GTGGCAGACCATGCCGCTGCCGAAGGGCACGCAGGCGGCCGGCCTGGCCGGCGGCAGCGACCTCGCCGTCTTCAAGGACGCGGACAACGCCGACGCGGCCTGGAAGTTCGTCAAGTTCCTCACCGAGCCGAAGAACCTGGCCGAGTACGCGGACGCCTCGGGCAACCTGCCCGCCGCCGTCCAGTCCTGGTCGAAGGGCAAGCTGAACGAGAACCCGAAGATGGCCGCCTTCGAGACCCAGCTGAAGGTCACCAAGGCCCCTCCGGCGATCACCACCTGGCAGCAGATCGCCGACGCCATCGACTCCGAGCTCGAGAAGCTCGCCTACGGCAAATCCAGCGTCGCCGACGTGCAGAAGGCCCTGCAGTCCAAGGCCACCAGCATCGGCACCGGCCGCTGAAGCGCCGCCGCACGCATCCCCCGTACGGACGGATGACCACCATGCCCACGGACGGATGACCACCATGTCCACGAACACCATCGCCGGGCAGGGCACCGAGGGGCACGACACCGCCGGCAAGCAGCCGGCGGTGCTCCGCCGCACCTCCTCGCCGCGGCGGAGCACCGCACGGGGCCGCCAGGCCCGCACCGCGTGGATCCTCGCCGCCCCGTTCCTCGCCCTGTTTCTCGCCTTCATGCTGCTGCCGGTCGTCTGGTCGACGCTGATGAGCCTGACCGACACCAAGAGCGCCGACCTGCGCACCCCGCTGAACGTGTCGTTCGTCGGCCTCGACAACTACGTACGGCTCTTCCAGGACCCGCAGTTCTTCACCGCCCTGCGCAACACCGGCGTGTTCGTCCTGGCGGCCCTGCCCCTGACCCTGGCCGCCGGGCTCGCCGCGGCGGTCGCCCTCGACAGTGGCATCCGCCGCTTCCGAGCCGCCTTCCGGGTCGGCTTCTACCTGCCGGTGATCACCAGCATCGTCGCCGTCGCCGTGGTGTGGAAAACCCTCCTCGAACCCCACACCGGCCTGGTGAACACCGTCCTCGCCTGGTTCGGCATCGACGGCCCGGCCTGGCTGGCCGACACCCGCCTCGCCCTGCCCGTCATGATCCTCATGGCCGTATGGCGCAACCTCGGCACCGTCATGATCATCATGCTGGCCGGTCTGCAGTCCGTCCCCCACTCCCTGACGGAGGCCGCCGAACTCGACGGCGCCGGCCCCTGGCAGCGCTTCTGGCGGGTCACCTTCCCCCTCCTGCGCCCCGCCCTCCTCCTCACCGCCGTCACCACCGGCATCGGCTACCTGCAGTTCTTCGACGAGCCGTTCGTCATGACCGACGGCGGCCCCCTGGACTCCACCCTGTCGGCCACGCTGTACGCCTACAAGCAGTTCGGCAACGGCAACTACGACATCGCATCGGCCGCCGGCTACGTCGTCTTCGTTCTCATCATCGCGCTGACCGTGCTGCAGTTCCGCATGCTGCGCGACAAGGACTGATGCCCCATGACCACGACCACGATCGATCCCGCTGTACAGAAGTCCGTACGACGCCGCCGCATCCGCCAGGAGTGGGGCCGCCCCTGGCTGTACCTGCCGCTCACCGGCCTCCTACTGCTGATGGTCACGCCGTTCCTGTGGATGCTCTCCGGGGCGTTCAAGCCCGAGGCGGACATCCGCAAGATCCCGCCCGACCTGATCCCCACCCGCCCCACGCTCACGAACTTCCAGGAGCTGTTCGGCAGCCTGGACTTCACGACGATGTTCGCCAACTCGGTGATCGTGGCCCTGGCCGTCACCGCCGGGAACCTGATCTTCTGCTCGATGCTCGGCTACGCCCTCGCCAAACTCGAGTTCCGCGGACAGCGCGCCGTGTTCACCGTCGTCATCGCGACCCTCATGGTCCCGGGCCTGGTCACCTTCGTACCGCTGTACGTCCTGGTGGCCAACATGAAGCTGACCGGCTCCCTGCTCGGGCTGATCCTGCCCTTCCTCGCCACCCCGTTCGGGGTGTTCCTGATGCGGCAGTTCATCTCCACCCTGCCCGACGAACTCATTGACGCAGCCCGCGTCGACGGCTGCCGCGAACTGGCCATCTTCTGGAAGATCATCCTGCCCCTGACCAAGCCGGCCCTCGCGACGCTCGGGATCATCACCTTCCTCGGCTCCTGGAACAACTTCCTGTGGCCGCTGGTCGTGGCCCAGAACGAGAGCCAGTACACCCTCCCCGTCGGCCTCGCCCTGGCCAGCAGCGGACAGGACTTCACCCGCTTCGGCATCCTGCTCGCCGGAGCCGTCGTCGTCCTGCTCCCGGTGACCATCGTCTTCCTGCTCTTCCAACGCCACTTCGTCGCCGGTATCGCGACCACCGGCCTGAAGTGACCCCGGCTCCGGCGCCCTTACCCGCCCCTCCCGCGCCGGTCCCGCCCCACCCACGTCCTGCACGCGCGCCGCCGTGCCAGGCCGTCATGCCCGCAAGGAGCCGCACCATGAGAACCACCACCCGGCAATGGCGCCGGACATCCCTGGCAGCCGCCGCGACCCTGCTCGCCACGCTCCCCGTCCTTCCGGCAGCCACACCCGCCTCGGCCGACTCCGCGCCCGGCCGGGCGTCGGTCTGGATCACCAACCCGTCCACCAAGACGTACCTGTCCCAGCAGTCCCCGGTGACCTGGAAGACCGGACCCGCACCCTCCGGCTCGACGATCACCGTGGACACCTCCCGCAGGTACCAGCCCATGTCCGGCTTCGGGGCCTCGTTCACCGACTCCTCCGCCTGGCTGGTCGGCACCAAGCTCAGCGCCGATCAGCGGAACGCGCTGATGCGTGACCTGTTCAGCCGCCGCGACGGCATCGGTCTGAGCATCCTGCGTCAGCCCATGGGCGCCAGCGACTTCACCGTCAGAGGGAACTACTCCTACGACGACATGCCCGCCGGCCAGAGTGACCCCACACTGTCGAACTTCTCGATCGACCACGACCGGGCATACACCATCCCCCTGCTGAAGCAGGCCCGCGCGCTCAATCCGAAGCTGACGGTCATGGCCACCCCGTGGAGCCCGCCGGGGTGGATGAAGACCAGCGACTCGATGAACGGCGGCCGGCTCAAGCCGGACGCCTACCAGCCGTACGCCGACTACTTCGCGAAGTTCCTCAAGGAGTACGCGGCGGCCGGCGTCCCGGTGCGCTACATCACCCCGCAGAACGAGCCGCTGCACGAACCGTCCACCTACCCGGGCATGCGCCTGTCCGCTGACGAGGCGAACGCCTTCGTCACCGACCACCTCGCCCCGACCCTGCGCGAACAGAAGCTGTCCACGCGCATCCTGGGCTACGACCACAACTGGGACGTCACCAGCTACCCCGAGTCGTTCTACGCCGACCCGGCCACCGCCCGGAACGTCGCCGGTACGGCCTGGCACTGCTACGCCGCCGCCGAGCTGGTCCTGAACCAGACCGTCGTCCACAACGACTACCCCAACGAGGGCGCCTTCCAGACCGAGTGCTCTGGCGGCACCTGGGAGGGCGACGAGCAGGACGGCTTCGCCGGCGCCATGGACAACGTCATCAACGGCCCCCGGAACTGGGCCCAGAGCATCGTCCGCTGGAACGTCGCCCTTGACAACGACAGCGGCCCCAGAAACAACGGGTGCGAAGGCTGCCGCCCCATGGTGACCGTCTCTCAGGACGCCGACAGCACGTGGTCGTACACGCCGACGGCCGACTACTGGGGGCTCGCCCAGGCCAGCAAGTTCGTCCAGCCAGGCGCTCGCCGGGTCGCATCCAACACCCTGGGCAAGGGCAGCGTCGAAGACGTCGCGTTCACCAACCCCGACGGCTCCACCGCCCTGGTCACCTACAATTCCGGCACCACTGACCGCACGTTCACCGTCCGCTGGGGCAAGCGCTACTTCACCTACACCCTGGCCGCCGGAGCAGCCGCGACTTTCACCTGGAACGGCACCCAGCACGGCAGCACCGACCCGGCCGCCATCGGCTCCGTCGACCTCCCCTTCCGCAACCCCGACGGCAGCAAGGCCCTGATCACCTACGACAGCAGCCTGCTCGCCCGGCAGCCCCAGGTCCGCGTCGGCGACCAGTGGCTCGGCTACACCCTGCCCGCCGGCGCCTCGCTCACCCCGCCCACCGGTGAGGTGGCCCTGCCCCGCGGCAGCTGGCAGGCATCGGCCTCCGCGAGCAGCTCGGACGATCCGCCCACCAAGGCGATCGACGGCGACGCGGCCACCCGCTGGAGCTCCGGCCAGGGCATGCGACCGGGCGACTGGTTCCAGCTCGACCTCGGCTCCGCCCGGACGTTCAACGAGATCGTCCTGGACACCAGCGCCTCGTCCGGCGACTTCGCCCGCCAGTACGAGGTGTACACCTCCGATGACGGCACCACCTGGGGCAAGCCGATCGCCACTGGCCCCGGCAGCACCGTGACCCGGATCCTGCTGCCCACCACCACCGCCCGTTATATCCGCGTCGTCAACAAGTCCGACTCCGGCAGCTGGTGGTCCATCCACGACGTCTCCGTCCTCGCTCCCGACGGCAAGGTCACCTCGAACGCCGGTGTGACGAAGGGCGTTCAGCGCAAGAGCGCTCAGCTGCCGGACGGCACCCGGTTGTCGGCGACGTACAACTCCGGCAGCGGCACCGCGGCGTTCGACGTCCGGTGGGGCGGCACAACGTACGGCTACCGACTGCCTGCCGGCGCCGCCGCGATCTTCACCACGCGGTCGGCCTGAACCCATACCCACAAGGAGGTGGCGTTTCGATGAAGCAGTACTGCGAGGCCGTAGGCGACACAGGAGTGAGGCCCGGTACCTCACGCCGCAGGTCGGCCTGGGGCCGTCTCACGGCCGTTGCGACTGCCGCGGTATCGAAGGTGACCGGCCCGGGCGACCGCGCCAGATCCGGCACCCGAGGCCGCAACCGGGCTGCACAGGACACGGTGCCGTCAGCGGCCGTCCATCCGCATGCCCGCTCACGCATGACCAGGAGGACAGCTTCCATCGGGCTGGCCCTCGCCAGCCTGCTCATAGGCACGGCAGCAGTGCCGGCCTCGCCCGCACCCAAACCGAGCCAGACCGGCGACGACGGCTGGGTACTGAGCACGACCGACACATCAAAGAACTACTCCCCGACGTTCATCGGCAACGGCTACCTCGCCGCGCGCGTGCCCGCGGCGGGTCACGGATACAGCAGCACACCCATCGTCACCCAGTCCCAGCTCGCCGGTTTCTACGCCCGTCTGCCCAGCAAGTTCGAGGACCGGGCCAGCCTGCCGAGCTGGGCCACGCTCGGCTTCGGCCGCGGCGGTGACCTCTACGGGATCGGTCGCTGGTCCTGCGCGTTCAACCAGCTGTGTCCGGCGATGTACGGGCAGATCTCCGGTGGCGCGTTCGTGGAGAGGTCCCACCCCGGCTCGGTCGCCGGCGGCTACCTGGCCGGCCTGAACAATGGCGGCAACCCGACGGTCGGCGGCGCCGGCGTCGTCCCGATCCGTGACGCGCCGGCCGGCAAGGCCACCCTGGCCGTCCGGTACGCGAACGGCAGCGGCGGCCCGCAGACCATCCACCTCAGGGTCAACGGCACGCTCCAGCAACTGACCCTGCCCAGCACAGGCGGCTGGGACGACTGGGCGGTACTGACCATGCCGGTGACGCTGACGGCAGGCGCGAACACACTCAAGATCACCGTCGAGGAGGGTGATACCGCGCGGGTGAACGTCGACTACCTCACGGTGTATCCCGACGGCGCACAGCCACCCACCGACGTCGCATCCGCCACCGTCGGCACCACCAGCAAGTACCGGCAGTCGCTGGACCTGCGTACCGGCGTGCTGAGGACGTCGTTCGACTGGACCTCCCCGGCGGGCGACAGAACCAGCTTCGCCTACGAGGTCAACGCCAACCGCGCGGACGGCCATCTGGGCACCGTCAGCGTGCGGGCCGTCCCGCACTGGAGCGGAACCGCCACCGTCGTGGACCAGTTCGACGGCCAGGGACTGAAGTACGCCTCGACCAGAAACACGCGCGTCAACGGCAGGACCGCGACGCTGTCCCAGACCGTCGTGAGCGACGGGAAGCTGGTCACCGCCGGGCTGAACTCCGTACTCCGCGTCAACGACCGAGCCGTGCCGACCAAGGCGATGGCCGTACCCGACGACGGCACCGCCGGGCAGAGCGCGACCATCCCGGTCCGCGCCGGTCAGCCGCTACGGATCACCAAGTACGTGGGCGTGGCCTCCAGCGTCGACACCGACCGGTCGCTTCGGTCCGCGACCCCGCAGCAGGCCGCCGCGAAGACCGCGGCCCGAGCATCCGCGGACGGCTACCAGCAGGCGCTCGCCCGCAACAGCAAGGCATGGTCCCGTCTGTGGCAGTCGAGCATCTCGATCCCCGGTGACACCGCCATGACCGCGCAGATCCGCGCGTCCATGTTCTACCTGCTCGCGAGCACGCGCGCCGGCGTCGACTGGAGCCTCAGCCCGGCCGGACTGTCCTCGGACGGCTACGGCGGCCACGTGTTCTGGGACACGGAGACCTGGATGTACCCGGCGCTGCTCGCCCAGTACCCGGACATCGCACTCGGCGCGAACACCTACCGGCAGAAACTGCTGCCCGCCGCCCGGGCCCGTGCCGAGGAACTGTCCACTCCCGACCACCCGATCAAGGGCGCGAAGTTCCCGTGGCAGAGCGCGCTGACCGGCAAGGAGGAGACCCCGCCGCCCTGGAACGAGGGCAACACCGAGATCCACATCAACTCCGACATCGCCCTGGCCCAGTGGCAGTACTACCAGGCGAGCGGCGACGAACGGTGGCTGCGCGACAAGGCGTGGCCGGTGCTGAAGGACATCGCCGACTACTGGGCCACGCGCGCCGAGCCCGACCCGGCCGGCGGATACGACATCAACGACGTCATGGGCCCGGACGAGTACCACGACCACGTCGACAACAGCGTGACCACCAACGCCAGCGCGCAGGCATCGCTGCGCATCGCCGTCAGCGCCGCCCGCATTATCGGCCGGCCCGCCGATCCGGAATGGAGCAAGGTCGCCGACGGCCTGAAGATCCCGGTGGACACGGCCCTCAACATCCACCCCGAATTCGAGGGCTACAACGGGCAGACCGTCAAGCAGGCCGACGTCACCCTGCTGCAATACCCCTGGGCGGTGCCGATGCCGGCTGGCCTGGCCCAGAACGACCTGGACTACTACCAGGCACGCACCGACCCGAACGGCCCGTCCATGACGGACGCGATCGCCACCATCGCCAGCGCTGCCCTCGGATCCCCGGACTGCCAGACGTACCACTACATGCGGAACAGCGTGGACCCCTACCAGGCCGCACCGTTCAACCAGTGGTACGAGACCCGCAATGGCGGAGCCTTCAACTTCACCACCGGTCAGGGAGGCTACCTACAGGAGTTCCTCTACGGCTTCACCGGGATGCGCTGGGGAACCGACACGATCACCATCGACCCCTTCCTGCCGCCGCAGCTCCCGGGCGTCGACATCACCGGGGTGAAATGGCAGGGGCGCACCTTCGACCTGTCTGTCGGCCAGCAGACCACGAAGCTGACCCTGCGCTCCGGCCCGCCGCTTCCCGTCCGAGTCGGCCTTGGCAGCGATGACGTGCGCAAGGTCAAGCCCGGCACAGCACTGAAGGTGCCCACACGGCACCCGGCCGGCGACGCGACGAACTGCAAACCGTAAACACGCCGGGCGCCGCCGCAGTCGTCCGCGATCGCCGTAACCACGGCACGGCCTGCACGGCACAGCGGTCGGCCAGCCCGAACCGTCACTGACCGTGCCCCTCAGCCGGATGCATCCGATGCTCCGGCCGAGGGTGCCCCTAACGCCACCGCCTCCGTCACCAGCGGAGGCGGTGGCCGTGCCCCGTTCGGCTCGTTCCTCGTGGAGCTGGCCGTCTGCGAGCGTCCTGTTGTGCCGGATCACCCGGCACGCCGTCGGCGGCCCTGCAACTGCTGCACCATATCCGCGAACACGCCGCACTCACCGACGCCGTTCGGTGGTCCTGCCACAGCGCCCACCGGGTGCGCGCCGACCCCGAATTGCGCACGGTCCTGCCGGACCCGCACGCCGACGTGGAGCGGTAGCCGCACCCCCCGGCGGAACCCTCGGCCTGACACCGCGGTACGCGGCCATGAGCGGGCCACGGACGCCTCGACCCACCCGGAAATCTCTTGGTTTCGCGCACGTACTGTCGGCGCCGGGCGTCGGCTGTCGAATCGTCTCGATTGACGATCGGGTTTGAACACAGGGGCCGATGGGTTGGGAGGGGCGGAAGGATAGGTGGGTGCTGTCCCGGGTCGTGGGGTCTGACTCATGATTTCTCTGACCGAGGTGTCCTGGTGTCACAGTGTCGGCCGTTGGCCGGGGATGGTGCGTTGTCGGTGCCGGGCTGGCGGGGTGTGTCCCGATAGGGGCCTGCCGATTGTTGTGGCGTCCTCACGATTCTGACCGCCCGAGGCGGCCCGGTACCGGCAACGCGACATGACATCGGACCGGAAGGGGAACGGGCATGTCCAGATCGACCGTGCCCAGTACGTCGGCTGCTCCGAAGACCCGCCGTCGCCGCCCTTCGGGGGAGGTGGTGTTGGGAGTGGACACGCACCGTGATGCCCATATGGCTGCGGTGCTCTCCTCGACGGGGGCTGTGCTTGCCACCGACGAGTTCCCGGCCACCGCGGCTGGATACCGTGAGCTGCTGAAGTGGGCCAGGAATTTGGGCGTGGTGGGGCGGGCCGGGGTGGAGGGGACCGGCTCCTACGGGGCGTCCCTGTCGCGCTATCTGCTGGCCCAGGGCATAGACGTGTTTGACGTGAACCGGATGGACCGCGCAGATCGCCGCCGGCGCGGCAAATCGGATCCGCTCGATGCCCAGAACGCGGCCAGGGCCGTATTGAGCGGGCGGACGTGCGCGCGGGCCAAAGCGGGCGACGGTCCGGTGCAGATCGCGAGAATGTACAAACTCACGAAGGCGTCGGCCGTCAAAGCCCGTACGCAGGCCGTCAATCAGCTCAAGGCCGTCCTCGTCACTGCTGACCCCGTCTTGCGGGAAGAGCTGGCCGGACTGGGCAATGCCGAACTTTTCCGTACCTGTGCGCGGTTCACCGACGTGAGTGGTCACGGGGAGGTCGGTGAGGAGTCGGTGCTGCAGGCCACGCGGATCACGCTGGGTCTGCTGGCTGATCGGATCGGCCAGCTCTCCGAGCAGATCCGGGAGGTGGACGCTCGTATGGCCCGGCTTGTGGAAGGTCATGCCCCGCAGCTGCTCGACGTCGTGGGGATCGGTCCGGACACGGCGGTCGCTCTGCTGATCACGATGGGGGACAACCCGGAGCGGTTGGACAGCGAGGCGTCCTTCGCCGCGCTGTGCGGCGTCAGCCCCGTCGAGCGTTCCTCGGGACGTCGGCAGTTCCGTCGCCTCAACCGCGGCGGCGACCGTCAGGCCAACGCCGCGCTCCACCGCATCGTCTTCACCCGCCCGCGGGTCGACCCGCGCACCCAGGACTACTACGAGCGCCGCATCAAGGAGGGCAAGACCCGACGCGAAATCGTCCGGTGCCTCAAACGCTACGCGGCCCGGGAGGTCTTCCACCTGATCAAACAGCCGCGACCAGCACCCCGCTCATAGGGGCTGCCGTGACAGATGAGAGGCTCAGACGGGTGAGCGAGACACCACCGAACACCCTGCAATACCGCTTTGACGGGCCAGAAGAGGCTCCCGTCCTGATCTTGGGTCCCTCACTGGGTACCACATGGCACATGTCGTAGAAGCCGTCCAGGGGCGTCCATCCAGTCCTATGCGGACATGTATGTGCAGTTTCGGGATCATGTGCCGGAGGGTGTCCACGGGGTCTGTGACTCGCGCGTGACACCTGACAGCGCGACGCAGCCCCGCTGGCCTGCTTCGGCGGGGCTGCGTCGTGCGGCTGTGCCGAACGCCTGGGCGACGTCCTCGAAGCGGTCCGCGGGCGCGGACTCCGATGGGCGAAGCACCCACTGCCTCCGCACGCGTGCACGCTCGGCCGTCGTGGAGATCCGCGCGCAGCTTCCGGCGCCGTCCCTGTGGGTGGCCCACATCCATACCGGAGCCTGAGCGGTGCCGTCAGTCACCGCGGGCGTCCTGCCGCCCGTACGCCGGCCACATGCGCGGCGTGCTGTACGAGTCGCCGCGTCGGCGCAACACCCGGGCCGCCGACTACCTGTGCCGGCTGTGCAAGGAGAGCCCGGCGGCGGCCTGGGATCACTGCCATGACCACGGCTACGTCCGAGGCCCGTTAACCGAACTAACTCGTGAGTTCTTGCAGGTCAGACGGCTTCTCCACTAGCTTCTCAGGATGCTTCAAGGCGATGTCCCCGAGCGGGACTTGGCAGCGTTCGTCCTGCCCGAGTTGGGCAGACTGCAGGAGACCGGTGATCAGTGGGCGCCGTACCAGTTGCTCGACCAGGATGGCGTTGTTGTCGACCCCGTCCGGGTCTTCTTCGCCGAGCTGCAGGCAGAGGACAAACCTGCCTCCACGGTCCGCTCATACGGCATGGACCTGCTGCGCTGGTGGCGGTTTCTGTGGGCTCTCAACATCGAGTGGAACCGGGCAACGCGTACTGATGCACGGGACTTCATCCGGTGGATGCAGATCGCGAACAAGCCCCAGCGCCTGCACTGGCGACACCGGAAGGCAGGCTACCCCGAGGAGACGGTGCCGAAGCCGCGGACGACGCGCAAGAAGATCCCCGGTACGCCGAACGCCATCACGGGCAAGGTCTCACCCGGCCCGCAGTACGCCGCGAGGACACGCGCACACTGCGAAACCGTGCTCCGCACGTTCTACGACTTCCACCAGGACGAGGGCACCGGGCCAATCATCAACCCGTTTCCGCTCGACCGCTCGCGTCGCAACAGCCGCGCGAACGCCCACCACACGCCTGACCGGCCCTTTGCCCAAGAGCGGACAGGCCGCTACCGGCCGACCATCCCGAAACGTGCGCCCCGGCGTATTCCGGACGGGATGTTCAACGCGCTGTTCGCCGCCCTCCGGCACAATCGAGATCGCGCTCTACTGGCTTTCTGGGTTTCCAACGGGGCCCGCGCAGAAGAACTGCTCACCAGCCGGCAGCGCGATGCGCTACCCGGTCAGCAGTTGGTCGGCGTGATCCGAAAGGGAACCCGCGCCTACCAGCAGCTTCCTTGCTCAACCGACGCCTTCGTCTGGCTGCGCCTCTACCAGGAGGAAACACGGCGAGATGGCATCCCGCGGGGCAAGAACCTGCCGTTGTGGTGGACCCTGAGGCGTCCCTGGCGCCCGCTGAACTACGACGCGGCGCGGGCGATGTTCAACCGCGCCAACGATCTCCTCGGGGCGAACTGGACGCTCCACGATCTACGCCACACCGCGTCCTACCGGCTCGCCCGCGACCCCAACATGCCCCTGACCGACGTCCAATGGGTCCTCGGTCACGCACATCTGACAACCACCCAGCTCTACCTTCCGGCCAGCCAAGACGAAGTGATCGAACGTGTCCGCGCCCATCATGCACGCCGGGCAGAGCAGCGTGACCGGCCGCCCGCGCCACCGGCCCCCGGCTACAACCCCGACTCGCTGAAGACTCTCTTCGGGAACTCATGGTGACGAGCACAGAGACCTTGCGCGCTCCGGCCGTCATCCGAGATGCACAGCCACTCGCCGGCGAGGCTCTCCGGGCAGTCAAGAAGCGTTTCCCGCCGCGGCCCTACGAGGACGCTTGGCCTGCCACCGGCCAGTCCTACGAGGAGGTCGTGGCTCAGCTGAACCGGCCTCCGCTTCGGGCCGCGAGCGAGTCCACCCATTTCTACCGGCGGCGAGGCGCAACGCTCATTCTCCGCTGGCTCCTGGACCAGCCGGGCTCCACCTGGCAACAACGGTGGAACGCGAGCCCCGCTGCAAACGCGACCGGGGCACAGTGGAACAAGCTCAACGCCAGCTGGGTCGGCTACGACGCGGCGAATGCGAACGGCATTCTGAACACGGGCCTGTTCGCCCTGGTCTGCGCCGATGTGCTCCGGCCGTCGCTCCACTGGCAGCTCACCCGGACCTCGACCAACCTCCGTGCCATCATCTGCCAGTACCGTGACCCTGAGGGATTTGCCCGCCTTCAGGAGCTGGTGGGCCCAGAATCGTGGTCCTCCCACCTCGGCATCCTCGCCAAGAACGTTCTGGTCAAGCTGGTCATCGCCAAGGGCGGGGGGCTGGCCGACATCGATGTCGGGGACGCCATTGAGTACATGGAAGCGCATCGAGCTCAGCGGGCCACATCGGGCGGGCAAAGCCTGTTCTACTCCTGGCTGAAGGACCTGGGTCACCTCCCACCCGACGCGCCCGTGTCATTGAGGTTTCTGCACCGAACGTCCGGCCAGGTCTCGGTCGAGCAACTCGTCGACCGCTACCGCCCGCAGTCCAAGCCCATCCGGGATCTGCTGGTCGAGTACCTCAAGGAACGCCAGCCCACCATGGACTACACGTCCTTGGAGGACGCGTCCCGGACGCTTGTGAGGAACTTCTGGCTGCAGATTGAGCGCATCCAGCCCGGCATCGACACACTCCGGCTGCCGCCTGAAGTCGTGAGCGCATGGAAGCAGGTCAGCCGGACGAAGGTCACACGCCGTCGGCTGCCGGATGGCACAGTCCATGAGGCGGTGACGGAGCGGGCCAACTACGGCAACCTCATGATCGGAGTTCGAGCCCTCTACCTCGACCTGGCCCACTGGGCCGTCGAGGAACCAGAACGCTGGGGCCCGTGGGTTGCTCCCTGCCCGGTCAGCGCCGCCGACGCCAGTACCTCCAAGCACGAGAAACGCCGCAAGGCCAAGATGGACCAGCGCACCCGCGAACGACTGCCCGCGCTGTCCACCGTCGTCCGCGCCGCTAAGGCGAACTGGACAGAGGCCCGTGAGGGGATGGACGCCCTGCAGGCCGCCCCACTCGGCGGCCAGTTCACGTTCAGAGGCAGAACCTACACGCGCCAGAAGAAGGACTCGTCGACTCCGTTCCGGGCCTACGACGAGTCCGGCCGACGCATCCATCTGGGACTGCTCGAGGAACGGGCCTTCTGGGCCTGGGCCACGATCGAATTCCTGCAGCACACCGGCGTCCGGATCGAGGAGATGCTGGAGGCCAGCCATCACGCCTTGATCCAGTACAAGCTGCCCACCAGCGGTGACATAGTGCCTCTGCTCCAGGTCGCTCCCTCGAAAACAGACGAAGAACGGCTTCTCCTCGTCAGCCCGGAATTGGCCGACGTCCTCAGCACGATCATCGCCCGCGTCCGTGACCCTCGAACAGGCGCGATCCCGATGCTGCCCAACTACGACGTCGCGGAGAAGATCTGGAACCCGCCGATGCCGCTGCTGTTCCAGTGGACATACGGAGGCCAGCGCACGCCAGTGTCCCGACAAATGATCCGCGACGGTCTCAACGAGGTCCTGAAACGGACCGGGCTCACCGACTCCGTGGGCCAGCCCCTCGACTTCGCTCCGCACGACTTCCGAAGAATCTTCATCACCGACGCAATCCGCAGCGGCCTGCCGCCCCACATCGCGCAGGTCCTCGCAGGTCACTCCGACATCAACACCACGATGGGCTACAACGCCATCTACCCGGCGGACGCCATCGAAGCCCACCGCGCGTTCATCGCCCGCCGTCGATCACTTCGTCCCAGCGAGGAATACCGGACCCCGACGAACGAGGAGTGGGACGCCTTCCTCGCCCACTTCGAGAAACGGAAGGTGTCCATCGGTACCTGCGCACGCGCCTTCGGGACCCCATACATTCATGAACACGCTTGTGTCAGATGCTCACTCCTCCGGCCTGACCCGGCCCAACGGGCACGGCTTGCCGAGATCCGCGACAACTTGATCGCCCGAGTCACCGAAGCAGAGACGGAAGGCTGGCTCGGCGAGGTCGAAGGTCTCCAGATCAGCCTGGCTGGCGCCGAGGAGAAACTCAGCCAGCTCGACGTACAGATCTCCCAGCAGCAGGAGTCCGTTGACCTGGGAATTCCCACCTTCCGGGAGATCGTTGCTCACACCACTACCGTGGCCACACCGCCGGAGCCTTCGTGACCAGGACGGTCGTCACCTCTGGCGATGCTCAGTGGACGTCGGCACAGAACGCGGCGGCGCGGACGAGCTTCATCCACGCGGATGATCTACACCACCCCGACCCAGGCCACGGGCACGCTCTACGGGCGGCGGGCCAGAAAGTGGGTGTCGAGGAAGCCACGCTCGGACGCTGGGTCGTGGAGCAACCGAGCCACCGTGACAAGGCCGGCACCGGCCAGCAACTCGGCAAACTGCTCCGCCGGCCAGCTATAAGCGGGCGCCACCTTGTGGTCGAAGCGGACCGGTTCCGGCCCCTCCGTCCCGAAGAAGGACACCAGGAGCAGACCCCCTGGTGCCAGGACACGCACCTGCTCAGCGAGCAGTGCGGGCAATTCTCCAGGTGGGGTATGGATCATCGAGTAGTGGGCCAGCACCCCGCCGAGCGCGCCGTCCTCGACCGGCAAGGCCTCCATGCGCGCTTCGTCGAACCGCAGCGCCGGCTCGGCCCGCCGAGCGTGGTCGACCATGGCCGGGGAGAGGTCGAGCCCGAAGGCGTCCAGCCCCAAGTCGTGCAGCATGGCTGTCAGATGACCGGGTCCGCACCCGACGTCGGCTACCCGCAGGTTCCCCGAATCGCGCACGAGCTCGGCGAAGGTGCCGATCATGTTCCGCGCGAACGGCTGCGTCTCCAACCGACTAGTGAACATCGACGCATAGAGCTCGACGACCCCGTCGTAGGCCGCCCTGGTCTCATCCTGGTGTTTTAACACGGGCAGGAAACTAACACCCGCGCCGTTCGCAGCCGTTCTCCGGCCCTTCCTCTCGGGACTGATCGTCCCGTCGCCGGATCACGGGACGCCCCGGTAGTTCGGAGAAGGGCCTCTCTGCGGTAGCTGCAACACCCGCGAGGGCAAAGCCTCGCCGGACTGGTTCCTCCGTACCGAGGACAGCGTGCTGCACCTGCTGGAGTGCCGGCACTGCCGCGAGCAGCGAACGCTGCCGCGCCGGTTCCACATCGGAGTGGTCCACGCGCACCTGGAACGGACCGAGCGGCACGGGCGCTGCCAGCGAAAGCCGTACGCCCGCGAGCTGGCGTACGCGCACGGCGTGCACCGGTTCGAACTGGACTGCGGTTGGCACACAACCGGTGGATGGACAAAGGACGTCACGGCAGCCGAGAAGGTCGCGCTCGTGCGGGCCTTCGTCGACGCAGCCCTAGCCTCGCAGGAACCCTCGCCATTCCTTGACGCCGGGCCCGAGGGGCAGCGACCCCGGTGCCCGTCGCGGCCCGCAGGGACCAGTTGCTCATGAGGGAGCTGGTGTCGAGCAGGAACCCTGCGGCGGTGCCGATCAGACACCCGGCGGCCATCACCGCGATCATGCCGAGGGCCGTCGAGCTGAGAAGGGGGATCAGGACCTTGAGATCACGGCCTCCACCGGGCGCCCTGGGCCCCGGCCTTGCCCCGGCTCTCCACCGTTTCACCTGTACCGTTCGGAGCGGCTCCGAGCCTTCGTCGGAAAAGGCCATGACGTTGTCAGGGGCTGCTCGTATCTTCAGACCATGACCGTCACTGCCTGCCGGGAGCTGGTGAGTCCAGCGACCCGCAACGCTTTCCGCTCGTTCGCCACGGATGACCATCCGGATCGTGGAGGAGCTGTGGGAGGACCATGGGTTCGCACCCATCCCTCCGGAGGTGCCGGACCCGGCCCGGCCCGGCGCTCGGCACCAAGGTAGTTGGTGCGGATGTCGGCGATGACCTGGGGCCAGGGGCGGGCTCTACGTCTCCGGGGGCTCCGCCGGAGACGAGGACGACGGCTCCGGCCGGCTTGATGAGCGGGTCGAGGTCGCGCAGGGTCTGGTCGCGGTCCATCCAGTTTCTCTGAACGAGCAAAATCGGCTCCAACTACTTGGTGGCGATGAAGATAGGGGCAGTTCATCCGTCGGCTCTCAGCGGCAAGAATCCAGTCGGCTACTCTGCTCTCCCATCAGGGGGGACCCGCTGGAGCAAGCGATGCAAGCAGCTGAGGGGGCGACGCGTGGCGACAAGAGATGGGCTGCTCTCCGAGCTCTCGATTCATGGCTACGCGGTGCTCGACGGAGTCGACTCGAAGGACGTGGCCGTCAGCTTGGGCCGTGCGGGCAGCGGTGAACTCCTCGTGCCGCAGGAGGCGGGCAGCGCTCGTCGTTCCTGGTCCCTTTCCGGCGTATACGGCCTCGGGGCATTCCCATGGCATACCGATGCTGCGATCTCGGTGAACCCCCCGCGGTGGTTGGTACTCACGGCCCGCGAGCTCTCCGAACCGACCTGGACGGATGTCTTACGGCCTGCTGAGGATCTTGTCTCGTCTCTGAGGCGCACGGTACTGCGGTGTACGGACGGTAAAGGACGCACTCGGTACCTGCCCGCGGCGGTCCCCGACTCGGATGAGTGGGTTCGAATCAGGTGGGATCCGCGAATCTGTACGCCGCTCTCTGGTTTGACTGTTGCCGATGTCGGATCTGCAGCACCCACGGCGAGGGTGACTTGGCAGAAGGATCGCGTGTTGATTCTCGATAACGCCGTCGTGATGCATAGAAGACCAGTCGTCCCTTCGAGAATGCGGCGATCGATCGAGCGCATATATGTCTGGAGTCGTTGATGTGGTCTTATGATGCCCTTCTCGGGAAAGCGGGCGCATACTTCAATCGGGCAGAGGAACATCCCAGGGCCGATGGAGAGGTGTTCGCTCTTTGGCTCCTTCTTGGACTTGAATTCCTGCTGCGTGCGCCGCTGGCGAGGGTTCACCCCACCCTGCTCGCCGATCCCGATGGCACGGCCATGCTCCACGCTGCAGGATTTCCTCCCAAGCCTGCGCAGCCCGGGGCTAAACCTCCCAAGGATCCGAAGTCGATTGCCACGCACACGGTAATCTCGCGGCTCGGTGTCGTGATCGAAGAGTTCACGAAGGAGCGCCAGGATGAGGCGACCTTCCTCACGAACTTGCGAAATCGGGAGCTACATACCGGCGATGCTGCGCTGTCCCTCGATTCGTCGATTTGGTTGCCACGCTTCACTCGGGTGACGACGGTGGTGTGTGAGCACTTGGATCTCGAACCTTCCGACTTGCTCGGTACGGAGATCGTCCAGCTCGGTCAACAACTGGTCGACGATGAGGACAAGCGTCTGGAACATGAAGTGAGGAAGCGGATCGAAGCTTGCGCCGCAACCTTCGCCGGCTTGTCTGATGACCTGGTATCCGCTCGTCGAGCAGCTGCCCGCCCTGGCGACAAGGGAATTTTGGATCACGTCGTGGAATGCCCCGCTTGCCAGTCGAGGGTTTGGCCTTCTTTGGAGGCGGTCCGACGAACGAATGAGCGCATTGAGTCCTATGGCATCTACGCAGATGTCATCTCGGTTGCAACGGGGTTCTCCTGTGGTGTGTGTAGTCTCGTGTTGAACGGAACAGCGGAGATCAAGAGCGCGGGCCTGCCTCAGCAATACACGCATGAAGAGGAAGAGACCTTCGAACAGCGGTTCCTCGACACGTACGAACCTGACTATGGAAATGACTGAGTGGTCGCACTTCACTAGCCGTTCTCCGATCGAGCTCCGATCGAGCTGGGTGGACAGTAGCCCGGTTGTCGGTGGTGGCGAATCTGCTGCGCACGATCGATTACCGTGAGGGGCGGATGGCGAGGATGGCTTCGGTGCGCACGAGCTCGTCGAAGGGGCCGCGGGGTTGAACTCCGTGACGGCCTGGCGGAGTCGCGCTCGAAGGCATCCTTGCGGTCGCCGAGCTGGGCGGGACTGCTGTAGCTGTAGGAGAACTGGAGGCCGATCACGGAGTCCAGGTCGCGGGTGACGGTGCGGTCCCAGTGGGCGACGTCGATGTAAGAGAACGGGGAGCTAGTACTTCCTGGTGGCTCTCATTGGGGTGGGTGTAGGTGCCCGATCCGGCCCGCCGCTCGGACCCGAGGTAGCGGGTGCGGACCTCGGCAGCGATGTCCAACTAACGAGCTCGTGCATGGTTGGCGTTGGCACGTCGAGGACCCTGATCGTTGATCATGGTTGGTGTGGTGGGGAACCGTGCACGTGCAGCGATTATGCGAAGCCAGCGGATCACGGGGCTGGCGCCCGGAGTGATCGCCGAACTCGTCGCCGAGATCGGCCCGTTGTGGCACGAGCGCCATCAGGCTGGTCTCGCGTCGCGTCCCCGTCGCCGGGCCGTGGGTGCCGGGGCGAAACACAAGCTGGTCTTCGTCGACCGACTGTTAGCCACCCTCGTCCACCTTCGCCATGGCGCCACCCATGACGTGCTGGCCTGCTGGTTCGGTGTCGACCGCTCCACCATCACTCGCGCAATCGGTGAAATACGGCCGCTGTTGGCGATGCGCGGCTGCATCGTTGCCCCCGACGTCCGACTGCGTACGCTCGCCGAAGTCATCGACCATCTCGGTGCAAGCGGGCAGACCGGGATCATCGACGGCACCGAGATCCGGGTCCGCCGCCCGGCTGCCGGACGCAAGGACCGGGAGAAGTTCATCTCCGGCAAGAACAAGCAGAACGCCGTGAAGTCCATGGTCATCACGGACGCTGACGGGCGGGTGGTGTTCTGCAGCCCGGCTGAACCCGCGAGCTGCGCGGACATCACCCAGGCCCGGCAGTTGGGCCTGGTCAAGCTCCTGGCCAACGGACCGGCCGTGGAGATTCTTGCCGACGCCGGCTACCAGGGACTGGGCGCTCAGACAGGCGGGCGCGTAGTGACACCACCGCACCGCAAGTTCAAGAAGAACGCCCCGGAGTGGTACGAGGAGATGCATGAACGCCAGCGCAAAGCCCACTCCTCACGGCGTATCCGCGTCGAGCACGGCATCGCGCACTTGAAGAACTGGCGAGCCCTCGCCCGGCACCACGGCCGCCGCGAGCACATGACCGACATCGTCCAAGCCGTAGCCGGGCTCCTCTCGCACCAGCAGACCGCCATGCTCTCCGGCGATCAGCGAAAGTGAACCTGGAGGCAAGCTGCGGTCCTCGACGTGCCAACGCCAACCATGCACGAGCTCGTTAGGCAGGCGGTTCGATGACGCCGGGGGCTGGCCCACCGACCACCACGACGACTCAACCGGGCGTGACGAACTCGTCAAGGGCAGACAGGAGGGTGTCGCGTTCGGTCCAGTGGACGCCCCCGCTGATCGGTCTGTTCAATATCGCAGCGGGATCATGCCAGGTGTGGCGCAACGGCATGAACGGGGCCTTTCCGACCAGCCTGCGTAGTTGGTGGATGCAGTGATCCGCCGCCCCCGCATTCCCTGCTGATGTAGATCGCATGTAGATTGTGTCGCGCTCGACATGAGTGAGGTCAGTTCGTGAAGGCGTCGGGTTGTCGAGGGCCGGGGGAGTGCATTCGTGAAGTCCATTGTGCACATTGCGTTGAGTGGCGACAGTCTCGCGATGTGTGACGCACGGATAGAGTGCCGTGCGCCCCGGGCAGCCGAGCCCGAGCAGGCAACGTGCCAGGAATGCATCGACACCTACATCGAGGGATGGGCCGCGGCGCAACATGACGGCCCGCCGGGTGCCCCGCCCATGCCCAGCTACCCGCCGTCACGTCGCCCATCAGCCATGCGGTACGCGGCGTTGGGGGCCACTGCCGCACTGGCGGTAGCCGCACTCGGCTACTGGGCTCTCGCGGATCACGGTAGCGGCGAGAACAGCGACATCGCCGTCACAGTGGTCGATTGCTCACAGACCCGGCTCTACGCTGCTAAGGACGGTGGGCCGATGCTGCCCGCCCGCGTGGCGCAGATCCAGTTCGTCAACAACGGGGACAGCGAGCAAGCTTTCTCGGCGCAGGTTGACGGCGTGACGCTGGAGGGCCAGGACGGCAATCGGGCGAGATGCAGGCTCGCTCCCCACGACTCGAAGCTCATCAGCTTTCCCATGAACCCGACCAAGTACGGCAGCAGCGAGGGAGCGTGTTACGCGTTGAATGTTCGGGCGGCCTCATGAGCGCGAGGCTCGACGACTCTGCGTCTGGACGGCGCGGGCACCGTCGCGACCGGCGCGGCGACCGGCCGGACAACCCTCGAACGGACACAACGCGGAAGGCCATGCGGGAACCGCGACGGATTGAGCAGAAGTGGGGCTTTGGCATGGCCCCGATCAAGCCTGCCGTGCAGAAGGAGCGGGTCGAGGCTGCCCGTACCGTGCTGAGCACCCTCGCGGAGGGGCGTCACGCAGCCCTTGGTCGACTGGACGACCTGTCGACCGTGAAGGGGCTCTTCACTCGCACGTACAAGCAGGATCAGTGGGACTGGTTCACTGTCTGGGAACAACTGGGGTTTCCTGAAAAGGCAGTTGCCCGTCAGGTCTCCGGTGCACTGCTGCATCTCTATCGGTGCATCCGGGATTTTGACGCCGTAGGCACTGAGCAGGCGTTCGGCACGCTGAAGAAATACGACCTGCCGGTGACTCTCGAACGCTACGTCTCCAGCACGCCGTACCGGCCAGTGGATCACGGGTTCATCTACGTTCTCTCCACACGTGAGGCACCCACTCTTCTCAAGATCGGGTACACGGATCGGGACATCGCCACACGCGCCAGGGAGATTAACTCGTCCACTGGCGTGGTCGTCCCCTACGGCGCGCGCGGAGCGTGGCTGGTCCCACGCGCCCGCCATGTGGAGGCAGAGGTGCACGCCAGACTCGCGGTATTCCGCGTCCGCAAGGACCGCGAATTCTTTCTGCTGGAGTACCGGGAGGCGGCAGCCATCATCGATGACTATGTGAAGAACCTCTAGCAGACAGCCACGTCATGTCCAATGGGCGGGTTTCCCGTCCGCGCACCACGGGCCACCGCCGCGGACTCGCACAGCGAGAAGGTGCCTCCTCGCTGGGGCGGCGGGACTGGACGTCACGCGAGTAGCTGTGGCCCGAGGTCTTTCCTTTGCTCTGAGCTGCATCTGGGCCGGGCGCTGAGGCCGCCCGCCACCTCGCCCTGTGCGGCGCTCTGCCCCACCGACGTCCCCCTCACTCGCCGGCACACGCTGACGCGGCACCGACCGACGGGGCCACCTCATCTACGCCCGCGATGCGCTCCGTCGAAGTGTCCACGCCTGTCTCCCCTAGCGGGCCGGGCGGGCGCCCGACTGTCGCGATCTCCCGCTCGTCCGCACTGCGGATGCTGACACGGCTGCCCCAGCCGCCGCTGCGCGTGCCAAGAGTGCCCGGCGTCGACGACTTCGCTTTCAAGCGGCGCCACCGCTACGCCACCATCCTCATCGACGTCGAGACCGGCGAACGGATCGACGTGGTGGGGAGGGGGCGGTGATCACGCCCCGGACCAACCACGCTGCCTTCCGAGGGCATGCGCGTGCGCCTGGTCGAGGAGCTCGCGCAGTACCGACGAGGTCGGTGCCACGGCTGTGGCGAGCAGAGCCGGCCCCTCGGCCAGCGGCGCGAGGAGGCCGCACCCGTCCTTGGAGCCCTCTCGGAGCAGGACGGGGTCCAGGCAGGCGTCCACGCCGGGTCCGACGAGCAGAAGCTGGCCGACGGCGCGATTGCCCCTCAGAACGGCCGGGTCGTCCCAGCCAGGTTCCGGGCTGCCGTACGCCGTGTGCTGGTCGAGCAGCGTGCGTCCGGCGCGGCGGACAAGGATCCGGCTGACGAGGTGGCCGGGCTCTTCGCCGCCCCGGCCCAGGAGTTGCTCTTCCCGCAGTACCAGCCGTGCTGTGGCGTTGAGTTCAACGGTGCACGTCTGGCGCAGGTTGCTGCCGGCGGCGCTGATCAGCGGCTGCGGCAGCCAGCGCAGGATGGCGTGCTCTGCGACGGAGAGCCGTACGTCGTAGGTGGCCGGGGCGGTGGTGGGGCCGCGCAGGGCGAGTGTGGCGGCGGCCGTGGTACCGACGCAGCCCCGTCGGGAAGCATCCCGACGGGGCTTCTGCGCGGACCGGGCTACGACGAAGTGTCGCGGCCGGCGTGGGTACCGTTGTACTCGGGCACGCCGCTCTCGAGCACCCGGAGCAGGGACGCGGTGACGACACGTGTTGTACGGCCGATGCGCAGCACGCGGCAGGGGAACTCTCCGCGACGAATAAGGTCGTAGCCCTTCGCTCGTGAAAATCCCAGTGCCCTTGAGGCATCTTCCACGCTCCCCGTTCCGTCCCACGTAGCCCGAATGTGGATAGGGCTGTAGCGGGGGCCTGACAGCTCATTGTTCTCTTGATGCATTCCGAAGTGTTTCGTCCTGGCTCAGGCGGATCGCTCACGTATAGCCGGTAGGTTTTGGACTGTTCAGAGCAGCGGCTGCGCGTAGTCGGGGACTGGGTCCCGCACTGCGGAGTCAGCTGGCAAAAACGGGACAGCGGCTAGGGCCGGTATCGGTTACACCCGTACCAGCTGAGAGAGCGCGCCGAGACTCGGCTACCCCAGATCGGTGAGAGGGTCGTTCGTGCTGCAGAGAGCTGAAGGGGTCCCAGGATCTTGGGCGTGAGTGGCGCGACCCGAGGGACTGGTATGGGCTCTCGGAGTCGATCTGGTGTCATGTTCGCGATTCCTTCCGACATGCGAGCAGGTGTTGGCGGTGGGCCAATAATGATCCGCGGGATTGCCGGTTTGGCTAACCGGCAATCCCGCGCTATGTTGCGCCGCTTTGCATGTGCTGCACGCCACGGAGCCGCAGGGCCGCCCGTGTCAAACGCCCTTCAGGGCTCCTTCCCGCTCAGTAGGATCACCGGCAGAGCGAGGCGGGAGTGCGCACGGGGTGGGGATTAGCGGTATGGCAGCGGGGGGCCGGCGACCGTCGGCGGAGCGTGTGCGGCAGCGCCGGTCGGCCGCCGTGCGCAGGCGCGTGCACGAGAAGGCGCTGGTCGAGGTGCGCGGCTGTCTGCGGGACTGGGATGACGGCCGTGAGGCGGCTCGCGAAGCCAAGGCCATGGCTGAGACGATCATCGCGCCCGAGTATGAGGGCCGGGTGCTCATCGAGTTGTTGCAGAACGCGCACGACGCGCACCCGGCCGGTGCCGCCGACGGACGTATCGAGATCCGGCTGGACGAGGACGAGGGTGAGCACGGCACCCTCTATGTGGCCAATCGCGGCAAGCCGTTCGGCGGCAAGAACTTCAAGGACCTGTGCAGCATCGCCCTGTCCAGGAAGCGTGCCAACGCCGGGATCGGCCACAAGGGCGTCGGCTTCAAGAGTGTGCTGCACCTGTGCGATGCCCCCGAGGTATACAGCGTGGCCGGGGAGGGATCCCGGGTCCCCGACGGGTTTACCTTTCGGTTCGCCCGGCTCGACGACTACGACGCGCTCGCCCGGGAGGTGGCGCCCGAACGCGCCGGTTTTGCCGACTACTTGAAGGAAAACCTGCTCACGCTGAAGGTGCCGGTCTTCCTGGAGGAGACACCGAAGACCGTCCACAACTTCGCGCGCCGGGGCTTCGTCACCGTCATCCGTCTGCCGCTGAAGTCCGCCGACGCGCGCTCGGCCGCCAGGGCGCAGGTGCGGGAACTCATGGACGACAGCGCCCCGTTCGAGCTGTTCCTCGACCGCCTGGAACGTGTCCGGCTGGAGTGGCGGGCCGCAGGGAAATCCCGGGGCAGGACGTACGACCGTCAGGTGGAGGTGCTGCACCAGGCCCGTGGCCTGAAGGTGCAGCAGGTCACCTTGCGCCGGCGGATGCGACTGATCGTCGTCTGCGGGAAGGCCGACCCGGACCGCGCCCGGGAGGCGCTCGCCGCGTCGATCGAGAAGAGCGGGATGCGGCGCGACTGGATGGCCTGGGAGAAGAAGGCCGAGGTACGCGTCGCCGTACCGGTCGCCGATCCCCTGAGGGAGGGGCGGCTGTACACCTTCCTGCCGATGGGAGAGCAGATCGCGGCCCCCGTGCGCGGCTTCGTCCACGCCCCGTTCTTCGCTGAGATGAACCGGCGCTCGTTCAACGAGGCGGTGCCGTGGAACGGCCTGCTGCTCGACACCGTGGCCGAGACGTGTGCCCGCGCGGTGCTCGCCACGGCGGACGGACGCGCACCCGTTCCTGCCGGAGCGCTGGTCGACCTGATGTGCTGGCGGTCGCCCACGGCACTGACCCGGCTCACCTCTGCCTTGCAGCGGCTCGGTCACGGCATCGCCCAGGTGCCGTTCATCCCGGTGATCGCCACGGCGTCCGGCACGCGCACGTCCCTGCACCGGGCAGTGCTGTGGGAGGGCAAGGAGCACGCCACGGCCTTCACACCGCACGCGGTCGCCGCCACGGGGGTCACGGATCTCCTCGACCCGGAGCTGCACCCCGTACGGCTGCGGCGGCTGGTGTCTGTGGCGAGGAGTGTGGGCACGCGCCTCGAACCGCCCCCGGAGTGCCTCGCCTCCTGGGCCGAGCGGCTCGCCGAGGCCGCCGCCCGCGCCCCCTTCGACCCCGGATGGTGGGCGGACTTCTACTACGACCTCTCGCAGGAGTTCCCCGACGGCTCGGACGTGACCGGCAAGCGGATCATCCTCACGTCCGGGTCGGCGCTGGCACCGGCCGGCGCGGAAGGCGTCTTCTTCGACCGGGAGTCCCCGCGGGGCGGCTCCCTTCCGGCCCTGCCCGACGGGCTGTCCGGCCGTCTGCACTTCGTGCACGAGGGCATCGCCTGGACCGGCAAGGGCCGCAAGCGCAGAGCGCAGGGCCGCACCTGGCTCAGGACCGCCGACCTCGTCCACGACTACGGCGCCGACCGGGTGCTCGATGTCGTGGCTGCGGTCCTGAGCGCGGGCGGAGAGGGCGGAGACGACGACGGCGTGCGCCTGGCCTGCCTCCGCTACGCCTGCGCGGTGTCCCACACACTGGAGACCGAGGGGCGCAGGGCTCCGCGGCTGAAGGATCTCCGGGTACCGACGCGGGGCGGCTGGTCGGAGGCGAGCCGCGCCATGTTCGGGCCGGGGTGGCCCGGTGAGCATTCCTCCGTCGATGACACTCTGACCCGGTTTTTGGAGCGCGTCCGGGGACTGTCGTCCGTGCTGACGCAGACCGAGCGGCGGCTTCTCCTGCGCCCCGACGAGCTGTGCGGGGACACGCTCCCCGTCGAGGCCATGCGGCGCTTCCTCGACCGGCACGGCGTCGCTCACGGTCTCCGTCCCCGGTACGAGGTCTTCCGCACCGAAGTGCGAGGCGAGGCCCTCAACTGGCCCGCCCGTTTCTGGTCCCCGGGCAGGCAGGATCTGCTGCCCCAGTGGCGGACGACCGCCGAGCGCTGGCTGAACCGGCGGCGGGTCGGCTACCTCAAAGTCGCATACCACTCACGCTTCCGTACCGCGGCCGTGCTGCCCGGACAGGACGACTACGCCGCCTTCGGTGAGGAGGACCGCAGGCTCTACGCGGAACTCATTGTGCACGGCCTCGCTTTCTCCTGGCTCGACTCCGCGCTGGAGATGCACTTCGTACGCCACACCGACTCCGCCGGGACCCCGTGGCCCACTCCGCTGGCCGCCTTCCTCGCCCACGCGCCGTGGATCCCGCAGACCGCAGTCCCGGGCGCCCCCGCGGAGGGGACCGTGTTCGCGACCGCAGGCCGGGCCTGGTGGTGGCAGGGCACCCAGTCCCCGCCGCCGTTCCTCGGCGTGGTGCCCGCGACCTTGCGCAGCAGGCGGTCCGCCAAGCTCGTGGCACGCCTCGGCCTGCTCGGCATCCGTTCCTGGGACGACCTCGGCACCGCGCTCGACCGGCTCGGCCACCTGCCCGACCTGGTGCAGGCCGGCCCGCACTTGCGCGAAGGCAGGCACGCGCACGAGATCGGGCAGGAGTACGAGAAGGCGTGGGCCCAGCTGCTGCCCGCCGAGGGCGGCACACGCACCGCCGACGGCGGGCCCGCCACGCCACCGCACCGGCTGCTGGTCCACCGGGCAGGTGCCCTCGAACCGCTGGACCCGGCGGAGACGGACGAGACGGTCTTCGTCCCGGACCCGGACGGCGCCCAGAACCGGACCCTGCTGGACCGCGTCCCGGTGCCCGTGATCCCGATCAGGGACAGGGCGCTGGGCGCCCGGGTCCACGCCTTCCTCGACCAGGGGACGACGTTCGACGTCCAGCGGTGCGGCGACGCCGCACACGACATCCAGGCCGACGGGCTGCCCGTCCGTGAGGCGATGCGCCTGCCGCTGACCCGGTACGCGGGCCCCTGGCTGCTCACCCTGGTCGCCGCTCTACTGGAGTTCGACGAGGAGCGCGCGTCCCGGACGGAGCCTGTGGCCGTGGCGGAGGCGACCGGCCTGCTGCGCCGCTGCGAGGTGACCGTGGCCGAAGAGGCCGTCGTCTGGATCGCGGGACACCGTCTCACCGAGAACGGCGCGGACCGCGCTCTGTTGCACCCGCATCCCGACCGGCCCTGTGTCGTCGTCGTGCACAGCGGGCCGCGCACCGGCTGGCGGGTGCTCCGCACCGCCGCATCCGCCCTGGCCGCTCTCATCCGTGCGCCCTACCTCGCGGACATCCTGTGGAAGGCACTGACTCGGTTGGAGGAGCGGGGCCTGAAGACGGACGACATTTCCGAGGAAGATCTCGCGGACGTCCTGGAACTGCGGCAGCACCAGCTGCGAGCGGTCCTCGCCGAGAGGGCCTCGCAGCGCTCTGGCAGCGCGCGGCTCGTACCGCTCCTCGCTTGCCTCGACCTCGACCTCGC
The DNA here is from genome assembly GCF_042955215.1 of Streptomyces sp. NPDC012466. Taxonomy (NCBI): domain Bacteria; kingdom Bacillati; phylum Actinomycetota; class Actinomycetes; order Kitasatosporales; family Streptomycetaceae; genus Streptomyces; species Streptomyces sp. NPDC012466. The sequence goes on along the minus strand of NZ_JBIBEQ010000001.1, from coordinate 1,052,123 downwards.
GGAGGAACTTCAGCAACGTGTCGAGGACTTCCCCGACCGTGCTGCCCTCCTGGCCTGGCTCACCGCCCGGACCGGCGCACCGGACGCGGAACGCCTCATGCAGCTCCTCGACGACGACGAGCCGGAACGGCAGCTGAGGGCCCTTTCCGTGCCCCTGGCCGAGGCCAACCGAGCCTGGCGCGCACTGGGCCTGCCGCAGATCGACAACACCGACCGGCACGAACGACAGTTCGCGACCTGGCTCCAGCGGAACCGTCCCGCACTCGCCGAGCGGATCAGGGACGCCCACGCCGACGTGCACCGCTCCGGCCGGTGCCTGGCCGCCTACGTGCGGCTGCGCGGCCTGCCCTCACTCGCGCCGGACCCGGCCTGGCACACGACACTCTGGGACCTCACCGACCAGCTCCTCCACGCTCACGCGGACGCCTGGTTGACCCGATCCCTCCCCGCACAACCGCCGACGTCCCGCGCGCTGCCGCCGCTCACCGAGGTCCGCGAAGCATCCACCACCGCCGTCCACCAGCACCTGCCGCGTCTACGGCAGCTGATCGAGGAATGGCAGCGTCTGCACCCGACGAGCCGTACCCTGGTGCTGCCGCCCCCGCAGGATGTGCTGCGAGCGCTGGACGCCGAAGGGATGCTGGACTTCCAGGTCCTGTCCACGATGACGTTGATCACCTGGCTCAGCGACCACGGCCACTGGCCGGTGGACATGCCCCTGTCGGACCGGCGCGCCCAACTCGGGCTGTCCCCGACGCGCTCGTCGGCGCCTGCCGGGAACAGCGCCGCGGCCACGGGCACCAGCCGATCCGGGGCACCCCTGCCGGGGCCCCAAGTAACCCTGAACGGCAGGCTTGTCCCGGCGGGCCCCGACGACCTGGCCGCACTGGCCCGTGAGGTGGCCGCGGACCTGACACCAGAACAGCGCGCCACCCCGGCCACGTCCGTGACGGCACTCGTGCCCCGCATTCCCCGGCCTCGCACCCCGTCACAGCCCGCCGCCGGATCGCAGGGCGGTTCCTACCAGGCCGCAGGCAACGACCAGGACCGCACCGTGCCGGTGGGCGTCGCCGGGGAGGCGGCGGTGGCCGCGTGGCTGCACGAGCAGTTCGGCGTCGAACCACAGGACTCGTGGAAGTCGAGCCTGCGCGTGCACGGACTCGCTGGTGCGCAGCCGGGGGACGACCGGTTCGGCTACGACTTCCTCATCCACGACGGCGACGCGACGTACCTCTACGAGGTCAAGTCGTCCATGGGCGACAGCGGAGAGATCATCCTGGGAGAGTCGGAGGTGCGACGCGCTTCCCGGCTGGCCCCGGGCGAGACGTACTTCATCGTGTACGTCTCTCATGTCCTCGACCGCGACCGCCGCGACATCACCGTCCTGCCCAACCCATTCTGCGCCCCCGACCTCGCTGGCTATGAACTGGTTAGCACCCAGCTGAGGCTCCGATTCAACCTTGGCTGAATCAGTAAGTTCGTGCCCGGCTGGCTGCGGGACGACGGCAGCACCTGGTCGTATTGTGATGCTCGGCATGCGGCGGGGGGCGTAAGGGGATGGGGGGGGGTGCCTGTGCGAGGTTACCGGCGCGCGGTACTGGTCACGACGGTGCTGGTCCTAGCGGTCTTCGCTGGTGTGCTGTCGCTGCTGAGCTGGGACCGGGCGAACCAGGTGGCTGGCATGGTCTCCGCGGTGGTCGGTGTGGCCGCCCTGGGGGTCGGCGTCTGTGCGCTGCTGGCCCCGACCGGGAGCACGTCCGTACAGGTGTCCAGGACCGGGCGTGCCACGGCCACCAGCGGCGGGGACGCCAACACGGGTGCCGTTGCCTCCTCGTCCGCCGGTGCGGTCTCCGTCGGGGAGACCGGTGAGGCTCGGGCGGATGGCGGCAGCGCGAACACCGGCTACCGGCGGCAGGACTAGCAGCGCATCCGATGTTCTTCCGCAGACGCGCCGCGGTGCGCAAGTCAGGCGGATCTTCCGCCGAGGGAGCTGGAGCCTTCGCCAACAGCGGCGTGATGATTGACAGCCCCGTACAGGTGGTCGCGGGGCGCACCGCCGTCTCCGGCTATCTCCTGCAGGTGGGCCAGGGCCTTGTCGCCAGCTTCCAGGGGCGTGAGAGTGAACTTGCCCAGCTGGCCGCCTTCTGCGCGCACGATGTCCCTGCGGACCGTGCTAGCGCCGGCTACTGGCGTTGGGTGGCCCCGGCGTGGGCGGGAAAGTCCGCTCTGCTGGCGTACTTCGTCCTGCATCCCCCACCCGGCGTCGACGTCGTGTCGTTCTTCATCACCTCCGGCATGGCCGCGCAGAACGACGCTGCGGCGTTCTGCGAGGTCGTTCAGCGGCAGTTGTACGCCTTGCTTGATGAGGTGGAGCCGATGAGCACCCCCGCCACGCGATACGAGCAGATGCTGCGCGCGTTGCACCGCGCGGCACAGCGGTGCGCGGTGCGCGGTCGACGGCTCGTGCTTGTGGTGGACGGGCTGGACGAAGACCGCGGCGTGACCGCCGGTCCTGACGGCCACAGCATCGCGGCGCTGTTGCCCCGCGTTCTCCCACACGGCATGCGAGTCATCGTCGCCGGCCGTCCGCATCCGCCGGTACCGGGGGACGTGCACGCGGACCACCCCTTGCGCAGCACGCGGATCGACCACCAGTTGGAGCCGTCCCCGCACGCCCGCGCGGTGCGCCGGGACGCAGAGCAGGATCTGCTGCGACTGCGAGTCGGCGGCGGGCTGGGCTGGGACCTGGCCGCTCTGACCGTCGTGGCGGGAGGCGGGCTGAGCACGCCCGACTTCGCCGAGCTGACCGGGAGCCCGGCCCGGCTGGTTGAGCGCGAGCTGTCCGCGGTGAACGGCCGCAGCTTCCGCCGGCGCCCCGGGCACTGGACGTCCGCCGGTCCACCCGTCTTTCTCTTCGCGCACGAGGAGATCCGGCGCGCCGCAGCGGAACTGGCCACGGACCAGGAGCTGGCGGCCCACCGCAGCCGTCTGCACCAGTGGGCGGACTCCTACCGGCACGCCGGGTGGCCGGAGGGGACTCCGGAGTACCTGCTGCGTGGCTACACCCAATCACTGCGCGAACAGGGGGAAACTTCCAGGCTGGTGGCGCTGGCCTGCGATCCCCGGCGCCAGGCGCGGCTGTGGCGGGCGTCCGGGACGGACCTGCAGGCGCTCAGCGCGGTGTCGGCCGCTTTCGGCCTGGTGCTTGCGGACGGCAGGCGCCGCAGCGATCAGGACGTGTCCGCGGCACTGCGGCTCGCCGCCGCGCGGGACGGGCTGCATGACCGGACGGCGCCTCTCTCCCCCGGCCTGATCGCACTGTGGGCTCAGTGGTACCCGGCACGCGCCGTTCATCTGGCCGAGTCGCAGCGCGACGCGTGGGACCGGGTGGCCGCTCTGAGCGCCACCGCCGGCGCCCTGGCCGCCGCGCGCCCGGATCAGGCGGCCGCTCTGCTCGGCAGAGCGGACAGCACCGAAGACCGGGACCACTTCCTGACGGCGATCGCCAAGGGGCTGGCGGACTCAGGCCGGCCCGCCGAGGCCCTGCGGTCGGCCCGCCACATCAGCGACCCGGAGCGCAGGGCGGAATCCCTCGTCACCGCCGTCGGGGCCCTGGCCGGAGTGACGAGGAACGCGGCAGCGGCTCAGGAGGAGGCCGGGGGCCGGGGCACCGATGCGATCTCCTGGGCGCTGGAAGCCGTCGACGCGGTCATGGCGGTGCCCAACACCGTCTCCCGGAGCGCCCTGGGCGCCTCGCTGGCCGCCGCGCTCTCCCGGCTTGGCGAGCACCGCCGGGCTCTGGCGCTGGCGGAGCGTGTGATGTCCCGTTCGGACGACTTCGGTGACACGGTCCGGCGTGCGCAGTACCTCGCCCTGTTCGCCCGGGGGATGTCCACGGCGCCGGCGCTGGCCGCGCAGGCCGCCGAGTTCGCCGTGACGTCGGCCCGGCTGGCGGCGGACGTCGACGACCCCGACGGCGTGGACTGGGTCTACCCCCACGTCGCTGCGGGCCTGGAGGCGACCGGGCACCACCAGCAGGCGATCGACTTGATCAGCCGTTTCCTGAACGATCCGGAGGACGGGCTAGTCGAGATGGGCATCGCGGCCGCGGAAACCGGTGACCTCGACCGAGCCCTGGAGCTGGCCGAGAGGATCACGGAACCCATCTACCGCGCCCGCGTCTTCAACGCCGCCGGCAGGATGACGGCAAAATCCTGTGACCCGGAGCGGACGGTGCACCTGGCTCAGCAAGCCCGTGACGCCACCGACGAGGTGCCCTGCCTCCACTGGCGGGTGACGCTGTCGACCGACACCGCCGACCTCCTGCTGCGGGCAGGCCAGGAGGAACACGCCCACGCAGTAGTCAAGCGGGCGACGAGCATGGTGCGGAGAGGCCGAGGGCCCGGGGTGCGCACCCTCATCAACCTGGCCGTTGCGGCTGAAGGGTCCGGGCAGCGGGGCGACGCAGCCCGCCTCATCCACCGCGCCCAACAGGCCGCCGACGCGTCCGACAGTTACGCTCGCATCCGCGACCTCGCGGAGGTAGCCGAAGGCTTGCACCACACGGGCCACCCCGCGGAAGGGGACGAACTCCTGCGCCGCATACTCCACGAGTGCCGGACCCTGGCTGATCACGCCGAGCACGCCGAGGGCCTGCAACGGGTGGCCGAGGCATACGGCCGTGTAGGGAAACCGGACGGAGCGGCACAGCTGGCACAGGAGATGCTGCGCCTGGCAAGCACCGCCGACAGCCCCTCCCGCCGACGCTGGGACACGTATGCCGCCGCCGGTGCGCTCCTCGCGGCGGGCGATATCGACGCGGTGCTCGATCTGGAGGCTGGCCTGCCGGAGGAGGCGGTCGACGATATCCTCACCGGTGTAGTGGAGAAGCTTGTGGCCGCCGGTGATTTGGCCGCAGCAGAGCGGATCACCGACTGGCAAGGAGACGAGCACGCCATCGGCTACCTCGCGGCGGGCGCCGCAGCCACGGGGGACTTCGCCCGTGCCGCCGCGCTGCTGGAGGAGATCAGCCACCCTGTCCGGCGTGAGGCGGCCACACCGGCCGTCGTCAAGGCGCTCTGCCGGGTGGGTGCCCGCGCGGCGGCCCGCGCCCTGGCCGACGCCCTCACCGCGCCCGAGCACCGCGGCAAGGCGCTCGCAGCGATCGCCCATTCGCTCGGCCCCTGCCCGCAGGGGCGCCTCGTGCTGATCGAGGCGCTGTGCTCGGGCCCGTGGGAGCAGATGCCTGAGGAGATCGCCGGTGTGGCGCCGGGGCACCTGCCGCTCCTGGCGGACCTCGTGCTGACGGAGGGCTAAAGCCGAGGTGACGATCCTGCCCGGGGCGACCCCGCCGTCGCCTACGTGGGAGCCCACTACCTGGTTGACTAACGAGATTGAGACAGGCGCTTAGAAGGCATGTGCTCTATCCATTGAGCTCCGGGGGGTGACCTGCGTAAAGGCAGCTTCCGGGCGCTGTCCCCCGGTTCTCGGGGGACACATGGGAGAATCGCGGATTCCCGCTGACCGGGGGACGCGAGCGCTCCCGATCGGGCCGTACTTAGGGTCTCACACCATCTTCACGCCCCCGAAGCCTCTCGCGGAAACAATCCCGCACCTCATCGGCGTTGGTGATCTCCGAGCCGAGGATGGGAAGGTGTCGGGCCTGAAGCTGTTCCGCACTGACACGACGAATAGCGGCATGACCGAGGTCGCGCCGCGTCTTGCTGAGGCCGAGGCCGATGTGCAGGGTCTCGTCGAGGCGCACATGGAGACGTTGCTGGGCGTCCGGTTCCTGGCGAGCGAGTACAGCACTGGGCCGGTCCACGGGGGCCGGATCGACTCGCTCGGGCTGGACGAGAACGGCTCGCCGGTCATCGTCGAGTACAAGCGTGGTGTCGATGCCGGCGTCATCAACCAGGGTCTCTTCTATCTGGCGTGGCTGATGGACCACCGGGCCGAGTTCGAGCGCCTGGTCTGCGACCGGCTCGAGGTGACGGCCGCGTCCCAGATCCTGTGGAGCGGCCCGCGCCTGATCTGCATCGCCGGCGACTTTACCCGCTACGACGTGCACGCCGTGAGCGAGCACCGGCGCTCGATCGACCTGGTCCGCTACCGACTCTTCGGCAGCGACCTGCTCGGGCTTGAGACCGTGGCCTCCGTGAGCGGCGGCATGCAGGTGAGCCGCCGGTCACGGCGCCGGGCAGTTGCCCGGGTGGCGGCCGACGACCAGGGCGCGTCGATGGCGCAGCTGGCGAGGGCGGTCGACGACGCCCTGTGCGGGCTCGGGGACGGCGTGAACCGCGTCGAGCGCAAGACCTACCGGGCGTATCAGCGCCTGCGGAACTTCGCCTGCCTGTGCCCGCCGCAGCGCAGCAAGCTACTGGTCTACCTGAAGGTCGACCCGAAGGACGTAGACCTCGTTCCGGGCTTCACCCGGGACGTGTCCGGGCTCGGCCACCACGGGACGGGCGACTTGGAGGTGCAGCTCCGTACGCCGAGGGACGTAGAGCGGGCGCAGGAGCTGTTCCGGGCGAGCTACGCGGCGGCGTGATCGCAGGCCATTGTCTGCCTCCTGGCGGGCTGCGCTCGTCTCGTGTCTGCGGTCGTAGGTGGAGCCTTTCGACATGCGGGCAGGGCGTAGCGGTGGACTATCTACGGTGCGCGGGATCGCCGGTTGGCCAACCGGCGATCCCGCGCTATGTTGTCGGGCTCGTAGGTTGCTGGTGGGTGTGCCTGGTGACTGAATCGGCTACGAGCAGAGGCGGTTGGCAACACGGGCGGCTAGTCACACGACGTGGACCACGAGCGAGCGAACTACAGCTCGCCGCTCTTCACCGTCGGTCGTCGAGGGGACGCGCCTTCGCGGGCATCTCTCCCGACAACGCATCCTCCGTTAGTCGTCAGCGGCTTCGTCTCCCTGCTCTTCGGGCGGCGCCGACCGCCGGTACTGGGGGTGGTCGAGGTCGAGCTGTTTGGCTGCGTGCAGGGGCACGGGATAGCGCGAGCGGTCGGACCAGGCGATGGTCTGGTGGCACAAGCGCGCGGTCGCCCGTGCGAGCATCGTCCGGTCGACCCCATCGGCCACACCGACCGGGTAGATCTCGGTCGCCGTGATCGCCCACCACGGCGTCTTGAGCTCGTTCGTCTCCCGCTCCCCCTCCTCCCCACCCTTGCCCGGGTCGGCGTCCCAGCGGGTGATGGTTTTACCCAGGTCTCCGCCCTTGGCCTGGTAGTTGCGCGGGATGTTGAAGAGGACCCAGAAGGGGTTGCCGAAGTCGACGTCGGCGCGATGCAGCTTGGCCGATGCGAACGTGATGGACTCTTTTTCGGTTTCCGGGTCGCTCTCGCGAGGGACGGGGACGTACTGAGGTACCTCGTCGTCAGCGATGTTCATGCGGATGATCGCGCTTGGCTTCTTGCGCGGTGCGTTCTTGCCTTTGCCGTATCCCGGCAGCCAGGTGCGCGGATCGGTGATGTCTTCTTCCTGGTAGCTCTGATTCTCGTTGTGCAGGCCCGTCCACATCCGTCGGCAGGCGTGCCCGTCGACCATGACGACATAGCCCATGCCGGGTTCCAGCTCGTCGCGTACGAGGCTCGAGAGGGCGTCTTCGACGTGTGCTGCTGCTTCCGCCCAGCGTTCCTTGTCCGTCTCGCCCTTGCCGTCGACGTGGAGCGCGTAGTCACTGGCATGGAAGGCAGCGATTGCCTCCCGGTAGGGCACCCAGGCCCCGATCTGGGGTGTCCACGCTCGCATCGTCCAGGCACTGCCCACCTCCTCCGGCGGGAACAGGGCGGTGGCAACGATGATGCGTTTGGTGTGCTTGCCGTCGGCGGTCTTCGCCTGCCGGCGGGCGTGGATCCCGCAGTAGACGAGTTTGCCCGCCTCGTAGCCCTTCCTGTCCTTGGCGATGGCCCGCGCGAGGCGTTGGTCGATGATGCCGAGCGAGCGGTACAGGTCGAGGAGCGCCATGTAGGCGGCGTGGTCTTTCCCCGGCCTCGGAGGACTGATTTCTGTTGCAGGGTTTCCGAAGGATCCCGGTTTCATTCCCGCGGTGAACTGGCAGACGAACTCCTTCTTGGCCAAGAAGCGGCGGACTTGGAACTTCCCGTCATAGCGCTCCTTGCGTAGCAGGAAGGTGTTCCGCTTCTCTCCGTCCTTCCTCTTCAGGGCCGGGATCTCGGTCTCACACCACGCGCCGACCATTACCTGCGACTCGCTGTCGGTGAAGTCGTCTTCGAGGGATTTGAACTCCACGGTCCGGTTGACGTCGTCGCCGTGTGACAAGAAGCGCTCAGCCTGGCGGAACACCACACTGATGCCGGGAGCGAGGGAGACCTCCTCACCTGGCTCAGGGTCACCGATGGGCGGGCCGTCCGGGAAGGCGAGGGACAGTGCGTTGATCATGCGCAGGCGGGTGTTCCAGCGGACCCACAGGCATACGATCCGCAGGTGCTCGAAGCCCTGGGCCTTCACGGAAGCGGTGATCTCTTCGGGCGGGGGAAAGCCGATGGTGTGGAGGAGTTCGCCGGCCTCGATGCGGCTTGCCCGCTCCTGCGGGGCCATCTTCTGTTTGTCTGTGGGGCGCGGCTCGAAGGTCATCGGTTCCACTGTGAAGTCGACCCAGGTGGCCTTCTCGCCCAGCACCTTGGAGACGTGTTCGGCCAGGAGCCGCAGGTGGAGGGTGCCCGGTCCCGTGCCGACGGCGAAGTTGTCGTTCTGCGGCATGAGCGGGCGGATGACGCCGGCGTCAGGGGTGATGAACGAGGGGAATTCCCCCTTCTCGGCGGCCTTTTCGAGCAGGCCCCGCTCTTCGGTGACGCGCGTCTGCAGCGCCTGCAGGACGCTGATGTCCATCTCGTCGCGTGCGAGCAGTTCCAGGGCGCGCTGGTTGACCGCTCGGACGCTGCCGTTGCGTACCAGCTCGGTGTGCAGGATGGGAAGGCCGTCGCTGCCCTGGTAGATGTGCGTGGACTTCGCGTAGACCATGTTGCTGTGGACGCGGGTGACATGGGCGTCCAAGAAGATGACGGGGTGGACGACGTTGGGCTCGGTCTTCATGACCACCGAGAGCCGGGACATCGCGTACTGCGCTTTGGTGGCCTCGTTGACCTCGGTTGCGTCGTCACGGAGGTTGTACTTGCGTCCGAAGGGATGATCCCAGGCGATGAGGCCGCCCCTGCTGTCGGGGAGGTAGGTGACTTCCCTCTTGTTCGGGTTGGCCTTCCAGCCGATCGTGCGGTTCTTGTAGACCTGTTCGCCGTTGGCGTCGAGCTTGGGAGAGCCGTCCTTCTCCTTGTCGGCGACCTTCTTGGTGATCGGGACGAGGTCGTAGATGGTGAACTTCTCTTGGGCGAGCTTCTTGGAGATCACCCAGGGCACGGCCACGTACATCCAGTCGGGACACTTCGGCTGCCTGCCTGACACCGGCTTAAGGAGCCGTGCCATATCGAATTCCTGCTCGGGCGTGTTCGCGATGGCTTCGGCCACCGGCGGTACGTCGAGGAGGACGGCCTGGTCGGTGTTCAGTCCCTTGCTGTAGCCGACGACGCACCGGAAGACGTGGCGCAGGGTGTCGTCGTCGATCTTCTCCAGTGAGACCAGGAAGTTGAGGTACCGGTCGAGGTGGACGTACCCGCCGGTCTTGAACTTCAGGTATGTCAGGGCGGTTGAGTACGGCAGGTTCTTCTTCTCGTCCGGGTGCTGCTGGCCTTTCTGCTCGTCGTCTCCGTCACCTTTTAGCCTCTCCCATTCTTCCCGCACGCTGCGCGGGAAGATCCGTACGTACACCTTCTGGCCCTGGACGAGTTCGGGGGTGCAGCGCAGGGTGAGGGTGCTCGGGAGAGTCGCGGTGGTGTCGCTCAATGCTGTGATCTCTTTCGGGAAGAAGCGCTCGGCTATGCGGAGAGGGCGAGGTCGACGCCTGCGTAGGTCAGGAACGCGTTGACGGCTTCGCCATACAGTTCGGCCATCTGCTGGCGTTCTTCTGGCAGCCATCGGGAGACCATGCGTTCAATGATGCTGGCGAGGTCGGAGCTCCAGGTCTCGTCGTGAAAGGCGTAGTCCACGAAGTGCAGTTCCATGTTGGTGCCGCCGCGTCGTGCTCGGCCGGCGAGTTGGATGAGGGACACCAGCATTCCGGCGACCATCTGTTCCTGGAGGACGAGGTCCATGGTCGACAGCTGCGGGGAGGAGCGCAGAATGGTGGCCAGGTGGTCGCGTGCTGCGGTCCGAGCCGTCTGCAGAGCCTGGACGGGATCCGAGGCGCCGGATGCGGGCAATGAGTTGATGCCTGCGGCGTTGACACTGCCGTACATCCAGGTGGGATCGTCGATGATCAGCGGGGGCCTCACGCACAGGTAGATGGAGTGGATGGCTGAGCGGAGATTGACGACGATGTTGAGTCCTCTGGCGATATTAGCCAGGGGGGCGATCAGGATGTCGCCGAATTGAGGGAATTCCTCGACCTCTTCGACGGTGATGCGGCGGACCAGTGACGGGTCGGGGAGGTGGCGGACGTTGCTGTGGCGGTCTTCTTCCCGGGCGAGGACGCACACGCGGTGGGAGAGCCCTTTGGCCTTGGCGATTCCGGTGGCGATGTGGCCGCACTGTTCGTAGCTGTTGGCCGTCAGGATCACGCGGGCGCGGGTGCGGGTCGATTCCGATTTGGCTAGGCGCGTGAGTTTCCTCGACAGCTTTGTTTCGTACAGGCGTTCACCGATTTCGCGCAGAGCTTCGGGCTTGTCGGAGGGAAACTGGCCGGCGATCGGGATGCGTTCTCCGGCCTTTCGGTGGCCGTTGCCGTAGGTGACGGCCGAGGACTCGACCAGGATGGATTCTTCCTGGGCGTCGGTCATCCACCACATCACGGGGGCGTGGACGTGTTCCTTGACCGCCTGAGGGAAGTAGGCCGTGGCGGAGAGCCCGAAGATGGGCCGCTCCACGCCGGCGGTGATCAGCGAGACGAGTCCGCCGAGTTCCGACACGTAGGTGTGCGGGTCTCCGGCCATGTGCTGCGTGGAAAGCTTGGCGTCCTTCTCCGGGTTCTTCATGCCGGTGACCCGGTAGCCGTTGATCGGCCTGCCGATGGTTCCGTGCGGAAGTACGTCGGCGATGCCGCCGGAGCGCATCGAGTCGATGATGCGGTTGGCGCTGAGCAGCCCGGAGTGACGCAGGGACTGGGCGGTGTCGCGCAGAACGGCGAGCGACACGTCCAGTTCGCTCATCAGCGTGCGGATGAGGAGGTGGTCGATGGCCCGGTTGCGTGTGCGGCCGTCACTGATCATCGGGGCGAGGGCCTCGTGGAGCCTGAGTTTGAGCGCGTCACGCTGGTTGATGCCGCGCGGCGACACGACGGCTCCGAGGACGCTGCTCACGCGTTCCCACTCGGGGTCCAAGAGCATGGGTGCAGGAGCCGTCTCGTCGTCTTCGCCGAGGTCGGGTGCCGGTACCAGGGCGTTGAGTCGGGCGATGGCCTCGGCGGGAAGCGGCTGGCCGTCGCTGACCTGGTATTCGGGGAACAGGAGGCTGATGAGCTCGCGGTCCTTAGAGCGTGGCAGGCGCCAGCCCTCGTAGTCGTATTCGTGCCGCAGCCGCGGGACTCGGGCGTCGTCGTGGTGGTTGAGGCGGAATGCCTTGGTGCACAGGCCGGTCAGCAGGGACTCGGCCATGAGCCGGACGTGGCTGACCGGTTCGATGAGTTGGTCCTCGAAGCGCAGAGGAAGGTGCTTGGCCGCGGTGTCCAGGACCTGCGGTTCTGCGGTCCACGGACGCCGGGAGTGCAGGTCGACCGTGGTGGCGCAGCGGTCGACGGCGACGGCCTGAAAGGCGTCGATCTCGTCGATGATGACGAAATCGCTGGCGCGGAGCACGAACTCCCGGACGGTGACGGACCGGACCGGGCGGCCGTCGATCTGGATGCCCACCCGCATGGTGCCCTGGATGAAGTTGTGGTGGTTGGTGACGATCACCGTGGCGTCAGCGGCCTGGTAAGCGGGGGTGAACTTGCCGCAGGTCGGGATCCAGGGGCAGGCCAGCATCTCTCCGCCGCCGCGCAGGCTCAGACAGTTCTCCTTGCCGGGGCGGTAGATGCCGGCGGAGTCGAGCCAGTGCTGCTGAGCGCATCCATAGGCGAGGTGGTCGACGTCACGGCGGCCTCGCTTGCCCCATTCCCCGGGGGCGTCGGGGTCCTCCTTGACGAGGGCCGCGTGCTTGAGGGCCCGCTCGTGTCGTGAAGACGGCGACATCAGCGGAGCGCACGTCGCCAGGTGCTCGGTCTTGCCCGCCTCGTGCAGGATCTCAAGGTCGCGGCTGATGTCCCAGACGGAGGCGAGCGTGGCCTTCACATCGGGGACGAGGAGGGTGATGCGGTAGTCGTTGAGCGCGGCCCACGAGCCCAGGAGACGGACCAGCACGGACTTACCGGTTCCGGTGGGCGCGTGGAAGATCTGGGTGCAGCCGGCCAGGAGCTCCAGCACATCGACGGTGTCGGTGTCACGGGCCTTGACCCGGTCGAGCAGGCCCGTCAGCACCTTGTGCAACCAGGGGCCAGCCTCTGTGTCCTCGTACTGGGTGTCCAGGAGCTGTGCGATGTCCTTGAGATCTTTGACGTAGACCGGGACCGTGCCAACGTTGGGCCGGGTGGTGAGGGCGGGAAGCGTGTCGTGGCCGAGAGGCTGGGTGAAAGCGGGAAAGCGGGGGATGGTCACGCGCCCGTGGACGATCTCATTGCCCTCGGTGCGCTCACTCGTCTCGTACGTCTGGCCCGGCGCTGCGAACTCGTGGGGCTTGCGCCGGCTGCTCGGCCGCCGGTAGGGCGCGAGAAGGCTCTTGGCGTAGCCGAGGTAGTCCCCTCCCAGCAGGGGGTAGGCCGCGGTGGCGGTGAGAGGATCACCGGCCAGGGTGAACAGCTGGAGGGTGGTCTGCTCGTCCTCCTCGTCGGCGCTGTCCATGGCGCCCAGGAGGATCCGCGCGGCGGAGGCGAACCGCTTCTCGTCGGCGAGGTCGGGGTTGCTGAGCTTCATCACCTCGGCCACGAGCAGGCGTTCCTCACTGCCCAGCTCATTCCATCTCTCCCATGCCTGCGGTTTGCAGCTGGCGAAGAACGCCGCGTGGCGGAAGGAAGCCAGCGGCTTGCCGTCGTCATCGTGCTGCGGGAAGTAGTGGGCCGCCAAGGCCAGCGCGGCGCGGACGAAAGCGTCCCTGACAGTCATCTGGCTCATGCCCACACCACCCCGGCGCTCCGGCAGACCATCTTGGCGAAGTCGGTCATGGTCGCGGTCTTCATTCCGTACTTGTGGCAGGTCACGGTCAGCAGGGGGATCTGGTCGGCCCTGTGGTCGGGAACAACGAGCCATTCGGCGCCGCCCTTGTCGCCCTCGTGGCGGTGCAGGCTCTCGGCCAGGACACGGCCGTGGGTGTAGTCCTTCACATCCACGGTGAAGACGTGAGTGCTCCCGTCAGGGCCCTTGACCTCGATGCGATGGTCGTAGGCATCGCTCATCGGCCAGAGCCTGACGGCTTTGTCCACATCTGCCAGTGAGGCGGCCAGCCGCTCCCGCAGGACGGTGTGCAGACGCAGCTCGTGCAGGCCGGGCACGCAGGTGTAGCGCCACACGCCGCGCTTGAGGGCCAGGTGCCCCTCAACCGGCTTCGCCTCCGGCACGGCACCGGTGGTGCCCAACGCGAGCGCTGCCTCGCGCGGAGCCGGGGTGTCAGGGCTGTCCGGATGCAGCTGCGGCGCGTCTCCGGACGTGGGCCGGAACATGAAGCTGGCACCGGTATCGGCGTGACGGCCGTAGAGGCAGGCGACCCGGTAGTACTCGAGGCCCGCACTCATCCGCTTGCTGATCTTCATGGGCCACCTGCACACCGTGCAGGGAAACCACCATGTGCGGTAGACGGCGTGGTATGGGATCGGCTCGTAGAAGCCGATCGCGTTGAGGGGCAGGCCGCGCTTGTTCAGCTCAGCGGCCGTGCCAGCCGGGCATTCCACCAGCGTGGTGCGGTCCTTGACGTACTGGGCGTCACCGCGGCCTTTGAGGATCTCGTACATCTGATCCTGGTCGATCTCGTCCTGAAGCTGCTCCTCGGTGAACCGCATCCGGCCGATCCGCCGAAGCCGCTTCAAAATCCGGTGCAGCTGGGAGGTCTCCCACTGCAGATCGAAGGCGTTGCCGGTGACGCACCCCTCGGCGTCGACGACGGGAAAGTCGAGATCGCCGAAGTCGGACCGGTCCAGCCACGGTGGGAGCAGGCCGTCGATGGGACCGCGCAGCCTTCGGCGGAACTCTCCGAACGACAGCGGCACTCCGGGGCCGTACGCGGCGAGCAAGTCCCCGTGGTACCGCATCAGTTTCTCGGCCCGGTGCCTGGGGCTCAGATCCGGGGCGCTGATCGTCTGACAGGCTTTGATGAAGGTGAAGTTGATCAGGCGGAACGCCTCGAAATGCGAGAACGTCAGGCCGTCGTCATCGACATGGGTCGTCACGGGAGACGACCGTAGAGCACGGGTCTGACAATGCCCCCGGAACGGCCTCGGACCGCCCTAAACGATCATTGCGGTGGAGACGTCGCGGCTGGGTACATCTCCGTGTAAACATGCAGGTAGGAGGCAATGTGCTGCTGCCCGAGAGTGGTGGTGTGCCACCGGTATTCGAGGACGTGCGTATCGCCCGGTGCCATCCGGGGACGTAGTTCGATGAAGCCTCTGCTGGGATGTGACTGGCGCTTCGGCCGATAGCCGACAGCCAAGTAGAACAGGGACTTACCGGTTAGCTCGCTCTCGTGGAGACCCTCCGGGCCGGCCGCGGCGACACGCAGCAGAACGCCCCACAGCCATTCAGACAGCAGATGCGGGGGAGGCGCCGACTCCGCAGGCTCTCCCAGCCCGGCGCGGGCGCAGGCACGGCCGCGGCGCGTAATCTCCACGAGGGTCCGGTCTACCTCGCCGACTCCCGGAACCTCTACGCGGTCCTTGGTCACTTTGATCAGTCCCAGCCGCTCCAGGGAGTGGAGGGTGGCCCCGGCCCCTTGATCGTGGACGCCAGCGCTCCGCAGGCGCTGCTGAAGGCGCGTGTGGCCGACTACTTCGGTGGGGGCGTCGAGAGCGAACGGCAACTTCCGCCACTGCTTGGCCGGCGGAACCCTGACCTGGTTCTGCCGGCGCATCCACATCTCAGTTTCAGTCATCTGGTCATCGCGCAGGATTTCTCCCAGATAGACCTGCTGCCGTTCATTCAGCCCCTCCCAGCCCTCGACCGCTGACGCCGGCGGACCGTGCCGCTCACGCTCGGGCAGACGCGGGGGCTCATCTGTCGGCCGCGTGCGCATCCAGGCGTCCATCACCATCCGGACCGGCACCTTGTACACGGCGGCAAGCTGCTGCACGAGTCGGCCCGTGTGCCCCGGCTTCTTCCAATTCCAGCCGGACACCTGACGGCCCCGCTCCAGGCTGCGGATTTTGTGTGCGTCCACGAAAAGATCACGGCCGACGGCAGTCGCGCGAAGCCGGGTGGCGACCTCCTCTGCGGTGAGACCAGCGGCATACCGGAGATCAACCAGCGTCTCGGACCCGCTGGGCGTACCCGTGAGATCGGCGGTGGCGCAGCCCAGAGCGTCGGCGAGCCGCCGCACGTTCCTGGCTTCAGGCACGTACCTGCCCTCTTCCCAGTACACGACCACGCGGTACGTGACCCCCACGCGATCAGCAAGCTCCTGCGGAGTAAGCCCGGCCTGCTCGCGCAGCGCCTGGATTTTGATGTGCTCAACGGCCAGCAGACGCCTTGGCATAGCTCTAGGGAATCCCAATGAAGTCTTCATGGCAACTATTGGGTCGAGCGGCTTATAGGAGACGGTGAGGTCAGGTAGCGCTGGGGAGTCGCCAAAGGCCCGAGACCGACACGGTGGTCCCGTGGGGAGCGCAGGGGGTGGGGTGATGCACTTGCCAGGGCGGTCGAAGGGCGCGCCTGTCGATCACGAAAGGGCGGGTTACCCCAGGCGTCAGATGGGGATGGTCGACAGCGGGTTCGTGCCATCGACCGGCCAGGCCCACGGCATCGCGCCGGTGCCCTCTCCGTCTGTCCTTGCGAGCCTCGCCTGCTTGGCACGATTGCCGTATTTCGTGGTCCTGGGGAGGGATATCGTTGGCAGGTCGTCCGCACAGGGATGCGACGTCCCACGCAGGTCCACTCGGCCGGGGCGCGTCCGGCGGATGCATGCCGGGTCTAGCCCGAACTGGGCTGACCGGTAGGAAGACCACGCACGACCTACGGGTCGCCACCCTTTGACGAGCAAGGACACCCCCGACTGATGGTTGTGACCCAGCAGGAGATCGAGAGCCGGTTGTGGGACGCCGCCGACGAGCTGCGCGTGGCGATGCCCGAAGCGCAGTACTCCTCGGTCGTCTTCCCGCTGATGTTTTGGAAGTACCTATCTGACACCTGGGAGCACCACCACCAGGAGTTCCTGGCCGAAAATGAGGGCCTGGACGACCTCTCTGCTGAGGAAGCACACGAGATCGAGTACCGCGACTACCAGTCGTTCGAGATCCCGTTCATCCACTCCGGCACCGTCCAGAAGCGTCGCGCTTCCTGGTCCTCCATCCTCGCCACCATCGCTCGGCCCGGCCTCGGCCAGCGGGTCCGTGCTTCCTTGCAAGCCATCGAAACGGCCAACCCTGACAAGTTCTCCCGCATCTTCGGGGCTATGGCCTGGACCTCCGAAGAGGTGCTGTCGGGGGAGGTGTTGGCGGCGGTGATGCAGGCGATGGACCGTACCCCGAAAATGCACGAGGGCAACATGTCCCACGACGTGCTGGGTGGAGCGTACGAGTACTTGCTGAAGCGGTTCTCCGACGGATCCGGTACGCGTGCCGGCCAGTTCTTTACACCGCGAGAGGTGGTCGAGCTGATCGTCGAGGTCCTAGACCCCAAGGGCCACGAGTCGGTGTACGACCCAACCTGTGGGTCGGGCGGGATGCTCATCGCCTCTGCGAACCTCCTCAAAACACGTGGCGGGCGTGGCTACACACTCAGCCTGCACGGGCAGGAGGCGGTCCCGGACACCGCGGGTGTGGCACGCATGAACCTCTTCATGCACAACCTCACCCAGTTCCAAGTCGAGGTCGGCGACACGCTCAAGGACCCGCGCTTCAAGAAGCCGGACGGGTCTGTGAAGCAGTTCGATGTGATCGTCGCCAACCCGCCTTACAGCCTGAAGTGGAAGCCCTGGACCAATGACCCGCGTGCACTTGGTGGAGTCGCGCCGCAGTCGTCGGCGGACTGGGCGTTCGTGCAGCACATGATCGCCAGCATGGGGCCAAGCAAGGGCCGTGCCGGCGTCGTCCTGCCTCACGGCGTCCTCTTCCGCGGTGGCCAGGAAGCATCCATCCGCCGACGTGTCCTGGACGACGACCTCTTGGAAGCCGTGATCGGCCTGCCGGCGAACCTCTTCTATTCGACTGCCATCCCGACCTGCATCCTCGTGTTCCGTGCCCCCGGCACCAAGACCGAGGACCGCCAGAACGGGGTGCTATTCATCGACGCCTCTAAGCGGTTCACCAAGGCCAAGACCCGCAATGTCCTGACCGAAGCGGACATCGCCGACGTAGTTAACGCCTACCACTTGAAGTTCGATTCCGATGGCAATCCGATCGATTCTGACGGCGGCGGCGGGATCTCGGCGCGCTTCGTGCCCATCACGGAGATCGCAGCGAGCGAATACGACCTCAATATCGGTAGGTACATCAAGCAGACCGCTGCAGAGCAGAAGGACCTCGGCACCATCATCGACGCCTACAACATCGCCCGCGCCGAGCGGCAGAAGGCCGAGCAGCGCATGCTCGCGGTGCTCGCCGCCGCCGGAATCGAGGGCTTTGATGAGTGACCCGATGAGCAATGATCAGTCCGCCCGGCCGCAGGATAGCTGGGCCCGGGCGCCACTGGCTCGGTTCCTCATGGCGAATGTGGAAACCGTGGATGTGGACCCGGAACAGACGTACCCAATCGTGGGGGTGCTGAACAGGGGGCGAGGGCTGCTCTATCGCGATCCTATCGTGGGGAGCTCGACCTCCTACAAAAAGCTCAACCGGATCGGCCCCGGAATGCTTGTCTACAGTCGACTCAAGGCATTCGAAGGCGCAATTACAGTAACCCCCGACGACCTATCAGAATCGTTCGCTTCGCAGGAGTTCCCGACTTTCGCCTTCACGTCCGATGCGGACCCCGACTTCTTTCGCATCCTCACCACGACGCAGCGTATGTGGAGCGCCCTTCAAGGAGCATCCAAGGGAATGGGCGGGAGGCGTGAGCGGGTGAAGCCCGCTGACTTCCTCAGCATCGACATGGTCATTCCTCCCCTGCCGGTGCAGAAGCGGATTGTCGAGGTCATCGGTGCGGTTGACCGCCAGATCGCCGCACTCGACGCCGAGGCGGATGTGCTTGATGACCTTTGGTGGGCGCTGGGGCGAGAGATGGTTGCAGCGGTTGCGCACGAGAGGACGGTTCCGCTGGCGTCGTTCTGCGACATCTCGGGAGGTCTCACGAAGAACAAGAAGGACCTTGAGCAGCCGGACCTTGTGGAGGTGCCGTACCTGCGCGTCGCGAACGTTCATCGACACCGCCTGAATTTGGCCGAGGTGGCCACTATCCAGACCACCAAGGCCAAGGCGGAAAAGCTTCGACTGCGCTCGGGTGACGTTCTTATGAACGAGGGCGGGGACAAGGACAAGCTTGGTCGGGGGCACGTCTGGGAAGACCAGATTCCCGGCTGCATTCACCAGAACCATGTCTTCAGGGTTCGGGTCACGGATCAGCGCTTCGACCCGTATTTCGTGTCGGCCTGGGGCAACACCTTCGGTAAGGAGTGGTTCGAGACATTCGGCACCCAGACGACAGGGATCGCCTCCATCAACCGCGCCACCCTGAGTAGGTTCCCTGTACCAGATGTCCCGCTGTCCGTGCAGCAGGACTGGGCGGGTCGTCTCGGGGTCGTCGTAGAGACGATGGACTCCCTCCGAGGTCAGGCAAACAGTCTCCGAACAACCCGCGCAAGCCTGGTGTCGGGCCTGCTAGACGAGAGCATCACCATCGATACAGAGTCTGCCGAGCTGGAGGTCTGAGTCGTGGCGAAGGGTCTTCGCGAGCGGGAGTTCCAAAACCTTATGATCCAGTGGTCCCTCCCGATGGGCTGGGGCTACACAGCGGGCAGGGTTCTGCCGCGTGAGGCGACGCAGACGGTGGTCGCCGAACATCTGCGGGAAGCCATAGTCCGGCTTAACCCTGGGGTGATCGAAAGGTTTGACGCGGACTCGGTTGTCAATGAGATCGTCGCCACGGTCAACGCCGTTGAAGGCGGGCTGGTGCGGGCCAACGAGCAGGTGTTACGTCTGCTGCGCGGGCAAAAAGAGTTCCGGGACGCCGACGGCGTCTGGCACGCCCTGAAGGTCGTCGATTTTGAGCAACCAACCGCCAACACCCTGGTTGTGTCAGACGAGGTGACCATAACCGTCCCTGGCAAGATGTCCCGGCGGTTCGACCTCGTGTATTGGGTTAACGGGCTGCCTCTGGTCGTGGTGGAGGTGAAGTCACCAACTGCGAAGTCCGGGTGGGTGAAGGCCGCCCGGGAGATCAATGACGTGTACGCTACCGAGTACCCGTGGTTCTTCACCCCCAACGTCTTCGCAGTCGCTTCGGACGGGCTGAAACTGCGGTTCGGCGCCGCTGGCGCGCCCACGAACCTGTGGCAGCCGTTCCGGTCCACTGCCGACGACGAAAACTTGTCCGGGCAGGCCGACGTGCAGCGCTCTGCCGAGCTGCTGCTCAACCCGGCCAACGTCTTGGACATGCTCGCTAACTTCGCGCTGTTCGCCACCTCCGGGGGCGGGGCGGACAAGAAGTACCTCCCTCGCTATCCGCAGATCGAGGCCGCTCACCTGATCCACGAACGGGTCCTGGACGGCGGATCGAAGGGCCTGATCTGGCACCACCAGGGATCGGGGAAGACGCTACTGATGGTCTTCGCCGCCTCGCTGTTGCTGGCGGACACCCGTACTGAGTCACCCACGATCATTCTGCTCTCGGACCGCACCCAGCTCGTCCGGCAGACCTCCGGAGTGTTCACCTCCGCGATGGGGGACGCCTACTTCCATCAGCCCGCCACCAGCAAGGAGCTGCGCTCCCTGCTGGCCGACGACGTGCGCGGCGTTATCTCCACCACCGTCCACAAGTTCGCCGACGCCGGCAGAAACCTGTCGACCCGGCGCAACATCATCGTCCTGGTCGACGAGGCCCACCGAACCCAGTCGGCCGACTCGAAGTCGCTCGCCGGGCAGATGCGCGCGGCATTGCCGCACGCAAGGTTCTTCGGCATGACTGGGACCCCCGTCAGGAACCTCGCCACAGACACCTTCGCCCTCTTCGGGGAGGAGACCGACCCGGGCAGGGTGCTGCACCGCTACTCGGTGTCCCGTTCGCTGCTCGACGAGGCCACCGTCCCTGTCATGCTGGACCCGCATCCGGTTGTCTTCGAGATGAACGACCAAGAGCTGCAGGCCGAGTTCGACCAGTTTGCCGACGACTTCGACCTCGACGACCCGGACCGCGAGACCTTGTCCCGCAAGTTCGGACGGCTCACCTCGGTGTTCGCCAACCCCGACCGCATCCACGCGGTGTGCCAGCACATCGTGGACCACTATCTGGCCGGCGCCTACCGCAACGGTCTCAAAGCCCAGGTCGTCGCGTTCAACCGTGAGCTGGCCGTGGCGTATACGGACAAAATCAACGAGCTGTTGGCCGGCTTCGAGGCGTCACAAGCGCTCGCCGCAGTCGGAAAGCATGACCGGATCACCGCCGAGGTGAACATCTCCGTCTCGGACTCCAAGGACGAAGACGCCGCCATGCGGCCGTACCGGTTGTCGGAAGCCGAGGAGGAGGAGCAGAAGCGGCGGTTCCTCGCTCCAGACGATCCGTTGTGCTTCCTGGTGGTGACCGCGAAACTGATGACGGGGTTCGACGCCCCCAACGAGGGCGTCCTCTACCTGGACAAGCCGCTGAAGGCCCACAACCTGTTCCAGACGATCACCCGCCCGAACCGCACCTGGGTGTCACCTACCGGGTTCGTCAAGACCTCCGGCGTGGTCGTGGACTACATCGGCCTGGCCGAAGAGGTCCAACGCGCCGTCATCGATCCCACTTCACAGCAGACCGACAAGGGCGGCGGCTTCGTCACCGACGTGTCCGAGTTGGTCGCCGAGTTCCGCACCACCTTCGCCCGCATCGAAGACCTCCTTGCGGACGTAGACGGCGCGGATCTCACCCTCCATGGTTACGAGTCGGTCCGAGCTATCAACATCTACCTGGATGCCGATGCCGCAGCCGCCGAGGCGTTCGCCAAGGACTACCGACTCCTGGCCCGCCTGTACCCGCTCATCACCACCGACAAGCGCGTCGCCAAGTACCGCGACGGCTTCGGGCTGTTCGGATCCGTCTACACGACGCTGTTCAAAAAGTCCTCGGACGAGGAGAGGAAGGAGCGGCTGAGCGAACTGGGGCCGATGGTCTTGGAGATCATCAACGCCCACGTCCACTCCTTCGCCGTGGCCGCCTCCCAAGAGGAAGCCCTTATCCTGGACGCCCAGGGAATCACTGTCCTCAAGGAGCTATTGGCCCTGGTCCGCCCCAAGCCTGACAAGGACGACGGCCGGGACGAGCAGCTGCCATCCGCGGCGGAGATTCTGGACGACATCAAGACCGCCCTCGAGAAGGGCGTCGAACCCGGGTCCGCGAAGTACACCGCGCTCGCCGAACGCATCAGACAACTGCGAGATCGGATCATCCAGAACGCCCAGGACGCCCTGGAGTTTCTCTCCGAGGCACTCCGGGTCGCACGCGCCATCGTCGACGCCGAGAAGCATCCCGACGAAGCCGTCGTCGTGCTGGACGACGACCACATAGGTGTCCTGTCGCGGATCATCCGGGATCACGCGCCCCCCGGCCTCACCATCACGGAGAGGAACCTGGCCGAGCAGATCGACCAAGTCGTTACGCACACCCTCGCCCGGTCATGGGACAACGCCGACGCTCGCAACCGGGGCGTTCGCCGCGCCACCGCTGCGGTCTTCCGCCGGTATGCCCTCAAGCCGGTGGGAGAGCCGTACGACTCCACCGTCGCCTACGTCGAAGCCCACTACCTAGTCGACTGATATACGTCCGGAGGTCCGGCAACCCGTGATAGTTACCGGACCGCCTGCGGCGCATAAGCCGTTTTGCGAGCTATAGAGCGACGGCTGAAGGTATCCCAGGCTATGGGCCTGGTGTCCACATCTGGTCGTCGGTGGTCCTCGCCCCCGGCGCATCCATGGTCAGCGCCTACGGCTGGCTGAAAGGGCGCCCGCAACTGCCTGAGCAGTCGGCGGTGGGACGGCGAAGCACTGTTCGCGGTCTGCCGGCTGAGCCTGGTGCGTGCCGGTCTCGTGGGCGAGGGTCTTGGTGAGGTCGGTCAGCAGCGAACACGGGGTCTGGGGGGACGCGGTGATGGTCCAGTTGGGCCGGTCTGGGCCAGGTCCGGCCCAGATGGTCCAGGTGGCCAGGTTCTGGATCGGGTGCTGTGCAGTGAAGGCGTCGAACTGGACGCCCGCGTCCCTGTCGGGGGAGGCCCAGCGGATCCATCGCCCGTCCACGGTGTGCTTCCATCCGGCGTCGGAGAGCGGCTGGGTGGCTGCGGTGACCATCTTCTCGTCCACCGGCGCGCTGATGACCGTGTCCCAGCCGTCGCCGTCGGCGAGGTGGATTAGCAGATTCTGCAGCACTGGGGCGGGGGTGGCGCCGGTCGCGGTGAGGACCCACATGCGGTCGGAGACGGGTGTCTCGTAGGCGGCTACGGTCCATGCGGTCTCGTGGGCGGGGGTTTCGTGGACGCGCTCGATACGCAGGGTCTGCGACTCGTGGATGGCGTGCGTCGTGTCATCCGACCAGGTGCGCCATTTCTCGAACTCGCTGTGCGCGTCGAGGAAGGTGTCGAGGAGCGCGTCGTGGTCGCCGGCATCGGCCCGGTAGACGGGAACGGTCTCCGGCTCCGGGCGGGAGGGTTCTGACTTGGCCGTAGTGACGCCGAAGACGGAGCGCGCTTCGATGGCGGCGCGTTCTGTGTCGGTCAGGGGAGCTGGGCCGGGGCTCATCTCGGCCGCGTGAGCCTTCTCGAAGGCGAGCAGGGCCTTGGCGGGCGAGTCGAAGGTGTCGGCGATTTGGCGCAGGTGGTCCTCGCCGTGCAGGTAGACGGACTTGCCGCCTCGGTGGAGGTAGGTGCCGACCGCGACGGTGGTGTGGCCGTCGTGGGCGTGGGCGTGGATGAGGAGCTGGCCGTTGCGGATGTCGTCGTGGATCTTCTGCGCCTGGTTGGAGACCTCGCGGATTTGGCTGCGGGTGCACCAGGGCATCGGGTAGTTCGCCCAGGTCCATTCCTCGTCGATGGCCTCCTGGAGCCGAGGGGTGATCTCGACGGTGATGCCTTCGGCGATCAGGTGCTTGGCGGCGTCAGCGGCCCAGTAGGGCTCCTCGTGATCGATGCGGGCCAGGACCAGGATGTTGTCGGCGGCGGCGCTCCAGTCGGCAGCCTCCAGAGCCATGAGAGCGACGTGGGCCTGGCTGCCGGTTAGGACGGCCTGCACGGCGCTCGGGTGAGTGGGGTGGGTGTCGAGGCGGACGTGGGCGTCGATGGCGGGAGTCACGTGGGGGTCTCGTCTCTTCTGCCGGTGCCCGGGCCTTGGGGTCCGGCCACCGGTGTACGCGGGGGGCTATCGGGTTGCCCGTGTGGACCGGGCGGTGTGTGCAGCCGTGGTGGTCGGCGGGCCGGCGCGGGTGGTGGGCGCCGGTCGCCGCTGCTGTGGCGGGGTGGCTCCGGTGGCGTGCTGCCAGCGGGTGCGGGCGGCGGCGATGTCGGCGAGGGCGCGGCGGGCGCCGACGATGAGTTGGAAGGGGGTGTTCGCCGGGTCGCCGGCGTATGCCTCGATGCGTCGGCCGGTGTGCTCGGCCGTGGCCAGGAGGGAGCGCTGCAGGGCGCGCTCGCCCCAGTGCTCGACGGATCCGGCCGGTTCGGCCAGCATGCGGAGGACCTCGCCTGGTTCACTGCCGTCGTCCAGCAGGCCGCGCTGCTGGGCTTCCCACAGGACGGTGACGGGGTCGACGGGCTCGTGGCGGCGGGCAAGGCCGGTCAGGCACTGCCACAGGCCGGCGTGCAGCGGCAGGGTGAGGTCGTCGGGGAGCAGCCACCGGACGGCTTCGATGTCGGAGGGGTAGGCCGTTGCGGTGGCGAGCAGCATCTGCTCCTCCTCGACGGCCTCTGCGGGGTCGGGCGCGGCGGGCGGCGGCGGTGCCGTGCGGGGCAGCACGCCTGCGCGTGGCGGGAAGCGGTTGGCGATGTCGTCCACGACCGCGGCGAGCGCATCGGCCTCGGCGAGAACCGTCTGGACGGGGTGCGGGAGGGAGACGTCGTGGACGGTGTGGACGAGGCGTTCGGCGGCCGTCAGCAGGCGGCGGCGGGCGTGCTCCGCCTCGACCATCCGGGCGTAGGCGGGGGCGTGGCTGGGCCAAGGGCAGACCTGGACGAGGGTGTGCAGGTAGGAGGCGGTGAGTCCGCGCGCCTGCTCCCGGCCTGTGGCGAGCACGCGGTCGAGCCACTTGGTGTTCTTCGCGTGCTCGGCGGGGTCGGGCGGCGGCAGGGTGGTGATCGCGGCGTACAAGGCGGCGTGCGCGGCGGTGGAGAACGAGTCGGCGGCGATGCCGGTCACGTTGCTGAGACGGTGCGGATCGAGGAGGAGGGCGCCGAGGAGGGCCTGCTCCACGTGGAACACCGGCTGGGGCGGTGCGATGGCGTCGAGGTCGTCTTCGTCGGGTTCGGGGGCGTGGGGCATCAGGCGGCGAGGGTGAAGTCGTCGGGGTGGAGGGTGACGCCGAGGTGTGGGGCGAGGAGGTGGCCGGCGAGCAACGGGGGTACCGCGTTGCCGATCTGGGAGAACTGCTGGCCCTTGTTGCCGGCCCAGGGATAGTCGGCGGGGAAGGTCTGCAGGATGCCTGCCTCGCGGGCGGTGATCCGGATCGGCTCGGGAACCGCTGGCGCGTCGACATCCATGGCCGGCGAGGCGGGCTCGGCGACCCAGGTGCACTCGTTCGCGCGGTGCCCGAAGAACAGCGTGCCAGCCGGCTCGGACAGTGGACGGACGGTGGCGTTTGCCTGGTTGTTGCTGCGCAGGGACCAGGACCAGCGGGGGGCCTCAGCGGTGAACGTCGGCGCCGGAGCGTCGGCGGCCCGGTTCTCGCGGGTGCCGTGCCGGGCCGCCCATCCGGCGCCTTCACGACGGGACTGCAGGACCACTCCGTCCGGCCGGGGCATCCAGGTGCCGCGCTCACGTGCGTCGGACAGCGTCTTGCGGGAGCCCGACGGGAACGGTTCGGGTCCACCGCCGGGTCCACCGCCCGCGCAGACGGTGGGGACGGGCCGGTCGGTTGCGCCCCATCCCAGGGCCTCGGCCATGCTGACCCAGCGGGCGCGGCCCGGACCGAACAGCGACTCCGGTTCGGCGAATTGGGAGTGCGTGGGGGTAGGAGGCTGCGCCGTACGGACGCGGGAGGCCAGGAGTATCGCCCGCTTCCTGGTCTGCGGGACGCCGAAGTCGGCCGCGTTGAGGATCCCGTACCAGACGGAGAACCCCCACCCGCGCAGGACGGCCGCGTACTGCTTCCACAAGGGCAGGACGTGCGGCACTTCCTCCATGGCGACCCAGTCGGGCTCGCCGACCGTGTTCAGGGCGTACAGATAGCGCATCGGCTCGGCTGCGAGCAGGGAGCGCTCGTCACGGCATGCGGCGAGGAGGCGTTCGCGGGAGTCGCGTCCGGCGGCCAGGTCCTCGACCGCCGCGTGCACCAGCGGCTGGTCGAGCAGGCCGAGGCGTTTGCCGGCCATGCTCCACGCCTGGCACGGAGGGGAAGCGATCATTCCGCGGGTGCGGCCGATGAAAGGCCACGTCGGATACATTGCCACGTCGGTGCGGATTGTCAACTGCCCAGCCGCAGCCGGGGTCTTGCACGCCCACTCGTCCCATTCCAGCCCGATGTCGCGCACGCCGAGGACGTGCAGTGCCCTGCTCCAGCCGCCCGGCCCCGCGAAGAGGTCGAGTATCACGTGGTCAGCCCCAAGTCGGACTGTGTCGGCGCGTGCTTCGCCACGGCGCGGGCGGTGATCGCCTGCGACGCGCGGGCGGACGCCGCGGACAGCTCCTCCGCGCCGGGCTCCCGGTACCACGGCCGAAGGTCGAGCATGGCGGCGCGCATGCCGGTGGCGAAGCAGAGCGCGGTTCCCTTGGGCAGGGCTCGGATCGCGTCGGCGGGCAAGATCCGCTCCTGCCGCATCGACACCGACGTGCTCTTTCCGGACTCTGAGTGCGAGGTGGACGTGGTCTTCACGTCGTGGTCACCGATCAGGCGGCTGAGCTTGTCCGCGAAGTCCGGGTCGTCAATACCGCTGCCGATCACCTTGACAGTCGAGGCGGACCACATGGCGTCCATGCCCGCGTCTCCCCAGACCTTCTGGCCCTGGCGGTAGGACTGCAGGATCGTGATCGGGATGATCCCGCGGCTGCCGAGGTGGGAGTACAGGTCCGGCAAGTCGCTGATCTTGCACACGTTGGCGGCCTCGTCGAGGATCGCCAGCATGGGCGGATCCAGGCGCCCGCCAGCACGTTCGGCCTGCGCGGTCGCGGCCCGCATCACCGAGTCCGCGCACGCGGCGATCAGCGCCGAGGCTCCGCCGCCACCGTCCTTGCTGAGCAGGAACAGCGTGTCGGTGGACGTGACGAACTGCTCCGGTCGGAATTCCGGGACGTCCTTCTGCGGCGTCACCCACGCGGCGATTTCCGCGTTCAGGAGCGCGGAGGCGTACTGCCGGGCTGTCTCGTAGATGCCGTCCCTCGTTTCCGGGGGGCCTTCGACGGTGCCCTTGAGCTGAGCGGCGACGGCGGCGAAGTCGTGGTCGCGCAGGATGTCCAGCGGAGTGCGGTCGGCGGGGAAGGCGAGCCACTGCATGATGTCGGTGATGGGCCGCTCGTCGAGCGCCGCAGCCAAGAGCAGCTGGGACAAGATGTTGCTGCCGGCCTTCGACCAGAAGTCGCCCTGCTGGGAGGCATCCACCGAGGCGGCGAGGAAGTGTCCGGCGAGCCGGTTCGCCCCGTCCAAGGTGGTCGCGCTGGCAAGAGGGTTCCACCACATCTCGCGGGCGGCATGCGCGATCTGCTGTGGATCCATGGTCCACACCGCCCCCACCCGGGCCCTTGCCTCGTAGGCGGTGGTGAAGGCGTCTCCGGCGGCCTTGTTCGATGTCAGCAGGACCGGGCCGGGTGCGCCGAGCATGGACGGAATGGCGAGCGAGGTGGTCTTGCCGGACCGGGGCGCCATGATCGCGACGGCGACGTCCTCGAACCCCATCCGCACCTCGTGGCGGCTGCCCTGCAGGTTGCCGAGAAGGATGCCGGTGTCCTTCGCGTCGATGTGCTTGCTGTCCTTCAGGCTGGGGCGCAGGGAGCGGGCCTTGTCGGTGATCGCCTTGGCCATCAGCGGCTCGATGTCCCGGGCCTTGGCCATGTCGGTGATCTTCTTCCGGCCGCCGCTTCGGTTGTTGTGCCGGGCCCACAGGACGCCAGCCCCTGCCCCGAGAGCGAGAAGCAGGAGAACGGGGACGATGCGGGCACCGATCAGCAGGGACGTATCTCCTGCGGCGGGCCAGACCTGCTCGGGGCGGAGCAGGGCGTTGGTCGGCTGGTAGGGGGCCCAGCTGGTGCCGGTGAGGTAGGCGGTGATGTTGCCGGACAGCCAGGCCAGGTGGGACAGGGGGACGACGACGGCGAGCACGCCGAGGAGGAGGCACAGGACGAGGTCGTATCCGTCGGTGCTGCTGCTGGAGGAGGAAGGGGGCAAGGGCTAGGTGCTTCCGGGCAAGGAGGGAGGGGTAGCGGCTGCGGCCGTGCCTGGGCGGCGCTGGCCGTGAGGGGATCGAGGCCGTTGGCGTGGTGGTGTGCCGGGCAGCGAGGGAGTGAACGCGGTCTTCCAGCGCGCCGGCGACGTACACGGCGAGCACGTCGGTCGTCCGGCGGATGACGACGTTCGGGTCGAGGGTCGGCAGACTGCGCCCGCTGTCGGTGCGGTGCACGGGCTTCGGATCGCCGAGCGCGGCGGTGAACGCGGCGACAAGGTATGGCGGAGTGTGCGCACCGAAGCGGGCCTGCCAGACCTTCTGTGCCGAGGGCGACCGTGACGAACCAGGCTTCCGGATCAGCCGGTGTTCCCAGCCGCTCGACGTACGCCGTCTTGTCGGGGGAAGCAAGGCCGTTGTCGCCGTACGGTGACCAGCCGGCCTGCCGGAGCGCTCCGTACGGAGAAGTCGACCTCGACGGTCTCGGGAGTCGGGGCCCTAGTCACTTCCGTGCCGCAGTTCGTCGCATGGGTGCGAGGGCAGGCATGGGAACCAGGGATGAGGGGGCCTTGCGGGCTGCGGTGTTGATCTCCCGGAGCGCTTTGCCGTGGGTGGCCCAGTCGTCGAGGTAGCTCCAGGATTCGGCGTGATGTTCGGCGAGGGCGTCGTCGAATTCGGCGGTGCCGGGCTTGGCGGTGGCGGGCAGGGCGTCGCGGGTGAGCAGCCATTGCTCGTGCAGTTCGTCGAGACGGTCGAGGGCCGTGTGCAGGACGCCCAGCTGGTATACCCAGCGGCTCTGCACCGTGTTCTCTGGCAGCTGGGCCAGCTGTGTCTCGGCGGTCGCCAGCAGGTGCCGGGCGCCATAGCGGAGCGGCTCGAACGCCTCGGCGGTGTCGGCATCGCGCTGGCTCTTGCGCATGCCGTAGGCGTGGTCGTCGTAGGGCCAGCCGTCGAGGCCGGTGTGCTCGTCGGAGTAGGCGTCCCAGGCGTCGAGGATCTTCTGGCTGTCCCGCACGTAGTGGTCGAGGTGGCGCAGGAAGTCGCGGTGTGCGTGGTGGTCTCGGGAGATTAGGAGGGGTCCTGTCAGGTCAGCGGCGAGCGGCCGGCTGCGCGGTACTGGCGCGCGCCGGGATCGTCGCGGGTTTCGTCTGCTGGCGGCGGGCTGAGCGTGCCTGGGCGCGCAGATGCTTGATGCGCGTGACGTGGGCGTCGACCACCTGCTGCGGGCGCAGCGGGCTGGGCTCCTGTACGGCGCTGTAGTGGCCGGTGCGTTCGAACATGCCGCGCTGGAGCGGGTTGCGGTCGGTCAGCGCGGTGAGGAACGCGCTGACCAGGTGAGCGGGGGTGTGCTCGTCGAGGTAGGCGTGCCAGATGCGCGGGCCGGGAAACTCCCCTTGGCCGGGCTCGCGGGTCTCGATGTGCCAGGACGACCGGTCGTGGAATTCGCTCAACGGCCGCAGTTCGATGTGGCACATGGAGTCCGGCGAGCGCGCGCCGTCTGGCTCGTGGTGCCATCCTGCCGAGGTCACCTGCTGCCACGGGCCCGGCTGCTGTGGCGGCGGGGCGGTGAGGGCGTCGGTGAAGGCGGCGAGGACCTCGGCGGGCACGAGTTCGCCGAACTCGGCGTACCAGCCGGGCTCGGTGCCGACGGGCTCCGCCCGTAGCCGCCACCACGCCGAGGTGCGGGACTGCGGGTCGAACTGGAGCCGGTGGCGAAGGTCAGGGCTTGCCAGGATGATCTCGGCGCTCAGGGGGTCGGAGACGGCGTTCCATCCGGCGGCGGCCAGACCGTGGGTGACGTGGCGGGCGTCTCCGGGGCCGGCGAGGTGGCGGGGGCTGGTGTCGTACGGGATCTGCACGGCGTGCTTGTCGGCGAAGGCGGCGAGCTGCCGTTCGCTCAGCGGCACCAGCAGCACCCCTGCTCGCTCGTCGGCGAACTGCCGTACAGGTCACGGAGATCGTCCAGCACGTA
The DNA here is from genome assembly GCF_042955215.1 of Streptomyces sp. NPDC012466. NCBI lineage: Bacteria > Bacillati > Actinomycetota > Actinomycetes > Kitasatosporales > Streptomycetaceae > Streptomyces > Streptomyces sp. NPDC012466. The sequence continues at coordinate 1,022,199 of NZ_JBIBEQ010000001.1, read as the reverse complement.
GTGGAGGGTGTGCTGGTCGGCCAGTTCCCACGCGGCCGTGCGCAGCTCGGTGATCAGCAGGTCGCCCTGCGCCGTGCGCGGCGCGTCAGGGCTCTCCTGAACGGCGCGGGCGAGGGCGCGCAGCGTGTCGGCGAACTGGACGGGTAGGCCCGTGTACTCGTCGAGGAGGGGCTCGACGAGGGCGAGGGCTTCTGCGGGGTCGGGGTTCTCGCGCAAGTAGTCGGTGAGGTCCGCGAGCGCTTCGGTCAGGGTGCGGATGGTGTCCGGGGTGAGTGCGGGCATCGGGCTCCTCGAGGCGGGGCTATTGCGGTCAGCGGCGGGTGCGTGCGCCGCCGGCCGGGGTGTAGGGATGGGCGCTGGTGCGCGGCCTGGTGCTACGGGCGCTGTTGCGGGCCCAGGTGGCGGCGCGGGCGGCCGTGATGCGGGCCTGCTGCCACGCACTGAGCTGGGAGGGCTTCACGGACACCGACCAGGTACGGATTTGCGCGCTGTGCGGCACGCGTCCGCGCGGGCGCATCACGGGGTCCGGGCTGGCGAGTTCGGTGGAGAAGGCTTGCACCAGGTGCATGGGGGTGTTCGGCGTGAAGTTGGCCGTCCAGCCGTTGCCCTGCTTGTCCCGCGCTCCGGTCCACCACATCGCCGCCCCGTCGGGGCTTTGCCGGTACTGCATCCACGCGGTGCCGTCGGGGCTCGTCGCCATGTAGTCCTGGCCCTCGAAGCGCGTGTGCCAGTTCTGCTCCTGCAGAGGGGCCCAGACGTTGGGGGCGTGGGCGAAGCGGGGGCGGGTGAGGGCGTCGGTCAGGCCGGCGACGATCTCCGCCGGCGTTTGCCGGCCCAGGTGGGCAGACCACTCGCCGTTCGCTCCGTCTGCGTGGCCGTGGATGGTCCATCCGCCGGGGAGGACGTAGGGGTCGTAGGCGATGCGGACGGTGCGGTCCGGGCTCTCCATGCGCAGGGGGCCGCCTGTCTTGGACTTGTCCCTCCAGCCGGAGGCGCGCAGGAACTCCGAGACGTGCCGGACGTCGCCGCCGCCGGCCAGGGCGCGGGGCTGGACGAGGTAGTGCTGCTCGGCCTGCTCGTCGGGTCCCCAGCCCTGCCACTGCTTCTTCTTCACCGGCGGCGCCGGACGACGAGCGGTGCGGGTGCCGGGGGCTTCGCCGCCGTAGTGGCGGGCTGGGCGCCGACGCGCTGAAGAGCGTCTTTGTGTTCGTCCAGGTCGAGGGTGATGTCGCCGAGTTCGTTCGAGGCACGGCCCAGGGCGAGCCACACCTCCGCGGGGAGCGCGCCTCGCTCTGCCTGGTCCTTGGCGAACACGCTGCCGGTGGCGACGAGGTGGGTGACGCCGCCGAGGACTCCGGTGTCCGGGTCGAGAACGCGGGCGATGACCTGAGCGGCCTGGGGCGGGGGAAGCTGAGATAGGTGGTCGGCGAGCTGGCCGAGCTGGCGGGTGATCTCGTCGGCCAGTCTCACCGGGTAGGGGGTGGGGTGGGACATGCTCCTCCGGGCGGTGGACGGTCAGTGGTGGTGGCGATGCCCGACGCGCTGCGTCTCGGCGAGGGCGGCCTCCGGGCGGGCGCCGGCCAGCGGGGAGGCGTGGTCGGGGCCGGTCGGAATACAGGCGCGCAGATAGCGGCGGAAGAGGGCCGTGGCGAGTCGGGGCTTGAGCCGGTTGCTGATCGGTGGGGGTGTGCGGATTGCTACGGGTATCTCCGGGTCTCGGGTGGTGAGGCGGGCGGTCCCGGCGCGGTGCCGGGACCGCCCAGGCGCCTTACGGGGTGCGGCGGGCCGGGGCTGCAGGCGAGGGGGAGCCGATCGGTGCCTGTTGCCGCACGGCAGGGCGGCCCGCTCGGGTGCGCAGGTCCTGCACGGCCTGTCGGTAGGCGGATTCGTCGAAGACGTCGGGCGTGCAGTTGACCTCGTACCCGGCCAGGAGCAGGACCGGGATGGCGCGGGTTGCCAGCCGCTTCTGCTCGTCGGCGTCGAGGTGTTCGGGCACGGTGTGCCAGATGTAGATGGGCGTGTCGGCGGGGTACTCGTGGCGTTCCAGGCCGAGGTGTTCCAGCAGGTCGTGGAGCTGGGCGGGGGCGCCCGTTGGGGTGTCGGCGTGGATGGTGGTCGTCAGGGCCTTGATGTAGATCTCGACGTCCGTGCCGTATTCGTCGGCCAGGTTGGCCATGTGGTTCTCCGGACTCAGCGGCGGCGGGATTTCGCGGGCTGGGCGCGGCTCGGCGGTGGTGAGGTAGTGGCCGGCCGCTGCGCAGGGCGCGCGGCGTGGTTGCGGGCGTGGAGGATGGCGCGCGCGGCCTCGCTCATGGAGGTGGCGGTGCTTCCGAGCCGTGCGATGGGATCGGGTTCCCCGGTGGGCGCGGCCCCTTGGAAGTCGCTGGCGGCGATCCAGGCGCTGACGACGACCTCTCTGGCGAGGGGCAGCAGCCCGTGGACGGGGGCAGCGATCTCGGTCAGGACCTCGGCCACCTCGCTGCTGGTTGTGGCGGCTGCGGCTCGCTCAGCGAGGCCCGCCAGGTAGCGCAGGGCGGCCTCACGTTCACCGTCCGGTGCGACCAGCATGTTCAGCGTGGGGTCGAGGTGGACGCTGTGACCGGCGGCGAGCAGGGCGTGCGAGGCTGCGGTCGCCTTCTGGCGCTGCTGCTCGATGGGCCGGCCGTGTGGAAGCCGGTGATGGTCCCCGCGCGGTCCGGGAGCGGAGAGGAAGCCGCCGGTTCGCTGGAGGATGTCCGCGGCCTTTTCGGTGCCGCCGATGGCCACGACCAGGTCGGTTCGGGGGTCCTTGGTGATGGTGACGTACTCCAGCACCCAGAAGTCGGGCTCCGTCTGCTTCACCGAGACCGGGTGGTTGGGGTACGGGGACCGGCCGGGACGTGCGGCACGGAAGCGGCGGTGGTGGGCGCGGTCCGGCCTGCGGGATGCTGCAGAGCGGTGCCGATGCCGAGCGCGTCGAGGTGCGGGCCGATCTCGCGCAGGGCGCGGGCCTGGGCCTGGGTGTCGTCACCACTCAGGTGGTAGATGCCACTCTGCGGGCCCTGGACGAAGCCGTGGGCCATGAGGACCGCGCTGGCGCGGTCGTCGGCGGGGGCGGTGGCGATGCTGCCGTCCGGCTGCCAGGTCAGGACGACCCGGTCCGGTTGGGAGGGCTGGATGCCGCCCAGGGCGTTGTGGCGGACCTGGGCGAGGGCGGCGTCGTAGCGGGCGAGCAGGTCGCCGGTGACCTGCTCGGCGCTCAGGAACGGGTCATCGGCCAGGGCGATGCCGTTGGGCTCGGGAACGCCGCGGAACGCCTCGTCGGGCAGGGCGTGCGGGGCGACGGCGGCGATGAGGAAGCCGTCGCGCTCGTCGCTCCGGTCCAGAAGGACGAGCTGCGCACCGTCCTGTCGGCTCAGGATGGCGGCCTGCTGCAGGGGGTGCTCGGCGAGAGAGGCGGCGACCAGGTCCAGGTCCCAGATTCGGTCGGCGAGTTCGGCGAGGTCGTCCTTGGCGTCGGCTGGCAGGTGGGAGCTGGTCCAACTGTCGGGGAGTTCGCCGGCGAGAACGTCGGCGTACGAGGCGAGGCGCTCGGAGGTGTGGTGGTCGTGCATGGTGTCCTTGGGCGAGGTGGGAGTCAGCGGCGCAGTCCGGCGGCCATCGGGGGCGGCGGGGCCGGTAGGGTGCGCGGCGGTGGCGGGCAGGCGCACACGGCAGAGCGCTCTTGCTCGGTTGACGGGACTTCCCCGGTGCAGATGCTGCGGCCGGGGTGCGGGGCATGCCGGTCGGCGAGCTGGTTGCGGGTCTCGGAGAGGTCGGTACGGATGACGCGAAGGTGCTCGTCGGCGAGGTAGCGAAGCCGCCGCGCGATGTAGGGGTCGGCCGCCTGGCCGAGCCCGTCGTGGAAGTCGGCGGTGGCGGTGAGGACTTCCTCCAGCGCGGCGAGGACGCCGTCGTGGGCGGCGGTCAGCTCAGTCAGCGCATCGGCCGCCTCGCCCGTAGTGGCGGCCTCGCGAAGGCGCTCGGTGACGTGGGCAACGGAGGATCCCAGCGGCAGGTAGCTGGCCGGACGCGAGTCGGTGTCGAAGTCCGCGTCGCAGTCGACGTGGTAGCCGGCCGCCCGCAGGCGGGCCACGGCGTCGGTGGCGAGACGGGACTCGTCGTCCTCCGCTAGGCCGGTCGGGGCGCGGTGGTACGTCTCATGGACGCGGACGACGGCGACGAAGCCCGCGCGCTGGAGGATGCTGTGTGCCTCGGAGTCGCCGCCGCGGGCAAGGAGTTCGTCGGAGTGCGGGTCGCGGCGGATGTCCAGGAAGCGGTCGGTGCGGGGCAAGGAGACGTTTCTCCTACGGTGATCGGTGGGCGTTGTGCCGGACGGCGTCCGGGGCCGGGACGGCGCGGGGCTGGACCAGGCGGTCTGCGGTGGTGTCCAGGTCCTGCTGGATGGCGTGGAGGCGGCGGGCGATCAGCTCCAGGCGGTGTGCCGTATCGGTGCTGGCTGCTCCCGGCTGGCGGGCGATCCGGTGCGAGGTGTGCTCGACGAGTCCGCGTACCGCTGCCAGAGGGCTGGCCTGTTCGTCGGCGAGCTGCGTGAGGATGGTCGCGAGCTGGGACGACGCCGTGGGCGCCGTGCGGACGGCAGGCCGCGAAGGGGGGTCGGATCGGACAGGGATCAGGTGGAGATCCTGTTCGATGCGACGCGCCTCCTGTGCCAGGCGCCGCAGTTTGTCTGCGGGAGGAGCGTGCCACGCGCCGTCGAGATGGATCAGGTTGGCGATCAGGTCGAGGCGCCCTGGCTGGGCTTGGACGGCGATCCACCGGCAGCCATGTTCCTTGCCGGGGATCTCGATGCCGACGGCTCGTGCGAGCCGTTGAGCGACCTCGGCCCACTCCGGTCCTGTCAGTTCCCGGTCGTCGGGGTGAAGGCGGATGTCGAGGTGGAGGATCGCCCGCCGGTCGCCGTCGGGGCTGCTGGCGAACGGGTGCTCCAGGTAGGGGTCTTCGAGGTGCTCGGCCCACTGGACGGACGTCCAGGTCTTCTGCTCGTCGTCCAGGGTGAAGTAATCCAGGCCGGGCCAGTGGGCGGCGATCGTGTGTTCCGTCAGGCCCTCGTTCGGTGAGACCGGCCGCCCCAGCGCCTCTTCGAGCGGGTGGTGGGGCCGGTGGGTCCGCTCGTGCAGGCGGGGGATCAACGGCCGCTCCGGATGTCGGCGATGTGCACGAGTTGGCCCAGGGCGGTGGTGGTGTACCAGCCGCAGTCGATCAGCTCGTCGCGGTCGGCGAACCGTGCGAGGAGGGAGTCCTCCATGGCCCGTAGATAGATCAGGCAGTCAGGGCAGCGGCGTGAGAGGTGCACGAGGTAGCGAGGGTGGGCGGTGACGTAGGACTGGGCGCCGCCGGTCGCATCCCGCAGCCGCCACCCGTCCTCGTCGGTCGGGGTGTGCCAGGAAGGGGCCACGACGCGCATCGCGTCGCCCCACAGTTCTCCGCCGGCCACCCCCTTCAGGACGACGACGGTGTCACCGGCCTGGAAATGGGCGTGGGTGATGTCCCGGTCGGGGGTGAGCGGGTCGGGCGTCGGTGCGAACGCCGAGGCGGACGGGGGCTGGGACATGAGTTCCTTCCACGCGATGGCTGGCGGGGTGGGAGCATCAATAGTCCGGAGGAACGCCGGTTTGGCTAACCGGCGTTTCCCGGCTATGTTGCCCCGCCGTCAGCGGAACGGGTTCTCCGTCCCGCGGTCCGCCTCACTGGCCGCGTCGAGGAGTTCGAGCAGGTCAGTGCCTTCGGCGTCCCGCTGGTCGATCCACCATCCGGCACGGGTGACGGAGCGGGCCTTCTGCTCCAGCTTCGCCCAGTCCGCCTCGTCCCAAGTGCCCTCGACGACGAGCGCGGTGTGCGCGGCCGTCATCAGCTGGTGGCGGGAGCGCTCGCCCCAGCCCAGGGCCTTCTCCGGGCCCTCCAACTGCGGCATGTAGAACTGCTTGGCCCACGCGACGGCTGCCTCCTGCTCCTCGGCCCGCTTGGTCGCGAGCCACTCCTCCTTGGACTCGGAGTCGGCGTCGCGCGCCGCCTTCCAGCAGTCGGTGCAGTCCTTCGACGCGAGCCAACGGGCAAAGCCCGCCCGCTTGTCGGCAGGACGATTGGACAGGTCATGATCCACGCTGTGGGAGCAGGCGTGCTCCACGGTCCAGTGCGTACGCACGGCCATAATTCGATCTCCTCAAGGGGGTTGGAAGGTGGGGGGCGCCCTGATCAGGACGTCTTGTGTTGGCCTCGGAGTGGGCGGCGGTGTCGGCCCGGCGGCCGGTGCCCGGCGGGGCGGAGCTGTCGGCGCGCGGCGAGAAGGACGGCGAGGGCGAAGGCCGCGCCGGCGGCGGGGAGCGCCGCGCTGGCCAGCGTCTGCTCGGCGAGGCATCCGGCCAGGGCGGTACCGGCGGACTGCCCGACGCCGATCGAGAGGATCAGCCACGCATACGCCTCGCTGGTCCGGCCCGCAGGGGCGAGAGCATCGGTGGTCACGTAGGCGCAGGCGACCACGACGGTCAGGAACCCACCAGGCACGGTGACCGCGGCGGTGGCCGCGAACGGCGCGGGCTGGGTTGCGAGCGGGAGCCATCCGGCCAGGAACGCGGCGCTGGCGATGATCAGCCGGTCGGCGGCGGTCCGACTCCAGGTGCGGCGCCCGTAGACGAGGCCGCCCAGGAAGCTGCCGGTGGAGAACGCGGCGGGGATGATGCCCGAGAGCATGTCCTGTTCGTGGTCCTCGGCTATGGCGATCGACCACACATTCAAGGCCCCGATCGCGAACCCGATGCCCGTCAGAGAGACGAACAGGAGCAGCAGACCGGGGCTGGTCAGCCGTCCAACGGGACCGTGCAGGGTGCCGACTGACGGCGTCGATCGCCAGCGCCGCGATGGCGGAGCGAGGACGACCACGGTGGTGCCGGCCAGGCCGAGGACGGCGGTGACGGTGATCGCGACGCTCGGGTTGTACGCGGAGGCAAGGGCGGCGACGAGCAGGGGGCCGACGATGTACAGGAGGCCCTGCGTACCGGTGTCGAGGGCGAGCGCGGCGTGTCGAAGGCGGGCGTCGGGCAGCACGCTGGGCCACAGGGCCCGCAGCCCGGCCTCCAGGGACGGGGTGGTCAGGCCGGCGGCGACGACGAGGGCCGTGGCGAGGCCCGGTCCGCCGTACGGTCCCGTCAGCGGAAGGGTCACCAGGAGAGCCGAGTTGAGCACGGCGGCCGGAAGATGCACCGCCACCTGGCCGTGGCGGTCCATGAGGCGTCCCTTGACGGGCTGCACCACCGAGGAGGACAGCCCGTACAGGGCGCTGAGCAGTCCGCCGAAGGCGATGCTGCTGCCGCTCGTGGTGGCCCACAGGAGGATGGCGACGGGCGCCATGCCGTTAGGGAGTCGGCCGGTGAGGGTGCCGCCGAGGAGGCGGGCGACGTACGGGCTGCCCAGCACCGCGCCGTAGGTGATGCGCGGAGCCGGGGCCGGGGGTGCGGTCGGGGACAACGGGTGCTTTCTCGGGGGCTAACGGTGGCGGGCGGTCGTGCTGGCGCGGGGTGGCGGCGTGGGCGGGGCGGTGTCCACGGCGGGGCGCGGGCGGGCGCGTAGCACGGGGGTGCGGTGCGGGGGCAGGACGGCGACGGTCGCGCCGAGGTCTTCGGCCGCCTCTTCGACTTCACGGGTGAGGAAATCGACCTGCCGTCCCAACGCTGAGAGGCGGGCGGCGATCTGGCGGCCCTGCACGGTCTCCAGGGCGCTGGCGAACTGGCTGCTCGTCTCCAGGAGTTCCTGCAGGCGGACCATCGGGCCGGCGGCGTAGCCGCGCTGGACGGCTCCGAGTAGAGCGTTCGATGCGTCACCGGCGGTGTGGCCTTCGACGACGCCGCGGATGAGGTCCTGCAGAGACACCTCCGGGGCCGGTGCCGGGCGGTTGAACCGGGAGACGTCCGCGCGCAGGATGCCGGGCGGGACCGGAGCGGGCAGGGCCTTGCCCGCCTCGTACTCGTGGGCGTAGTGCCCGATCACCTGCCAGCCCGGTACCCCCGGATCGCCGCGCAGCGCGACCACCGTCGAGTCGTTGTCCTCGACCAGGTAAGCGAGGGTGATCGGCTGCCCGTCGGCGGCATACCACGACTCGGTCAGCTCCAGCTCTCCGCGCCGCTGCGCGGCCTGGGCCCTCTCGGTCCACATTTGCTGCTCCTCGTCGGTCAGCGGAGCCTTGTGGTGCTGGCCGTCGCGCTGGTCGGCGAGGTTGCTGGCGATAGAGCTGTGGTCCGCCCAAGCGGTGAGGTGCGGCCACAAGGCCGCGTGCTGAGTGCGTTCGGCCTGGGAGCCAGGGGCGGCCGGCCGGTCGAGGCCCGGCGGATCTCGGCGGCTGATGCAGCCAGGCCGTCCAGGACTGCCCGCCACCCGGCCAGGTGCCGGGCGGGTGGCAGCTCGTCGAGCAAGAGGCGGGCGGCATCGAGGAGAGCCTCGGCGTGCGGGGCGAGGTGAGTGGCGTACGCCTCCACCGCCGCCTTGTCACGGTGGGCTCGTGCGGCTGCGGCGGCGCCCGGGTGGACGGTACGGCCGTAGCGGTCGCGTGTCACGTCGAGCGCGGCCTCGGTCTCGCTGTCGATGACCGCCATCCGCAAGCGGAAGTCGCATGCCCCGTTGGCCAGTTCCCCACCACCGTGACCGCGGCGGGCCCGCCCGAGGGCCCGCGGTCGGGCGCTGTCGGCAAGGGACCGTCGGGGGCCGGGCTGCTCGCGGGTGTCATCGGGACCGCCCGCCGGTCGCGGCCGTCAAATTGACGGTCGGAGCGTACGTGCGCTTCGGCGGGATCGGCCGGGCGGCTGGCGGGGAGGTGGTGGGCGGTGCGGAGCGCTGCGTCGTCCGGCCGGCGGCGGCCTGGGCGAGCCGGCTGCGGCGCTCCTGGAGTCCGTTGGGCCGGACGGGGCGCGGCGGGCCGGCCGAGAGGGACGGCTCGAGGCGGATGTCGGCCTGCACGGTGTAGCCGTGGCGGCGCAGGTCGTGGACGGCTTGGCGGGTGCGGCGGACTCCGTCGCGCTCGGGCTCGCTGAGCCGGTACAGGCCGGGTTCTCCGGGAACGGGCTCGAACTGCTCGCGCTCCAGGTACCAGTGGGCGAGGTGCGCGGGCAGGGCGGCGGTGAAAGAGGCCACGAAGCCGTGTTCCTCGTGGTCGCCGAAGGCGAAGTGGGTGCCGGGTCGCAAGGGGGCGGTGCTCTCCTCGGGCGTGGGGCGGAAGGGTCAGGGGCCGCGGTGCGCGGGCCGGGCCGCGGTGAGGGGGCGGGCTGGCGCAGTGACGGGCAGGGCCGGGCGACGATGGGGTGCGCTGATGCGGGCCTGACGAAAGGACGTTTCGCCGTCGGCGGGCCACGTCTCGATGGCCGGCCACGCGTGTGCTCGGCGCTCCTGCTTCGGCACGGAAGGGCGGTGTGCGCCCACCGGTACTGCTCGCCCGAGGCGATCGCGACGATCCCGGACTCCCGGCTGTGCGACAGGACGATCTGCGCCTCAGCCACGGACCAGGTTTTCGCCACCGCACAGGACGGCGCGCAGGCTGCGGCCGTACGCCCAGGCGTGCTCCCGGGCAGCTGCCTCCAGCCGGTCGTATCCGACCTGGGCCGTCATCTGCCCGTCCCACTTGCGGTACCTGTACACGGGTACTGGCAGCAGGATGCCGGGGGCGAGAGCGGTGACGCCGAGGGCCGCGCAGTAGTCCTCGCCCTGGACGAGGCCGCCCATCGGAGCGGCGCGCACGAGGTCGGTGCGGGCGAGGATCGTGGTCGGCCCGATGGGGATGGTGTCCGCAGGCGACTTCCAGTACGTCCACACGTCACCGGCCTCATGCCGGCCGGGCGGCGTGGGGCAGCGCCACAGGGTGGTCGAGCCGTCGGGGTGCTGGTCCTCGCTCCAGCCGGCGCACCAGCCGACTCTCGTCGACTCCAGGGTGTTCAGCCGTACGGCCATCGCATCGTTGGGGAACAGGTCATCGTCGTCGGCCCAGTTGGTGTACGGGGTGCGTACGTGAGCGAGGGCCAGGTTCCTGGCGCAGGCGGCGCCGACCGGACGGGGCAGCGCCAGCGTGCGAACGCGCGGGTCCTGGGCGAGCGGAGCCGGCAGACGGTCGGGCGAAGCACCGTCGAGCGCGATCACGGCCTCCCACGGCACGGACTGCCGGGTGAGGCTGGCGTGCATGGCGGTCAGGTAGTCCAGCCGGTCTTCGCGCAGGCGGCTTGCGATGACGACGGTGATCAGGGGCGTGGTGTACGGGGGCAGAGAAGGCTCCGGGAAGACGAGGGGGAACTAGCGTCGGGCGGCGGGGCGCGGGGCGCCGGCCTTCGCCGGGGCTGCGGCAGGAGCGCTCTGGGGCTGCCTGCCGCGCGATGCCCGCATGGCGGGCGGGGAGTCGAGGGCGGACCAGGCCGCCGGGTGGTCGTTGAAGGCGGTGCGCGGGTCGGTGGACCAGCTCACGATCGGGCCGATGTCCTCGTGCAGGAGGCTGATCACCTCGACGCCCTCCTTGTGCAGGACGTACCCCCACTGCACGTCCTGCTCGTCGGCGGTCGTGTCGGTGACCGACATGCGTACCGGGGATGAGCCGTCCGGGGTGATCAGGTGATCGAGGGTTCGGCTGGGCCAGTGCTCGCCGCCGGTCAGCGCGGTCACGAGTGCGGGCGGGGCGTCGTCGAGGAGATCGGTGCCGAGTTCGTCCCAGCCGACGGCGACGTCGTCGATGAGGTGCCGGGACATGGCCTCGATGTTGCGTCCGAACTTGTACTGGTAGGCGGCCAGGAGCAAGGGGAGGTGGTGGCTGGGCACGCCGTCGAGCTGGATGTGGATGCCCGTGTATCCCGTACCGCGGGCGGGGCGGGCGATGAAGGAGCGTGTGGACAGGGGATTCTCCGGAGGAACGGGGTGCGGGGGAGATTCGGCGACAGTCACGGTGGCGCGCGGGGGCGTCTACGCGCGGTCGGACCAGGACGGGACCGGAGGGCCGGAGGCGTCGGTACGCGCGCAGGTGTAGCCGATCAGGCGGGAGGGCTCGGCCTTCGCGGGGACGGTGGCGGCGTCGTTGCACACGAACGTGTAGCGGATGGAGGTGCGGGGCACGTCGTGGAGCCAGGCCCGGTCGTCCTTGCCGGGGTTGATCTGCAGGCCGGAGTGCGCGACGGAGTCGGTCTGGGTGTGCGTGTGGGAGAGAAGGATCAGCGCGCCGCCGTCTGCCGTCTTGAGGGCGTAGGCGTCGTTGTAGCGGTTGTCGGCTCCGTCGAAGACGGTGGTGCCCTGGTTACCGAAGCGGGTGCCGGTCTCGTCGTGGACCTTGATCTGCTGCTTGCTGGCCTTGGTCGGCGCGAAGACCTTACTTCCGCTGTTCGTGCCTCCGGTGGCGAAGTTGTCCAGCACGGCAGTACGCAGAACGTCGGCGTCGGCGGCCAGGTGCTTGTTGTCGTTGGCGGCGACGGCCGTCGCGTATCCCTCACGGTCGAGGGCGACGTCGGGCAGCTTCTGGCTGTCGAGGTCAACGACGGACACCATCTCCCAGCGCTCGTGCTGGGGCCGTTCGGCGAACACGGCCAGTCGCGAGGGGGCCTTGCCCTTCTCGCTGGAGAGCGCGGCAGCGAACCAGCCTTCCTGCCCGTCGGCCAGGCGCGGGATGTACAGCTTGGCGCTGGTGATGTCGTAGGACCACGCCTTGTACGGCTTGCGGTCCTTGGCGGGAAGCCCTTCGGTCTCGGTGTAGTCCGAGAGGGACATCGCGTACAGCGGCCCGTCCTCGACCGTGTCGAGCAGGCGCCGGTCCCGTTCGGCGTTGGCCTCGTTGTTGATCTCGGAATAGCGGGTGATGACGTCACGGGCCTGGGCGATGCTGAGAGCGGGCACGAGCTTCGGGGCGGTGCTGGCGCTGGGCGTCTGCCGGGCCTGGGCGGGGCCGTCTTCGCCGGAGCAGCCGGTGACGGCCAAGGCGAGGCAGGCGGCGCCGACGAACAGCGGGAGGGTACGGCGGGCGGTGCGGATGGAGGCTCCAAGGGTTCGCAGAGGGGAAGGAATCAGGGCGTGCGCCTGGCGGTTGGGGCGGCTTTCGGCGATGCCGGCGGGAGGGCCCGTGGCGGAAGGGACGACGCATTGGCCGGGATAGAGGGCAGTCGCGGTGCCGGCGCGAGCGGAGTGAGGGCCCGCATGCGGTCCTCGGCCACATGCAGGACCTCTGCGAGGTTGCGGATCTCGGCGGCGGCGTCGGCGAGGTCGTAGGACAGGTCGAAGCCGTCGTCCTCCTCGGCTTCCTTGGCCTTCTCCCCGGCTGCTTCGAAGAACTCGCCGAGCTGCGCCAGCAGGCCGTCGGAGGGTTCCAGGATCTGGTGCAGCAGGGCAGCGGCATCCGCATGTGACTCGGCTCCGTTGAGCCGGTCGGTCAGATCGCGCAGCGCGTCGCCGTAGACGTACACGGGGCCACGGTGTGCTGTGCCGGGGACATCCCGGGGCTCGGGCGGGGGTGCCGGTTGGGCTGGGTGCACGTGTGGGCTTTCGTGGGGCAAGACGGGGTGCGGTAGCAGCCCGAGCTGGGCGAGGCGGAGGTCGATCGCCTCGATCAGGGATTGGGCGCTGCCGCCGTGGCGGGCTTCGGGCCGCTGGGGAGCACCGGGGTCGTCGGAGGGAGCTGAGTCGTAGAGGACCTCGAACAGCGTCTGGTCGTCGGGGTGCTCGCGAGTCGCGATCCAGCCCTCCGGGTCTCCGGGCGGTCGCTCGGAGGACGGTTCCTGCGGCGGACTGATGACCAGGTAGCTCTCGTCGGGGAGCGAGACGCGCACGTTGTAGGTGCTGAGGCCGAACTCGATGTCGCACTGCAGTCCGCGTGCCCGCAGCGGCGTGATGACGTGTGCGTGGCGACGCCACAGCTCCTGCCACCACGGCGTGTTCACGTTGCGGTGGTCGGGAATCGGCGCGAGGGGAGCTGTGCGGGCATCTGAGGTGTTCGCTTCGTCAGCGGCCACGGCTTCTCCTGCGGGACGCTGGTGTCCGACGGGGCAGAGGTGTCCGGCGAGCGAGGTCGGCTTCCGACTTCGGACCCGGAGTGAGGTCGACTGCGTACTCGTCGTAGACAGCGATCAGGTCATGTTCCGACTGGGCTTCGCGGTCGACGGTCTGCGCCATGAGGTCGTCGTGATCGGCCTGACACTGCTGGTAGTCGGCCCAGTCGGCGTCACCGAAGTGTGCGGGGCAGTTCAGGGGGCTCCTTGCGGTCATGATCAGGTTCGGGGGCTATCGGTGGCGACCGCTCGGCCCGGGTGGTGGAGGCGCCGGGCTTTGCTGCGGGGGAGATGGGCGGAAGAAGCGGTGGATGTCGAGGTGGTCGTTGAGTTCTTTGACTGCGTCGCGGAGTGAGTCCGAGGATCGGCGCAGGTAGGCGCGTGCTGTGGCGTGGTCGATGACCATCCGGCTCTCCGAGTGCTGCCGGTCGGTCGGGCCTGCGGAGCGGGGCAGGGAGAGGGCGATCTCCGCTGTCTTGGCGAAGGCGGGTACGGCGTGGCTCGATATGGTGGCGGCCGTCGCGAGGTGGGCGAGGACGGCGGTGCCGACGCGGGTGGTGCTGTGGCTGCGGCGGGCGAAGTCGGCTGTCAGCTGGAGGATGTCGCGGGAGAGGGCCTGTGCCTCGGCGGCGTGCTGCAGCAGTTCGGCGCAGGACGGCGTGGCGGGCCCTCGGCCTCGTCGTCCAGCAGGTGTGTCTGCTCGGCGGCGGAGTGGAGTCTGGACTGCAGGGCGTCAAGAGAGTCGATCAGGTGGAGAGTGGCGTTGCGGGGTATCAGCTCGCGACGTGAGTCGGAACTCACGGGCTCCTGCTTTCAGTGCATGCGGGCGTCGGTGTCGAAGAGCGCCAGTTCGTGGCTGTGCAGGAGGTGCTGCACGATGAAGGATCGTCCGGCGACCTTCCAGAGGCCGCGCCCTCGGTTGAGGTGCGCGATGGCGTCCATCTCGACGGAGGTCAGGCCGAGCAGGGAGGCCGCGGCGTGGAGCTGGTCGGTCTCCTGGCGGTAGATGATCCGGGTGCTGCAGTCGGCGAGGAGGCCCTCGGCCAGGGCCCGGCCCTGTGATCCGGCGTCGCCGGCGGTGAGCAGGTCGGACAGCCGGTGGATCACCATGAGGTTGGCGATGCCGAGGCCGCGGGAGAGCTTCCACTGGGCCTGCATCCGCTGAAGCAGGCCGACGTGCCGCATCAGGCGCCATGCCTCGTCGTACACGATCCAGCGCCGGCCGCCGCTGGGATCGGAGAGGGCGGATTCCATCCAGGCGCTCGCGCAGGTCATCGCCAGGACGAGGGCGGTGTCGTCCCCGGAGCCGCCGAGGCGGGACAGGTCGATGGTGAGCATCGGCGCGTTCGGATCGAATGCGACGGTGGAGGGGGCGTCGAACATGCCGGCCAGGTCGCCGTGGACCAGGCGCCGCATGGCGTGGGCCAGGTCTCGCGCTGCGTCGCCGAGTTGGCCCGACATCATCCCGGCGGCCTCGTCGAGCTCGTGGGGGTTGTTGAGGGCGGCGGCGACGTCGCCGAGGAGCGGGGTGCGGTGCGTGTCGGCGGCGCGGGTGACGACGACGTCGAGGGCGACGTCCAGGGCGGTGTGCTCCATGGGCATCAGGTCCCGGCCCAGGATGGTGCGTGCAAGGGAGCCGAGCAGGAGCAGGCGCCGCTTGCGGATCTCGCCGACCCAGTCGGCCTCGGCCACGCTCTCCGGGCGCGGGGCCGCGTCCAGAGGGTTCAGGCGTCCGGGCAGTCCGGGCCCGAGGGCGACGGACCGGCCGCCGAGGGCTTCGGCCACCGGAGTCCACTCGCCCTTCGGGTCGCACGGGACGTAGACGCGGTATCCGAAGGCGACCGATCGCAGCGCGAAGGACTTGGCGAGGGCGCTCTTGCCCTGGCCGATCACGCCGGCGAGCAACAGGTTGGGGTTGGTGAATCCCTCGACTTTGCCGTACAGAGCGAACGGGTCGAAGACGAATGATGCTTCGGCGTGGACGTCGCGGCCGATGTAGATGCCCTCGGCGCCGAGTCCGCCTTCGGCGAGGAAGGGATAGGCGCCGGCCGCGACCGCGGTGGTCATGCGGTGGGCGGGCAGCTTCAGCCGGTTCCCGCGAGAGGAGGCGGGCCCGGGGCGTCCGCTCGGTGGGTAGTGCGGGGCGGGCAGCTGGTGCTCGGCGGGCGTGCTTTCGCTCTGGTGGGCGCTGGCTTCGGCGCGGGCTTTGGCGGTGGCCTCGGCGAGCTGGCGGCGGGCGGCCTTGCGGCTGGCGCGGTCGGTGCCGTGGGGGGTGAACAGCGGGCTGGCGGACGCGCGGCGGGCGCGACGGGCGGGCCGGTGGCTCATCGGGGGCCCTCGATTCTGCGGGTGGTGCTCATCGCACGCAGGCCGTGGTGTGCGGGCGGAGGTCGGTGGGGGTGGTCTTGCGGCGGACTACGTGTCCGGCGGTGAGGTGGCGTTGGCAGATCGTCAGCACGGGCGGGCCCTCGGGAAGCCGTTCTGGATGGCAGGCGCTTGTCTCGGCGTCGGCCTGGGGTGTGCCGGGCAGCAGGTGGAAGGCGGCGTGGACTTCGCTGGTGGCCTGCCAGAGCCTGGTGTGGGCGGTTGCCAGGTGACGTCCGGCGGCCGGGCGAGGGGGCCGGGTGTTGTCGGCGAGCCGGTCCAGAAGCTGGAGCAGAGCGGTGAGGTGGGCGTGCAGCACGTCAAGGTGCAGACGATCTCCGGGCTTGGGCGGGTCCGCGTCCGACGGCGCTAGGGTCCGTGCGTGGTGGCGGATGCCGGCGCTCGCGGCGCGGAGGTAGGGGTGCGCGTCGTCGGGGCGCGTAGGAGAGGTCAAAGGTGGTGGTCCTTCCTGCCGGTAGGCAGGGTGGTGAGGGGCGCCCCGTCGCGGGTGATCCGGAGTGCGGTGGGTCGGGGTGCGCACGGGCGCTGTTGGTTCACAAGGCGGTGCGGGCGAGCGGGAGCGCGGAGAGGGCGAAGGCGTCGGGCTGCTGGTAGTTGAGCCGTCGGAGGTCGACGCCAGAGGTGACGGCGTGGGTCTCGATCTGTGCGCAGGCGGCGTCCAGGAGGGCGTCGGTCTCGGCGGTGACGGTGACCAGGCCGGTCAGTGCTACATCCGCGTGCCCGGCGATGAGCTGGCGTTCGCGGGTTTTGACGTCGGCGTACTCGACGGAGTCCTCTTCGGAATCGACCTGTCCGCGGCGTGCGCGTTCGTTGGCGTCGGCGATGATCGCGGCCTTCTTGCGCTGGACGTCCCGCAGTGCGGACTCGAGCCCCTGCGGCACGTATATAAGGGAGAGGCTGCGGCGCACGCCGGCCGTGAACATCAGCCCGTGCAGGAACCCGGCCCCCATCTCGGTCCTCGGCCAGTTCTCCACCCAGTACGTCGCGTGCCGTGCGCTGTCGGTGGCGAGGCGGTCGTACTCCTCGAACTGGACGACGGGACCGGCGGCTGCGGGGTCGGCTTCGGCGCGGCCGGTCTCGGACCACTGCTGGAGCGCGGCGAGGGCCTTCGGGTCGTAGGCGGTGCGAATGACGGCGGCGATTTCCCGTGCGCTCAGCCAGCCGGTGACCTGGAGACCTGCGTTGCGGGCGGCCTGCGCGATGGACGCGGTGGTCTGCTCCATGACGGTGAACGCCCCGGGCAGCCCTCCGCCGGCCTGGTTGATCAGGCGCCGGGCGGCCTTCATGTCGAGGGAGATGGCGAGGTAGGTCTCGTGCGGGGCGGCGGCAGGGCCGGCAGAGGAGACCAGCTCGGAGTAGATCTGTCCGGCGATGGGGGTCTGGGGCTGCCCGTTGTGGGTCCAGTGGCGGGTGAGGGTGTCGCCCGAGTCGGGGACGGTGCGTTCCAGCACCTGCACGGTGGCGATGTGCCCGGTGCGGGCGATGCCCGCGAGCGCGCGTCCCCAGCTGCTCACGTTGTGGTTCTGGGTGGCGGGGTCGAGGAGGGCGAAGGCGCGGCTGGTGACGCGGGCGATGGCGGTCAGGGTTTGCTGGTGCGGGTCGTGGACGGCTGCGGCGCCGTTGGCGGAGTTGCCGGGGGTGACCACCTTGAGGGATGCGGCGGTGCCGGGCAGATGGAGGACGCCGTCCTGCCGGGGCCGGGTGACGGGCCGAGCGAGCCAGAGGGTCTGGCCGGTGCGGCGACGGTGCGCATACCGGGTGACGATCGGCGCCCAGTCGATCAGGGAGCGGCCGTGCCGACGGATCGCGACGAGTGCCCCGGATGCCGCCCACAGCGGTGCCAGGGCGACGGCGCCGAGAAGCCCGGTGGAGATCACCGTCATCAGCAGCAGGGCCAGCATGCAGGAGACGAGTACGAGTTGAGGCAGGGAGAGGCCGAGGAGGATGCCGCGGCGGCTCCGGTGCGGGAACTTCACCGTGACCGGGGCGACGGAAAGATCAGTCAAGGGGCGGGTCCTGGAGGCGCGGGTGGAACCCGGGGGCGGGAGGGCGCCTGCACATCCTGCCCCCGGGAGTCGGTCAGGGAATCAGAGGCCGGTCGGAGGCGGCGGGGGTCCGCTCGCCCCGCTGGACGGGGTGTTCTGCGTGCCGGAGGACGGCGGTGCGCCCTGCGGCGGCGGGGTTGTGGTCGGCGGAGTGGACTGCCATCCGCCGCTCTGCCCAGACGCGGCACTCGCACCGGATCCGCCAGGCCCCGGGCTGCCGCCCACCTGGCCGCTGGTGTCGTCGGACACGCTCGTCGGCGCGGGCTGGACGGCCTTCTCCAAGCCGGACTTGACCGCGTCGCCGCCGGGCGAGGCACCCGTTCCGCCGCTCTGCGATCCCTCCTTGCCCTCGCCGCCTCCGCCGGTCGGGTTGGCGGCGATGTCGCCAGGGAAACCGCCTCCGGCAGCAGCCTCACTGCCCAGCGCTGCGGCGCCTGCTCCGGCGGCAGCGCCACCGGTTCCGGCGGTGGCCGCAGCGGCGGCGGTCTTACGGGCGGCCTTCTCGGCGTGAGCCTTGGCCATCTGGGCCCCAGCGCCACCGGCCCGGTGGATGGACTCGCCGTCGGTGCCGTCGGCTGCCCAGTGCACGAACTTGAAGACGGCGTACGGGCACAGCAACACCAGAATCATGATCACGATGCCGGACATCACGTCGGCCAGAGCGGCGATACCATCGCCGGCCTCGGTCTTGCCCATGGCGGCGATACCGAGCACGAAGATCACGGTCATCAGCAGCTTGGAGACGACGAGGGTGGCGGTGGCTTCGATCCAGCCCCTGCGCCAGCGGCGCGCGACCTCCCAGCCACCGCCGGCGGAGGCGAAGACGGCCAGGGTGACCATGACGAGGATGCCGACCTTGCGGACCATCATCACGCACCAGTAGAGGAACGCGCCGATGGCGGCGCCGAGACCGGCGACTGCCGCCACGAGCCAGCCCAGTGCGGACAGGCCCGGGATCTGGCCGACCTTCACGATGCGGCGCACAGCCGACTCGATGTTCAGGTTCGCTGTCTTGAACAGGCCGGCGGACAGGGCGTCGACCACTTCGACGGCGACCGTAGTCAGGGCGATGGCGCAGAAGGCGAACAGGACGCCCGACATGGTGCCGGTGAACGCTTGTGTCAGGGCTTGTCCGTCGCGCCTGACGGCGGCTCGGACCAGCTGCGCGCAGAACGTCGCGACCAGCAGAACCAGGCCCAGCGGCAGCAACATTTCATAGTTGTCCCGGAACCACCCGGCGTTCAGGTCGACCTTGGTGGTGGTGTTGACTGCCTCGGCCGCCAGGTCGGCTGCGGCGGCTGCCAGTTCACCGGCGGACTTCGCCATCCAGTCGCCCATGGCCTTGGCGGGGTCCGAGGCGAAGTCGACCGCGTCACCGACGGCGCACAGCTTGTCTGCCAGGGGGAAATCACAGAAACCCACGGGGAGTTACTCCTCCATTCTTGTGTCAGGCGCGGGTCACTGCGTGACGCTCGGTGCGATGGCGGCCAGGGTGCAGTCGTGGTGCGGGCGGCACTGGACGGCGAGGGTCACGGCCCGTTCCTCGGCCCCTCCGCCGCCCTTCTTCCAGCTGAGCGTCTGTTTGCCGTTGACGGTGACGACGTAGATGTACGCCTCGGTGATCGCGGACGGGTCGTCGGCCAGGGCCGCCTTGAAGGCGGACGGGTAGTGGCCCTCGGTGACGCTGGCGGTGGCGTGCTGGTCCTGGTCGGCCATCCGCGACCACAGCACTGGATCGGGAACCTGGCCGGAGACCGAGGCCCAGTCGGCGTACTTGGTCTCCGTGGTCATCCAGGCGCGCATGCCGGCGAGCTGCTGGTCGCGGCTGGTGTCGCGGGTGTCGTAGGACCACAGCATTCGGGCCGCAGCCTTGGCGTAGGCGACCGGCTCGGCGATCTGCGGAGGCTTGGGCACCGACCCCGATCCGGAGGAAGGCTTCGGGGCGGCCTCGGTGGAGGACGGGCTGACAGCCGGGGCGGGCGCGGCGGTGCCCGGGGCCTGGTGGCCGTTCCCGCCACCGGTCAGCAGGGCGACGACCCCGGCGATGGCGAGCAGGACGGCGACGACGCAGGCGACGATCGCTATGCGCCGGTTGGCCGACCAGCCCGAGCCGTACGAGGACAGCGAAAAGGAGGGGGATCGTTTCCGCATCAGTGGACCTGCGACCCCAGGCCGGAGAAGAAGGCCACGATTCCGTTCGCGGCACCCAACCCGAGGGCAGCACCGGCGGCCACGACCGCGCCCTTCTTACCGTTGGCCTCGGCCTGGTGACCACCGGTGTGGTGACCCCAGGCCCATACGCCGAGCGAGACGGCGAGGGCGCCGACGACGGCGATGATCCCGAACATGTTGATGCTGTTGACGACGTTCTTCAGCACACTCAGCCCGGGCAATCCGCCGCCTTTGGGTGAGATTCCTGGGTCGTAGGCGAGCTGGATGACGCGGTCTGCGAGAGGGACGGACATAAGTGTGGCAGGGCTCCTTGCGTACGCGGGCCAGGCGAGGGCCGGCGGTAAAGGGGAAAACGGAGGGGGAGGTGCGCTCGGAGCGCGGAAGTGGCCGCGGCGGCGACCCGCCCGGACCGGCGTCGGGCAGAGGCGGGGAGAGGCCACTCCTTGGGCCAGGGCGCGGCTTCGAAGCCGCTTTTTCGGCTCGGGGCCCGCGAGGGCTGCCGGGGCGTTCTACTTCGGGAGCGACGGCTTCGGCGCCGGGTTCGACTCGTACGGGTTGGCGCAGTCGTAGATCATGTATCCGCGGATCTTCTTGCCGTCGGACTTCCGGGTCACCGTGCCGTGGGTGTACCAGGTCTTCTCTGCGCGCTTGTACGCGAACTGGTTATAGGTGACCTTGTCGTGCCGGTAGGCGATGCCCACGACGGTGGACTTCTTCGAAGGGTCCTTGCGGACCTTGACTGCCTTGCACGAGATCGTCGTGTGGCCGGTTTCGTACGCCTGGGCTGTGGAGGCGCTGGCTAGGCCGCCGGCCGCCACTGCGAGGCCGATCGAGCTGGCCGCGAGGGCGCGCCGGACGCGGGAGTGGATTGTCACGTGGATGCTCCGGGGTGTTGGGGGATAGGGAGTGGGCCGTCGGCTCGTCCTGCTGGGCGGCCGTCGGCGAAGCGGTCGAGAGTGATGGGGAGTCGGCCACCGAGCCCAGCTATCGGGCAGACCGCCGGTGAGGTCCTGGTGACGGCGGCTCGCGGGCCTGCGGGCTGACCGGGATCAGATGACGCGGCGAGCGGCGAGGATCGTCCAGTCCTTGATCGGGGTGATCCGGACCGGCTTGGTGGTGCGCGGCGCCTCGATCACGAGGCCCTCGCCCATGTACATGCCGACATGCTCGGGCCGTGCGGCGGTGCCCCGGCTGAAGATCAGGTCCCCGGGCTCAAGTTGGGAGGGCGAGACCGCCTTGCCCTCGTTGACCTGCGTGTACGTGGTGCGGGTGAGCGTGACGCCGGCATGCGCGTACGCCTGCTGCATCAGGCTGGAGCAGTCGCACCGGCCCATGGGGTCGGGGCCGTGCGAGTTCGTGCAGGAGCCGCCCCACTGGTAGAGCGTGCCGAGCTGCTGCATCGCCCACGTGATGGCCTTACGGGCCCGCGGATGGGCGTCCTTGGGGATCGAGTAGCCCTTCGGGACGCTTCCCTCGGGGATGCGGCCGAAGCCGGAACCGTCCTGGCCCGGCGCGCAGCCGGTCGTACTGGTCGACGGCTTCTTGTCCTGGTCTGTGTCCTTGCCGTCCGCGTCACCGCCGCCGGGGAAGGTCTTGGCGATGGCGGCCTGCAGCGCGGTGGCGAGCTCTTCCCACTGCGCGTACGCGTCTGGCAGACCGGACTTCTGCACGGCTTGGGCGGCCTGGGTGACGGTCATCTGCTGCCACCCGCTCACTTTGAGCAAGTGCTTGTAGAACTGCTCGCTCGCGTAGGTGGGGTCGCGGATCTGCTCAGCGCTGCCCCAGCCCTGGGAAGGGCGCTGCTGGAAGAGGCCGAGGGAGTCGCGGTCGCCGTAGGCGAGGTTGCGCAGTCGGCTCTCCTGCATCGCCGTGGCGAGCGCGATGATCTGTCCCTTCTTGGGGACGTCAAGGGAGAGGCCGGCGGCCACGATCGTCTGGGCGTTGGGGACCTGCTCGGCGGGCAGGTCCAGGCCCTCGACGTGCACGTCCTTGCCGGAGGCGCCGTCGAGGATCTTGGTGACCTGTTCGGCGACCTTGTCGCTGTCGATGTCGCTCAGGCAGCTGCTGAAGGAGCCGCTGCTCTGCACGGCGTCGGCCGAGGAGGCCAGCATCATGCCGGTGCCGGCGATCAAGATCGGGGACAGGAAGACGACGCCGATGCCGGCGGCGAGCCCCTTCAATCCGAGCGGACCGCTCGCCGGTCAGCGGTTTCGGGCATGGGTGGGTAGCGAGACATCATGAGCGTGTCCTTGGGGGTGCGGTGTCCGGCGTACCGCGTGCGCGAGGCGTCTCGGAAGGGCGCGGCAGCCGGGGTGGGCGATCGGGACGGGCCGGTGCGGGGCGAGTTGCCGCTCGCTCCGCGTGGCCGGGCCGTGAGCTAGGTGTGCCGGGGCAAGGGGTACCTCCGTGAGGTGTGGCAGGGGAGTGGCCAGCGGCGGTGTGCGCCGGGCGGTTCAAAAACAGTAGGCGCGGATCGGCGGTTGACCAAAAAGTCGGCGTGAGGTGCCGGAAACCGATACCTCGACAGGGCACTTCTTGGTCGTCGGCGGTTTCGCCTCTACAGTTTTTGGACTCCCCCTCGCCCTCCTCGGTCTGCGGCCCTGGGATTCTGCATGCCCACTTCCGGCCCGCGAGGACTCCTGCGCGAGGCGACTATTTCCCTCCGCCTTTCCGCACCCGAATCGGGGTTCCCCTTTGCCTTTTTCCCTTCACCAGGGCGACGCTCTGGCCGTTCTCTCCGGCCTTCCGGACGGCTGCGTCGACTCCGTCATCACCGACCCGCCGTACAACAGCGGAGGGCGGACCGCGAAGGAGCGCACCACGCGCTCCGCGAAGCAGAAGTACACCTCCGCCGACGCCAAGAACGACCTCGCCGACTTCACCGGCGAGAACATGGACCAGAGGTCCTACTCGTTCTGGCTGACGCAGATCATGACCGAGGCTCACCGCCTTACCAAGACCGGCGGGACGGCCCTGCTGTTCACCGACTGGCGCCAGCTCCCGACGACGACGGACGCGATCCAGGCGGCCGGATGGCTGTGGCGCGGTGTCCTGGCCTGGCACAAGCCGCAGGCCAGGCCCCAGAAGGGCCGGTTCACCCAGAACTGCGAGTTCATCGTCTGGGCCAGCAAGGGGCCGATCGACGGCTCCCGCAACCCCGTCTATCTGCCTGGCATGTACTCGGCTTCGCAGCCCTCTGGCGCGAAGCGCCAGCACATCACGCAGAAGCCGGTCGAGGTGATGCGCGAGCTGGTCAAGATCAGCCCCGAGGGCGGCACGGTCCTCGACTTCTGCGCCGGCTCCGGCTCCACGGGCGTGGCCGCCCTGCTGGAAGGCCGGGACTTCATCGGCGTGGAGAAGACCGAGCACTACGCGTCGATCGCGGCCGACCGGCTCACCGAGACGATCCGCGCAACCCTCACGCAGGACGACCTGGTTCTCACAGCCTGAGCCGCGTCCTTGCCCGTCGCCAAGGCGACCAGCTCCCAGGCGTAGCCGTCGGCGAATATCGCCGGAGGAACGTGCAATCCGCTGACGGCGCCGCGCGAGTGCGCCCCCGCACTTCCCTCATTCCGCGTCTCGTAGGAGGCCGAACTCCTCAATGCCCGAATCCGCAAAACCTGCCGACGATGGAGAGATGGAGCCGATTCGTATTCCGGATCCGCAGCTGGAGGGAATCGAGGCGAGCGTGCGGCGGCTCATGGAGCAGTCGGCGCAACAGGCTCAGCAGCTCGACCACCTCGCGTCCGCCCCGTCGCCGAGTGGATCACCGTTCGCCGCGTTCGGCATGCCGGGACTCGACGGCCCGCCGGCCGCCGCTCCACCGGAGCCCCGCCCGATCCTGGAACTGGACGGAGAGGAACGCGAGGACGAACTCGACGCCCTGTCCGACTGGGTCGACGACTTCTTCCTCCCGGTCTACGGGGCCGAGGTCACCACCGCGGCGCCCTGGTGCCTGCAGTGGCAGGAGCACGACGACGTCGTGGCCTGGCTCCATGCCTTGTGGCTCGCCTACCAGCAGCACAAGGATCCCGAAGCCGGGCTCTCCGGCCTGTTCGTGTGGCACCGAGACTTCCTCACCCACGCCGTCGCGGCGATCCGCGCACCGGGCGGCCCGCTCTCGGCCTGCATGACCTCTCCCGACCGGCCCGCACACCGTCTCCTGCCCGGTCCGCCGCCGTCCGTACGGACGGAGACGGAGGCCACGGCGGAAGCCGCTGACCAGGACGAGCCGGCGTCATGACCGCGGGACAGGGACAGCCCGCCTTCGGACTGAGCTTCGATCCGCGCGCGCTGACCGATCTCCTCCAGGCCCCCAGCGACATACGTGACCTCACCCTTGCCTACCTGCAGGAAGTCGTGAACGCGCAGCGCTTCGGGCTGCGCCTCGACGGTGACCTGGAGGGCTGTCGAAAGCTGTTCGTGGACTCCCGCAAGGACTGGCGCGTCGTCTACGCCGTCCGGCCGGCGCCCGCGGAGTCCGCCCACCACAAGGAGATCCACGTCGTCGCGATCCGGCCCCGCGCGGGCAACGACGTCTACGACGAGGTCGGCCGCCGTTTGGGCATGACTCGCCGGCCGCTGAGCGCCCGCACCCACGCGGCACGCTCCCGTTCCCCGCAACTGGCCGCCCGCGCGCCCGTGCCCCGGCCCGGTCCGCCGCCCACTGCGCCACCGGGTCTGCCCCGTCCCGCACCGAACCCCGCGCACCATCCCACTCGCTGAACGCACGGAGCGTCGCCAATGCCCCCTGAACCCGCGCCGGCACCCTCCCGGCGTGCGGTCTCCCCGCTCGACCATCGCCTCGAAGCCGCCACCGGGCACGACATCGACACCCTGTGGGCCTACCGCGACCGCGGCGTCCTCGACGAGCAGCACGCCCAACTGGTCGACCGGCACCGGAAGCTGGCCAAGACCCAGACTGGCGTCATCTTCCACCTGCGCCGAAGCTGCAGCAGCGTCCGTCGCGCCCGACGCGCAGCAGCTCTCGACTGACGACCAGGCGGCGCTGCTCGCCATTGCCGGCGGCGCCAAGCTCTACGAACACCTTCTGACCGGTCGGATGTCCGTCACAGCCACCTCCGGCACCCGCATCTCCCACGCCAAGCTACGGCGGCTGGAGGACGCCGGCCTGGTCGCGCGGGACACCGGTCACCCCGCACACGCCGGCCAGCCGGTCGCGCCCGCCGACGCCGGACGAGCCGCGCTTTTCGCCGCCCGCCGGGCCCCCATGACGCAGACGCCGAAGGTCCCAGCTTGCCCCGGCACATCGCCGTCAACTCCGGCGCAGCACCGCTGAACTCCACCGAAAGGCCCCTTGTTGTCTCCCACCGAACCGGCGCCGGTCCGGAAGTCCATCCCCCAAGTCGACTTCGATCTGGACGACCTCGACGCCGACGAGGAGAGGTACTTCGACTTCTACCGCAAGGTCGGCGTCCACGAGGACATGCTCGTCCCCCTCGCCGAACATCACGACGGTCCGCACAGCTACTACGTCCTGTTCGACCGCACCGCGACCTGGGGACACCCTGGCATGCCCCAGGTGCTCGCCGTGCATCTGCAACGGGACTACGAGAAGCGGACGTTCAGCTTCGAGAAGGCCCCGCTGCCGCTGCCCGCGATGGCGCAGTCCTGGCTCATCCACCGCGGCTGCCCGCACGAGGCCATCGGCCTCGACCCCGAGCTGGGCCCGCCGCCGGCTGACGAGGCCACGCGAGCACTGGAGCGACGCCTCGCCGGCGACGGCGACCACTACGCCATGGGCTACTCCTACACCAGCGACGACCCGGACGACATGGTCATCGTCGTGGCCCTGCGCGTCCTGGACGAACGCGCCCCGTCGCCGTTCCGCGTTGTGGTCGAAGAGGTCGACACCGACACCTGGACGCACACCCTGCGCGAGGGCGGCTTCGACACGGTCGACGAGGCCCTGCAGTGGTGCGACGACCGGCTCACCGGAGAGGCCGGCCCTCTCCCTCCGGTCCGCCCTGCAGCCGCTGCCAGCCGCCCGGCCGGTGTGGCGAAGGCCCCTGCCCCGCGCCCGCCAGGCCGTTCGCGCTAAGCGCTCAGCCCGACGCGGGCGGCGCAACATAGCCGACGATCGCCGGTTAGCCAAACCGGCGATTCTCCGGACTCTTATACAGCCGCCGGGACAATCCCCGCGGCGCCCTTCCACACATTCCCCACGCCTTCACGGAGGCTTCTTCCGCATGCGCTCCACGCGAATTGCCATATCCGCGGCGATGCTCGGCGCACTCGCGCTGCCGGTGCTGTCCGCCACCACCGGCAGCGCCGCGACCGTACCCACCGCAGCAACCGCCGCCAGCTGCCACAACCTGCCGCCGCTCCCGTACACGGTGCACGCCAAGGCCGTGACCATCCGGTCCAAGGCCAGCTCGAAGTCCACGGCGCTCGGCGTGCTCTACAAGAGCCACAAGTTCACCGTTCACAAGAAGAGCGGCAACTGGGTCTACATCACGGACAAGACGACCGGCGTCAAGGGCTGGGTCTCTGGTACGTACGTCTACCGCGACGTCCGCATGTGCCTGGACTAAACGCACTTCAACACGTCCCGGCAAGCGGCTCATCGCCGAGCACGGGACCCCTCATATTCCCTACGCATCGGCCTATCCAGAACAGGAGGTCCCCATTGTCCGACGGCATGTCCGAGGATTCTGCGGATGCCGTGGGCGTGCTCACCGAACGGATCGAAGCGCGCTTCGGCATGGGCATGGACCAGTTGAAGGCCGCGGTCGCCGCCGCGCCGACCGCGAATCCCGACGCCACCGACGTCGTCAAGTGGCACAACCTTCTCGTCGAGGCTCAGTCCGTGCTGGAGCGCGCGGAGGACGACCTCCTCGCCGCACTGCAGACCCAGCCCAGCGAGGTCGACGACCCGACGATGGGCCTCGCCCACAGGGTGAACGCGGCCGTCACTGCCCGCGACGGCCGGGCCATGGTGGTGCGATGGCTCCTCGACCCGAACGCCCCGGGGAAGAAGGACCTCGCCGCAGAGCGCCTCGCCCGCCTTCGGCCCCGCACCGGGCCTGCGGTGCAGACCAGCGCCCCCAACCGGCCCGCGGGTTCAACCGCACCGGCGACGGCGTGGCGGTCGGCAAGGGCCGCCCGATGAGCCGGGACAAGGCCACCACGATGGACGCCGACCTGCAGAAGGTCTTCGGTAAGCCGGTCCTCGAGCTGTACGAGACGGCTGCCGACCACGATGCCTCGCCCGCGCTCGCCCGGGCCCTGGAACTGCGGTCCTTCCTGGCGCTCACCGAGGAGCAGGTCGCCCGCGTCCGCGACCGCGTCCACGCCGACATGGATCCGGACCGCAACCTGGGCGAACTGTCGGCGGACAAGCTCCGCTTCGACGCGCAGTGGCTGGACGCGGCACTGGAGGCCCGCGACGCCTACCGCGCCGCCCCCGGCGAGCTGCTGCGCACCCTGCCCCCGCCCGCACAGCAGGCCCGGCCTGTACGAACGGCTCAGCTCAGGGCCACCGCAACCCTGCCCCCGTCTGCCGCCCCGGCACTCCAGCGTGCCGGGGCGGCCCGGGCCCGCCGACCGTGAAAGCCCCCGATTGCCCCACCCCACGTCCACCGACATAGCTGGACGGATCGAGGTCCTGTACGGCGCACCGCTTGCCGACCTCGAAGCTCACGCCCAGGACCAGCCGCCCGGCATGCTCTGCGCCCTGCTCGGCATGCACGACGACCTTGCCCTCGCCGAGCGCAGCATCGACTTCCACCGCGACCACCTCGCCCGGCTCATCCACCCTGAACGGCAGATCGGCCCGCACGAGGTCTCCCACCTCCTCGACGGGACCCGCCGGCTCGCCGAAGCCGTCGCCGTCCGCGAGGTCCAGGCCAAATCGGTCGCCGCCGTCCTGCAGAGCCTGGCCCGCGTCCCGGCCCCGACGCCTGTCCCGCCAGCTCCCTCGCAGCCTGCTCCGGCTCCGCCTCTTGCGGCGCCGAGTCCGGCGCACAGCCGCTGACGAGCAGGCGATCCCCCCTTTCATTCACCCAGGAGTTCCTCCCTTGGCCGTCACCGCTCTGCCCCCTGACACCGACGCCGACATCGCCCGGGTCACCGAGGCCCTCGCCATGATCACCCCGCGCTGGAGCGTGAGGATCCTCTTGGCCCTCTCCGGCCCGCCGCTGCGCTACAGCGAGCTGGCGGCCAAGGTGTCCTGGCTGCAGAACGGCCAGCTCCACCCCAAACTCAAGGCGCTGTGCGACGCCGGACTCGTCGAACGCACCGAACACACCGCACGGCACGTGACCTACGGCCACACTGAACGTGGCGTTGCCCTGCTGCCGGTCCTACCGATGATTGTTACCTGGGCCGAGGAACACCTGGAGAAGGCGGACCGCTCGCTGGCCGCGATCGAGCAGATCGAGGACAGCCTCACCCTGCTCACCCGGCGCCATGCCGCAGCCATCCTGTGGGTGCTGAAGTCCCGTGAGGAAGTCAGCGGCCGGGCTTTGGCTCGAATCGTGATGCCCAGCAGCGACTGGACCAATATCTATCCGCCTCTGCGGCAGCTCGTCTTCGACGGCCTGGTTGACACCGACGGCATGGGCCGGCCCTACCGGCTGTCCGCGGCCGGCGATGGCCTGGGCCCCGTGCTCGGCGCCCTGTCCGCGTGGGCCGCCGGGCAGCCCCTCGACCAGGCAGCCCGGCACCCGGTCTGGGGGCACCCGCAGGCGAAACCCGCGCCGAGGCCGTGGATCAGCAGCCAGTCTCGGCCGGCCCCCACGGCGCTCCCACCCGCTCGGACACCCCATTCCCCTCCGGCCTGGCACAACGGGGATCTCTTCTCGCACGCTGCGATCGCCCGCCCGAAGGCAGCCGTCCCGGCGGGAGGCCCGCGCCGATGAGCACCCCCTTTATCTCTGCCGAAGCGCAGCGCGCTGTCGAACTGCTTGCCTCGCGGCCCTTGGTCCGCCTGGTCACCGAGATCGACGACAACGGCGCCATACCGCCGCGACGGCTGGCCGGCACCCTGTCCGACCTCTCCACGCACCAACTGCGCAGCGCATCCGACACGGCCCGCGCCCACGGTCTCATCCGGATCGCGCCCGGCACCGGTCTGGAACTGACCGAGGCTGGGATGGAGTTGGCCAGCCTGTACGACGCGATGGCCCGCTGGGCCCGGCGTCACGCCGTCCCGGCCCCCGTCTGCGAGTTCAGCAGCCGCATTCGGCACGTCCTTGCCCTGTTGGCACCATCGCTCATCACCGAGCGCGCCGACGGAGCGGAGGCGGGCCTGGCCCGTCTCCGCACGCTCCTGATCCAGTGGCTGGCCGACAACCTCCAGGTGGCCAGGGTGTCCGAACCTGAGCCGGTCGCGTGAGCGAAGCGGTCACACCCCGGCACGCACGCCACACCGGCGGGCTGATACGCAGCATCTATCTACCGCGCACGACGGACGCGTTGGCGTTCGCGATGTCCACCTACGGCATCCCGCTGCTCGTCCTGGCCACGACGCGCTCCGCCGCGCTGACGGGCGCAGCCTTCGCCCTGGAGTGGATACCGCGGCTGGCTGCGTTCGGGTGGGCCGGATCGGTTGTCGACAAGCGCGGTGCTGCGGTGGTCTTCCACCTGGCCTCCCTGGGGCGGGCGCTGGCCCTCGCCGCCGGCGCGGTCCTGCTCCACCTCCACGCGTCCGGCACCGTGGCGAGCGCGACCGTGATGGTGCTGGCGGCGACGACCGGCGTGCTCACCGAGTTCAGCTATATCGCGGCCGAGACCGCGGGCGCTGCCGCCGGCCGCCGAGCAGGACGGCGGGCCCACCGTGTCCAGGCCGTCCTGCTCGGCATCGACCAGACGGCGACCCTGGCCGGTCCGGCGCTCGCCGGGGTGCTCCTGCTTGCCGGTCCGCCGTTGATGCTCGCGGTGATCACCGTGCTCTCGTTGCTTGCCGCGCTGCTTGCCCTGCGCACTCCGCACTCGCCCGTGGCACCGGCCCGTGCGCCGAAGGGGAGGTCCGGGGCCGGACTGCTCACCGGGTGGCGCACCATCCGCTCGCTTCCCGCGCTCGGCTGGCTCGTGACCGGGCTGACCCTGTCCAACCTGGCCACCGGCCTTCTTCAAGCGGCCGGTCCCGTGATCGTCGTCAAGCACTTCGGGCAGTCCACCACCGCTGTCGGCCTCGTCTGGTCCGCCGCTGCCGCAGCGACGCTCCTCAGCGTCACGCTCTGCCGGTTCGCGCTCGACCGCCTCG
The DNA here is from genome assembly GCF_042955215.1 of Streptomyces sp. NPDC012466. Classification (NCBI taxonomy): domain Bacteria; kingdom Bacillati; phylum Actinomycetota; class Actinomycetes; order Kitasatosporales; family Streptomycetaceae; genus Streptomyces; species Streptomyces sp. NPDC012466. The sequence goes on along the minus strand of NZ_JBIBEQ010000001.1, from coordinate 992,341 downwards.
GCCTGTGGCCGGTCGGCGCCGCCTGCGCCGCCCTCGCCTCGCTCGGCTGTCTCGCCGCTGCCCAGGCTCCCGACTACCGGTCCTACCTGGTCCTGGTCGCGGTCCTCATGGCGGGCGAAGGCGGCATGACGGTCGTCCTGCGCACGCTGCGCTCCCGCCTGATCCCTCCGGAGAAGTTCGGCAGCACCCTGTCGGCGACCATCCTCATCCTCCTGCTGCCCTTCCCCGTCGCCGGCGTGCTCACCGCGCTCACTCCGCCCGATGCGCTGGGCCACGTCATCACCGTCTGTGCCGCGCTGCAGGCCCTCGGTCTGTTCTGCGCCTTCGCCCGCCTGCGAACCGATCCCGCCCTGCGCACCTGACCCTGCTGCGCCCCCAGCCTGTGGAGAACTTCATGTCCATTGCCGCCCTTGGATCGCACCGCGCGACTGGTCGCTCCATCACCGAGCAGTTCCACGCCTTCGACGCCCACAACCCGCACGTCTACCGGGCCCTGGAACGCATGGTCGCTCGCCGACTGGCCGCCGGCGCAACCCGGGTCAGCTTGAAGGACCTGTTCGAGGACCTGCGCCGCCAGCTCCCTCATGGGGTCGCCGGGCTTAACAACAACTACACCGCCCTCTACGCCCGCCGCCTGATCGGCGAACACCCTCACTGGGCTGCGGCGTTCGAGCTGCGCCGCCGCCGTGCCGCCTGAGACACCCCTCTCTTCCCTCGTCCCGCGTCCACCGATTCGGAGAACCCCTTCTTGTCCGCTCGTCCTCTCGTGCTCGTCGTTTCTCCCGGCGACGAGACCTACCGCGGTTACTGCCTGGAGCAGGTGGCCGCCGCGTACGACGTCGTCCTGCTCACCGGCACCGAGCCGTCGTGGGAGAAGCCGTTCATCGTCGACCACACCGTGGTCGATCTGAGCGACCCCGCAGCGCTGCTCGCCGGCGGCCGGGCGCTGGCCGAGCACCATGACCTTGCCGGCGTGGTCACCTGGGACGAGTGGCACCTCGTCCCCACCGCCCGTCTCGCCCGCGCGCTCGGTCTGTCCTCGACGTCCGTCGAGGTGATGCGGGCCTGCCGCAACAAGGCAACCGCCCGCACCCTGTTCGCCCGCCATGGCGTTCCCTCGGCCGCCTCGATGAGGGCGCGGACTCTACTGGAGGCCGGCCTGGCGACGATGACCCTCGGCCTGCCGGCGGTCATCAAGCCCGCGGCCTTCGCGGGCAGCATCGGCGTGATCCGCGTCGACCGGCCCGAAGAACTGCCCGCCGCGTTCGCGTTCGCCTCGGCCGGTGCGAGCCGCAGTCGCGACGACACCGGCGTCCTGGTCGAGGAATACCTCGACGGGCCGGAATTCTCGGTCGAATGCGTCACCCACCGCGGAGCGACCACGGCGGTCGCCGTGACCCGCAAGCACCTGGGCCCCGCGCCGTACTTCGACGAGGCCGGGCACACCGTCGATGCCGCCGACCCGCTCCTGGCCCAGGTCGCCCCGGCCGCTGCTGCTGCGGTCAAGGCCCTGGGGATCACCGACGGTGTGCAGCACGTCGAGCTGCGCCTGGTGGACGGTCGGCCGCGGTTGATCGAGGTCAATGCCAGGATCGGCGGCGACATGATCGGCCACCTTGTCCGTCTGGCCACCGGCATCGACCTGCCCCGGGCCGCCGCCGACCTCGCCTGCGGCCGAGCGCCGGACCTCACCCCGACCCGCAGCGGAGCCGCGGGCATCCGCATGCTCTACCCGGATACCTCCGGCACCCTGACCGCCCGGCACATCAACCAGCCCTTCGCCGCCCACACCCCCTGGCTGCGCCAGGTGCAGTGGATCCGCGAGATCGGCGACCAGCTCGTCCTGCCGCCCGACGGCGACCTGTTCACCGCCCGGGCCGGGTTCTACATCGTCACCGGCCGCACCACCGCCGAGGTCACCGAACGCCTCGACACCGCCGCCGACGAGATCACCGTTACCACGAGGGCAGACCGATGAACCCACAGCCCGATTCGCACCACGAGATCGACGGCGACGTCTACGTCTCCCCGCGCCACCTCGCCTCCACCACCGGAACCGGCGACCCCGCCCTCGCCCCGTTGCTCGACCTCGGCTGGGACCTGCGGTACGACGAGGACTCCAACGTGTACGTGACAGCTCCCGACCGGCGCGTGCGCCTGGGCTACCTGCCCGAAGGCGAGGACGACGGGCTCTGGCGCATCAACGCCTACAAGGACTCCTTCGGACCGCCGGCGTGGGGCGTCTGCTTCAACGACCGCGTTCCCACCGAGTTTGTCCAGGCGTTCACCACCATGCTGGCCACGGCGTACGAGCAGGGACCGAACGCCTACCTCGCCCGGCCGATCTCCGGCATCGACGAGCACGATCCCTTCCTCGCCGTCGTCCCGCTTCTGAAGCAGGGCTGGGAGATCGACCGTCCGCGCTGGGGCGTCTTCGCGGTCCAGGCTCCGGACGGCCTCGCCGGCATGGAGTTCACCACCGGCGACCTCGATCCGGAAACCGAACTGACCACGCGCGACGCGCGCTGGCAGCTGTGGGCGGGCAAGTCCATCGACCGGCCCGTCTGGTACGCCACTGCCAGCACCGACACCCCGGTCGCCCTGCTCACCGCCGTCACCGAGTGCGTCGCCGATCCGGCTCCCCTGCCCCGGTGGCGCGAGGTGACCTCCAGCTACATCAAGGGGATGGCCCAGCTCACCCCGATCCTCCCACCGGGCCCGCCGACTCCCACTCCGCTCGACGTGCAGCGGGCCGTCTCCTCCCGCCGTCCGGCTGCGCTGCCCGTGGCCAGCGTCCCGCGCTGGAGCACCACCAGCCGACCGGCCCTGCCCGGCCCGCGCCTGTAGGACCAGCCAGACCTCGACCGGAGCCTCTCTTGTCCCTGCAAGCCGCCGAGTTCTTCGCCGAGCTGTGCCTTCCCTTCCACGACCACACCGTTGTTGGCAACACCTACTTCGCTGTCCCGATCCCCGATGAACCGCTGCGGATGCGGATCGACTTCACCCGCACCATCCACGCGGACACCTACGGAGGGCTGCGTGTCGCCGTCGTTCACCCGGCACGCGGCGAGATCGACGCGGTGGCGCTCAGCTTCGTGGACCACGGGACCTTCCACCGCCGCGATGAAGCCACCAATACCCGGCCGAACACCAAGCAGTACGGCACCTTCGACACCTATCACCGCCCCGGCCGCACGCCGTGGGACGGGGCCGTCACCACCGGGCTGCGCGACGCCATCGAGCAGTACACCGCCGTCTGGTTCCCCGGCGCCTGGGCCGCGTCCAGGCCCAGGCGCGCGGCTGGCCGTACCCCGCGCAGCACTCCCACCCAGCCGGCTACCCCAGTCGTCGGCCGCACCCGCTGACCTCCCCCGACCGATCAAGGAGTCCTCTTCCCCGTGCACGCATGTCTCGTCCGATCCGCTGCTGCCGTCGCCGTCGCGGCCGGAACCCTGAGCTGGGCGCCAGCCGCGAGTGCCGAGCCCTCCGAACCGACCCCCTCGGCCTCCGCCGCTCCCGTCGCGACACCGGCTTCGGACGCGGGCAGCGTCGAGATCACTACGAAGGACACGGCCGGAGACGTCTTGCCCGGCGCCGCGTTCCTGCTGCTCGACTCCGCCGGCCAGGAAGCCGCACGCGGACAGAGCGACGCCCAGGGGAGGCTGACCTTCCCCGACCTCGCGCCGGGCGTCTACCGGCTCAAGCAGACGGCTTCCGGCAGCCCGCTCCACGAGGTTGTCAGCGATCAGGACGTCATTGTCACCCCGGGCGCGACCACACGGCTGACGATCACCGACCCGTTCAAGGCCGCAAAGGTCCTCCTGCAGGCCAAGGACGACAAGACCGGAAAGCTCCTGCCCGGCGCGACCGTGAACATCGGCACCGGCACCTCCACGCTGCTCACCCTGACTACCGGCACCAAGGGCGCCGCCTCCGGAGAACTGCCCGTGTCGAGCCGCAGGACGCAGTTCTGGGTCAAGGAGATCAAGGCTCCTGCCGGCTACGACCTCTACAAGCCGACGAAGACGTTTACCGCAGGTCCCGGCGCCCCGGTGACGGTGACCGTCACCAACGCCAAGACGGCCACCGACCCGAAGCCTGACCCCTCGAGCCAGCCGACGCACAGGCCCACCGACTCCCCGTCCAGCCCGGGCAAGCCGAACAGCGGTACCCCAGGTGCCACGCCCTCCGCCTCGGGCAGCGACACGCCGGAGCCCGACTCCTCACCCGTCGCCGCGACCTCGGTCAAGGACTCCGCGCCGAAAACGCCGACGGGCTCCCTCGCCCACACCGGAGCCGACGCCACACCGTGGCTGATCGGTGGCGCGGCCGTGCTGATCGCAGCAGGCGGAGGCGCTCTCCTCCTTGCACGCCGCAGCCGCACGGACAGCCCCACCGACGACTCCACCGAGAGCTGACCCGCACTCCCCCCTCCACGACGCAGAGCCCCCGGATTCCACCGCCTGGAATCCGGGGGCTCTGTCGTCCACGAACGCGCGCGGACCTCGATACGCTGCCGCAGTGATCGACCCCTCTTCGCTCCCCGGCGATCCCTCCGAGCTGCACCTGCGCATCTCCTACGACGACGAACTCTGGGACACACCGCCGACCGACACGCTGGGACGTTGCCGTCCTGCACCGCTGACGCACCCGCGCCGCGGGGCACGAACTGGTCGGCCCCAGCGGGTACGCGGCCCCCGACGCCCGGCCCCGCGCGGTCGAGGACGTCCCCGTCGGGTCCATGACGTTCTACCGGGTGCACCTCGACCGAGGCCGCAATGCCTTCTGGGCCATGGAGGAGGAGTCCGAAGAACTGTACGAGACCGCCCGGGTCCTTCTCGACCCCGAGACGGGCTCCTTCACCGACGAAGTCAGTGAAGGACTGGAGTACGTCGGCTCAGCGCTGCTCGTCATGGATCGAGTGAGCGCTGGATCCCCCATGGTGGGGCACGGCCTGGCGGCCGTACTCGCGTGTGAGGCGATCCCCCGGCTTATGGCTGGCTGCCGCTCCATCGCCTGCTCGCCAGGCATTATCGACCTCAGCAGCCGCCGGCTGACGGACAAGGCCGACTCGCGACGGTCGTCGCGCGCGGAAAGCTAGGCGCGTGCGGGGGGCAGGTCGTAGCGGCTGACGGCCACGTAGGTTTCCGGCGTCGCTGCTTCGAGGAGGCTCTCGTCGCCCTCCAGGTCGAGCTCCGGCTCCTGGGGACGACGGAGAAGGTCGCTCCAGTCGCTCGCTGCACCTCGCTCGTAGGCGTCGCGGAGTAGGGGGCGCAGCCGTGGGCGGGCTTCTTCTTGCTGTTCGCGGAAGATGCGCCGCTGGGTGAGTCGCTGTTCTTCCTGGGCTTCGTCGCTGAGGTCCAGGTCGGCGGGCGGCTGGTCCTCGGCGCGCAGTCCCGGGGTGCGCCGGGCGATGGCGAGGTCCTCCTCGTGGAGGCGCTCACAGGCGGCGAACAGCTTCCGGGACATGCCGAGGTGGACCTCCGTGCCGGGGATGCGGCAGCTCAGGAAATCGTCAAGGCCCACGGAACGGATTCCGACGCGCAAGGCGTGCTGTTCTGTGCCGGTCGCTGCTCTGCGGGCGTCGGCCCGCATGGCGAGAGTAAGGCTGTCGTCTTCCAGGGGCGTGGTCAGCCCGGAGCGCCGGCGGCGGGAAGCGCGGTCGGCGGCAACGGGTACGGTGCGCAGCTGCGAGGCGGGAGCCGAACGCAGTGCCAGGTAGGCCAGCATCTGGGCGCGGGCGGCACCGATGAGCGCGTCGTCGCTGTCGCCGAGGCGATCCTCCAGGTTGCCCAGGCCCGCTGCCTCGTCGTCGGCATCGGATCCGGCAGGGGCGAGCGGCGCCTGGCCGGGGTGCAGGTCGTGGTCGATCGTGAGGAAGAGGTCATCGTCAGGCCGTACGGACGCCCCGACCAGGATGGTGCGGTGCCCGTACGCGCCGAGGGCCTTGCTGCCGGCCGCCAGCTGCGCCCACCCCTCGCGGAGTCTCCTGAGTCCCACGTCGCCGCCCTTGGCCTCGATCAGCCAGTAAAGCTCCTCCGTCTCGTGGAGCCCCCACAGGTCGGGCAGCTTCTTCTTCGGATCCTTGAACGTGTCATACAGAGCAGGGACGGGTCCGCCGAGTTCGAGGTGCTCGGTCTGGCCGAGGCCCAGCAGCGAGCGGCAGGCCCACTCGGTCATCGTCATGCCCAGCCGGTAGCCGGCGGCATTCTTCGCGCTGCGCTCGGTGCCGTGCGCGTAGACCGGATTCCAGGTCAGGCGCCGCCCCTTGGCCCCCGGCACGGGATGCCGGGGCGTCACGGGGTGTGCGCCGAGGTAGGCGTACAGCGGGGAGACGCGGGCGACGAGTTCCCCGTGGGCGTAGCGCGGCTGGTTCTGCAGGTGCGGGGTGACGTCGCGGCCGACTTCGGTGGCGGCCTTGATGATCTCCCGCCACGTGGTGGTCGGCGCGTACCAGCCGTCGGCGGCCGGGAATCCGTCCGATCCGGTCCATGCCTTGTGCTTGGCCGTCCGCCACTGCCGCCGGGGCTTCTTATCGGGCCCGTTACGGAATAGGACTGGTATGTCGAAACTGTCGGCGTACGTCAGCGGCGGCTCGTCGGGGACGTGTGCGGGGATCATGCGGATCACTCTGGCACGGCCCCAGACCTCTCCCGGCCCCGGGTGCCGAGCCGTCTGCGGGGCCGTGACGGGGGTGATCCGGCTGTCGACGAGACTGTCCGTTGACATCAAAGTTTGTCGACAGCAACGCCCTGGCCTGCGACGACTGGATTGCATGACAAGCCGTCGGATGCGCCCTTCCCTGATCAGGTGTGTGGCGAGGAGCCGAGTAGGGAGTGCGAAACTGGCGCCAGAAACCCGCCACGGGGTGACCTTTAGGTCTTGAGACTCATGGCCCGACCGCCTGGCCCGGGCCGTCCTGTCGGGGTATTTGCTGGGTGTCGACGTTGCGGTCGCCGTCGTCGACGTGGCGGCCACGGAACCTTCGTACGATCAGGGCGCACAGGGACAATGCGCAGGCGGCGGCGAACGAGCCGAGGAACTCCGGCAGCGCGGCGGCGAGGATGGTCATGCTCCGCCTCCTCGAACGACGTGCTCCTGGCGGCGTTTGTACTCGGAGCCCAGGCGCTTGAGCTTGCGCCGCACCCGCTCCCCGTACGCCGTTTCCTGCCCGGCGCTGTCTGCGGTCTCGGCCCAACTGTCCCCAGTGCGGGCCCAGCTGAGTGCGATCTCCGTGTCCGCATGTGGCAGTTGGCTCAGTACAGTGCTGATCCGGTCATCGATGAACGCGTCGTTCAGCAGAACTTCTGGACTCTGTGCGCCGGGGAGCGCGTCGGCCAACGTTAGGCCGTCGCCAACAGGTCGGCTCAATACCGCCGTTCGCTTGCCCTGCACTCGACGTTCCCACAGAGGTTGCAGCCTCTTATGTTCTGTCTTGCGGTGGCGATGCAGCAGGTCGGTGATGAAGGGATCGTGCGTGCATCCGCCCCCCAGCGCCTCGACCCAATCCCCCAGCAGGGCCATCTCCACGGCCTCACGCCAGCTCTCCGGTCGGGCGAGGCTAAGCCAAGTGCGGCTGAAGGCGTCGACGCCTTCAGCGTCGCCCTCGATCGCAGCGTTGCGTGCGACGAGAGCGGCGAGCAGCGCTTCGCGGGTAACGAGGGGCCACGGTACCGCGCCAACGGATGCCAGCTCGATCAGAGCCGTACATAGCACGGAGTCGATGACCCGCAGAGAGTCCGACTTGGGGCAGCGGCATCTGTGGCTGGCCGGGCACTGGTGGCTCTCCATGCTTGCCCGCCACCGCGCAATGTTCGCGATCACGCGCGAAGCGAGGTCGGCAGGAGCGGTAGCGGCTGCTTGAGGGCGGGGCGCGTCCTTGTACTGCGCCTCAAAAAGCTGGTGGTCCATTGTCGCCCATGGGTGAAAGGGGTTCCCCGCACTCCAGGACTCAGCCAGCAACTCCGTGTACCGCGCGAGTCCTTCGAGTGACGGCTCAGGCACCGGGAGTTCGACTGCGACCACGACGTGCACCCGTGGGACTCCGTCTTCACCGACGGTTACCTCGCCGTCTTGGGGGGCGCGTGGACGAAGGGCCTGAAGGGCGCTGGCGAACTCGCCGGCGTGCAGAGAGGGATACATGCGGACTCCATGAGGGCTCGTGGAAATGAGGCTTCTCCCTCTGGGCGTTGCTGGAGCCGCATCCGACAATTTTTCTTCAGATCGGCTCTGTGACCCCTGTCACAGGGTCCTGGCGTTCTCGCTCAGACCCGACTGCAAAGTAGGTAGCTCCAGGCCGAACGGGGACGGGGAGAGGCGTTCAAGGTCGCTGACGTATCTGGGCCACACCCGATGGAGAGGGCTCGATCTGCGTCGGTGTACAAGACCTCGGCGTACGGCTCCGCGCTCTGCACCCAGCCGATACAGCCACTTCACAACCCCGGCGTTCGTTTGCCTCCCACGACTAGGTTCACTGGCAAGGAAGCGAGAACGAATGAGTTCGATGTCAATCGCCTCGATTGGATGGCAGCGGACAAAGACCTGCGTCCGAGGTGGGGATCGGGCAGTTTGTCCCGTCTCGCCGAAGGTTGAGCGTGCTCACCGAACTTTGACTGTCTCGGTCGAGTCTGCCCGCTCTCGGCACGTGGCTGAACCAGCCGCATGACCGCCGGTCATGCGGCTGGTGAGAACAGGAGGCGGGTTCCTCAACTGCCTTGAGGAGCCCCCCGGCACATGCCGGTCTCGGGTTCTGCCGCGCCGGTCAGACCTGAAGGATCAGCGCTTCTACCTGTTCGAGCGTCGTCACGCTGGCCTGGGCCGCGGCCCGGACCTTCGTCAGCTTCTCCATCCACTCGATCCGCTGCTCGGCCGGGAGCGCGTCCTCTCCGAGCTGGACTCGCAGGCGGTGCGCCTCTTCGAAATCCGTCATCAGGGTGTGGGCGGAGTCCACGGCCTGCTGGTAGCCGCTCTCGACGAGTTCCACACGCGCGGGCAGCTCCCGGCGCAGCGTGGCGAGCTGGTCGTGCGGGTCGGCTGGCGGAGCGCCGTTCACGGTGGCAGTGGGATCCGTGCTGGTCCCGGCCGTGGTGGAAGTGGTGGTGCTTCCGGGGCTCCCCGGGGTCGGGCGGCCGAGCTCCACGGGGAACGTCTCGTCGAACCAAGCCTTGTCGGCGACGTAGTGGGTGGGCCGGCCCTCGGTGTCAGGAGCGATTACCATCCCCGCGGTGATCGGCGCCCGGCCCTCCACCCAGTGCCGCTCCCCGTAGCAGACCAGAGGCTCACCGCTTTCCGCCTCGGGCGGCTGCGTCGCGTCCGGGTGCTCCAGCACGGCCTTCGCGAACGCGAGGAGGAGTGCCCGGCTGATGTTCGGGGCGCTGGTTGCCGTGTACGCCAGAGTGAGGGCGGCGAGGGCGCTCTTAGGGGTGCGCCGCACACCCTTGCGTCCGTCGCCCGCCTCGCTGCCCTGGCCAGCGGTGATGAACGGCTGCGGGGCGTGGATCAGCGCCGGTGCCATGCGCTGGACGAGGGCGGCCCAGGCGGTCGCGTCGCCGGCCTCTGCCCCGAGGAGGAGCACCTTGAGCGACCGCGGGTCCTGCCCGGCGCCCTTGGCGGTCTCCGGCACGCCGAAGAAGCCGAGGGCGGAGAGGATGTTGCCCCGGTGCAGGAACAGCTGGGCGATGGCGGCGGACCACAGGCGGGTGCGTGCCTCTGCTGTCTTCGCCCTGGTCTGGCTCCACGCCGGCTCCTGCAGCGTGCCCCTGACGATCGGCCAGAAGCGCCCCGTGTCGCGGACGGTGCGTGCGGTCGGCCGCTTCGGGGCCTCGGGCGGGATCTCGGGGAACACGAGCGCGGTGATGGCGCGCACCGCGATGTCGCGGAGCACGGCCGGGGAGACGTCGTCGCCCACGGGCACGAGCGGCACGAGCGGGTCGAGCGGTCCGTTGGCGGTCAGCGCGTCGCGCACCCCGACCAGGTCGAGGAGGTCCGCGCCGCGCGCGTCGGGGAACGCCTCGGCGAGCGCGTCCGCGAGGAGCGATTCCCTGGCGTATGCGTCGACGAGCGTCGCGAACAGGGCGATCAGGCGTGCGTCCTCGTCGTAGGGCTGGATGCCGCGCAGGTGGTCGTTGACGTTCAGCGTCCGCAGGACGTGTTCCAGAGCCGCCGGCTTGGTGCAGCCGATCACGATCTCCGCGGACACCGTGGCGATCTTCCCGGCCCGGACCGACGGGTCGGTCGCCTCCGTCTCCGGCTTAGCGGCGGCCTCGTTGAGCCGGTCGGAGAGCCGGTTCAGGATCTCCCGCTGGCTCAGCAGCAGCAGCTCGGGATTGGCCTTCTTGCCCTTCGGCATGGGCAGGAGGGACTGGGGCATCCCCGTGACCAGGTGTTCCGGACGCACACGGAAGATGTTGAGACGGGCCAGTGCACGGTTGTTCCCGGTCACGGCGGCCAGCCGCCACAGCTTCGACACCGTGCCGTCGGGGCGGGTGATCTGCCACTGCTGCATGACGTTCATGCCCTTGGAGAGCTGACCCGCGTCCACGAGGGACTCGGCCAGGTCGTAGCCGCGGGTCTTGCCGGCACGCTCCAGATTCTCGGCGGCGTACCGCTGCATGTGGACGGCCACCTCGTACGGCTGCTCGGCGAGAGTGAGCGCCGCCTTCGGCTCCCCGTCCTCCTGCGCCGCCCGGACCACAGGACGCGGCCGTCGGCCACCGAGGGCGGTGAGGAGGGCCTGGCGCACGCCTTCGAGTTCCCCCACGCGGCGCTCAGCGTCCTCGTGCTTCTGCGTGGCCGCAGCAAGGGCCTGCGCGGCGTACGTGTCGTCACCGGCCGCGCGGCGGCAGCTCTCCCGCTCCTTCTCAGCGGTCTTCGCGGTCTTCCTGGCTTCGTGCAGCGCCAGCTCGGCGGCGATGAGGTCCTTGACGCGCTGGCTGGCCTCAGCAACGGGCGGCGACCAGCAGCCGACGGTGCGGTCGTTGAGGTCCCACGGGACCACCGCAGCACCATGGACGTCACACATCAGCAGGAGTACCTGCTCGTCCCCGGCCTGCACGAGACGGTAAGCCGAGGGCTTGAGCACCTTCTTGTTGCTCCGGCTGGCGATCAGGCCCTTGATCTCGGTGTCCGGGAGAGCGGTGGCCAGCCCCTCGGTGATCGCCTGCCGGGGAGGCGGTACGACCCCGAGTTCCGCGCAAGTGTTCTCGATGGCGTCCGCGAGATTCCGGCCCCAGGCGTCGGTGCCGATGTGCGGGAAAATGCCATCAGGTCGTTTCGCGACCATGGTGTTGTCCTTCCACCCGGGCCTGCCGGGCCAACACAGAAACTCCCGTCCCTCGGGAGCGTGTCACGCGCCCGAGCGCCGAAGCCTCGTGCCGACGAAGAACGGGCCAACACCCTGCAAAAGGGTGCGGCGGTCCTCGCCCCGTACGGCCCACCTGCCAACGCCCGAAGAACGATCAGCCCCAACAACGCCTCGGTGGCGTCTGGACGTCTCGCAGCTTGCTCCTGCTCCGCCGACGGCGGCATGAGGCGGACGCCGGTGATGAGCCACCGACGTGCACCACGGAATCTGCCACCCGCGCCCGGGCAATGCCGAACTAGTACGGCGGAGTTCCATTAGATCAGGTGAATTAGCAACCAATTGTGCTGCTCGCAGGCCGATTTGAGGTATCGCACGATGACAACAGAGTGGTGTCAGCTGGCGAGCCGGGCGAGGTTCTGACCTGCGGGCCGTCGGTGGTGAGCAACTCCGACCTGCGCGGTACCTCTGGCTCAGTAGGCCCGCAAGGCGGTCAGAGTTCGGTGAGAACGCTCAACCTTCGGTTGTAGGATCTCGCGGCTCGTGGTACCGGTCGTCCTGGCTGACCAGCAGCTCTTACGCTGTCTCAAGTTGATGGCACAGCCGGTCCGTCTCACGGCCGGGGCATTTCCTCAGGGTGTAGTGGGCCCGCCGAGACCGGTGGGCGGGAGGTCCGAGTTGGCGAGCTGAAGTCACGCCCTGCGGGGTGGCGCGATCTGCTCCACCCCGAAACCTGGCCCTCTTCGCGAAGTGATCAGACCTTGGTCTTGCGCCACGGCGCGGCGGGGTCCGAGAGCGTGTCGAGGATCAGCTCGCACCAGGTCACGGCAGCATTGACCGTCAGGCGGGCATGACGCACTCCAAGCCCAGACGGTGCGCTCGCCTGACCGTGACCGCTGCCGAAGCCCTGGTTGCGCAGTTCAGCGACGCCGACTGCTATGTTCACCGAGCCCGAAAGGATTCTCTTCACGGCCTTGCTGCCGTCCGGCCCATCAGGAGCCGAGCCAGCGTCGAGCTTCAGCGCCTTCTGGACCGTGCTGATCAGGGCTGGGAGCGCGGCGTTCCGGTCGACCTCGATGTTCAGCTCCCCAAGAGCGGTCTTCGCCGTTGCCTCGATGAGCTGCTTGGCCGCGCCGATGGCCCCATGGGGATCGGTGGTCAGGTCCCTCCGGATGCGCTCCAACTCGATCGTGATGCCGGAGGCGTCGCTCAGGGTACTGAGGTCGCGGACCAGCACTGGCGGGTTGGACCAGGAGATCCTCCCCTCCTTATCGAGAGTGAAGCCGTCCCGCTCCAAGCGGACCCTGATGTCGTCAAGCCACTTCGGGGTTCCCTGATCGTCCGGGTTCCGGTACGCGCGAATGAAGTCCTCGAAGACGAGGAGTACACGTCGAACCTGGTTCGGATCCGACCAGTCCACGCCCTCCGCGTAGAGCATGAATTCAGTCCGCCGCTGGCCTGAGTCCTGGTACTTCAGCTCATCTGGCGGGATGGGCGCGAACCCGTGGTCCTCCCACAGTTCGGCGACAATCCGGACGGTCAGGTCCGTGGCCAGAGAGCGGAAGGCGTTGCGGGTCGCCGGGCTCACCAGCTCCCGCCGTGCGGTGACGGTCATGGTCTGAAGATAGGAGCAGACCCTGACACCGTCACTGTCTTTTCCCAAGGTGACGTCTGATCCATGCCGCGCCCGTCTGACCAACCCCTCGGGTTGCGGCTGATCGGCCACTGGGTGGCCGTTGGTCGTGAGATTCGGCCACGGAATCTGAGATCCCACACGCGTTGTGGGATCTCGCGGCTCGTGTCATCCGCCGCGTGGCAGCTCGGCGGCCCCGGTGGCGGTCCGCACGCTGCGGTGCTTGAGGTGCTGGACGAGCAGGCTGGTGTTGACCGCGGCGAACGCCTCGTACGTGGCCAGCAGCGCGTCCTGGCCGGTCTCGGCGTCGGTCAGGCAGAGCCGGTTGGAGGCGGTCTTGTCCGGGCTGCACAGCCGGAAGGCGCCGACGGCAGGGTCGCGGATCACGCCTTCATCTTGGCACGGGAGTGGGCCGTCGGGTCCGCACGGTGACGCGCCAGGTCAGCCGGACAGCATGAGCGTGATCTCCGCCCAGATCGTCTTGCCCTCACGGGTGTAGCGGGTTCCCCATCGGTCTGTGCACTGGGCGACGAGGAACAGCCCCCTGCCGCCCTCGTCGTCGTGGGCGGCGCGTCGAAGGTAGGGAGCCGTATGCGCTGCGTCGGTGACTTCGCAGATCAAGGTTCTGTGCTGATCGCGGAGCATCCTGAACGTGATCGGGTCGGTGCCGTATCGGATCGCATTCGTCACGAGTTCGCTCACGACCAGTTCCGTGACGAAAGCGATCTCCTCCAGTCCCCAACGCTCCAGCTGGACCCGCGCGTGTTCCCGCGCGCCCGCCACGGCTGAGGGATCCCGGGCGACGCGCCAACTCGCCTTGTTCTCTGCGGGAAGCGCGTGGACACGGACGAGCAGCAACGTCACATCGTCCTCGGCCGAACCGCGGGCGACCGGAGCGGTGACCATGTCGCACAGGGCCTCGAGATCCAGTGCGGGATCCGCCAGAGCGCGGCGGACACTCGCCATGCCACTATCCATTCCGGCACGCCGGGACTCGATCAACCCATCAGTGTAGAAAGCCAGCACACTCCCTTCGGGAACGCCGACTTCGGCGCACTCGAAGGGCAGACCACCGATTCCGAGCGGTGGTCCCACTGACAGATCCAGCAGATCCGGGGGCTGCCCAGGCATGGCGACGACCGGGGCCGGGTGGCCGGCGCTCGCGACGGTACAGGTACCGGTGACGGGATCGTGGACGGCGTAGAGACAGGTCGCACCGAGTGCCTCGTCCTCCGGAGTTTCACTGCTCGGCCGGTGAATTCCCACCCGGGCCTGGCCCACCAAGTCGTCGAGCCGGGCCAGCAATTCGTCTGGGGCCAGGTCCAGTGCGGCAAGAGCGCGAACCGTAGTGCGCAGTCGTCCCATCGTGGCCGCGGCGTTGAGGCCGTGGCCCACCACGTCCCCCACGACGAAACCGACCCGCGCCCCGGAGAGAGGGATGACGTCGTACCAGTCGCCTCCGACACCGAGCGGACCGGCGGTCGGCACATACCTGTGGGCTACTTCGACAGCCGTGGGTTGCGGCATGACCTGCGGCAGCAGGCTGCGCTGCAGGGTCAGAGCGGTCGTGTGCTCGCGCGCGTAGCGGCGGGCATTGTCGATGCAAACGGCCGCTCGGGACACCAACTCCTTGGCGAGCGTGACCTCCTGAGCGGTGAACGGGTGGCGCGGCACCGTGCGGGTGAAGGCAACCGCGCCGAGGACGATGTCACGGGCGGACAGGGGGAGGACCAGGTGGCGGGGGCCGTCGGTCTCGGCCGAGAGGAGCAGCCCGAGGCTCGGCACAGAGGCGGACGTCACCTGTGCGCTGCGTTCGGCGACGCGTCGTACCGAGGTGCCTCTCTCGCCGTCGGCGGGTGGAGGCTGGTCGCCGGCCACGACCTGTTTCACGAGGTCCACTTCGACGCGGTCCGCGAAGTCGGGAACGGCCACCGACGCGAGGTCCTGCGCTGTGCGCACGACGTCGAGACTGGTGCCGATCCGGCTGGCACGGCCAAGAAGCTCGACGCGCAGTCGTGCCTCGTAGCGGTTCGTGATGTCGAAGGCGGACTCGCACACACCGAGAGGGCTTCCGTCCATGGCGGACAGCCGGAAGTACGAACAGGACCAGATCCGCTGGTGGCTCAGGTCGGCCGGCGTGGGACTGCTGTAGAGCACGTCGAAGACGGGTTCACCGGTGTCGCGCACCTCGGCCATGACGTCCTCCAGGACGCCGGTGTACCCCGGCGAGAGGATCATGCCCTGCGGGAGGAGTTCGGTGCTGTAGCGGCCGATGCACTGGCTGCGCGTCAGGCCCATCTGCTCCTGGAGCACGTCGTTGATCCAGCGCACACGCAGGTCGGGGCCGTAGACGGTGAGCGCGATGGGCGACTGGGTGGACAGCCCTCGCAGCATGGACTGGTCGGTCATCCATCTGTGCGTCTCATCGGCTGTGGCAGCCACAATGACGCTCGCCGCCCCCGTGGTCCGATGGTTCAGGGGGCTGACGCGCAGGACAACGCTGACCGACGTCCCGTCCGCGCGGCGGATCTTACGGGTCTCCGACCAAGGGCAGGGCGATGAGGCGGCCTCGGCGAGCAAGGGGGACGAGTCGGTGTCGGCGACCTGGAGAACTCGGTCGAGCGACCGTCCGAGGACATGTGCGGCAGAGGAACCGAAGAGGATTTCGGCCGTTTGGTCCCATCCGATCACCATCCCCTGTGGGTCGATCACGATGGTCGCTGCCGTCGTCGTGTCGAAGGGGGGTGCCTGACCGGTCTCCAGCGGCGGTCGCAACGTCGTCATGGGAGCTGCTCAGGGAGTGTCCGACTGGGAAAATCCTAGCACTGGCGGTCCTGAGGGAGCGCGGCGCGGCAGAGGGCCCGGCCCCGGTAGTGGGAGGGCCGGGCTCGCTTGCCGGCAGCCTGAGACCAGTTGTCCGACCGTTTTGGTGCAGGTTCACGCCGGTCTTTCGTAGGATCGGTGAGCCCGATGACTCCGGGCATGACAGTGGGCTTGTCCCCGCTCGATGGCTCGAAAGTCACCCGGAACCATCTCGACAGCGGCTCCACCGGGCGCATCACCTCGTCCAGAAGAATCGGCGTACCTGTCGGAACCCGTCGCCGCTCAAGCAGCTCGTTCAGATCGGCAGGGCGAACGCCGGCCACGCCTCCTACCTTTCCGGTCAGAAGCAGGACCGGCCGACTTCTTCTCCCAGGCGGTCACCCCGAGCGCGATGTGCAACCGCGGCTCTCACCCTCAGATCCTTGAAGGACGTTGCTATCGTGGGGTGGGGTAGTCCGGCTTCGAGAGGGATTCACTGATGAAGCCATTGCACACCCGGGTCCTGGTCGAGGCGGCCTACGCGGCCGGAGCCGGCGACCGGCGCGAGGCCGCGATGACGGTGCTGAGGCTGCTTGAGCCGGTGACTCATCACGACGCCGGCGCCCTCATGCTCTGGGACCCGATGGCCCGTGCGCACCGCGCACTCGGAGTGGTCACCTACGGTGATGCGACGGTTGCCGCACTGGGTGACCGCTATGCGGCGAGCGCCGAGAACCGGCCGGTCCGGGAGCGGCACCTGCCGTTGCGGATCGACGACATGCCGGGCGACTACCGACGGTCCCCGATGTACCGAGAGGTGCTCGGACCTGCCGGCTTCGCAGACGGCATGACCGCCTGCCTCTTCTCGGACAGCGGTGTGTACACGGGCATGCTGCATTTCTCCGCGGCGGCGCGCGGCGCGTTCCGTGATGACGCGGCCGAACTCCTCAAGGCCCTGGTGCCCGCGCTTGCTCAGATGTGCGACGTGGCTCGACGGCAGACCACCGGATGCGCCATACCGCCGGGAGCGAACGCCACCCTGATCGACCATACCGGCCGTGCCTGGGCCGTCGAGTCGTGTGCCCCGGCGCTCGCGCCCACGCAGCCCGAGTTCACCGGCTTTCTGCGTCGCTTCATGGCCTCAGCGCAGGTCGCCGCCACCGGGCTGCAGGCGTCGAGTGAAGGGTGGCTCTCGCTGCAGGTCCTGAAGGTGGCCGATCCGCTGGGACGGCCGGAGCCGGCTGTACTGGTGCAGGAGCTTCCGACGGCCGGCTTGCCCTATTCACTCTCGCCGCGCGAGTACGACATCCTGAACGGGATGGCGGCGGGGTTCTCGAACCAGCAGCTGGCTTCGCAGCGAGACGTCTCCGTGCGCACGGTGACCACGCACGTGGAGCGGATCCTCCACAAGATGGGGCAGCCGTCGCGAGCCGGCGCGGTGGCGTCGGCGCTGCGCGAGGGGATTCTCAGCCTGGACCGCTGACCGCCGCTGTCGGTAGGAATGCGTATTGAGCCACAAGGTGGCCTAGCACCATATTCGAGGTGAAGAGAAGCCCGCGCTGAAGGCGGTCCCCACCCGCCGAGCCGGCTGTTGCCGACCCCCGTGTCCTACCCCGCTGTCGCCGCTCATGGCGCCGACAGTCGGCCGGGGGCTCGTTCATCCCTCAGGAGGCCCGGCCTTGAACGCTCCAGAAGCTCCGCAAGCCATGTCCGATAGAGTCGGCGGCGCGGATGACGCCCGCGACCGGCTGCACGAACTCGGTTACGAGCAGGAGCTCGCCCGCACACTCAGCCTGGCCGACGTCGTCATCTACGGCCTGATCTACATGGTGCCGCTCGCCCCCGTCGCGGTGTTCGGCATCGTCTACAACATGTCCGCCGGCGCCGTCGCCGCGGTCTACGTGGTGGCTGCGATCGCGATGCTGTTCAGTGCCATCAGCTACAAGGAGATGGCGGTCCGGTTCCCGGTCGCCGGCTCGGTCTACAGCTACGTGCGGATGGGCAGCAACCGCTTCCTCGGGTTCGTCTCCGGGTGGGCCATCCTGCTCGACTACCTGCTGCTGCCCGCGCTGCTGTGTGTCTTCGCGGCCAGCGCGATGACTGGAGTGGTCTCCTGGGTGCCCGCCTGGATCTGGGTGGTGATCTTCGTCGCCGCGACCGCCCTGATCAACATCATGGGCATCAGCGTCACCGCGACGATGAACAAGATCTTCCTCTACATCCAGCTGGTCGTACTGGCCGTGTTCCTGGTCTGGGCAGCCGTGCTCATCTTCCAGGGCCAGGCCCACCTGTCGCTCAACCCGTTCATCCCCGCGGACGGCGGCTCCTGGTCCCTGGTCCTCGGTGCGGTCCCCGTCGCCGCGCTCAGCTACATCGGCTTCGACGCGATCTCGACCTTGAACGAGGAGGCCGAGGGCGGCGGCAGAACCGTCTCCAAGGCCACCATGATCGTCCTCTACCAGGTGACCGCGCTGTTCGTCGTGCAGGTCTTCGTGGCGGGCATCCTGGTCCCGAGGGGGACGGAGTTCGCCGACGGCGACGCGGTCAACAACGCCTTCTACAACGTGGTGGGCACGGCCATGGCGGGCTGGTTCAAAACGGTCCTCCTGCTGACCGCCGCCCTGATCGCGATCTTCGCCAACACCATCGCCTCCAACGCCACCTCTTCCCGCCTGGTCTTCAGCATGGCCCGCGACGGGCAGCTGCCGAAGTTCCTGTCGCGGGTCAGCGACAGGCATCAGGTCCCCCTCAACGCGATGATCTTCATCGCGCTCCTGTCGGTGGGAGTCGGCATCCTCGGCGTGGAGCAGTCGGGACTGCTGACCACCCTGGTGACCTTCGGCGCGATCACCGCCTACATCCTCCTCCACGTCAGCGTCTTCACCCACTTCGTCGTCCGAGGCCGCAGCCGCCGCTTCTTCGTCCACTGGATCTCCCCGATCCTCGGCGCCACACTCCTCCTGGTCGCGCTGTGGAACGCGGACCCCCACGCCAAGATCGTCGGCTCGTGCTGGCTCGTCATCGGCCTCGGCGTGGCGGCGTACTTCAAGCTCACCGGCCGCTCGCTCAGCGGCTCCGACGCCTGACCTCACTCCCGCTCACCGCCGGGCAGCACTCGGCATCGGTCCGAGGCACCGTCACCGAGGCGTAAGCCACAGTCGCGGCCCGGCGCCCGCGAGCCCCCTCAAGCATGAAAGGCATCCTCAGTGAGCCCATCGTCCTTGCCCCGTCGCACCGCGAAGGTGTTCCAGCAGCAGGAGGTGAACTGATGCGCACCAGTGCAGACCGCTCGGCCGAACTGCTCGAAGTGTTCCGTCTGCGCAGCGAAGAACGCCTGCGCAAGCAGTGCACCGACGAGGTCGCCGCTGCCCATGAAGCGGCTCCGTTGGGACCGCACGACGACCGCACCCAACGCGTGCTGCGGGCGCTGCGCAGCCTGCCCGTCTCGGGCAAGCACATCATCTTCTCCGCAGGCCCCGACGGGCCCTGGCGCGTGTCGAAGATTGCCCTGGGCATGCCGGGCAATCTGCTCCTGACCGAACAGTCCTTCGGGGACTACGAAGACGCCATGCGGTACATCTTCACCGCGCGTGCCGCGGCACTGCAGCAGAACTAGAAAGAAACGAGAAGGTCATGGCACTCGCGAGCGGCCGCACGACGACCCAGAACGTCTTCGGCTACACCGATCGCTTCTCCGCCCGCCCTGGCGAGCAACTGTCGTTCCACATCAGCTGTGAAGGCCCTGCGACCTACGACGCCGCCCTGGTGCGCCTGCGGCACGGATACGACGGGCAGGCGGGGCCCGGCTTCCTGGAGGCCGAGGTCCCCTCCACCATCGACGGCACGTACCCGGGGCAGTACTACGCCTGCCAGCCCGGCTCCTACGTCGAAGTCCCCGACCCAAAGGGCCTGCTGGCGACCCCCGACGCACTGGTCATCCGCGCCTCCGTCTTCCCGACGCTGCCACGCAACAACCGCTCAGGGAACCTGGGCGCCTACCGGGTCAGCCAGAGCTCCGTCGGCTTCACCGGCGAACGCCAGGCGATCCTGGGCACCTGGGACGCGGCGACCATGACCGGCTGGGCCCTGCTGCTCGACGAGGGCAAGCCGTCCTTCGTATGGAGCGAGGGCGGTCAGCGGCGGACCCTCACCCTGGAACAGGAGCTGACGGCCCACCAGTGGTACCGGCTCGAGGTCGAACTTCCACGATCGGCGGGGCAGATCACCCTGCGGCAGACCCCGCTGGACCACTGCGCGGACCGGGTGGCACCGGCCGCCACAGCCTCCGTACCCGAGCAGGCGAACGCAACCGCCTCGGCGGCCTGGACGGCTTCCTCCATGCCGTTCCGTATCGGCGCGCTGGCTCGCGAGGACGGCGACCGGCTGCTCGCGGCAACCGCGTTCAACGGGAAGATCGGTGGCATCCGCGTCGAACGCGCCACCGACGACGCCTCCAGGACGCGCGAGCCGGTGGCCGCCTGGCACTTCGGCCGCAGCGAGCGCGCCGACGGGCTGCTGCTATGGGATGTGGTCGACGAGGGCCCGCACAGGCTGCACGGCCGCTGCGTCAACGCGCCCGTCCGGGGCGTCACCGGGCCCACGTTCCAAGGTGTCGTGGAGGACTTCCGGCTCGCGCCGGACGAGTTCGACGCCATCCACTTCCACGACGACGACATCGCCGACGCCCAGTGGCCCGCGGCTTTCACCTTCGAGGTACCCGAGGACCTGCCCAGCGGCGTCTACGCGGTACGGCTGCGGGCCGAGGGCATCGAGCAGCACGTGCCCTTCCTCGTCGGACCGGGCCGACGGCGCAAGGACGTCGCCGTCCTGTTCCCCACGGCCACCTACCTGGCTTACGCCAACGACCGGATCGCCTTCGAGGCGGACGGCATGGAGATGCTCCTCGGGCACACGCCCATCGTCCACAAGGAAGACCTGGTCCTACAGGACCACCCCGAGTTCGGCCGCTCCCTGTACGAAATCCACAATGACGGATCCGGCGTGGTGTTCGGCAGCGTCCGCCGCCCCCTGATCAGCCTGCAGCCGCGGTACCGGGCCTCGTTCATGAGCGAAGGCCCCTGGGGCCTGCCCGCCGACCTGTCCCTGGTGCACTGGCTGGAGACGGCGGAGTGCGAGTTCGACGCCCTCACCGACGAGGACCTCGACCGGGAAGGCTACGACCTGCTGCGCGACTACCGCGTCGTGATCACCGGAAGCCATCCCGAATACGTCACGCGGCGCGAACTCGACGCCCTCGAGGAGTTCACCGCGAACGGCGGCCGGCTGATGTACCTGGGCGGCAACGGGTTCTTCGCGACTGTCTCCTACGACCCCGACGCCCCGCACCTGATGGAGCTGCGCCGGGCCGACGGCGGCACCCGCCCCCACCAGTCCCCCTTCGCCGAGCGTCGCCATACCACCTCGGGCGAGGCCAGCGGCCTGTGGCGCAACAAGGGCAAGGCCCCGCAGCGTCTGGTGGGAGTCGGGATGGCGGCCCAGGGTTTCGACCGCTGCACCTACTACGAGCGCCTCGCGGACAGCCGGGATCCGCGGGCGGCCTTCATCTTCGAAGGCGTCGGCGAGAACGAGCTCCTGGGCGACTTCGGCATCATCGGCGGCGGCGCGGCCGGCGCCGAGATCGACTGCTGGAACCCGGCGCTCGGCTCGCCGCCCGGAACCCTGGTCCTGGCCACCTCCGGGCCCTTCTCCGACAGCTACCTGCTGGTGACCGAGGAGATCTTCGAGATGCTCCCGGGGATGGGCGGAACCGAGCAGCCGGCGGTCCGCTCGGACATGGTCTACTGCGCGCTGGAGGGCGGCGGCGGATTCTTCTCGGTCGGATCCATCGCCTGGACGGGGTCGCTGTCCCACAACGGGTACGACAACAACATCGCGAAGATCACAGGCAACGTGCTGCGGCGCTTCCGCGACGAGAAGCCGCTGGAATAGGCCGCCCCCGCTGCCGGGTGCGACCCGCTTCCGCCGACGGAAGCGGGTCGCTTTCCGAAATCCGGCTGCGCAAACCGAAACGCGCAGAGGCGCAGGCCACGCTCTGCGGAGCCCCATACCCGGCACCGAGCCGGTGCCGGCCGGAGGCGGGGGTAAGCGGGGAACCCTGGCAGCCGATCATTGTCGCCGCCGTGCTGGTGCTGTGGTCCTCGTCCCCGTCCACGTGGAGCCGGATCCGGATTCGAAGAAACATGCGAGAAGCCACCTATGTGCCGACTGGAGCCCCAGTGACAACTGTTCTGCGCACGCTGCGAAACTACATCGGCGGCGAGTCCCTGGACGCCGCCGACGGGCGGACCATCGAGATCGTCAACCCGGTGACCGGCGAGCCCTACGCCACCTCGCCGCTGTCCGGCCAGGCGGACGTCGACGCAGCCATGGGCGCAGCCGCGGCCGCGTTCCCGGCCTGGCGCGACACCACCCCAGCCCAGCGACAGCGCCTGCTGCTGAAGATCGCGGACGCTTTCGAGGCGAGAACCGGGGAACTCGTCGCCGTCGAGTCCGAGAACACCGGCAAGCCCCTGGGGCTGACGGCGAGCGAAGAGGTGCCACCGATGGTGGACCAGATCCGCTTCTTCGCCGGCGCCGCGCGCCTGCTGGAGGGCCGCTCGGCCGGTGAGTACATGGACGGCATGACCTCCATCATCCGGCGTGAGCCCGTCGGAGTCTGCGCGCAGGTCGCACCGTGGAACTACCCGATGCTGATGGCGGTCTGGAAGTTCGCCCCGGCGCTGGCCGCGGGCAACACCGTGGTCCTGAAGCCGTCGGACACCACCCCGGCCTCCACCCTGCTGATGGCCGCGATCATCGGGTCCATCCTGCCCAAGGGCGTCTTCAACGTCGTCTGCGGTGACCGCGACACCGGCCGCCTAATGGTCGAACACCCCACCCCGGCGATGGCCTCCATCACCGGCTCCGTACGAGCCGGCAGGCAAGTCGCCGAATCCGCGGCCAAGGACGTCAAGCGCGTCCACCTGGAGCTGGGCGGCAAGGCCCCTGTCGTCGTCTTCGCCGACGCCGACATCACCCAGGCCGTCGAGGGCATCTCGGTGGCCGGCTTCTTCAACGCCGGCCAGGACTGCACGGCAGCGACCCGCGTCCTCGTACAGGAATCGGTCCACGACGAGTTCGTGACGGCGCTGGCGAGGGCCGCCACCGGCACGAAGACCGGCCGACCCGACGACCCGGACGTTCTGTACGGACCGCTCAACAACGCAGGCCAGCTCACGCAAGTCTCCGGCTTCATCGAGCGTCTGCCCGCTCACGCCAAGATCGAGGCAGGCGGCCACCGCGTCGGCAACAAGGGCTACTTCTACGCCCCCACCGTCGTCTCCGGCCTCAAGCAGGACGACGAGATCATCCAAAACGAGGTGTTCGGCCCGGTCATCACCGTCCAGCCCTTCCGCGAGGAGGCACAGGCCCTGGAGTACGCCAACGGCGTCGACTACGCCCTGGCCTCGTCGGTGTGGACCAAGGACCACGCACGCGCGATGCGCATGTCCAAGAAGCTGGACTTCGGCTGCGTGTGGATCAACACCCACATCCCACTGGTCGCCGAGATGCCCCACGGCGGCTTCAAACAATCCGGCTACGGCAAGGATCTGTCCGCGTACGGCTTCGAGGACTACACCCGCATCAAGCACGTCATGACGTCACTGGACGCGTGACCCTCGCGCCGACGCCGCCAGTGGGAGGCCGGGGGCGGAAGAACGAGGGCAGAGTCGAAAGGACCTTGCATGGCTGCAGAATGAATCGGCCCAGCCCTTGATCCGGCGGCGCCCCGCCCGTGGGCGCTGGCTGGGTAACCGCAGAATCGTTGCTGTTGAGCCGCTTGGCGCACCGTGATCCCTGCCATCGACTCAGCGATCGGTGACAGAGGGCTCACTGTCGAGTCGCCTGAGTCTTTGAGAAGCGCATGGCGACGCCGTCCTTGATGAGGGCGAGGCGGACGGCGGCCAGGCTGGTTCCTTCGCGGTCGGCGATGTCTTGCAGGGAGATGTCGCCTTGTTCGTACCAGGTGCGCCATTGTGTTACGCGGGTGGCAGTGCGCTGGGTCCGCCGGAAGCGTGGCCCGCTCCAGTCGACGGGGTGCTGGGACAGCAGGTAGAAGACGTGGGTGGGGGCGGTGTTCAGGGTGTGCGCGAGCTGGCCGATGGAGAAGTCGCTGCCGGACACGGCCTGGCGGAGCTGGGCGGGGGTGATGCTGTCCGGGTCGGGCCCGGGGAGCACGAGATGGCGCAGTGCACGGGCAGGCAATTGTGGCGTCCACTGGAGGGGTTCGTCGATGCCGTGCTCGTCCAGCAGGGTGCGTGCGGTGTGATGGAGCAGTTCGTGCTCGGCGGGCAGGATCCGCCAGCGAAAACGCTGGTACTGCCCGTGTTGTGAGCGGGTGGCGGGCGCTATGTCTGGGTGCGCGAGACGAGGGGGTGATCCGGTCAGGGTCTGGAAGATCCAGCGCTGGGCATGCCGGGCGTCGAGGGCCGGGGCCGCGCGCAGTCGCTTCTGCAGATCCAGCCACCTCTCCGGGGCGATGAAGCTGGGGCGGGCGGTGAACAGGGCACGACGTCGGGCATAGTCGATGGGGGAGCCGTGCGCATCGAGGTTATCGGCCAGCAGGATCAGTGCGCGCAGGACGCCGGCACAGTCGCGGCGGCGGGTGAGTTCGGCGAGGAACGCTGACACGGTGTGCCTGCTAAAGGAGGTGCCGGTCAGGCTGGACGCGTCCTGGATCGAGGTGGTGTTGCCGGCCAGCAGGCAGGCAACGGTGAGGAGTTCGTCCGCGCGTTGGGCTGTGGGACGGCCATCGGCGTGCCGGGGAGACAGACGCAGGGCCCACGCCGGCCACAGCGCCGTCGGCAGCATGTCCGCCCTGGAACCGCGCGCGGCCGGGGGCCGGGTCGAGCCTAGGACGGTGCGGTAGCGCAGACGGACCACCGGAACCAGGGTTGTCTCCCGGCTGCAGCGCAGGGCCGCTTCGAGTACCGGGGAGAGCGTGCTGCTGCGGGCGACGAGGCTGTCGGGGTAGAGCCGGCGGCCATCGGCAATCACACGGCCGGTCAGCCACCGCACGGCCCTGCCCGCATCGCGGATGCTCTCGGCGCGCAGGACGCGGATCGCTGTCGTGGCTGCCACGGCCACGGCAGCGGCGTCGCCGGGGGTCACGCTACTGGTCGGATCGACACCCCGGGCGTCATGCGGGTGCTGGGCCCTCGCGGGCAGGGGCTTGGTGCGGTAGCGCTCCAGGCGCTCCAGGACGTCGGGCGGGGCCACGCGGCGCAGGTCCTCGGGTGCCGCGTGGTGGAGGACCAGCGTCGCCAGGGCCTTCACGTCGCGCAACACCACCTCCAAAGGCACACCGGCCGGCCCGTACAGCGGCCAGCGCACCGTGTGGCCGGGGTCCTGGAGGAGGGTGTCGATGAGGCGTTGCGTCCGTGCCAGGGCCCCGTCGGGAGCGATCGCGGTTGCCGGGGTGCCGGCCAGGGGGTGGTGGCAGCGCGGCGGCCGTAGCCCGCCGTCAGGGGCGGGGCTTGAGCACCATCCGGGACGGGGGGTTTGGGTGCGAGGATGCGCGCGGATGCGGGGGATACGCTGGCAGGCCGGGCAGCGGTCGGCCAGCAGCACATGATGCCGGGTGCAGGCGAAGGACCAGCCCAGACGCCAGGTGATCTGCCAGCGTCCGCCGCTGTCCGTCAGGCAGGCGGGGCAGAACCGGGACCCTGCCCGGCCCCACAGCACCTGCGGGCGCACCCGTCGTTGTTCGGGCTGGATCACCACTGCATGCCCGTCGAAGCGTTGCAGGGTCATCGCGGGGAGTACGTCTTCGGCCATCCCGGTGACCTCGGCGATGGAGGACAGCTCGTCGCGGGTGGTCAGGATGGCCCAGCGCGGCAGCACCAGTGCCGCCATGGCCGGGTCACGGTTCGGCAGGCCGAGCGCGTTGAGCACGTCCGTGAACGGGCAGTTCAGGCGGGCGGCGATGAACTCTAGCCAGGAGTCCAGGGCCTCGCCGGGATACGGGGCGCACCGGATCGGCAAGGTCCGCCGCATGGCACTCACCTACGAGTGGCCCGCGCCCTGCGGGGACGGCTGGTGGCCTTGCCCGTGCGCAGCGCGGATTCCAGCTCCCGGCGGGCGTGTTCGGCGGCCTCGTCATTCTTGACCCGGTCGAGCAGGTCCAGGGTGAGGCGTTCGGCGCCGGTGCGCTGGGCCCGCTGACAGCCTCGGTTGATCAACGTCATCAGCGAGCCGATGTGCCCGGTGCTACGGGCGAAGAGGTAGTCCGACAGGTCATTGGCGAGCATGCCCGGATACTTGTCGGTCAGAACGATGCGCTGTTCCAGGGCCAGCAGCAGCTGTCGCCAGTGATGGCGGCCCTGGTCGGTGTCAATGGTGAAGGGCGGCATGTCCAGGCGGGTGGTACGCCGGCCGGTCTGAGCCAGGGCCGTCTCGCCGGCTGCCTCGCCCTCGCTGAACAAGCCCTTGTCCGCGAGCCCTACTCCGACCTTGAGGAGGGTGACGGGGAACTCGTTGGCGATCCATTTGAGGTGGTTGCTGACCTCGATGCCGCTGGTCTTGCGCCACTTGAGGAAGTGCAGGTCGTCCAGGATCAGCAGGCGGACCTCGCAGGACAGCACGCAGTCCAGGGCCTGCAGACCCAGCTGGGCGGCGGTGGAGGTCTGGCGTCCGGGGTGGCCGAAGAATTCGAGCATGGCCCGGTTGAGGTCCTTCATGCCGGTGTTGCCGGTGAGTCCCACCCGGCACACCGGCCACCGCTCGTGCCCCTGCACGGTGAACGCCCCCTGCTCGGCGATCTCCCGGCGGTGGAACTCCCGGGTGAAGGCGAGAACGGCGGTGGTCTTACCCAGTCCCGGAAAGGCATCAACGGCCACGGCCCCCTTGGCCCTGTCCCCGTCCTGCAGATTGCTGTCCACGATGTCCCACAGGTCCTCGTGCAGCGCGGCGAGCTGAGGAGTACGGATCGGGCCTAGGTTGGCATGCCACTGCCGCCGGGCACGGTTGTAGGCATCCCGCTCGGCCGCATCCAGGACCCCCAACTCATCCCGGCTCAGCACCGGGGGCTGCACGCGGCCCGGTGCGTCGCAGAACGCCTTGAAATCCTCCTTCCGCGACAGCGTCAGAACCGCCGGACTCACCTGATTCGAGGGAGCGTTCACACGTCCCCCAGAGCGTCGGCGTAGAAGTCGTCCACGTCGGTCTCGTCGTCATCGCCCATCTCTGCGGCCGGCTCGGGCCTCTCAGGCGCTGCCGTTCTCGGGTCGTGGCCCAGGGCGCGGCGTACGGACGGCAGCGAGGCAGTCTCCGGTTCGCCGGTGTCGGGCAGATTGAGGGCGGCTTGTTCACGGGACAGGCGCAGGGCCATACGCCGTTCGGCCAGCGTTGTGCCCAGCCCGAGGTTCCAGCGTTCCAGGAGGTCCGCGACGGCGAGCCGGTCATCGGGGTAGCGGTACTTCGCAGCGGCCAGCTTCCGGGCGAAGAGCAAGGCGTCCTCACTCAGCGGCATGCGCGCCGCCGGTGCGTGCTCCCAGGTCAGCGTGTGCCAGGTGCGGGTGGCGGGATCGCGGAAGTAGATCCGGGTGATGTCGTCCGGGTCGACTTGGAACGGCCAGCTGTTCTTGCCCGGCCCGTCATAAGGGCTGCGGATCCCGGTAGCCGGCAGACCGGGGCCGCGATAGCGTCGGCGACCGATCTCGACTCCGTAGTGCTGGATCGTGCGCCACTTGGTGGGCAGGAACTCAAACGCGAGATCAGGGTCCCGTGGAGCCTCGATGTAGCCGGCCCGGGCCATGCCGTGCTCGAACATCTGGGCCGGGGACATCCGCAGCCCCGGCAAACCCGGGTCGACCAGGCTGGAGTGGGGACGACAGTGGTAGACCGTCGCGGTCCACTCCCGGACGATTCCCTCCAGCTCGTCCAAGAAGAAGAACGCTTCTCCTTCCGGGGCCTCGCCACGCGAGTGGATGTCCGGGCCCTTGTAGCCCGGCAGGGCCTGCAGCAGGTCCTCACGCAAGGTGCGGAAGAACCGCTCAACGGGCCCTTTGTCCCGCCCGGTCCGCAGTCTGGCAGGCTGGATCGAGATGCCCATGCGACGGCAGACGCTGGACAGATGGTCCGAGACGTAGACCTTGCCGTGGTCGACCACCAGCGTCTCCGGCACGATCGGCGGCGACGCCAAGCCAATCCCCTCGACGGCGACGTCGACCAGCGCGGTGCACGGGATGCCGTGTTCGGGCCAGACTGCCCCGCGCGGCCAGTCCTTGCCGAACGGCCGCGGGCGGAAGGATTCGAAGAGCACTGCCGCGACGTCCACGGCCTTCGTGGAAACCGGCGTCACCCTCACCCCCGTGATGCAGCGGGTGTACCAGTCCATGCCGACGCTGAGCTCGGCCTGCACCCACCGCAGTGTGAACGGATCGAACGCGAACACGTCCAGCCGGGTGGAGTCCATCAACAGGTACTCGCCCGGCCTGGTGGGCCGCAGCTTCCCGTAGGGGCCGTCCGGCCGGCCAGCGATATCCCGGTTCCGCTTCGTGCTCAACCGGAACAGCGGATGGCGACGCTCCAGATCGGCCAGAATGCGAAAAGCCGTCGCCCGGCTCGGCTGCGGTACCACCTCTGGGCCGAACCGGGCGATCACTCGTGCTCGGGTCCGCTCGATCACCATCGTCCGTGACGGCCTCGACGCATCAGTGTGCTCGACCATGACTTCCAGCGCCGTCTCCACCCACCGCTGGTCCGCCGATGCCGCTGGACCGCTGACGTGCCCTTTCCTGGGAGCCAGCCCGGCCTCGCCTTGGTCGCGGAAGGCGGCGAGCCACCGCTCAACGGTGCGGATGGTGACCCCGAGTTCCGCCGCCTTGGCCGCCTTCCTGTCTTCCATCGGCACAGCCAGGGTGTAACCGACTCGCGGCTCACCGTTGGCCGCCAACTCCGGGCTGCCCGACCGATAGCCCGTCAGTACTTCCCTGATATGGCCTGCCCGCTCGGCGGTCAGTTCGCGCTCTTCGGCGATGAGCTGGTCCAAGACCACCGAGGCGACCTCGTCGGCATCGCCTCCCGAAGGGCCGGGGCCGTCGGGGAGCACGCGTGCCAGGTCCGAGAAGAGCAGTTCCTTCAGCGACAGGCGCTGGACACGGCCGTGGCCATCCTTCAGGACCACCTCATTGCCTGCCGTCGTCGCAGCCAACTCGACTACCTCGACGGCCTCTCCGTCGTAGAGGAGGCGCGTTCCGACACCGATCCGAGTCCCGGCTCCGCTCACGCTGGAACCCTCAGCCTCGTGGAGGGCTGCAGCGGACGCGTGAGATCGGCACGCAGCTCCTGCTTCCACAGCAGATGATGGATCGCTGCCCGCACCTGCGCTTCTGCTCGTCCCAGAACACGCCGGCCTGCTTCACCTAACGTGACACCGTCCAGGTCAGCGCGGCGTACCTCCTGCAGGAGATCGGGGCTGAACAACCAATCGCGACGGTACCCGGCCAGGAAGCGAATGTTGTCCAGTTCTGTCTCCGGCGGCTCGCACCACACCTCGTAGCGCCATCCGTGCGACTCGACCGCCTGCCGGGTCCACGCGAACGTGAAGGCCACCACCGGCTTCGACCACCGCCGACGTGGCTTGACGTCCACGACGACCGGGCCATGCTCAGTGGCCAGGAAGTAGTCCGGGATGTGCTTGCGGGCTTTCCCCTCCACCACGGTCCTCAACAGGAAAGGCTGCGCCACGATGGCGCGTACGGAAGGGTCGAAGTCAGCGAATAGCAGCCGCGCAAGCTCCAGACGCGACTCGTAGATCACATGGTCCCCGACCGTCGCCGCCCAGTACGCGCCGGAATAGTGTCTCTGCCCCTTGTACCAGCGGAACGTCCGCCAGGGGACAGCCGACTGAAGTGATGCCGCTGCCACGAATCCCCAGAGCCGGTCCTCAACTCCACCGCCGCGCCTGCGGAAGCTGACCTGCGCCTCCATACCCCACCACCCAGGATGGACTGCCATCAACAGCACCGTGCTCCCGTCGACACGCCGACGGAAGTACGCTCGCACGGCTTCACTCGAACGAGTGATGGCCGCGACCTGCAAGTCTCAACTCCGTGTCGGATCCGAAAATGATCCGACATCGATCGTGAGATTCCGACACGAAATCTGAGATCCCACATCGGTGAGACGAGACACAGTTCGCCGGGGGCAGACAGGAAAGATCGCGGAAAGACTGGCCAAGGAGTGCGAGGGCATGTCAACGTAGACGACCTTGCAAGAAACCCCAGGTCAGAGAGGTGATTGCCCGTGACCGTAGCCTCTGCGGGCCCCCGTTTCTCCACCACCGTCGAAGACCTGCGACTGCGGGAGTGGCACCTCGGCCCCGGCCAGCCGACCCTGGTCATGGACCAGTTCTCCGCCGAGGACTTCCACCTGATCGTCGATGACCGCGCGGACGTGCACGTCAGCTCGAAGGACGGCCGGTTCTACCTCGGCTGGTTCCCGCTCGGACGCCCCGGCACGGACGGCGAGGGATGGAAGATCGCCGTCACCGGCACCGCCCAGGTCCGCGGCTACCACCTGTCGTTCGATACCGAAACGCCGGCGGACATCGTCGCCGCCGCCGTAGCGCGCGTGCTGGAGACCTCACGCCGCCTCTGACAGCGCGGACACCGACAGGTGATGCCCGCCCTGTGAGCGAGCTGGCCGTCCGTACGGCGGCCCGCTCCACCACCCGTTTCCCCGCACCGCAGGAGGCTGTTCGTGACGTCCCCGGAAATGACCGTCGGCGATCTCATCGACTTGCTGTCCGGCTGCGACCCGAATGCTCCGGTCCGCCAGGCCATGAACCCGTTCTTCCCGATGGCCCACCGCTTGGCGCAGGTCCTGCAGTCGGTCGACGAGACTGGCCGGACCGTCGTCTACCTCGCCGAAGGGCGTGACGAGGACGCACAGCTCGGGCACCTGCCACCGGAGGTCGCCGTTGAGCTGACGTGGCAGGGCCCCGTCCAGGCACCCCCGCGCCGCCCCCGTCGTCGCGCCGGCGGCAACTAGACCCGCAACGAGCCCTTGGAGGCGCCCCTGTACCCCGACTTCCCGCCCGACTCGTCCACCCCGCCCGGCGGCCAGCCCGCGTTCTGGGTCGGCCCCCGGCATCTGGCCGGTGACGATGGGCGCCTCTACGACGTCGTCGCCGACACGCTGGCTGGCCTGGGCTGGACGAGCCTGACGATCGTCCGCGGACGGCACGAGCCGGACGAGGCACCGGAGGACCGCCAGGTTCTGCGCAGCACCGTCGTGCACATCAGCCCAGACGCCCTGCGATGGGCCCAGTGGGGCCTGGCGGACGAGCCGTTCCACCTGGGGGAGCTGCCGATCGCCTGGCAGATCTCCGCCCGCGCCGAGGCGAGCAGCCCGCTCGCCCAGTGGTCGGCCTACTTCACCCGCGAGGTCCCCGGCGAGGCGGTGGCCGACTTCCTCGTCGCGCTCGACGCAAGCGACCAGCCCACCGTGCCCCTCGCCGGAGCCGAGCTGGTCCTCGACGCCGTCGCCGCCCACGGATGGTTCCGCGACATCGACCAGCCCCAGGCGGCAGCGACGGACCCGACGTTCACCTCGCACATCAGCCTCGGCGAGGTCCCGCCCCTCATCCAGGACGCCGACCCGCACGCCCTGGCGGCCGAGGCCGACGAGACGGGACCGGCCGGATGGCAGGCGTGGGCCGAGCCCGCGCTCGGCGCACCCTGCCTGTGGGCGGCCTCCTTTGCCGCCAGCGTCCCGCACGACCTCGTCGCCGCCTTCGCCGCCTCCCTCAGCTCGACCGCACCGGTCCTGCGCCGGGTGCTGCCCGAGGCCACCCAGGAGCTCCTCCTGCGCGCGCCGGCCATCTAACGTCCCGCTCGTATTTCTCCACGGTCCCAGTCCGGCCCCCTACCAGTTGGGGGTGCCGGACTTTCTTGCTTCTCGGGCGAAGTGGCCGTTCGCTCTCCAATGCCCAGGATGGTTTGCCGCCCTGTGACGATGCAGGATGCGGCAATGTACCCAAGCCCCGGCGCCCTTGCCGGGCGCGCCAGCCTCGACCAGGTCGTCGGGGAGGCCGGTCGTCAGCCGTCGCGGCGGCGCACGACCCAGAGCCCGGCGTCGTACGCCATCGCGCCGAGCGCTAGAACCACGAGCGGGGACGCTGCGGGAACGGCGCTGTGAACCAGGGCCGTGCCGAGCATCGTGGTGCAGGCCGGGAGGTCCGGAAGGGTGATCCGAAGCACCACCTCCCGATGCCCGGCCGAGCGCGACGGAGCAGGAGTGGGGGCGCTCACCGGCCGTCCCCCATACCGTCCCCGGTCTCCCGGGAGCGGTCGGTGAGCTGGTTGGCAAGCCGCTTTACCTTCCGGCGGACCTGCTCGCCGACGACCTCCGGCTGTGGGACGCCGGCGACCCGAGCGGCTTCGGGCCAGCTGTTGACCCCGGGGCGGCTGCGTGCGATGGTCACCGCCTGATCTTCCTCGGAGAGAGCGTCCAGGATCTCGATCAGGCGCGGGTCGTCGAAGCCTTCGAAGCTGGTGTCGGCCGCGGGCTGCCCGGAGAGCACGTCGTACAGAGTCATCCCGTCGCCGAGCGGAGCGTCGAGCAGTCGCACGCGCTCCCGGTTGGCCTGGCGGAGCCAGATCGGCTTGAGCTGCCCGTTGATGACCCTGGCCTCGGCCAGGAACTGGTCCACCGCGCCGGGGGAGAGCTGGCCTTCGTTGTAGAGCGAATCCGCCCAGTTGCCGAGCAAAGCGGTGGAGACCGGCTCACTCCATCCGCTCCACCGTCCCAGCCCTTCCGAGACGAAGGCGCGGAGCGCGGCCCGATCCCCGGTGCGCGCGGCCTCGCGGGCGTTCATGGCCCGGACCAGATCGGGCACCGGGACGCCCACCGCCCGGAACCCGGACTCGATCGTCTGGTTGTCCGGGTGGTTGGGCTTGAGCACCGCCATGCCGGTGGTGGTGGTGATCATCGTGCGAGGAGTGCCGCGGTCGAACGGCTCAGGCAGTTCGAACGTACCGTCCAGGTCGAGGGCGACGGTCCCGTTCTCGCGAAGGGTCACGAGCTCGCCTTCGGCCCCGGTCCAGTCGACCGGGAACAAGGCCATGACCGCCCCTGCGCCGTCCGGATCCCAGTTGAACTGGTTGATCCGCTCCGCGATGTGGGTGTCGATGGAGTCGTCGTCCTCGACCATGTAGTAGCTGGGCGTCAGGTCCTCGGCGGCCATGGGCGCCTCCTTACGTCGGTGGGGAATCCTTCTCCTCTCAGAGGTGGCGCGCGCCCGATCCGACAAGGAGCCCCGAAAGCCACCCTGTGGCCTGCATCACATAGCCGTGGTCAGGGTCCGGCGTGCATCCCGGCCTCCGGTACTGGCGGGCTCTCGTTTTCAACTGTCGCGGGTTCCCCGGAGAGCCCAGCCCGCTGGTGACCAGCACCCCCAGCTCGTCTCGCAGCCGGATCGCCAGACTCCCCTTCGGGAACGCCGCCCGAGCCACTCGGCTGCGTCTCCGCGGGGATCTCCCCATCCCTGGCAGGACACATCGACATTTACACCCACCCCGTACGACAACATCGGTCTCCAAGACCACAACCGGGCCTTGGAGACCGACGTCACGCAGGCCCCGACCTTGCCAACAGCATCCCCATGGCGGGTCGGAGGCAGCAGCGCGGGGCACAGGCGGGCAGGTCAGCTCGTTGCCGTGGCCTTGTCGAGGGCCTTGTCGAGGTGGCGGTCGACGAGGGCCGGGGAGCCGGAGACGACCAGCAGCAGGTTGCCGTCGCGGATCGCGGTCTGCTTGACCACGGTGCTCCGTCCCCCGGCGATGAACGTCAGGAGCTGGCTCCACTGGTCGTCACCGCCGACGTGGGGTGCGGGCAGCTTCTGCGAGGTCACGTCGACCGGGGTGCCGCCCGCGACGACCTGATAGGTCGGGCAGCCGGTCATGGCGTCGAAGATCCGGTCGATGCCGTCGGAGAGCTTCTTCACGCTGTCGCTGTACAGCTCCTCGGAGATCTCCGAGGAGCTGCCGCCGTAGATGAAGTCCGCCTTCGCCTTGTGCGGGAAGGCGAGCGTGCCGCCAGTCGCCGCGTCGCCGCCCAGCTCGCTCAGGGCCGGGCAGCCGATGACGGTGACGTCGTCGTGCTGGGCCGGACGTTCCGGCTTGGGAAGGTAGCCGCTGCCGAGGTCGCGCGGGTCGAGCAGGCGGGACTCGAGTGCGGCCGAGGAGAGCGCGGTCGGCTTCTGGACGGCGTCGGCCGGCTCTCCCGTACGGGAGGAGGGGGTCTGGTGCTTGGCCCCGGTGGTGTCGGTGGCGCAGGCGGGCAGGGCGAGGAGGGCGGCGGTGATGCCGAGTGCGGTGGTGGCGACGCGAACGCGCATGACGGAACTGACCCCTTGGTGCTAGGCGACGGGTGGTCAGTGCGGGCCTGCGGGCCCGGTGGGGTCGTAGGAGTGGTGGTCAGTGCCCGAGGTGGCGCAGGCAGTCCTCGAACGTGGCGTGCGTCGCGTCCGCCGGTCCGGAGTGCCGGTTATACCAGGCGGTGTCGATGCGGGTCTCCTGCTGCTGGTGGCCTGCCCGGCAGCGCAGCCAGATCTCGCCACGGGTGGAGAGGATGAGCCAGTCCCGGTATGCGCCGCACTCGGTGCAGGCGGCCATCTCGCCTTCGAGAACGAGGGGCTGCTTCCACGGCATCATCTTGCCGTCGACCTGGTCGTGGCTCGGCACGCGCAGTTCCGGCGGGAGGAAGTCGTCCACGACGGCGGCCGGCTCGGCGGGCTCCGGCTCAGGTGCTGGCACTCCGAAGCCGGGCGGGACCTGGCCCTGCAGCCGTGCATGTAGCTCGGCGAACTGCCTCTGAGCTTCGCTCGGTTCCTTGGCCCGGCGGCGTATCCGGTGAAACACCCTGGTGTCCTCCTCTACCTCGTCACCTCGTCTTGCGCGCTTCATGATCGTGCCCCACGCCTCCGGCGGTTTCAATTCGCAAAGTCCACAGTCACCTCCGGCCAGGTCAGCAGGGGGACTCGGGCTTCTCGGCTGCCCATATGACGAGTTGGCCACGATGCGTGTCTTGGTACGGAGCGGCGGCGGTGCAACGGTGTGCCCGATCAGGCGTCGTCGTTTCCCCCGAGCGCTCAACTTCGCGACGCCTACTGGCTCGATTCGCCTCACCTGCACCATGCCCGTCCGTCCTGCGGGTGCACGGATGCCGACGGCATCCGCATCGGATCTGGTCGCCACCGAGGTTCGATGTGGCGTACGACCATGCTGTGGATTGCGGGCGGAGCGGTGGCGCTGTTCCTTCTCTCGGTGATGCGCTGAGGCCGCGTGCCGGCATCCAGCGGCCTTACCGGGCCTTACGTGATGTGTCCTCGCCGCTGCGCTGCCTGCCGGGCGCGGAGCGCCCGGTGGTCGTCCCGCGCGTTGAGGACCGGCGCCCTGCGGTGCTGGTCTCGGGCAGGTGGGAGGCGTCGGCGGGCAGGTCGGCGGTCCGCCGTATCCGCCACACGAGCACGTCGCTGACGGAGTCCGCGGTGCCGAGTTCGCGGCGGCCGGCGACGTCGGAC
This sequence comes from Streptomyces sp. NPDC012466, assembly GCF_042955215.1. Taxonomy (NCBI): domain Bacteria; kingdom Bacillati; phylum Actinomycetota; class Actinomycetes; order Kitasatosporales; family Streptomycetaceae; genus Streptomyces; species Streptomyces sp. NPDC012466. Next base: position 957,019 of record NZ_JBIBEQ010000001.1, on the reverse strand, counting down.
AGAAGGACGGGCGTGTCGTGGCCGGCGGCTTCGGCTTCCGCGATGGTCGCCGCCAGGGCGTACCAGCCGGGCTCGGCGAGGATCTGCTCGGCCAGCTCCGGCAGCGCCTCGCGCAGCAGCACGGTCTGCCGCTGGAGCATCGGTCGGCTCAGGCGTCGGCCGCGCTGGTAGAGCACGCCTAGGGGCTGGGCGGCGGCGGCCTGGTAGGCGGTGCGCAGGTGCGCGGCGGCCCGGGTGGCGGCCTCGGCCTGCTGGGCGTGTCCCTTCCTGGCGTGCCAGTGCGCGGCGGCGGTGATGAGGAAGAACAGCATGTCGATGGCCATGGCCGTGGTGGCTCCGTCCTCGCCGCGGCCGAGGGCCGGGCCACCTTGGACGAGGTCGCGGGCGGCCTGCCGCAGGGCTCGATCGTGCCCGCGCACGGCACGGACGTGAGAACGCGAGGCCCGTTCGAAAGCCGTTGCGGCGTCGCGCAGTTCGCGGCGGGTGTGGGCAGCGGAGGTCTTCGCGAGGGCATCCAGGACCTCGCCGGCCGCTGCGATGTGGGCGGCGGCGACCGCGTCCTCGCCGTGCTCGACGATGAGCACGGCCTGCCACACGGCCGAGGCCGTCCCGCGGCGTGCGGCGGCCGGACTGCCCGGCCCCGTACGGATCGCACCCTCCCGCCGGGCAGCCGGAACGTCCTGCGCGTCACCGGCCCAGCGCTCGCGGATGCGGGGCAGCGACAAGTCGGGGGCCAGGCGCGCGCCGGGGTAGAACACCGGCTCGCCGTCCTTGTTCAGGTCATCGGGCAGGGCAACCTTGTATCCGAGGAGGTCGCCAGAGGGAGCGGCGCGCTTGCGGATCAGGAGGCCGGCGGCGGCGAGCCGGTCGAAGAACTCCTCGTCGCTCCTCGCGCCGGCCACCGCCCGTCGTACGGTTTCGCGCAGTTCCTCGCGGGCGGTGCGCTCGCGACCCTGCCGCTCGGCTTTGTGGCGTTCGGCGCTGGTGGGCCGTTGGGCTGCGGTGCCGTCGCCGGGTGCGACCTGGTGGAGGCCGAGTTCCTTCTCGATGAGCCGGGCTTCTGCCTGGGCGCGGGCGCCGGAGCGGAAGTCGTCGGGACGGTGGCCGTCCTCGGTGACGAGGGTGGCGACGATGTGGATGTGGTCATCGGCGTGGCGTACGGCTGCCCAGCGGCAGCCGCCCTGTCCGTCGCCGGGGTCGATGCCGGTGGCGGCGACGATGCGGCGGGCGATTTCGGCCCACTCCTCGTCGGACAGGATCCGGTCGCTGGGGTCGGCGCGTACGGAGGTGTGCCACACGTGCTTGGCCGGGCGGGCGTGCTTGGCGAGGGCCATCACTGGTTGGTCCAGGAGCTGCTGGAGGTCTGTGAGGGTGGCGCTCGGGTCGCGGCCGGGGTCGGGGGACATGCCGTCGAAGGAGGCGACGAGATGGGGGTCGGTGTGATCCTCGTACTTGCCGGTCTCGTAGAGGTAGTAGAGGAGACCTCTGGTATCCGACCCGGACGGGTTGACGCTGGGGATCATGAGCCGTGGTGCTCGATCAGCCGTGTGGCGGCTTCGTGGGCGGTGTCGGCGGCACGCCGTACGGCGGCGACGGTCGCTTCGAGCTGAGGAACGTCTGCACCGGAGTTGAGTGCCTTGACTGCCTGGTTGAGGTTGCTGCCGGCCCAGCCGAGCCGACGTCGGCTGTCAAACAGGGCTGTGATGACTTCGCGCTCGTCGGCGATCTCGGCGCTGGTGCGGTTGAGGTCGCGTGCGGCGGCGAGCGAGGAACGGGCGAGGAACCCGGCGACGGACAGATTGCACTGGGCGGCGGCGGACTTGATCAGGGCGAACTCTTCATCGTTGAAACGTGTGTTGGGCTGGTGGAGGCGTTTCTTCTCGGGCGACTGGCGCGGACGCTGGCGGGCGCGAGGAGCGCGCTGTCGGCGTACACGCGGCTCAGTCTGCTTCTCCTCCTGCCCTGGCTTCGATCCGCCCCCGGTCGAAGCCTCAAGGACCTGCGCCCCCCGGTGCAGGTCATCTCCCGCCCCCGAGGGGGCGGGTTCGGCGGAAGCTACGCTTCCGCCCCAACTTGCTCGCCCCGAGACCGAGTTGGAGTCGGGATCAGGTTCCGGGGCGGTGCCGTTCTTGCGTGCGTTCGTCATCGGGATTCGGGCCTCGTAGAGCGGGTGCGCTGCTGGATGGTTGCGGCCAGCGCGAGGACATCGGCTGGGCTGGCAAGGACGCGGACCGGCCCGTCGGGGCGGTCCTGGACGAGCCACTGCCCGGTCGGTGTGAGGACGACGGCGTGTAGGAGTTGCTGGCGGACCAGGACGTCCGCCCAGGCATCGGCCTCGGCGACGGTGGGCTCGGAAGAACGAGGGGGACGCGGAGTCACGGCGTACCTCCTAAAGCGGGGCGGTGGCCCGGCACGGAGCCGGGCCACGTTTGCGGGTACGGGCTTTGAACTGGGGCTTTGCCGGTTCAGCCGCACTCGGGGCAGCGCCCGACGTGGCTGTTGAGCGCGCGAGCCATCCGCTGTTTCGCCGAGGCAGCTTGCTTCGCGCTGGACTTCGCCGCCGGCCTGCCCGCGTGCCGCTCGGAGTGAGCGAGCATGAACCCGATCTCTCGCTCGTACTCCGCGCGGACGGTGTTGAACTGGTGGCAGGTCTTCATCGGGCGGTGCTCCTCGTCGTCGTGATGTCCTCGTTCCGCAGCTCCTGGAGGACGAGGCCGAGTCGGTCGTTACCGACACCCGTCAGGCCCTGACGTCGGATGATTTCGCGCAGCTGCACCCGGGTGATCGCTCCGTTGCCGTCCCGTTCGAGCAGGGCGGGAACATGGGGGCGCACTTCGTGGACAAGCTGGCGCTCGGACTCGCCCAGCTCGCGTGCCGGGCGCTCCGTCTGCGGAGAGCGGGACCGGGCACGCTTGTCCTTGTTCTTCGTCTGGGACTTCCTGGCCGGCTTCCGGCGGAGTGGGACCTTGTGTCCTCGGTCCTGGGTGGTCTCGGTCCCGGACTGGGTGGCGGTCGGACCTCGGTCCTGGGTGGTCTCGGTCCCGGACTGGGTGGCGGTCGGTCCTCGGTCCTCGGTGCTCTCGGTCCCCGACTTCGCGAGGCTCGGTCCCCGATGAGAATCTGGGTCCTGAGCTGCTACTTCTCGCTTGTTGAGGTCGGTCCTCGTGGCCGCTGTGTCCCGCGCTGCGGCTTCTGGATCGGCGGGTTCGGTCCCCGGGACCGCGCCGTCTTCCGGGGGCTTGGTTCCCGCGGTCGTTCCAGTTTCGTCGCCCTCGGTCCCTGCGCCGACCTTGGCTTCCGGGTCAGCCTCCTCGGGGACAGGTCCCCGAGGAGTCCTCGGTCCTCGGTCCGGGACCGGCTCGTCGGAACCGTCGGGACCGGGGACGGGGACCGGCACATTCGATGTCGGCTGTGCGGGGACCGTGGCCGCCGATGTGCTGCTGTGCGCAGGGGACCAGGGAGAAGGGAGCGGGACCGTGGCGAGCGCGAGCGCGTGTCGCCGGGCGGCGAGCTGGTCGAGCAGCTGTGCCCGCTGGAGGGGGTCGGTGCCGACCGAGGCCCTGCCGACCGCCTTCGACAGGCGTCGCGTCAGCCGCCGGCCTCGACGGTTCCGCTGCTGCTCGGGTGTGCGCTCGGCGAGGCGGGCGGCGAGGGTGACCGCACGGGCGGTGGCTCGGTCCCGGGTGATCTGCGCAGCGTCGCGGTCTCGCGCGGCGATGCCCAGGCGGGACAGCAGCCGCTCGCGTGCCTCCCGGCCCAGGACGGCGATCAGTCCGTTCGAGGCGGCGCCGGGTGTGCGCAGGCGCAGTTCGATGCCCATGGCCAGGTGCCACAGCATCGCCGCCATGACCGGTCCGACGAAGGCGCGGACCGTGCCGCCGATGGGGCCGCTCTCTGCGTAGGCGGGGATCACCTGCACAGTCGTGATCACCCAGACCAGCGTGCCCGGCAGGCCGGGGGCGCCCTGGACGGCGAGGTTCTGCCGTGCCATCAGCGCGGTGGCGAACAGTGCGAGTTCGGCGGCGGCGAACATGCCGGCGCGCTCGGCGGTGCCGGCCATGTCGAGGTAGTCGGCCGCGAACCGCCACGAGGTGTCGGCGCTGTAGGCGGTGCAGCCCAGGGCAGCGACGGCGGCGACCTTGACCGCCGGGCCGCCGAGACGTTTCTGCGCGCGGGTTCCCCGGCGCCGGATAGTCCAGGCGGTTAGCACGAGTGCGAGGGCGGCGGGCACGACGGCGGCGAGGAGGAGAGGGAGGTCCGAAGTGGCACCGAAGGCGAAGACGGGGTGGGTCATGCTGCCTTTCCGAGAGGGGCGTGCGCCGGGGTCGACGTTGCCGGGCGGCCTGCCGGCTGCTGAGTGCCGGGAGCTGCGGGCCGGGGGGTGCCCTTGGCCTTGGAGGTCTTCTTCCGCTTCTTCTTGGAGCGGGGCACGCCGTAATTGCGGTCGCGGTCGAGGACCTTGTTGGCCGCTTGCCGGAGCAGGTCGCGGGCGTGCTTGTGGCTGATCTGCAGGGCGGCGGCAAGCCGGTCGGGCCGCCAACCCCGGACGTAGGCGTGGTCGATGACAACCTGCCGCTCGGCCTCGGTCAGGTGCACGTCGCGTCCCTGGAAGAAGGCCGTCACGCGCCGGTAGTCCAGGCGCCGGTGCAGTCCGTCGTGCAGCGGGCGCCGCTCTGCTTCGGTGAGCCCGCCCCAGACGCCCTCCTTGAGGACGTTCTCCAGAGCGAAGTCCAGGCACTCGCGGCGTACGGGGCACCAACCGCACAGCTCCTTCGCCTCCGCGATCTCCTCGTGGTCCCGGGGCCCGGGGAAGAACACGGCGTCGGCGTCCTCGACGTCCATGCCGTGGCACGCTCCGCGGACGTGCCAGCTGGTGTCTCCGATGCCGCGCAGGCCGGTGGCCGGCGCGTCGTGGGTAGTGATGTGGCGCAAGGCGAGTCTCCGATGTGCTGCCGCGCCGGCCGGCTAGGGCGGTGCTCGGCGGGTGCGGCGTCGGGTGCCAGCTGCGGCGCAGGGCGTGCGACGCAGCCGGTGCGGGACGGTGATGTTGCGGCGGTGCAGCGGACGGAATGCACGCGCCGGAGGCGCCGGATCAGGCCAAGGCGGGCTGCTGGGCCTGCTCGGTGCGCTGTGCCTGCTCGGCGGCGGCGAGGTCGAGACGGCCGGGGTGCGGAGTGGCGCGCGGGGCGGTTCCGCGGGCTCCGGCATCGGGGCCGATCCTCCGGCGGCGGCACGGCTCGCCGGGCTGGGCCAGGCACCACTCGCACCGCACGCTCAGGGCATCGGGCAGCCCCTGCGCGACAGCGGCCTCACGGACTGCGCGGGCGGGCCGGTAGGGCGCGAGGGCTGCTCGGGCGGCGGGCGGTATGCAGGAGCCGATCTCCCGCAACCGCGCCTCCAGCTTCGGGTCGACTCCGTCGCGACCGCTGGTGATCGCCCGGGCCTGCGCGGGCTGCGCGGTACCGGCGGCGACGGCGCGGCGGGTGTCGACCAGCTCGGCGGTCCAGGCGGCCTGGTCGTCCGGGTCGACGGACGGTGTCGGGTCGGAGTGCCTCGCCAGGCGGTCGCGCCGGTAGCTCTCCCAGGGACGGGCCAGGTCCGCGGGCAGGATCTGGTACGGCGAGGTGCGGATGTGCTGGCGGGCGGCGACGCGGACGTCCCAGCCGTGCGGGGTGGCCATCGGCACGTCGCCGAGCAGCTCGTGCCACTGGGCGAGCTGGTCGCGGGCCTCGCCTTGGTCGGTGCGGATGGTGCGGGGGTCGAGTCGGCCGATGTAGGCCAGCAGGGCTGCGATTTCGCGGCGGTCCACGGTCAGCCCTCCGTTCCGGTCGGCTCGTCGAGGGCGGCAAGCAGGGCGGCGGTGTGCGCCTCAGTCCGCGTCATGCCCCCCGGTACGGCGGTGTTCTTGCCGGGCACGGCGTAGAGGTTCGGTCGGCTGGGAGCGTGCTCCCGGGCGACCCAGGAGCGCCAGTCGGCAGCCCAGGCTTCCGCCGCCCTCGGAGCATGGCCCGCCCGGTGCGCACGCCACTTCGCGTCGGCGGCCCGCAGGCCCTGCTCGCCGAGGCGATCGAGGTGTCCCTGCTGGCGGGCCCAGGTGTGGGTGGCGGAGTCGACCTGCCACTCGGCAGCCGGGAGGACGGCAGCACCACTACTGCTGTACCTCCGGTTCAAATCAGGTTCACTACGGTTCTGTGTGCCGGTAGCCGGTACATCGCTGTGCCGGTGGCCGGTACGTCGCTGTGCCGGTTTCCGCCTCGACCTGCCGGTTTCCGGTACTGCCGGATTCCGGACCCTCGCGAGGGATTCCGGCACCTCACGCGGGCGGATTCCGTACCGCCGCAGAGCCGAGAGCCGAAGCTTCGCGGGGCCCGCGGGCTCGTCTGCTGCTGTGTCGCTGTCTTCCTGCTCCTGCTGCTCGCGCTGGGCCTGGGCGACCACTTCGGCGGCGAGAGGCATGCGGTAGACCGTGCTGCGCTGCGGGCCTACGAGGTCATGGAGCTGTTCCAGCTCGCCGGACAGGAGCAGGCGCTCGACGGCTTCGCGCACCGTGGAGACCGAGGCGCGTGTGCGCTTGGCCAGGCTGGACAGCGAGGCCCAGGAGATGCACTGCTCGTCGGCCACCCGGTCGGCGATCGACAGCAGGACCAGGCGCGCGGCCCCTCGGCTGGAGCTGTGCTCCCACACCCACTCGCGGGCTTCGCTGCTCATCGGCCGCTCCAGACGAGCGGGCGGGTCCGGCTGCTCGCCGGGGCCAGGGTCGTGCGGTCCGGCTCGGGGCGCTGAGGCGCCGAGGCGGTGGTGGCTGCCGCGCAGGCCAGGCGGAAGGGCCTTTTGCGCAGGGCAGGAGGCATGCGATACTCCCCTTTGCAGTGTTGCCACGCTGACGCGCCCCTCGGAAGGACTCAGCGTGGTGATGGTGGGCAATCTCCGCCCTTGCCGGGGCGGGTATGCCGCTTAGCGTTCGGCGTCCGTGAGTTACCGCTCTCGGGCGCCGTCGCTGTTTGCGGACCTTCGCGGTCCGGTCCGTGCTCGCGGTCTCCTCACGTTCGTCGCCGCAGGCGGGCTGCCCGGGGACGACGAACATACGCATGGACCGGTGTCAAGATCCAGACTTGGTTCTTAAACTCTGTACTGGTTGCAGAGAGTCGCCGAACGGTCGTGTGCCGCAGCCGTCCGCACAGGGCCTGGCGGGGCCCGTCCTCGCGTCGAAGCGCACCGTTGCCGCGGTTGCCCCGTACGCCGAGAGTGTGCCATTGTGTCCGAATTGGAGCGGGAGTCTGGTATTCCCCGCAGCGGAAATGCGATGTGGGTGAAGGTGTTTCCACGGTCGCCTCCGCGCTTTCCGATCGAAGATCAAATACGGCCTGCCAGACGTGACTTATGACGCTGGGCGAATGTGGCTTGCGCCACGTCGCCCGGCGTACTCCTGTCGGCAGAAACGGACAGGTCGACCTGAAACAGGCGGTACGCGCCACACGGAAACGTGCTGGTGGGGAAGAACTTTCCATACGTGTGATCGGCGCGTCAAACTGGTGTTTATGGCGGGGTAGGGTGGCTGAAGTTGCGAGGAAGCCCGCCCTGGAAAGGATCATGAAAGAGTGGCCGAAGGTCAGGTGAGCCCCAAGGGGCTCAGGGATCGCCTAAACCGCCTGTTCGACACTGTGCACCCGCCCGATCGCGGCCCTTACAGCAACGCTGAAGTGGCCGAACTGATGGAGAAGCGAGGGCTGGGCAAGCTGTCGGGCCAGTACCTGTGGCTCTTGCGGACCGGGCAACGCGATAACCCGACGAAGCGTCATCTCGAGGCGCTCGCAGGGTTCTTCGGCGTGGATCCCGCCTATTGGTTCGACGATTCTGTCGCCGAAAAGACCGTGCAGGAACTTGAGTTGCTCGCGCTGCTTCGCGACGCGAAGATCAAGAACGTTCTTCTTCGCCTATCCGACGTCTCCGCAGACGGAAAGGATGCCGTCCTGGGGATCGTTGAGAGCGTACGAAAATCCGAGGGGTTGCCGCCCTCAACTGGCGCGTAAACGGCAGCAGTTCAGTAAATGATCAAGGAAAGCAATGTGGTCTGCACGTAGGCTGCGCCGGCCTGACCTCTTGGCCGAGCTGAAGCTCCCGCACGTCACCAATATCCGCGACCTCAGCGACGAGGTCTCTCGCCGCACGGGACGGACGGTGGTCCTAGAGCCCCGGGAGCAAGCGCCCTCGGTGTGCGGGGCATGTGCAGTTACAGAGAGTGCCGTCCACGTTTTCTACGACCCGTGGACCAGTGTCCTGCACCAGGACCACATCATCGCCCACGAGTTCAGCCACCTACTGCTCGGCCACCACGAGAACCGACCGGTCTCCGCCCTGGCTCCGGCCTTCATCACCAGCGTGGACCCGGCCACCGTGCAGATGATGTTGGGGCGCACCAAGTACGACGAGGACGAGGAGCGAGACACCGAACTCCTAGCATCGCTGCTCCAGCGCCGGATCATCGACCGGTGGTTGCGCAGCGACGAGCCCTCCGGGGACGAAGTGCAGGATCGGGTGACGCACACGCTGCTGCGCCGACGGGAGGCCCGGCCGTGAAGGACCTGCTCCACCCGATCAGCCTCGTCGTCGCGACGCTCGGCTTCCTCTGCCTCCTGCGGGACGTGCCCACTCGGCGCCGCGACCCCGCCTCCGCCGCGCTGGCCGCTGTCTTCCTGCTGTCAGGGCTCTCGTTCCTGTTCTCCATCACGCCGATGTGGAACTACCTCGACCGCGTGCTCGGCACCGTCAACATCTCCGTGCCCCTCGCGCAGGGCTGCGTGGTCGCGCTCCTGGCCTGCCAACAGGTGGTCCTCACCTACTGGGGATCCCCGCCCGAGGTAGCCCGCCAGCGCAGTCGCCGCTGGCTCTGGGCCGGCTTCGCGGTGATCGCCGGGCTGCTGGTGCTGTTCGCCCTGCTGACGCCCAACGCGCCGCACCCGATCGACTTCACGCTCTACTACGCGCACGACGACTGGTACGCCGCGTACCTCACCCTGTACGTCACGGCCTACACCATCGGCGAAGTCTTCCTCGCCCGCGCCTGCTGGCGCCTGGCCCGCCGCAGCACTCGCGGGTCCGTCCGCGTCGGCCTGCGCATCGTCGCCCTCGGCGCGACCGTCACCCTCGGATACAGCGCCGTCCGCATCGGCAACGTGATCGCCGGCGCCTTCGACACCTCCCTCGCGGAATGGGAGGGCTTTGCCTGGACCTGCGGCGATGTCGGCGCCATGCTCACGCTGATCGGCTGGCTCGTGCCCACCATCAGTGACCAGGCCCAGAGTGTCCGGTACCGGATCAAGCAGTACCGCAGCTACTACGGCCTGCGCCCCCTATGGCTGGCCTTCTACAGCGAGGCACCCGAGATCGAGCTGCCGATCGACAGGGTCGACCCGGCCCAGCGGCGCCGCTTCCGTCGCATCTCGATCCGGCTCTACCGCCGAGCCGTCGAGATCCGGGACGGCCGGTTCGTGATCCGCCAGTACCTTGACGCCGCCGTCCGCGAGGCCAGCGAAGCCCACCACCGGGCCCGAGGACTCCACGGCCAGGAGCTGTCCGCCGCTGTCACGGCCGACCAAATCCTCGCCGGAATCGCCGCCCGGGCCGAAGGCACCCGGCCGGGGCCCGACCAGCTCACCGAATTCGCCGACTCCGAACGCCAGACCAGCGGGCCCATGGACGACATCGACGCTCTCCTCGACGTCGCGCGCCACCTGCCCCGCCAGCCCGCACGAGCCCCCCACCTTGAGCGAGTCTTCGCATGACGAACGACCTCACCCACCAGCCCGCCCACGTCCAGCTCCAGGCACTGGACCGCGGCGAGATCTCAAGCCGCGAACTGCTGGACCTGCACCTCGCCCAGATAGACGCCAGCCAGATCAACGCCGTCGTCACCCGCGACGATGGCGCGGCCCGAGCCGCCGCGCACGCGGCCGACGAACGCCGCGCTCGCAACGAGAGCACTGGCATCCTTGACGGCCTTCCCCTCACGATCAAGGACAGCTTCGAGACGGCCGGCCTGCGCACCACCAGCGGCGCCGAAGACCTCGCCGACCACGTGCCCGCCCGCGACGCCGACGCGGTCGCCCGGCTCCGCCACCAAGGTGCCGTCATCATGGGCAAGACCAACACTCCGGCGTACTGCCAGGACCTGCACACCGACAACGCCCTGTTCGGCCCCACGCTCAACCCGCACGACCCCAAGCACACCACTGGCGGCTCCTCCGGAGGCCCCGCCGCAGCAGTCGCCGCACACCTGACCCCCGCCGACCTCGGCAGCGACCTCGCCGGCTCCCTGCGGCTCCCCGCCCACTACTGCGGCGTCTACGGCCTGCGCCCCACCCACGGACTCATCCCAGCCCGCGGCCACATCCCCCGACCGCCGGGATGGATCACCAGCAGCGACATGGTCACCCCCGGCCCCCTGGCCCGCCACCCCCGCGACCTCGACCTGCTCCTCGCCGCACTGACGACACCGTCACCCGACGAGAACAACCCTTGGAGCGTCACGCTGCCCACGGCGCAGCGCCCGATCGGCCAGCTCCGCATGGCGGTGTGGGCCGACGACGCGAGCTGCCCCGTCGACCGCAACATCGCCGATGCTGTCGCCGCCCTCGAAGGGACACTCGCCTCCGCCGGCGCCAGTGTCCACCGCACTGCGGGGTCGGTCGGCTTCGCCGAATCCCTCCGTCTCTTCGAGCAGCTCCTCCACGCCACCACGACGGCCGCCACCGACGATGCCGCCGGCGCGGCCGAACTCGCCGCCGCCCGTGACCTGCACACGGACGACGCGAGCCCACGGGCCGCCATCCTCCGCCACCGGACGCAGACACACCGCGCCTGGCTCCGCGCCAACGAGGAGCGCCTCCGGCTCCAGCAGACGTGGCACCGGTTCTTCGCCGACGGTCAGCACGACGTCCTCATTACGCCCGCCGCTCCCACCGCGGCGATCCCAGCCGGGAGCCGTTCTCTCACGGTCGACGGCGTCGAACGGAGCTTCTTCGACCAGACCGGCTGGGCCAACCTCACCAGCCACGTCGGTCTGCCCAGCCTGGTCATGCCTATTGCGCATGGCGCCGACGGCCTCCCGATCGGTGTACAGCTCGTAGGACCGGCCTATTCGGACCGGACCCTGCTCGTGATGGCCGAGCACCTGGCGCCCCTGCTCGGAGGGACGGCCGAGGGCGTCATCGCACCACGGAGCGGATGACCTCTACGTCACCGTTGTAAGTGACTGCGTCTTCATCGGCGGTAGGCGGTTCGAACCGAGCGAAGAAGTCGTCCAAGGCTTCGGGAGTGACGGTCAAGGCATTGTGGCTCTGTTCACGAAACGAACAGCACTATGACAGCGGTTTGGGAGGCGTTTGAGGTTAGCGACAGCCGTCGGATGTTCACGAGTTTCGACAGCACCGGGCATCGCCAAGGGCAGCGGAGCAGGCGGTCCCTCGCAGCCGGTTCTCGGAGGTCCGAACGAATTGGGTACGGACGCCCGGTGCCTTGCCCCGAAGATGGCAGCGCGCCGTAGCAGCAGAGGCGGGCCACAAGCGAGGATGCCCGTCATGAGCACGGACCAGACCCTCCATCCCCTCCGGCCGCCGCACTCAGCACCGACCGTATTCAGCACGGGTGCGGCCATCGGCGTTCTGGGCGGGACGATCGGGCTGGGCGGCGCCGAGTTCCGCCTGCCACTGCTGATCAGCCTCTTCGGATTCGCGGCGCTCTCGGCCGTCATCATGAACAAGGCGATGAGCCTGGTCGTGGTCCTGTTCGCGCTGCCCGCCCGGCTGGCCGCGGTCCCGGCCGCCGAGGTCGCCGCCCGCTGGCCCGTCGCGATCAACCTGCTGGCCGGCAGCCTCCTCGGCGCCTGGGCTGGCGCATCCTGGGCGGTCCGCATGCGCAGCACCACCCTCTACAAGGTGCTGGCGGCCCTGATGGTCCTCATGGCCGCCGCGCTCGTGGTCACCCACACCACCACCTTGGACACCCTCACGCTGCCGCTCTGGGCCCAGATCCCTTCCGGAGTGGTAGCCGGGTTCGGCATCGGGGTAGTCGCCGCGATCATGGGAGTGGCCGGCGGCGAGCTGCTGATCCCGACGATCGTGTTGCTGTTCGGCGAGGACATCAAGACCGCCGGAAGTCTCTCCCTTCTGGTCTCCCTGCCGACCATGCTGGTCGCCTTCGCCCGCTACAGCCGCGACGGCAGCTTCGCCGTCCTCAGCACCAACCTCCGCTTCACGACGGTCATGGCCGCCGGCTCGGTCACCGGGGCCGTGCTGGGCGGACTGCTCCTCGGTGTGTTCCCGGACCTGGTGCTCATCCCCGTGCTGGCCGTGATCCTGCTCATCTCAGCAGTCAAGCTCGCCCGTCACGACTGAGCGGCCGGGTGCCTCCCGACTGGTGAACAAAGCCACGATGTCGTGCTCCCTCGTGCTGCTCGTACCGGTGGGGTCGTTGGGGGCTTACCCCTGGCTCTAGCGGCAGTGTGCAACAGACGGACCGGACTGCCACCAGGAGCGCATAGGGGCGGCTCCGGTGCCCTTGGCGAGGGATCCGTCCGGGTGGCGGTCGGGCAGGCCCAAGAGCTGCTGTTCTACGGAGGTGAGAGCGGGGTCCGCTCGAAGTTCCGTGGCCGGGTCGTCGACGGGGTGGAGCCAGCGATACCCGTACTGGAGCATCAGGGCGATGCGGGGCCGGCCGGAGAGGTTGATGCCTCCGGTGTGCCAGGTCCGGTTCTCGAAGAGAACTGCGTCGGTTCCGGTGATGTCGGGGGTGACGGCGCCGAGTGGGTCGATGGCGCCGGCGGGGACGACGGGCTCGTCGGTAAGGCGGTGGCTGCCGGGGAGGAACATGGTCAGCCCGCAGTCGGGGGTGACGGGGGTGAGGTAGTGGGCGGCTTTGATCGCCATGCGGGGGGTGTGGGGGAAGCCGAGGTCGGCGGTGACGCCGTACATGTCGCGGTGCCAGCCGTGGCGTCCGGGGATGCGGATGGTGCGGGGCGGGCCGCTGGGCAGGGCGATGAGGTGGGCCGACAGCAGGTGGATGTTCGGGCTGAGGAGCTGGACGACGGTGGGCAGGACGGCCGGGTTGGCGAGGAGCGGGAGGAACGCAGGGTCGAGGTTGAGGCATCCGCGGAAGCCGTCCTTGCCGTCGCCTCCTCGGTCGCGGCCTTGGGTGATGTCGCTGGCCAGCAGCTTCTCGGCGGCGGTCAGGAGCCGGTCGCGCAGGTCCGGGGTGATCGCGTCGCGGACGACCGCGTACCCGTCGCGTTCGAAGGCGTCGATGGTGCCGGCGACGGGTGGGAGCGGGGTGCTCATGCCGGTATTTCCTTCGGGGTGTTGGTGAGGGTGATGGCGAGCTGCCACAGGCCGGGGTCGTCGAGGCCGCAGAGCTGGCGGAGGTGGGCCTGGGAGACGGGGCGGCCGGGGTCGCGGTAGCCGAGGACGGTGAGCCGGGGCCCGGGGTGGCTGCGTCCGAGGAGGGCGTGGATGTCGGCAGGGTGCCCGCTGGTGGCCAGGACGATCGGCGCCCGGGTGCCGAAGTGGCGGGCGAACGCGTCCGGGGCGAGGGCGAGGGGGCGGGTGCCGTCCTCGGCGAGGGCCGTGAGGTCGTGGACGTGGACGTACCGCAGGCGCAGGTCCGGGCGTTCGGCGCGCAGCCGCCGGGCGAGGGTGGTCAGGGCCTCGGCGGGCAGGTCGCCGGCGGAGGTGAGGATCAGGTCGGGCTCGCCGGGGCCGGGGTGGGTCAGGTGGGGCCAGATCGCGATGCCGTGCCGCAGTTCCTCGTCGAGGGTCTCCAGCGAGTGGTGGACGGTCGTGTGCTTGCCGGCGATGACGATCGTGCACCGGCCGAGTTTGCGCAGGGCGAAGGTGAGTGCGGCGGCGGTGCGCGCGGGGTCGGCGGGGGTGAGGACGTGGAGCGTGGGGTCGCCGCCGGCCAGAAGTGCCGAGGTGAGGCTGGGGTTTTGGTGGGTGAGGGTGTTGTGCCAGCCCAGGCTGGTCAGGAGGTAGACCAGGCTGGGCAGTGGGGCGAGCCCGGCGTGCCGACGCACGGACCGGTGCTTGAGCTGCTGCTGGATGAGGCTGAGGGTGATCGGCGCGAACGCCTCGTAGGTGGCGACGAGGGCGTGCCGGCCGGTCTCCGTGTAGCCCTGGGCCCAGGCGTGGCACAGCTCCTCGCTGAGCACTTCCACCGCCCACGGCACCGGGCGCCCGTCATCGTCGGTGAGGTCGAGGCGGTTGGAGGGCAGCTCGTCGGGGCTGAACACGCGGAACGGGCCCTGCTCGGCGCGGGCCCGCAGGACCTCCGGGACCACCTGCGTGAACGGGCGGCCGACGGCGCGGTCGGCGACCTGGGCGGAGGCGGCGACGCAGCCGCGCGGCGCCGGGAGGCCGTCGGGCTCGGGCCGGGACAGAGGGAGCGCGGGCAGCAGGTGCGGCTGGGGTCGGCCGCTGGAGGTGAGGAGCTGGTTGGGCTGGTAGGAGGCCAGCCAGTCGGCAAGCGCGTCGAACTCGGCGGGCACACCGGCCGGGTCGCGCAGCGGCGTCTTGTGGACCGCCGGGGTGCCGGCGAGGTGTGCGGGGGCGCCGTGGCCTTTGTCCAGGGTGAGGACCAGGACGCTCGACGGTCCCGGAATGCCCAAGGGCGCGGCGGCGCCGAGTGCTTCGGCCACCGCCTGGCGGAGCTGGCCGACGTCGAGCCCGTCGCTGTAGACCGGCGGGTGGCCAAGGCCGGTGAAATAGGCGGTGAGTTCGGCGCGGCTCAGGGTGGACAGCAGGCTCTTGCCGCCCATGCGCAGCCCATTGAGCAGGACGACGGGAAGGACGGTGCCGTGGTCGCCCGTACCGTGCAGCGCGCGGGTGGCGAGCCAGGAGGCGGCGGTCGTCCCGGTCTCGCACTCGCCGTCGCCGATCAGGACCACGGTCAGCCGGTGGGGCGCGTCGAGGACGGTGCCCTGCCCGATCGCGAGGGCGGGGCCGAGCTGGCCTCCGGTGTGCAGGTGGCCGGGGATCATCGGGGTGATCTCCCCGCCGATGTCGGCCCGGGGGAAGCCGGCGACGAGTGCGTGCAGTCCGGCCTCGTCCTGGCGCAAGCCCGGGTGGGCGTGGCCGAGTCGGCCGGTGAGGTAGGCGTGGGCGAGGGCGGAGGGGCCGGCGTGCCCGGCGCCGTGCAGGACGTGCAGCTCGTAGCCGTCGGGGACGGTCGCCTGGAGCGGGCCCAGGGCGGCGAGCATCCGGTTGACGGGCGGGCACACTCCCCAGTGGCCGGCCGGTCGCGTCTTGACGTCGGCCGGGGTCAGGGGCCGGGCCAGGCGCGGGTTGTCGCGCAAATAGAGCTGGGCGAGACAGAGGTAGTCGAGTGCGTCGGCGACGGCGGCCACCGACGCGTCGGGCACCAAGCGGTTTGTCCGACGGGCGAGGTCAGCCCACATGCGGTCCTCCTGCCGGGGCGAGAGCGGCTTCGACGGCGCGGACGTGGACGGTGCCCTCCCGCTCCAGGCGCGCTGCGGCGCCCGCGGGGCAGTCGACGATGGTCATGTGCCGGCCGTGCGGGGAGATCCCGCCGTCGACGACCGCGGCGATCCCGGCCCTCATGGTCCGCTCGAAGACGGCGACCTGGCCGGCGGTGAGCGCCGGGTGGTCCTTTTCGCCGGCGGCGGGGGTGGAGATGCTGCACACGGCGGCGGCCAGCGGTTCGCCGGCCAGGGCGACGAGCTGGCCCAGTATTCCGTCGGGGCATCCGACGAGCGCCGGGGAGCCGACCGCCGCGACAGGCTCCACCTCGGGCTTCCACGGAAGACGCAGCGCGAGGTCCCCCGGCCACAGGCCGCCTGTCAGCAGGCGGGCGCCGACGCTCAGGTCGAACAGGGTCTCGGCCGTGGCCGGGGAGTCGAGCAGGAGCAGCAGCGGCTTGGCGGTGGGACGCTGCTTGGCGCGGAAGACCGCGTTCGTGGCGGCGGGGTCGGCGGCGCGGGCACACAGCATGTACCAGCGGGGGGTGGGCGCGGCGACCATCTGTCCGGCGGTCAGGAGCCGGGCCGCGTCGGGGAGCTGGGCGGGGGTGAGGACGTCCACGGCGCTCGCCCCTCTCACGCAGTGCCGGGACGGGCGAGGGCGGCGAGCGCCGGGTACTCCAGCCACGGGTCCGACAGAGCGCGCCGGGCGAGGTCGGGGTGCTGGGCGTGGCTGACGCGGAAGTACGCCATCACCCTCGGGGTGCTGCTCGCGTTGATGCCGACCCGGTGCGGGACTAAGTGGTGCATCACGACCACGTCGCCGGGCTCGGCGGTGAGAGCGGTGCCGTCCTGGGCGTCGATGTCGTCGGGAGTCTGGGCCGGCTGCCCCAGGACCCAGTCCGTGGCGAAGTAGTCGGCCATCCGGTAGTGCCCGCCGGGCACGTAGTGCATAGCGCCGGCGTCCGCGGTGGAGCTGCCGTCCAGGACGACGCCGGCGATGAAGGTGAACGTGCGTAGGTCGCGCGGTTCCAGGTGGGGACAGGAGACACCGTCGACGTGCATCCGCTTCACGGGCTGCTGCGCGCCGTGCGGAAGCCGGATCTGGATCTGCACCCGGGTGACCGGGGCGGGCCTCGCGGGCCGCAGCAGGTCTCCGGCCAACTCCGCCAGGCCGCTTCGCCGGTACAGGGCGAGGAGGTCGGGGTGCTCCTCCAGCTCGGGGGCGAAGCTGCGTTCGGTGTAAGCGGTGAGCCGCGCGGGGTCGTACGCCTCGGCCAGCCAGCCGCCGACGAGGGCGCGCGCCTTGGACAGGACGGCGCCGTGGACCAGGCCACGGCGTATGACGACGCCGTCGTCGACGAACCGGCGTCGCTCGTCGTCGCTCCACGTCACAGGACTGGGCATGGTGGATCTCCTTCCGGAGGGACACGGGGCCGGGGCGGGAAGGGGGCCGCCCCGGCGCCGGGGGGAGGAGCGGGTCAGCCGCGTCGGCCGAGGACGATCTGGAAGGAGGCAGGCTCGATCAGGCCGCGGCCGGCGGCGGCGTGCTCGTCGAGCAGAGCCCGGGCGCGGCGCTCGAAGTCGTCGACCCGCTCGCCGAAGAGCGGCCGGGCGGCGAAGGAGGTCGAGTACAGGTAGCCGATCACCACGTCGGTGCTCCACTCCCGCTCGACGGCGACGGTGTGCTCCTCGACCTGGCCGAACGCGGACTCGGCGAGGATCTCGCGGTACGGCCGGTTGTGCGCCGTGTACTTCTTGCCTACCCCGGCCCGCCGCTCCTTGCCCAGGTACTCCTGAATCAGGGCGCGCAGGGCGTCGGTCCAGGCGGTGCGCGCGGTCCACAGGCTGCCGTCGCCCATGACCGCAACGGTCGCGTCCGGCGCGGTCATGTCCTCCAGACGCGACAGCACGACGTCCTGGTCCATCCAGTGGAAGGCGCGGCAGACCGTGACAAGGTCGGCCCGGTAAGAGGCGAGTGGGGTGAACGCCTCGGCCGGAGCGTTGTGCAGACGGACAGTGAGCGGGAGCCCGGCGAGCGCCTTGTCGGCCTCGGCGAGCATGCCCGCGTCCTGCTCGACGACGTCGATCTCCGTCATCGCCCCAGCCAGGGCCAGGGGAACTTGCCCGGTGCCGGACCCGAGGTCGAGCAGGGCCCGGTGCTCCTTGCCGGCCACCCGCTGAGCGAGCAGCTCGACGGCTTCCTTCGGGATCCCAGGCCGGTAGGCGGCGTAGTACGGAGCGGTGGTGTCGAACTGGCTCACGGGGTAGAACTCCTGATCATCTGGGTTGACGGAAGAACGGTCTGCTCGATGTGCTCGACCGCACAGGTGAGGTCCGGTACGACCGTGACCCGGCCGGGGAAATCGGCCAGCGGCCGGAGTGCCTCGGACGACGGCGGGCGCGAGGTGATCCACAGGGCGTGGGCTCCGGCGGCGAGGGCCCCGCGTACGTCGTAGTCGAGGCTGTCGCCGACGTGCAGCACCTCCACGGGGTCGCGGCCGTGCAGTCGAGCGACAGTCTCCACGGCGCGCGGGTCCGGCTTGGCGAACCCGAGTTGCCACGACGGGTGATGGGCCTGGAGGTGGGGGGCGAGGAGGGCTGCGACGTCGGTCTCCTGCTCGTCCCAGTGGCTCACGTTCGACAGGGTGACCACCGGCACGACCCGGGCGATCCGTGCCACCGCCTCCACCGCGCCGGGCCACAGGTCGAAGCCGGGCGGACAGTGGTCGTGAGGGAAGGCGGACGGCGCGATCCTCAGAGCGGCACACACCGTCTGCGGCGATGTCGCATCGCTGCGGGGGTCCAGGGCGTGCAGGATCTGCTGAGCGACCTTCTTCGCCTGGCGGGTCGGGAGCGGGGACAGCTCCACGAGGCGCTGCGTCAGCGTCGTCCCGGACGGCTCGCCCAGGGTGTATCCGACGTCGAGGCTCACCAGCCGCACCGGGGCCGCCGTGCTCACGAACGTCCCACCAGAGCAGCGATGATCATGTCGATCCGTTCGGTGCGCACCGGGCCAGGGCCAGCCTCGCCCAGGAAGGTCAGCAGTTGCCGGGCTTCGGCCGGCGACCAGCTGCTGGTGTCGACACCGGCCTCGGCAGCGGCCCGGGCGAGGTCGTCGGGGATCGTCGGCGG
Source organism: Streptomyces sp. NPDC012466 (assembly GCF_042955215.1). Taxonomy (NCBI): domain Bacteria; kingdom Bacillati; phylum Actinomycetota; class Actinomycetes; order Kitasatosporales; family Streptomycetaceae; genus Streptomyces; species Streptomyces sp. NPDC012466. The sequence continues at coordinate 938,418 of NZ_JBIBEQ010000001.1, read as the reverse complement.
GCGCGCGCCGTGCGGTAACAGCAGCGTGCCGCTCCACCCCTCTCCGGCCTGCCCCTGCGGCAGGGCAGGGCCGAGGGGCGCAAGGACGGTGACGTCGTCGAACGTGAGGATCCGGACCGGGAGTTCGGGCAGGTGCACCGGCCGGTCGAGGCGAAGGGTCGTGGACAGGAAGGTGTCGTGTCCGCTAAGCCGCTCGTCCACGACGAGCAGGACCTTCTCCTCGCGCTGCTCCAGGCGGCCGTGGACCGCCAGCTCGCCCGTGTGCCTGGGCATTACCGGCGCACCTCCATCCCGAGACCGGGCCGGTCCGGAAGAGCGACGTGCCCGCCGTCCGGCCGGAGCGTGCCGCACAGTGCCCGCTGGCGGCGCGGCTCCCACACCACCTGGTACTCCACCGCGCCCGACACGTGCGGAAACGCGGCGGCCAGGTGCACGGCGGGCAGGAACGCCCGGCCGTGCAGGTGGACGGGCACCTTCGCGTCGTGTGCGGCGCCGAGCCAGCCCTGCGCCTCGGTGATCCCGCCGCACCACACCGCGTCGAACGTGAACGCCTCCGGCCGGCAGTGCTCCAGCAGGGCCCTGGCGTCCTCCGCATGGGACAGCCGCTCGCCGAATGCGACCCTCAGCCCCTCCGTCTGTCGGCGCAGCTGTCGGTACGCGGCCTGGTCGGTTCGCGGGAGCGGGTCCTCCACCCAGCGCACCGTCTCCGGAGTGAGGAGCGGCGCGACCTCCATGGTCCGCAGGTGCCCCCATGCGCCCAGGGCGTCCACCGCCACACTGTCCCCCGCCCACTTCGCCGCCCGTTCGGCCAGCAGCGCCATCTCGGCGGCTTCAGCGCCGCGCAGGGCCCACTTGGTGAAGGCGAACCCCCCGTCGGCGGTGGCCTTGACGGACTCGGGGGCCGACGTGGAGGCCAGGTCCAGGGAGAGCCAGGAGGCGTAGACCGGCACTCGCGGCGCGGGCCGGTCGCTGAGCAGGGCCGCGACCGGGAGTTCGACGAGTCGGCCGTGCAGGTCCCACACCGCGCAGTCCAGCGCCCCGACCGCCCAGCGCCCGAGCCCCGCCGCGTGCGGGCCGAGGCCGGCCAAGAGCCTGCGCAACAGACCCGTGTGGTCGGCCACGGGGTGCCCCAGAGCGCTCTGCCCAAGCCGGGTGGCGACGAGCGCGGCGGGCAGCTCATCGACCGGGGCGAATACCCCAGTCACTCCGCCGGCCTCGACCACTATCGCGAACCGGCTGTCGCCAGCCTTCCACGGACCCGCCCCGCTCTCGTCGAGGCGCTCGACCCGCACCCGGTCGATGACCGCGTCAGCGGGGTCCATCGACGAGGTCCTCTCCCGCGTAGGTGAAGTACCACAGCGGCCGGTAGCACTCCCAGCCCACCGGCCGCAGCCCGGTCGGTGCCATGGCCCGCTCGATCGCCGTACGCGCCTGCAGGTAGTACTCCAGGCTCTCCGCGCCCTGCGTCCGCATCCCCTGCATCATCACCGTGTGCGCCTGGAAGACCTGGAAGTTCGGGAATGCGGTGACCTCGCCCGCCAGTGCGTTCACCCCGCCCACGAGGTCCTCCATCGGGTCCAGCCCGACGATGTACGTGTATGAGGTATCCAGCCCCGCCGCCCGCGCCCGCATCAGCAGGTCCGGCATCTGCTCCGGCCGAAGGTCGGCCTTGGTCACCTTCATCAGTGCCTCCCGCCGGGTGAAGTGCTCGGCTGTCAGCCTGAGCACGAACGGTGACACCTGCGACGCGATGGTCTCGAACGCCTCGTCGCTGCGCAGCACGGAGGTGAGGAAGCCGATCCGAGCCTTGACGCCGGCCCGCTCCAGAGCGGGCCGCAGGGCGGTTAAGTGCGCGACGGCCGCCTCCTCCCGCTCGAAACAGCCGGTGGAGACGGTGACCTCGGTCAGCTCGGCCAGGCTGCGGCGGGGATGCTGCTCGCCGAGGGCGTGCAGCAGGGCGTCGAGCCCCTGGTCTTCCTGCATCCTCGGATCGGCGGCGGCCTCCAGGGTGTTCGGGCACCAGCCGCACCCGACGCACCGGCTGCGGGCGTTGGGGTTGAGGGTCGCGGCGCGGCCGTCGTTGCGGAAGTACCCTCCGACCGCCTCGTCGGCATCGATGCGCCCGACGTGCGCGACCACCTCGCCGTTCAGCGACAGCTCGTCGCCCCGGAGCCGGAAGGGGCTGGCCGGCTGGTTCAGCGGGACGATGATCTGCCAGAGGGCATCGGGGCGGCACACGAGGCGAAGGTTGACCCGGGCCCGGTGACGGTCCTGGTCGGAGGTGATCCCGTACAGGTTGACGGCGATCAGCAGCACGTCCTCGACGGGGACTCCGTGGCGCAAGGCAGCCTGCTCCAGATGACGCAGGCGGTCGGTGCCGGCGGCGCCGTCCGAGGATATGGACCGGCGCATGGAAAGATGCGGCATGGAGGACTCCAACTTGAGCTCGGCGGTGGGGTGTTGCAACCGGGGGTGCGGCACCTGCGTCGTGTCGCGGGAGGGCATCGGTGTCGGCTGTTGTGCCAATGCGCCGCCTACTTGGCTGGGGCGAAGGCAGTGAAGTGCGCCGGCGGGTGGTCGATGGCCAGGTCGGGTTGCCAAGCGGTGAGGATCTGGGCGCTGCATACGAACAGGCCGTCGGGGAGCTGATCGAGCGGATACCACGCCCAGTCGCCGACGCTCTCGCCCGGCTGCGTGGCCGGCTGCCCCTGCCAGGCGTGGACGAGCGCGCCGACGGTGACCCGCAGGACACCAGCGACGTGATCGACGAGCGTACCCAGGAGCCCCACGTCCTCGGCGCGAGCGACCAGACCGGTCTCCTCGGCGAGTTCGCGGATCACCGTGTCCTCGAAGGATTCCCCGGCCTCCACGCTGCCGCCAGGCAGTTCGAGGGTGCCGCGGCGGTGCAGGCCCAACAGGATGCCCTGTTCGCTGAGCAGGATCGCCCCGACGCCGACGGCCGCGTGTGCCGCTGGCGCTCGGGTGCTGCGGGGTCGGCTGGAGACTCCCGCCGGCCGTGCGGGCAGGCGCCGGGCGCGGATGAGCTGCTGGATGACCGTGGCGCTGTTGTCGGGGTGCGGTAGCAGGTCGATGGCCTCAACGCGGAAGCCGTACTCGGTGAGCAGGTCCTCCCACAGCTGCGGTGCCAGGACCCACATCTGTGTCGGCAGGGGTGGGTCGTCGCGCAGCAGGATCATCTGCTCGCGCGGCGCCACTTCCGTGGACGGACCGCGGCCGTGCAGGTCGGTGTGCAGGAGCGAGAGGATCAAGGGGGCGCCCGGACGCAGGCCGTCGCGCAGTGCCGGCAGCGAGCGGTGCGGGTCGATGAAGGCGAGCGTCCCGATCGCGTACGCGGCGTCGAACGGCTCGGCTCCGGCCAGGTACTCGGTCACGTCTGCTTGGACGAACTCCACGCCGTCAACGTCGGCGTGGGCGGAGACGGCGCGTTCATGCTGGGTCGGGGACAGCTCGATGCCGGTGACGCGGGCTCCGTGAGCCTGGACGAGGTGGACGACGTGGTGGCCGGCTCCGGACCCGATGTCCAGGACCCGGCGGCCGGCGATGTCACCGAGGACTTCTGCACCCGGTCCGATCCCTTCCCAGGGCGTCCAGCCGAGTTGGTCGGGGATGGGCGGGGTGTAGGCGCGGGCCAGTTGTCTCTGGCCGTAGATCTGCCAGGCCCGGGTGTTGGTGTCCTCGGCGGGCACGGTTGCCTCCTGGGTCGGGATGTTGGGGTCAGGTGTGCGTGATCAGGTAGGCGGAGCCCTCGCCGCGCCGGGCTCGTTCGATGGCGTTGAGACGGGCGAAGGCGCGCGGAGCCATCAGTTCCTGCCAGGTCGCGAGGTCGTGGACGGCCCACATGTCGTGCTCGGCGGGATCGAGGCGGATCCGGCCGAGCTGGCCGGCGGTCAGCTGCCCTCCGTCGAAGATGAGCCCCACCTTGTTCAGCGGCAGCCGGGGCCCGGCGTGCAGGAAGTGCGTCAGGAGCAGCTTCGGCGTGTCCAAACCGAGTTCGAGGCCCGTCTCCTCGACCGCCTCGCGCCGGGCGGTCTGCAGCGGGTCCTCGCCTGGGGCGTCCAGGTTGCCACCCGGGAACTGCCAGAGTCTCGAGCCGTAGACCGAGCGCAGTTGGACCGGCCGGTCGTGTTCGTCGCGGATGTACAGGCAGCCGTACACCGTGTGGTGGGGGACGGTCTGCGCGTACTGCGTGGGCGTCATCGGCATGGGGCGGCCGGGCCGGGCCGGGCGGTGGTCGAACGCGAGGGCGAGAACGCCGAGGGCTTCCTTGGCCGGCGAGTAGATGCTGCGGAGGTTGGCGAACAGCTCTCCGGGCGGCCCGTCCGGGTCGATGCGCACGGTGTCCTCCGAGCTGAGCAGATCCTCGAAGGAGTGGTACGGGGTGATCCGCTTAACGATGACGTCGAGTTCCCGCCCGGTGTCCCGGTCGTGGAAGACGACCGTGTCACCGACTGCGACGGCGCGCTTCTGCGGGGTGGCCACCCTCACTTCGATCGTCTTGCGGCCTGCTTCCACTTGGCGGTAGTACCGCCCGAGCAGGTGCATGTGGTGCTCTTGTGGTTCACCTCCGGTCGCCGGACTCGGGACGGCTGGGATCGCCTGCTGGGTGTCGTCAGGCACGCGTGCCTCCGTTCGATGCGGTCCGTCCGTTTGCGGCCTTGGGATCGCAGGCGCGCCAGGGTGCGGTGGCCGCGCTCCTGTGGTTCCGGATCGGCGTGGGTGGCGAGAAAGTGGACGAGGATGCCGGCTCGCTAGGGCAGTTCGACCGGTCCGTAGCGCGCGTGCGGCTCCTGCCGCATCAGCGCGTCGTACCGATCCGCTACCGAGAAGTGCCAGAACTCGGTCGCATAGTTGGTAAAACCTGCGTTCTCCATAGCGTTGAGCAGCAGCGTGCGGTGGTGGCGCGCGCGATCACTGAGGTTCGGGGCGTGAGTGAAGCAGGCGCCGTCGCTCTCCTCGGGGGAGGCATTGACGCGGGTGCCGAGGTCGAGTTCGTGGCCGTCCTGGTCGACGAGGGTTACGTCCACGGCCGCGCCCGCGGAGTGGGGCGCGATCTCCGGCGGCGACACGTACCGGCTGGCGGCCTGGTGCAGCTGCTCAGCTGTCCAGCCGGGGTGAGCGGAGGCCAGCTCGTCCCGGTACTCGGTGAAGTAGTGCTGCTGTAGGGCCAGCGGCCGGTAGCCCTCGATGAACAGCAGGTCGGTGCCAGCGGGCAGGAGCGAGCGGGCGTGCTCCAGCCGGGCGAGGACGCCCTCGCGGACGTGGGCGAACGAGCCCAGTGGATCTTGCTTGCGGGGATCGACGCGGAAGCTGTGGTCACGCACGTCGACGAGCGGCTCCCCGCACTCGCGTACCGGGATCGCGGCGACCCGCGGATCGGACATCAACACCAGAGGGTTCATCGAGTCTCCCTGCGACGGCTTGCACTGCGGTGGCGGGCTGGGGGAGGCAGAGGCCAGGTCGGTTTCGCCCACGATTCGCGCGACGGTGTCCTGCAGCGTGCTGTCGGCCGGGATCACGGTCTCCAGACCGCCGGGCAGCAGATCCAGCTCGCGGTACCAGGAGGCGAGGTGGCTGTCGGTGACGTGAGCCAGGTACGCGGCATCCGCCTTCGACGCGTGTCGGACAAACGTCGTTTCCAGCGGCACGTCCAGGTAGTAGCTGCAGGAGACACCGCGGTGGTCCCGCACCAGAGATGTGATCAAGTGGCTGTAGCGGTCGGCGTACAGGATCCCTTCAAGCACCACGTGAAAGCCGGCGTTCAGTGCTTCGCGTGCGATCCTGCCCAGCAGGGCGATGTTGGCGCCACGCGCGGTGTCGTGTTCCCTGAGCACGTTCCGGCGGATCACGTCCTGGCCCACGATCGCGATACCGCGGCCGTAGTGATCTCGCAGGCCCTGGGCCACGCTTGACTTGCCTGACGCCGAGTTGCCGCGGATCACCACCAGACGGGTGTCCTCACGGCCGGCCGCAGTTGCAGTGGACACACGACGGTGTGCGCCGCTCGGAGTGCCGGTCATGTGCGCCAGCCCGTCTCGCTGTACAGGTCCCCGTTCTGGATCTTTGCGATGGCTTGGCGGGTGTAGGAAACGAGGTTGTCGGGCAGCGCGGCGGGGTCCCAGAACTGCCACTGGGTGCACTTGTCCGGCTCGCGTAGTTCCGGCTCGCCGGTCCAGGTGCGAGCGCGGAAGAACAGGCCCATGCGGGGCCGGTCCCCGGCGCGGTCGATGTGGTGGACGACGTGGACGAGTTCGACGTCCTGGCGCTCGATGCTCAGGCCGGCTTCCTCCCGTGCCTCCCTGATCAGGCAGGTGATGGCGCTCTCCTGCTCGCAGTGGCCGGCCAGGACGTGCCAGGTGGACGGCGCGAACGCGGAGTCGGGGTGGCGCAGCCCGAGCAGCACCGTCCCGTCGGGCCGCTCCAGGTAGAGGTGGACGCCGATGACGTTGAGGACCGTGCCGTGCGGCGAAGCTGGGCGACGCTCCTCGTGCGACGCGAGCCCGCTCTGCGACGCAGTGCTGGAAGCGTTGGCCGGGAGGCTGGCGGCGTGGCGCCGTACGAGGTCGCTGGTGGTGTCTGCGATGCGCAGGCGGTGGAGGTCGTCGGGGGCGAACCAGGCCAGCATCACCCCTTCCGTCAGGCGGAGTTCGCGGGGATCGCCGTTCCAGTGGCCGGCGTAGATGGCGATGGGCACGCTCGCGCCGGCGTCGTCGGAGGCGTACTCGGTGCCGAACGGGGTGAGGTCGGCGATGTCGAGGCCGGCTTCCTCGGCCAGTTCGCGCCGCACGGTGTGTTCCAGGGTGACGTCCTGGGGCTCTCGGCCGCCGCCCAGCAGTGACCACATGCCCGGCTCCCAGATCCGGCCGGGGAAGTAGTCGCGCAGGTGGAGCAGGTACTCGCCGCGGTCGTTGTAGATCAGGGCGGAGGCGTTGGCCGTATCCGGTTCGGTCTCCAACGGGAGCTTGAGCAGCTTCTCGCGCAGTGAGGGGGAGGACGCCCTGTCCACGGGACGCCACTCGATGCCGCCGACCTCTTCTTCCTGCAGCACCACGGGCACATCTGTTGCGGGGTGCAGGCGGAAGAGGAACCGGAGATCGAAGTGCTGGTGGCCGGGTTCGCCTTTGTCCGGGTGGGCGTCGATGTCGTGGATGTCGATGTCGAACGGCACGGCCTCGTAACCGGGCCACGGTGCCACGGCCTGGGGCGGGATCCCGGTCTCCTCGTGGAGCTCCCGCAGCGCCGCTTCTGCCAGGGACTCGTCGGCGTGCTCGGGGTGTCCGCCGGGGGCGAGGACCTTCCCGCTCGCCAGGTGCAGCACGTGAAGGACGCGGCCGAGCGGGTCGACGACGATCGCGCCGCAGGTGACGTGTCCGGTGAAGGTGGAGCGGCTGGCGATGTCGGTGGGACGTTCGAGGGCGGCAAGGAGGACACCGAGCTGCTCGCGCTCGTGAGGGTGGCGAGCGAGGTAGGTCTCGACGGTGGTGCGGATGTGGTCGTGCGACAACGGCATGGGGCTACCTCAGAGGGGCGTGGAGCGGGAGGAGTCGAGGCGGGGTGCGTGTTCAGGTCAGCTCAGCCGCATCCCCTCCGTCGGGATCTCCTCGATGGCGGCGGGGCGAGCGGTGGGCAGGCCCCACCGCTCGCGTGCCGTCTCCGCCGCGAGCTGGGCTTGCCGCGCGCCGGGCGGGCCCCAGCCCAGCAGGGCGGCTGCCTGGGCGGGGGTGGCGAGCAGGCGGGCGAAGGGGTGGCCGGTGGCGGGGTCGACGGCCGTCGGCCCGATGGCGGTGGCCCGGGCGGCCAGGCGGAGCCGGGCGTTGGGCCCCACGCCGCCGTAGACCTCGCCGGTCTCGTCCAGCACCCAGCCCAGTCGCACCGGATCGGTCAGAGTGAGCTGGGCTTCCTCGGCGGCTTCGCGGTGCAGGGTGTCCTCGGGCGTCGCGTCGGTCTTCTCCACGGTGCCGCCGGGCAGCATCGGTAGCGCGCCCCGCGGGCCGGGGTCGGCCACCAGGATGACCCGGCCGTCGGGGATGAAGCACCACGCCCAGGCTTGCTGCACGGGCAGTGGCCCGGGGACGGGGCCGCGGTTGAGAGGGCTGTCCCACAGAGGCCGGTACCGGACGTGGACGCCATGGCGGTCCAGCGCCGGGACGCCGAGGATGTGCCGGCCATCGGCGAGGTGAGCGGTGGCGGTGTTCCCGAGCCGGGCACGGTAGGCGGCGAGCATGATCTGCCCGTCCACGGGCCGCAGCCGCTGCACTGCGTCCCGGGTCTCCAGGAAGGCGTACTCGGACAGCTCCTCGTGCGGCAGGCGGATCGCCTCCACCTGGTCGGGGCGGAGGGTTCCCCCGTCGAAGACGAACCGGATCTCGCCGGGGCATGCCGTGGCGGGCTGGAGGTCGGGGTGGTGCGGGGAGAAGGAGTGGACGGCGAGCACGGCCGACAGGGGTAGATCCAGGCCCAGTTCCTCGGTGATCTCGCGCCTGCAGGTGACGTGCGGGTGTTCGCCGGCTTCGACGACGCCTCCGGGCAGCAGCCACGAGTCGTCCTCGCGGTAGGTGGGGTGCACCAGCAGGACTCGGCCGACCTCGTCGGTGATGATCGCGGCGGCGCCGAGCCACGCCGCATGCCGGGATGCGGCGTACTGCGCTGCGGGCAGAGCGGCACGCGGTGAGACGTGATCCGAAGGGGAGACGGGAGAGGTCACGTATCTCTGCCTTCCGAGACGGTGTACGGGCGAGTGGGCAGCGCGGAACGGCTAGGGGTGATCAGGGGGTGTCGCCGCTCATCCGGCGCTGCAGCTCCCACAGGGTCCGGAACAGACCCGGCTCCTGGGTGAGCTGGGCGTAGGTGCCCTCCTGGACGATCCGCCCTTCGTCCAGGACCACGATCCGGTCGGCGACGGCCACGTTGGTGAGCCGGTGCGTGATCAGCAGGATGGCGCGGTCCTTGGCCAGTTCGCGCAGGCCGGCGAAGATCCGGTGCTCCGCGCGGGCGTCGAGGGCGGCCGTGGGTTCATCCATCACCAGCAGCGCCGCCTGCCGGTGGAACGCTCGGGTGAGGACCAGGCGCTGCCACTGCCCGCCGGAGAGCTGCTGTCCGCCGAACCACTCGCTGGTCAACAGGGTGTTCAGGCCGGAGCGCAGGCCCGGCAGCATCTCCGCGGCGCCGGACGCCTCGCATGCGGCGAGCAGGGCGGCGTCGCTGGTGTCGCCCTGCCCGAACGTGATGTTGTCGCGCATCGTCAGCGGCAGGTACGTGAACTTCTGCGGCACCAGCGCGACGTGCTCCCACGACCCCCACGGGTCCAGGTCCGCGGTGGAGGCGTGGTCCCAGGCCACGTCGCCCTCGGTGGGCAGCAGCAGCCCGCACATCAGGCGCGAGAGGGTCGTCTTGCCGGAGCCGTTCTCCCCGACCAGCGCCACGATCTCCCCGCGCCGCACGTGCAGGGAGACGTTGCTCAGGCTGTCCTTCGGGGCGCCGTCGTAGCGGTAGGTGACGTCGCGGACCTCGAAACGCTCCGGGGCCGCGGTCACGGGCGCGGTGCCGCGGGAATCGGTCATGGCCTGGCCGTGGGCGTTGTCGAGGAAGTTCTGCCAGTCCTGCACGTACCAGCCGGTGCGCACCAGGCGTGCCCCACCGTTGATGATGCCGCGCACCGAGCCGGTGGCGGTCTGGAGGGCGAAGACGGCGCCGCCGCCGGCCGCCAGGCTCAACCGCCCGGAGGCCAGGAGCCACAGCAGCGCCGCCCACACCGCGGTCGAGGCGATCCCGCCAGCCACTGCTCCTGCCAGCCCCATCCAGGCACCGGTGTTCGCGGCCTTGCGTTCGGCCGCGTTGACCGAGGCGGCCAGCCGCCGGTACCGGCCGATCAGGAAGGGCCCGGCCAGGCAGGCGCGCATCTCCTCACTGGACTCCTGATAGGCCATGTGCCAGCGCAGCTTGCCCAGCATCCTGCGCCGCCCGGAGGTCTCCAGCCCGGCCAGGTAGATCACGCGTGCGGAGCGCACGTAGGCGGCGGCCTGCGGCAGGCACGCGAGGAAGAGCAGAGGCAGGAGCAGCGGATGCAGGACGGTCAGGACGGTGGCGCCGGCCGCGAGCGTGGCGGTCGCCGCGAGGACGTCCTGCGCTTCCTCGACGAGGTCGGGGGTGACCTGGGCGCCGCGGTCGGCGATGTCGTAGGCGTCGTTGTAGCCGGGCTTGTTGTTGGCGGCCAGTTCCGCGCCGAGCGCGGCCTCGATCATCGTCAGCTCCGCTGCCCGGCCGAGCACCGGGCGCAGACGGCCAGTCAGCCAGACGACGGCGATGCCCAGCAGCGCGCGCAGGCCGGTGGCGGCGGCGATCACGGCCAGCTGCGGGGCGGCGTCCCACAGCCGCTCGGTGATGCCGCCCGAGGAGATCAGCGCGGTGATCGTGCCCGTGACGGCCAGGAGGCCGAGGGCCGCGAGGACGCCGGTCCCGATCTGGCACACCAGCAGGCCGATGGTCGCGCCGCGGTCTACGCGCCAGGCCATCTGCACCGAGCGCCGCACGAGCGAGGGCAGGCGCCGCGCCATGGTGCGGGAGGTCAGCAGGGAGCCGGCCTGGAGCCGCGACTCGTCGCGGTAGAGGTATTCCTCCTCTCGAACACCGGCCTCCTGCGGTTCGTCGTCCGGCGCGGCCCCCTTTGGCGGTTGCGGCGGCTGGTCCTGCGTAATGGCCGAGGTCATCGTTCCCCCTAGGACGGTCGCTGCGGCAGAGTCGTGAGGTCTAACGACACGGCTGCGATATCGAACACACGTCATTCGGTCGTGCTGGGGAGCCTGCTATTTCCTGCGTCAGGGAACCCCGCGGGCGCGGGATCCCTGGTCTGGCTTGGAGCGGCCGCGGGCAGGAAATGGCCGAAACGCCGACACCGCCAAACAGCGTGGGCAGCACGGCGGGCCCATCCCGGTCGCCCTCTCCTAGCCGGGATCTGGTTCGGCCTGTAGCAGCCTTTCCAGCTCTGTCTCGGCGTGGCCGACCGCGCCCGTCAGAGCCTCATGGTGGTGGGCGGACAGGACGCCGGATCCCAGTCCGGCCGCGGCGATCACCGCGTTCAGCGCGTCTGTCGCCCGGTCGTCCAGGGCGGCCGCAGCGACCGGGTGGTGCAGTGCGTCTCGTGCGGCGTAGGCGTCGAGTCGGGCAACGCTGACGAGGGAGTCGAGTACGCGGGCGACATGGCGTCCGGTGCGGTCCAGTTCCAGGGCTGACAGGCCCGTCCGGGTCTGGAAGGCGGCGGTCGGCGGATCGGGATGGTCGAGGAGCTGGACGGCTGCATCAACGGTGCGGTCGAGGTCGGGTTCAGGGACGGGGGTGTCTTCGGGCCGACAGTGGGCGTGCAGGAGGAGGGCGATGGCTCTCTCCCAAGGCTCCGTGGGCTGGGTGGTGTCGATCAGGTCGCGGGCCTGCTGGTCCAGGCCCTGCTCCATCAGGGCCATGATCTTGATCTGGCGACCGTCGAGGAGCCGGTTGCCAATGCCGCGATGCCGGGCCATGGCGTCGGCCGCGTCGGTCCACCGCCCGATCTGGGCGAGGGCGCGGGCGCCGTCCACGAGCAGGGTGACGTACAGCTCCTGGCACACCGTGCGGTGGTCCTCGTCCGTGCCAGTCAGAGCAGACAGGTCGACGGTGCGGCCGTCGATGTCAGCCTTGTTCCGATGTCGGGCAGCGTCGTTGAGGCAGTACAACAAGCCGTAGGCGAGTTCGCCGTGGCCGGCGCGAGTCTGCAATCGGGAGAGGTTGACGAGCGGCATCAGCGACATGACGGCGACCCGTCCGCTGAGGCGTCCGGCGTCGGTGAAGACCTGGTGCTGGCGCCAGCACAGATCCTCGGCCAGGTCGGGCAGGCCGACGTCGGAGGCGATGAGCGCGGCGTAGTTGAGGACCCCGCAGGCGCGGGCCACCAGGTCATGGTGGCCCGCACCTGCGGGCGCGACGGTCAGCCCGGTGAGGTGGTTGATGCGCTCCTCCAAGGGGAGCGCGGGCGCCTTGGTGCGGCGGACCAGGGGGATGCGGCTGGCTATCGCGGGAATCATCGGCTCAGCCCTTGCGCGCCCAGTCGACGACCAGTCGGCTGTAGGGCTTGTCGACGACGAAGCGGGCGTCGTCCGCCGTCAGCCGGTCACGCGAGTCCGCGACGGCCATCCGAAAGCCCGGCTCGGGGGCGTCGTTGCCGCCGGTCGCGTCCCAGGCGCGGATCTCGCTCACGACGCGCTCGGCGAGGCTGGCGCCGCCCTCGCCGTGGCCGATCACGCCGACCTCCCAGTACCGGCCCTTGTCGTCCTCGCCCTCGCGGATGGTCAGGTACGCGAGCGACCCGGCGTCGAGGGCGGCCATGGAGCCCCACCCGAAGTGCGGGGTGAATCCGGGGCGCTGGCCCGGCAGGCGGGAGAGGCCGTTGGGCAGCACGCAGGCCAGGTACAGGTACAGCCACTCCCACGCCGAGCCCTGCCGGAACTTCACCCCGGTGTAGAGCTTGGTCTGCTGCTGGTCGAGAACGGAGCGCAGCGCCTCGCGGTCGACGTCCTGCTCGCTGAACGTCTCCAGGCGCACGTTGCCCTCGCCGGCCATCGGCACGAGGGTGTACACGTCGTCGCAGACGCCCTTGCGCAGGGGGATGAAGGTGGCCATCTCGCAGGAGACGGTCTTCCACGTGTCGCCGTCGCGTTCGAAGGCGAAGGAGCGGGAGATGCTGCCGCGGATGCGCATCGGCAGGACCAGGCGCCCGCCGGGGGCGAGCTGGTCGAGGATCTTCACGGGGACGTCGCCGGCGCCGACGGTGAAGATGATCCGGTCGTAGGGGGCGTGCTCGGGCAGCCCGGCCGCGCCGTCGGCCATCACCGCGGTGGCGTTGTCGACGCCTGCCTCGGCGAGGTGCTGGCTCGCGCCGGCGACGAGGTCCTGGTCGACGTCGAGGGTCCACACCTGCCCGCCGGGGGAGACGATTTTGCCGAGGAGGGCGGCGTTGTAGCCAGTGGCGGCTCCGGCTTCCAGGACCTTGTGGCCGGGCTGGGTGCCGAGCTGTTCGAGCTGGGTGGCGACGATGGACGGCGCGGAGATGCAGGAGATCATCTCCCCGTGCTCGTCGTGCTTGATCGGGACCGCGTCCTCTTTGTACGCGCTCTCCAGGTCGACGCCGGGCAGGAAGGCGTGCCGGTCGGTGGTGCGGAAGGCGTCGATGGCCGCCTTGCTGCGCAGGTGGCCGCTGTCGACGAGCCGCTGGGCGAGGGATTCGCGCAGCTGGTTGGGGTCGGTGACGGGTGTCATGGTGGTCTCCATTCGAGGGAGGCTAGGGTCCGCCGGGGCGGACTTGCGGGTGGACACGTCAGCTCCTTCTCCGGTGGAGAAGGCGACGTGACGGCCGAGCCACGCGGTGGCGGCCTGCGCTTCGGCAGGCACGCCTGCGCGGTTGAACGCGAAGATCGCGTGATGGGCGATGACGCCCCGGATTCCGCGTATCAGTCGGCCGTCAGCGGCGAGCCGGCGCAAGCGGCGGCCGGCGTCCTCAAACGCGGCGACGCGCTCGACCCAGCCCGCTTCCGCGTCTGGGCGCAGGGAAGCGTCCGCGTTCATCAGCCGCCGCATCGCGGAGACGGCTCTCTCCAGCGCGGGCCCCTGGGGCGGGGTGACGGGGGGCCGCAGGGCAGCCCACCGGGCCCATGCATCTCCGGCTTCGAACGGGTCCAGTCCCGCCTCGCGGATCATGGCGGACAGCAGCATCACGCTGCGCTCACGGGCGCCGGGGGTGCCAGTCTCGGCGAGCGCGGCCGGGCTGTCGGCGCAGAACACGTCGTGCGCGACCTCCATGCCCTCGGGGCCGCCGAAGGCATGGATCTCCGGCTCGTAGATCCCGCCCGTCCAGCCGGTGATCACGCGGGCGGCGACGAGCTGGTCCAGCAGGCCGGTGGCGGGCTGTTCGGTGCGCAGACGCACGCCGGCGTCCTTGCGCAGGAAGTGGAAGCGGCGCCCGGACAGCGCGGTCGCCAGGGCCCGGGCGGCGTCCGCGTGCTGGTCGGGGAAGGCCACGGAGGCGTGCCACCAGGACGTGTCCGGGGGGATCGGCAGGTTCTCGTCGTCGAAGGTCATGGGCAGAAAACTCCTTGCGAGGCGGCGGGGAGAGGATCAGGTGAGCAGGAGGACGCGGGTCCAGCCGGTGGTGTCGGTGGCGTTCAGGGCGAGTTGGGCTCCGGCGCGGCCTTCCATGAATCCGGTTTTGGGCAGGCGTTCCCAGTCGGCGGCCAGCCGTCGGTGCAGGTCCTGGACGATCGGGGTGAAGCGTGCGGGTGCGGGGCTGTCGGCGGCGACCGCGCGGGTGAGGGTCAGCAGGCCGGCCCAGCCGTGGCAGAGGGTCGAGTCGGTGATGCGGGCGAGCCGCAGCGGGTCGGTCAGGATGGTCTCGACGATGTCCTCGGCCGCTTGGCGCCGGGCGGTGTCGCCGAGGGCGAGCGCGGCGAGCTGCTGGGCGCGGGCGATGCCGGGCTGGCCGTAGCACCAGGACTGGCGGGCCGGTTCCGCTGCGGGCGGCTGGTCGGCCTCCAGGTGTGCTGCGGTGGACCAGTAGTGGGCGCCTTGCCGGTCGAGCCAGGTGGCGAATGTGCCGACGGCCTCCTCCTGCCCGGGGACGCTGACTTCGGCGCGCTGGGCGAGGGAGAGCACGGCCAGTGGCCCCGCGATGCCGTGGGCCATGCCGTTGTTGCTGTGGCCGCCGGCCATCGTCTTCCCGTCGGGGCCGACCGGCGACCACCACCCGGGCAGGATCCGGCCTTCACCATGGGCGGGGTGGGCGAGCGCGACGAGGCAGGCGAGCACGTCGGGCAGCCGGGGCGCGATCGGGCGGCGGGACAGCAGCAGTGCGGCGAGTCCGGTCAGGCCGCGGATGAGGTCCCATTCGGCGAGGTGGGGCAGCGCGCCGGCCGCCTGACGGCGGTGGGCGGCGGCGAGCCGGGCGTCCACGACGCGGTCGACGGCCGCGCGGACGTCGTCGCCGGCCCCGTGGGCGCGGGCGAGGACGAACTCCAGGGCGGGTGCGCCGTGGAAGAGGCTGGCGTTGCTGCCGGTGCTCACCCCTCGGACGGTGGCCTGGGCGAGGTGGCGGCGGGCGGTGGCCAGGTCCCGGCGCTCGATGTCGAGCAGGGCCATCCCCAGGGCGCCTTCGGACAGGTCCTGCGTACGGGGCACGGTCGTCGTGGTCATGAGCGTCTGGCCAGGGGGACGACGATGCTGTGGGCCCGGCCGCCGATCCACCCGTCGGCGTCCAGCGGGGGCGCGTCGTGCAGGGTGGCGATGCCGAAGGGGTTGGCGTCCAGGTGCGCGCGCAGGAGGTCCAGGTCGACGTCGCGGGTGAGGTCGAGGGGCAGCTGCTGGTCGTCCTCGGCGAGCAGGACCCGCTCCGGCACCCGGAACCGGGCACGCCAGGCGTGGAGTTGGTCTGCCCACTGCTGGAGTGGTGCGGTGCGGGCGGGCAGCGTGCGGCTGCGGATCTTCCACCGGGCGGCGGTGAGGATGGTGCGTCGGTAGGTGAGGGCCGGGGTGAAGGGCAGGGTCCAGGCGGCGCCCCAGTCGAACCAGGTCACCTGCGGGGATGCGGCCCGGCTGATCTCGCCGAGGAAGCGGGCCATCGGCGGGGTGTAGTTGTTCCACAGGAAGTTGATGGCGGTGGGGGCCAGCAGCTCCAGCGGCTTGCCCGTCGCGGACTCCACCAGCTGGGGGCGGCCGTCGGCGACGGTGACCGACAGGTCGCGGGGGAAGAGGACGTGCGGGGCGGGGCGGCGGAATTCGCCGACGCTGACGACGCGGGGCAGGGCCTGGGGCGCGCGGGTGAGCAGGTCGGCCGGCACACGTCCTGCGTGGAAGGACAGCTGTGCCAGCTCCGCCTCCGCATCGATGGTGGGCAGGTGTGCGTACGTTGCCTCGGTGCCGGGGAAGAGGTGCCAGAACCGTCCGGTCATCGAACCGGCCGAGCGGGAGACGGTCAGGACCCGCAGCCGGAAGTCCCCCCGGTCGAGGGCCTGGACGGAGGAGGCGTGCACTTGAGCGGCCAGTTCGAGATGGGGCGCCGGATGGTGTGGCTTCTCGCCGGCTGCCGCTTCCAGCTCCTCGATCATCGCGCCCGTCAGGGCCACCGTGCGCCTGCCCTCGGCGGCGGCGGTGCCGGCCAGCTCCAGCAGCAGGCGGTCGCGCCGGGACATCGGCCGGGGCGGTTCGCTCACGGTGACGAACCCTTCCGGAAAGCCCACGCCCCGGTCGGAGTCCGTGGCCACCTCCACCGGAACGGGGACGTTCTCGCCGTAGCGCTCGGTGAATTGCTCGATCCACCGACGCCAGGTCGGTGTCCCGTTCGGATGAGTGGCCAGGCGGGCCAGCACGGTCGCTGTCGTCCCTGCCTCGGTCAGCACTTGTTCGGGCAGCCGCACGTCGGCATCCAGCCGCAGGTCGCATGTTGGCCGCAGCCGGTCTGCCTGGGCGCGGACCGCGTGCGGTAGGGCGCCTGAGGGGTCGACGTCGGTGGCTGGCGCGCGCAGCGAGGAGCGCAACAGCCGTACCCGCAGCAGTTCGCCCAGGAGCCGGTGGCGCGCTGCGTCGCTCACAGCCGGGTACTCCGCGGCGAGTTTGTCGGCCAGCTGGCGATATTCGATCGGGGAGCGGGCCAGGTTGAGCACGAGGCACAGCGCAGGGTTCAGGGCGAGGCGGAACTCGGCGTCGCCCTCGGACGGCACGTGGATGTGCTCGTTACGCTGCCGCGCCAGCGTGTTGACGCAGACCGCCGTGTCGGCCATGCGAGTGCTGTCGCTCTCCCAGGCGCTGAGCATTTCGTCGAGACCGGCCGGATCGGGGCGCACGACGGCTTGGTGGTCTTCTCCGAAGCGCACGGATGTCGACTGGTCGAAGCCGAGCAGGGCGACGCCGGCGAACAGGCCGTAGGGGGTGGAGCGGTGTGCGTACCGGATCGCGTAGCGGGCCGTGGCCAGAGCAGCACGGCGAACCCGGCGCGGCTTCGGCGTGCGGCCGTCGATGATGGCCTGCACCTGTCCGGCGAGGTCGGGGCTGGCGTCGGTCACCGTCTGCCGAAAGGCATCGTCGGACCAGACGCTGCTCAGCCACGCCCGCCACGGTTCCACCGGTGCCGTGGATGCCGGCCAGGGTGGCATGGCGGGCTCGGTGAGGTGCACCGCGGCGCGCAGCATCGCCTGCCCCGCGCCCTGGTACAGGCTGGGACGTACCCGTGTCATCACCGCTCTCCCTTCTTCCTTCGTGACGGGGCGGGATGCGGGCCGGACGGGAAGCCCCGCCCGGCCCGCGCCTGCCGGATCGGACCGGCTTACGAGGTGGTGCAGGCGCTGGGGCAGGAGCTGCCGCAGGTGTCGCCCGTGCTGCACATCAGGACCGTCTCGGTCGCCGGCGTGCCCTCGATGAAGGTGATGTCGAGCCCGAAGGGGTCGGTCTCGTCGGTGGTTGCGAGGTCCGGCTGCGCGGGGGCGGTCGGCCTCTCCGTCTGCACGGCGGTCATGCTTGCCTCCTAGTGGCGATGGGTGGTGCGGGATTCCGGGCCCGGTCGGGACCCGGAACTTGGTGCCAGACGGTGGCGGGCGACGGTGTCGCCTGCTCCAGGGCGTCTGGGAGTCGGTGTGAGCCGTGTCGTCAGGCTGCTGCGGGCTGCGCCCGCGAGTGGGTCTTCGCAGCCCTGTCCAGGACCTCGGTGAAGTGCTCGGCGCGCTCGTCGCCCTCGGCCTCCTGGGCGCGGAGGTCTCCGAAACGGGCCCAGTACCGCCTGCAGACGTCGCTGTTCATGAGCATCGAGGCGTAGAAGGGCAGTTGTCCGTGGCGAACGAAGCCCAGCCGGTCACGCAGGCTGAGGGCGCAGATCTGCTGGTTGGCATGGAGCAGCTGCATGTACTCCTCGACGTCGATGTCCTCGGGCGTCCAGAGCTTGGCGAGGTCGGGGTTGGTGGACATCTGCGTCAGCCAGTCGAGCTGGTTCCGCGCGACGGCCACTTCGTTTCGCTCGGCCTGGTGCCGCGCGTCCTGCCTGAGCCGGGCGGCTCCGACCACGGCGGTGGTGAGGGAGACGGCGGCGCCGGCAGCGAGGACGGCGGTAGTGAGCTTCATACTTCAACGGTCCTTTCAGGTAAGGGGGTCTGCGGAAGAGCGTTGGGTCTGTGGAGCCTGTGGGGCCCGCTGCGTCACGCGGCCCACCGCACCTTCTCCAGGGCGACGGCGATCGGCGGCAGCCCGACGGCGGCCCTTCGCTGGTCCAGGGACTCCGGTGCGCGCAGCGGGCACAGCTCAACCCCTGTTGCGTTGAGGATCAGTTGGGTCCCGAACTCTTGTGGTCGCCCGCTGTTGACCAGGGCACGGTCGTGAAGGTGGGCCCAGTGCTGGATGCGCGCGTCGTCGTCCTGGACTGCGCGCTTCAGAAGGGTGGTGGCCGCCCGTTGGAAGTCGGGCTCGCCGTCGGCGTGAAGAGCGATGCTCCAGGCGGCACGTGCCGCCTCGGGGCCGACGAGGCGGTGGCCGGGCCAGTCGTGTTCGGCCAGGATGCGGCGCAGCACTTTGGTGTCGGCGTGGTCGGCGTGACGGTCCTGGCCGAGTTGGACGGCGTCGAGGTGGTTGCGCACGCGCTTGGCCCGGCGCGCTGCCGACTGTGCGGCTCGGACGAGGAGTTCGCGGGCGAGGTCCGGCCGTAGCGGTTCGGCGGTCCTCATGCGATGCCACGCTGGTCTGCGGCGGAACGCGGCTCGTGGACCCGGCAGCCGATGAGCGCGCTCAGCCCAGGCCGGCGCTCTGCGGTGAGTTCGAGGCGAGCGACTCGCTCATCGTGCTGCCCGGTGCCGGATCCTCGCAGGTCCCAGCCCATGTCGGTGAGCCGATGAAGGAATGTGGCGATCGGATCAACGTCGAGAGGATGGCGGGCCAAGACCTCGGCCCGCACGAGCGGTACGCCGAGCCGGGCGGCGAAGTCGGAGACCCACAGAGTGATCAGCCGGACGGTGTCGTCGGAGCGGTCGGGCAGGGTGTGGACGCAGCCCAGGAAGAGGCACGGGCCCTCGCCCCATCGGAGGTGGGGCCCGCGCTGCGGGATCATGCAGGCCAGCAGCAGCCCGTCCTCGAACAGTCCGGCCGGCTTGGCCTGCGGGTCGCGGAACAGAGCCGGGATGTCGGCTCGGGCGGGTACACGCAGGCCGCGCATGGTGAGCCAGCGTTGACGGTCCTGGACGAGTGCGGCGGCCTCGTCTCGTTCGGCGTCGGTGCACAGTGTCCGCATCTCGTACACGGCCGGTAACGCTGTCGCGCGCCGGTGCGGGGAGGCGTGTGAGGGCTTGGTGGCCCCAGAAACGGGTGACGCGTTCACTGGCTCGCTCCGCTCTCCGCCGTGGCGGCCGACCTGGTGCCCAGCAGGCCCCACGCGTGGGCAAGGACGACGAGCTGGGTGGTGTTGGCCGCCCCGGTCTTGTCGAGCAGTTCGTCGTGTGCCGCTCGGACATCGGCGGGGGCGATCTTGGCGGCGACGGCGATGTCGTGGGGATTGCTGTGCTCAGCGACTGCCTGCAGCAGCAGTTGCTGCTCCGGGCTGAGCGTGGGCGTTGGCCTGTCCGTTGTGGGTGGGGCGACCTGCTGGGCATCGAACAGGCGGTGCACGATCACCGGGGGCTTGCAGCGGGGCGGGCAGTGGAGGCTCTCCCGGATGTCGCGGACGTACTGGCGGACGGTAACGGCCGACAGCCCGGTCCTCGTGGCGATTTCTCGGGGGGTGAGGTCGTCAGCGAGGTGCTGGGCGACGCGCTGCAGAGTCGGCGTCAGGGGTGTGATCGGTGCGCTGGTCGTCACGGGCGGGGTCACGGGTGTCTCTTTCTCGGCTGAGGGGACGGTCACCGGAAGGGGTGCCGCCGGCCCCCGCGGGGGACGGGGGCCGGCGACATGGGCCCGTGCGCGGCGGTCTGGATTCACGGGATGCCGCGCACGGGGGCTCATGCGGCGGTGGGGTCAGGTCGTGCCCAGGCCGCTTCGGCGGCGAGGCGTTCGGACCACTGGATGTGCTCCTCGTCGAAGGCGGCGTCGGCGAGGCGTATGCGCTGGACTTCGCCGGTTCCGGCCGGTGGATAGGTGTGCTGGATGTCGCGCCACAGGCGCTGGAGGACGTAGTCGCGGTCGAGGGCGTGGGCGCCGTGCAGTTCCATGGCGTCCTGGGCCGACTGCACGGCCCACTGGTGGCCGAGATACTTGGCGTTGATCAGGTCGGCGTCGCAGGGCAGGCCCTGGTCGAGGAGGTGCACGGACTGGTAGGCCAGGATTCGTCCGGCGCGCAGGCGAGCCTCCATGTCACCGATGCGGTCCCGCAGGACCGGCAGATCGGACAGGGCGCCCCGGTAGCGGGCGCGCGCCTTGAGGCGGGCAGTCGTGGTGGCCACGACCGCCTCGTGGATCCCGAGGCTGACCGCGGCCAGGTTGGGACGGCCGTACAGGATGCTGCTGCTCTGGGCCACGCTCAGCCCCTGGCCGATCTCTCCGACCACGTTGTCCTCGGGGACGCGGACGTGGTCGAGGTCGAGGCGGCCGGCGGAGAAACCGTGCAGGCCGAGGCCGGGACGGTGGTCGGAGATCGATAGCCCGGGTCGGTCGGATTCGACCATGAACGCGGTCAGCGCCTGGGAAGTACGTACGCCCGCCTCGGCGGTTCGGGCGACGACGAGGTGGGCTCCCGCGAGATGGCTGTTGCCGATGTGGACCTTACTGCCGGTGATCACCCATTGATTGCCGGCGCGTTCGGCGGTGGTTTCGATGCCGCCGATGTGTCCGCCGGCCCGCGGTTCGGTCACGGCGATCGACAAAAGAAGTGAACCGTCCGCCACCCGCGGCAGCCAGCGGCCCTTCTGCTCATAAGTGGCGAAGTGCAACAACCCGCCGACGGGGATGAGGGTGGCCTGCAGGATGGCCGCGGCAGCCGCCGACAGGCAGGCGACGCGGTGGACCAAGACCGTCTTGGCCACGTGGCCGGCGCCAAGACCGCCGAAGGCGACCGGGACGGTGACAGCGAACCAGCCCCGTGCGGCCATCAGGTCGGCGACCTTGCGCTCCACCCTGCCCGGAGCGGCCTCCATACGTGCGGCGCGCGGCGCGATGTGCTCTTCCGCGAAGGCGTCCGCCTCGTCCCACAGCAGCTCGTGGCGGGCGGTGAGGTAGGGACGCAGCGCCGGTGGTGGCGTGGTGGGTGTGGCGGGCATGGTCGTCTCCCTCTCCCTGGGTGAAGGTCGCACAGTGGAGCTGCCGGGGATCGCCTGCGGCTCCCGGGTGGGGGTGGTGGAACGGCCTAGCGGACGGGCGCGTGGGCGATGTGGTCCATCACCTGGGCGCCGGCGTTGATCACGATGTCTCTCAGCCGTCGGGCCTCGCTCAGGGTCCGCTTCTCGGGGTCGATGACGCACACCGTGCCCAGCACGGTGCCGTTGCCGTGGATGAGCGGTGCGCCGAAGTAGGAGCGGATCCCGACAGCGTCGACCACGTGGTTGCCGCTGAAGCGCGGGCTGGCGTGCACGTCGTGCAGCGGAAGGGCCTTTTTGCGGGCCATGACCTCCGGGCACCAGCCGTGGTCGCGGCTCATGGTGCGGCCGACGATGACGTACCCGCTGTCCGCGGGCGGCTGGTGCAGCCCGACGAAGGTCTGCTCCTCCAGGAAGAGATTGACGAACCCGTACAGGAATCCGGCCTGCGTGGCCATGTCGCGTGCCAGCTCGTCGAAGTCCTGGCTGGCAGCGGTGGGCACGCCCAGGCGCTCGAGCAGCTCATACCGCCGCGCCAGTTCGGTCATCTGCTGGTCCTGCGGGCCGGTGACGGCAACGTCGGCCGAGACGGACGGCCCAAGGGCGATGTCTCGCATGTTGCGTCGCGGCAGTGACCGGGTTGCTGGGGCGGTCTGCGGTACGAGGTAGGGGTCGTTGGGCTGATATGACATCAGGTGTCCTGGAGGGTGGTAGTGACTGCTGGGCGAGCGGGGCCTGCCGATGCGTTCTTCACGGCGTGGCCGACGAGGGTCAGCAAAACGCCGGCGACGTGGTTCGGGTCGCGGGCATCGCAGGTGACCACCGGCGCAGAGGTGGGGAGTTCGAGGGCGGTGCGGACCTGTTCGGGGTGGTAGCGGTGTGCTCCGTCGAACTGGTTGATGGCGACGACGAAGGGCAGGCCGATGTCTTCGAAGAAGCTGACGGGGGTGAAGCTGCTTTCCAGGCGGCGGGTGTCGACCAGGACGACCGCGCCGACCGCTCCGCGGGAGAGTTCGTACCAGAGGTCGACGAACCGGTCCTGGCCGGGCGTGCCGAACAGGAACAGTTCCAGGGGCACAGGCGCGTCCGGCAGGCTGAGGCGGCCGAAGTCGAAGGCGACCGTGGTGGTCTGCTTGGCCTCGACGCCTTCCAGGCTGTCCACGTCCGCGCTCGCCTCGGTCAGGTACTCCTCCGTGCTCAGCGGCGTGATCTCGCTGACGGCACCAACGGCGGTGGTCTTGCCCGCGCCGAAGCCCCCGGCAATCACGATCTTCAGCACAGTCGGTGCACCGGCCTGCAGGCGCGACGGACTCCGCAGCGCCACGGTCGAGTCATCCGGCCTGGGGGTAGGCGATGGCATCGGGCCACTTCCTCTTCAGGCCCACAGAGAGGGCCGCCAATAGGTGGGTGGTGGGACGCTCATCCGCGTCTGCGTCGGAGGCGGCATAGGCATCGGTGACGGAGACGACCAGGGCGTCGGCGTCCAAGAGGTCCGAGACGAGGATCTTGACGGCGGTGACGGGGCGGCCGAGTCGGCCCGCCAGCTCGGTCACCGAACGCCGGCGCTCTCGGCACAGGGTGAGGATGTCTTCGCATTCCTCGGCCTGGCCCGGGCCGGGTCGCCCCGGCCCGGCGTCCAGCACGGTTTCCAGGCCCAGCAGGTGCCGCGGCTTGGTGCGCCCGCGCGTCAGCGTGTAGGTCCGCACGAACGTCGACTCCTCGGCCGAGCGGCCGTGTGCGGTCACCGGACCTCAGCACCCGTGCCGACGCGGACGGGGATCTGCATGTAAGGAGCGAACTTCTGGACGAGGCGCCCCATCTCGAACCCGACGGTGCCCGCGTCGGCGTCCGTGGTGGCGATGACGGCGAGGATCGTGTCCACCTCACCGCGTTCGTTGCCTGGATGGCCCTCGAACGCTGCGCTGCACCCGGCGCTCTGGACAAAGAACAGGCAGTCGTCTCGCTCGATGATGACTTGCCTGGCCGGCCTCTTCTTGTGGCTGGGGCCGGTGATGTTCGTCGCGAGGGAGGCCACTCCGCTGAGCGCGGCCGACAGTTCGTCCGCCCAGTCCTTGTCGACGTCGCTGTCCAGCAGCCGCAGTCCGTCGCGCGACAGCAGGACGGCGTGCGTGACGCCCGGAGTCTCGGAGGTGAAGTGACGCAGCAGCCAGGCCATGTTGTCCCGTTGACCGCTTGCTGTCGTCTCGGATGCGGGCGCGTCGCTGGTCACGTTGTCCATCGCGGGGTGGGTGCTCATAGGGGTCGCTCCAGAAGGGGGAAGGGCCAGCGGATGTAACAGGCCGCCGGGAACGTGGAGGGAAGGGCGAGAATCAGGGCCTGGGTTGCTCTGCCGAAGCGGGCGGAGAACCAGCTGTCCCGCCGGCCTGGATGCCGTTACGGAAGGCGGCTGCGAGCCCTGGCGTCGCCGCGGTCACGGGGGCTTGCTCCCGCTCGCGTGGTGGACGGAACGAGCCAGCCTGACGCGTACGCGTGGGAAGGGCGGGCGCATCAGCCGAGTGACCTGCCTCTCCGGCTCTCGGCGCCCCTGCGGTGCCCGGGCGTGGTACCTGGCCCGCCGGGATGGCTGGAGCCGTGGCACTCTGCCGGGGCGGCGGCGCGGAGGGGTGGGGTCTCCTGGGGAGCACGCCCGAGTCCTCGAGCGAGGGAATCGCGACGAGGAGCCGTGCCGGAATGACGACCAGGGCGGTGGTGCCTCCCGTCACGTTCTCCTGGAGGAGAACGGACAGCCCGTGCGACTGGGCGATCTTCGCGGCGACCAGCAAGCCGAGCTGTCCCGCTCGTACCTGACCGCTGACGTCCACCTCGTCAGGGGCCTTGAGCAGGTGGTTCATCTGCGCGCGTGTCTGCGGATGCATAGGGATGGCCCGGTCCTCGACCTCGATCGCCAGCCCGCTAGAAACCCGCTGCGCTCGCACGGTCACCTTCGTTGCCGGATCGGAGCACTCGCAGGCGTTCTCGATCAGCTCGGCCAGAAGGTGGGTCAGGTCCGGACCCACATGTCCCGGAAGGCCCAGCTCAGCGCCCACGGAACCAGCCGCGACGGCCACACGCGGATACTGCACAACTTCGGAGACTGCGCCGCGCAGCGCCGTCGCGACGGGGACGGGCCGACGCACGCTGCGCAGGGACTGCCCGCCCAGCACCGCCGTGCTCTCGACCTGGCGACGCATCCGCGTCACGAGGTGATCGATCTCGAAGATCTTCGAAAGCAGCTCCGGGTCGTCGGTCAGCATCTCCAACTGGCTCAGTGCCTGGAGCGCCTTGCCGACCAGGGCGTGCTCGCGCATCGCCAGACGGCGCAGCACTTCCAGGAGAACGACGGACTGGGACTCGTCGTGCACACGTATCAGCGACGCGATGGCCTGCGCCTGGAGGGAACTCAACGCCTTGTTGATCTCGACGGTCGGACTGGCCGACGCTGGCGTCTGCATGTCCGGCAGCGCCGGGCGTCCCCCTCGGCACAGCTCGTCCGCCGACCACTGCACCGACTTCTCGACGGCCGCCCCTGCCTCAGCGACCGCTGTCAGCGCCGCTGCCTGGGCCTCCTGCACGACCCCTGCGGCCGTGCGCACTCCGCGAGCCGCCACCAGCGCGACCCCGGCCAGCCCACAGACAAGGCCGGTCAGGAGCCAGCCGGGACCTACCGCAGACATCGACCAGAGGGCGAAGGCGGCACCCAACAGCGCGGCGAGAAGCACCACGGGCAAGGCCACGGCGCGGCGGACACGGTGCAGCGTGATCGTGTCGATCCGTGGAGGTCTGCGGTGGCCGGGAGCGGCCGGCCGTGCCGGGAAGGCGCTGTCAGGCATGGGAATCCTCGTCAGGGGGTGGGGTTGCTAGGCGTGCTGCGGCGTCAGGCTTGTGCAGGTCTGGAGCGTGTTGCGTGAGGTCGAGCGAGGCGCCGGAACCTCGACCGTGCCTCGGTGGCAGGAAGACTGCGTCGCCAGCTGATGAAGGAGCCGGGCACTTTGGATCAGGCCCATGTGGCTGAACGCCTGCGGGAAATTACCGACCTGGCGCTGTTGGACGGGGTCGTACTCCTCGGCCAGGAGCCCGAGGTCGCTGCGCAGCGCGAGAAGTTGTTCGAACAGGGCGTGGGCCTCGCCGAGGCGGCCGGTCAGGGCGAGCGCATCGACGAGCCAGAAGTTGCAAAGGAGGAAGGTGCCCTCATCGCCGGCCATGCCGTCCACTCCGGTGCGCTTGCCGCGGGTCGGGTACCGGTACACGAGCCCGTCCGGTGTGGAGAGTTCACGACGTACCGCATCCACGGTGCCGATGACGCGAGGGTCGTTCGGCGGCAGGAAGCCGACGCGGGGGATGAGCAGCGTGGCGGCGTCCAGTTCCTGGGAGCCGTAGGACTGGGTGAAGGTGTTGCGCGCCGGGTCGAAGCCCCTGGTGCAGACCTCGTCGTGGATCGTGGCCCGCAGCTCGACCAAGGGGGTCAGGTCCACGTCGAGGGCACCGACTTCGGCCAGGCGGATGGTGCGGTCGACCGCGACCCAGGCCATCACCTTGGAGTGGACGAAGTGCCGGCGTGCCCCTCGGATCTCCCAGATTCCCTCGTCGGGCTCCTGCCAGCGCTGCGCCAGGTGCTCGACGAGGCGCTGGTGCAGGACCGCAGTGTCGGCGCAGTGGGCGACACCGCTCTGGTGCGCGAGGTACAGGGTCTCGATCACCTCGCCGTACACGTCGAGCTGGAGCTGGTCCGCCGCCCCGTTTCCGACCCGTACTGGGGTTGAGCCCTCGTACCCGGGAAGCCAGGCCAGCTCCCGCTCCCGCAGATCGCGCTCCCCGGTGATCCCGTACATGATCTGCAAGTTCTCCGGATCACCGGCCACCGCACGCAACAGCCATCGCCGCCATGCTTGCGCCTCCTGCCGGTACCCGGTCCCCAGCAGCGCGGCCAGGGTCGTGGAGGCGTCGCGCAGCCAGGTGAAGCGGTAGTCCCAGTTCCGTCCGCCGCCGATCTCCTCAGGCAGCGATGTGGTCGGCGCCGCGACGATCCCGCCGCTCGGCCCATAGGTCATCGCCTTCAGCGCGATCAAGGAACGAACCACAGGCTCGCGGAAGGGGCCGTCGTAGGTGCATTCCTGCGCCCACTCCTGCCAGAAGGCAAGTGTCTCAGTGAGCGCGACATCCGGGTCGGGAACGTCAGGCGCGGCTGCATGGGATGGGCACCAACTGAGCACGAAAGCGACGCTCTGCCCGGCGGCGACGGCGAAGGCACTGACGATGGCGCCGTCCTTCTCCACCTGCTGGACGCAGGCGTCGAGCCACAGAGCGTCCGCGCCGGCCTCCGCGACCATGCGGCCCCCGACCTCGTGGATCCACGGGCTGACGCTGCCGTATCCCGGCCGCGGACGCATGGCCGAGATCATCGGCACTTCGCCGGTGAGGCCCTCGACGATCCGGATCACTTGGGGTGCCCCGTCGCGTGGCGGCATGAAATCCAGGACGCGGACCGAGCCGGTCGGGGTGCGCCACACCGATTCGAGGACGAGTGAGTCACCGCAGTACCGGCGTTTGGCTTCCGCTTCGGAGCCGGACCGGCTAGGAGGCGGCGAGGCCGGAGCGATCTGCCAGGTGCCGTGTTTCTGCGTGCCGAGCAGGCTGGCGAAAATGGCCGGCGAGTCGAAGCGGGGCAGGCACAGCCAGTCGATCGAACCGTCGTCGCGGACGTGGGCACTGGTCTGCATGTCGCCGATCAGACCGTACTGCTCGATACGCGGAAGACTTTTCATCGTTTGGGAATCTCCATTGACCCCGCAGGCCGGGGGGATCAGGGGCCGCTACGGCGGCCGGGAACGCTGAGAAGGAGGGGCACCTGTGGTCACCGGGGTGAGGTCGGGTCGTTCAGGGTCGGCGGGGAGTCCTCGTCGGCCGCGACAGGAACGGCTGCGCGCTCGCCGCGGAGGACCAGCCAGGCCATCGGCCCGAGAGTCAGCCCGATGACGACGACCCCGGTTGCTGTCACGTCCGTGGCACCGAAGCGGCCCAGACCAAACAGGCGAGGGCGACTGCGAAAACCGCCCCGCGCAGCATGTTGATCCGGGGCTTCCACGAACGCCGCCTGCGCTCCGGGCGCAGCGACCCGGGATCACCGCGCTCCACATGCGTGACGAGTTCCTGCGTCGCTTCGGCGAGCTCGACCAGGTACACCCGGCTGGGCATGTAGCCCTCGGGGACGCTGTCCGAGCAGAGCCGCTGCGCGCGCAGCAGGACGGGGGTGCCCGAAGCGGTTCGTGCGCCCAACTGGGCAACGTGACCGCGCAGACGGCGAACGAGGTCCTCCACATCAGCAGCGGTCTCGGGCAGCGGTGAATCCTCGCCAAGCACGAGCGTCACCGTCTCCGACGCGGCCACCACGTGATCACGCTGCGGCGCCCGCTTCACGGTGACGGACCCTCGCTCTCCGCTCCCGCCCACGCTCTGGATGTCTCCTCCGCGAGGGACCAGCGAAAGGCGCATGACACAACTCCTGTTCGGATCAAGCCAAAGTGAGCCGAAATCGCCGGTTGGCATCGACGACTGGCGTGCGAAGTGAGTGATCTGGCAGCTACGTTGAGCGAACCGTGAATCCCGTCTGAGGGGTATGCCTGTGCGGACCGGAAGGCCGCCAAAGGCGCCAAAGATCATTTCGGACCCGAGGGGCAGTCCATGGCCCGTGAACGAAACGTCGCCCTCGCCGCACTCCTGCGCGAAGCAGGCTGGTCCCAGCCACAAGCAGCCGCTGCCGTTGCTCGAGTGGCCGCGGAGAGCGGAGTGCGTGAGCTGGAGGCGATCTCCCGCTCGCACATCTCCATGTGGGTGCTCGGCACGAAGCCGAGTGGCAGAGCGCCGCATATCCTGCGCGAGACGCTGTCCCGCAGACTCGGCCGCCACCTCACCCTGGCCGACCTCGGGCTGGAAGAAGAGCCAACAGGCACGACCGACACCGGATCCGACTGGAGCGTCGACCCTCTGACCGCACTGGCCGAGCTGGGAAGCGACGATCTCGACATGCACCGACGCAAGCTGCTGTCCACCGCCGCCTACTCCGCGGTCGGCCTCGCCCTGCCCACAGCCTCGTGGTGGGCAGCCGCCCCCGCCGCAGCGGCGAAGCGCCGACCGGCATCCCCGCGCCCGGTGACCCAGACAGACATCGACGACGTCCGCGACCTCACGGTCTACTACTCCGCGCGCGACCAGCAGCGAGGCGGCGCATCCGGCCGCAAGGCCCTCGCCAGCCACCTGCTCGACGGTGCGGTACCGCTGCTCGGCGGCCGATTCCGCACAGATCAGCTCCGCCGCGACACGTACTCCGCCGTGGCGGAGATGACCTACCTCGCCGGTTGGATGGCCTTCGACGCCAGCGAACACCGCACTGCCCAGCGCTACCTCACCATTGCCGCCCGCATCGCGGCGGAAGCGGGAGACGGACCGCTCGGTGGTCACGTCCTGCGCGCCCTCGCCCACCAGGCCGTGGACCTCGGGCATCCACGCCGGGCACTGGCCCTGGCCGACGCCTCGATGTCCCGCGACCGCTACGGCCAGGCCAGCCATCGTGAAAAGGCGCTGCTGGCGATCGTCCATGCACGCGCCCTTGCGTCCGACGGCGACCGGGCCGGCACCCTCGCGGCCATTAGCCGCGCGGAGCGGGACCTCGCCCGCGCCGACGTCACCGAGGCACCGGCCCGCGTCGGCTTCTTCCAGGAAGCCTCCCTCGCCCACGAGACGGCCTGCGCTCTGCGCGACATGGGCCAGCCCCGGGACGCGGAGATCCACTTCAAGCGCAGCGTGGCCACGCGCCGACGCCAGCAGTTCGCCCGTACCCACAGCGTGACGCTCGGCTACCTCGGCGCCGTCCAAGTCCAGCAGGGACGCCTCGACGAGGCATGCGCAACCTGGAACGAAGCACTCGACGCCATGGCCGGTATCCAGTCCGGGCGAGCCCGCGACGTCATCGTCCGCATGCAGAGCGACATCTCGCCCGTCCGGCAGCGCGGTGGTCGCCACGTCGCCGAACTGGACCGTCGCGCGCGAGGCATGTTGCGCGCCATAGGCTGACCACAGAACGGTTTCGCGGCGCTGACCGGAGGCCGCCGCGCACGCTACGCCCAGGGAGAGGAACGAGCGCTGATGCCGACCTACGAGGTCAAGTCGATCGCAACGGTCGTCGGTGGCCACACCCGCGTACAGGACGACTACCAAGGCGGGGTCGAATCGATCATCCGGCTCGACGACTCGTATCCCCTCGAAACGCTGCAAGGAATCGAGGAGTTCTCCCACCTGACCGTGACTTGGCGCTTCCATCTGGCCCGACCCGAAGACGTCCAGCTCCACGCACGCAGTCCAAGGGGAAACCAGAACTGGCCGGCGACCGGTACGTTCGTCCACCGCAACCACCGGCGCCCCAACCAACTGGCGGTCAGTTACCCGCGGTTGCTCAAGGTCGAAGGCAGGGACCTCCTGGTCACCGATCTCGACGCCGTCGACGGGACGCCCGTGATCGACCTGGCACCGTACTTCGAACAGATGGGGCCTCAGGGCCCGATCCGTCAGCCCGCATGGCCTGGCGAGATGCTTGAACCGAACTACTGGGCGAAGGCAAGCGAACGGCCCTCCGAGCGTCCCCTGTAGGGGAAGTGACTGAGCTGCCCGACTCGTCAACCGCATGGCCGGGAACCATTTGGAAGTCTGGCTCAACCCTCAGCCCTCGCGTACCGGAACTCACACCACGTCTCCTTGCCGCTGCTCTCCCACGCGTCTGAGATCGCATCGACAAGCCGGATCCCGCGACCGGATTCACCGTCGGGTCCGGCTTCCTTGAGTACAGCTGGGGCCGGATTGTGATCGGTGACCGAGACACGCACCACGTCGACGGCCACCGTGATCCGGAGCACGACTTCTCCCTCACCGTGAATCACGGCGTTGGTGGCCAGCTCCGAGACGGCCAGTACGACGACCCCCGCCACCGGGTCCGAAACACGGCACCGCCGCAGGAACGCCCCGGCTGTCTGCCGCATCTGCCCAACTTTCGCGAGATCAGGGAGAAAGGCCGCCTGACAGCCATGGGGTGCCGCCGGTATGCCTGCCCTCGCCGATGTGCTGTGCCGGTCTTCGTGAACCGACCTCGCGCATGACACGCCTGCCACGTCGGCAAAGCTACGGATGCCCCCGCCGGGCGGGGTCTCCTCTTGGAGCCTGGTCATGGGGGCTATCGCACCGCGTGGCGACGCCGTCGACCAGGGGAATCCAGAGGGGGAAATATCTGTCAAGGGGGAAAGTCGGAGGGGGAATTGAGGCCATGATTGGATTCCGCCCACCAACAGAGGTCACACTCATGCCAGATCCGTTCGCCGACCTGCTCCTCCGGCTCCGGCAGGAGGCGGGCAGGACGCAGGAGGAGCAGGCAGACGCGATCAACGCTGTCTCCGGCCGGGACACCATGACCCGCCGAGAGATCAGCCGCTATGAGAACTTCGAGAACGTCCCTACCAATCACACAATCGCCCACATCGCGGCGGCCTGCGGTGTGCCCTTCGAGGAGCTTCAGCGGGAGGCCAAGGCTGCCCGCGCTCGGAAGGGAAAGGGGCATGCCAGTGCAGAGGAGGACCAGGACGCCGTGAAGCGTCGCACGCTGCTGGGTGGCGCCGCTGTCGGCGTGAGCGCGGCTGCCGAGCCCTGGGGGCGCCTCGCCTTCGCCCTCAGTAAGGGGTCCAAGATCGATTCGCCCTCCGCCGTCGCGCTCATCGACCGGGCCGCTGAACTACACGTCCAGGAACTCAATCTCAGCGCCCGGCGGCTACAAAGGACGGTCGAGTCGCATCTTGACGCGATCACCGCGGCTCTGCCTCGTGCTGGCGAGCACGAGCGGGCTCTCACTATCGCCGCTGGAGAAACCGCCGCCCTGGCGGGTTGGGTCGCCTGGGACCTGGGTGAGCACGACAAAGCCGACGCCTACTACAATGTCACGTCGCAGTGCGCGACGACCGCCGGGCACCCTCCGCTCCGAGCCCTGGCCCTGACCTACAGCAGCTACGGCGCCTCGACGCCGAAGGCGAAGTTGGAGTTCCTTTCCCAGGCGGCCAGCGATGTGCGAGGCCACGGCAACGCTACTGCTGCCGCCTGGGTCCTCGGCAGGCACGCGGAGGAGGCTGCTGCGGCCGGCGACGAGATGGGGGCGCTCCGGGCGTTGGAGCGAGCGCGCTTCGCTTACGACTTCGCGGATCACACCAACGAGCAGGCGTGGGTCCGGTTCGTGACCCCGTACCGCATGGATTCGCTGGCCCTCTCTGTATACGGGCAGTTGGGGCGTCCCGAACTCACCGCTACAGCAGACACCGCAGTCGACCGACTCGGAGACGAACTACCGGACGGAGGCGTCGTGGTCCTCGGTGATCTCGCGTCGGCCCTGCTGCGTGGAGGTGACGTCGACCAAGGGGTCTACGTGTCACGCCAGTTCGCCGCAGCGGCACAGGCCAAACCCAACACGATGGGCAAGGAGCGCGCATCGACTATCGCAGCGTCGCTCCCGGACAGCGAGCAGGAACTCAGCCGCCATCTGCGGCAGTTCGCATCCTGAGTCCCTGCGCGGCACGCGGACAAGCCCAGGACGCGAACAGTCGTACGGCCGGTCCGTCGCTCCGCAGACCTATGCCGTCTCCGCGACTACCCAGGACAGGTACGCCTCCGAACCGCCGGTCACGGGCAATGTGATCCACTGGGGGACGTCGTACGGGTGCTTCTCGTGCATCCACGCCTCCAGTGCCGGGAGGCGGTCCGTCGTAGTCATGTACGAGATCCGCCACTCCTGCGCCGTCTCAACCTTCCCCTTCCACCAGTAGAAGGCGGTGATCGGCGCATCGATGTGGACGCCCGCTGCCAGCTTGCTCTCGACAGCGCCCCAGGCCAGCGCCTTCGCCTGATCCTCGTTGTCGCTGGTCGTCTGCGCGATCACAATCTCGTTGGCCATGCAACTACCTCTCCAGCTCGGGTACCGCGACCCTACCCAGCCGTCCAGCGCGCACCGAAGTCGGTAGCTACCGGTGAAGGTGGGCGGGACTCAACCAGCGACCTGGACCACTGAGACAGGCAGCAGGCCATTCAAACGCTTGGCGACCTGAACGCGTGGACCGCATAGATGCGTGACCTCACCGGGGTGTTGTGTCGTCCGTTGGGCTTCGTACTGACCGCAAGGCAGGCCGGCGAGCCCCTGACTTCCGGGGGCGACAGCGCGTCGGCGGGTGCCTAGCGGAGAGCGAGCGGCGGCCCGGACGAGGTCGGCCGATAGGGCGAATTCTTTCTGTGTACTCAGGCTGACTCGGAATTTCGCCCATGGCAGACGAGAAAGGGGCTCGAAGGACTGGAACCCTCTCCGGGTGTATGTCAACGTACAACACCTCGGAAGTGCGAGGTCGGTAAGCGACCCGCCTGGAGATCCGATGAGGAGTATTTCCGCCGATGCGCGTCCTCCGATCAGTCCGGCCGGCCGCCCCTGTCCGCTTACTCTTTGCGCGATACACGGTGGACCGTTCATGCCGGATCCACATACGGGGGCGGATCGATTGGCGTCGAGGCTGGCAGTCGGGGCGAGCCTCTTTTCGGAGCGCGAGCGCAACATAGACCAAGATTGCCGGTTAGCCAAACCGGCGATCTTCGCGACCATTGAGCAGGTCCGCATTTGGCTGTACTTGACAGTGGAGCCGTAGCGGACACAGAAGAAGGCAGCGCTCCCCAAACCCACCGGGGAGGGAGAGGAGGAGCATCGGCTACCGCAGCGGTGATACCCGCGGCACCCTTCGCTGAAGCGCAGTGGCCCCTCCGCCCGCGTGCAGTTTCCACACCCTCAAGGAGAGTGAGTACTCTGTCCGATCCCATCAAGAAACTTCCACCGAACTCGAAGGGGAAGGTTCGATACCGGTTTGTTGTCGACGCAGGAATCGACCCCGAAACTGGTAAGCGTAAGCAGTTGAGGCGCACCTTCGACTCGTTGAAGGAAGCTAGGGCTGAGTACGCAAACATAACTAACCGGCGGCATGATGGGTCGCTTGTGCCGCCCAACAAGATCACCGTGAATGAGTGGCTCGACCGATGGCTGGCCATGAAAGCGGAGGATCTCGAAGAAACCACCATCTACAACTACGGGATTACCCTGGACCGAGTTCGGGGGAGGCTCGGCAATATCCGTCTCCAGGACCTTACTGAAGAGCACGTGGAAGAGTGGAGAGACTGGGCGCTGGCGCATGGCCGCGTGCGTGGTAAAAGGGCCGGGACGCCACTCAGTGTCACGAGTGTGGATATGAGCCTCGCTCGGCTGAAGGAAGCGCTGGGGAGAGCCGTTACCCGGCGGTTGGTGTACGTCAATGTCGCTGCGCACGTGACCATTCCCCGGAGAGCGCGCAAGGAAGAACGGAAGACTAAAGAGGAGGTGCCGCCCTGGAACGTCCAGGAGGTTCAGAAATTCATCCATGGAATTAGGGGCGAGCGTCTCTATGCTGCGCTTCTTCTTTCGCTGATGGGGCTTCGCCCAGCTGAAGTCTGCGGCCTCCGGTGGGAAGACGTTGACTTGGAGAACGCCACGATCGTCATTGCCAACACGCGCACGATGATGGGCAACCGGTACGTGGTGGAGAAAGACACCAAGTCTCTTGCGGGTGAGCGGGACCTGCCGCTGCCGGCGCTGGTGCTGGGAGCCCTCAAGGCATTCCGGGCTCTCCAAGCCGAGGAGAGGCTCGCTTTGGGGGAGGCGTACACGGTGTCGGGCTACGTGCTGGCGCATGAGACGGGCGACGCCTTCACGATCAAGCAACTTCGCCGACGCGCGTACCGGCTTATGGAGCTTCTCGGGCTCCGTCGCGTCAGGCTCTACGACGCACGCTCGTCGTGCTTCACCTTCCTGGCCAACAACGGCGTCCCGGACCACATCCTCGCGCGATGGGCCGGACATACGAACGTAAAGACGACCAAGCGGTGGTACGTCAAGCCGGATGTAGAAGATCTTCGCGGAGCCGCCACCACTTGGGATGGCCTGCACGGGGGTACGGCAGAGGGGCAAGAGTGAGCCACGCGGACTATGAGCCGAGCAACTTGCGCGCCGTATGGCCTGCAGGATTGGGGCGAGGGGGCTTCGGAGTCCGCTTGCTGGTTTTGGACCGGTGGCTGTAACTGAGAGCATCCGGCTACGGCCAAGCCTTCTACCAAGCGTTCACCGTGTGGCGTTCAAGTTGCTGTTGGGCGGGGTTTCGGAAGGTTTCCAGGTGGATCGCGCCGAGCCTCGTTCGTGCCACCACACTCGATGCTGCTTCCTGAACCGCCTGGAGGCCGTGATCAAAGAGGAAAGCGTTGCTCGTAGCGGCTGAAGGAGGGCACGCGCCCGGAGGGCCCACTGCCGACACGGCCACGAGTACATGCCGGAGAATGTATACCTGGGTTCTCGTGGGCAGGACCGGAGCGGGGCAAGGCCCGCTAGGTCCACCCCGGCGATGTGACATCTCGTGACAGATGAGAGGCTCAGACGGGTGAGCGAGACACCACCGAACACCCTGCAATACCGCTTTGACGGGCCAGAAGACGCTCCCGTCCTGATCCTGGGTCCCTCACTGGGTACCACATGGCACATGTGGGACCGCCAGGTCCCCGAGCTGACCAAGCAGTGGCGCGTCTTCCGGTTCGATCTGCCGGGCCACGGCGGCGCCCCCGCGTACCCGGCGGGGTCGGTCGGCGATCTCACCACGCGGCTGCTGGCCACCCTCGAAGGGCTCGGCGTGCAGCGCTTCGGCTACGCGGGCTGCGCCCTGGGCGGCGCCGTCGGCATCGAGCTGGCCCTGCGCCACCCGGAGCGGCTCGCCTCGCTCGCGCTGATCGCGGCCTCCCCCCGCTTCGGTACGGCCGACGAGTTCCGGCAGCGAGGCGTGATCGTCCGTACGAACGGCCTCGACCCGATCGCCCGTACCGCGCCCGAGCGCTGGTTCACCGGCGGGTTCGCCGCCGCGCAGCCCGCGATCACCGAGTGGGCCGTGCAGATGGTGCGCACCACCGACCCCGGCTGCTACATCGCCTCCTGCGAGGCGCTCGCCTCGTTCGACGTCCGTCCCGAGCTCGGGCGGGTCGGCGTACCGACGCTGGTCCTGGTCGGGTCGGACGACCAGGTCACCGGCCCCGCCGAGGCCCGCACGCTGGTCGCCGGCATCCCGGACGCACGCCTCGCCGTCGTCCCCGGCGCCTCCCACCTCGTCCCGGTGGAGCAGCCCACCGCGGTCACCGACCTGCTGGTGCGCCACTTCTCCACGGCCTGGCAGCCCGCCTTCGAGACCTCCACCGGCCCGACCGCCCTGCCCCCGGCCGCCCTCAGACCGGTCCTGTCTCCCGCTCCGCCGCAGCCCCCGCAGACCGGGCCCGTCGCCGAGATCGCCCCGGTCGCCGTACCGCAGCAGGCCCAGGGCCGGCCCGATCCGTACGACGCCGGGATCAAGGTCCGCCGTGAGGTGCTGGGGGACGCGCACGTCGACCGGGCGCTGGCCCAGGCCGACGAGTTCTCCGGGGACTTCCAGGAGTTCATCACCCGCTATGCCTGGGGCGAGATCTGGGACCGCCCCGGACTGGACCGCCGTACCCGCAGCTGTGTCACCCTCACCGCCCTGGTCGCCGGCGGGCACCTGGACGAGCTGGCCTTCCACACCAGAGCCGCCCTGCGCAACGGCCTCACCCCCGGCGAGATCAAGGAAGTGCTGCTCCAGGCGGCCGTCTACTGCGGCGTACCGGCCGCGAACAGCGCTTTCAAGGTGGCCCAGCAGGTCATCCGCGAGGAGACCACGCCCCAGGAGTGAGCCCCGCGCCGGGGCGCGGAGGCAGGATGGAGTCATGAAGCTCACGAAGATGTCGCACGCCTGTGTCCGCCTCGAGAAGGACGGCCGGACCCTCGTCCTCGACCCCGGCGCCTTCAGCGAGGAGGACGCCGCGCTCGGCGCTGACGCGATCCTGGTCACCCACGAGCACCCCGACCACTTCGACGAGTTCCGGCTGCGGGCCGCGATGGAGAACAACCCGGCCGCCGAGATCTGGACCCTGAAGGCCGTCGCGGAGAAGATCTCCTCCGCCTTCCCCGGCCGCGTCCACACCGTCGGCCACGGCGACACCTTCGACGCCGCGGGCTTCGACGTCCAGGTCCACGGCGAACTCCACGCGGTGATCCACCCGGACATCCCGCGCGTCACCAACGTCGGCTACCTCGTCGACGGCGGCAGGGTCTTCCACCCCGGCGACGCCCTCACCGTCCCCGGCCGCCCGGTCGAGACGCTGATGCTCCCCGTGATGGCCCCCTGGAGCAAGATCTCCGAGGTCATCGACTACGTGCGCGAGGTGAGGCCGCAGCGCGCCTACGACGTCCACGACGCCCTCCTCACCGACCTGGCCCGCCCGATCTACGACCGCCAGATCGGGCAGCTCGGCGGTTCGGAGCACCTGCGGCTGACGCCCGGCGACTCCGCGGAGGTCTAGGCCGTCACGGGGCCCGGCCGCGTTGTCGGACCCTCCGGGTAGGTTGTGGGACATGCGCATCGCGACCTGGAACGTGAACTCGATCACCGCCCGCCTGCCGAGGCTCCTGGCCTGGCTGGAGAGCAGCGGCACGGACGTGCTGTGCCTCCAGGAGGCCAAGGTCTCCGAGGCGCAGTTCCCGGCGGAGCAACTGCGCGAGCTGGGCTACGAGTCGGCCGTCCACGCCACCGGCCGGTGGAACGGCGTGGCGGTGCTCTCCCGCGTCGGACTGGAGGACGTCGTCAAGGGCCTGCCCGGCGACCCCGGGTTCGACGGCTCGGTGGAGCCCCGCGCCATCTCGGCGACCTGCGGCCCGCTGCGCGTCTGGTCGGTCTACGTGCCGAACGGCCGTGAGGTGGACCACCCGCACTACGCCTACAAGCTCCAGTGGTTCGAGGCTCTCAAGGCCGCCGTCGCCGGTGACGCGGCGGGCAGCCGCCCCTTCGCCGTGATGGGCGACTACAACGTGGCGCCGACGGACGACGACGTCTTCGACCCCGCCTTCTTCGAGGGCTCCACCCACGTCACCCCCGCCGAGCGTGCCGCCCTCACCTCCCTGCGCGAGGCCGGCCTGTCGGACGTGGTCCCGCGGCCCCTGAAGTACGACCGCCCGTTCACGTACTGGGACTACCGCCAGCTCGCCTTCCCGAAGAACCGCGGCATGCGCATCGACCTGGTGTACGCCAACGCACCCTTCGCCAAGGCGGTCGGCGACGCGTACGTGGATCGCGAGGAGCGCAAGGGCAAGGGCGCCTCGGACCACGCGCCCGTGGTCGTGGACCTGGACGTCTAGGGCCGCAGCAGCCGCAGGTCGACCGAGTCCGCCAGGGCCGCCAGCCCCGCGTCGCCCGGATGCAGATGGTCCCCGCTGTCGTGGGCGGGCAGCATCCGGGAGGGCCGCTGCGGGTCACGCACCACCGCGTCGAAGTCGAGCACCCCGTCGAAGACCCCGCCGGCGCGGATCCATTCGTTCACCGCGACCCGCTCGGTGTCGACGGCGGGCGTGCACCGCGCCTCGCCCTCGCAGGGCAGGATCGTCGCCGCGAGCATCCGCAGCCCGCGGGCGTGCCCGCGCGCGGCGAGTTCGCGCAGCCCATCGATCACCTGCTTCGCCGAGGTGCCCCACCGCAGGTCGTTGACGCCCTCGAAGACGACGGCGGTGCGCGCCGTCGGCTGGGCGAGGACGTCCCGGTCGAAGCGGTGCAGGGCGCTCACCCCTGCCGTGTCCGTGGACACCCCGTCGCCGGGGTAGCGGTCGGTGACCACGCGGTTGCCCGAGACGCCCAGGTTCAGCACGCCGTAGCGCGGGACGGTGTCCTGTCTGAGGAGCCGGCCGGCCAGGACGTCGGGCCAGCGCCGGTTGGCGTCCACCGTGGACTTGTCGCCGTCGGTGATCGAGTCCCCGAGCAGGACCACGGACCCGGGCCCGCCGCCGACGTCGACCCCGGCGAGCAGCGGCCAGCGGGTGATCACCGAGGTGTACGCCCCGGGAGCGCCGTCCGCCGCGTGGTCACCGGGCTCGCTGACGTAGGAGCGCTGCTGGGCGAGCCCGTGCACGGGCGCCGCGGCCACCGTGCCGGGCAGGTGGAAGCTCACCAGCAGATCGGCGTCCGCCGGTACGGAGAAGCCGAGCGGATCGCTGAACGCCTGGGCCCCGGCCGGGACGGTCACGCCCGCCGCACCGCCGAAGGCCAACGCCACCGGGGTGTCGCGCGAGGCCGCGCCCGACGCCTGGACCGCCACCGTCGCGCTGCCGATCCGTACCGGGGCCGCCGCGAAGGTGTTGTCGAACCGCACCCGCACACGGGATCCGCCGGCTGACGTGTGCACGACCAGCCGCAGCGTCCGGTCCGTCCAGGGACCCACGGCGGCGTAACCGCCCGTGGCCGTCGTCCAGCTGCCCGTCCAGCCTCGTGTGGCGGTCCGTACCGACACCGCGAAGACGTGCAGTCCGGCCGCGTTCGGCAGCCGGACCGAGGCCACCGGACGCCCCGGGACCAGCGGCACCGTCACGGCGTACAGGCGGGCCTGCCGGGTGAGCTGGCCGGCCGGCGTGTTCAGGTGCGGCAGGGCCACCGCCTTGGTCGCGAGCGGGCCGGTGCGCCAGTCGGGTGCGGTCAGCCGGTAGCCGGAGCGGGAGCCGTTCGCGTACGTGACCGTGCCCCGGCCGCCCACCTCCGTGCCGGCGGTGCCCGCCACCAGGAAGGCGAGGGCGTCACCGCGTCCCGTGATCCGGACGTCCTGCCCGGCGGCGCGGACGTTGTCCGGCTGGCCGGGCCGCCGTTCGGGCCAGGTCAGACGGGCACCCTGCACGGTCAGGGCGCGACCGGGCGTCCAGCCCGCGGCCGTGAGGTCCCGCGCCGACAGGGAGGCGCCCGACCCGTCGAAGTCGGCCTCCCCGGGACGGCTGTCGTCGCTGACGGCCACGTTGTCGAACAGCCGCTCCAGCGGCACCGGTGCGGCCCGCCCCTTCTCGACGGCCTGCGCGGAGACCGCCGGGACCGACGACCCGCACAGGGCCAGGACGACCGAGATCCCCCGGACACATCGGCGCACGGCCGACTCCTCCCGCTCAGCGACACACGACGACAACACGAAACGCAGGGACGGAACCGAAGAGGTAACGACGGCCGAGACGCAAAGACGCACGGTGAAGTTAGGGAGACTGGAGTGACGCGTCAACGCGCGCCGCGTGAACTCGGCCTGAACTCGACCCGGATCGGCGGGCCCGCGCGCCCTGTGGTGCATACGGCGGTACGAATGACACGCTGGACGTATGAACATCCCTTTCCTGGGCAACCGGCGCCAGAAGATCGGGTTCCCCGATCCCGCAGGCATCGCGGAACTCCTCGCCGAGTGCGAACTGCTCCGCTCCCAGGCGTACCGGGAGGGTGTCCGGCTGGACGACTCGGCGGCCTCCCTCGAAGCGCTGGACCAGCTCGTGCCGCGCTGGCGGGACGACGAGGAGACCCTGCCCTGGCTCGGCAACGACGCCGGGCTCTACCTCGGCACCGTCATCGTGCGCACCGTGCCGGGGGCCGCCTGGGAGATCCGGTCCGACGGGCAACCGGTCGTGCGGCTGACCTCCGGCCGGGAGTTCGACGTCGTGGACTCCGGGCACGAGTGGGCCGTCAACGGGGTCCCCGAGCTGTCGCAGCTGTACGCCGAAGTCGCGGAGTCGTGAGCCCCATGACGGCACCCATTGGCCCAACGTCCGACGTAAATACGGCTAATGATCGAAAAGTGCGTGTCGCCCGACAACTCCGATCTTGCCTGGATACGTTGCGGCAACCACCACACAGCTGAGAGTGAGTAGGGCTGAGTATGGCCGTCGAGCCGCTGATCGAGCTGCGTGACGTCAACAAGCACTTCGGGGAGCTGCATGTCCTGCAGGACATCAACCTCACCGTCGCCCGGGGGGAGGTGGTCGTGGTCATCGGCCCGTCCGGCTCGGGGAAGTCGACCCTCTGCAGGGCGATCAACCGCCTGGAGACCATCGAGTCCGGGGAGATCGTCCTCGACGGGCAGCCGCTGCCGGAGGAGGGCAAGCCGCTGGCCCGGCTGCGCGCCGACGTCGGCATGGTCTTCCAGGCGTTCAACCTCTTCGCCCACAAGACCGTCCTGCAGAACCTCTCGCTGGGGCAGGTCAAGGTGCGCGGGCGCAAGAAGGAGGACGCTGACAAGCGCTCCCGGGAACTCCTCGAGCGGGTCGGTGTCGCCGACCAGGCGGACAAGTACCCGGCGCAGCTCTCCGGCGGCCAGCAGCAGCGTGTGGCGATCGCCCGCGCCCTGGCCATGGAGCCCAAGGCGATGCTCTTCGACGAGCCGACCTCGGCCCTCGACCCGGAGATGATCAACGAGGTGCTGGAGGTCATGAAGCAACTCGCCCGCGAGGGCATGACCATGATCGTCGTCACGCACGAGATGGGCTTCGCCCGCTCGGCCGCCAACCGCGTCGTCTTCATGGCCGACGGCCGGATCGTCGAGGACCGCAGCCCCGACGAGTTCTTCACCAACCCCAGCAGTGACCGCGCCAAGGACTTCCTCTCCAAGATCCTCAAGCACTGAACGAGCAGGCACCGGACGGCTCGTCGGATCGGACCTCGACTACGATGTGCCCTTCATCCCTGTCGGAGAGGGGGACTTCGCCGAAGGCCGCCGATCCCGCCGGGGGTGAGCAGACCGCCCGTCCGGTCCGCGGGGCCTTCCCACCGGGTGCGGCCCCCACGGCCCGAAGGCCATGGGGGCGGCGGTTCACATCGGCCAGGCCCGTCCGGCGGCAGCCGGAGATCACTGCTCGCGCAGCGGAACCGACACGTACGACGGGTCGTTCGCCGGCGAGGAGAAGGTCAGCTGCGCGCCGGACGGGTTGTGCTCGATGTAGAGCGGGTCGACCGTGTCGACGACCAGGGCGAGGCGATGCCCGGCCGGGACGTCGTAGGCCGTGGAGTACAGCTCCAGGTCGACGCCGAACGGCTTTCCGGGGGTGCGCCCGTGGAAGGTGTACGGCGCGTGGGTGACCAGCTTGCCGAGGCCGAGCGGCCCCACGTCGTACAGGTAGGCGACGAGGGTGCCGCTCTCCTTGGTCGGGGTGAGGGTCGTGTGCAACGTGGCCGTTCCGCGCACCTGTTGGGCCGAGGCGTACTTCTCCGACTGCCAGACGGCCGCCCAGCGGCGGGGGATCAGCGGGATCGAGGCCATCGGCGGCACCTTCGCCACCTGGTCGAGGATGCTGGACAGGAGGACGACCCCGCCGTCCGCCCCCGAGTTCACGTTGGCGCGGATCGTGGTCGTGCCCGCGAGGGCGATCTTCCGGTGGGCGGCGCCGGCCGACTTCCAGTCCGGGTAGCCCTCGTAGCCGCCCGCGGAGCGGGACTTGAGCTGGACGGGCTGTTCACGGTCGATGCCGTTGTCCTCGCCCCGGAGGTAGTGGCCGAACCAGCGCTCGGTGTCCTTCCACACGTCGTTGGGCAGCCCGAACAGGCCGGTCAGCTCGGCGGTGGCGTGGTCACCCGGCCGCATCTCCAGCCGCTTCGGGCCGGTCAGCTTCTCGTAGAAGTCGGCGTACTGGTTGGGCGGGAAGACGCTGTCGCCCCAGGCGTTGGCGAGCATGACCGCCGCGCCGTTTCTGTTGATCTGGTCGACGTAGGTAGCAGCGGAACGTTTCTTCCCCCAGGCGATGAGCTCGGGTTCCTTCGCCAGGTTGGAGCTGTAGAAGTCGTCGAAGGTCTGCCGCAGTTCCGCGCTCTGGCGGCCCGTCACCACGCTCGCGCCGTCCAGCAGGGAGGCGGCCTGGACGTGCTGGGTGCGCCCGGCGTAGATGGAGCCGATCAGGTCGGCCCAGCCGCTGAGCGAGGCGACCGCCCTGACCCGCTTGTCGTGCGCGGCGGTGAGCAGGCTGATCCCCGCACCGTAGGAGACGCCCGCCATGCCGATGTGCCCGGCGTCCGCGGGGGTGTGGGTGAGCGCCCAGTCGATCACCTTCGACGCGTCGGCCACGTCCGGTGGGCCCGCCACTTCTATCTCGCCGCCCGACTGCCAGAAGCCGCGCACGTTGTAGGTGACCACGACGTATCCGGAGTCGGCGAGCTGCTGCGCCTGGGCCAGGTACTCGACCTGCGGCAGGCCCCAGCTCGTGGGCATGACGAGCAGCGGGTAGCGGTCGCCGCCGCGGGCGCCGGCGGGGGTGACGACGTTGGCCTTGAGGACGGTGCCGCCGTCGCCGGCGATGTCGACGAAGCGGATGGGGTTCGGTGCCGCCTGGGCGGTGGGGGCGAATCCGAGGGCGGTGCCGGCGACCAGGGTTGCCGAGACGGCGCCTACGGCGGTGGTGCGCAGGGCCTTGCGGTGGGGTCCCACGGGTCACTCCTCACTCGTGTCAGTGCAAAGTGACCGAACGGTAACCTCGGTGGCTTACCAGGGGTAACCCGTCGGTAAGTTACGTGCCAGTAACGATTGTTGAGCAGTGGAGGGCTTCAGGAGGCGCGGTGTGTACTGCGTGGAACCGCCGTCGTCGCGGCGGGCAGCGGGGTCTGTGCCGCTCGTGTCACGTCCTCCACCAGTTCGACGACGTCCGGGCCGTACGCCTGCGAGTTGATGACCTTGAGCAGCAGTACGAAGGAGCTGTCGCCGTACGTGCGGGTCAGGCGCTCGTGGTTGCGGGCGAGGTAACGGGTGGTGGCCTGGTTGGTGATCGACGTCTGGCCGCAGAAGAGGAAGACCGGCCGGGTGTGCTGACTCCGGTCCGCGGTGAGCCGGGCGAGCAGTGCGTACTCCTCCCTGCCGTTGTCCATGCGGTAGCGCTCGGTGCCGACCTGGAACGCGCCGCGGTCCGGGCCCGGCTCGGCGTCGACGTTCACCCGCACACCCGGAAGCAGTGAGGACAGATGGGCCGCCATCCGACGGTTGGACGCCGGGCCGCCCACACAGAACTCGGTGCGCTCCCCGAAACCCTGTCGTGCGGTGTCGTGCGGAAGTATCTGAGCGTGGGCGTTGCAGTCCTTGATCAATGCGGCGAGTTCGAGCAGCGCGAACACGTCGTAGCGCATCACCGCCAACTCGGGTCCGCTCGCGCCCCGGTTCACCACGAGCAGGGACTCGGAGTTGTCCGGGAGCCCGAAGAACACCTGCTTCCGGCGAAGTCTGCGCCTCCACAGGTAGGTGCGGGCCACCCAGCCCAGCGCGGCACTGATGCCCGCCGCGATCACGCCCAGCACGATGTTGCGCACGTCGTCATTCATGGGCGCGCATGCTAGCGGGCCCGACGCACCGGTGTTCGACGCCTGCCTGACGCGGCCATGGCGATGAATTAAGCTGCGCGAACGGCCTTTGACTGGAGGTGCGGATGCGTCGCCCTGTCGCACGGAATCTGACGGTCCTGGCGGTTTCGGCCGCCGTGGTGGTGTCGGTGGGAGCGGCGGCGCCGCCACCCGCCGCGCAGAGCCCCGGCGGTGAGAAGTCCCCGGTGGCCGTCGGCTACGGCGGAGCCGTCTCCAGCGTCGACCCCGACGCTTCCGCCGCCGGCATCGAGGTTCTGCGGAAGGGCGGCAACGCCGTCGACGCGGCCGTCGCCACGGCCGCCGCGCTCGGCGTCACCGAGCCCTACTCCGCCGGCATCGGCGGAGGCGGCTACTTCGTCTACTACGACGCCAAGTCCCGCACGGTACGCACCATCGACGGCCGCGAGACCGCCCCGCTGAGCGCCGACAAGGACCTGTTCGTCGAGAACGGCAAGCCCGTTCCCTTCGCCGAAGCCGTCAGCAGCGGCCTGAGCGTCGGCACCCCCGGCACACCCGCCACCTGGCAGACGGCACTCGACCAGTGGGGCAGCAAGCGGCTCGCGAGTGTGCTGAAGCCGGCCGAGCGGCTGGCGCGCGACGGCTTCGCCGTCGACGAGACGTTCCGGGCCCAGACGGCGTCCAACGAGACCCGCTTCCGCTACTTCCCGGACACCGCCGACCTGTTCCTGCCGGGCGGGCGACTCCCGGTCGTCGGCTCCACCTTCAAGAACCCCGACCTCGCCCGCACGTACGCGGAGCTGGGACGCAAGGGCGTCGACGCGCTCTACCACGGCCGGCTCGGCCGGGACATCGTCGACACCGTCAACAAGCCGCCGGTGGACCCCGGCTCGGGCTGGAACGCCCGGCCGGGCGACCTGACCGTCCAGGACCTGGCCGCTTACCGCACCAGGCTCCAGGCGCCCACCAGGACCTCGTACCGCGGCCTCGGCGTCTACTCCATGGCGCCGTCCTCCTCCGGCGGCACGACGGTCGGGGAGGCGCTCAACATCCTCGAGCGGACCGACCTGTCCAAGGCGAGCAAGGCGCGCTATCTGCACCGCTTCATCGAGGCCAGCCGGATCGCCTTCGCCGACCGGGGACGGTGGGTGGGCGACCCCGCCTTCGAGGACGTGCCGACGAAGGAACTGCTGTCACAGCGGTTCGCCGACTCGCGCGAGTGCCTCATCAAGGACGACGCGGTGCTGACCAGCCCCGTGGCGCCCGGCGATCCGCGTCATCCGCAGCGCTGCGGCTCCGGCGGCACGGCGGCTCCCACCACGTACGAGGGCGACAGCACCACGCATCTGACGGTGGCCGACAAGTGGGGGAACGTCGTCGCCTACACCCTCACC
The DNA here is from genome assembly GCF_042955215.1 of Streptomyces sp. NPDC012466. Classification (NCBI taxonomy): domain Bacteria; kingdom Bacillati; phylum Actinomycetota; class Actinomycetes; order Kitasatosporales; family Streptomycetaceae; genus Streptomyces; species Streptomyces sp. NPDC012466. The sequence continues at coordinate 893,460 of NZ_JBIBEQ010000001.1, read as the reverse complement.
ATCGAGCAGACCGGCGGCAGCGGGATCACCGTCCCCGGGCGGGGATTCATCCTCAACAACGAACTGACGGACTTCTCCTTCACCCCGGCGAACCCGGCGGTGCACGACCCGAACCTGCCGGGGCCGGGCAAGCGCCCGCGCTCGTCCATCTCGCCGACGATCGTGCTGGACCGGCACGACAGGCCCGTGGTGGCCCTGGGGTCGCCGGGGGGCGCGACGATCATCACGACCGTTCTGCAGACGCTCACCGGGTTCGTCGACCGGGGCCTGCCGCTGGTCGACGCGATCGCGGCTCCGCGCGCCAGTCAGCGGAACGCCGCGCAGACCGAGCTGGAACCCGGTCTCGACAGTGACGTCAGGAAGCAGCTCGAGGCGATCGGGCACTCCTTCAAGGCGAACCCGGAGATCGGCGCGGCGACGGGCGTCCAGCGGCTGCCGGGCGGGAAGTGGCTGGCAGCCGCCGAGACCGTGCGGCGGGGTGGGGGATCGGCGATGGTGGTGCGGCCTGTGCGCTGAGTGCCCGCGGGTGCGTGGGGGCTGGCCGCGCGGTTCCCCGCGCCCCTCAGGGCGATGCTGAGCTCTGCGTCCGGAAGTTCAGGTGCCCGTCCTCCACGTCCACGGTCACCTGGCCGTTCTTCGCCACCCTGCCGTCCAGCAGCAGCCGTGACAGCTCGTTGTCCACCTCGCGCTGGATGGTGCGGCGGAGCGGACGGGCGCCGTACTCCGGCTGGTAGCCGCGGTCGGCCAGCCACTCCACGGCCCGGTCGGTGAAGGTCACCGTGATGCCCTTGTCCTGTACCAGGGAGCGGGTGCGGTCCAGCAGGAGGTTGGTGATCCGGCGCAGCTGCTCCGTGGTGAGCTGGCGGAAGACGACGATCTCGTCGATGCGGTTGAGGAACTCGGGGCGGAAGTGCTCACGCAGCGGGCGCAGGATCTGCTCGCGGCGGGCCTCCTCGTCCGCGTCGGCGCCGCCCGCGGCGAAGCCCGTCGTGGCGCCCCGGCGGGTGATCGCCTCGGAGCCGAGGTTGCTCGTCATCACGATGACCGTGTTGCTGAAGTCCACCGTGCGGCCCTGGGAGTCGGTCAGCCGGCCGTCGTCGAGGACCTGGAGCAGGACGTTGAAGACGTCCGGGTGGGCCTTCTCCACCTCGTCCAGCAGGAGCAGCGAGTACGGGTGGCGGCGCACGACCTCCGTCAGCTGGCCCGCCTCCTCGTGGCCGACGTAGCCGGGCGGGGCGCCGACCAGCCGGCTGACGGTGTGGCGCTCCTGGTACTCGCTCATGTCCAGCCGGACCATGCGGTCCTCGCTGCCGAACAGTGCCTCGGCGAGCGCCCGGGCCAGTTCGGTCTTGCCGACGCCCGTCGGGCCGAGGAACAGGAAGCTGCCGATCGGGCGGTCGGGAGCCGCGAGTCCGGCGCGGGAGCGCAGCACCGCGTCCGAGACGACCCGTACGGCCTCGTCCTGGCCGACCACGCGCTGGTGCAGATGTTCCTCCAGACCCAGCAGGCGTTCCTTCTCCTCCTGGGTGAGGCTGCTGACCGGGATGCCGGTCTGCCGGGACACCACCTCCGCGATCGCCTCGGCGCCGACCACGAGGTCCTGACCCTCGTCGACCTCGCTGTCGCCACCGGCGTCGGTGATGCGCTGCTTCAGCTCCACGACCCGGTCGCGCAACTGGGTGGCCTGCTCGTACTGCTCGTCCGCGACGGCCTGGTCCTTGTCCCGGGTCAGTTGCTCCAGCTCCCGCTCCAGGGCCCGTACGTCCGTGCCCTTGGTCCGGGCCCGCAGCCGCACGCGGGCACCGGCCTGGTCGATCAGGTCGATCGCCTTGTCGGGCAGGCGGCGGTCGGTGAGGTAGCGGTCCGACAGCTCCACTGCCGCGACCAGGGCCTCGTCGGTGTAGCGGACCTGGTGGTGGGCCTCGTAGCGGTCCTGGAGGCCGCGCAGGATCTCGATCGCGTCCGCGGGCGTCGGCTCCGGCACCATGATCGGCTGGAAGCGGCGGGCCAGCGCCGCGTCCTTCTCGATGCGGCGGTACTCCTCCAGCGTGGTGGCGCCCACGATGTGCAGTTCGCCCCGGGCGAGGGCCGGCTTGAGGATGTTCCCGGCGTCCATCGAGCTGCCGTCGCCGCCACCGGAACCGGCGCCCACGACCGTGTGCAGCTCGTCGATGAAGATGATCAACTGGTCGGAGTGGGCGCGGATCTCGCCCACGATGTTGTTCATCCGCTCCTCGAAGTCGCCCCGGTAGCGGGTGCCCGCGACCACGCCCGTGAGGTCCAGGGCGACCACGCGGCGCCCGATCAGCACATCGGGCACGTCCGCCTCGGAGATGCGCTGCGCCAGCCCCTCCACGATGGCCGTCTTGCCGACGCCCGCGTCACCGATCAGCACCGGGTTGTTCTTGCCGCGGCGGGAGAGGACCTCGACGGTCTGCTCGATCTCCTGGTCCCGGCCGATCACCGGGTCGATCCGGCCCTGCCGGGCCAGCTCGGTCAGGTCACGCCCGTACTTGTCGAGCGTCGGCGTGTTCGTCGGGCGCGGGCGCTCCGACTGGGGGGCCTCCGGCGCCTCGGGCGGTTCGGAGGGGGCGAAGCGGGCCGCGTTCAGGATGTGCCCGGCGGCCGAGTCGGGGTTCGACGCCAGGGCGCTGAGCACGTGCTCCGGGCCGATGTAGCCGTAGCCGCGTGCCCGGGCCATGTCGTGCGCGTCCAGCAGGGCCCGTTTCGCGGCCGGGGTGAGGGAGAGCGCGGTCGGCGGCGGGGCGTCGTCCGGTGTGTGCTGCGCGGGTCCGGACCGGTCGTCGATCTGCGACGCCAGCGAGTCGGGGTTGGCGCCGGCCTTGCTGAGCAGGGTGCGGGTGGGTTCGGTGGCGAGCGCCGCCCGCAACAGGTGCTGGGTGTCGAGGTCCCGGCTGCCGTGCTCGGCGGCGTACTGGGCGGCGCCGCGGACGAGCTCCCGGGCCGGCTGACTGAGCAGCCGCCCGAGATCGATCTGCCGGGGACCTGGACGCGGTCCGCCGAAGAAGCGTGCGAGGAATTCTCCGAAGGGGTCCGAGCCGTAGCCCTCCGGGCTGGTGAAGCCGCTGCTCATGGGCCTTCCGTTCCCGGCGTCCCCGGCGCGCGGGCGGGGGACGCCCTCGCTGGTCGACGTGCCGGGGTCGGGTAACCCGGGTGGCAGCCGGTTACACCTGGGGCGCGCTCGTAGAACACCTTCGCACGATCGTCGGCGAGGGGCACCTTCAGGGCATACCGGGAGGAAGGGAGTGCGCGGGCTTCAGCGCGCTGTCAGGATCCTCGGCCCGGAATCCGTGATCGCCACCGTGTGCTCCGCGTGGGCGGCGCGGGAACCGTCGTTCGTTTTCAGGGTCCAGCCGTCGGGGGCCGCGTGGTAGGCGTCCGTGCCGCCCGCGATGACCATGGGCTCGATCGCCAGCACCATGCCGTGCCGCAGCCGCATACCGCGACCCGGTCGGCCCTCGTTCGGCACCCCGGGGTCCTCGTGCATGCGGCGGCCGATGCCGTGGCCGCCGAAGCCGTCCGGGATGCCGTAGCCGGCGCCCCGGCACACCGTGCCGATCGCGTGGGCGATGTCGCCGATGCGGTTGCCCACGACGGCGGCCTCGATGCCGGCCGCGAGGGCCTGCTCGACGGTTCCGATGAGGCGGAGGTCCGCGGCGCGCGGGGTGCCCACGACGAAGCTGAGCGCGGAGTCGCCGACCCAGCCGCCCAGTTCGGCGCCGAAGTCGACGGAGACCAGGTCGCCGTCGCGCAGGCGGTAGCGGGTCGGGACGCCGTGCACGATCGCGTCGTTGACCGAGACGCACAGGACGGCGGGGAAGGGGGTCGGCGCGAAGGACGGCCGGTAGCCGAGGAAGGGCGAGGTCGCGCCCGCCTCGCGCAGGACGTCGTGCGCCACCTCGTCCAGTTCCAGCAGGGAGACGCCCACGTCGGCGGCCTTCCGGGCGGCCGTCAGGGCGCGGGCGACGACCTGGCCCGCCTCGTACATCGCGTCGATCGAAGTGTCTGTCTTGAGCTCCACCATGCCAATTACTATACCGGTATTAGAATGGGGTCATGGTGCGCACCCCTCTCACCCCAGAAGAGCGCGAACGCGGCGAGCGGCTCGGCCGGCTGCTGCGTGAGGCGCGTGGTTCCCGGAGCATGACGGAGATCGCGGCGAGCGCGGGCATCTCCGCGGAGACCCTGAGGAAGATCGAGACCGGGCGGGCCCCGACCCCGGCCTTCTTCACGGTGGCCGCCCTGGCCGGAGTGCTCGGGCTGTCGATGGACGAACTGGCGGTGCAGTGCGTCCTGGTGCCTGTCTGAGGCTCCCGCGCCGCACGTGAAAACTCCCCGTAGCACGTCTGTAACACGACTGGTGTTGCCTACGGGGCGGAGTGCTCCGGTCTCACGGGAGTTGAGCGATGGCGGCGGATCAACTCCCGGCTGGAGTCGGGGAGTTCGCGACCTACCTGAATGGCCTGCTGGCACGCCTCGATCCGTCCGGCGGCTGGTGCGCGGTCTTCTGGCAGCGCGACCCGGAGGGCATGCGGGCCTGTCTCGACGGGCGGGAGATGCCGCCGTGGGACGTGGTCGAGGCCCTGCTCCAGGATCTCGCCGGACAGCACGGCCCCCGAAGCTCCGGCCCGGAGCAGGACCGCGCCCGCTCCCTGCACGCCGCAGCGCTCGCCGCGTACGACATGCGGCCCGGGGGCCGCGACGCCCTCGGTGACCGTCTCGACGTCATGCTCCGCGAACGGAAGTACGCGGCGGAACGCCGGGCCGTCCTGGCCCGCCAGCTGACCTCGGCCACGACCCGCGCACAGGCGGACGCCCTCCGCCTGGACCTGGCCTGGGCCCAGGACGATCACGACCGGGCCGTAGCGCGCTGCGCGGAACTCCGGGCGCGGATCGCCCAGGTGGACCGGCGCGAGCAGGGGGCGCCCCCCGGAGCACGGAACGAGGCGGACGCGCTGCGCGGCGCCGGGGCGGGGTCGCCCGCCCTGCCGCAGCAGCACCGCACGGGTCCGGTCTCGACGGTGACCGCCGCACCCGGCCGGCACGACGCCGTCACCCCGGAGGCCGGGCGGTACGCCCAGGGGCGTCCAGGGAGCCGGAGCGGCTCCGGGGAGGCCGTCGAGGGGGCCTCGCCCGAGGTGTTCGCGGCCTCGGCCGGTACCGGTCCCTCCGGTCGGTACGACGACACCCGCTACGACGCCGTCACCCCGGAGGCCGGGCGGCAGGCCCAGGGGGGTCCGGGGAGCCGGAGCGGCTCCGGGGAGGCCGACGTGTTCGCGGGCCCGGGCGGGACCGGGGCCTGGTGGCGCGCTCTGCAGCGCCCGGGGGCCCGGAGCGGCTCCGGGGAGGCCACGCCCGAGGTGTTCGCGGGCCCGGGCGGGACCGGGGCCGGGCGGCGTGCTCCGCAGGGCGCGGAGCACCGGAGCGCCCGTACGGAAACCGTCGCGGGCGGCTCGCCCGACGCGTTCACCGCCCCGGCCCTCCCCGACGCGTTCACCGCCCCAGTTCCCGCGCCCCTCACTCCCAAGCAACGCAAACGCCGTCGTGGCAGCGCCCGTTTCGCCGGAATGGCGGACGAGGGCACCGCACCCGTCACCGTGCCGCCCGCCACCGTGCCGACCATGCCCGAACCCACCCCCGCGGCCACCGGCCGTACCCCCCGGGGCGCGCGCTTCGCCGGGGCCGCCGAGGAGGCGGGGGTGGGGGAGCGCCCGGTGCGGGAGGCCACGCCGGGCGGGGCCGCCGACCTGGCCGAGGTGCGAAGGAGCGTCGACGCGCTGGCCCGGCTGCGGAGCGAGGGACGCAGCGGGGAGGCCCACGCGCTGCTCGCCGAGATCGCCTCGTGGGAGCCCGGCAGGTTCCCGCTGCTCGCGGAGGGGCTGCACGTCGCCGGGCTGGGCGCCGACTGGCAGACCCTGCTGTGGGAGGCCGCCTCACTGCCCGCCGGACGACTGGTCGCCGCCGCCGACGCGCTGGTCGCGGCCGGACGGCCGGGGGACGGGCGGCAGATGCTCCGGCAGGGGGTCGCCCGGCCGCCGGGCGAGCTCGGGCAGGCCGTCCTCGGTCTGGTCGCCGAGGGGCGGCACCGCGAGGTGAGGGTGCTGCTCGACGCGTTGGTGAGGGCCCGTACCCCCGAGGAGGCCGCCCGCAGCGCCCAGCCCGATCCGCAGCGCCTCGTACCGCTCCTGCTGGAAGCCGCCCGGGGCGTCTCGGAGGAGCGCCGCTGGGATCTCGTGCACGCCCTGCGCGTCGCCGGATTACCCGCCTGACCGGCGACATCGTGCCCCGGGTGACTCACCCACAGGAGTGCGAATCGCGCAATGCCCCGCGGGTTGGCGACGATGGTCTTGGCAACCCCGTGCCAGAGGCTTACGTTCGTGGCTCTACGGCCCGCTTCTACGGGCGTAGAGGCGCAGACGTCGCGTCGAAGGAGCAGCTCATGGCCAACGTCGTACGTGCCGCCCTGGTCCAGGCCACCTGGACCGGCGACACCGAGTCCATGGTGGCGAAACACGAGGAGCACGCCCGCGAGGCGGCCCGCCGGGGCGCGCAGATCATCGGCTTCCAGGAAGTCTTCAACAGCCCCTACTTCTGTCAGGTCGAGGAACCGGAGCACTACCGCTGGGCCGAACCCGTCCCCGACGGGCCGACCGTACGGCGCATGCGCGCGCTCGCGCGCGAGACCGGCATGGTGATCGTCGTGCCGGTGTTCGAGGCGGAGCAGCCCGGCTTCTACTACAACACCGCGGCCGTGATCGACGCCGACGGCACCTACCTCGGCAAGTACCGCAAGCACCACATCCCGCAGCTCAAGGGCTTCCGCGAGAAGTTCTACTTCAAGCCCGGCAACCTCGGCTGGCCCGTCTTCGACACGGCCGCCGGCAAGGTCGGCGTGTACATCTGCTACGACCGCCACTTCCCGGAGGGCTGGCGGCAGCTCGGCCTGGCCGGAGCCCAGCTGGTCTACAACCCCTCGGCCACCCACCGGAGTCTGTCGTCCCACCTGTGGCGGCTGGAGCAGCCCGCGGCCGCCGTCGCCAACGGGTACTACGTCGCCGCGATCAACCGCGTCGGGCAGGAGGAGTACGGCGACAACGACTTCTACGGCACGAGCTACTTCGTCGACCCGCGCGGGCAGTTCGTGGGGGACGTCGCCAGCGACAGCCAGGAGGAGCTCGTGATCCGGGAACTGGACATCGACCTCATCGAAGAAGTGCGGCAGACGTGGGCCTTCTACCGCGACCGCCGTCCCGACGCCTACGAAGGGCTGGTGCAGCCGTGATCAACGACCTCCTGGGCCGCCACCGGGCGGTGCTCCCCGACTGGCTCGCCCTCTACTACGAGGAGCCCCTCGAGATCACCCATGGCGAGGGCCGCCACGTCTGGGACGCGCAGGGCAACCGCTACCTCGACTTCTTCGGCGGCATCCTCACCACCATGACGGCGCACGCGCTGCCCGAGGTGACCAAGGCGGTGAGCGAGCAGGCCGGGCGGATCATCCATTCCTCGACCCTCTACCTCAACCGCCCGATGGTCGAACTCGCCGAGCGCATCGCCCAGTTGAGCGGCATCCCGGACGCCCGCGTCTTCTTCACCACCTCGGGCACCGAGGCCAACGACACCGCACTGCTGTTGGCCACGGCGTACCGGCGCAGCAACACCATCCTGGCCATGCGCAACAGCTACCACGGCCGTTCCTTCAGCTCCGTGGGCATCACCGGCAACAGCGGCTGGTCCCCGACCTCGCTCTCCCCGCTCCAGACGCTGTACGTCCACGGCGGCGTGCGCACGCGCGGCCCGTACGCCTCCCTGGACGACGGCGACTTCATCGCGGCCTGTGTCGACGACCTGAAGGACCTGCTCGGCCACACCCGGCCCCCGGCCGCGCTGATCGCCGAACCCGTCCAGGGGGTCGGCGGCTTCACCGCACCGCCGGACGGGCTGTACGCGGCCTTCCGCGAGGTGCTGCACGAGCGCGGCATCCTGTGGATCGCCGACGAGGTGCAGACCGGCTGGGGCCGCACCGGCGAACACTTCTGGGGCTGGCAGGCCCACGGCCGCAACGGGCCGCCCGACATCATGACCTTCGCCAAGGGCATCGGCAACGGCATGTCCATCGGCGGGGTCGTCGCCCGCTCCGAGATCATGAACTGCCTGGACTCCAACAGCATCTCCACGTTCGGCGGCACCCAGATCACCATGGCGGCGGGCCTCGCCAACCTCACCTACCTGCTGGAACACGACCTCCAGGGCAACGCCCGGCGCGTCGGCGGCCTGCTCATCGAGCGGCTGCGGTCCGTCGCCGCCCAGGTGCCGGCCGTACGGGAGGTACGCGGACGCGGGCTCATGATCGGCATCGAGATCACCAAGCCCGGGACCGACGAGGCCGATCCGCAGACCGCCGCGGCCGTCCTGGAGGCGGCCCGCGAGGGCGGCCTGCTGATCGGCAAGGGCGGCGGGCACAACACCAGTGCGCTGCGCGTCGCCCCGCCGCTGTCCCTCACCGTCGCGGAGGCCGAGGAAGGCGCCGCGATCCTCGAGAACGCTCTGAGGAGCATCCAGTAGCAGTGCGCTGAGCAAGGGACCGCCCATGACCATCACCCTGGATTCCCTGGAGCCCGCGCTGTCGGTGCGGCAGATCCTCACCCTGGAGCGGGTGCTCGCCGGGGAGCCCGAGGTGGTGGCCGGCGCGACCCATCTCGACCGGCCGGTGCGCTGGGTGCACGTCGCCGAGGCCGCGGACGTCGGTGTGATGCTCCGCGGCGGCGAGATGGTCCTCACCACCGGCGTCCTGCTCGCCGGCGACGAGGACAAGCAGGCCGAGTACGTCCGGTCCCTGCACCGCGCGGAGGCCGCCGCCGTCGTCCTCGGACTCGGCCGCGCCTTCCCCGCGGCACCGGACGTGATGCGCCGGGCGGCCGAGCGGTGCGGACTGCCGATGGTCGTCCTGCACCGGCCCTTCCCCTTCGCCGAACTGACCGAGGAGGTCCAGTCGAGGCTCGTACGGCGCAAGTTCGCCGCCGTCAGCCTCTCCGAGGCCGTCCGCACCGAACTCACCGCCCTCATCACCGCCGGCGCCCCGCTGCAACGCCTGCTCGACGAGATCGCCCGGCACAGCGCATGCCCGGTCGTCGTCACCAACCTCGCCCACCGCGTCCTCGGCACGGCGGGGGAGCGGCCCGCGGTGGACGACGTGCTGCGCGACTGGGAACGCATCGCCCGGCAGGCCGGCGGCACCGAGGGCGACGGCTGGATCCGGGCCGAACTGGGCGGGCGCGGGGAACGCTGGGGCCGGATCGTGCTGTGCGGCTACCGCGGCGACACCGCCACCGGACGGCTGCTCGCCGACCGCGCCGCCGAGGCCCTCGTCCTGCACCGCATGCTCGCCGGGGGCGCCGCCTGCTCCTGGGAGGAGCAGTCCGCGCAGAGCCTGCTGACCGACCTGGTCAGCGGTGTCGTACCGGCGCGGCAACTCCTGCCCCGGGCCCGCGCGGCCGGGCTGCCCGTCAACCGGCGCACCTTCGTGCCGCTGGTCGTCCGCGACGGCGACCCCGCCCGGCTCGAACGGCTCCTGCGGCTGCTGGGCCTGCCCGGGCTGGTCGCCGAACTGGCCGACGGCGCCACCGCCGTGCTGCTGAGCGTTCCCCGGGACCAGGACGCGGGCGCCCTCGCCGCGCACTTCGCGACCCGGCTGCGCACCGAGCCCGGCCCGGACCGCACCGTCGTAGCGGCGGCCGAACCCCGGGCCGCCTGGGACGACGTACCCACCGGACTGCGCGAGGCGCAGCACGTCGCGGACGCCGTGGCCGGCTCCTCCGCCGTCCTCGACCTCCCCCCGGTCGTGCGCCTGAAGGACGTCCATCTGCGGGGCCTGATCCGGCTGCTGCGCGACGACCCGCACGTGCAGTCCTTCGCGGAGCGGGAGCTGGACGGGCTGCTGCGCGAGACCGAGGAGGACCTGCTGTCGGTCCTGCGCACCTACCTCGCCACCGGCCGCAACAAGTCCCGCACCGCCCAGCTCCACCACGTCTCCCGGCCGGCCCTCTACCGCCGTCTTGAGGCCATACAGGTCCGCCTCGGGGTGGACCTCGACGACTTCGAGCAGGCCGCCTCGGTGCACATCGCACTCCTCGCGCACGACGCGCAACAACAGTGAAACAAGCGACCACCTGGGAAAACGGCGGTGAAACATGGGCCCACGACAGAGTGACACGGTGGCACGCCGCACGCCCTTCGACGTGACACGCTGCAACTCAAAGACGCCCACGCGACTTCCTAGGCTCACGGCACACCGAGCGACCGGAGGTCCCGATGAGCCCAGTGATCCGTGCCGCCGTCTTCCAGACCGCCTGGACGGGCGACAAGGAATCGATGATCCAGGTCCACGAGCAGGCGGCCCGCGACGCCGCCGCGCAGGGCGCTCAAGTCCTGTGTTTCCAGGAGCTGTTCTACGGACCGTACTTCTGCCAGGTCCAGGACCCGGCCTTCTACGAGTACGCCGAGCAGATCCCCGAGGGCCCGATCGTCCGCCGCTTCCAGGCCCTCGCGAAGGAACTCGGCATCGTCCTGGTGCTGCCGATGTACGAGGAGGAGCAGCCCGGCGTCCTGTACAACACCGCCGCCGTGATCGACGCGGACGGCTCCTACCTCGGCAAGTACCGCAAGACGCACATCCCCCAGGTCAGGGGCTTCTGGGAGAAGTTCTACTTCCGTCCGGGCAACTCCGGCTGGCCGGTCTTCGACACGGCCGTCGGCAAGGTCGGCGTGTACATCTGCTACGACCGCCACTTCCCCGAGGGCTGGCGCGCCCTCGGCCTGGCGGGCGCCGAGATCGTCTTCAACCCCTCGGCCACCTCGCGCGGCCTGTCCGGCTACCTCTGGCAGCTGGAGCAGCCGGCGGCGGCCGTCGCCAACGAGTACTTCGTCGGCGCGATCAACCGGGTCGGGGTCGAGGAGTACGGCGACAACGACTTCTACGGCACCTCGTACTTCGTGGACCCGGAGGCCCAGTTCGTCGGCGAGGTGGCGAGCGACAAGGAGCCCGAACTGGTCGTGCGCGACCTGGACATGGCCAAACTCCGGGAGGTCCGCGACCGCTGGCAGTTCTACCGGGACCGGGCACCGGGCGCGTACGGGCCGCTGACGGCACCGTAAGCGCTCCGACAGGGGCGCGGGGAACCGCGCGACCAGCCACACACAGCCCGCACCTTCACACGGCGAGGAGCGACACACCATGAGCACCCGAACCGTCATCCGCGGCGGCCTCGTCATCACCGCGTCCGACGAGATCCACGCCGACGTCCTGATCGAGGACGGCCGCATCGCCGCCCTCGCCGCCTCCGCCACCCCCGCCGCGGAAACCTTCACCGCGGACCGCACGATCGACGCCACCGGAAAGTACGTCATCCCCGGAGGCGTCGACGCCCACACCCACATGGAGCTGCCCTTCGGCGGCACCTTCGCCTCCGACACCTTCGAGACCGGCACCCGCGCCGCCGCCTGGGGCGGCACGACCACGATCATCGACTTCGCCGTGCAGAGCGTCGGCCACAGCCTGCGCGAGGGCCTCGACGCCTGGCACGCCAAGGCCGACGGCAACTGTGCGATCGACTACGGCTTCCACATGATCGTCTCCGACGTCAACGAGCACACCCTCAAGGAGATGGACCACCTGGTCGAGGAGGGTGTCACCTCCTTCAAGCAGTTCATGGCCTACCCGGGCGTCTTCTACAGCGACGACGGCCAGATCCTGCGGGCCATGCAGCGCTCCGCCGACAACGGCGGCCTGATCATGATGCATGCCGAGAACGGCATCGCGATCGACGTCCTGGTCGAGCAGGCGCTGGCCCGGGGCGAGACCGACCCCCGCTACCACGGCGAGGTCCGCAAAGCCCTGCTGGAGGCCGAGGCCACCCACCGCGCCATCAAGCTCGCGCAGGTGGCCGGCGCGCCCCTGTACGTCGTGCACGTCTCGGCGACGGAGGCGGTCGCCGAACTGGCCCGGGCCCGTGACGAGGGGCTCAACGTCTTCGGCGAGACGTGCCCGCAGTACCTGTTCCTGTCCACCGACAACCTCGCCGAGCCCGACTTCGAGGGCGCGAAGTACGTGTGCAGCACGCCCCTGAGGCCGAAAGAACATCAGGCCGCGCTGTGGCGGGGCCTGCGGACGAACGACCTCCAGGTGGTCTCCACCGACCACTGCCCGTTCTGCTTCGTCGGCCAGAAGGAACTCGGCCGCGGCGACTTCTCCAAGATCCCCAACGGCCTCCCCGGTGTGGAGAACCGTATGGACCTCCTCCACCAGGCGGTCGTCGACGGGCACATCTCACGCCGCCGCTGGATCGAGATCGCCTGCGCCACCCCGGCCCGGATGTTCGGCCTGTACCCGAAGAAGGGCACCATCGCGCCGGGCGCCGACGCCGACGTCGTCATCTACGACCCGCACGCCGAGCAGGTCATGTCGGCCGAGACGCACCACATGAACGTCGACTACTCGGCGTACGAGGGCAAACGCACCACCGGCCGGGTCGAGACGGTCCTCTCGCGCGGCGAACCCGTCATCACCGAGCGGGAGTACACCGGCCATGCCGGGCACGGCGTCTTCACCCCGCGTTCCACCTGTCAGTACCTCAACTAGGAGTGGTGCAGATGGACTTCGGACTCGTCCTGCAGGCGGACCCGCCGGCCTCGCGGGTGATCAGCCTGATGAAGCGGGCGGAACGCAACGGCTTCACGCACGGCTGGACCTTCGACTCCGCCGTGCTGTGGCAGGAACCGTTCGTGATCTACAGCCAGATCCTGGCCAACACCACGAAACTGAAGGTCGGGCCGATGGTGACCAACCCGGGCACCCGCACCTGGGAGGTCACCGCCTCCACCTTCGCCACCCTCAACGACATGTTCGGCAACCGCACGGTCTGCGGCATCGGCCGCGGCGACTCCGCGATGCGCGTGGCCGGCCGCAAACCCAACACCCTGGCCCGGATCAGCGAGGCCATGAAGGTCATCCGGGACCTCGGCAGCGGACGGGAGGCCGACCTCGGCGGCGGTACCGTCGTCCGGTTCCCGTGGATCAAGCCGGACGCCGAACTGCCCGTCTGGATGGCGGCGTACGGCCCCAAGGCCCTGAAGATGGCCGGTGAGGAGGCGGACGGGTTCATCCTCCAGCTGGCCGACCTGTACCTCACCGAGTACATGGTCAGGGCCGTGAAGGACGCGGCCGTCGCCGCCGGCCGGGACCCCGCCGAGGTGACCATCTGCGTGGCCGCCCCGGCGTACGTCACCGAGGACGACTCGCCCGAGGCGCTCGCCCACGCGCGCGAGCAGTGCCGCTGGTTCGGCGGCATGGTCGGCAACCACGTCGCCGACCTCGTCTCCAAGTACGGCGAGCACTCCGCCCAGGTGCCCGACGAGCTCACCGAGTACATCAAGGCCCGCGAGGGCTACGACTACTCCCACCACGGGCGCAGCGGCAATCCCGATGCGCAGTTCGTGCCCGACGAGATCGTCGAGCGGTTCTGCCTGATCGGCCCGGTCGACAAGCACATCGAGAAGCTGGACGCGCTGCGCGCGCTCGGCGTGGACCAGTTCGCCGTCTACGACATGCACGACGCGCAGGAGGCCGTGATCGAGGCCTACGGATCACAGGTGATCCCGGCCGTCAACGGCTGACCTCCTCCGCAGCACCCCCCTGTGAACTCCCTCTTCCCAGCGGCCCGGGAAGGGGGCCCAGGACGCTCCCCGCCGCACCCGGAGCGCACCCCCCATCGGCGTCACCGCACGGCCTTTCCCGTCCCACCTCGCCTGATTGGCCCGGCCCATGACCGATACCGCTCCCACCGCCCCACCGCCGCCCACCCAAGTCACCCGCGACGACGGCCGGGTGGAGATCGCCCCCGGCGCCCCCGCACCGACCGGCCCCTACGCCAACGAGGACCTGCTGCCGGTCCCGGTCGCGAAGCGCACCTGGACCACGTACAACTTCTCCGCGCTGTGGGTCGGCATGGCCCACAACACGGCCTCCTGGACCCTGGCCTCCGGGCTCATCGCCGTCGGCATGGACTGGAAGCAGGCGGTGCTCACCATCGCCCTGGCCAACGTCATCGTGCTGATACCCATGCTGCTCACCGGGCACGCCGGACCGAAGTACGGCATACCCTTCCCGGTCTTCGCCCGGGCCTCCTTCGGCATCCGCGGCGCCAATCTGCCCGCGGTCGTACGGGCGTTGGTGGCGTGCGGCTGGTTCGGCATCCAGACCTGGATCGGCGGTGAGGCCATCTACTTCCTGGCCGGCAAGCTCATCGGCACCGGCTGGACGGACGCCGCGAAGGTCGGCGGCTACGCCTGGACCATGTGGCTGTCGTTCGCGATCTTCTGGGCGCTGCAGGTCGTCATCATCTACCGGGGCATGGAGACGATCCGCCGCTTCGAGAACTGGGCGGCGCCCTTCGTGCTCGTCGGCGCGTTCGTGATGCTGTGGTGGATGAGCGACAAGGCGGGCGGCTTCGGCCCGCTGTTCGACCAGCCGTCGAAGCTCGGCTGGGGCGCCGACTTCTGGAAGCTGTTCGCCCCCGCCCTCATGGGCATGATCGGCTTCTGGTCCACCCTGTCGCTGAACATCCCCGACTTCACCCGCTACGGCAGGAGCCAGAAGGCGCAGACCCGGGGCCAGGCGCTCGGCCTGCCGACCACCATGACCCTCTTCGCCTTCCTGTCGGTGATGGTCACCTCGGGCTCCCAGGCCGTCTACGGCGAGGCCATCTGGGACCCGGTGCAGCTCGCCGCCAAGACCGACAGCACCGTGGGCCTGTTGTTCGCGCTGGTCACCGTCCTGGTCGCGACCCTCTCCGTCAACGTCGCGGCCAACCTGGTCTCTCCGGCGTTCGACTTCTCCAACATCGCGCCCCGCAGGATCAGTTTCCGGGCCGGAGCCCTCGCCACCTGCGTCCTCGGTGTGCTGATCTTCCCGTGGAAGCTGTACTCCGACCCGCAGGGCTACATCTTCACCTGGCTCGGCCTGGTCGGCGGCCTGCTCGGCACCGTCGCGGGCATCCTCATCGCCGACTACTGGATCCTGCGCCGCTCCCGGCTCGACCTCGCCGACCTGTACCGCCCGGGCGGCCGCTACTGGTACGACGGCGGCTGGAACTGGCGGGCCGTCGCCGCCTTCGTGGTCGGCGGTGTCCTCGCCGTCGGCGGCGCGAACTTCAAGCCGCTGATCGACGGCCGTCCGATCCCGGCGCTGGCCGATCTGGCCGACTACGGCTGGGCGGTGGGCCTGGGCACGTCGATGGTGCTGTACCTGCTGCTGATGGCCCTGCGAGGCCGTGACCGCACGGCTGTCTGACCCGGACCGGCGCTGGAGGGCGGCGATCAGCCCTCGTCGGCCTCCAGCGCGGCCACCGCTTCCTTCGCGGCCTTGATGGCGCCCCGGTTGATCGTGTCCGTACCGGGCGCCTTCTTCGACTCGAAGTCACTGCCGTTGTAGGTGATCGTCACCAGCGCGTTGGAGGCGCGGGCGAGCACGACGCCCTCGCGGGTCTCCTGCTTGTCCTCGGTGGTGAGGTTCACGACGGAGTACGCGCTGTCGCCCAGACCGGGCACGGGTCCGCCGCCGCTCTTCTTCCCGGTGTGCTCCTCGTAGGCATTCTGTGCCGCCTCGTCCGACTCCATGACCTCGTAGGACACGTCGAGCCAGCGGTAGTCGTACCCCTTGAGCGCGTTCCAGGAGCAGGTGCGGCGCAGCTTCGTGTCCGTCGACGGGATCTCCTTGCCGCCCGTCTTGGCACCCGGCACCAGCGACTCGATCGTCTTCTTGGCGACGCTGTCGCACGGGGCGGGCGCGGCCGAGTACGCCTTGGACACCGTCGACGTGGACGGAGCGGACGCGGCCCGGTTCTCGGTCTTCTCTTCGGCCGGCTTGTGCTCGGCGGCCTGTGGCGCGGCGAGCGGACCGGACGACAACGCCCAGCCCAACGCGGCGAGCACCACCACCGGGGACAGTCGGGCGGTCAGGGCCAAGGGCAGAGGTAGAGAACGCACGGCGCCCTTCTCGTGGGGGACGACGGTGCGGAACGGGTCCGCACGGCGGACGGAACGACAGTGTCACATGAGTGCCTGTGGTGCGGAAGTGCGAACTCGCTCCGTGGCCGCGCGGTGACCGGGGCCCCTGTTCACCGCCCGGATATCGGCCGGTTCAGCGGTCGGTGAGTGGTTTGCGGCAGGTGCGTGTGTAGCCGGGGAGCTGCGGTGGTTCCTGTCGAGAAGTGCCCGCCCACCTGCGATCTTCCGAGGTTTCGGCGGGACCGCGACACGGGGAGGGGGACGGGTGGCGTGCCCCTGAGCGGATACGACGACGAGAGATGAGAAGGCCGTATGTTCACGTCCCGCCCCACCCTCCAGGGCACCTTCGGCATGGTCTCCTCCACCCACTGGCTCGCCTCGCAGTCGGCGATGGCCGTGCTGGAGGACGGCGGCAACGCCTACGACGCGGCCGTGGCGGGTGCCTTCGTGCTGCACGTCGTCGAGCCGCACCTCAACGGCCCGGCCGGGGAGGTGCCGATCCTGCTCGCCCCGGCCGGCGGCGAGGTGCGGGTGCTGTGCGGGCAGGGCGTCGCGCCGGCCGGGGCGACCGCCGCGCACTACCGTGACCTCGGCCTGGACCTCGTCCCCGGCACCGGGCCGCTCGCCGCCGCCGTACCGGGCGCGTTCGACGCCTGGATGCTGCTGCTGCGCGACCACGGCACCAAGTCCCTCGACGACGTCCTGAAGTACGCCATCGGGTACGCCGAGCACGGCCACGCGCCCGTGGAACGCGTCGGCGAGACCGTCGAGACGGTGCGCGGGCTGTTCGAGACGGAGTGGACCTCGTCCGCGGAGGTCTACCTGCCCGGCGGCAAGGCGCCCCGCCCCGGCGAGCTCTTCACCAACCCCGCACTCGCCGCCACCTGGAAGCGCCTGCTCGCCGAGACCGCCGGAGCGGGGGACAGGGAGGCGCGGATCGAGGCCGCGCGGCAGGTGTGGCGCACCGGATTCATCGCCGACGCCCTCGTCCGCCAGGCCGGGCGCCCCACGAGGGACACCAGCGGAGAACGCCACACCGGAACCCTCACGGCCGCCGACCTCGCCGCCTGGTCCGCGACCTACGAGTCGCCGGTGACGTACGACTGGAACGGCTGGACCCTGTGCAAGCCGGGCCCCTGGAGCCAGGGCCCGGTCCTCCTCCAGCAACTCGCCCTGCTCCCGCCCGAACTGCCCCGGTACGGCTCGGCCGACTACGTTCACCTCCTGGTCGAGAACTGCAAGCTCGCCATGGCCGACCGGGAGGCCTGGTACGGGGACGCCGCCCACGTGCCGCTCGACGACCTGCTGTCCGACGCCTACAACACGGCCCGCCGCGCCCTCGTCGGCGAGCGGGCCGAGCACGACCTGCGGCCCGGCAGCCCCGGCGGACGCACCCCGCGGTTGTGCGCCCACGCGCGCGTGGCGGCCGCCGCCCAGGAGGGCTACGACGCCCTGGGCGTCGGCGAACCGACCGTCGCCAAGAGCCCGGCGTCCCCCGTGCCGGGCGAACCGGAGGTCCGGGCCGACGGGACCACCCGCGGCGACACCTGCCACCTCGACGTCGTCGACCGCTGGGGGAACATGGTCTCGGCCACGCCCAGCGGCGGCTGGCTCCAGTCCAACCCCGTCGTGCCCGAACTCGGCTTCCCGCTCGGCACCCGGCTCCAGATGACGTGGCTGGAGGAGGGACTGCCCAACTCCCTCACCCCCGGCCGGCGCCCCCGCACCACCCTGACGCCCTCCATCGCCCTGCGCGACGGCGTGCCCGTCATGGCGTTCGGCACGCCCGGCGGTGACCAGCAGGACCAGTGGCAGCTGCACTTCTTCCTCGCGGTCGCCCTGCGCGCTCCCGTGCGCGGCGGCCTCGACCTCCAGGGCGCGATCGACGCCCCGAACTGGCACAACGACAGCTTCCCCGGCTCCTTCTACCCGCGCGGCATGCGCCCGGGCAGTGTGACCGTGGAGTCCCGCACCGACCCGGCCGTCGTCGAGGAGCTGCGGCGCCGCGGACACGACGTGACCGTCGGCGGGCCCTGGTCGGAGGGCCGGCTGTGCGCGGTCGCACGGGATCCGGAGACCGGCGTGTTGTCGGCGGCGGCGAATCCGCGCGGGATGCAGGGGTACGCGGTGGGCCGGTGATCCGGTACCCCGCTGTTCATCGCGATGCCACCCCGAGTGCACCCGGCGGGGGCGCCTTGTCAGTGACCCGTGTTGTCATGGAGGGGTGATCGACACGAACGAAACCATCGAAGAGTTTCTCGCAGAGCACGCCTCCGACGTCGAAGAGGCGATCCGCAAGGCCGCCGCCGGCGAGATCATGCCCCGCTGGCGCCGGCTCGCCGCGCACGAGGTGGATCAGAAGAGCGGCCCGCACGACCTGGTGACCGACGCCGACCGCAAGGCCGAGCTGTACCTGACCGAGGCGCTGGCCGCCCTGCTGCCCGGCTCGGTCGTGGTCGGCGAGGAGGCGGTCCACGCCAACCCGGCGTCGTACGAGGCGATACGCGGCGACGTCCCGGTCTGGATCGTCGACCCGGTCGACGGCACCCGGCAGTTCGTGCGCGGCGAGGCCGGGTTCTGCACCCTGGTCGCGCTGGCCGTCGGTGGCACCCTGCTCGCGTCCTGGACGTACGCGCCCGCCCGTGACCGGCTCGCCACCGCCCAGCGGGGCAAGGGCGCCTACCTCGACGGGCAGCGGCTGTTCGCCGGTGTGCCGGAGCCCGGCCGGGACCTGCGCGTGGCCACCTCCCACCCGGACTACACGACGGAGGAGGAGAAGCACGCCCTGCTCCGCCTGCGCACGGACGGTGTGCAACCGCGCCCGTGCGGCTCGGCCGGTCTGGAGTACCTCGCCATCGCGCGCGGCGAGTTGGACGCCGTCGCGTTCTCCTGGGAAGCCGCCTGGGATCACGCGGCCGGTCTGCTGCTGGTCGAGGAGGCGGGCGGCGCGCACCTGACCCGCGCGGGCGAGCCGTTCCGCATCACGGGCGGCAATGTCCTGCCCTTCACCGCGGCCCGCGACGCGACCACGGCCCGCAGGGTGGTGGGGCTGCTCTCGGGCGGGGCCTGAGCGCCGGAACCGTCGCCCGCCGCGCACGCCCGATCACTCACCGTGCTGCGCGGGACGGCTCCGGCCGCCGCGAATCGGCCTTCCACAGCGGAAATCACCCGCGGCCGGTGACGGACAGTCCCCGGGCATATCCTGATCTCAGTGGCCGTCGGCTGACGAAGGGGTCCCAAGGTGCCGTCGATGCTCGATGCCGTCGTAGTGGGTGCGGGGCCGAACGGACTGACCGCGGCCGTGGAGCTGGCCCGCCGCGGCTTCTCCGTCGCCGTCTTCGAGGCCCGGGGCACCGTGGGCGGCGGAGCCCGCACCGAGGAGCTCACCCTCCCCGGCTTCCGGCACGACCCGTGCTCCGCGGCCCACCCGCTCGCCATCAACTCTCCGGCGTTCCGCGCCCTGCCGCTCGAGCGCTACGGCCTGGAGTGGCTGCACGCCGAGCTGCCCATGGCGCATCCCTTCCCGGACGGCAGGGCGGCCGTGCTGGCCCGGACGGTCGGCGAGACGGCCGCCTCCTTCGGCCCGCGCGACGCCGGCGCGTACCGCAAGCTTGTGGCACCCTTCCTGCCCAAGTGGGACACCCTCGTCCGGGACTTCATGTCCCTGCCGCTGACCGCGCTGCCCCGCGACCCGGTCACCCTCGCCCGCTTCGGCCTGGCCGGGCTGCCCCCGTCGACGCTCCTGATGCGCCGCTTCCGCGACGAACCGGCCAAGGCCCTGTTCTCCGGGCTCGTCGCCCATGTCATGGCACCGCTCGGCGGCTTCGCCACCGGCGCCGTCGGCCTGGTCTTCGCCCTCGCGGCGCACGCCCGCGGCTGGCCCGTCGCCCGCGGCGGCTCCCAGTCCCTCTCCGATGCCCTCGCCGCCTACCTGCGCGATCTCGGCGGCGGCGTCCACACCGACTACGAGGTCAAGCGCCTCGACGACCTGCCGCCGGCCCGTGCGTACGTCTTCGACACCTCGCCCACCGCCCTGGCCCGCATCGCCGGCTTCGGCACCCACTACGCCGGCTACCGCTACGGGCCGGGCGTCTTCAAGATCGACTACGCGCTGGACGGCCCCGTGCCGTGGACCGCGAAGGAGGCCCGTGCCGCCGGCACGGTGCAGATCGGCGCGAGCAGCGCGGAGATCGGCGCGGCCCTGCGCGCGGTGTCCCGGGAGGGCCGGGCCCCCGACAAGCCGTTCCTGATCACGGTGCAACCGAGCGTCGTCGACCCCACCCGGGCCCCTGCGGGCAAGCACGTCTTCTGGGCCTACGGGCACGTCCCGAACGGCTGGACCGGTGACCTCACCGACGCCGTCGAGCGCCAACTGGAGCGTTTCGCGCCGGGGTTCCGCGACCGCGTCCTGGCCCGTGCCACGGCGGGCCCGCCCGAACTCGCCGCCCGCAACGCCAACTACGTCGGCGGGGACATCGCCTCCGGCGCGGCCTCCGGCCTCCAGCTCCTGCTGCGTCCGAAGCCCACCCTGTTCCCGTACCACACCCCCCATCCGGCCGTGTTCCTCTGCTCCTCGGCGACCCCGCCGGGCCCCGGAGTGCACGGCATGTCGGGGCACAACGCGGCCAAGGCCGTCTGGAAGCGACTGAGGCAGACATGACGGCCATCGAACTGGTCCAGGGCGACATCACCCGCGAGAGCGTCGACGCGATCGTCAACGCGGCCAACTCGTCCCTGCTGGGCGGGGGAGGGGTCGACGGGGCGATCCACCGCCGCGGCGGCCCCGCCATCCTGGAGGACTGCCGCAGGCTCCGTGCCGCGCACCTCGGCAAGGGCCTGCCCACCGGTCAGGCCGTCGCCACCACCGCGGGCGATCTGGACGCCCGGTGGGTGATCCACACGGTCGGCCCGGTGTTCAGCACGACCGAGGACCGCTCCGGCCTCCTCGCCTCCTGCTACCGCGAGTCGCTCCGCGTCGCCGCCGAACTCGGCGCCCGTACCGTCGCGTTCCCCGCGATCTCCACCGGTGTCTACGGATGGCCGATGGACGACGGCGCCCGGATCGCGGTCGAGACCGTACGGGCGGCGGACACGACGGTCGAGGAGGTCAGGTTCGTCCTCTTCGACGAGCGGGCGTACGAGGCGTTCGCCGCCCGACTCCGCTGACGGCACGGGACGGCAGCGCTCATACGGGCTCGGGCTCGAAGTGCCGCAGCAGGCCCCGGCCGGGCTGGACGACGCCGTAGGTGCTCTCCGGTACGGCGTTCCAGACACCCGGCAGATCGCCCAGCGGCTCGGACACGACCAGCCGCGTCTCGTCGGAGACATGGTTCAGGAACCCCAGGTCGGGGTGGAGGGCTCGCACGTCCTCCACCCGGCTGCTGTAGTACAGCGACCGCGATTTTCCCGCGCTTGAGTACCGGAAGAACCACACCCGCTCCCCGTCGGTCACCGCGACCGTCATCTGGAGCGGCTGCGGCACCCCGTGCTCGCGGCCCAGCCGCTCGACGAGCCCCGTCATCCGGGCCACCGCGCCCGGCGGATCGCCGTCCAGACCGAGGGTGAGCGCCACGTGGAACATCACCTCGGAGTCCGTGGTGCCCTCCAGCGACGGGAACAGCACCGGGTCCACGGCGAGCATGAGATCCCGGCGCAGGTCGAGGTAGCCGTCGATCGCCCCGTTGTGCATCCACATCCACCGCCCGTGACGGAACGGATGGCAGTTCGTCTGCTGCACGGCCGAGCCGGTGGAGGCGCGCACATGGGCGAAGAACAGCGGCGAGCGGACGTGGTCGGCGATCTCCCGCAGGTTGCGGTTGCTCCAGGCCGGGCCCGTGTCGCGGATGACGGCGGGGGTGCGCAGGTGCCAGGCGTACCAGCCCACGCCGAAACCGTCTCCGTTGGTGGTCTCGACCCCCATCCGCGCGTGCAGGCTCTGGTCGATCAGCGAGTGCTCCGGGCGGTAGAGGACGTCGTCGAGCAGCACGGGAGTGCCCGAGTAGGCGAGCCAGCGGCACATGGCCGGTACCCCCGTTCCGAGCCGCCCGGGCCGGGCCGCACGGCTCCGTAGGTGGTGTGCGTGCACTTCAGAGAACAACGGCCGGGGCCGGGGCGCATCGCCCGCGGCGGGTGGTCGCGGGGCCCGGGCCGCCCTGTCCGCGGTGGCCGGACACCCGGCCGGCGGGGCGATGGACCTGCCCCGGTGGGGAGCCCTCGGCCGCCTGGCGGAGACCGACTACCTGACGGTCGGCCCGTTCGTCTCCGGCCCGCGGCGGCCGTCGACGACGCGGCGGCCGCTCCGGACGCGTCCCCGGTCCTGCCGTCGAGGCGTTGAGCGCTCGCGAGCGGGACGTGCTGTGCCGACGGCGAGCTGACGCCGACGGGGGTGGTCGCCGCCGACCTCCACGTGGGGCTGCCGATCCGCGTCCCCCAGCTGGGGCCCGGCGGTGTGGAGATGCACCGAGGGACGGATGCTCACTCCGCCGCGGCGTGCACCCGGCCTGAGCGGACCGCCTCGCCGAGCGCTTCGAAATCCCGCTCGTTCTGATCGGCGTACGCCTGCGCGAACACGGTCAGCGCGCGGTCGAAGCGGTCGCCGCCGCCCAGGTAGGCCGCGATGGCGACGGGGTCACCGGAGCGGGCGTGGGCGCGTGCCAGGCTCGCCCCGCACAGCTCCCCGAACAGCCGGAGCAGACCGGGGTTCATGGTCTCCGGCCGGGCGATGCCCTTCCAGTCCCGCAACTGCCGCACGTAGAAGTCCCGCTCGTGTCCGTCGAGCCCCACCGCGTGGGTCCAGCCCAGCAGGATGTCGCTGGTCGTCTGGATCAGCCGCTGGCCCGCCACCACGCGCCGGCCCTGGTTGTCCCAGCGGTCGCCGCCCCTGTGGGCGGCGAGCACCGACTCCTGTGCCTCCTTGGCCTGGAGCAGCAGCGGATCGTCGTCGTCCCGGCCCAGGAGCAGCACGATCCAGCAGCGGGTGCCGACACTGCCGACCCCGACCACCTTGCGGGCGATGTCCACCGGGCGGTAATGACGCAGCAGATGCCGGCGCTCCGACGACAGGGTCCGTGCGTAACCCTCCAGGACGGCGCGCAGTGCGTGCTCCTGGCCGTGCGGCGAGGCGTCGGTCACGAGGTCCCGCAGCGGGGTGATCAGCGGTGGGTCCGGCGTGATCCGCCGCCCCTCGGCCGTGGCCCGGGTGAGTTTCGCGTAGGCCTGCATATGGGTGCGCGTCCGGGCGCTCGCCGTGGCCTTCGCGGTGCGGCGCCGGGCCTCCTTGGACAGCGACGCGGACATCAGCTCCCGCAGGTGGTCGGCGTCGTCCTGGGCGTACCAGATGTCGAGGGTGCGCATCCCGGCGAACTCCCGCATCCGGCGCCGGTAGGCCCGGACACACGCCTCCACCGCGCTGTTCTGCTCCGCCGCCGAGAAGCCGTTGGCCCGGCCCGCGATGACGAAGCCGGCCGCGAGCCGTTTGACGTCCCACTCGAACGGGCCGGCGAGCGTCTCGTCGAAGTCGTTGATGTCGAAGACCAGATGGCGCTCCGGCGAGGCCAGCAGCCGGAAGTTCAGCGGATGGGCGTCTCCGCACAACTGCACCCGCAGCCCGGTGTCCGTGGTGGCCCCGAGGTCCGCCGCCATGACCGCCGCCGCGCCGCGGTAGAAACGGAACGGGGACTCGAGCATGCGGCCGTAGCGGATCGGCACCAACTCCGGTACGCGGGTGGCCGACTGGCGCTGCACCACCTCGACCGGGTCGAACCGGTCCGGCCCCTCCTCGAACCCGGCGTGGGCCGAGCGCGGGACCCGCCGCCGTGCGCGCCGGCCCGCGGCCGCTCGCTCGGCCGGTGACACGAAGGTCGTGAAGGGGCTCGGTACGGTCATGGCTCAGCGCTCCGGCCGTGAGGGGAAGTCGTCCGAGGGCTCCCGGCCCTGCCGGCGCAGTCCCGCCTGCACCGCGCCGGCGAGGATCCGTGCCGCCACGCCCACCAGCAGCAGCCCGCCCGCCATCTGCATCATCGTCAGCGTCCGCCCGGTCTGGGAACGGGCCGTGATGTCGCCGTAGCCGACGGTGGTGAAGGTGGTCAGCGTGAAGTACAGGGAGTCCGTCTTGGTCAGCGGCTCGCTGAACGAGCCCGGGGTGGAGTGCTCCAGCAGGAAGTAGGCGCCCGCGAAGAGCAGCAGGAACAGCGCCAGCGTCGTGCCCAGGGCCTCTACGGCCTTCAGCCGGGGGTAGGGCGAGGCCACGATGGCCCGCAC
This sequence comes from Streptomyces sp. NPDC012466, assembly GCF_042955215.1. Taxonomy (NCBI): domain Bacteria; kingdom Bacillati; phylum Actinomycetota; class Actinomycetes; order Kitasatosporales; family Streptomycetaceae; genus Streptomyces; species Streptomyces sp. NPDC012466. The sequence continues at coordinate 869,118 of NZ_JBIBEQ010000001.1, read as the reverse complement.
CTCCCACCAGAAGACCACGACCACCAGCAGCAGTCCGCACCCCAGCAGCACCGAGTCGCCTCCCGTGCCGCGTCCGTCCAGGGGCAGCACGTAGTAGACGGTGACGAGCCCGGCCGCGATGAGCGCGGCACGCACGAGGGCCGAGACCGCCGCGCGCCGCCGACGCCCCGGCCGCCGCCGGTGCGGTGCCTGCGCTGCATCGTCCATCGCCGTGTCTCTCGGTCTCGGTCCGGCCCCCGGACGCCCCGCGGGGCCTGTTCACCACCTCAGCGCTCTCACGCCGCACACGGATCACCCGCCACGGGTGAGGCGGCCCGGCCCGGCCCCGGGCAGGCTGAGGTCGACGGGGACGGTCGCCGGGCCTGCCCCGGGGACGGAGGACCGACATGGACGCGCAGACGACCTACCTGGCGTACGACTTTCCGCTGCTGGGCGCCTTCTGGTCGATGCTGTGGTTCTTCCTCTGGATCATGTGGTTCGTCCTGCTCTTCCGGGTGGTCCTCGACATCTTCCGCGACGATTCCCTGAGCGGCGGGGCCAAGGCCGGTTGGCTGATCCTGTGCGTCCTCCTGCCCTTCCTGGGCGTGTTCGTCTACGTCCTCGCCCGCGGCCGGAACATGGGCCGCCGGGAGACGGACCGGGCCCGCGCTCAGCAGCAGGCTCTCGACAGCTACATCAGGGAGACCGCCCGGGGCGGCGAGGGACGGCCCAGCAGCGTCGACGAGCTCGCCAGGCTGTCCGACATCCGCTCCCGCGGCGACATCACGGACGAGGAGTTCCGCAGGGCGAAGGAGCTGGTACTGAGCGGCTCCGCAGCATCGGGAGCCTCGGCCCCCGGTACCCCCACCTCCGGTCGCTGACCGCGCCGGACCCAGCAGAAGCGAGGTAACAGATGGCCGCCACACACCCTACGCACGGGCACACGACAGCGAAGCACGGCCTGGCCACCGGCATGATGGTCTTCGCGGCCGTCATGCTGATGATCGCCGGAATCCTGGCCGTCTTCCGCGGCATCGCGGCGATCGCCGAGGACGAGGTCTTCGTCTCGACCAGCAACTACATCTTCGCGTTCGATCTCACCGGCTGGGGCTGGATCCACCTCATCCTGGGTGTGGTCGCCGTGCTCGTCAGCATGGGCCTGTTCCAGGGAGCGGGCTGGGCGCGCGTCACCGGCGTGGGCATCGCCGGACTCGTCATCATCGCGAACTTCCTCTCCCTGCCGTCCTACCCGGTCTGGTCCGTGGTCATGATCGCGATGTCCGCGTTCATCATCTGGGCCCTGTGCACCCCACGCAGGGGTGACGCCTGAGCCGTCGGGGCTCAGCCCCGCGTGCGGACCAACAGCAGAGCCACGTCGTCGTCCGGTTCGGGACTCAGCGCGCTGAGCAGACTGTCGCTCGCGCGCTGAAGGCTGTGCCCGGCGTTCCTCAGCAGCCGTGTCAGCGTGTCGAGACCGGTGTCGATGGGCTCCGCGCGGTTCTCGACCAGCCCGTCCGTGTACAGGGCGAGCAGGGAGCCCGGGGCGAGTTCCACCTCCAGCGTGCCGAACTCCACCCCGCCGACCCCGAGCGGGACACCGCCCGGAATGTCGAGGAGCGCCGCGTCGCCGTCCGGCCCGGCGAGCACCGGCGGCAGATGTCCGGCGCTGGACAGCTCGCAGGTGCCGCGCCGCAGGTCGCACACCGCGTACACACAGGTGGCGATCGCGTCGCCCAGCGAGCCGGCGATGTCGTCGAGGTGCCGCAACAGCTCGGCCGGTGGCAGGTCCAGCCGCGCCAGCGCCCGCGTCGCCGTGCTCAGCTGCCCCATGATCGCCGCCGCCTGGACGCCCTTGCCCATGACGTCCCCGACGACCAGCCCGGTGCGTCCCGGGCCCAACGGCAGGACGTCGTACCAGTCGCCGCCGACCTCGCTGAGGGCCGGGCGGTAGCGGGCGGCGATGTCCAGTCCCTCCCGCTCGGCGGGCGTGCTGGGGAGCAGGCTGCGCTGCAGGGTCAGGGCGGTGCCCCGTTCGCGGCCGTAGAGGCGGGCGTTGTCGATGCAGATCGCGGCGCGGGCGGCGAGCTCCGAGGCGAGCACCTGGTCACGGTCGTCGAAGGGGAGCTCGTTGACCGTGCGGTACAGCGACAGCGTGCCGAGCACCTTGCCCCGGGCCATCAGCGGCAGGGCCAGGTAGGAGTGGGCACCGGCCTCGTGCAGGGCCTGGGCGGCCCGCGCGTCCCGGGCCAGGCGCCGCAGCATCTTGGCGTCCACGTGCTCGACCAGGACCGGGCGGGCGTTGCGGACGCACTGCGTGATGATTCGCGACGAGCCGTACGTGGCCAGCTCGCCCACCGGGTCGGCGGCGTGGATGGCGTCGGTGGGGTAGCCGGCCGCGACGGCCAGCGCACGGAACTCGGCAGGGGCGCCGCCCGACACGGGCACGATGGTGCCGCCGGCCACGACGGACTCCAGGACGTCCACGGCGGCCAGGTCCGCGAGCTGCGGCACGACCGCGTCGGCCAGCTCCCGGGCGGTCTGCTGGAGGTCCAGAGTGGTGCCGATCTTCACGCCCGCGTCGGCGATCACCGACAGGTGCTGGCGCGCCTGCGCGACCTCGGCGGCGGCCTGCTGGCGCTCGGTGACGTCCAGCACGGCCATCGCGAGCCCGAGCACCCGGCCGTCGGTGTCCTCGATGCGGTGGTACGACTCCGAGTAGGCCCGGTCCTGGACGTCCGCCGCCGTCCGGCCGACGGTCTGCTGGTCGAGCAGCGGCCTGCCGGTCTCCAGGACGTGCCGCATCCGGGCCTCGATGGTCTCCACGTCCAGATCGGGCAGCACCTCGCCGATCCGGCGCCCCAGCACGGCCTCCTCGGGCACGCCGTTGATCCGCTCCAGGGCGGGGTTGACCCCGACCCAGCGCAGCTCGTTGTCGAAGACGGCGATGCCGAGCGGGGTCTGGTTGACGAGGCTGTGCGAGAGGGCGAGGTCGCGCTCCACCTTCCGTACGGTCGACGCGTCCGTGGCGAGTCCCAGCAGGTGGGGCTGACCCTCGGGGTCGAGGAGGCGCATCGTGCGGAACTCCACGGCGCGTTCCGTGCCGTCGCGGTGCCGCAGCGGGAAGACACCGGCCCACCGGGCGCCCGTGCTGACCTGGGCGAACAGCTCCCTGCCCCGGGATCTGTTCTCCGGGGACACCAGGAGGGTGTCGGCGCGCTGACGCAGGGCCTCCTGTGCGCTCCAGCCGAGCAGCTGCTCGATCTCCGGGCTCCACAGCGCGATGTGCCCGCCCGCGTCCAGGACCACGGCCGCGACCTTCAGCAGGTCCAGCAGCCCACCGGGCGCGGCCGTGACGGCGTCGCGGTCCGAGGTCGCATACCCGTTCATGCGAGCCGCTCCTTCCGGCGCGGCAAAGGTACCGCCAAGATCTGTTGCGCGGGCTGTCCGATGAGGTCACATTACGGTCGGGAGAGCGGCACTGTCGCGCCGAAATGACAAAAAACGCGCGGGTCGGTACCCGCGGGGAGGGGGTGGCGTCGTGGGGGACTGGACGCTGCGGGAGAGCCTGGTCACCGCGTCGGGAACCGTGCGCTGGGACCGGCTCGGCGACCCCGGCGGCGAGCCGGTCGTGCTGCTGCACGGGACGCCCTTCTCCTCGTTCGTGTGGCATGAGATCGCCCCCGCCCTCGCCGCCGCCGGGCACCGCGTGCACGTGTGGGACATGGCCGGTTACGGCACCTCGGCCATGCGCTCCGGCCAGGATGTCTCACTGGGCGCCCAGGGCCGGATCTTCACCGAGTTGCTCGCCCACTGGGGATGGGAGGAGCCGGCGGTCGTCGCGCACGACTTCGGCGGGTGTGTGGCACTGCGTGCCCACCTGCTGCACGGGGTCCGCTACCGGCGGCTCGCGCTGGTCGATCCGGTGGCCCTGGAGCCCTGGGGTTCCCCCTTCTTCCGGCTGGTCGGGGAGCACAGCCAGGTCTTCGAGCAGCTCCCGGCGGCTCTGCACGAAGCCCTGGTGCGCGAGTACGTCTCCTCCGCGAGTCATCTCGGCCTGCGGCCCGCCACGCTCGACGCGCTCGTCGGGCCGTGGACGGGGGAGGAGGGCCAGGCCGCCTTCTACCGGCAGATCGCGCAGGCCGACCAGCGCTACACCGACGAGATCCAGCCGCTCTACCCGACGATCGAGCTGCCCGTCACGGTGTGCTGGGGTACCGAGGACACCTGGATTCCCTTCGCCAAGGGGCAGGAACTCGCCGCCCTGATCCCCGGGGCGCGGCTGGTGCCCGTCCCGCAGGCCGGCCATCTCGTCCCGCTCGACGCGCCCGCCCGGCTGGTGAGCGAGTTGCTGGGCTTCCTCACGACGGACTAGAGGCCTCCTGACGCCGGATAACCATCAGGACCGCACAAAGTCCGATGGGGTCATTGCTTCGGTTGTGTTCGAGTCCTAGGGTGTGCCTGCTCAGCAGTTGCTCCGTCACCGTCAGTTGCACGCGTACCAACAGAAACACCCATCACGGATGGGACGTTGGGGACCGCATCTGACATGCCCTCAGTCCGTGCAGCACCCTGTCGAACCGAGGAAGGCCAACGGTCATGCCGCACCCGCACTCGCACCCCTCTCCCGCCGACCGGCCGGTCGTCAGCCGCCGCCGACTGCTGGAGGGAGGAGCCGCCGTGCTCGGCGCGCTCGCCCTGTCCGCGTCGCCCGCCGCGGCGTACGCGGCCGGCCGGCGCCCGGCGGCGGACGGCCCGCCGGAGTGGAACGACGGCCTGGCCACCTACCGGATCGGCACCGAGCCGCCGCACACCACCCTCATGCCGTACGCGGACCTCGGACAGGCGCTGAAGGCCGACCGCGAGCGCTCTCCGTACCGCCTGAGCCTGGACGGCACCTGGAAGTTCGCCTACGTGGACCGCCCCGACGACCGGGACACGGACTTCTACCGCACCGACGTCGACGACTCCGGCTGGGACACCATCCCCGTGCCCTCGGCCTGGCAGATGCACGGCTACGACTTCCCGATCTACGTCAACATCACCTACCCCTGGTGGGGCCCCAACGGCGGTGGTGAGGACGCCCAGCCGCCGGCCGCCCCGACCCGCTACAACCCCGTCGGCCAGTACCGCCGTACGTTCACCGTGCCCCGCAACTGGAAGGGCCGGCGCACCTTCCTGCACTTCGAGGGCGTCAAGTCCGCGCACTACGTGTGGATCAACGGTGAGCTGGTGGGCTACCACGAGGACTCCTACACCTCCGCCGAGTACGACATCACGCCCCACCTCAAGCCGGGCACCAACCAGATCGCCGTCGAGGTGTACCGCTACTCCGACGCGGAGTGGCTGGAGGACCAGGACATGATCCGGCTGAGCGGCATCTTCCGCTCGGTCCACCTCTTCTCCACGCCGAGCGTGCACCTGCGCGACTTCCGCCTGGACACCCCGCTCGGCGACGACTACACCTCCGCCGAGCTCAAGGTCACCGCGCACGTGCGCGACTACGGCGGCGAGGGCGGGGGCCGCCACACCGTCGAGACCCAGCTCTACGACGCGCGCGGCCACGCCGTCTGGTCGCGGCCGTTGAACGGGTCCGTCGACGTCCCGGACGGCGACGAGGCCACCGTCGAGGCGTCCAGAGCCGTCCCCGCGCCGAAGCTGTGGTCGGCCGAGCACCCGAACCTCTACACCGCCGTGCTGCGCCTGCGCGACCCGTCCGGCAAGGTGGTCGAGACGCTCTCGCACCGGGTCGGCTTCCGCGAGTTCGCGCTCAAGGACGGCCTGATGCGCATCAACGGCAAGCCGGTCTCCCTCCGCGGCACCAACCGGCACGAGATGCACCCCGTCACGGGCTCGGCGCTCACCCGCGCGCAGATGGTGCAGGACATCGAGATCATCAAGCGGCTCAACATCAACAGCGTCCGCACCTCGCACTACCCCAACAACCCCCTGTGGCTGGAACTCGCGGACGAATACGGCCTGTACCTCGTCGACGAGACCAACCTGGAGACCCACGGCATCCGTGACAGGTTCCCGGGCAGCGGCCACCCCGAGTGGACCGAGGCGTGCGTGGTCCGCGCCCGGAACATGGTCCACCGCGACAAGAACCACGCCTCGGTGGTCATCTGGTCCCTCGGCAACGAGGCGGGCGGCGGCACCACCTTCAACGCCATGCACGACTGGATCCGCTCCTACGACCCCACCCGCGTCATCCAGTACGAGGGCGACGACCGACCGGGCATCAGCGACATCCGCTCCGAGATGTACGACAGCCCGCAGCGGGTCGAGCAGCGCGCCAAGGACACGAACGACACCCGCCCGTACGTGATGATCGAGTACTCGCACGCGATGGGGAACTCCAGCGGCAACTTCAAGAAGTACTGGGACATCGTCCGCCGCTACGACGTCCTCCAGGGCGGCTGGATCTGGGACTTCGTCGACCAGGCCCTGCGCTGGCCCACCCCCACCCGCAAGCTGCTGACCGAGTCCGGCCCGGGCTCGCTGCGCGGCGAGATCATCGCGCCCGCCGGCACCTTCGACCGCGCCAAGGGCATCTCCGGCGGCACCGTCTTCCCCCGCGACAGCCGCCTCGACCTCACGGGCTCCCTCACGCTGGAGGCCTGGGTCACCCCGCACGTGACCGGCTTCCACCAGCCGATCCTCGCCAAGGGCGACACCCAGTACGCCCTCAAGCAGACCGACAGGAACCTGGAGTTCTTCATTCACGGCGGCGGCCAGTGGGTCACCGCGAGCTGGGCGCTGCCCGACGGCTGGACCGGTAAGGAGCACCACATCGCCGGCGTCTTCGACGCGGACGCGGGCACGCTCACCCTGTACGTCGACGGCCAGGTGCGCGGCACCAGGACCACCACCCGGCGCCCCGCCGACAACACCGCGTCCCTGTCGCTCGCCACCGACATCGACAACCCGACCCGGGAGTTCAGCGGCACCATCCGCCGGGCCCGGGTGTACGCCCGCGCCCTGAGCGCGGCGGAACTGGCCTCGGACACCCGCAAGCCGGACGACGAGGGCGTGCGCTTCTGGTTCGACGCCGCCACCGCCGGCTTCACCGAGAAGCGCCCGCGCGACAAGACGTTCTACGCCTACGGCGGTGACTGGGGCGACAACCCCAACGACGGCGCCTTCGCCGGGGACGGCATCGTCCTGCCCGACCGCACGCTCACCGGCAAGTCCGCCGAGGTCAAGCAGATCTACCAGGCCGTCAACGTCACCCCGGCCACGGGCGGCCCCGGCGCCATCACGCTCACCAACGAGTACCTGTTCACCAACATCCGCGAGTTCGAGGGCCGTTGGTCCCTCGTCGCCGACGGCGAGGTCGTCCAGCGCGGCCGGCTGACCCGCGAGCAGCTGAACGTCGCCCCGCTCAGCAGCAAGGACATCAAGATCCCGGTGCGCCTGCCCGCCAGGCCCGAGCCCGGCGCGGAGTACTTCCTCCAGCTCTCCTTCACCACCAGGGAAGCCACCAAGTGGGCGAAGGCGGGCTTCGAGGTGGCCAAGCAGCAACTCGCCCTCGACGCGGGCGCCCCGGCCGTGCAGCCCGTGCCGTTGCGCGGCGTGCCCGCCCTCAGCCACACCGACGGGGACAAGAGCGTCACCGTGAAGGGCAAGGGCTTCACCGTCACCGTCGACAAGAGCACCGGCACCATCACCTCGTACGAGGCGGGCGGCACACCGCTCATCACCTCCGGCCCCGTCCCGAACTTCTGGCGGGCGCCCACCGACAACGACCGCGGCAACGGGCAGCACACGCGCAACCAGATCTGGCGCGACGCCGGAGCGAAGCGGAAGGTGGCCGACGTACGGGTGCGGCCCCTGGACGACCGGGCCGTCGAGGTCACCGTCACCGGCACGCTGCCCACCGGCACCGAGTCCACGTACAGCACGACGTACACGGTCTTCGGCAACGGCGAGATCAAGGTCGACAACACCCTGCACCCGGGCGCGGCGAACCTGCCGTACATCCCGGAGGTCGGCACCCTGCTGTTCCTGCCGCGGAGCCTGGACCGGCTGCACTACTACGGCCGGGGTCCCGAGGAGAACATGTGGGACCGCAACGACGCCACCGACGTGGGCCTGTACTCCGGCACCGTCTCCGGGCAGTGGACCCCCTACCTGCGTCCCCAGGAGAACGGCAACAAGACCGACGTGCGCTGGGCCGCGCTGACCGACGGCAGGGGGCGGGGGCTGCTGGTGTCCGGTGAGCCGCTGCTGGAGGTCAACGCCTCGCGCTTCACCCCCGAGGACCTGTCCGTCGGGGCCCGCCACGACTACCAGCTCACCCCCCGGGACGCGGTGGTCCTGCGGGTCAACCACCGCCAGATGGGCGTGGGCGGCGACAACAGCTGGGGAGCGCACACGCACGACGAGTTCAAGCTGCTCGCGGGCCGCGACTACGCCTACACCTACCGGCTGCGTCCGCTGACGCGGGTGAGCGAGGCGATGGAGGCCTCGCGACGGCCGACGGCCACCCGCTAGAACCCGACGTGTGACAGCGACGCCGCCTCAGTCGGCGGCGTCGCTGATGCCCAGACGCAGATGCTCCACGTGGTAGACGGCCTGGTCGAGCAGCTCGGCGACATGGTGGTCGTGCAGCGCGTAGACCACCGAACGGCCCCGCCGCTCGCCCACGACCAGGCCCAGGTTGCGCAGCAGCCGCAGCTGGTGCGAGCAGGCCGACTGCTCCATGCCCACCTCGGCGGCCAACTCCGTGGCCGGCAGCGGGCCTTCGCGCAGCCGCGCCAGGATCAGCAGCCGGGAGGGTGTGGACAGGGCCTGGAGCGTGGTGGCGACCTTCGCGACGTTGTCCGCGTCCAGGCGTACGCGCTCGCCTGCGTCCTGCACGGGGGTGACGGCTCCATGACCCATGGCGTCATCGTACCGGCCCCACACGAACACATGAATGAATCTTCATCTGTGCCGGTGGGGCGGTGCCGGGCGGGCACGTCGATGTCGGATTCTCGCCAGCCCGGCGCCGCCCCGTGCCGGATGCTGGACCCATGCAGATGGGGATGCACACCGACACCGAGCGCTGCGTGCGCGCCGTCCGATCCAAGGACGCGCGGTTCGACGGCTGGTTCTTCACGGCCGTCCTGACCACCGGCATCTACTGCCGGCCCAGCTGTCCGGTGGTGCCGCCCAAGCCGGAGAACATGGTCTTCCACCCCAGCGCTGCCGCCTGTCAGCAGGCCGGGTTCCGGGCCTGCAAGCGCTGCCGGCCCGACACCAGCCCCGGCTCACCGGAGTGGAACCAGCGCGCCGACCTCGTCGCCCGGGCCATGCGGCTGATCGCCGACGGTGTCGTGGACCGCGAGGGCGTGCCCGGCCTCGCCGGCCGGCTCGGCTACAGCATCCGGCAGGTCGAGCGGCAACTGCTCGCCGAACTGGGCGCGGGCCCTCTCGCGCTCGCCCGCGCCCAGCGCGCCCAGACGGCCCGGCTGCTCATCGAGACGACCGCCCTGCCCATGGCGCAGATCGCCTTCGCCGCCGGCTTCGCCTCGATCCGCACCTTCAACGACACGGTCCGCGAGGTCTTCGCCCTGCCCCCGAGCGAGCTGCGCGCCCGCGCGCCGAAACGGCAGGGTGCGAGCACCCCCGGCGCGCTCTCGCTGCGACTGCCGTTTCGCGCCCCGCTCAATCCCGACAACCTCTTCGGCCACCTCGCGGCGACGGCCGTGCCCGGCGTGGAGGAGTGGCGCGACGGCTCCTACCGCCGCACCCTGCGCCTCCCGTACGGCCACGGCATCGTGGCCCTCACCCCCAATTCGGACCACATCGCCTGCCGCCTCACCCTCAGCGACCTGCGTGATCTGACCGTCGCCATCAGCCGCTGCCGCCGCCTGCTCGACCTGGACGCCGACCCCGTCGCCATCGACGACCAGCTCCGCACGGACCCGGTGCTGGCGCCCCTGGTCGACAAGGCACCCGGCCGGCGCGTGCCCCGCACGGTCGACGAGGCCGAGTTCGCCGTCCGGGCCGTGCTCGGCCAGCAGGTCTCCACCGCCGCCGCCCGCACCCACGCGGCCCGCCTGGTCACGGCGCACGGCGAACCGGTCGAGGACCCCGAGGGCGGCCTCACCCACCTCTTCCCGGCCCCCGAAGCCCTCGCGGCACTCGACCCCGAGACCCTCGCGATGCCGCGCACCCGCCGGGCGACCTTCACCACCCTGGTCCGCGGTCTCGCCGACGGCGAGCTCCACCTCGGCGTGGAGAGCGACTGGCCGCAGACCCGCGCCCAGCTCCTGGCCCTGCCCGGCTTCGGCCCCTGGACGGTGGACGTCATCGCCATGCGCGCCCTCGGCGACCCCGACGCCTTCCTCCCCACCGACCTCGGCATCCGCCGAGCCGCCCGGGAACTGGGCCTGCCGTCCACCCCGGCCGCGCTCACCGCCCGCGCGGCGGCCTGGCGCCCCTGGCGGGCCTATGCGGTCCAGTACCTCTGGGCGACCGACAGCCACCCGATCAACTTCCTTCCGGTATAGGGATGTTCGATGAAGCAGCACACCGTGACCGACAGCCCGTACGGCCCGCTCACCCTCGTCGCCGACGACGGCGTCCTGTGCGGCCTCTACATGACCGGCCAGCGCCACCGCCCACCGGAGGAGACCTTCGGCCCCCGCGACCCCACCCTGTTCACGGAGACGGAGGAACAGCTCAAGGCCTATTTCGCGGGCGAACTCGAGGAGTTCACCGTCCCGCTGCGCCTGCACGGCACCCCGTTCCAGCGCACCGTCTGGGAGCAGCTGCGCCGTATCCCCTACGGCGAGACCCGCACCTACGGCCGGCTCGCCGGCATCCTCGGCGCCCCCAACGCCTCCCGGGCGGTCGGCCTGGCCAACGGCCGCAACCCCATCGGCATCATCGTCCCCTGTCACCGCGTCATCGGTGCGAACGGCGGCCTCACGGGATACGGGGGCGGCCTGGAACGCAAGCAGCGCCTGCTGGACTTCGAACGCGGGACCGCGCTGTTCTGACCCTCCCCACTCGTCAATTTTGACCGGACTCCTCGCATGCCGGAGAAGACGATCCCGATCCTGCCCTGCCGGGCCCTCCCGCCCGTCCTCGACGTCTCCACCGCCCTCGGCTTCGAGCGTGCGGACGTCGTGCGGCGGCTCGGCGACGAGGAGGCGACCGCGACCGCCCTGGCCCGGGCCGCCGCGCTCGTCCTCCCCGAAGCCGAGCGGGACCAGGGGCGTGACGCGCTCACGCGCCTGGAGGACCTGCGGGGCTCGCCCCGGCCGTGAGACGGCGCAGCAGCTCCGGCAGGGCCGTGCCGATGGGATCGCGGACGATCTCGTCGGCACGGTCGTCGTACGGGGTCGGCTCGGCGTTGACGACGATCAGGCGGGCGCCGTGGTCGGCGGCGACACCGGCGAGCCCCGCCGCGGGCTGGACCTGGAGGCTGGTGCCGGCCGCGACGAAGACCTGGCAGGCCTTGCTGATGGCCGCCGCTTCGCCGAGGACGACGGGGTCGAGCCGCTCGCCGAACATGACCGTCGCCGGCTTCAGGATCCCGCCGCACTCCCGGCACGGCGGATCCTCCTCACCGGCCTCGATCCGGGCGAGCGCGTCCTCCATCGGGCCGCGGGCATGGCAGCCGGTGCAGACGAAACGCCGTGCCGTGCCGTGCAGTTCGAGCACCTTGCGGTCGGGCATCCCGGCGAGCTGGTGCAGTCCGTCCACGTTCTGCGTGATCACCCGCACCGGCACCCCGGACCGCTCCAGCTCCGCCACCGCCCGGTGCGCGGCGTTGGGCTCGGGGCGCAGCGCGTGGTTCTCCAGCCGCATGCGCCACGACCGGCGGCGGATCTCCGGGTCGCCCATGTAGTACTCGTAGGTGACGAGCTTCTCGGCCTCCGGATCCCGCCGCCACAGCCCGTTCGGTCCGCGGTAGTCCGGAATCCCGGAGTCGGTGCTGACACCCGCACCGGTGAGCAGGGCGACGAGGGGCTTGGCCATGGAACCGAGGGTAGGCGGGGCCGCGGTGCGGCGGCGAGCGGATATCGACCGGGGCACCGAGGGGTGAGCGGCCGGACCCGTCAGTACACCCGCAGGCCGTTCTCCAGCTCCGCCGTCCCCGAGCCGTCCGCCAGAACGTCGAGGGCGGCCACGACGCGGCCGCCGAGGGCGCCCGGCAGGTACTCGGTCAGTTCCTCGCGCGGGACCAGCCGCCAGGACAGCAGCTCCTCCTCCTGGAGGCGGATCGCCTTCAGCTCGTCCTCGCTCAGCACCCCGCCGTCGTAGAGGTACGCCACCAGGGGCGGACGGCCCGAGCCCCGCACCCAGTCCACCGCCAGCAGCCGGCCGAGCTCACGGTCGAGGCCGATCTCCTCGGCCGTCTCGCGCCGCGCGCCCTGCCGCGGGGTCTCGCCGTCGTCGGACTCGACGGTGCCGCCGGGCAGAGCCCAGCCCTCCCGGTAGTTGGGCTCGACCAGCAGGACACGGCCCTCGCCGTCCCGGAACAGCGCGGCGGCGCCGGCCAGGACGCGGGGCAGGGACGCGATGTAGGCGGCGAAGTCAGGAGAGGAAGTCACCGGTGCAGGGTAACCACCGGATCCCGCCTCATCCGCACGGGAAGAGGTAGCTGGACTTGTAGTTGATGTAGAGGCTGCCGGAGGACGAGCCCATCTTCGCGGTCACCGGGGCGCAGGCGAAGCTGGAGACGTACACGGGGCCCGCGTACTCGCTGAAGTTGCCCGAGTCGGAGTCGCAGGCCGTGCCGTCCACCTTGCAGACCTGGAGGTACATGTACTGCGCCTTGCCGACGTTGTTGTCGAGGATGGCGCAGCCCTTGCCGCCGTTCTCGTAGGCGAAGAGGGTGGCCAGGCGCTGACTGGGGTCGGTGCCGACGGGCAGCGGGATCGCCTTGCGCAGCGTGTAGCCGGTGCCGCACACGCCGGCGGCGGACGCCGAGGCCGTAGCCTGCTCCGCGGCGACGGCCTGCGGCGCGGAGAGGACGGCGCCGGTCAGGACGGCGGCGGAGGCGGCGACACGCAGGGCGGTTCTCAAGCGGGACATGACAAGTAGATGCTTTCTGTCGGGTCTGAGACGCGAGTCCGGTGACCGGAATTGATCGAATGCCTTGAAGGCTCGATCACTTTAGGTTCGGGTTTGATGGAGTTGGCTGACCCGCGTGGAATTGGCCGAAATCGAACTGGATGGAAGCGCTTCCAAGCGGAACAAGGCAGTGGCGCAGCGGGCGGGGGCCTTTGCTGAGCCGACGCGGGGACGCGTGGCGCCAAGCGGAAGATCCGGTCAGCCATCCTGCGCGGCACCGGAATGGCTGATTCACACGGGTCGCGCCGCCTGCTCCGCCAGCCGCAGCGTCCGCTCCGCCAGTTCGCTGATCCGCACCCCGTCGAAGCCGAACACCGCGCTGCGCACCCGGTCCTCCAGCGGGGCCTTCCACTGGTCGGGGATGGCCTGCGCCCCGCCGAACACGCCGGCCACCGACCCCGCGGTCGCGCCGTTGGAGTCGGTGTCCAGGCCGCCGCGGACGGTCAGGGTGATGGTGCGGGTGAAGTCGCCGTCGCCGTAGAGCAGTCCGGCGGTGAGGACGGCCGCGTTCGGCACGGTGTGGATCCAGCCCATCCCGGCGGTCTCCTCGGCGACCGTGCTGAGCGTGTCCTCCCAGGACAGCCGGGTGCCGTGCAGCGAGACCACCCGGCGCACCGTGCGGGCGAGGCGGCTGCTCGCCGGGATCACGGCCAGGGCCTCGTCGACGGCCCGGCGCACGGTGGGCGCCGTGAACGCCGCCGCGATCAGCGCCGCCGCCCACATCGCCCCGTAGACCCCGTTGCCGGTGTGCGACAGCACCGCGTCCCGCCGGGCGAGCGAAGCGGCCCGGCGCGGGTCGCCCGGGCAGGTCCAGCCGAAGATGTCGGCGCGGATGAGGGCGCCGATCCACTCCTGGTAGGGGTTGTCGTACGTCGCGGTCAGCGGCGGCTTCAGCCCGCCTGCGAGGTTGCGGTAGGCGGCCCGTTCGGCGGTGAACGTCTGCAGGTACGGCAGCCGCAGCAGCCACAGGTCGCCGACCTGCTCGGTGCTGAAGCCGAAGCCGTGCGTCTCCAGCAGGTCGAGGCCGAGAATCGCGTAATCGACGTCGTCGTCACGGCAACTGCCGTGGATGCGGCCGCGCACGCACTGGCGCCACTCGGGGCGCAGCGCGGTCGCCTCGTCGCCGGTGGGCTCGGGCAGGTAGTCGGTCAGGGGGAGCGCGGCGGCCCGTCTGAGGTAGCGGTCGATGCGGTCACGCGACCAGATCTCGCCCTGTTCGACGGGTTTGCCGAGCATGTTGCCCGCGATGCGGCCCGTCCAGCCGCCGAGGACGCGGTCGGCCAGGTCCGTCTCGGTGTGCGCAAGGGCCATGGTTACGGTCTACCCGTTTCGCGCGATCCACCCGTCTCCGGGGTGGGAGCCCTTGGTCCAGGAGATGGGCACGTGCTGACGACCGGGGCGTCCTGCGGTTAAGGTCACAGCGGCGCGACCGGCCTTGACGTACGTGAGGGCCCGGAGAGCAAGGGGAGTACAAGTGGCGGACGCTGCAGGGAGCGATACCCGGAAGGCAGAGCGGGTGCTCGTCGCCGCGGACAAGTTCAAGGGGTCGCTGACGGCCGTGGAGGTCGCCGAGCGGGTCACGGCCGGGCTGCGCCGGGTCCTGCCGGACCTCGAGGTCGAGGCGCTGCCCGTGGCCGACGGTGGCGACGGGACCGTGGCCGCGGCGGTCGCGGCGGGGTTCGAACGCCGGGAGGTACGGGTCGCCGGCCCCCTCGGCGAGGAGGTGACGGCGGCGTTCGCGCTGCGCGAGGGCACGGCGGTCGTGGAGATGGCCGAGGCGAGCGGGCTGCAGCGGCTGCCCGCCGGGGTCTTCGCCCCGCTCACGGCGTCCACGTACGGCTCCGGCGAGCTGCTGCGGGCCGCCCTGGACGCGGGCGCCCGTACGATCGTCTTCGGGGTCGGCGGCAGTGCCACCACCGACGGCGGCGCCGGGATGCTGTCCGCGCTGGGCGCCCGGTTCCTGGACGCCGACGGGGAGCCGGTGCCTCCGGGCGGCGGCGGACTCGCCGAGCTGGCCACCGCCGACCTGTCGGGACTCGATCCGCGCCTCGGCGAGGTCGAGCTGGTCCTGGCGAGCGACGTGGACAATCCGCTGACCGGCCCGAAGGGAGCACCCGCGGTCTACGGCCCGCAGAAGGGCGCTTCTCCGGAGGACGTGGAGGCCTTGGACAGCGCCCTCGCCCACTTCGCCGAGGTGCTGGAGGGACCGGCCGGGCCGCAGGCCGCCGAGTACGCGGCATCGCCCGGCGCGGGAGCGGCGGGCGGCATCGGCTACGGCGCCCTGCTGCTGGGCGCCCGGTTCCGCCCCGGCATCGAGGTGATGCTCGACGTCCTGGGCTTCGCCCCCGCCCTGGACCGCGCCGATCTGGTCATCACCGGCGAGGGCTCCCTCGACGAGCAGACCCTCCACGGCAAGGCCCCGGCGGGCGTCGCCACGGCGGCCCGCGCCGCCGGCAAGGACGTCGTGGCCGTCTGCGGCCGCCTCGCCCTGCCGCCCCAGGTCCTGGGCCGCGCCGGCTTCCGCCGGGCCTACCCCCTGACGGACGCGGAACCGGACGTGGCGAAGTGCATCGCCGAGGCGGGCCCGATCCTGGAGCGGGTCGCGGAACGGATCGCGCGGGACTTCCTGACCTGAGCCGTCACGGCAGGGGGATCAGCTCACCGTTCGAGTCCCTGAAGTAGCTGCCGGTCCTCCGGCCCTCCACCTTGCCGTCCTTGAACCACTGTTTCGACATGTGGTGCACGGTCTTGGCGGTCAGCTCCCACACCAGCGAGTGGCCCGCGCCGGCGAGGCAGAACATCAGCTTCTCGGGGCCTTTGACGGCCGCGTAGAGGTCCGGTACGGAGAAGCGGACGGGGTCGGGGAAGGTCGCGGGGCTGTTGGCGGCCCGGTCCAGCTCCCCGTAGATGATCAGCACGGGAACCCGTTTCCCGAGCACGGGCGTGCCGGCCGGGTTCTCGTGCGGCACCGTCCGGTTGTTCCAGCCCCACCAGTAGGTGTTCCGGTACCGCAGAACGCCCTCGTACTCACCCGGGGCCACCTCGGGACCCCACTTGCTGCCGAGGGGATCGCTCTGCATGCAGGCTTCCCAGGCGAGGTCCACGATGCCGGGCTCGCGCAGGTCGGGGTTGCCGTCCAGCCCCGTCCTGAACCCCGTCTTGGTGCCGACGAACATCGGGAAACCCCAGGTGCCGGCGGGTTGGGACATGGGCAGAGTCCGGGCCTCGGACGGGCGTCCGAAGGGGTCGTCGGGCTTGTCCGACCACCGTCCCCTGGGCGGGAAGACCGGGGCGAGCAGGAGCAGGCTCTCGACGTGGTCGGGGTTCTGCAGGGTGTAGGGGCCCATGATGGCCGCGCCCAGGGACCAGCCGATGAACCGGATCGGCTTCTTCCTGCCCGGCAGGTCCCTGATGTGCTCGACCACCGCGTGCAGTTCCGCCCACTCGCTCTCCGAGTTGCCGAGCTGGTGCGGGTACGGGGGAGGGGGAGGGCAGGGCGCCTGGAGGGGATTGGGGACGAGGACCGGCTGCTGGGCCGGGTTGGCGTTGCACGGATCGTCCATCCTCGGGCGCGGGGACCGGCCGGAGCCCTGGAGGTCCATGATGAAGACGTCGTAGCCGTCGTCCGCGAGTTCCTGTGCCCAGCTGTACCGGGTGGCGGAGCCGCCGGGCACGGGCGCGAGGTCGAACCCGGCCAGGGCCGGCACGCTTCTGCCGTGCAGCATCAGTACCGGTTGGTGCGGATGGTTCGGCTTGGTGCCGTCGTACTCGCGTACGGGCAGCGTCACCGTGTCGCCGAAGTTCGCGGGGATCTTCGACGCGAGCGTGACGTTGTGCTCTCTGAGAATGGGTGCGGGCATGGCCGCCTCCCGATGAGGGAAGTGGGGTGAACTATCCGAAAACCCCTCTTTCTACCCTCCTCTTCCTGCATTTCTCCCGCAAATCGGCCTCAACCAGAGGTAGTTGACCGGTCAAGGGCAAGAAGAGGATGCCCTTGAACGCGAAACGGGTGTGGCCCGGGCCTTCAAAGGCCCGGGCCACACCCGTCAGCGGAGGAGCGGGGTCACGGCAGCTGTGCCGCGCGTGCTTCCCGTCGGTTGTCGCGGAAGTTGTTCACCCGCCGGGCCGTCGCGAACAGCGGGATCACCGCCCCCATGACCAGCTGCAGCGCGCACCCCGTCTGGAGGAGCAGCTGTCCGCTCGGCGCGTCGAAGGCCCAGGCCGCCATCAGGCCCATGCCCAGCACGATCCACGACAGCATCGCCCCCGCGAGCCTGCCCCGCGGCTTGGGGTACTCCACGCGGCTCACCATCAGCCACGCCGTCCCCAGGATCGCCAGCAGCGTCGCCACGAAGGGCAGCTCCAGCAGCACGATGGACACGACCGTCAGCGCGCCGAACGGCGAGGGCATGCCCTGGAAGGTGCCGTCCTTGACCGTGACGCACGAGAACCGGGCGAGCCGCAGCACCACCGCCAGCAGGACGACGATCGCCCCGACCGCGGCCACTCGCTGGTGCGCGTCGTCCGCGACCATGCCGTACACCAGCACGAAGTACGCCGGCGCCAGACCGAAGCTGATCAGGTCGGAGAGGTTGTCCAGCTCCGCGCCCATGGGGGAGGAGCGCAGCTTGCGCGCCACCAGGCCGTCGAAGAGGTCGAAGACCGCCGCGCAGAGCATGAGGATGACCGCCGTGGCCGCGCTGTGGCGAGCCATGCCGGTCTCCTGGCTGCCCGTGAGGTGCGGGATCAGGATGCCGGTGGTGGTGAAGTACACCGCCATGAAGCCGCACGTGGCGTTGCCGAGCGTCAGCGTGTCCGCTATCGACAGGCGAAGAGAGAGGGGCATCTCCTCTTCTTCGTCGACCTCGTCGGCCTCCGGGACCCAGCCGGCCTTGGTGTCAGGATCAATCACGGTCAATGCGAGTCACTCCAGCCACGGTCTTCTGTCCCACCTCGACCGCGACCTCCACGCCCTCGGGCAGATAGAGGTCGACGCGCGAGCCGAAGCGGATCAGGCCGATCCGCTCGCCCTGCTCGACCTTGGTGCCCTGGGGCAGGTACGGAACGATGCGGCGGGCGACGGCGCCGGCGATCTGGATCATCTCGATGTCGCCGAGCTCGGTGTCGAAGTGCCAGACGACACGCTCGTTGTTCTCGCTCTCCTTGTTGAAGGCGGGAACGAAGCCACCGGGGATGTGCTCGACCGACGTCACCGTGCCGGCCAGCGGCGCGCGGTTGACGTGGACGTTCAGCGGGCTCATGAAGATCGCGACGCGCGTGCGGCCGTCCTTCCACGGCATGATGCTCTGCACCACACCGTCGGCGGGCGAGATGACCCGGCCCTGGGTGATCTCGCGCTCGGGGTCGCGGAAGAACCACAGCATCCCCGCCGCGAGCGCGGTGGCGGGAACGGCGACGGCCTTGGCGGCGCCGGAGCGCCGGGCCCGCGCCAGGCTGAGGGCTGCGGTGGCGACGGTCGGAAGGAGCCACGGCGATGCTCCGCGCGCGAGGCGTACGCCGGCCCGGCTGTCGCGTGGTGCAGAGGTTTGGCTGTGGGGCATGGATGACCTTCGTAGCGGATGATGCCGCACTCTGACGGGGGACGGCGGCTTTCCGGCGATCGTAGCGGCTCGGGGCCCTAACTGGGTAAGCCAGGCAGCCGAGTCGGCGGCAGAAGAGTGCTGACGGGGTGTGATCTTCTTCTCCAAGAAAACACCCCGTATCCGGACATCTAGCCCTGGAATCGATACTCTTCGAGCAACCGCCTGCCGATGATCATTTTTTGGATCTCGGCGGTACCTTCACCGATCAGCAGCATCGGAGCCTCACGGTAGAGGCGCTCGATCTCGTACTCCTTGGAGAAGCCGTAGCCGCCGTGGATCCGGAAGGAGTCCTCGACGACCTCCTTGCAGTACTCGGAGGCGAGGTACTTCGCCATCCCAGCCTCGAGGTCGTTTCGCTCCCCGGAGTCCTTTTTGCGTGCCGCGTTCACCATCATCGCATGCGCGGCCTCGACCTTGGTAGCCATCTCGGCCAGCTTGAACTGGATCGCCTGGTGCTGGGCGATCGGCTTCCCGAAGGTGTGGCGCTGCTGCGCGTACTGGACACCCAGTTCGAACGCACGCTGAGCGACGCCGCAACCACGTGCCGCCACATTGACGCGGCCGACCTCCACGCCGTCCATCATCTGGTAGAAGCCGCGGCCGGTGACCCCGCCGAGCACCCGATCCGCGGGAATGCGCAGGCCATCCATGATGAGCTCGGTGGTGTCGACCCCCTTGTAGCCCATCTTGTCGATCTTGCCGGGGATGGTGAGGCCAGGGCGCACCTCGCCGAAACCGGGCTCCTTCTCGACCAGGAAGGTGGTCATCGACTTGTGGGGGGCCGTGCCCTCGGGGTGACCTTCGTCACTTTTAACCAGAACGGCCACCAGAGACGACGTTCCGCCGTTCGTGAGCCACATCTTCTGGCCGTTCAGGACGTACTCCTCGCCGTCCTTCACCGCCTTCGACGTGATCGCCGACACGTCCGAACCGAGGCCCGGCTCCGACATCGAGAACGCGCCCCGGATGTCGCCGGCCGCCATCCTCGGCAGGAAGTGGTCCTTCTGCTCCTGAGTGCCGTGCTGCTTGAGCATGTACGCCACGATGAAGTGCGTGTTGATGATGCCGGACACCGACATCCACCCGCGGGCGATCTCCTCCACGCACAGCGCGTAGGTCAGGAGCGACTCGCCCAGACCCCCGTACTCCTCGGGGATCATCAGGCCGAACAGGCCCAACTCCTTCAGCCCGTCGACGATCTGCTGCGGGTACTCGTCGCGGTGCTCCAGCTCCGTGGCGACCGGAATGATCTCCTTGTCCACGAAGTCCCGGACGGTGGACAGGATCTCCTGCTGGATGTCCGTCAGACCGGCGGTCTGGGCGAGTCGCGCCATGGCTACTTCTCCTGCTCCCTGAGCTCGGGGCGGCCGGGCTGCTCGCCGCCGCGCTCCTTGATGTACGTCTCGGTCGGCACCATCACCTTGCGGCGGAACACGCAGACCAGCGTGCCGTCCTGCTTGTAGCCCTTGGTCTCGACGTAGACGATGCCGCGGTCGTTCTTCGACTTCGACGGCCACTTGTCGAGCACGGTCGTCTGGCCGTAGATCGTGTCGCCGTGGAAGGTCGGCGCCACGTGCTTCAGCGACTCGATCTCCAGGTTGGCGATCGCCTTGCCGGAGATGTCCGGTACGGACATGCCGAGCAGCAGCGAGTAGATGTAGTTCCCGACGACGACGTTCTTGCCGAAGTCCGTCGTCTTCTCCGCATAGTTCGTGTCCATGTGGAGCGGGTGGTGGTTCATGGTGAGGAGACAGAACAGGTGGTCGTCGTACTCCGTGACCGTCTTCCCCGGCCAGTGCTTGTACGTCGCCCCGACCTCGAACTCCTCGTAGGTGCGCCCGAACTGCATCGCGCTCAGCCCTCCGGAATCTCGAACTTGCTGGTGCGCTGCATGCCGGCGGCGCGGCCCTTGCCGGAGATGACGAGCGCCATCTTGCGGCTGGCCTCGTCGATCATCTCGTCGCCGAGCATCGCCGAGCCCTTCTTGCCGCCCGCCTCGGACGTGTAGTAGTCGTACGCGTCCAGGATCAGCTCGGCGTGGTCGTAGTCCTCCTGCGACGGCGAGAAGATCTCGTTGGACGCCTCGACCTGGCCCGGGTGCAGCACCCACTTGCCGTCGAAGCCGAGGGCGGCGGCGCGCCGGGCGACCTCGCGGTAGCCGTCGATGTTGCGGATCTGGAGGTAGGGGCCGTCGATCGCCTGGAGGTTGTTGGCGCGGGCGGCCATCAGGATCTTCATCAGGATGTAGTGGTAGGCGTCCGCCGGGTAGCCGGGCGGCTGCTCGCCCACGACCAGCGACTTCATGTTGATGGACGCCATGAAGTCGGCCGGGCCGAAGATGATCGTCTCCACGCGCGGCGAGGCCTGCGCGATCTCGTTGACGTTGTTCAGGCCCTGCGCGTTCTCGATCTGCGCCTCGATGCCGATCTTGCCGACCTCGAAGCCCATCGTCTTCTCGATCTGCGTCAGCAGCAGGTCCAGGGCGACGACCTGCTGGGCCGTCTGCACCTTCGGCAGCATGATGCAGTCGAGGTTCTGGCCGGCGCCCTCCACGACCGTGACGACATCGCGGTACGTCCACTCGGTCGTCCAGTCGTTGACGCGCACGACCCGCGTCTTGCCCGTCCAGTCGCCCTCGTTGAGGAACTTGACGATGGTGTGCCGCGCCTCGGGCTTGGCGAGCGGGGCGCACGCGTCCTCCAGGTCGAGGAAGACCTGGTCGGCCGGGAGGCCCTGGGCCTTCTCCAGGAAGCGCGGGTTCGAGCCCGGTACCGCCAGGCAGGAACGCCGGGGGCGAAGGCGGTTGACCGTGGTCATGCGGGGACCTCCAGAGGGTCGAGCTTGTTCGCTTTCCGGATCTCGTCGACGATGCGGCCGATGATTCCGGTGATGTCGAAGTCCTTCGGGGTGAAGACCGCGGCCACTCCGGCTGCCCTGAGCTGCTCGGCATCACCGTTCGGGATGATGCCACCGGCGATCACCGGTATATCTGTGGCGCCCGCCACACGGAGCCGTTCGAGGACGTCCGGCACCAGCTGGGCGTGTGATCCGGACAGGATGGACAGGCCCACCGCGTGCACGTCCTCGGCGAGGGCCGCGTCCACGATCTGCTCGGGCGTCAGCCGGATGCCCTGGTAGACCACCTCGAAGCCGGCGTCGCGCGCCCGCACGGCGATCTGCTCGGCGCCGTTGGAGTGCCCGTCCAGGCCCGGCTTGCCGACCAGGAAGCGCAGCTTGCCCACGTTCAGGTCCTTGGCCGTGAGGTCGACCTTGCGGCGGACCAGGGCGAGCGTGCTGCCCTCCTCGACGGGGACCGCCACCGGTGCCGAGGAGACGCCCGTGGGTGCCCGGAACTCGCCGAACACCTCGCGCAGGGCCCCGGCCCACTCGCCGGTCGTCGCCCCGGCGCGCGCGCACTCCAGGGTGGCCTCCATGAGGTTCTCGTCGCCGCGCGCGGCCTCCTTCAGCCGCTCCAGCGCCTTGCAGGGCCGCGGGTGGTTGAAGGGCGGCTGGTAGCGGCTGTCGCGCCACTGCTGGAGCGCGGCGATGACCCGGGCCTCGACCGCCGGGTCCACCGTCTGGATCGCGGTGTCCAGGTCGGCGGTCAGCGGGTTCGGTTCGGTGCCTTCGAAGGCGTTGACACCGATGATCTTCTCCTGGCCCGACTCGATCCGGCCCCGGCGCTCGGCGTGCGAGGCGACCAGCTGCGACTTGAGGTAGCCCGACTCGACGGCCGCCATCGCGCCGCCCATCTCCTGGATGCGGTCGATCTCGGCGAACGACGCCTCGACCAGCTGCTCCACCTTCGCCTCGATCACCTTCGAGCCCTCGAAGATGTCCTCGTACTCCAGCAGGTCGCTCTCGTACGCCAGCACCTGCTGGATGCGCAGCGACCACTGCTGGTCCCAGGGGCGGGGCAGGCCGAGGGCCTCGTTCCAGGCGGGCAGCTGCACGGCGCGCGCGCGTGCGTCCTTGGAGAGGGTGACGGCCAGCATCTCCAGCACGATCCGCTGGACGTTGTTCTCCGGCTGCGCCTCCGTCAGGCCCAGGGAGTTGACCTGGACGCCGTAGCGGAAGCGGCGCTGCTTGGGGTTCTCGATGCCGTACCGCTCACGGGTGATGCGGTCCCAGATGCGGCCGAACGCCCGCATCTTGCACATCTCCTCGACGAAGCGGACGCCCGCGTTGACGAAGAAGGAGATGCGGGCCACGACGTCGCCCATGCGCTCCTGCGGCACCTGGCCGGAGTCGCGCACGGCGTCGAGGACGGCGATCGCGGTGGACATCGCGTACGCGATCTCCTGGACCGGCGTGGCGCCCGCCTCCTGCAGGTGGTAGCTGCAGATGTTGATCGGGTTCCACTTCGGCATGTGGGAGACCGTGTACGCGATCATGTCCGTCGTCAGACGGAGTGAGGGTCCCGGCGGAAAGACGTGCGTGCCGCGGGACAGGTACTCCTTGACGATGTCGTTCTGGGTCGTGCCCTGGAGCTTGGTGATGTCGGCACCCTGCTCCTCGGCGACGACCTGGTAGAGCGCCAGCAGCCACATGGCGGTGGCGTTGATCGTCATCGAGGTGTTCATCTGCTCCAGGGGGATGTCCTGGAACAGCCGGCGCATGTCACCGACGTGCGCGATCGGCACGCCGACCCGGCCGACCTCGCCGCGGGCGAGGATGTGGTCGGAGTCGTAGCCGGTCTGCGTCGGCAGGTCGAACGCCACCGACAGACCCGTCTGGCCCTTGGCGAGGTTGCGCCGGTACAGCTCGTTGGACGCCTCGGCCGTGGAGTGACCGGCGTACGTGCGCATGAGCCACGGCCGGTCCTTCTCCCGCTTGCCTTCAGCGGGCTGACGCTCAGTCATCCAGCGCTCCTCAGATGTTCCGGAAGCGGTTGATGGCGTCGATGTGCTGGGCGCGCTTGGCCTCGTCGCGCACGCCCAGGCCCTCCTCGGGGGCCATGCACAGCACGCCGACCTTGCCCTGGTGCAGGTTGCGGTGCACGTCGAAGGCGGCCTGGCCGGTGTCCTCCAGGGAGTACACCTTGGACAGGGTCGGGTGGATCTTGCCCTTCGCGATGAGCCGGTTGGCCTCCCAGGCCTCGCGGTAGTTGGCGAAGTGCGAGCCGATGATCCGCTTCAGCGACATCCACAGGTAGCGGTTGTCGTACTCGTGCATGTAGCCCGAGGTCGAGGCGCAGGTGGTGATGGTGCCGCCCTTGCGGGTGACGAAGACGGACGCGCCGAAGGTCTCGCGGCCGGGGTGCTCGAAGACGATGTCGATGTCCTCGCCGCCGGTGAGCTCACGGATGCGCTTGCCGAAGCGCTTCCACTCCTTGGGGTCCTGGGTGTTCTCGTCCTTCCAGAACTTGTAGCCCTCGGCGTTGCGGTCGATGATCGCCTCGGCGCCCATCGAGCGGCAGATGTCCGCCTTCTGGTCGCTGGAGACGACACAGATCGGGTTGGCGCCGCCGGCCAGCGCGAACTGGGTGGCGTAGGAGCCGAGTCCGCCGCTCGCGCCCCAGATGAGGACGTTGTCGCCCTGCTTCATGCCGGCACCGTTGCGGGAGACCAGCTGCCGGTAGGCGGTGGAGTTGACCAGGCCGGGGGCGGCGGCCTCCTCCCACGACAGGTGGTCGGGCTTCGGCATCAGCTGGTTGGACTTGACCAGGGCGATCTCGGCGAGGCCGCCGAAGTTGGTCTCGAAGCCCCAGATGCGCTGCTCGGGGTCGAGCATCGTGTCGTTGTGGCCGTCCGAGGACTCCAGCTCGACGGACAGACAGTGCGCGACCACCTCGTCACCGGGGCGCCAGGCGTTGACGCCCGGGCCGGTGCGCAGGACGACGCCCGCGAGGTCGGAGCCGATGATGTGGTACGGCAGGTCGTGGCGCTTGGCCAGCTCGTTGGTGCGGCCGTAGCGCTCCAGGAAGCCGAACGTCGACAGCGGCTCGAAGATCGACGTCCACACCGAGTTGTAGTTGACCGACGAGGCCATGACGGCCACCAGCGCCTCGCCCGGGCCGAGCTCGGGCAGCGGCACCTCGTCGAGGTGGATCGACTTGCGGGGGTCCTTGTCGCGGGTCTCGAGGCCCGCGAACATCTCCGTCTCGTCCTTGTGCACGGTGATCGCGCGGTACGACTCGGGAAGCGGGAGGGCGGCGAAGTCCTCCGACGTGGAGTCGGGCGACTGGATCGCGGCCAGGATGTCCTTAACGGTCACGGTGTTGCCTCCGGCGGTGAGCGCCCTGAGGGAGGGGCGCCGATGGTTACGTCGGTGCTGCTGAGGGTTGAGGGGGTGCCGTCGGTTCGGCGGTGGTGCTGTTCGGCAGCGCTGGGTGGCGCGGGAGGTTGCCTGTGACGCAGGCGCCCGGGCGTGCAGGCGGGTTGGGCCTGCCGGGACGTCGTCCGGACTCCTTCAACGTATGACACCGCGTGTCACCCCGCAAGGCACTGAGTGCCAGAACTTGCTCTCAGATGAAATCTTTACGCAACATATGAGCGATGATCGATCGAACGGGGTCGGCGAGGGTCCGCGAAACGGCCCCTGACATGCCAAAACGGCCACCCCGAAGGGTGGCCGTCATCACAGTGCGGTGAGTCGCTCAGCGCTCCTTGAGCGCCTGCTCGATCGTCCGCATGACCTCGTCCAGCGGGGCGTCGGTGCGGGCGACGGTCACCAGCACCTCGCCCTGCGCCGACGCCGTGGCGGCGGCCGGCTGCGGTCCCGCGGAGCGCCCGGCCCCGATGCCCGACCCGAAGGTCTTGCGCACGATCGCGAAGGCGTGGTCCAGCTGTGCCTCCACGTCCCCCTGGCCGCCGGCCCGGAGCCAGCGCCGCAGGACGTGGTTGTGGGCGGTGACGACCGCGGACGCGGCGACCTCCGCCAGCAGCGGGTCGTCGTTGGCGTCGTCGGCGTGCGCCCGCTCGTCGAAGTGGCCGAGGAGATAGCGGGTGAAGAGGCGCTCGTAGCGGGCCACCGACGCGATCTCCGCCTCGCGCAGGGTGGGCACCTCGCGCGTCAGCTTGTAGCGGGCGACCGAGATCTCCGGCCGGGCCGCGTACATCCTCATGACTTCCTTGATCCCGCGGCACACCGTGTCGAGCGGATGCTCGTGCGCGGGCGCGGCGTTGAGCACCGCCTCGGCGCGGATCAGGGTGTCGTCGTGGTCGGGGAAGATCGCCTCTTCCTTGGAGCGGAAGTGACGGAAGAAGGTGCGGCGGGCGACCCCGGCCTGGGCCGCGATCTCGTCGACGGTGGTCGCCTCGTACCCCTTCGTCGCGAACAGCTCCATCGCGGCGGCCGCAAGTTCCCGGCGCATCTTGAGCCGCTGGGCGGCGGCGCGAGAACCGGCGGCACTCTCCGGCGCGTCGGTCGCGGCGGGTGTACGTGAGGACTTGGCGGGCTGGGGCATGCCCTGAACGTACTGCATGTGCGCAGCTCGGTGCGCATGACCTGGTTCTCCCCCGCCGCCGGAGGGCGGGGGAGGGGCGGCCCGGCCGGCCGGGTGGAACCGGTCCGGGCCGAGCAGGCCGCCCCACTCCGCGCCGGACCGGAACCAGTCACCGGGACGCTCAGCGCTTGGCATATTCGCGGAAGCCACGGCCGGTCTTGCGGCCGAGGCAGCCCGCGGCCACCAGGTGTTCCAGCAGCGGCGCCGGAGCGAGCCCCGGGTCACGGAACTCGCGGTGCAGGACCTTCTCGATGGCGAGCGAGACGTCCAGCCCGACGACGTCCAGCAGCTCGAAGGGGCCCATCGGGTAACCGCCGCCCAGCTTCATGGCCGCGTCGATGTCGTCGAGCGTCGCGTAGTGCTCCTGCACCATCTTGATCGCGTTGTTCAGGTACGGGAACAGCAGCGCGTTCACGATGAAGCCGGCCCGGTCACCGCAGTCGACCGGGTGCTTCCTGATCCGTGCGCAGACCTCGCGGACCGTCGCGTGCACGTCGTCGGCGGTCAGCACCGTCCGGACGACCTCGACCAGCTTCATGGCCGGCGCCGGGTTGAAGAAGTGCATCCCGATCACGTCCTGCGGGCGCGACGTGGCCCGGGCGCAGGCGACGACCGGCAGCGACGAGGTGGTGGTGGCCAGGATCGCGCCCGGCTTGCAGACCTTGTCCAGGGCCGCGAACAGCTGCCGCTTGACCTCCAGGTCCTCGGCGACCGCCTCCACGGCCAGGTCGACGTCGGCGAAGTCGTCGTACGTGCCGGTCGGCGTGACCCGCTCCAGGGTCTGCGCGGCCGCCTCGGCGGTCATCCGGCCCTTGTCGACCGAACGCGCCAGGGACTTGCCGATCCGGGCCTTCGCGGTCTGCGCCTTCTCCTCGCTGCGGGCGGCGATGACCACCTCGTACCCGGCCTTGGCGAAGACCTCGGCGATCCCGGAGGCCATGGTGCCCGAACCCGCGACACCGACCGAGCGGATCTCCCGGCCGGGAACCGGGTCGCCGCCCTCCAGCGGCGTCAGCGCGTCCCGCACGACGACCGGGCTGCCCGGCGCCTCGTACGTGTAGAAGCCCCGCCCCGCCTTGCGGCCGGTCAGGCCCGCCTCGCTCAGCTGCTTCAGGATCGGTGCCGGAGCGTGCAGCCGGTCGCGCGAGGCGGCGTACATGGCCTCCAGGACCGTCCGCGCGGTGTCGACGCCGATCAGGTCGAGCAGCGCCAGCGGGCCCATCGGCAGCCCGCAGCCCAGCCGCATCGCGGCGTCGATGTCCTCGCGGGAGGCGTACTTCGCCTCGTACATCGCGGCCGCCTGGTTGAGGTAGCCGAACAGCAGGCCGTCGGCGACGAATCCGGGCCGGTCGCCGACCGCGACGGGCTCCTTGCCCAGGTCGAGCGCGAGGTCGGTGACCGCCGTGACGGCGGCCGGCGCGGTCAGCACCGAGGAGACGACCTCCACCAGCTTCATGGCCGGGGCCGGGTTGAAGAAGTGCAGGCCCAGCACCCGCTCGGGGCGGGAGGAGTCGGCGGCCAGACGCGTCACGGACAGGGCGTTGGTGCCGGTCGCCAGGATCGTCTCGGGGCGCACGATCGTGTCCAGCTCCCGGAAGATCTGCTGCTTGACCTCGTAGGACTCCGGGGCCACCTCGATGACCAGGTCGGCGTCGGCCGCGGAGCGCAGGTCGGCGGAGGTGCGGACACGGCCGAGGATGTCGGCGCGCTCCTGCTCGGTCAGCCGCCCGCGCTCGACGCCGCGGGCGGTGGAGGCCTCCAGGGCGGCGACGCACTTCGCGGCCTGGGCCTCGCTGATGTCGATGCCGACGACCGTGCGGCCGGCCTTGGCGAGGACCTCGGCGATGCCGGTGCCCATCGTGCCGAGGCCGACGACGGCGACGGTCCGCAGCGAGGACTGGGACGGGTCGGAAAGGGGAGTGGCCATCGCGGGACTCCAGGATGAGGGTGACGACGGGGAGCGCTCCGGGTGCGCCGAAGACGGCCCGGCAGGGCCGGACCACGGGCGCACCGGGTGCGTGGGAAAGTGCGGGTGCTGGCCGGGCTGCGAAGCGCACACGCCCGGTGCCGCCACCGCGGGCGTGCACACGCCCGGGGGGAACGGCGGTTCCGACCGGCCCTGTCCCGGGGCCGAGCCGTACTGCGGTACCTGAGGCACCGAACCGACTGCTCTCACGACGGCCGCGTCACCAGACCGCCGCGAGGAAATGCGAGTGGGTAACCCGCTCGTCTGAGCTTAACCGGCGGGTAACGAGCGCGCCAGCCCCCGGGTTTGTGATGTACGTCCCGCGCGGCGCGCGACGCCCCTAACCTCTGAGTCATGGACGAAGAGTTGCGATCACTCACGGAGCGCTTACGGCAGGAGTCGGGGGCGCCGCCCGCGTTCGAGCGGCTCGTGGCGACCGACGACCTCGACGCCCTGGCGGCCGCGCTGACCGAACCCGGGCAGCACCTGTGGGCGAGGGAGCTGGCCGCGTTCCGGCTGGGGCTCGCGCGGGACCGGCGGGCCTTCGAGTCCTTGGTACTGCTGCTCAATCACCGTGACCCCCCGCGCTGTGCCTCCGCCGCCCACGCCCTCGCCCGGCTCGGCGACCCCCGTACCGCCCGCGCGGCTGCCGCCCTGGCCACCAACGAACTGCGGGTCGCCTACGCCCTGCACCCGGTGCGGCTCCTGGTCGAGCTGCGTGCCCCGGAGGCGGTACCCGCGCTGATCACCACGCTCCAGCGGCGCCTGCGCCCGCACGACCCGTACCGCCGCGTGGCCCTCGCCTGTGTGGACGGGCTCGGCACGCTGGGCGACGCCCGGGCCCGGCCCGTCCTGAACGAGGCCCTCGCGCATCCGGGGCTGGCCGAGGCGGCGGTGCGGGCGCTGGGGCGGATCCCGAAGCAGAGGTGACGTCAGCGGGGGAGCCTCTTGGCGTACCGCACCTCGGGAACGGCGACCCCGTCCACCTCGAAGGGCTCCTCGGCGCCGTCCGCCCGCAAGCCGGCCCGTTCGTAGAAGCGGCGGGCCCGGTCGTTTCCCTTGAGCACCCACAGCAGGAGACGGCCGTGGCCCGCGGCGGTGCAGCGCGCGACGCACTCGGTGAGCAGTGCCTGCCCGGTGCCTCGTCCCACCTGGTCGGGGTGGACGTAGATGGCGTACAACTCGGCGTCCGGGGTGAGGACTTCTCCCTCCCGGTAGGGCCCGTGGCAGGCCCAGCCGACGATCTCGCCGCCGCTGTCCTCGGCGACCAGGTTCACCACACTGCCGTCGCCCTGCGAGAGGTACGTACGACGGCGCTCGGCGTCCTCCTCGACGCTGAGCCCGTCCAGGTACGGCTGCGGGATCAGGCCCCGGTAGGCGCTCTGCCACCCGCGGATGCGGATCTCCGCGACGCGGTCGCAGTCGGCGAGTGTCATCTCCCTGATGTGAAGTCCTGTCACGGAGCCACCACCGCGAACGCCTCGACCTCCATCAGGAACTCCGGCCGGACCAGCGCGGTGACCTGTACCGCCGAAGCGGCCGGCAGGCGGTCGTCGGGTATGTGCTCGGCGCGGGCCGCGCGGAGGGCGGGCATGTGCGCCATGTCCGTGACGAAGTAGGTGAGTTTGACGACGTCGTCGAAGGTCGCGCCGGCGGCCGCCAGGCAGCGCCGGAGGTTCTGGAAGACCTGGCGTGCCTGCGCCGCCGGGTCGCCCTCACCGACCAGCCGACTCCGCTCGTCGAGCGGCAGCTGACCGGCGACCGACACGAAACGGCCCGTGCCGAGGACGACGTGGCTGTACTGGGCCGCGGCGGCGACGCCGTCGGGGGCGGGGATCCGCGTCAGCTCACTCATGGGTCCATGGTGGACCATGGGACTGACAGTGCCCGCCCCCGACGGATCGTCAGCGGCTCAGTGGCGGAACCCGAGCAGGCCGTGCAGCGCCGAACCGTTCGAGGAGGCCGACACCCCCCGTGCCGAAGGCGGAGCCGTGGCCGCCGCGGGCTTCGGGTCGGGCAGCGCCTCGCACACCGCGTCCGCCTCGCCGTAGCCGCGCGGCACGGTGCCGTCCGTCAGGTACGCCGCCAGGTGCTTGTCCAGGCAGGCGTTGCCGCTCAGCGTGATGCCGTGGTTGCCGCCGCCCTCCTCGACCACCAGGCTGGAGCGGGCCAGCAGCCGGTGCACGGTGACACCGCCCTCGTACGGGGTGGCCGCGTCCCCGGTCGCCTGGAACAGCAGCACCGGCGGCAGCGTGCCGTTGGCCACGTTCACCGGGCGCAGCGAGTCCGTCGGCCAGAACGCGCACGGCGCGTTGTACCAGGCGTTGTTCCAGGTCATGAACGGAGCCTTCTCGTACACCGCCCAGTTGTCCTTGCGCCACTGCCGCCAGTCGCGCGGCCAGGCGGCGTCCCGGCACTGCACCGAGGTGTAGACGCTGTAGCCGTTGTCGCCCGGGGCGTCGACCGCGCCGAAGCTCTCGTATGCCTCGACCAGCGGCTCGGGGTCCTTGTCGTTCACGTACGCGGCGAACGCCTCGGCCAGGCTCGGCCAGTAGCCGTTGTAGTAGCCGCCCGGGATGAAGGTGTCCTCCAGTTCGGAGGCGCCCACCGTGCCGCTCGCAGGCTTCTTGGCGAGGGCGGCGCGCATCGCGTACCACTTCGCCTCGATCTTCTCCGGGTCGGTGCCGAGCTTGTAGGTCGCGTCGTGGCGGGCGATCCAGGCGAGGAAGGCGCGGTGGCGGTCGTTGAAGGCCACGTCCTGGTTGAGGTTGGCCTCGTACCAGACGTCGGTCGGGTCGACGACCGAGTCCAGGACCAGCCGCCGGACCCGCTCGGGGAAGAACCGGGCGTAGACCGCGCCCAGGTAGGTGCCGTACGAGTAGCCGAAGTAGTTGATCTTCTTCGCGCCCAGGGCCTGCCGGATCGCGTCCAGGTCGCGCACGGCGCTGGTGGTGTTGATGTACGGCAGGAGATGCGCGTACTTCTTGCCGCAGGCGGCGGCGAAGGACCTGGCGCGGTCGAGGTTGGCCTTCTCGATCGCGGGCGTCGCCGGCAGGGAGTCCGGGCGGACCGGGTCGAAGTGGCCCGGCTTGCAGTCCAGCGCGGGCTTGCTCGCTCCCACGCCGCGCGGGTCGAAGCCGATGACGTCGTACTGGGCCGCGACCTTCGCGGGCAGCGAGGACGCGACGAACCCGGCGAGCGTCAGGCCGCTGCCGCCGGGGCCGCCGGGGTTGACCAGCAGCGGGCCCTGGTAGGTCCGTGCGGTGTGCGGGACGCGGGACAGGGCGAGGGTGATCTTCTCCCCGTGCGGCCTGCGGTGGTCGAGCGGCACTTTCAGGGACGCGCACTGGAGCGTCGGGTAGTCCTCGGTGGCGCAGCTCTTCCAGGTGAGCTTCGCGGTCTGCGGGGTGGTGTTCGCGGTGCCGGGTGCGCTCGCTTCGGCGGGAACGGCCGTGAAGGTCCCGGCCATGACGACGGCGGCGCCGCACAGTGCGGCTGCGCGTTTTCTCATGGAGTCCTCCCAGGACGGCGGGATGAAGGACCGCGAGGGTCACCGTCCTCGCCGCATCGTCCCGGAAACCGGTCCTGGAAGAACTCATTCCGTAAAGCTCATGACCCGATTGGATCTTCAGGTGCGCTCGAATGCCCGCAACGGGGCGCAGGTCTCGAATTCTCCTAGAGGAGCGAGAGTTGGGTCGGCCCCGCCACCGGGGGCTCCCCGGCCGGCTCGGTGGGCCGGATCCGCCGCGGCGTCCGCGCGCGCGTGGGCCCGATGCCGTACTCCTCGGCCAGCTCGTGCACCTGACGGGTGATCCGCCGCTGGTACCACTTGGGGGCGTAGGAGCCCTCCGCGTACAACCGTTCGTAACGGGCCACCAGGTGCGGATGGTGCTGCCCCAGCCAGGCCATGAACCACTCGCGGGCGCCGGGCCGCAGATGCAGCACCAGCGGTGTCACGGACGCGGCGCCGGAGGCCGCGATCGCCCGCACGGTGGCGCGGAGTTGGGCGGGCGTGTCGCTGAGGAACGGGATCACCGGTGCCATCAGCACGCCGCAGCCGATGCCGTGTTCGCCCAGGGTGCGCACCACCTCCAGGCGCCGTTCCGGTGCGGGCGTGCCCGGCTCGACGGTGCGCCACAGCTCCTGGTCGGTGAAGCCGACCGACACACAGATGCCGACGTCGGTCACCTGTGCCGCCTGCTTGATCAGCTCCAGGTCACGCAGGACGAGCGTGCCCTTGGTGAGGATCGAGAAGGGGTTCGCGTGGTCGCGCAGCGCCGCGATGATGCCCGGCATCAGCCGGTAACGGCCCTCGGCGCGCTGATAGCAGTCGACGTTCGTGCCCATGGCGATGTGCTCGCCCTGCCAGCGGCGCGAGCCGAGCTGCCGGCGCAGCAGCTCCGGTGCGTTGATCTTGACCACGATCTGGCTGTCGAAGCCGAGCCCCGTGTCGAGGTCCAGGTAGCTGTGCGTCTTGCGTGCGAAGCAGTACACGCACGCGTGCGAGCAGCCCCGGTAGGGGTTGACCGTCCACTGGAACGACATCCGTGACACCCCCGGCACCCGGTTGATGATCGAGCGTGCCCGGATCTCGTGGAACGTGATTCCGCGGAACTCCGGCGTGTCGAACGTACGGGTCGTGACCGCGTCCGCGCCGAACAGCGCGGCATCGGCCCGGCTGTGTTCGGAGTCCACTGTGAGGTTCTCCCAGCGCATGACGCCTCCTCGGTAGCACTGACCACAGAATAGAACACATGTTCCCTTGATCGTGCGAGGGTCTTTTCCGAACGCGTTCGACCGGGTTCTGCCACCCCGATTTGGGGGGCCGGGCAGCGGGGTGGTTGGCTTGCCCCGACCCCCGAGCAACCAGGTCCTGGAGGAAAGCGATGGCGCAGGTCGAGGCCACTACGGAGCGGATCGTCGCGGCGGACGCGGAGACGGTGTTCGACGCCCTCGCCGACTACAGCGGCACGCGCGCGAAGCTCCTGCCCGAGCAGTTCAGCGAGTACGAGGTCCGGGAGGGCGGCGACGGCGAGGGCACCCTCGTCCACTGGAAGCTCCAGGCCACCAGCAAGCGGGTGCGCGACTGCCTCCTGGAGGTCAGCGAGCCCACCGACGGCGAGCTGGTCGAGAAGGACCGCAACTCCTCCATGGTCACCACCTGGCGGGTCACCCCGGCCGGCGAGGGCAAGTCCCGGGTCGTCGTGACCACCACCTGGACCGGCGCCGGCGGCATCGGCGGCTTCTTCGAGAAGACCTTCGCGCCCAAGGGCCTCGGCCGGATCTACGACGCGATGCTCACCCGGCTCGCCGCCGAGGTCGAGAAGTAGTCCGCCTCAAAACGCAGACTCTCAGGGGGTGTTGCGCCCCCTCACCGGTTCGAGTGATCTCCGTGCGGCTCGCTCCTGTGCCGTAACTCGTCGCGCTTGCTCGTAGTTGTCGCTTTTACGCGGGAATTGTGCGGCAGCGCGACGAGGGGAGCGGTGAGTGGGCGGGATCACTCTGGCGCAGGACGAACCGGCGGTGGCGCCCCCCGACACCCCCGCACCACCGCCGGATCCGGACACCGGACCGAGCCCGCGCCGGGTGCGGCTGGTCTTCTTCGCCCTCATGCCGGCCCTGCTCCTGGCCGCCCTGGAGCAGATGATCGTCGCCACCGCGCTCCCGAAATCGTCGGTGAGCTGCACGGCCTGGACCGGATGTCCTGGGCGATCACCGCCTACCTGCTCACCGCCACCGTCGGGCTGCCGATCTACGGCAAGCTCGGCGATCTGCTGGGCCGCAAGGGCGTCTTCCAGTTCGCGATCGTCGTCTTCGTCGCCGGTTCCGCGCTCGCGGGCCGGGCGCAGTCCATGGATCAGCTGATCGCCTTCCGCGCGTTGCAGGGCGTCGGCGCGGGCGGCCTCATGATCGGCGTCCAGGCGATCATCGCCGACATCGTGCCGCCCCGCCGGCGCGGCCGCTACATGGGGCTGATCGGCGCCACCTTCGGCCTCGCCTCCGTGGCCGGACCACTGCTCGGCGGCTACTTCACGGACCACCTCTCCTGGCGCTGGTGCTTCTACATCAACGTCCCCTTCGGCCTGGTCACCCTCGCCGTCGTCACGATCGCCCTGAAGCTCCCCAAGCCGGCCGCCAGGGCCCGGCTGGACGTCCTCGGCGCGCTGCTGCTGACCGCCGCCTCCACCTGCCTGGTCCTGCTGACCAGTTGGGGCGGCACCGAACACGCCTGGGACTCGCGGATGATCCTCGGCCTCGCGGCCGGCGCGGCGGCGGCCACCGCCCTCTTCCTCGTCACCGAGCACTTCGCCGCCGAACCCCTCATGCCGCTGCGGCTCTTCAGGGACTCCGTCTTCAACGTCACCGGCCTGGTCGGCCTGGTGACCGGGGTGGGCCTCTTCGGCGCCGCCAGCTACCTGCCGACCTACCTGCAGATGGTCGACGGGGCCTCCGCCACCGAGTCGGGCCTGCTCATGCTGCCGATGATGGCCGGCATCGTCGGCGCCTCGATCATCGCCGGACAGCTCATCAGCCACACCGGCCGCTACAAGGCCTACCCGATCCTCGGCGGCGCCCTCTCCGCCGTCGGCATGTGGCTGCTGTCGCGCCTGGAGGTCGGCACGCCCCGGCTGCACTACAGCATCTGGATGGCCGTCCTCGGCGCCGGCATCGGCATGGTGATGCCGGTCCTGATCCTCGCCGTGCAGAACTCCGTGCGCCCCGCCGACCTCGGCACCGCCACCAGCACCAACAACTACTTCCGGCAGATCGGCGGCAGTGTCGGAGCCGCCGTCTTCGGCACCCTCTTCGCCGACCGGCTCGCCGACGCCCTCGCCCACCGCCTCCCCGCGCGCGCGGGCACCGGCCTCCCGGACCCCGAGTCCATCACCCCGCAGCTCGTGCACGCACTGCCCCCGGCGCTGCGCGACGGCTACATCCGGGCGTACGCCGACGCCATGCCGCGGATCTTCCTCTACCTGGTGCCGGTGCTGGTCCTCGGACTGGTCATCGCCCTCTTCCTCAAGGAGAAACCCCTGGTGTCCCACAACGCCTCCGTCACCGACCCGGACACGGCGCCGGGGAACGCCCCGATCCCGCAGACCAGGGCCGCGTACGCCGCCGGCGTCCCCGTGTGCGGCTCGGTGCAGCATCACGACGGGACCGTCGTGCCCCGCGCGGCGATCACGCTCATCGACGTCACCGGGCAACAGACCGGACGCGGCGCGAGCGGTGAGGACGGGCGCTACGCGCTGGCCACCCCGGGCCCCGGCTCGTACGTGCTGATCGCCGCGGCAGGCGGCCACCAGCCGCAGGCGGTGTCCGTGACCGTCGGCGAACGTCCCGTCGAACTCGACATCGTCCTCGGCGGCGCCGGAAACCTGATCGGCACCGTGGTGACCGCCGACGGCACGCCCGTCCGGGACGCCAGCGTCACGCTCACCAACGTGCACGGCGAGGTCGTGGCCACCACCCGCAGCGGCCGGGAGGGCGGCTACGTCATCACCGATCTGGTCGCCGGTGAGTACACCCTCGCCGCCAGTGCGCCCGCCTTCCGCCCGGCCGCGCTCCCGGTCACCGTCCAGGCCGCCCGCGAGACCCGGCGGGACATCGAACTGGCCGGCGGCGCCGTACTGCGCGGCACCGTCCGGGCGGGCGGCGGCCGGCCCGTGGAGGACGCGCGCGTGACGCTGCTCGACGTGGCGGGCAACGTCGTCGACACCCTCACCACCGGCGCCGACGGCATCTTCCGCTTCGTCGACCTGTCGTCCGGCGAGTACACCGTCATCGCCGCCGGATACCCGCCCGTCGCCACCGTGCTCCAGGTCGCCGGAGGAGGCCGTACCGAGCGGGATCTCCAACTGGGCCACGAGGACTGAACGGGCAGCGGCGCGCGGGGTCGCACGCCGGTGCGCACCCCGCGCGGGCAATTCGCGTATTGCCTCACATCGCCATCGGCCCGAGCCGTACGGTGGTGACGCCGGCACAGATCTTGCGTCCGTGGGGAGAGAGGGCCAGGGCCATGGACCGTGGCACCGACAGGGCTGGGCAGGGCACGGTGACGGAACCCGCCGAGCCCGGCCGCGTTCCCCTGGCCGTCGTCGTGGTCGACCGCGACGGTCTCGTGTCCCACTGGAGCCGAGGCGCGCGGCGCCTGTTCGGCGTCCCCAAGGACGAGGCGATCGGCCGCACGGCCCTCGACCTGCTGCCCGTCTCCGGCGCCCTGCCCGAGGAGCGGGACGCCACCCCGTACGCCGCCGACGACGGCCTCGGCCCCGACCTCGAATCCTCCCTCGACGGCGGACTGTCCTACCCGGCGGCCGGCCGCGCCCGGCTCACCGCGCCCGGGGACCACCGGGTCGACGTCCTGTGGTGGGCCTACCCGCTGGTGGGCCCAGGACCCGAGCGGCTGCTCGTGCTGGCCGCCGACGCCGAAGGGCTGCGCACGCAGGACGGGGCGGTCGAGCGGATCGCGCCCGGCTTCGCGCTGCACACCGACTTCCCCGGGGCGGAGGACCTCACCCGCCGGCTCCCCGAGATCCTGCCCAGCATGAGCGTCGGCGAGAGCGCCAGGATCGTCGCCCAGATCCTCGAACTCGGCTACCCGATCCT
Organism: Streptomyces sp. NPDC012466; assembly: GCF_042955215.1. Taxonomy (NCBI): domain Bacteria; kingdom Bacillati; phylum Actinomycetota; class Actinomycetes; order Kitasatosporales; family Streptomycetaceae; genus Streptomyces; species Streptomyces sp. NPDC012466. The sequence continues at coordinate 832,442 of NZ_JBIBEQ010000001.1, read as the reverse complement.
GGAGTTCAGCCAGAACGACCGGGTGCCCGTCACGCCCGACTGGGGCGTGGCCCGGCGCGCCGAACGCAAGGCGCGCCGCGAGCGGGCCGCGCGGGCCCTGGCCGCCGGCGAACCCGTGCCGGAGGAGTTGCGGGACGAGGGGGAGGACCTCGAGTACGCCGCCGTCCGTGAGCGTCTGGAGTTCCTCAACGAGGTCAGCGGCCGCATCGGCACCTCCCTCGACCTGTCCCGCACGATCGTCGAGGTCAGCAGGGCCGTCGTCCCCCGCTTCACGGACGTCGCCGGGACCTATCTGCGGGAACAGGTCGTCGCCGGTGAGGAGTTCGCCGACGGTGTGCCCGACACGACCACCCTGTGGCACCGGGTCGCCGTCGAGCACACCGACGAACCCGGCCGCTGGGACGACGTCGTCCCCGTCGGCGAGGCCATGCCCTTCCCGGCGCACACGCCGTTCTTCCAGTGCATGACCAGCGGCGAGCCCGTCCTCGTGCCGCGCATCAGCGAGGAGATGGGACACGCCATCGCCGCGCAGTTCGAGAAGCGCGACATCCGGCCGCTCATCACCGGCCGTTCGATGCTCGTCGTACCCCTGAAAGCACGCAACGTCGTCCTCGGATTCATGATCCTGCTGCGCCACCCCGAGCGGCCCGTCTTCAACGACATGGACCGCGTCACCGGAGCCGAACTCGCCGCCCGCGCGGGGCTCGTGCTGGACAACGCGCGCATGTACACCTTCCAGGAGAACGTCGCCGAGACGCTCCAGGACAGCATGCTGCCGCACATCCCGCCCCGTCTGTCCGGCTGCGACATCGCCACCCGCTATCTGCCCGGCACACAGCTCGGCAGGGTCGGCGGCGACTGGTTCGACGCGGTGAAACTGCACGGCGGGCGCACGGCGTTCGTCGTCGGCGACGTCATGGGTCACGGCCTCGACTCCGCGGCGAAGATGGGCCAGTTGCGCACGGCGGTACAGACCATGGCCGGGCTCGACCTGCCGCCCGCCCAGCTGCTGCGCAAGCTCGACGACCTCGCCCAGCGCCTCGGCGACACCTACCTCGCGACCTGCCTCTACGCCGTCTACGACCCGATCGCGAGCGAACTCCGTCTCGCCAACGCCGGTCACATCCCGCCCGTCCTGGTCCGGGCCGACGGCGGCCGCAGCGACCTGCTGGACCTGCCCACCGGCGCGCCCATCGGCGTCGGCGGGGTGCCCTTCGAGGCCGTCACCGTGCGCGTGGAGCCCGGGGACCGGCTGGTGATGTGCACCGACGGGCTGGTCGAGGTGCGCGGCGAGGACATCGGGGTGGGTCTCGCGACGCTCTGCGAGTCGGCCGCGCACCCGGCCGCGTCCATGGACGACGCCTGCGACACCATCATCCGGGCGCTCAACACGCTGGGTGGCCGCAAGGACGACGTGGCGCTGCTGATGGCCCGCCTCAACGGCATCGAGCCGGACGACGTGGCCGCATGGCGCCTCGCCCTCGACCCGGCCGAGGTGGCCCGCGCCCGCGCGGCGGTCCGCGAGCAACTGCACGAGTGGGGCCTGGCGAAACTCGCCGCTTCGGCGGAGCTGTTGGCCGGTGAGCTCGTCACCAACGCCGTACGGCACTCCCACGCCCGGCCGGTCGAACTGCGCCTGGTCCGCGGCGACACCCTGCTGTGCGAGGTGGACGACGACGAGCACGAGCTGCCGACGCTGATCGACGCGGGGCCGCTCGACGACTCCGGACGCGGACTGCGCGTCGTCAGCACCCTGTCCCGCGAGTGGGGGACCAGCCGGACCAGGACCGGCAAGACGGTCTGGTTCGAGCTGACGCTGCCACGCCGCTGAACAGCACCGCCCCGAAGGGGGCGTGAAGGTTACGTGCCGCGTTCTTGTGGCGGCGACCGGGGCGCGATACACCGTACTCGCCCGCCGTGTGGCGGGATTCGTTCGCACCCTGGGGAGTGGGCCATGAGCGTGACGAGTCGGTACCGGGAGGCCTGGGAGGGGTTCTGGCGTGAGGCGCCCGCCGAACCCGGGGCGGTGTTCTGGGACGCGGAACCCGTCCTGACCGTGGGCCCCCATCTCGCCCTGTTCGAACCGTACCTGGCCGATCCCGCCCTGCCGCTGGTGGACCTCGGCTGCGGCAACGGCACCCAGACCCGCTACCTCGCCGACCGTTTCCCGCACGTCCTGGGCGTCGACCTGTCCGCCGCGGCCCTCGACCACGCCCGGCGGGCCGACCCGGCGGGCCAGGCCGCCTACCGGCAGCTGGACGCCGCGGAGAAGGACGAGGCGCAGGCCCTGCACGCGGAACTCGGCGACACCAACATCTACATGCGGGGCGTCCTGCACCAGTGCGAGCCGGACGACCGGCAGTCGCTGATCGACGGCATCGCCACGCTGGTCGGCGACCGCGGTCGCGCCTGCCTGGTGGAGCTCTCGGGCGCCGCCAAGCAGGTGCTGACGGGCCTGGCGGGCGGCCCGGACGGCCCGCCGCCCAAGCTCGCGCCGGTCTTCCGGCACGGTCTCACCCCCGGCGAGGTCTCGGACGAGGCCGTGCCGGAGTATCTGCGCTCGGCCGGTCTCACCGTCCTGGCGAGCGGCCAACTGCCGCTGAAGAGCACCGAGTACCGCCCGGACGGCACACGCATCGAGCTGCCGTCCACCTGGCTGGTGGCGGGGCGTACGGCCTGAGCCGAGCGGTCAGGGCCCCGGACCCGGTGACGCGGTCTGGCGGGCGCCGATTTTGTCGGTGTACGGTCACTCGAACCCCGTCCGTGCACCCGCCTCGCCCCGCGGAGGACCGTCATGCCGATGCCCTGGTTACGGATGCTGGCCGCGTCAGCGGTGTCGACGGTGCTGATCGGCACAAGCGCCGTCACGACCGCCGCCGCGCCGGAGCCTCGAGGAGTACGGGACAGCGTGCACACCGCCGGGCGGGTCAAGGCCGCCGGGGACGTGCTCCAGTACAGCTGGCCCGGTGTCTATTTCGAGGGCCGGGTCCGGGGTACCGGCGTGGGCGTCGTGCTCGACGATCCGGCCGCCGACTACGACGTCCAGGTCGACGGCGCCACCGTCGCGACCCTCGTCACGCCGGGCAGGACGACGCACTGGGTCAGGGGCCTGCGCGACGGCGTGCACACCGTCCGGCTCGTCAAGCGCAACGACACCCCGTGGAGCACCAGCTCCTTCGGCGGCTTCGTCGCCGCGCCCGGCGGTGCGGTCCTGGCCCGGCCGGCCGCGCGCGGCCGCCAGATCGAGTTCATCGGCGACTCCCTCACGGCCGGCTACGGCAACCTCTCCACCTCCCGCGACTGCGACGGCGAGCAGCTCAAGCGCACCACCGACGCCGACGTGAGCTACGGCGCCCTCACCGCCCGGGGGCTGCGCGCCGACTACCAGATCAACGCCTATTCGGGCCAGGGCATGGTGCGCAACTACAACGGAAGCTCGCCGGAGGTGAACTACCGCACCTTCTACGACCGCGCGCTGCTGAACGTGCCGGGCGACGTCTGGCAGAACCCGGGCACCTGGCGGCCGCAGCTCGTCGTGGTCCACCTGGGCACCAACGACTTCTCCACGCCCGTCAACCCGGGCGAGCCGTGGACGGACGAGAGCCTCGCCGCCGCCTACCGCAGCGCCTACAGCGGCTTCCTCGAAAAGCTGCGGAAGCGCTACGGGGCCGCGACCACCATCCTGGCCGTGGGCACGGGTCCGTTCGCCGGTCACGTCGAGCACGTCGTCCGGGAACGCACCGGCGCGGGCGATCGCCGGGTCCGCTTCTGGTCCCTCGACACCACCGGCCTCGACTACGCCGGCTGCCACTGGCACTACTCGGCCCGCGACCACCGCCTCCTCGCCGACCGGCTCACCGCCCTCCTCGCCGACCTGCCGATCCGTTGGTGACCACCTCGTAGCCGGTTCCGCCCGCAGCGCGTAACGTGACGAACCATGAAGATCTCCGCCCTGGACGGCTCGTCATGAGAATCCTCATCAGCGCCGACATGGAGGGCGCCACCGGCGTCACCTGGCCCGACGACGTGATGCCGGGCGCGTCGCAGTGGGAGCGCTGCCGCTCGCTGTTCACCTCCGACGTCGACGCCGCCGTACGGGGCTTCCACGACGGCGGCGCGGACGAGGTGATCATCAACGAGGCGCACTCCACGATGCGCAACCTGCTGCTGGAGCGGCTCGACGACCGCGCCCAGCTGCTCACCGGCCGGCACAAGGCGCTGTCCATGGTCGAGGGCGTGCAGCACGGCGACGTCGACGGCATCGCGTTCGTCGGCTACCACGCGGGCGCCGGCATGGAGGGCGTCCTCGCGCACACCTACCTCGCCAACTCCATCACGGGCGTCTGGCTGAACGACGTCCGGGCGAGCGAGGGGCTGCTCAACGCCCACGTCGTCGCCGAGTACGGGGTTCCGGTCGTGCTGGTCACCGGGGACGACGTCGCCTGCGAGGACGCGCTGGGGTACGCGCCCGAGGCGCTGAAGGTCGCGGTGAAGGACCACGTGTCGCGCTACGCGGCGGTGTGCCGCACACCCGCCCGCACGGCGGCCGACATCCGGGCGGCGGCCAAGGAGGCGGCCGCGCTGGCGGTGCGTCACGAGCCCGTGCGCGGCGGCCCGTTCACCGTGGCCGTGGAGTTCGACGCGGAGCACCTGGCGATGGCCGCCACCGTCGTCCCCGGGGTGGACCGGATCGCGGAGCGGAAGGTGGCGTACACGAGCGAGACCATGTACGAGGGCATCCGCGCCTTCAAGGCGGTCACCACGATCGTCTCGGCCGCGGTGGAGGAGCAGTATGGCTGAGCAGGTCGACGGACCCGCGCTGGACGAGGTCGTGACGTTCACGTCCGACCTCATCCGGATCGACACCACCAACCGGGGCGGGGGCGACTGCCGGGAGCGGCCCGCCGCCGAGTACGCCGCCGCACGGCTCGCCGAGGCCGGCATCGAGCCGACCCTGCTGGAGCGCACCAAGGGGCGGACCAACGTCGTCGCCCGGATCGAGGGCACCGACCCCTCGGCCGGCGCCCTGCTGCTCCACGGCCATCTCGACGTCGTGCCCGCCGCGGCCGCCGACTGGAGCGTGCACCCGTTCTCCGGGGAGATCCGCGACGGGGTCGTCTGGGGACGCGGTGCCGTCGACATGAAGAACATGGACGCGATGATCCTGGCCGTCGTGCGCGGCTGGGCCCGGCAGGGCGTCCGGCCCCGCCGGGACATCGTCATCGCGTTCACCGCGGACGAGGAGGCCAGCGCGGCGGACGGCTCCGGCTTCCTCGCCGACGAGCACCCCGCGCTGTTCGAGGGCTGCACCGAAGGCGTCAGCGAGTCCGGCGCCTTCACCTTCCACGACGGCGACGGGCGGCAGATCTACCCGATCGCGGCCGGGGAACGCGGCACCGCCTGGCTGAAGCTCACCGCCCGCGGGCGCGCCGGGCACGGTTCCAAGGTGAACCGGGACAACGCCGTGACCCGCCTCGCGGGCGCGATCGCGCGGATCGGCGCGCACGAGTGGCCGCTCAGGCTCACCCCGACCGTGCGCGCCGCGCTCACCGAACTCGCCGCGCTCTACGGCATCGAGACCGATCTCACCGATGTGGACGCGCTGCTGGAGAAGCTCGGCCCGGCCGCGAAACTCGTCGAGCCGACCCTCCGCAACAGCGCCAACCCGACCATGCTGGACGCCGGTTACAAGATCAACGTCATTCCCGGCGTGGCCGTGGCCCACGTGGACGGCCGGTACATGCCCGGCGGCGAGGAGGAGTTCCGCAGCACCCTCGACCGGCTCACGGGGCCGGACGTGGACTGGGAGTTCCACCACCGGGAGGTCGCCCTGGAGTCGCCGGTGGACTCCGCGACCTTCGCGGGCATGCGGGCCGCCGTCGAGGAGTTCGCGCCCGAGGGTCACGTGGTGCCGTTCTGCATGTCCGGCGGCACCGACGCCAAGCAGTTCTCCCGCCTCGGCATCACCGGCTATGGCTTCACCCCGCTGAAACTGCCGGACGGCTACGACTACGCGGCCATGTTCCACGGGGTCGACGAGCGGGTACCGGTCGAGGCGCTGCACTTCGGTGTCCGCGTACTCGACCGGTTCCTGCGGACGGCCTAGGAGAGTGGGGGAGACGGTGCGGACGCTGGCCTACGGGGCGTGGCCCTCACCCATCGACGCGGCCCTGACCGCCGCCCACGACGGGCACCCGGAGTACGTGGGCTTCGTCGGCGACGAGGTGTGGTGGACCGAGCCGCGCCCCGCCGAGGGCGGCCGGCGCACCCTGGTGCGGCGGCACACCGACGGCCGGGAGGAGTCCCTGCTGCCCGCGCCGTGGAACGTGCGCAGCCGGGTCATCGAGTACGGCGGGCACCCCTGGGCCGCCCTCGCGGGTGACGCCGGGCCCCTGGTGCTGTTCGTGAACTTCGCCGACCAGCGGCTGTACCGCTGGGAGCCGGGAGACGAGCCGCGCCCGCTGACACCCGTCTCCCCGGTGGGCGGCGGCCTGCGCTGGGCCGAGCCGCTGCCGCTGCCCGAACGGGGCGAAGTGTGGTGCGTGCTGGAGGAGTTCATCGGCGAGGGGCCCACCGACGTGCGCCGCGTCCTGGCCGCCGTCCCGCTGGACGGCTCCGCGGCCCGGGACCGGCACGCCGTACGCGAACTCACCGACGCCCGGCACCGGTTCGTCACCGGGCCGAAGCTCTCGCCCGACGGGCGGCGGGCCGTCTGGCTCGCCTGGGACCATCCCCGCATGCCCTGGGACGGCACCGAACTGCTCCTCGCCGACGTCACCCCCGACAGCACCCTGCGCGACGCCCGGGCCGTGGCCGGCGGCCCCGGTGAATCGATCGCCCAGGCCGACTGGACCCATGACGGCCGCCTGCTGCACGCGAGCGACCGCACCGGCTGGTGGAACCTCTACCTGGACGGCGAGCCGCTGTGCCCGCGCGAGGAGGAGTTCGGCGGGGCGCTGTGGAAGCTGGGGTCGAGATGGTTCACGCCGCTGGAGAGCGGCCTGATCGCCGTCGTGCACGGCCGCGGCGCCACCGCCCTCGGCATCCTGGACCCCGAGACGAGCGAGGTCGTCGACGCGGCCGGGCCCTGGACCGAGTTCGCCCCCACCCTCGCCGCACACGGTGAACGGGTCGTCGCCGTCGGCGCCAGCCCGCGCAGCGCCTACGAGGTCGTCGAGCTGGACGCCCGCACGGGCCGGGCCCGGGTCGTCGGCGCCGAGCACGACGACGCCGTGGATCCCGCGTACTACCCCGAACCGCAGATCCGCACCTTCACCGGCCCCGACGGACGCGACATCCACGCCCACATCTACCCGCCGCACCATCCCGGTTGCGTCGCGCCCGGCGACGAACTGCCGCCCTACGTCGTCTGGGCGCACGGCGGGCCCACCGGCCGCGCGCCGCTCGTGCTCGACCTGGAGATCGCCTACTTCACCTCGCGAGGCATCGGCGTCGCCGAGGTCGACTACGGCGGCTCCACGGGATACGGGCGCCCGTACCGCGAGCGGCTGCGCGAGCAGTGGGGCGTGGTCGACGTCGAGGACTGCGCCGCCGTCGCCCTCGCCCTCGCCGACGAGGGCACCGCCGACCGCGCCCGGCTCGCCGTCCGGGGCGGCAGCGCGGGCGGCTGGACCGCGGCCGCCTCGCTCACCACCACCGACGTCTACGCCTGCGGCACGATCAAATACCCGATCCTGGACCTCGCCGGCTGGGGCACGGGGGAGACCCACGACTTCGAGTCGCGGTACCTGGAGAGCCTGATCGGGCCGCTCGCCGAGGTGCCCACCCGGTACGCGGAGCGCTCGCCCGCCACCCACGCCGACCACCTCACCGTGCCGTTCCTGCTGCTCCAGGGCCTGGACGACGTGATCTGCCCACCCGTCCAGTGCGAGCGGTTCCTGGCCCGGCTGGCGGGCCGGCAGGTGCCGCACGCGTATCTCGCCTTCGAGGGAGAGGGGCACGGGTTCCGGAAGGCGGAGACCATGGTGCGCGCCCTGGAGGCCGAACTCTCCCTGTACGCCCAGGTGTTCCGCCTGGCTCCGCCCGGCATCCCGACCCTGGAGCTCGCCAGGTGAACCCGTTGGTACGACCGCCCCGGCTCGCCCCCGGCGCCCGGGTCGCCGTCGTCGCGCCGAGCGGGCCCGTGCCCGAGGAGCGGCTGCAGGCCGGGCTCGACATCCTGCGCGGCTGGGACCTCGATCCGGTGGTGACACCCCATGTGCCGGCCCGTCACAGGGAGTTGGGCTATCTCGCCGGTACGGACGCGCAGCGGGCCGCCGACCTGCAGAACGCCTGGTGCGATCCGAGCGTCGCGGCCGTGCTGTGCGCCCGGGGCGGATACGGGGCGCAGCGCATGGTCGACCTGCTCGACTGGGAGGCGATGCGGGCGGCCGGTCCGAAGGTGCTCGCCGGGTTCAGCGACATCACCGTCCTGCACCAGGCCTTCGCCACCCGCCTGGGCCTGGTCACCCTGTACGGACCCGCGGCCGCCGGCGTGGACTTCCTCAAGAACGCCCGGGCCCAGGAGCATCTGCGGGCCACCCTCTTCGCGCCGGAGTCGGTGCGGACCGTCACGGCCACACCCCCGGGTGGTGCCGCTCTGGTCCCTGGCCGGGCGGGGGGCGTCACCCTGGGTGGCTGCCTGAGCCTGCTCGCGAGCGACCTCGGCACCCCGCACGCCTCTCCCGGGGCGCGGGGCGGGCTGCTGCTGATGGAGGACGTCGGCGAGAGCCCCTATCGCCTGGACCGGTATCTGACCCAACTCCTGCGCAGCGGCTGGCTCGACGGCGTCGCCGGGATCGCCCTCGGGTCCTGGGAGGGGTGCGGCCCGTACGAGGAGCTGCGCGCGGTCCTGGCCGACCGGCTCGGGGGGCTGGGCGTACCGGTCGTGGAGGAGTTCGGGTTCGGGCACGGACCGGGCGCGCTGACGATGCCCTTCGGGGTACGGGCCGAACTGGACGCCGGGGCCGCCACGTTGACGTTCGACGAGCCGGCCCTGAGCTGAGCGGTCCGCTCCTGAAGTCCTGTCAATCAACCCCGACCATCGCGGCGAGGTGGCCCGCGGCAGCCGCGGCTACACCAACTGGGCGATCCCCACGAGCCATTCGGAGAGCTCACTGGCCGGCCTCCTCGGACTGCGGGACTCGCCGCCGCGCGACGCCAAGGGCACCTACCTCGACTGGACGACCGCACCGCTGAAACGGCCCCTGGACGTCGTCGGGGCACCCCGGGCCACGCTGAAGGTCGTCTCACCGAAGGCCGAGCGCACCCAGAACTCCGCCGACGCGGCCGACAAACTGGTCCTGTTCGCCAAGCTCTACGACGTCGCCCCCGACGGCACCCGCACGCTGGTGCGCCGCCTGGTCGCACCGGTGCGCGTCCCGGACGTCACCGAGAGCTTCACCGGCACCCTGCCCGGCATCGTGCACCGGTACGAGAAGGGTCACCGGCTGCGCTTCGTGCTCGCGGCGAGCGACGACGCGTACTTCGGCAACCGGGGGATCGAACCGGTCACCGTGGTCAGCGGGCCGCGCGACACCGGGACGCTCCGGCTGCCGGTCGCCGGGTCGTGAAGGACCGCGGTGGCGCGGTTACTGTGGCAGGGTGCCGCACCACGCATCCCGCCACGTCGCCGAAGGCCCCCGGGTGGGCGTACGCCCCTTCACCTACGAGGACGGTGCCGAGTTCACCGCCCGCGCCCGGGAGAGCAAGGACCTGCACCACCCGTGGCTCTTCCCGCCCACCACCACACAGGCCTACACCGCCTACGCCGGCCGGCTGATCGAGGACCCGTCCAAAGCCGGGTTCCTGGTGTGCGAGAAGAGCGACGGCGCCATCGGCGGGTTCATCAACATCAACAACATCGTCGAGGGCGGTTTCCAGTCCGGGGCGCTGGGCTACGGCGCCTTCGCGCACGCCGCCGGGCGGGGGCTGATGCGCGAAGGGCTCGACCTCGTCGTGCGGTACGCGTTCGGCCCGATGCGGCTGCACCGGCTGGAGATCAACGTCCAGCCGGGCAACGCCGCGTCGATCGCCCTGGCCCGCCGCTGCGGGTTCCGCCTGGAGGGCTTCTCACCGAAGATGCTCTTCGTCGACGGGGCCTGGCGCGATCACCAACGCTGGGCGATCACCACCGAGATGATCACCCGGAAGGGGTCGCGTTGAGCCCCGGCGGCTTCTACGCCTGGCGGTCCACGTACTCGTAGACCGACCCGTCCGGATGCAGGGCGATCAGGTTGCGGCCCGCGGGCGAGGCGATCGGGCCCGCGACGATGTGGGCCCCCAGGCCGGTCAGCACCTTGTGGGTCTCCTCGACATCCGTGACGGCGATCGTCGCGGCGACCTTGCGCAGCACCTCCAGTTCGGCCGGGGGACCGCTCATCAGCAGGAAGCAGCCGATGGCCGCCACCTGGACACCGCCCCGCTCGAAGCGCTGGGCTCTGCCGCCCGCCAGCCGCTCGTAGAAGGGGATCGCGGTCTCGAGGTCGTCGACGCAGACGCGCAGTGTGGCACCCAGAATCTCCATGCCACTGAGCCTAGTTACGCGCAGGGGGGCGAGGGTACCCGGCCGGGCATGAAGCCGTTGGATCACCTGGAGCATCTGGACAAGCACCTGGTCGACGAGCTGGCACAGGTGGCGCGCGAGACCGTACGGGACGAACTGCGCGAGCAGACGCGCAAGCAGCGCCGCAAGGCAGCGCTGTACGCCGCGTCCGGCGCGCTCGCCCTGTACGCGGGCGCGGCCCTCGCACTCGCCGTGGGGCTGGCCCTCGCCCTCGGTCTGCCCGACTGGGCCGCCGCGCTGATCACCGCCGTGATCCTGGGTGCCCTGGCCTCTGTGCTGCGCGGCATGGCCCGGCCGTCCCGGCCGGGCCAGGAGCACGCAGCCGGCGTGGCGCCGGGCGGGGGCGACGCCCGCCGGACCGCCGCCGGGGCCGTCGGCGGCATGCCGTACCCGCCCGTGCCGCCGGCCCCGCCCGGTGGGACGGCCGCCCCGGGCACCGTGCCCCCGCGGCCCGCGGACGCCCCGGACGTACCCCACCGCGGGGTGTGATGCCGGGTGCGCGAGACGGGACCGTCGCACCAGCGTGGCCGGGTGGTCGTGGTGACCGGAGCCAGCGGCGGAGTCGGACGGGCCACGGTCCGGGCCTTCGCCGCCCGCGGCGACAAGGTCGCCCTGCTCGCCCGCGGGCGTGAGGGACTCGCCGCCGCGGCGGACGAGGTCGAGCGCGCCGGGGGCGAGGCGCTCGTCGTCGGCGTGGACGTCTGTGACGCCGAGGCCGTCGACGACGCCGCCCAGCGGGTCGTCGACGCGTACGGCCACATCGACGTCTGGGTCAACAACGCCTTCACCGGAGTGTTCGCGCCGGTCACGGAGGTCGCCCCGGACGAGTTCCGCCGCGTGACCGAAGTGACCTACCTGGGCTATGTGTTCGGCACCCGGGCCGCGCTGCGCCACATGCTGCCGCGCGACCGCGGCACGATCGTGCAGGTCGGCTCGGCGCTCGCCTACCGGGGCATCCCGCTGCAGTCCGCGTACTGCGGGGCCAAGCACGCGATCCAGGGATTCAACGAGTCCCTGCGCTGCGAACTGCTGCACGCGCGCAGCGCCGTGCGGACGACGATGGTGCAACTGCCGGGCCTGAACACCCCGCAGTTCGACTGGGTGCTGAACCGGATGCCGGGGCGGGCCCGGCCCGTCGCGCCCGTGTACCAGCCGGAGGTCGCCGCCCGCGCGATCGTGCACGCGTCGTCGCACGCGCGGCGCCGGGAGTACTGGGTGGGCGGCTCCACGGCCGCCACACTCCTCGCCAACGCCGTCGCCCCCGGGCTGCTGGACCGTTACCTGGCCCGCACCAACGTCGACGCTCAGCAGGAGAAGGGCCGCCCCGAAGGGCCGGCGAACCTCCGGTCACCGGCGGACGGGCCGCACGGGCGGGACTTCGGCGCGCACGGCCGCTTCGACGACGAATCCGCCGACGACAGCCCACAGCAGTGGCTGTCGCGCAACCGCGGCTGGATGGGCGCGGCCCTCACCGCGGGAGCCGGCGCCCTGGCGGCCCGCAAACTGACCGGGCTCGTCCGCCGCTGAGGGGTGTCCGCAAAGACCCGTCCGCCTCCGGGTGGACGGGTCTTTGCGGACACCCCTTAGGGCGTGCGCGCGGGCGTGCGGGCGCCGCGCGCAGCCGGGACGCCCGCCGCATGGACGTCACAGGACACCGGGGGCACCCCCATGTCCCGCTACGCGCTTTGCGTGCCGCCTGCCGCACCGGCCTCCGTGCCGTCGAGGAACCGCAGCAGTACGGCCGCCTCCGCCCGGAGCCGTTCAGCCCGGGCGGCATGCGCAGGCGCGGTCAACTGCGCGGCCGCTTCCAGCCGTTCGGCGGCCTCGGCACGTACGACGTCCACCGTCTCCCGCTCGCTGAGCTCCCGCCGGGCCGCCTCCGTGGCGCCCGCGCCGACCGGCGAGGCCTCCAGAGCGCCGGCGCGGGACGCGGTCTCGTCGATCGGCACCGCCTCGGCGTTGTCCAGTGCGGACAGCGTGCCGCGCAGGGCGCTCACGGCGGCCTTGTCCCGGGCCCGCATCGCTTCCGGCAGGGCCTCACGCATACGTAGGCGAACAGACATGCGGCGACTCTAGGCGACCCGGTACTCCTCCACCTCCTGATTTCGGAGGGTGCACGCATGGCCGACAACCCGGGCCGGGCGGACGTGTCCGGTGCGGACGCGCCCTCGTCAGACGGTCTGCTGGAGCTGCGGAAGCACCTTCGTGCGGTAGAAGTCGAAGAAGCCGCGCAGGTCGGGGCCGATCTGGTTCACGTAGACCCGGTCGAAGCCCGCGTCCGCGAACTGCTTCAGCTCCGCCACGTGCTCGTCCACGACGTCGCCGCACACCCGGTTCTCGCGCACCATGTCCTCGGTGACGAGCTGCTGCGCCTGCTCGAAGTGCTTGGGGGAGGGCAGCACCTGGCCGAGCTCGCCCGGCAGCTGCTCGTTCGCCCAGAGCCGGTGGACGGTCCGTACGGCCTCGTCCTTGTCGGTGCCGTAACAGACCTTGGTGCCGCCGCTGACCAGCTTTCCGCCGCCACCGCCCTTGCGGTACTGCTCCACCATCGTCTCGTCGGGCATCACCGTGATGTACCCGTCGCCGACGCGCGACGCGAGCTGGGTCGCCGCCGGGCCGAAGCCGGAGACGTCGATCGGGATCGGCTCGTCCGGGACCGTGTACAGGCGTGCGTTCTCCACCGTGTAGTGCGGGCCGTGGTGGTTGACCTCCTCGCCGGTGAACAGCCGGCGCATCACCTGGATGGCCTCCTCCAGCATCTCCAGACGGACGTGGGCCGGCGGCCAGTGGTCACCCAGGATGTGCTCGTTGAGCGCCTCGCCGGAGCCGACACCGAGCCGGAAGCGGTTGTTCGTCATCACCGCGCTGGTCGCCGCGGCCTGCGCCACCACCGCCGGGTGCATGCGCACGGTCGGGCAGGTCACGGCCGTCTCGATCGGCAGGGACACCGCTTCCGACAGCGCGCCGATCACCGACCACACGAACGGGCTCTGGCCCTGCTCGTCGTTCCACGGGTGGTAGTGGTCCGAGATCCACAGCGCCTGGAATCCGGCTTGTTCGGCCATCCGCGCCTGCTCGATCAGCTCGGCCGGTCCGTACTGCTCGCACGAGAGGAAATATCCGTACTCGGGCATGGGGAAGTGCCTCCGCGACATCGGCGGTCCGTATCCCGCACCGGGTACCCGGGCGCGGGGCCGGAAACCGGCGGCCTCGGGGCGAGCGGCTCCCGGCCGACGTTTGGGCGCCCAGGCCAGGGGGACGCGGAAAGTTCCCGAGCCACGCGACAGCGCCGGAGGCGAGCGACCGTGAGTCGACCCCGCATCCTGATCATCGGTGCCGGCTTCGCCGGATACCGCACGGCCCGCACCCTGTCCCGGCTCACCCGGGGCCGGGCCCACATCACCCTGCTGAACCCGACCGACTACTTCCTGTACCTGCCCCTGCTGCCCCAGGTCGCCGCCGGCATCCTGGAGCCGCGCCGGGTCACCGTCTCCCTCTCGGACTCGCTGCCGAACGTACGGCTCGTACTCGGCGAGGCCGATCGGATCGACCTCGACGACCGCACGCTGCACTACACGGGCCCCGAGGGCGACAGCGGCACCCTCTCCTACGACCGGCTGGTGCTCGCCGCGGGCAGCGTCAACAAACTGCTGCCCATCCCCGGTGTCGCCGAGCACGCGCACGGGTTCCGCGGGCTGCCCGAGGCGCTGTACCTGCGCGATCACGTGACCCGGCAGGTGGAGCTCGCGGCTTCCGCCGACGACCCCGGGACGTGCGCCGCGCGGTGCACCTTCGTCGTGGTGGGCGCGGGATACACCGGAACCGAGGTCGCGGCGCACGGGCAGATGTTCACCGACGCGCAGGTGCGCAAGCACCCGCTGCGGCAGGGCATGCGGCCGCGCTGGATGCTGCTGGACGTGGCGCCGCGGGTGCTGCCCGAGATGGACGAGAAGCTCTCGGCCACCGCCGACCGGGTCCTGCGGCAGCGAGGTGTGGACGTGCGGATGGGGACCTCCGTCAAGGAGGCCACGCACGAGGGGGTCGTGCTGACCGACGGCGAGTTCGTCGCGACCCGGACGCTGGTGTGGTGCGTGGGCGTGCGCCCCGACCCGCTGGTGGAGTCCCTCGGGCTGCCCATGGAGAAGGGACGGCTGCTCGTCGATCCGCACCTGCGGGTGCCGGGCCGGCCGGAGCTGTTCGCGTGCGGTGACGTCGCCGCGGTACCCGATCTGGAGAACCCGGGGAGCTATACGCCGATGACCGCGCAGCACGCCTGGCGGCACGGCAAGGTCGCGGCGGAGAACGTCGCCGCGTCGCTCGGACTGGGCGGGGCGCACAAGCCGTACCGCCACCGCGACCTGGGGTTCGTCGTCGACCTGGGCGGGGCGAAGGCCGCCGCCAACCCACTGGGTGTGGCCCTCTCCGGTGTGCCGGCGGGTGCGGTGACGCGGGGCTACCACCTCGCCGCGATGCCCGGGAACCGGGTCCGGGTCGCGGCGGACTGGCTGCTGGACGCCGTACTGCCGCGCCAGGCCGTGCAGTTGGGGCTCGTACGTTCCTGGTCGGTGCCGCTGGACACGTCGTCCCCGGAGGTGGCCCGGGTGCCGGGTGGCCCAGGCCGGCGGCAGGAGGCGAACGCCCGGTCGGGGCCGGGAGCGGCGCTCGCGGCCGACACGGACGACGGGGGCACCGGCGGGGGAGGGCCCGGCCGGGCCCGGCCCCAAAATGAGCCCGCGAAGGGGCAGCCCGGATCCGGGGCGACGCAGGTACGGCCCGGATCCGGGGCCGCGGAACCGCGCTCGGAGTCCGATACGCCCAAGGGCCGCCCGGCAGCGGACCGACCGCGCGGTGAGCCCGCCGAGAACCGGCCCGATGGTGAGCCCGCCGAGAGCCGGCCCGCCCCGGCACCCGCGCCCGGCCGGCCGCCCCCGGGCCACCCCGCCCCCGGCCCCGTCAAACGAACCGACCCCCCGGACGACTCCGCGAAAGGAGACTCATGAACACCGGTGAACTCACCGACCTCGGACAGCAGCTGCGGGTGGACAGCGTCCGCGCCGCCGCCGCGGCGGGATCCGGGCACCCGACGTCCTCGATGTCCGCCGCCGACCTGATGGCCGTCCTGTTCGCACACCACCTCCGCTACGACTTCGACCGCCCCGCCCACCCCGGCAACGACCGCTTCGTCCTGTCCAAGGGCCACGCCTCCCCGCTGCTCTACTCCGCCTACAAGGCGGCCGGCGCCATCGACGACGAGGAACTGCTCACCTTCCGCAAGCTGGGCAGCCGCCTCGAGGGGCACCCCACCCCGCAACGCCTGCCGTGGGTCGAGACGGCCACCGGGTCACTCGGGCAGGGCCTGCCCGTCGGAGTCGGCATCGCGCTGGCCGGCAAGCGGCTCGACCGCACCGGCTACCGCACCTGGGTGCTGTGCGGCGACAGCGAGCTGGCCGAGGGGTCCGTGTGGGAAGCCGCCGAGCACGCCGGGTACGAGCACCTGGACAACCTCACCGTGATCGTCGACGTCAACCGCCTCGGCCAGCGCGGCCCCACCCGGCACGGCCACGACCTGGACGCCTACGCCCGCCGGTTCCAGGCCTTCGACTGGCACACCATCGAGGTCGACGGCCACGACGTGGACGCCGTCGACCGCGCCTACGGCGAGGCCGCGTCCACCAAGGGCCAGCCCACCGCGATCCTCGCCCGCACGCTCAAGGGCAAGGGCGTCGAAGCCGTCCAGGACCGTGAGGGCCTGCACGGCAAGCCGCTGCCGGAGGCCGAGGAGGCGATCACCGAACTCGGCGGCCCGCGCGACCTCCGCGTCCGGGTGCAGGAGCCGCCCGCCGCCCGCATGCTGCACTCCGTCCACACCGGCGACTTCGAGCTCCCGAGGTGGGACAAGGGCGAGGAGGTCGCCACCCGCAACGCCTTCGGCGAGGCACTCGCCGCCCTCGGCACCGGCCGCGGCGACATCGTCGCCCTGGACGGCGAGGTCGGCGACTCCACCCGCGCGGAGTTCTTCGCCAAGGAGCACCCCGACCGCTACTTCGAGTGCTACATCGCCGAGCAGCAGCTGGTCGCCTCGGCGGTCGGCCTCGCGTCCCGCGGCTGGGTGCCGTACGCCACCACGTTCGCGGCGTTCCTGACCCGCGCCTACGACTTCATCCGGATGGCGTCCGTCAGCGGCTCCGGCATCAATCTCGTCGGCTCGCACGCGGGCGTCGCCATCGGCCAGGACGGGCCCAGCCAGATGGGCCTGGAGGACCTGGCGATGATGCGGGCGGTGCACGGCTCGACCGTGCTGTACCCGTGCGACGCCAACCAGACCGCACGGCTCGTCGGCGCGATGGCCGGCCTGGAGGGCGTCCGCTACCTGCGCACCTCGCGCGGCGAGAGCCCCGTGATCTACGGCCCCGACGAGGACTTCCCGGTCGGCGGCAGCAAGGTGCTGCGCTCCTCCGGCCAGGACCGGCTGACCCTCGTCGCGGCGGGCGTCACCGTGCACGAGTCCCTGGCCGCCGCCGAGGCGCTTCAGCAGGAGGGCATCGCGGTGCGGGTGATCGACCTGTACTCCGTGAAGCCCGTCGACCGGGCCACCCTGCGGCGGGCCGCCGAGGAGACCGGCTGCCTGGTGACCGTGGAGGACCACCACCCCGAGGGCGGCATCGGGGACGCGGTCCTCGACGCCTTCACCGACGGGCGCCCCGTACCGCGCCTGGTGCGGCTCGGCGTACGCACGATGCCGGGCTCGGCGTCCCCGGAGGAGCAGCTGCGCGCGTCGGGCATCGACGCGGAGTCCATCGCGGCGGCCGGACGGCTGCTGGTGGAGGAGGCGGTCGTGCGGTGAGCGGCGGCGACGGTACGCGCAGGGTGCGGGCGGGCCGCCGCACGGTGGAGGTGCACCGGCCGGACAAGGTGCTCTTCCCCGGCGGCGGGGACGCCAAGGAGTACACCAAGGGCGACCTGGTGGACTACCACCGGGCCGTCGCGCCCTTCATGCTGCCGCATCTGCGCGGCCGTCCGCTGATGCTGGAACGGCATCCGGACGGTATCGACGGACCGACGTTCATGCAGAAGAACACCCCGGAGCACTACCCGGAGTGGATCCCCCGCGCGGAGGTGACCAAGGAGGGCGGCACCGTCCGCCACACCGTCTGTGACGACACGGCCACCCTCGTCTACCTGGCCGACCAGGCGAGCATCAGCCTGCACCGCTGGCTGTCCCGCGCCGGCAGCGTCGACCACCCCGACCGGCTGGTCTTCGACCTCGACCCTCCCCCGCTGCCTGAAGGGCCTGGGGGGACCCCCAGGGACGACTTCGAGGCCGTGCGCGAGGCCGCCCGGCTGCTCGGGGAGCTGCTCGACGAGCTGGAGCTGCCCTCGGCGCTGATGACCACCGGCTCGCGCGGGCTGCACGTGATCGTTCCCCTGAACGGCCGGCACGACTTCGACGACGTGCGCGGCTTCGCCCGGGACGTCGCCGACCTGCTCGCCGCCGCCCACCCCGACCGGCTCACCACCGCCGCACGCAAGAAGGAACGCGGCGAGCGGCTCTACCTCGACATCCAGCGCAACGCCTACGCCCAGACCGCCGTCGCGCCCTACACGGTCCGGCCCCGCCCGGGCGCGCCGGTGGCCACCCCCATCACCTGGGACCGGCTCGACGACCCGGAGCTGCACGCCCGCCGCTGGACCATCGCCGACGCCGTCGAGCAGGCCCGCACCCATCCCTGGTCAGGCCTGCTGGACCGCGGCCGGGCGCTGGGGCCGGCCCGACGGCGGCTGGACGCCCTGCGCGGCTGAACCGCCGCCTCCGTCAGCCCGACAAGTGGCAGATGCATGCGTCCTCAGAGGTTTGGCGAACACGCTTGCGGCCACACGGAGGGGGAGGTGGCCATGTCGAACACAAACAACACGCAAGAGTCACAGAGTTCACAGAAGTCACAGGACTCTCAGAATTCGAGCAAAACGAACGACAACCGGACGGCCCGGAAGCGGCCGAGCCCGATGGAGGTGCTGCGCCAGGCGCGCGGCCAGCTCGCGGAACTCACCGGCATGGAAGCCGAGTCCGTGTCGTCCTTCGAGCAGACGGAGGAGGGCTGGGCGCTGGAGGTCGAGGTCCTCGAACTCGAGCGCGTGCCCGACACGATGAGTCTCATGGCGAGCTACCAGGTCGAGCTCGACCCCGACGGGCAGCTCACGGGATACCGGCGCGTCCGCCGCTATGAACGCGGTCGGTCCGACGCGCGCAGGGGCGGCCGCTAGGCCCCCTGACCGGACCTGCACCCACACACGAGGAGGAACACCCGGCATGACAGTCGTACCGGCACAGCAGTCCGGCGGCGGAGGCGGCAGCAGCGGTCTTTACGACGTGCTTGAGCTCGTCCTGGACAGGGGGCTCGTCATCGACGCATTCGTGCGTGTCTCCCTGGTCGGCATCGAGATCCTCAAGATCGACGTGCGCGTCGTCGTCGCCAGCGTCGACACCTATCTGCGCTTCGCCGAGGCGTGCAACCGGCTCGACCTGGAGGCCGGGCCGCGCAAGGACCCGGGCCTGCCCGACCTCGTCGGCGAGATGACCGAGTCCGGCGCCCGCGGCAAGTCGAAGGGGGCGCTGTCCGGCGCCGCCGAGACCATCTCCGACGCCTTCAAGCAGGGGCGGAGCCAGGACTCCGAGCGTGAGACCGAGTCGCGTCCGCGCGCCCGCAAGAGCACGTCGTCGCGCCGTAAGGAGGAGCAGGAGTGAGCACGTACGTCTACGGCATCGCCGCCGGTTCGCACCCCGGGCTGCCCGAGGGCATGAGTGGCGTCGGCGACCCGCCCCGCCCGGTGCGCATCCTGCGCGAAGGTGACCTCGCGGCGATCGTCAGTGAGGCGCCCGACGGGTTGCGGCCCAAGAGGAAGGAACTGCTCGCCCACCAGAACGTGCTCAGCGAGGCCGGTGCGGCCGGCTGTGTGCTGCCCATGCGGTTCGGCAGTGTCGCCCCGGACGACAACTCGATCACCGGGGTGCTCGCCGAGCGGGCCGAGCACTACAGGGAGCGGCTGCGGGCGCTGGACAACCGGGTCGAGTACAACGTCAAGGCCAACCACGTCGAAGAGGCCGTCCTGCATCAGGTGATGGCCGAGAGCCCGGACATCCGCGCGCTCGCGGAGGCCAATCGGCAGGCCGGCGGCGGCAGTTACGACGACAAGATCCGGCTCGGCGAGATGGTCGCCGCCGCGGTCAAGGCCAAGGAGGCCGGCGACGGCGCCGCGGTGCAGCGCGCCCTGGAAGGGGCCGCCGACGACACGAGCGTGGGCCCCGAGTCCACGGGCTGGCTGGCCAACGTGTCGTTCCTGGTGGACCGGGAGTCGGCCGAGTCCTTCCTGGCCGCGGTCGAGCAGGTCCGCAAGGACATGCCGCACCTGGAGGTGCGGGTCAACGGTCCGCTCCCGCCGTACAGCTTCGTCGAGCCCGGCCCGGCCGAGCCCGCGGGCACCGTGGCGAGCGGCACGGACACCGGAGCGGGGTGACGACGTGGGCTTGATCTCCGAGGTGCTGCTGCTGCCGTTCGCACCGGTACGCGGCAGCGCCTGGGCCATCAAACAAGTAGTCCAGGAGGCCGAGCGGATCTACTACGACCCCGCCACCATACGGGCCGAACTGGCTCGCCTCGAGGAACAGATGGAGGCCGGAGAGATCACCGAGGAGGAGTTCGACCGTCTTGAGGACGACCTCCTCGACCGGTTGGAGACCGCTTCGCGCGGGAGCGCGGGAACAGGCAACGGGACAACACCATGAACCGAGTGGGACTGGGTCTCGCCGTGGGGGCCGGATACCTCCTGGGACGGACCAAGAAACTGAAGATGGCGGTGGCCGTCGGTGGTCTGGTCGCCGGAAAGAAGCTGAATCTGAGCCCCCGCATGGTCGGGGACCTGCTTCAGCAGCAACTGCGGAACAACCCGCAGTTCAAGGAGATCGGGGACCAGCTGCGCGAGGACCTGCGCGGTGTCGGCAAAGCGGCCTCCGGTGCCATGGTGGAGCGGCAGATCGACGCCCTCGCCGACCGGCTGCACGGCCGTACCGCCCAGGTGCGCGACCAGCTGACGGGCGTGGTGCCCGGCAGCGGCCGGGACGACGAGGAGGACGACGCCGAGGGCGAGGACGAGGAGCCCGAGGGCGAGGCGACCGAGGACGAGGAGCCCGAGGACGAGGAGCCCGAGGCGGCCGAGGACGAGGAAGCCGAGGACGAGGAACCCGAGGCGGCCGAGGACGAGGAAGCCGAGGACGAGGAACCCGAGGAGGACGACGAGCCCGAGGAAGACGACTCCGCGTCCCAGGAGGACGAGGAGTCCGAGCCGGCGGCGAAGAAGGCCCCGGCCAAGAGGGCCCCCGCCAAGAAGGCGGCCAAGCAGGCCCCCGCCAAGAAGGCCGCCAAGAAGGCCCCCGCGAAGAAGTCCGCGGCCGGACGCAAGACGGCGGCGAAGAAGACCACGGCCGCCAAGAAGGCGACCTCCGGGAGCAGAGGCGGCAGCGCACGCTCCCGGCTGCCGAAGGGAGGCGGTGAGGGATGACCGACACTCTGGGTTCGGCGAAGTCCGCCGCCAACGGAGCGGCGAAGAACCCGCTCACCGACCTGGCCCACAGTGAGGCCGCAGACCGGCTCAAGGCCGAGGTGCAGGAGTACCTCGCCGCTCAGGCCACGCGCATGCTGACCGGCGTCGGCCGCAAGCTCGGCGAGACCACCGGCAAGCTGAACGACATCGCCGAGGGCAACAGCCCCGGTTTCGCCAAGCTCGCCCTCGACGGCGGCCGCAAGATCGCAGAGGGCAAGGGCCCGTTGCGTTCCGCGATGGAGCTCGGCGGCTCCCGCCTCAAGGACAAGGTCACAGGTGCCTTCAAGGGCCTGGGCGGCAAGGGCAAGGGGAAGGGCAAGGGCCGTTCCGGCAACAAGCCCACCGTCATCATGGAGCACATCGACGTCGGTGTGCCGCTGCGCACCGCGTACGACCAGTGGACCAAGTACCAGGACTTCAGCACCTTCGCGAAGGGTGTCAAGAGCGCGAGCCGCGACGACGACACCCACTCCGACTGGCAGGCGAAGATCTGGTGGTCCAACCGCAGCTGGAAGGCGAAGACGACCGAGCAGGTCCCCGACGACCGCATCGCCTGGACCTCCGAGGGTGCCAAGGGCACCACGAAGGGCGTCGTCTCCTTCCACCGGCTCACCGACAACCTCACCCGGGTGCTCCTCGTCATCGAGTACTACCCCTCCGGACTCTTCGAGAAGACCGGCAACATCTGGCGCGCCCAGGGCCGCCGCGCCCGGCTCGACCTCAAGAACTTCGTCCGCTTCATCACGATCAAGGGCGAGGCGGAGGACGGCTGGCGCGGTGAGATCCGCGACGGCGAGGTGGTCCAGAGCCACGAGGACGCGCTGGCCGAGGAGGAGTCCGAGGAGTCCGAAGAGTCCGAGGAGGAGCCCGAGGAGGAACGCCCCGAGGGCGAGGAGGCCGAGGACGAGTACGACGACGAGGAGGAGCCGGAAGAGGAGGGCGAAGGGGAGCCCGAGGGCGAGTACGAGGACGACTCCGAGGCCGAGTACGACGAGGAGGCCGAGGACGAGGAGCAGCCCGAGGACGAGGCGCCCTCGGACGAGGAGCAGCCCGAGGAGGAGGAAGAACCCGAGGGCGAGTACGAGGAGGACGAGGACGAGGATGAGGAAGTCGAGGCAGGGAGCCGGCGATGACGACGCCCAGCAGGATGCCCGAGCCCTACGGTCAGGGAAGCGGTGCCAACCTCGCCGACATCCTTGAACGCGTGCTGGACAAGGGCATCGTCATCGCGGGCGACATCCGGATCAACCTGCTCGACATCGAACTCCTCACGATCAAACTGCGGTTGATCGTCGCCTCGGTGGACAAGGCGAAGGAGATGGGCATCGACTGGTGGGAGACCGACCCGGCCTTGAGCTCACGGGCCCGCCGTGACGAACTGACCCGTGAGAACGCCGAGTTGCGCGAGAGGCTGGCCCGCCTGGAGGAACTGGAGCCCGGCCGCGCGGAGAAGAAGGAGGCACCGTGACCGGACTGCGGTACGTCTACGCCGTCTGCCGCCCCTTCGGCACCCCGCTCCAGGCCCAGTTGACAGGGGTGGCGGGCGATCCGCCCAGAGCACTGACTCACCACGGCCTCGTGGCCGTGGTGAGCCACGTGCCGGAGCGGGACTTCGCCGAGGAACCGCTCCGCGCCCATCTGGAGGACCTGGACTGGCTCACCGAGACCGCCCGTGCGCACCAGGGCGTCATCGACGCCCTCACCACGGTCACGACCCCGCTGCCGCTGCGGCTCGGCACCGTGTTCCGCGACGACAGCGGCGTCCGCATGATGATGGAGGCGCGCGAGGAGGACTTCCTGCGCACCCTCGACCGGCTGGAGGGCCGGGTCGAGTGGGGCGTGAAGGTGTACGCCGAGTCCGAAACACAGGAGAGCGCCCGGCCCCCGCAGAAGGCCACCTCGGGCCGGGACTATCTGCGACAGCGGCGTATGCAGACCAGGTCCCACGAGGAGATGTGGCAAAAAGCCGAAGCCTACTCGACACGGCTGCACGAAGAACTCTCCGCATTCGCGGAGGATTCCCGGCTGCACCCCCCGCAGAACCCCGCGCTTTCCAAGGCGACCGGGCGGAACGTGCTGAATGCCGCCTATCTCGTTCCGCGTGCGCATTCCGAGGAGTTCGTGGAACTGGTGGACCGCACGAAGGGTGAGGCGCCCGGAATGCGCATCGAACTCACCGGTCCCTGGGCTGCCTATTCGTTCGCCGGGGAGACCACATGAACGACGGAGTGAAGACGTGACCGTAGTGGAACGCCGTGAGGTCGCCCTCGTGGACCTGCTCGACCGGCTGCTGGCCGGCGGCGTCGTGATCACGGGGGACATCACACTGCGCATCGCCGACGTCGACCTCGTCCGTATCGACCTCAACGCGCTCATCAGCTCGGTGAACGCCCAGGTGCCCTCACCGTTCGAGGAGTTGCTGTGACCACGCCCGACCACCCCCGGCCGCGCTCCAACCACATGGACCTGGAGCCCGACACCGTCGAGCGTGACCTGGTCAAACTCGTGCTGACGGTGGTGGAGCTGCTGCGTCAGCTCATGGAGCGCCAGGCGTTGCGGCGGTTCGACGTGGGGGATCTGAGCGAGGAGCAGGAGGAGCGGATCGGGCTCACGCTCATGCTGCTCGACGAGCGGATGACGGAGCTGCGCGACCGCTACGGACTGCGGCCCGAGGACCTCAATCTGGACCTCGGGCCGCTCGGACCGCTGCTTCCGCGGGAGTGACGCACACGCGCTTCCCCGGCCCTGAGCGAGTCAGGACCGGGGAAGCGCGTGTGCATTCACCACCGGTACCAACGACCCCTGCCGCCGGATGCCGACGTGCCGCGGACGAAGAATCCCAGCAGCCACAGGACGAGAACCGCGAGTGCGATCCACCAGAGAATCTTTACTGCAAATCCGGCGCCGAAAAGAATCAAAGCCAGAAGCAGCACCAGCAGGATGGGAACCATAATTCGAACCTCCTGCTTGCAGAGTGTCCCTGAAACGGCGTTTCAGGCTTGCTTGCGGCAGACAATTTCTCCGTGCAGGACGCTGAACCAGCCGTCCTCCCGGGCGCCCCACTCCCGCCAGGCCGCGGCCACGGCCCTCAGTCCCGCCGCGTCGGTGTGTCCGCCCTCGACGGCCCGGTCGGCGTAGGCCGACGCCAGGGTGCGGTCGGCCCACAGTCCGCTCCACCACGCCCGCTCCTGCGGCGTGGCGTAGGTCCAGGTGCCGGAGCTCGCCGTGATGTCCGTGAGCCCGGCCCGCAGGGCCCAGGCCTTCAGCCGGCGTCCGGCGTCCGGTTCGCCGCCGTTGGCCCGGGCGACCCGCCGGTAGAGGTCCAGCCACATGTCGAGTCCCTCGGACGCCGGATACCAGGTCATGGCCTCGTAGTCCGCGTCCCGCACGGCGATGAGGCCGCCCGGCTTGACGACCCGCCGCATCTCGCGCAGCGCGCGCACCGGATCACCCACGTGCTGGAGCACCTGATGTGCGTGGACCACGCAGAACGTGTCGTCCGGGTAGTCCAGGGCGTGCACGTCGGCGACCGCGAAGTCGATGTTGGCCAGCCCCCGCCCGGCCGCCGTGGCACGCGCCTGCTCCAGGATCTCCGGCGCCCGGTCGACCCCCGTGACCTGTCCGTCGGGCACGAGCTCGGCCAGGTCGGCGGTGATCGTGCCCGGGCCGCAGCCGATGTCCAGGATCTTCATGTGGGGCTTGAGCGAAGGCAGCAGGTACGCGGCCGAGTTGGCGGCGGTCCGCCAGGTGTGCGAGCGCAGCACGGACTCGTGGTGCCCGTGGGTGTAGACGGCGGTCTCCCTGGGTTCCGGCATGGCGGATCCCACCCCTTCCGGTCGGGTCGGTCTGAGATCACCGTACGCAGGAATGCCGCATAGTGAGACCCGCATCCTGATATATGGACTGACGATGCGTCAGTGAGGTGTCAGTACCCTGCGATCGGCCGGTACACGGTCAGCGCCTCGGGGAGCTTCTCCAGCGTCACGCGGCCTTCCACCTCGGTCACCTCGCCGTCGTAGGCGAGGAGCGTGCCGGGCGCCACGTGGTCCAGGCGCAGCCGTCCCACCTGGACGGCCGCGTGGGCGGGGGAGCGGGTCAGGGGGCCCGCGAGGGCGGCGGCGAGCAGCCGCGCGGCGGGCCGGCGGCCGCCGTGCACCACGCGCACGTCGAGCTGCCCGTCCGCGAGGTCCCGCCGACGCCCGGACGCGAGCCCCACGCGGTGGTAGGTGCCGTTCCCGGCGAACAGCAGCCACAGCGGGCGCGTCCGGCCCTGGAACTCCGCCTCCAGCGGGTGCCGGCCGGTCCGCAGGACACGCAGCGCCGCGAGCACACCGGCCGGCCACCCTCCGATCCGGTGCGACCAGCGTTCCCGCTCACGCACCAGCTCCGGATAGACACCGACGCTGCAGGTGTTGAGGAACACGCCCTGCCGGTCGCCGCAGGAGTACCGGCCCACGTCCACGCGCACGGCGTCGCCCTGGCGCAGCGCCCGGGCCAGGTCGCGCACGTCCTCCACGCCCAGGTCGTGGGCGAAGTGGTTGAGGGTGCCCCCCGGCAGCACCGCCAGGGGCAGACCGGCGCGCATCGCGACGCGGGCGGCGCTGTTCACGGTGCCGTCGCCGCCGCACACGCCGAGCACCCGGGCGCGGCCGGCCGCCCTCTCCAAGGCGTCGGGCACGTCCTCGGGCGCGCACTCGACGACCTCGGCCCCCGGGAGGGCGTCGCGCAGGGCCCGGGCCCGGTCGGCGGTTCCGGAGGCGGTGTTGGCGACGAGGACGAGTCCCTCGCCCCGCAGCAGGGCCGGTACGTCGGCCTGCGGGCGGGCCGGGGGGACGACCTGGCCCCGGGTCGGCACCAGGGCCCGGACGGTGAACGCCGCCCCCGCGCCCAGGGCCGCGCCCGCCACGACGTCGCTCGGGAAGTGGACGCCGGTGTACACGCGGGACAGGGCGACCGAGGCGGCCACCGGGGCGACGGCCGCACCCCACGCCGGGGACTCCAGGGCGACACCGGTGGCGAACGCGGCGGCCGACGCGGCGTGCCCGGAGGGGAACGACGTGGTGATCGGCTGCCGCTTCAGCCGCCGGACCAGCGGGACCGCGTCCAGGACCGGGCGGGGGCGGCGGACCGAGCGCTTGCCGAGGGTGTTGATGCTGAGGGAGGCGAGGCCCAGGGAGGCCAGGCCGCGCGCCGCCGCCCGCCGGGCACGGGGCGTGCGGCTCGCGGCGACGGCGGCCGCGGCCGCGAACCAGAGCGCGCCGTGGTTCGCGCCGCGGCTCAGCCGGGGAAGGACGGGATCCGCCCCCGGCCAGTGCCGGGCCGCCGCGACTTCGAAGAGCCGGCGGTCCAGCGTGAGGGCTCGGTCGCGCAGGGGGCGGTGCCCGGGCTTCGCAACGGTGAGGTCCAGGTCGGGGAGCGTCATGCGGTGCGGGTACCCGGCGGGGGGTGGACACACCGGCGGTCCCGGGGCAGGCTCGTGGCTGATCAACATCAGCGAAGCAGGGGGAACCTACGGATGAGCGCGCACGTGACGGCGGTCAGCAGCAACGGGGAGTACTCGTTCACCAAGCCGAACCGGGACAGCATCACGCTGCTGGCCGGGCTCGGGGTGGAGGGGGACGTGCACGCCGGGGTGACGGTCAAACACCGTTCGCGCGTCGCGCAGGACCCCACCCAGCCGAATCTGCGCCAGGTCCACCTCATGCACGAGGAACTCTTCGCCGAGGTGGGGGAGGACGGGTTCGAGGTGGCTCCCGGCCAGCTCGGGGAGAACATCACCACGCGGGGCATCGACCTGCTGGCACTGCCCACCGGCACCCTGCTGCGCATCAGCGACGGCGCGGTCCTGGAGGTCACCGGGCTGCGCAACCCCTGCGTGCAGATCGACCACTTCCAGGACGGGCTGCTCAAGCGGGTCGTCGGACGGGACGAGGCGGGGAACGTCGTGCGCAAGGCCGGGATCATGACCGTCGTGCGGGAGGGAGGCGTGGTGCGGCCCGGCGACAGGATCGAGGCGGAGCTTCCCAGCGGACCGCACCGGCCGCTGGAAAAGGTCTGACCGGCACCCCACCGGCCCGAAACCCGTTTGCCCCGGGCCCCCGCGCCCCCACAGAATCGGCCCCATGGGTCACCTCGAAGCCGCGCATCTGGAGTACTACCTGCCTGACGGAAGGGCGCTGCTCGGTGACGTCTCGTTCCGGGTGGGCGACGGGGCCGTCGTAGCCCTCGTGGGGCCCAACGGCGCCGGGAAGACCACCCTGCTGCGGATGCTCGCCGGCGAGCTCAAGCCGCACGGCGGGTCCGTGGTCGTCGGTGGCGGGCTCGGGGTCATGCGGCAGTTCGTGGGATCCGTACGCGACGAGACGACCGTGCGGGACCTGCTGGTGTCCGTGGCGACGCCCCGCATCCGCGAGGCGGCCCGCGCCGTGGACGCCGCCGAGCACGCCATCATGACCGTCGACGACGAGGCCGCCCAGCTGAAGTACGCGCAGGCCCTCGCCGACTGGGCGGAGGCCCGCGGCTACGAGGCCGAGACGCTGTGGGACATGTG
This sequence comes from Streptomyces sp. NPDC012466, assembly GCF_042955215.1. Taxonomy (NCBI): domain Bacteria; kingdom Bacillati; phylum Actinomycetota; class Actinomycetes; order Kitasatosporales; family Streptomycetaceae; genus Streptomyces; species Streptomyces sp. NPDC012466. The sequence continues at coordinate 804,732 of NZ_JBIBEQ010000001.1, read as the reverse complement.
CACGACGGCCGCGCTGGGGGTGCCGTACGACAAGGCGCAGTTCCGGGAGGTCCGCACCCTGTCCGGCGGCGAGCAGAAGCGGCTCGTCCTGGAGGCGCTGCTGCGCGGCACCGACGAGGTGCTCCTCCTCGACGAGCCCGACAACTACCTCGACGTCCCCGGCAAACGGTGGCTGGAGGAACGGCTGAAGGAGACCCGCAAGACGGTCCTGTTCGTCTCCCACGACCGCGAACTCCTCGCCCGCGCCGCCGAGAAGATCATCTCCTTGGAGCCCGGGCCCGCGGGTGCCGACGCCTGGGTGCACGGCGGCGGCTTCGCCACCTTCCACGACGCTCGGCGGGAACGCTTCGCCCGCTTCGAGGAGTTGCGCAGGCGCTGGGACGAGAAGCACGCCCAGCTGAAGAAGCTGGTGCTGACGCTGCGTCAGGCCGCCGCGGTCAGCCATGAGATGGCCTCCCGCTACGCGGCCGCGCAGACGCGCCTGCGCAAGTTCGAGGAGGCCGGACCGCCCCCGGAGCCGCCGCGCGAGCAGGACATCAGGATGCGGATCAAGGGCGGCCGCACCGGCGTCCGGGCGGTCACCTGCGCGAACCTGGAACTCACCGGCCTGATGAAGCCCTTCGACCTGGAGGTCTTCTACGGCGAGCGCGTCGCCGTGCTCGGCTCCAACGGCTCCGGCAAGTCGCACTTCCTGCGCCTGCTCGCCGGCGACGACGTGGCGCACACGGGGGAGTGGAAACTGGGCGCGCGGGTCGTGCCCGGGCACTTCGCGCAGACGCACGCGCATCCGGAGCTGGAGGGCCGCACGCTCCTCGACATCCTGTGGAAGGAGCACGCACAGGACCGCGGCGCCGCCATGTCCCGGCTGCGCCGCTACGAGCTCACCCAACAGGCGGAGCAGACGTTCGAACGCCTCTCCGGAGGCCAGCAGGCCCGCTTCCAGATCCTCCTGCTGGAGCTCCAGGGCGTGACGGCGCTGCTGCTGGACGAGCCGACCGACAACCTGGACCTGGAGTCCGCCGAGGCGCTCCAGGAGGGCCTGGAGGCCTTCGACGGGACGGTCCTCGCGGTCACCCACGACCGCTGGTTCGCCCGCTCCTTCGACCGCTTCCTGGTCTTCGGCAGCGACGGCCGGGTCCGGGAGACCCCGGACCCGGTGTGGGACGAACGCAGGGTGGAACGGGCCCGTTAGCCGGGTCCGCTCCGGTTCACTTCCAGCGCAGCAGCGCCCCCAGGCCGCCCACGGGGACCTCCCGCTCCGACACCGACAGGGCGGGCGCGTCCGTGGCCACCGCGGAACGGATCAGCGCATCGTCGGCCCGGGCCGGCCACGAGTGCTGCTCGCCGAGGATCTTCAGGTCCGTCCGGCGCACCGCGAGCTGGTCGGGATCCTCCCCGATCCACACCTCGCGGTGCGCGTCCGGGCCGTCGACCCTGACCAGCAGCTCGTCGATACGGTGCTCGCGGGCCGCCTCGACCAACGCGGGCACACCCTCGACGGCCCCGGCCCGGCCCTCGTCGTCCGGGGTGCGGGCGGCGCGGAAGCGCTCCAGCTCCGCCTCCGCCTGCCGCCCCACGTGCTCGGCCCGGGCCCGCTCCACGTCCTCGTCGAGCAGCCGGCTGCCGCTGCCGTGCGGCGCCTCGACCACCAGGTCGTGCAGCCGCTTGGGCAGCCGCTCGTGCACGGACCGCCGCTCCCGGTCGTCACCGACGAGAATCAGCAGGTCGGCCTTGGTCTCCTCCTGGCACACGGCCAGTGCGTCGGCGATCTCCGCCGCGTTGTGCTCCCAGGTGTTCTCCACCCGCAGCTGGAAATGCCGCTCGGACCAGTCCAGGGAGCTCGTCGTCCGGTGCACCGGCCACTGCCGCCCGGTGACGCTCCCGGCGTCCTCCCGGCCCAGCGCGCTGCGCAGCTCGAAGTCCGCGCCCTTGCGGTCGACGTACGCCACCACGCACACCGGGTCCTCGCCGGCCAGCTCCAGCAGGGGCGCGACCCGGGGCAGCGGCGCCCATTCGGCCCAATCGCCGCCCCGCGGGGGATGCACCAGCGGCGGGTCGAGAACGACCTCACCGGCACGGGCGAACAGGGCCCTGCCGTGCGGTTCGGAGGAATGCCGCAGATCCTCGATCGCGCTCCGCACGGCCCGGCAGGTCGCCTCGTCCGCCCCCTGCGCGGCCAGCTCCCGGGACATCGCCTGGGCCGTCAGCTCCCGCTCGTGGGGAGTGCCCTCCGTGTGACGTGAGGTGTCGACGTACACGGAGGCCCAAGGCCCGGGGTGTTCGTACAGTGGGTGCAGAAAGGCGAGATCCATGGTTCCTCCCGGATGCCGCTCGGGGGCAGTGCTCACTTGCTCCGGGGGCGGGTACCCGGACCGCATGAACGAACACGACGAGCGGGGCGACACGATGACCGGAGTGGACCCTGACCGGCTGGACGACCAGCAGCTCATGAAAGAGCTGGAGACCATCCACCGCACGCGCCACGACACACTGCTGTACGGCTCGAACGACGCGCTGCGCGCCCACAACGAGCGCATGGCGCAGCTCGAGGGCGAGTACCTGCGTCGCAACCCGCGCCGCCCGGTGGCCGCGGGCCGCACACGCGAAGGGGCCCGGGAGCGGGGGAGCGGGGAGTCGACGACCCCCACGACCCCCGGCACCTGAGCCCCTCGAAGGACCCGGCCGGAACGGAACCGGCACGAGAACACCTGGCCGCCCGGCCAGGCGCCGGTCACGACGCCCGTACCGGCGGACCGGCCCCGCGCGCCGCCGCTGCTTCCGGACCGGGGTGACGATCAGGCGGCTTGCTGCGCGAAGACGTCGAGGAAGGTCTCGCAGAACGCCTTCAGATCGTCCGGCTTGCGGCTGGTGACCAGCTTGTTCGCCCCGTGGTCACAGACCGTGACCTGCTGGTCGACCCAGGTGCCGCCCGCGTTGCGGATGTCCGTCCGCAGGCTAGGCCACGACGTGAGCTCCCGGCCGCGTACGACGTCCGCCTCGACCAGCGTCCACGGCGCGTGGCAGATCGCTGCCACGGGACGGCCCTGCTCGAAGAAGTCCCGGACGAACGCGACGGCCTTGTCGTCCATCCGCAGGAAGTCCGGGTTGGCGACGCCGCCCGGCAGCACGAGCGCACCGAAGGAGTCCGGCGAGGTGTCGCCGACGACCTCGTCCACGGGGAACGTGTCCGCCTTGTCGAGGTGGTTGAAGGCCTGGATCTCGCCCTGCTGCGTCGACACCAGCACGGGCTCGTGCCCCGCGTCCTTCACGGCCTGCCACGGATCGGTCAGCTCGACCTGCTCGACGCCCTCGGGTGCGACCAGAAACGCGATACGCATGATGTTCGGTGTTCCTTTCCGGGAGTGTGCGGCGCTCCGGCGCGCCGCGTCGCTCCCGCGTCGTTGTCGTCCTTCTGCTTCTCGTTCTTCCCGCGCGTGCTCACGCACCGCCCCGGGCGTCCGGTTCGGCCCGGCTGATGTCGGCGAGCGCCGACGCGGGATCCTCCACCTCGGCCACGTCGCCCAGGCTCACGACCCCGACCGGCAGCCCGTTCTCCACCACCGGCAGCCGGCGCACCGCGTGCTCGCGCATCAGTGCCACGGCGGTCGCCACCCGGTCCTCCGGCGTCACCGTCACCGGGTTCCTCGTGCACACGGCCTGCGCGCTGACTGTCATCGGATCGGCGCCGTCGGCGACGGCCCGCACCGTGATGTCACGGTCGGTGAGCACGCCGATCACGTCCTGCCCTTCGGCCACCACCACGTCGCCGATGTTCTGCGTGCGCATCAACTGCGCCGCCTCGACGAGCGAGGCGTCCGGGCGCACGGCGACCACACCCGCTGACTCGGCCATCACTCGGGCCTCCCCTCCGTTCCCAGGCCGGCGGGGGCACCGCGGCACACCGCGATGCCCCCGGCACGTCCTTACGCGTACTCCCGGGGCCCGGTCTCACGGGCCCGGATCAGGGCCTGGGCCAGCTCCTGGACATTGCCGTAGCGCTCCTGGCGCGGCAGCCCCTCCAGGGCCTCTACCAAGGCGTCGGGCGCCTGGTGGCCGCGCAACGCGCGGGCCAGCTCGCGCGGGCTCGCGGGAAACGCCCTGCGGCCCAGGATCCGGGCCAGCTCCAGTCGCACCGACTCGAGGGACGTCGGCGCACGGCTCGGCGTCACCGGCCCGTGGGCGACCTCGGGGTCGTCCTCGGCGGCCGGTTCCGGGTCGTGCCACTCCTCGCTGCGCGTGGGATGTCCGGACCTGAGCAGACCCTGGAGTTCGTGTTTCATCTCGTCGTCCCGGTGGACGCTCAGCCGGTCGCTGCCTCGCTGCATGTCTCCCTCCAGACGTTCGGGGGCCCGCACCGCGTACCCGAACACCGGGAGCCGACACAGGGTCCACGGCTCCGATCGACGCCGCCCGCTGGTTTGCGCCAAGCCCTGCGGGAGACCCGGATCGCACCCCCCACACCTCTCTGGGGAAGGACACGTCATGGCGATGCTCGCTGTGCTCATCCCGCTGCTCATGCTCGGAGTGGTGCTGGTGCTGGGGCGTTACGAGGAGCTGCTGCTGCCGCAGGAGGACGCCCGCCGGCGCGAACCGGCCGGCGTGCCCCCCGCCGCCGCGGCCGCTACCGCTTCTCCCGCCCCGGCAGGAACTCCTGCACCTTCGCCCTGAAGCCCCGCTTGACCATCGATCCCCGGTCCGCGTCGCCCTTCAGGATCGACGCGGCGGTCGCCTCCATCTGGTCCCAGGTGGCGTGCGGCGGGATCGGTGGGACAGCCGGATCCGTCAGGAACTCCAGCACCGCGGGACCGTCCGCCTCCAGCGCGGTCCGCCACGCCGCCTCCACGTCCTCCGGCTTCTCCACCCGGATGCCGGTCAGCCCCAGGGACCGGGCGAAAGCGGCGTACTGCACGTCCGGAAGCTCCTGCGAGGGCAGGAACGACGGAGCGCCCTCCATGGCCCGCATCTCCCAGGTGACCTGATTCAGATCGTGGTTGTTGAACACCGCGATCACCAGCCGCGGGTCCTCCCACAGGTGCCGGTACTTGGCCGCCGTGATCAGCTCGGCCATCCCGTTCATCTGCATCGCGCCGTCCCCGACCAGCGCGATCGCCGGCCGGTCCGGGTGCGCGAACTTGGCGCCGATCACATACGGCACCCCGCAGCCCATCGTCGCCAGCGTGCCGGAGAGCGAGCCGCGCATGCCCGGCTTCATGGTCACGTGCCGCGCGTACCAGTTGGCCGTGGAACCCGAGTCGGACGTGACGATCGCGTTGTCCGGCAGCAGCTGGTCCAGCGCGCGGACCACGTACTCCGGGTTGACCGGATCGGCGTCGAGTCCCGCCCGGCGCTCCATCACGTCACGCCAGCGCGCGACGTTGTCGCACACGGTGTCGTACCACTCGCGCCCGCGCCCCTCCTCGATCAGCGGGATCAGCCGCTCCAGGGTGGCCCTGGCGTCACCGACCAGGTTCACCTCGTACGGGTAGCGCATCCCGACCATGTGCGGATCGATGTCGATCTGCACGCCCCGCGCCTTGCCGAACTCCGGCAGGAACTGGGTGTACGGGAACGACGACCCGATGGTCAGCAGCGTGTCGCAGTCCCGCATCAGCTCGTACGACGGCCGGGTGCCCAGCAGACCGATCGAGCCGGTGACGTACGGCAGTTCGTCGCTGAGGACGTCCTTGCCGAGCAGCGCCTTGGCGACCCCCGCGCCGAGCTGCTCGGCCAGTCGCTCCACCTCGGCCCGCGCTCCGGCCGCGCCCTGGCCGACCAGGATCGCCACCTTGTCACCGGAGTTGAGGATCTCGGCGGCCCGCCGCACCGAGTCGTCGGACGGCACGGCCGTCCACGCACTGCGGTCCAGGCTGGAGGGCACCATCCTGAACTCGTGCGTCGGCGGCGCGTAGTCGAGCTCCTGCACATCGCCGGGGATGATGACCGCGGTCGGGCAGCGGCGCGCGTACGCGGTGCGGATCGCCCGGTCCAGCACGTTCGGCAGTTGCTCGGGCACCGTCACCGTCTCCACGAACTCCGAGGCGACGTCCTTGTACAGCGTGTGCAGATCGACTTCCTGCTGGTAGGAGCCGCCCATCGCGGTGCGGTGCGTCTGGCCGACGATCGCCAGCACCGGCACATGGTCCAGTTTGGCGTCGTACAGGCCGTTCAGCAGATGGATCGCGCCCGGCCCCGAGGTCGCGGCGCACACCCCGAGACGGCCGCTGAACTTGGCGTAGCCGACCGCCTGGAACGCGGACATCTCCTCGTGCCGCGACTGCACGAAACGCGGCTCGTTCTCGGCCCTGCCCCACGCGGCGAGCAGGCCGTTGATGCCGTCGCCGGGATAGCCGAAGACCTGCTCCACTCCCCACTCGCGCAGCCTCTGCAGGACATGGTCGGCGACCTTGGTGCTCATGTACGACCTCCCGGACGTAGGGGGACAGAGCCGACAGTACGAGTCACCCTGCGCGACGTCGGAAAACCCCGCGGGTTTGGGTGTGGTGGCCGGGGGCAGGCGCAGCTCAGTGCTTCGGACAGGAGGCACGCCCGTGGGAGCGGCGTCGCGCGCCGCACCGAGGCCCCGTCCGACAGCGGATGCGCTTCCACGGTGACCGTCCGACCCAGAGCACTTTCTAGGGAATGCGACGTCATGCCGACCCGAATCAGCGCGAAGCAGCACCCCCACCACGACGCCCCCGACACCGCCGAGGCCTTCCGCAGGCTCGCCTCGATACCCGCCGGCCCGCAGCGCGACGCGCTCCGCGACGAGATCGTCGAGGCCTGGCTGCCCATGGCGGACCGCCTCGCCGGGCGCTTCCGCAGCCGCGGCGAGAGCTCCGAGGACCTGCGCCAGGTCGCGGCCCTCGGCCTGGTCAAGGCCGTCGACCGGTTCGACCCCGAGCGCGGCCACGCCTTCGAGAGCTACGCCGTGCCGACCATCACGGGCGAGATCAAGCGGCACTTCCGGGACCACATGTGGACCCTGCACGTACCCCGCCGCGTCCAGGACCTGCGCAACCGCGTGCGTGTCGCCGGCCAGGACCTGTCCCAGACCATCTCGGGCCGCCGCCCCACCGTGGCCGAGATCGCCGAGCACGCGAACCTGAGCGAGGAGGACGTCCGGGCCGGTCAGGAAGCGCTGGAGAGCTTCACGGCACTGTCCCTGGACGCGGAGCTGTCCGGCAGCGAGGACGGGTACTCCCTGGGCGACGCGCTGGGGTCCTCCGACCCCGCGCTGGACACCGTCGTCGACCGAGAGTCCGTGAAGGCCCGGCTGGCGGCGCTGCCGGAGCGGGAGCGGGCGATCCTGTACATGCGGTTCTTCGACGACATGACGCAGAGCCGGATCGCCGAGGAGCTGGGGATCTCGCAGATGCACGTGTCCCGGCTGATCAGCCGGTGCTGCGGCCGGGTGCGGGAGCAGGTCATGCGGGACGACGTGGCCTGACGCCGGGCTTCGCCACTTTCACCCGGTCGAGTGGCGCTGTCCCGCCAATGGGGCCTCGCCGCGCGCGACCGCCCGACGGCCTGGCTGTCATGGCAGAGGGGTATGACTACCGAAGGAGTCCCCTCGATGCGCCGCAGCCTGCACGCCCTGTCCGTCGCCGTCCTGGCCGGTTCGGCCCTGGTGGGCTTCGCGCCGGCGGTCTTCGCCGAACCGGCCGCCGAGGTCAGTCCCGCCACCGTCCAGCCCGGGGGCACGCTCACCGTCTCGGTCAGCTGTGATCCGACCGGCGGGCCGCCGCCCGACACCATCGACGCCACCTCGCAGGCCTTCGACGAGGGCATGGTGCCGCTGCGCCGGGTCACCGGCAACGACGACGAGGTGTCCGGCCCGGCCTACCGGGGCACGGCCCGCATCGCCTCCGCCGAGAACTTCGAGGGCGATCCGGACGCCGAGGGCGAGGACTCCGCCTGGACCGTCGACGGCACCTGCCCGGCCCCTCCCGGCGGCGAGGGCGAGCCGTGGAGCGCGACGTTCACCGTGGCGCACGGCTCGGGGCCCCACGAGCCGTCGCACAAACCCACGCACCACCCCACCCGCGAGCCCTGCCCCGAGCCCACCCATCACCGCGCACCGCACGCCACCGAGTGCGGCGCGGCGGTGATCGAACACGGGGTGCGGGCCGGGGACGGCGGTGCCTTCACCGACTCCGTGCCGGCCCTGGTCGCGGGCGGGGTGCTGATCGCGGGTGCGCTCGGAGCCGCCGTGCACCGGCTGCGCCACCGGGAGCACGATCCCTGTCGCTGACCCGCCCGGCCCGTCCCACAGCCTCGAAAGGACCCGGATTCCCCGGCCCGGGCCCGCTCATGCTGTGACCGTCACGACCCCGCCGGGCGCCCATGGGGCGGCGGCACCCTGGGTACTCGGTGGCCGAGGGCACGAGCCGCACCGTGCGGAGCACCGGGCAGCGGACGGGGCACGCGCCGAAGGCGACACGACACGGCGGTACCAGGCACTGCGGAGGTACGGATGCGGCGGACGGCCCCGGAAGGTCACGGCCCCGTCCGGTTCGGGCCGCCCCTCCCCGAGGACGGACTGCCCGTCCTGCCCGAGCTGTCCGCGGTGCTCGCCGCAGCGGCGTCCCGGGGCGACCCCGAGCCGGTCGGCGGCGGCCCGGCCCTGCGGGAAGCCGCCTGCGGCTACTGGGACCGGCGCGGACTGCACTGCCGCCCGGACCGGGTGGCCGCCGCCCCGGGCTCGCACGGGCTGCTGCTCGCACTGACCGCCGCCCTCGGTGGCGACGTCCTCGTACCGAGACCCTGCGCCGCCTGGTGGGCGCCGTACGCCCGCCTGCTGGGCCGCCCCGCCTTCCAGGTGCCGACCCCGCCGGAGAGCGGCGGCGTTCCCGACCCGTACGCGCTGCTGGAGACCGTGCGCCGGGTCCGCGCCGAGGGCGGCGACCCGCGGCTGCTCGTGCTGTCCGTCGCCGACGACCCCACGGCTACCGTCGCCCCGCCCGAACTGCTCCACGAGACCGTCGAGGCCGCCCAGGGGGCCGGCCTGCACCTGGTCAGCGACGAGACCTGGCGCGACACCCTGCACGACCCGCAGGACACCGTGCTGCTCAGCCCCGCCGAGATGGTGCCCGACCGGGTCACCGTCCTCACCGACCTGGCCGGCGCCCTGCTCCCGCCCGGCTGGCCGGCCGCCGTGGCCCGCTTCCCGGCCGGCGAGGACGGTGACGGCCTGCACGCGCGCGTGCTGGACGTCCTCACCGCCCTCGACGCCCGCGTCGCCGCGCCCGTCGCCGCGGCGGCCGCGTACGCCCTCGGCGAACCGGAACCGGTCAGCGCGCGCGTGGCGCGCACCGCGCGCCTGCACGCGCTCCTGGCCGCCGAGGCGCACTCCGCCGTGGTCGCCGCGGGCGCCCTCGCCCGGCCCCCGCGCTCCGGCCGCCACCTGTACGTGGACCTGGCCCCGCTGCGGCCCGCGCTGAGCGCGCACGGCGTCGGCGACGCGCAGGAACTGGAGGACTTCCTCACCGCGCGCCTCGGTATGCCCGCCCCGGGCGGGCACCGCTTCGGCGACGACCTCGAAGCCCCGCGCGTGCGGCTTTCCACCGGCGCACTGGTGGCCGGTTCCGACACGGAACGCGCGGCATGCCTCACCTCACCCACGCCGTTGGAACTGCCGCACGTGCACCGCGCGTTGATCCAACTGAAGTCGGTCTTCGACGATCTCCGCGACGACGCTCAGCGATGGGAGCCTCCTCGATGACGCAGCAGTCCGAGTCGACCACCAGCACGACCACCCAGGAGGCCGACGAACCCGCGCTCCCGTCGCCCCTCGCGCCCCCCTGCCCGCCCCTGGCCGAACCCCGGCCGCTGGCCGAGCGGCGGGTGTGGCCGCGCACCTTCCACGACCGGCTGACCGCGCCGCTCCCGGGCCTGAAGGCCATGGCCCGCTTCGCCCGCGAGGGCGCGGTGAGACCGGGCCCGGAGGGCCTCGCCGACATCCCCCGGCTGCCCTACGCCCCGGCCCCGCTGCCCCGCGTCGACGCCCGCACCGTCGCCGTCACCTGGGCGGGGCACGCCAGTTGGGTGCTGCGCATCGGCGGACTGACCGTCCTCACCGACCCCGTGTGGTCCCGCCGCATCCTCGGCACCCCGGCCCGGATCACCCCCGTGGGCGTCCCCTGGGAGGATCTGCCGCGCGTCGACGCCGTCGTCATCAGCCACAACCACTACGACCACCTGGACGCCCCGACCCTGCGCCGCCTCCCGCGCGACACCCCGGTGTTCGTCCCGGCCGGGCTCGCCCGCTGGTTCCACCGCCGCCGCTTCACACGCGTGACGGAGCTCGACTGGTGGGAGGCGGCCGAACTGGACGGTGTCCGCTTCGACTTCGTCCCCTCCCACCACTGGTCCAAGCGCAGCCTCACCGACACCTGCCACAGCCTGTGGGGCGGCTGGGTCCTCACCGACCGGGACGGCCGACGCGTCTACTTCGCGGGCGACACGGGCTACGGGCACTGGTTCTCCCGCATCGGCCGCCGCTACCCCGGCATCGACCTGGCGCTGCTGCCCATCGGCGCCTACGACCCCCGCTGGTGGCTCAGGGACGTCCACTGCGACCCGGAGGAGGCGGTCCGCGCGGCCCAGGACCTGGGCGCGAGCCGGATGGCCCCCATGCACTGGGCGACGTTCGTGCTGTCGGCGGAGCCGGTGATGGAGCCCCTGACGCGTGTGCGAGCGGCCTGGGAGAAGGCGGGGCTGCCCCGGGAGAACCTGTGGGACATGCCCGTGGGCGCCTCCCGCGTGCTGTCCGGGGACTGACCCTCAGGAGCGCGGGGAGCTGCGCACCCGCCGCACCACCGTCGGCACCACGCTGATCAGCACGGTCAGCGCGATCGCCGCCACCACGCCCTGCCACGGCTCGGCGAACAGCGACCCGCCGAGAATCCCGATGAGCTGATACGTCACGGCCCAGGCCAGGCACGCCGGCAGATTCCCCCGGGAGAACCTCCGTATCGGCCACTCCGCCAGCAGACAGGCCAGCATCACCGGGATGCGTCCCGCCGGCACCAGCCGCGACAGCACCAGTACGGCGACACCGTGCGCGGCGAGCTTCTCCTGCGCCTGTTCGAGCCGGTCCTCCGGCGCCCGCGACCGGAGCGCCTCCAGCCACCGCGACCCGTTCTTCGACTTCAGGCCGCGCCGCCCCAGCCAGTACAGCGCCGCATCGCCCAGGAACGCCGCCAGCGACGCCGTCACGAACACCATCGCCAGGGAGAACGGCGCCGTCCGGTGCACGGCGACCACCGCCGCCGAACTCACCAGCGCCCCCGTCGGAATCACCGGCACCAGCGCCCCGGCCAGCACCAGCAGGAAGAGCGTCGGATACCCGATCGCCTGCTGCGTGGACTCCGATACCAGGGACGCCGGTGTGACGGCCGACGCCGCGAGCGCCCAGGGCGCGGACCAGCTCACCGCGCGCCCTCCAGGCGCACGCTCTCCCCGTGCCCGAGCCGGTGCACCGCCACGTCCGGCGCGTGCCGGGCCGCCAGCCGGACGAACTCGTCCCCCGGCGCGTGGAACTCGTGGGGGCGCACGGCGTCCATGCCGATCGGCCAGTACGTGCCGTAGTGCACCGGCACCGCACTGCGCGGCGCCAGCCGTTCCAGCGCCTGCGCCGCCCGGCCCGCGTCCAGGTGCCCCTCGCCGAGGTACGGCCCCCAGCCGCCCACCGGCAGCAGCGCCACCTCGACCGGCCCGACCTCCTTGGCCATTTCCTCGAACAGGCCGGTGTCCCCCGCGAAGTACGTCCGGGCCTCGCCGGATATGACGTAGCCGAGGGCGGGGGAGCGGTGCGGCCCGAACGGCAGCCGCCGCCCGTCGTGCAGCGCGGGCACGGCCCGTACGACGAGGTCGCCGACCGGGGTCTCGTCGCCGGGGGCCACCTCGCTCACCCGCAGGTGCGTGAGCCGGCGCAGTCCGGGCACCGCCCGGCGCGCGCCCCGGGGCACGAGCAGGCGCGTGCCCGGAGCGAGTCGCATCAGCGACGGCACATGCAGATGGTCGGCGTGCAGATGGGAGACCAGCGCCACGTCCGCGTGCGGGGCGCCCGGGGCCGGCAGGGCCCCGCGCCGACGGCGCAGGTGTGCGAGCCGGCGTGCGAACAGGGGATCCGTGAGCACGCGCACGTTCGAATCCTCGACGGTGCAAGTGGCGTGACCCCACCAGGTGATCTCCACCGGCACTTCTTTGCCTCCTTCGCGCGACTCCCCCGAAGCCTACGTGCAGGAGTAGGGTCGGCGGCGAAACCGGAGGTGAGGGGGACGCCATGGTGCCGGTGCGGGTCACGGCGATCGCGAGTCTGACGCCGCTGGAGGAGCTGGACGACGATCCGTTCCTCGTCGACTCCCGCAGCCAGCACGCGATGTGCGCCCGCTGGGCCGCCGAGCGGGGCTACGTGATCAGCCGGGAGTTGCTCGTCCGGGGGCTGCGGCCCGACCACGGCGCACTGTGGGACGGCGTCCGGCCCGGCCTCGACCTGTTCGTCGCCCCCAGCCGCCGGGTACTGGAGAGCGCGCTCGCCTCCGTCGAGGAGTTCACCGCCGAGTGTGTGCGAAGGGGTGTACGCGTCGAGACCGTGGGGCATGCGGAACCGGCGTACGACGCCGCGATGAAGGCGTGCGTACACCGGCGGCTGTCGATGCCGACGGCCGGCTACGACGGGCGCTGACGTCTCTCACCGGGTGCGACCCGGGGACGAAAAGACCCGACCGGGCGTTGGGAAACTGTCGGGGAGGGCCCGCGGCGGTCGTGGGCGAGGGACGTGAGGTGACGGGGCGTGCGGGGCGTTCGGTGGCGGCGGATCGCCAGTCAGGTGGGGCGGAGCGTCGCCGTGTGGGCGGTCTCCACCCTCACCATGCTCGTGCTCGCCGGGATCCTCCCGGACTTCCGCCTCCGCTCGGAGAACGGCGACAGCGCGACCGACATCGCCGTCACCGCAGCCCTCGGCGCCGGCGCCTTCGGTCTGCTGTCGGCCGTGGTGTGGCCGCTGCTCGTCCGGCTCCTGCTCCTCGTACCGGCGCTCGTGCTGGGGCTGCTGGTGTTCTTCCTCAACGGCGCCCTGCTGCTGCTCGCCCTGCATCTCAACCCGGCCGAGCGCGGCGCCGCGGCGCCGGAGACCGCCGTCGTCGTCGCCGCCGTGATGTCCGCCGTGGCCTCCGCGACCGGCGCCGCCCTGGCCGTGCGGGACGACGACGCCTACCGCCGCAGGCTGTACCGCCTGTCCGACCGTCGCCGCCGCCGGTCCGGACCGCCCTGTCCCGCCGACCCGGGCACGGTCTTCATCCAGCTGGACGGCGTCGGTCACGACACGCTGCTCGACGCGGTCGGCAAGGGCCTGATGCCCACCGTCGCCCGCTGGCTCGACATAGGCGACGGCGGCCGCCCCACCCACCGGCTCACCCCCTGGCGCACCGACTGGTCCAGCCAGACCGGCGCCAGCCAGCTCGGCATCCTGCACGGCAGCAACCACGACGTCCCCGCCTTCCGCTGGTACGAGAAGGACACCCGTGAGGTGGTCGTCTGCAACCGCCCCACCAGCGCTGTGGAACTCCAGCGCCGCGCCGTCGCGTACGCGGGGCACGGCGGGCTGCTCACCGTCGACGGCGCCAGCCGCGGCAACCTCTTCAGCGGCGGCGCCGAACAGCAGGCCCTCGTGCTGTCCATCGCCGCCCGCCGCCGCAGCCGCGAGAACCGCTCCCGCGACGGCTACTTCGCCTACTTCTCCGACCCGGCCAACGCCGTGCGCACCGCGCTCTCCTTCGTCGCCGAGGTGGGCCGGGAGATCGGCCAGTCCACCCGGGCGCGCCTGCGCAAGCAGCGCCCCCGCGTCGCCCGCGGCGGCCTCTACCCCCTCGTCCGGGCCTTCGCGACCGTCGTCGAGCGGGACGTCGTCGTCGCCGCGGTGACGGGCGACATGCTCGTCGGCCGCACCGCCGTCTACGCCGACCTCGTGGCCTACGACGAGGTCGCCCACCACTCCGGCCCGGCGAGCCGCGACGCGCAGAAGGTCCTCGAACGCCTCGACCGCTCCCTCGCCCTGATCGAGAACGTCGCCGAGCACGCCCCGCGCCCCTACCGGATCGTCGTGCTGTCCGACCACGGCCAGAGCCCCGGCGAGACCTTCCGCTCCCGCTACGGCCTCCCGCTCGGCGACCTGGTGCGGGCCGGCTGCGGCCTGCCCGTACCGCGCAAGGCGCAGCGCACCCGCAGCGGTGCGGAGGCCCGCGCCGCCGTCCGCGCCGCGCTGCGCATCCCCGTGGAGGAGGCCGGCGAGCAGCATCGCCCCGGACGCAGCGAGGAGCCGATCGTGCTGGCCTCCGGCAACCTCGGCCTGGTCTCCTTCCCGGACGTGACGCACCGGATGAGCAAGGAGGAGATCGACGCCCGCCACCCCGCGCTGCTGCCGACCCTCGCCAACCACCCCGGCATCGGCTTCCTGCTGGTCCGCAGCGAGAAGCACGGCGGCGTCGTCCTCGGCGCGTACGGCGCCGAGATCCCGCTGGCCGACCTCGACGACAACCCGGGCCCGCTCGCCCCGTTCGGGCCGGGCGCCGCCGAAGCGGTCCGCCGTACGCACGCGTTCCCGCACACCGCCGACATCATGGTCAACTCCATCCACGACCCGGCCGACGGCGAAGTCCTGGCCTTCGAGGAGCAGATCGGCTCCCACGGCGGGCTGGGCGGCGCCCAGGGCAGACCCTTCCTGCTGTCGCCGCTCGGCGTCTCCCCACCGGTCGCGGAGGGCGAGGAACTCGTGGGCGCCGAGCACGTGCACCGGGTGCTGCGGCGCTGGCTGCGCGAGTCGAGCGGACCGCAGGTGCCGCTGGAGGCCACCGTGGAGGACCGCGCCGCCTGAAAATCGGCTGCGCCCACCGGGGCCGTCCGCACACACTGTTCGCACCGGACGCCGCACATCTGCGCGTCCCCTTCGAACAGCCCCGAGGAGTCGCCGCCTTGCAGGCAGCCGTCACCGTCACGCCCGCCCGCATCCCCGACCTGCTGCTCGGCCTGGCCACCGTCCGGCCGGTCTTCATCTGGGGCGCCCCCGGCATCGGGAAGTCCTCCCTGGTACGGAACTTCGCCGAGTCGCTGGGCCTGGAGTGCGTGAGCCTGCTGGGCACCCAGCTGGCCCCCGAGGACCTCATCGGCGTCCCGCAGATCCGCGACGGCCGCTCGGTGTTCTGCCCGCCGGAGACGATCGCCCGGGACGAGCCGTACTGCCTCTTCCTGGACGAGCTCAACGCGGCCACACCGGACGTGCAGAAGGCGTTCTACTCGCTGATCCTGGACCGCCGGATCGGCAGCTACGAACTGCCCGAGGGCTCGATCGTCATCGGCGCCGGGAACCGCGCCACCGACAACGCGCTCGCCCGGCCCGTCGCCTCCGCGCTCGTCAACCGCCTCGCGCACGTGCACCTGGAGGCCTCCGCGAAGGACTGGCTGACCTGGGCCGCGGGCAACGGCATCCACCCCTGGATCGTGGACCACCTCACCGACCGCCCCGACCACCTGTGGTCCAAGCCGCCGAAGAGCGAGGAGCCGTTCTCCACACCCCGCTCCTGGCACATGCTCTCCGACGCCCTGCACTCCTTCGGGCGGGACCTCGACGAGGAGACCCTGAAGGTCCTGGCGCACGGCACACTGACCCCGGCGCACGCGACCGCCTTCTGCGGCTACGTCAAGATCGTCCGCAGCCGTTTCGGCATCGAGGCCGTCATCAAGGGCGACGCCCCCTGGCCGAACCGGCCGGAGGACCGTGACCTGCTCTACTACCTCGCCGAGTCCTTCCGCGGCCGTCTGGTCAAGGAACTGCCCGTGAGCAAGGAGCACATGTCCGCGAACGGCCGGCAGACCGCCTACCGCGCCAAGTCGCTGCTGGTGCGGCTCGCGGAGATCTCCGTCGAGGTCGCCCAGACCGTCATCGCCTCCGACAGCGACGGCAACCCCGTACTGCCCTCCTGGTTCCTCGTCGAGGCGGCACGCGACATGCCCCGGCTGGTGGAGGCCCGCCGGTGAGCCGTGGCCGGGGCAAGGAGCGGGAGAAGAAGAAGCGGGACCTCGCCGCCGAGGCCTTCGCCGAGGGGATGCGGCTGATGAAGGCCAACCCCGCCCTCGCGGCGGTGGAGTTCGACGTCTGCCGTCACGAGGAGTGCCGCTTCGCGCCCCGTGACGGACTCGTGGCCGTCGACTCCGACGGCGATCTGCACGCCCACCCCTCGCGCCTGGCCGAACCGGCCGCCTGGGCCTGGGCGCTCGCCCACGCCGTCCTGCACCTGGGCTTCGGGCACGTCCCGGCGGCCAAGGGCGAACGCGTCCAGCCCGACCGCCACGACCTCGCGGCCCGCTGCGTCGTCGTCAACCGCTTCCTGCTCGGCTTCACCATCGGCGAGACCCCCGAGCACCTGCCCGCCTCCTACCCGGACGGCGACGAGGAGCAGCTCGCCACCCGCTGGCGCCGCGACGGACTGCCCGCCGTGTACGAGCGCTGCGGCACGGCGGGCGACGAGCCCGACCAGGTGCTGGTGCCGTGGGTGGGCTGGTCCCAGCCGCCCGACTGGCAGCTGGCCTTCGCGACCGCCCTGACCCGGACCGTGTCCGCCGCGATGGACATGGCGGGCGGCCGTCGCGACAGCCTGGACGGCGACGCCCCCCGGCGGCGCCCCTGGGAGCGGGCGCTGAGCTGGTTCATCTCCTCGTACCCGCTGCTCGGCGGCATCGCCTCCGGCATCAAGCTGATCGCCGACGCCGAACTCGCCCGCGCCCACGGCATCGGCGTCGCGGCGGTCGACGCCGAGGCGGCCGAGATCTACGTCAATCCGCTGCGCCGCCTCGACGACGAGGAGTGGCGGTTCGTCCTCGCCCACGAGATGCTGCACGCCGCCCTGCGGCACGGCGACCGCTGCGGCACCCGCGACCCGTACCTCTTCAACGTCGCCTGCGACTACGTCGTCAACGGCTGGCTGAAGGAGATGCAGGTCGGCACCATGCCCGAGGGGCTGCTGTTCGACCCGGACCTCGCGGGCCTGTCCGCCGAGGAGGTCTACGACCGCATCGCCGGCGACCTGCGCCGCGCACGCCGGCTGGCCACACTGCGCGGCAAGGGCGTCGGGGACATCCTCGGCGGCCCGCTCGGCCCGCCCCGTGACTACGTCGACCTCGACGCCTTCTACCGCCGCGGCCTCGCCCAGGGCCTCGACCTCCACCAGCGCCAGGAGCGCGGGTTCCTGCCCGGCGGCCTGGTCGAGGAGATCCGCGCGCTCAGCCATCCGCCGCTGCCCTGGGACGCGCGACTCGCCCGCTGGTTCGACGAGTTCGTGCCCAGCCCCCGGCCCGTGCGGTCCTACGCCCGCCCGTCGCGGCGCCAGGCGGCCACCCCCGGCATCCCGCGCGCCGGACGGTACTTCCCGCCCGAGGAGATCGCCCGCTGCACCTTCGGCGTGGTCCTGGACACCTCCGGCTCCATGAACCGCGTCCTGCTCGGCAAGGCACTGGGCGCCATCGCCTCCTACGCCGGAGCCCGGGACGTACCGGCCGCCCGGGTCGTGTTCTGCGACGCGGCCCCGCACGACGCCGGCTACCTGCCCGTCACCGAGATCGCCGGCCGGGTCCGTGTGCACGGCCGCGGCGGCACCGTCCTGCAGCCCGGCATCGACCTGCTGCACCGCGCCGACGACTTCCCGCCCGGCGCGCCCGTGCTGATCATCACCGACGGCTGGTGCGACGTCCTGCGGGTGCGGCGCGAGCACGCGTACCTGATTCCGCAGGGAGCACGGCTGCCGTTCAGCGCCAGAGGACCGGTCTTCCGCGTGAGTTGAGCCGTAGTGTGATCGGATGGGGGACACGGGGCCCGGTGACGGGCCCGCACGCGAGTCCGCACGCGAAAGGAAGAACTCGTGGCTACCACGCGCTCCGCACACACGGTCTGGGAAGGCAACCTGCTCGAGGGCAACGGCGTCGTCACCTTCGACTCCTCCGGTGCCATCGGCGAGCAGCCGGTGACGTGGGCCTCGCGCGCCCAGGAGGCGAACGGCAAGACCAGCCCCGAGGAGCTGATCGCGGCCGCCCACTCCAGCTGCTTCTCGATGGCCTTCTCCAACATCCTCAACAAGGCCGGGACGCCGCCCACCAAGCTCATCACCTCGGCCGACGTCACCTTCCAGCCGGGTGAGGGCATCACCGGCATCCACCTCACCGTGGAGGGCACCGTCCCCGGCATCGACGAGGCGGCCTTCCAGGCCGCCGCCGACGAGGCCAAGGTCGGCTGCCCGGTCAGCCAGGCCCTCAAGGCCACCCCGATCACGCTGACCGCCAAGCTCACCTGACCTGCCGCACCTCCCGCCGCGCGGGTCCGCCCACCAGGACGGCCCGCGCGGCGTCGTCGGTTCACCACCCCGGGCCGGGGTAGGAACCAGACGCCTCGAACCGCCGGGCCGGAAGGAACGCGATGCTGCCGGGAACGTCCCCGAACGCGACGGTGCTCGACTCCGCCACCCGTGACCGGACCCGCGTCCTGCTGCTGTTCAGCCTCTCCGGACGGCTGCGCCCCCGGGACAGCGCGCTGGGCGCCCTCGTCGACCGCTACGACTACGGCCGCTTCGCCGGGCACCTGATGACCAGCCGGGACGTGCTCCCCGTCCCGGTCCTCGACGAACAGGTCGCCGTCCGGCGGCTGAGGCTTCCGCACGGGGACCACGGCCTGGGGCTCGCCTCCCTGCGGATCCTCGTCGTCACCACTCCGCGCGGTGACGCCACCCTGGTCGTGGACTGTGCCTTCGCGGGCGAGACCACCGCCGGTGACCTCGCCGCCTGGCTGGCCGCGACCTGCTTCGACCGTGAGCGGATCGAGCTCGACGACCGCCCGCTCCTGCAGACCGTGGCCGCGCGGCTCGGCGGACGGCCGCTCGCCCTGGGCCAGAACGTCCACCAACTCGTCTTTCCCGGCGGCCGGTTACAGCGGGAACTGCTCAGCGCCGACGAGGCCCGCAAGGCCGTCCTGCTGAACGAGCTCGTCTACCGCGGCCGGATGCCGTGGAACCCCGCCACGCCCTACGACACCAGCCTCGCCCCGCACCTCAGGAACCACGGCCTCACCCTGTCCGCCCTCGGCCGGGGCGTCTCCGTCCAGGCCGGCTGGGCCCCGCACGTGGAGAACGGCCTGGTCCTCGTCGCCGTGGGCATGATCTCCGCCCTGTCCGTGCTCCAGCGTGCCCGGCTGGCGGCCTTCGCCATGATGAAGGCCAACGAGCAGGCCCTGACCGACTCGCCCACCGAGATCCGCTCCCTGATCTCCCGCCTCTCCGCCGGTGTCAACGAACTCCAGCTCGACCTGGCCTTCGGCGTCGAGGCCTACGTCGACAGCCTGCTGATCCCCGAAATGGTCACGGAGGCCTTCCAGTCCTCGCTGCGCGACGCCCTCGGCATCCGGGACAGCCTGGAGAACTCGGCCCGCATGGTCGAGCGTCTGACCTCCGTGATCGGCGCCCGCTCCGCCGCCCTGGACGCCGAACTCGCCGAGCGCGACGACCGCCGCGACCGCACGGTCTCCGGCCTGGTCGCCGCGGCCACCCTGATCGCCCTGCCCCCGACCCTGCTGCTGGCCTTCTTCGGCGTGAACGGCACGAACGTCGACGAGCACCGCTCCATCCTCGACATGCGCGCCTACGGCACCGCGTACGCCCTGGCCTGGCTGCCCTTCGTCGTCCTGGTCGTGATCGGCTGGGTCCTGCTCAGACGGGTCAGCACCCGCTCCGGATCGCTGCTGCCCGCGCCCGACGACGCCTTCGCCCCCGTGCCGCCTGCCCGCTCACCCTCCGGGAACCGACGACCATGACGCCACACGCCGCCGTCTCCGCCCACCGGGGCGGCTCCGAGCGCGCCGGCCCGGCCACCTGGGAGGCGTACGAGGACGCGATCGCGTCCGGTGCGGAGTACGTCGAGTTCGACATCCGCCGCACCAGGGACGGGGTCCTCGTCGTCTACCACGACCCACGGGTCGGCCCCGCCGGGCCGCCGCTGTCCGCGCTCACGCACGCCGAGCTGTGCGAGCGGGCCGGATACGCCGTGCCCGTCGTGGACGAGGTCATGGCGCTGATCGCCGGGAAACTCGTGGCCCACCTGGACCTCAAGGAGACCGGCTACGAGCGGGAGGTGATCGACCGGGCGGTGGCCCTGCTCGGTGTGGACGGGCTCGTCGTGACGACGCTCGAGGACCGGTCCGTCGCCGCCGTCACCCGGCGTCACCCGGGTGTGCGCACCGCCCTGTCCCTGGGGCGTGACCGCAGGGAGCTGGCCCTGGCCCGGCTGCCCGGGACGCGCCTGAGCGAGCTCTTCCCCGCCCGGCGCATCCGGGCCTGCGGGGCCCACGGTGTCGCGGTGCACCAGCGGCTGGCCAGGGCCGGCGTGTTGCGCCAGGCCACCCGGCACGGCCTGTTCACCATGGTGTGGACCGTCAACGACGACACCCTCATGCGGGCCTTCCTCGCCCACCCGCGCGTCGACGTGCTCGTCACGGACCGTCCCCGGCGCGCCGTGGCGCTGCGCGGGGCGATCACCCCTTCGCGGCATTGACAACAGCGCACTCAAGTTTTGTGCTGGAGAGTGGGAAGAGCGCCGCCCTGGCGGAAGGGGACAGCGATGGGACGTGCGGTCGGAATCGACCTCGGAACCACGAACTCGGTGGTCGCCGTGCTGGAAGGCGGCGAGCCCACCGTCATCGCCAACGCCGAGGGGGCCAGAACGACGCCCTCGGTCGTGGCGTTCGCCAAGAACGGCGAGGTGCTGGTCGGGGAGGTGGCCAAGCGGCAGGCCGTGACGAACGTGGAGCGCACCGCCCGCTCCGTCAAGCGGTACATGGGCGACGCGCACTGGCGCTTCCCCGACGAGGGCGACGTGGACGGCACCCGGTACCGGGCGCAGGAGCTGTCCGCGCGGGTGCTGCAGAAGCTGAAGCGGGACGCCGAGTCCTACCTCGGCGAGGACGTCACCGACGCGGTGGTCACCGTCCCCGCCTACTTCGACGACTCCCAGCGGCAGGCCACCAAGGAGGCCGGTGAGATCGCGGGCCTGAAGGTCCTGCGGATCATCAACGAGCCGACGGCCGCGGCCCTCGCCTACGGCCTGGACAAGGAGAACGACCAGACGGTGCTCGTCTTCGACCTCGGCGGCGGCACCTTCGACGTGTCGCTGCTGGAGATGGGCGAGGGCGTCATCGAGGTGAAGGCCACCAACGGCGACACGCACCTCGGCGGCGACGACTGGGACCAGCGGATCGTCGAGTACCTGATCAAGCGGTTCAAGGGCCAGAACGGCATCGACCTCGGCACCGACAAGATGGCCGTGCAGCGGCTGCGCGAGGGCGCCGAGCGGGCCAAGATCGAGCTGTCCAGCTCGACCGAGACGACGATCAACCTGCCCTACATCACGGCCTCCGCCGAAGGGCCCCTGCATCTCGACGAGAAGCTGACCCGGGCCCAGTTCCAGGAGCTCACCGCCGATCTGCTCGACCGCTGCAAGGCCCCGTTCCACCAGGCGGTCAAGGACGCCGGCGTGAAGCTGTCGGCGATCGACCACGTGATCCTCGTCGGCGGCTCGACCCGGATGCCCGCGGTGACCGACCTGGTCAAGGAGCTCACCGGGAAGGACCCGCACAAGGGCGTCAACCCCGACGAGGTCGTGGCCGTGGGCGCCGCCCTCCAGGCGGGCGTCATCCGCGGCGACGTCAAGGACGTGCTGCTGCTCGACGTCACTCCGCTGTCCCTGGGCATCGAGACCAAGGGCGGCATCATGACGAAGCTCATCGAGCGCAACACGACCATCCCGACACGGCGTTCGGAGATCTTCACGACGGCGGCGGACAACCAGCCCTCGGTCGGCATCCAGGTCTACCAGGGCGAACGGGAGATCGCCGTGTACAACAAGAAGCTGGGCGTCTTCGACCTGACCGGCCTGCCGCCGGCGCCGCGCGGCGTGCCGCAGATCGAGGTGGCGTTCGACATCGACGCCAACGGCATCATGCACGTCTCCGCGAAGGACCTGGCGACCGGCCGCGAGCAGAAGATGACCGTGACCGGCGGCTCGGCCCTGCCCAAGGACGACATCGACCGCATGATGCGCGAGGCCGAACAGTACGCCGACGAGGACCGCAAGCGCCGCGAGGCCGCCGAGACCCGCAACCAGGCCGAGCAACTCGTCTACCAGACCGAGAACTTCCTCCGCGAGAACGGCGACCGCGTCCCGGCCGACACGAAGTCCGAGGTCGAGTCGGCCGTCGCCGAGGTGAAGGAAGGGCTGGAACAGCAGGCGGACACCGCCGCCCTGCGCGCAGGTGTCGAGAAACTCGCCTCCGTCAGCCAGAAGATGGGCCAGGCGATGTACGCCCAGGCCCAGCAGGCCCCCACGGAGGAGCCCTCCACCGCACCCAGGGACGAGGAGGGAGTGGTGGACGCGGAGATCGTGGACGAGGAGAAGAACGGGCGGGACGAGAAGGGCGGTGCCGCCTAGTCCGACTCTCCGCGAGGACGGTTGGACGCACGGAAGAGATCCGGCGGACACGGACTGCTGACGGTGGGGTGTGCGGTGGCGGCCGTGATGACCACCGGCACCGGCGTGGCCCAGGCCGCGGACGACCTGCCGCCGAAGCAGCCGCTCGTCTACGTCGACGGACAGACCGACGCCGACGCGACCGCGGACCTGCCGAACGGCCGGCGCGGCTCCGGCCAGCTCCAGATCGGCCGCGGCCGGACCGGTGCCGGATGGGGAGAGTACCCGCACGGCGACGTGGACGAGGTGCACGCCTTCTTCGCCGGCGCCCTCACCGACCGGAATGTCGTGTCCCTCGGCTCCTAGGCCCCGGTGTGCGCGGACGGCAGTGTCGCGCAGACCGCGTCCAGGACCGTCGCGTACGGCGTGCCGAAGTCGGTGAGTCTGGTCCGGAGCTGGTCCAGGCCGTCGCGGTGCTCCGCCAGCAGCCCGGTGTCGCCGGTGCGGGCCGCGCACTCCAGGACCGCCGGCAGGAAGTCCGGCGGTTCCTCGCCGGTGGTCTCCAGGCCGTGCGCGCGGTACATCTCCTCGGAGGGTGCCGGCGCCGCCTCCCGCCAGACGCTCAGATACAGGCTGTGGTCCTGTCCGGCCTCGAACACCTCGACGTAGTGCGCTGCCAGTTCCCTCGGCGGGGTCACGGCCGCGTGATCGGCGAACTCTCTTAGCTGCGGGGCTGCTTCGCGCAGCAGCGGCAGCCGGGCGCGGAAGTCGTCGTCGGGGTACATCAGGCACAGCGCCGCCGCCTGGTACAGCACCTCGAATCCGGGCATCGGACCTCCTTCGCGTGCGCTCCCTTGCCCGCCCCGTCATCCCAGACGCTAGGGGCGGGCCGGGGAGCACACCTGCCGGCGGCGCCCGTACGGGTCAGAACCCGTGCCATGACGTCACGTGCGGGAGACGAGGAGCTCAGTAGCGCTCGCGGTACTCCCGCAACAGTTCCTCGGTGCGCTGCGCGGAGCCCGCCCCGGCCGTCATGTGGTCCAGCACCTCCAGATGCGTGGAGACCTCCTTGCGGGAGTCCAGGTACAGCGCACCGGTCAGATACTCGGTGAAGACCATGTCGGGCAGTTCCGGCTCGGCGAAGCGGAACAGGGAGAACGGCGCGTACGTCCCCGGATGGGGGCCGTCGGCGAACTCGGCGATCTGGAGGGTGACCCGGTCGCGCCCGGCGTACTCCAGCAGCTTGTCCAGCTGGTCCCGCATCACCCGGCCGTCGACGCTCACCGGGCGCCGCAGCACCGTCTCGTCCATGATGACCCACAGGTGCGGCGCGTCCGGGCGGTCCAGGAGCCGCTGCCGCTCCATGCGCAGCGACACATGCCGCTCGATGGCCTCCGGCCCCGCGTTCGCGATGGTGCCGGCCTCCAGCACGGCCCGCGCGTACCCCTCGGTCTGCAGCAGCCCCGGCACGAAGTGCGGCTCGTACGACCGGATGATCCGGGCGGCGCCCTCCAGGCTCACGTACAGGCTGAACCACTCCGGCAGCACGTCGTGGAACCGCTGCCACCAGCCCGGCCGGTTCGCCTCCTCGGTGAGGTCGACGAACGCGGTCACCTCGTCCTCGGCCACCCCGTACGCGGTCAGCAGGATCTGCACGTACGGGATCTTCAGCGCGACGTCGGCGGTCTCCATCCGCCGGACGGTCGCGGGGGCGACCCGCAGCACCTTCGCGGCCTCGTCACGACTGAGGCCCGCGGCCTCGCGCAGCTCCTGCAACCGCTTGCCCAGGACCACCTGGCCCACGGTGGGTGCGGCCCGCCGTTCACTCACGCCACGCCTCCCCAACGTGCCAAGCCTGCGATCAGTCTGTCACGTCCGGCCGGGGGTATCACAGGGCTCGCACCGGGAAGATCGCGGAAGTGGGGGAGAGCCAGGGGCATTACCCCGCGGGTAATCGACCGGAAGCCGCCCGAACGGGATCGTGAACCCACCGGGTCCCGGGCCGGCGCACTCCGGCCCGGGACCCGGTCCCAGCCGCCGCACCACGACCCGACGGAGGGTGACTCCCCATGTCCGCGATCCAGCTCGCCGCACTCGCCCGGACCTCCGAGCCGCAGTCCATGCTGCGCCGCTTCCTCGCCCTGGACGCCGTGGTGACCGGCGCCAACGCGCTCGCCTACCTGGCGTTCTCCGGTCCCCTCGGGCGCTTCCTCGGCGCCGACGCCACGCTGCTGCTCGCCCTCGGCGCGTTCCTGGCGCTCTACGCGGCGGGCGTGGGGCTGCTGGCCGCCCGCCGACGACCGCCGACGCTCGGCGTGCGGGCCGTCGTCGAGGGCAACCTCGCCTGGGCGGCGGTGAGCCTGGTGGCCCTGGCGCTGTGGCTCACACCGAGCACTCCGGGCGCCGTGTGGACGGTGCTCCAGGCCCTGACCGTGGCCGCGTTCGCCGTCCTCCAGCACACAGCCCTGAAGGCCCGTCAGGACATGAGCTCCTGAAGGTACTTGACCGTCGCCGGGTCGGCCGGGAGCAGGGTCTCGATGGCCAGCTCGGCGACGGTCACGTCCATCGGGGTGTTGAACGTGGCGATCGAGGAGATGAACGACAGCGTCCGCCCCTCGTGCTCGATCCGCAGCGGCAGCGCGAAGTACGGCACCGGCTCCGACGGCTCGTCCGCCGGATCCGCCTCGGGCGCCGGATAGGCCGCCACCTCCTCGTACAACGCCCGCAGCGGCTCCGAGCGGTGCAGCGCGATCTGCCGCTCCATCTGTTCCAGCAGATGACCACGCCAGGCGCGCAGATTGCGGATGCGCGGTGCGAGGCCCCGCGGGTGCAGGGCCAGCCGCATCGCGTTCAGCGGCGGTTCGAGCAGTGAGGGGCAGACCCCGTCGACCAGCGTCATGACCCCGCGGTTGGCGGCCACCACGTTGTACAGCGCGTCCACGACCAGCGCCGGATACGGCTCGTAGCCGCTGATCAGACGCTCGATGCCCTCCCGCAGCGCGCCCAGCGCCGGGTCGTCCAGCGGGGTCTCCGGGTAGCGCGGGGCGTAACCGGCGGCGAGCAGCAGCGCGTTGCGCTCCCGCACGGGCACCTCCAGGTGCTCGGCCAGCCGCAGCACCATCTCCTCGCTGGGCCGGGAGCGGCCGGTCTCGACGAAGCTGATGTGCCGGGCCGAGGAGTCCGCGCGCAGGGCCAGCTCCAGCTGGCTGACCCGCCGCTGCTCCCGCCAGGCCCGCAGCAGCGGACCCACGCCCTTCTCGGCGGTGGACGCGTGAGTGGTCATGTCAGGACCGTAGTCGAGAACCGGTCGTGCCGGACAGGCGCAATCTCGTGACCAGGGTCTCGGCAGCCGGGCTGTGGCAGGCTGAGGGAACACCCCGAGGACTCCGGATCACGACAAGGAGCGCAGCCCATGCCCGTCGAACCGCTGTCGCAGAAGGAGATCGAGGACCGGCTGGCCGAGCTGCCGGGCTGGTCGCTCGACAAGGACCACCTCATCCGCTCCTACCGGCTCGGCTCGCACTTCGCGGCGACGGCGATGGTCGTGCACATCGCCCAGGTCCAGGAGGAGCTGAACCACCACTCCGACCTCACGCTCGGTTACAACACCGTCTCCCTGGCCCTGCACACGCACAGCGCGGGCGGCGCCGTCACCGAGAAGGACTTCGAGCTCGCCCGCAGGGTGGAGGACCTCGCCCCCGGTCACGGGGCACACTGACGGGGTGCTCGACTACGACAAGGAAGCGGAGCGGTACGACGCCTCGCGCGGCGGCGAGCCCCGGGCGGCGGCCGCCGCGGAGGCGGTGCTGAGCCTGCTGCCGCCGGACACGCGTGCCCTGCTCGACGTCGCCTGCGGAACGGGCATCGTGACCCGCCGGTTCGCCGCCGCCCGCGACGGCATGCGGGTGACCGGTGTCGACCTCGCCCCCGCGATGGCCCGGCAGGCCTCCACCCGGCTGCCCGGTGCCGTCGTACGCGCCGACAGCCGCCGGCTGCCCTTCCGGGACGGGCAGTTCGACGCCGTGTGCAGCGTGTGGCTGCTGCATCTGGCCGCCGGGCCCGCCGAGGTGCGGACCATCGTCGGCGAGTGCGCCCGGGTGTTGCGGCCCGGGGGGATCTACGTCACGACGGTCGACAAGGCCGCCTCCCACAACGTGGGCAGTGACATCGATGTCGTCCTGTCCTCCCGGCCGCCCAGCCCGGTCCGGGACGCGGCGGCGGACGTCGCGTCCTGCGCCGCCGCCCACGGCCTGGTCGCGGCCGGGCAGGCCCGCTTCACCGGTCACGGCCAGGGCCGCAGCCCTCGCCGTACCATCGCCGACCTGCACCGGGGCTGGTTCGTCACGCTGCCGCCGGGCGATCCGCTCGCCGGCGGTTTCGCCACCCGCCTCGCGCGCCTTCCCGACCAGGACCGGCCCCGCCCCGACCCGGTGTTCAGCCTGCGGTCGTTCCGGAAGGCCGGCTGAAGTTCTACGGCGACGACACGCACGACGGCAAGGAGGTGCGGGTCCGGTTCGTCTGGTCGGGTGTCTCCGCCACGTCGGCCCGCTGGGAGCAGGCGTTCCCTGTCGACCGCGGGGACACCTGAAGGGTCGCGCCCTTGGCCGACAGCCGCGGCATGTCGATCTCGCCGACGTTCGCGGCCCCGTCGAACAGCGGCCGGCATAGGCTGGTTCCCCGGAACTCGGTCCAGGTGCCGGGTGCCGTCCGGGTCGAGGAAGTCGGTGCGGCGCCGGTGCCGGACGTCCCCCGCGCCGTGGAAGAAGCCGAAGTCGTGCGGGCTGCTCATAGGCGGTCTCCTGTGGTTCCTTCGGGCAGCGAGTCGGCCACGTAGGCCTGGAGGTCCGGGACGTCGGGTGTGAGCAGGTGCCGCACCCAGGCGTCCCGCTCGTGCAGGATCGGCGGCAGCTCCCAGACACAGCCGATCCACGGCAGTTCGGGAGTGATGAAGTGGGCGGGATGCCGGTCCGGGCAGCCCAGCACGGGCTGTCCCGCCGCCGCGCCCTTGAAGTGCAGGACGTTGTCCCACACCCAGCTGTACGCGTTCAGGTAGGCGCCGTCGTCACCGCCCCGGTGCAGGACGACGAAGGTCGCCGGGGGCGTGCCGTCCGGCTCCGGCAGCAGTTCCGGCAGGATCGCGTACGCCGCCTTCTCCACCTCGGGTTCGATGCCCGCGGGATCGGCGGTGACGTGGTAGCGCTTGATGTGGCGTCCGGCCACCTCGATGGGTGGGGGCACGGTCAGCAGTTTCTCGGTGAAGCCCATGCCGGGACGCTAGGACCGCTTCACTGACATCCTGTGTCAGTGAAGTCCAGCCGGCTCGTCTCCGTCCTCCTGCTGCTCCAGACCCGCGGCCGGATGACCGCCGCCCAGCTCGCCGAGGAACTGGAGGTGTCGGTACGGACGGTGTACCGGGACGTCGAGGCGCTGAGCGCGGCCGGTGTCCCGCTGTATGCCGACGCGGGCCACTCCGGCGGCTACCGCCTGCTGGACGGCTACCGCACCCGCCTCACCGGGATGACCGCCGACGAGGCCGAGGCGCTCTTCCTCGCCGGTGCCCCCGGTGCCGCCGCCCAGCTGGGTCTCGGTTCCGTCCTGGCCGCCGCCCAGCTCAAGGTCCGCGCCGCGCTGCCGTCCGAACTGCGCCCGCACGCCGACCGGATCAGCGGCCGCTTCCACCTCGACGCGCCCGGCTGGTACGCCGACGCCGACGAGACGCCGTACCTCCCGGCCGTGGCCGACGCCGTCTGGAACCGCCGCGCCGTGCACGTGCTGTACCGCCGCTGGCGTGAGCCCACCGACGTGGAGCGCCGCCTTGAGCCGTACGGCCTCCTCCTCAAGGCGGGCCGCTGGTACGTCGTCGCGGGCCCGGGCGTCCCCCGCACCTACCGGGTCGACCAGATCCTCCGACTCACCGCCACCGAGGAGGAGTTCACCCACCCGGGCGACTTCGACCTGGCCGGGTACTGGGCGGCGTACCAGCGCGACTTCCACCACCGGCTCCGCCCGGCCCGGGCCGTGGTCCGGCTGGCACCGGGTGTGCCCCTGCCCGGCCCGGCGCAGACCGACGCACACGTGGAGGAGGACGGCTGGACCCGTGTCACCGTCGCCATCGAGTCCGTCGACCGTGCCCACGCCGATTTTCTGCGCCTGGGCAGCGGCATCGAGGTGCTCGATCCCCCCGAACTGCGCGACCGGATCGCCCGGACCGCGACCGAACCGGCGGAACGGTACGGCCACCGGGCCCGGCCGGTGACGGCCGGCCCCGACCGCGGCGCGCGGTCCGGCCGAAGCCGCCGCTGACACCGTGGGCGCCGGTTCCGCCCTGTCGTCCGACCGCGCCTTCTCGGTGACGGAGACGGAGACGGTGGGGCAATGTCGGTCCCGGCATGCGGAGAGGGCGCGTGCCGTCGCCGGCACACGCCCTCGGACCGCACGGTCAGGCAAGGGTGCAGGTCTGCTCACCCAGCTTGAACGCGGCCGGTTTCGTGTTCGTGCCCGACCAGTTCGCCGTGAAGCCGAAGCCCACCGACGAGCCCGCCGCCACGTTCGCGTTCCAGCCGACGTTCTTCGCCGTCACCGCCGCGCCCGACTGCGTCGCACCGGCGTTCCAGGCCTGGGTCAGCTTCTGGCCGTCCGCGAAGGTCCAGCCGAGGGACCAGCCGTTCCAGGCCGCGGTACCGGTGTTGGTGAGCTGGACGTCCGCCTGGAAGCCGCCCGACCACTGGCTGGTGACCTTGTACGTCACCTTGCAGGGGCCCGCCGGGTCGGGGCCGGGGCCCGGGTCCGTCGTGCCGCCGCCGGAGCTGTCGCCGTAGACGACGCCTCGGCCGTTCGTGGAGACGTAGACACGGCCGTACACCCGCGGGTCGCCGGTGATCGCCGCGCCCGTCCAACCCCACTGGTGGGCGTCGTCGTTGATGCGCGTCCAGCTCGCGCCCTTGTCCGTGGAGCGGAAGATGCCGCGCACGCCGCCGATCTTCGCGCTGGTGTACAGCGTCTGGTAGGAGGCGCCGGGCGCCGCCTTGCCGAAGCCGATGGTGTCGGCCTGCTCCACGTTGGAGAGCTTGGTGAAGCTCGTCCCGCCGTCCGTGGAGTGCCACAGCCCGTACGCGCCGTCGGTCGCGCCGCCCGCCAGCCACACGTCGCCCTTCCCGCCGGGCAGCGCCTTGAAGCGGACGCTGTCGCCGCTCGGCAGCCCGGTGGCCGGGGACTCCTTGAAGGTCGCGCCGCCGTCCGTACTGATGTAGAACTTGCCCGACTTGAAGCCGTAGAAGGTCTTCGGGTCGACCCGGTCCGACTCGACGATCGCCCCGGCGGGGATCCCGCCCGACGCCTGCCATGACGTGCCGAAGCCGGTCGTGTGGTGCACGCCCGCGCCCTGGGGGCTCCACACGAACCGGCTGCCGTCGGCCGCCGACGCGACCGTGCCGCCGCCGCTCACGCCCGAAGGGTCGGTCCCCGCGAACCAGTTGGCCCCGTTGTCCGTCGAGAAGGCGATGTGCGGGCCCGAGTCCAGGTCGCCCACCCGGACCACGGTGTCCGGGTTCGACTCGGCGAAGTCCAGGCTCGTCGTCGTCGTGAAGTTCGGCTGCGTGAACATCATCGACGGCACCTTCGTCAGGTCCGTGTGCCGGAAGCCGCCGATGTCACCGAGCGCGCTCAGCAGCGGGGCGCCCGACGGGGGAGAGGCGAGGTCGTTGACCGCCGTCTCCTCCAGTCCCCGGACCATCGGCTTGACGGTGAACTTGCCGCCGCTGTCCCAGTTCCCGAGGTTCTCGGTGCCGTAGATCGTCGCGCCCGTCCCGTACATCATGCGGTTCGAGTCGAACGGGTCGATCTCCAGGGCCTCGGTCATCCAGCCCAGCTTCGGCGTCTGCTCGGGCGGCTGCGGGTTCGCGCCCCAGGTGAGCCACGGCGCGGACGAGACGTCCATCGTGTAGCGGTTCTCGCGGTTCGGGTACGACGTGTAGTCCCACGCCTTGGTCCAGGTCGCGCCGCTGTCCGTGGAGCGGAAGATCTGCGTGTCCGGCCACCAGGCGCTGTACGCGGTCGCCATCACCGTGCCCGGCTTCTGCCGGTCCACCGTCAGTCCGCTGAATCCGTAGAAGGTGTCGGCCTCCGCGACCGGGCTGATGTTCGTCCAGGCCCCCGTGCCCGTCGCGTACCGCCACAGTTGGCCCTTGCCGCCGTCGTACGGGCCGCCCTTGTCGCTGTAGGCGAGGTAGAGGAAGCCGTTCTTCGCGTCCAGCACGCCCTTGTGGGCGAGGTAGCCGGTGGGCTGCCCGGCCAGCCGCTGCCAGGTGGCGCCCGCGTCCGTCGACCGGTACACCGCGTTGTCCTTGTCGGCGACCCCGACGTAGATCGTCTTCGTCGCGTTGCCGGACGTGCCCGTGGACTCGTCGAAGGTGACCCAGACGATGCCCTGGTTGTCGCTGGAGTAGCCGGACGTGTCACTCGGATCCGCCACGTAATTGCCCACGTTGGGGAAGTTCGCGACCTGCGACCAGGTCACGCCCGCATCCGTCGACCGCCACAGCCCCTTGCCGCTGGGCGCCCCCAGGTACAGCACGCTGTTGCGGTTCGGGTCGACGGCCAGCCGCTCGCCCATGCCCCGCCCCGGCATGTTGCCGCCCAGCTTGAACGGCAGATTCGTCTTCTGCCAGCTCGCGCCCCGATCGGAGGAGCGCATGACCGCTCCGTTCTTCGGGTCCCAGCTGTTGGTGTACGTGCCCACCGCCGCGTACACCCGGTTCGGATCGACGGAGTCGGACGCGATACCGACGACGCCCGTGTGCCCCCAGTCGTCCCAGCCGACCGAGTCCAGCAGCGGCGTCCAGGTCTTGGAGGACTCCTGCCAGCGGTAGGCTCCGCCGATGTCCGTGCGGGCGTAGGCCAGGTTCTTCTCGGAGCGGTTGAAGACGATGCCCGGGACGAAGCCACCGCCGTCGATCTGGGCGTTCTTCCAGGTGTAGGTGTCCGCGGCGAGCTTCGTCGCCGGGGGATCGGCGGCCAGGGCGGCGGGGGCACCCGAGAGCAGGCCGGCCGCCAGCGCCAGCACGGCCGTGAGGATACGGGTTCTTCGCACGGTGGGGTTCCTTCCGCGGGAGGGGAACGTGCGAGGGCCGGGCGACTCCCGTGCGGGGGAGCCGCCCGGCCGTGGTGGCCCCGCGTCAGGTGCGGGGCCATGTACGCGGAGCTTCGGACGCACCTGCTGTTTCAGGGGCGCGGGGAACTGCGCGACCAGCCACAGCCGGACCCGCAGCCGAAGTCCCCGCGCCACCCGCGGAGCGCCCGGCGGGGGCTATTCGAGAAGCTCCGCGTACGAGCCCATGGCCAAGGCGATGTCCGCCTGAGCCCAGAACCGGTGGTACGTGAACGAGGGCACCGCGCCGCCGGCGAGATAGCTCTCGATCTTCGACCAGGCCGGGTCGTCCTTGTAGAAGGACCGGATCGAGTCGAAGGTCGACGACGAGTTGATCGCGTCACCGTTCGGCATCGTGCCCGTCCAGCCACTGGGGATGTGCACCGGGTCGTCGAACCGGTTGTAGTCGGCCCGGGTCTCCGGGACGGCGATCCCGAGGGCGTCCTGGTGGTTGTCCCACATGCCGTCCAGCAGCTTCTTCGCCGCCGCCGCGGCCTCCGTGTCACCGGAGCGGTCCGCGTAGTGCGTCAGGGTCTTGGCGTACGCGCCGGCCACACCGACGTCGTTGGTGTAGTCGGCGACGGTGACGCGCAGTCCGCTGTTGGCGCCGGGGCTGGAGGCGTTCCAGGTGTCGGGCTGGCCCGACCACTGGAGCGTCGACGGGATGCGGAAGGTGCCGTCCGGGTTGAACGTGGTCTTGGACAGCGCCCAGTCGACCCACTTGTCGAGGACCGCCTTGGCCTTCGCGTTCCCCGTCTGCTGGTACAGCTCGGCGACCCGCTCCATGGACCACGCCTGGAAGCCGAACCACTGGTTGGACGGCGGGTCGTGGTACACGGGCTTCTCGTCGTAGTACATGCCGTAGAACGTCGACTTCCCGGCGGGCGGGGTCGCGTACCGGCCCGCCCAGCTGTTGGTCGCGCCACCGGCGATGGCGCCCTCGCTCGACTGCAGCCAGCGGTAGAACTCCAGCTGCCGGTCCATGGACTTGGCCCAGTCCGCAGCGCCCGTCGCCGACTTGGGCTTCAGCGGCGCGTAGTTGCCGAGCGCGTAGGCGGCGAGGGGGTTCTGGTAGCCGCCGTGGGCGTGGCTGGAGCCGATGCGCCAGGCCCAGCCGGCACTGGTGTCCGTGGCGCCGCCCCAGGCGTAGTACCAGGACATCAGGTAGAACGAGGCGTCCTTGCCGGTGCCCGCGGGGCAGGTCGAGGGTCCGACACAGTTGCCGACCTTCTTGAAGTACTTGTCGAACATCGAGTAGCGCAGGTAGTCGCCCATCTTGGCGGCCTTGCCCACCGTCGCGGAGACGGCCGAGCCCTTGCCCTGCTCCTTCGCCCACAGATCCGCCCAGTAGGCGGCCTGCACGGCCCGCGCGTCGGCGTCCGGCGCGTTGGTGAACTTCCACTGCTTGGCGTAGGAGGCGTCACCGGTGAACAGGTCCAGATAGCCGTTCTTGCCGCCGAACTTGAAGGCGTCACAGGTCGGCTGCGGCACCGTCTCCCACACCGACTCCTGCGCGCCGCGCTGGAAGGTGTTGATGTACGACGGGCCGGTGTCCGACGGGCCCGCCTCGCACTTGCCGGGCGAGTTGCCGTAGCCGTAGACGTTGTCGACGTCCTGGAGCCAGTGCATGCCGTAGACGTCGTCCGTGCCGTAGGCGCTCTTCAGTTCGCCCGCGATCGGGTCCGTGCCGACCGAGACGCCGGTGTCGAGCTTGGCCGGATACTCGTTCGGCGTGTCCAGCTCGGGGGCGTAGGTGGCCGGCTTGGAGGGGTTGTAGAAGGAGTTGGTCGGCTGGTCGGCCTTGGTGGGGATCATGTACTTCTCCATGAGGTCCCACGCGCCGTTGAACTTCGACCAGTCACCCGTCACCTTGCCGTACATGGCCTGGAGCCACAGGAGGTAGCTGTACGCCTCCGAGGTGGTCTCGTGACCGTGGTCCGGCGCCTCGACGATCAGCGTCTCGACCGAGTGGTAGGGGATCCCCTCGGGGGAGAAGTAGCCGTTCGCCGGGTTGGTGATCTTCCCGTAGAGCTCGAGGAAGCGGGCGTCGTAGACCTTCGCCGCCGCCAGCTGGGTGACGGTGACCGAGGCCTTCGCGTGACCCGCGGCCGTCGACTCGAACACGGCGGAACCGGTACCGGAGCCCGCGGCCGTGACGGTCACCTTCTGCGCGGTGTTCCAGTTCTGCGGCGTGAAGGTGAGCGAGGCGCCGGCCGAGACCGACAGGCCCGAGTTGCCGCTCGCGCGGGCCGAGGTCACCGTCACGTTCGCGGCAGGCTGCTTGGACAGCTTCACCTCGTACGTACCCGACTTGCCCGACTGGACGCCCAGTTGGAGGGGTGAGGCGACGACGGTGGGACCGGAGGCGACGGTGATGCCGACCGGGGTGGAGTCGGCGGAGGCGCCCATGCTGTCGTACGCCTTCGCCACCAGGGAATGACTGCCCACGGCCAAGTCGGAGACGGAGAGCGTGTAGGGCGCGCTCGTGTCCGTGCCCAGCAGCTTGGTGTCGTCGTAGAACTCCACCTTGCTGATCGAGGCGTTGTCCGCGGCGGCGGCGGTGGCCGCCAGGGGCACCGCCTGTCCCTGGGTGTAGACGGCGCCCGCGCTCGGGCTGGTCAGCACGGCGATCGGCGGCTGGTGCGCGCCGGTGCAGGGCGTGCCGTTGACCGAGAAGGACGTCGGCGCGGTGTTGCCGCCGCTGTAGGAGAACTGGGCGCCGGTGGAGACGGCGGCCCCCGCGGCGACCCGCGCGTTGTGGGCGGCGTTCTTCACGGTGATGTTCTGGCCGGACTGTGACCAGGTGCCGTTCCAGCCGTTCGCCAGCTTCTGGTTGCCGGAGTAGGCGTAGGTCAGCGTCCAGCCGTCGATGGCGTCCGTGCCGCGGTTGGTGAGGGTCAGGTCCACCGTGAAACCGGAGCCCCAGTCGTTCGTCTTGTAATCGACACTGCACTGAAGTGCCGCCGCCTGCGCGGGGGTCGACCCTGAGGAGAGCATCGTCAACGGAAGCGCGAGAGCTGCGAGGGCGGCGGTCCACAACCGCCGCACCGCTCCGCGTCTCCGGGGTGGGGGATGCATGGTGCTGGTCCCTCCTTGCGGCTCGGAGAAGTCAAGGCTTGAACCAGTGGGAGCGCTCCCATAGTGCGGACACGTCAGGTACCGGTCAAGGTCCTTGAAGAGTCGAAAAGATTCGACGCCCCGCGTTGAGCAAAAGTCAGTGACTCCCCTGTTCTTTACTGTCACTTGGCGCTACCTTCCTTGGCACCAGTGGGAGCGATTCCATCAGTCGACGCGTCCGTCACGGCACGCCCGACCTGCAAGGAGTCGCTCATGCGACACCCCCCGCCTTCAGTGCTTTGAGCCGCCGCCGGCGCCGGACGCCCGCGTGCGGCGGACAGTTGCCGCCCCGCGTCGGCCGCGTACGGCGCCGCACCGGCTCCGCCCTGCCCGCGAGAAGCCTCACCGCACCTGACGAACCCCCCACGCAACCGCGGACATCGCAAGGAACCCCCAACGGAAGAGGGACCCCCACTCATGAGCCGTACGAGAACCGCGTTACTGGCCGCCATGGCCCTGGTCGGTGGTGCGACCGGCACCGCCTTCGCCGTCGACCCGGCCGGTGCCGGCATCGCCGCCGTCCCGTGCACCGTCGACTACAAGATCCAGAACGAGTGGAGCACCGGCTTCACCGCCGCCGTGACCGTCACCAACAACAGCGCCGCCAAGTCCTCGTGGTCGCTGAAGTGGTCATACGCCGGCAACCAGAAGGTCACCAGCGGCTGGAACGCCAAGATCAGCCAGAGCGGTGCCGCCGTCACCGCCGCCAACGAGAGCTACAACGGTCAGCTGGCGAACGGCGGTTCGGTCAGCTTCGGCTTCCAGGGCAGCTACAGCGGCAGCAACGCGATCCCGGCGACCTTCACCCTCGACGGCGTGACCTGCAACGTCGACGGCGGCCCCGGCGGCCCCACGGATCCGCCGCCGGACCCGGGCGGCCCGGCGAA
Organism: Streptomyces sp. NPDC012466; assembly: GCF_042955215.1. Taxonomy (NCBI): domain Bacteria; kingdom Bacillati; phylum Actinomycetota; class Actinomycetes; order Kitasatosporales; family Streptomycetaceae; genus Streptomyces; species Streptomyces sp. NPDC012466. The sequence continues at coordinate 769,086 of NZ_JBIBEQ010000001.1, read as the reverse complement.
CCGGGTGAACAACCCCTACGAGGGCGCGAAGGTGTACGTGAACCCGGAGTGGTCCGCGAAGGCCGCCGCCGAGCCGGGCGGCAGCCGCGTCTCCAACCAGCCCACGGGCGTATGGCTGGACCGCATCGCGGCCATCAACGGCGCGGGCGGCAAGATGGGCCTGCGTGCCCACCTCGACGAGGCCCTGCGCCAGAAGGGCTCCGGCGAACTCGTCGTCCAGCTCGTGATCTACAACCTGCCCGGCCGGGACTGCGCCGCCCTCGCCTCCAACGGCGAACTCGGCCCGACGGAGATCGACAAGTACAAGACGCAGTACATCGACCCGATCAAGGCGATCCTCGCCGACTCGAAGTACTCCTCGCTGCGGATCGTCACCACGGTCGAGATCGACTCGCTGCCGAACCTCGTCACCAACACCGGCAGCCGCGCGACGGCCACCCCGCAGTGCGACGTGATGAAGGCCAACGGCAACTACCAGAAGGGCGTCGGCTACGCGCTGAACAAACTCGGTGACGTGCCCAACGTCTACAACTACATCGACGCCGGCCACCACGGATGGATCGGCTGGGACGACAACTTCGGCCCCAGCGCCACCCTGTTCAAGGAGGCGGCGACCACGGAGGGCGCGACCGTCAACGACGTCCACGGGTTCATCACCAACACGGCCAACTACAGCGCCCTGAAGGAGGACAACTTCTCCATCGGCGACAATGTGGCCGGCAAGTCCGTCCGCGAGTCGAAGTGGGTCGACTGGAACCGCTACGTCGACGAGCTGTCCTTCGCCCAGGCGTTCCGCAACCAGTTGGTCTCGGTGGGCTTCAACTCGAACGTCGGCATGCTGATCGACACCTCCCGCAACGGCTGGGGCGGCGCCGCGCGGCCCACCGGACCGGGTGCGAAGACCAGCGTCGACACGTACGTCGACGGCGGGCGCTACGACCGCCGCATCAACCCCGGCAACTGGTGCAACCAGGCCGGAGCCGGCCTCGGCGAGCGCCCGCAGGCCAACCCGGCCGCCGGGATCGACGCGTATGTGTGGATGAAGCCGCCGGGCGAGTCCGACGGGTCGAGCAAGCTCATCCCGAACGACGAGGGCAAGGGCGCCGACGGGATGTGCGACCCGGCGTACCAGGGCAACCCGCGCAACGGCAACAACCCGTCCGGTGCTCTGCCGGACGCGCCGCTGTCCGGGCACTGGTTCTCCGCCCAGTTCCGGCAGCTGATGCAGAACGCGTACCCGCCGCTGTCCTGAACCGTCTCCGCTGACCGGCTGATCCGCCGGGGCCACGAGCCCCGGCGGATTTGCCGCACCGGCAACAGCAGTGGCCTCCGATCGGTGCGTCGGCGCACGCTGACCGCATCCGAGCGAGAGGCTGACCACCATGGCGCACCAGCACGACCACGAGCCCACGCACAAGCCTGGCCATCACCACGACCACACGGATCTCGACTGGGCCGAGATGGGCCCGATGCTGGAGTCCTCGGCGGAACTCTTCGCTTCCCTGTACGAACGGGCGCTGGGCTGGCTCGCGAAGGAGGTGACCGAGCCGGGCCTGATCGTCGACGCGGGCAGCGGGCCGGGTGTCGTGTCGTGCCTGTTCGCGGAGACGTTCCCGGGCGCGCGGATCGTGGCGGTGGACGGCTCCGAAGCGCTGCTGGAGCGGGCCCGGGCGCGGGCCGAGCGGCAGGGCGTCGCCGACCGCTTCGGCACGCTCGCCGGTGACCTGCCCGACGTGCTCGGCGAGCTGGACTACCCCGCCGACCTCCTCTGGGCGAGTCGCAGCCTGCACCACCTCGGTGACCAGCGGGCCGCGCTGGCCGCCTTCGCGCAGCGGCTCGCGCCGGGCGGCACGCTGGCCCTCATGGAGGGCGGCCTGCCCCTGCGGTTCCTGCCGCGTGACATCGGCATCGGCCGGCCCGGTCTCCAGGCGCGGATCGACGCGGTGGAGACGGAGTGGTTCACCCGGATGCGCACCGCGCTGCCCGGACACGTGGCCGAGACGGAGCACTGGCCGGCCCTGCTGGCCGCCGCGGGCCTCAAGCACACGAGGACGCACAGCTTCCTGCTCGACCTCCCGGCGCCCGCGTCGGACCGGGCGCGTGCCTATGTCGTGGCGTCCCTGTCCCACATGCGCGACAAGCTCACCGAGGGGCTCGACACCGAAGACCTCGCGACGGTCGACCGCCTCCTCGACCCCGACGACGAGGCGAGCCTGCACCACCGCCCGGACGTGTTCGTCCTGGAGGCCCACACGGTGCACACGGCGGTCCGGCCCGCGTAGCGTCGGCGGCCCTTGACTTCGAGAGCACTTCAACTGATGGACTCCCCGGCATCGCACTTCGTTCCACATCCCAGGGGGAATCCATGTCCGAGTCTCGGGTCGCGCTCATCACCGGTGGAGGCAGCGGGATCGGCGCCGCCGTCGCGCGGCAATTGCTGGAAGCCGACTACCGGGTCGCCGTCACCGGCCGCGGCGAGGAGCGGCTGCGCGGCTTCGCCGAGGAACTGGGGCGGCCCGACGGGCTGCTGACGATCGCCGGTGACACCGCCGTGTACGACGACGTCCGGGCGGCGGTCGACACCACCGTGAAGACCTTCGGCCGACTGGACACCGTCGTCGCCAACGCCGGTTTCGCCACCCACGACACGGTCGCGGAGGGCGACCCGGCCGGCTGGACCGACATGGTGCTGACCAACGTCCTCGGCCCGGCCCTGCTGATCCGGGCGTCCATCGACGCGCTGAAGGAGACGCGCGGCCGGATCGTCCTGGTGGGCAGCGTCGCCGGGTTCGTGTACGGACCGGGCAACATCTACGGGGCGACGAAGTGGGCGGTGACCGGGCTCGCCGAGAACACCCGGCGGCAGGTCACCGAGTGGGGCGTGGGCGTCACCCTGGTCGCGCCGGGCCGGACGGAAACCCCCTTCTGGGACTCGTACGGCAGCCTCCCGCCCGGTCACCTCCTCACCGCCGGCCAGATCGCCGACTCGGTCGTCTGGGCGATGAGCCAGCCGGAGGGGGTGGACATCAACACGGTGGTCGTACGGCCGGTGGGGCAGCCGGTCTGAGAGGGCCCGGAACGGCGGCACCCCGGTACCCGGCCCATCAGGGCCCGGGGACCGGGGCGTCGCGGGCGCGGCTCACGCTCCGTTGAACTCCGCCGGGTCCGGGCCCAGGCGCCGGTCCTCGTTCAGGGCGCTGATCGCCGCCAGGTCCTCGTCGTCGAGGCTGAAGTCGAAGACCTCGATGTTCTCCTTGATCCGCGACGGCGTCACGGACTTCGGGATCACCACGTTGCCCAGCTGGAGGTGCCAGCGCAGCACCACCTGAGCCGGGGTGCGGTCGTGCTTGCGGGCGATGGCCACGATCGCCGGGACCTCCAGCAGGCCCTTGCCCTGGCCGAGCGGCGACCAGGCCTCCGTGGCGATGCCCCGCTCCGCGTGGAAGGCACGGGCGGCCTCCTGCTGGAGGTGGGGGTGCAGCTCGATCTGGTTCACCGCCGGGACGACCGAGGTCTCACCGATCAGGTTCTCCAGGTGCTGGGGAAGGAAGTTGGAGACACCGAGGGCCCGGATCCGGCCGTCGGCGTGCAGCTTCTCGAACGCCTTGTAGGTGTCGACGTACAGACCCCGCTCCGGCGTCGGCCAGTGGATCAGGTACAGGTCGACGTAGTCCAGGCCGAGCTTCTCCAGCGACGTGTCGAAGGCGCGCAGCGTGGAGTCGTACCCCTGGTCGGCGTTCCAGAGCTTCGTGGTGACGAAGAGCTCCTCACGGGGGAGACCGGCGGCGGCGATGGCCTTGCCGGTGCCCTGCTCGTTGCCGTAGATCGCCGCGGTGTCGATGCTGCGGTACCCGGCCTCCAGCGCCGCCGCGACGGCCGTCTCGGCCTCGTCGTCGGGCACCTGCCAGACGCCGAAGCCCAGCTGGGGCATCTCGACGCCGTTGTTCAGGATGATCGGGGGGACCTTGCTCACGAGCTCTCGATCCTTCGGTAAGTGGTCAGGTGTGCTCCCATCGTGAACGATCACGGGCGGTGATGCATTCCTGACGGGAGAATTCCGAAGCCACACCTGCCCCGCGGGGCGGAGGTCACGCCCGGTAGAGCGCCTCGACCTCGTTCTCGTACGCCTTCTCGATCGCCTTGCGCTTCAGCTTCAGGGACGGGGTCAGCAACCCGTGCTCCTCCGTGAACGGCTGGGCCAGGATGCGGAAGGTGCGGATCGACTCGGCCTGGGAGACCAGGGTGTTGGCGGCGACCACGGCGCGCCGCACCTCCGTCTCCAGATCCGCGTCGCGCACCAGCTCCGCCGGGGACATCTGCGGCTTGGCCCGCATGGCCAGCCAGTGCTCCACGGCCTCCTGGTCGAGGGTGACCAGGGCGGCGATGTACGGACGGTCGTTGCCGACGAGGATGCACTGGTTGACCAGTGGGTGGTCCCGGACGCGTTCCTCCAGGACACCGGGCGAGACACTCTTGCCGCCGGACGTGACCAGGATCTCCTTCTTGCGGCCGGTGATGGTGAGGAAGCCGTCCTCGTCCAGTGCGCCGAGGTCGCCGGTGGCGAGCCAGCCGTCGTGCAGGGCCTCGTCGGTGGCCTTGGGGTTGTTGAGGTAGCCGTGGAAGACGTTCTCGCCGCGCAGCCAGATCTCGCCGTCGTCCGCGATGTGCACGGTCATGCCGGGGATGGGCTGCCCGACCGTGCCGAACCGGGTGCGGCCGGGCGGGTTGGCGGTGGCGGCGGCGGTCGTCTCCGTCAGGCCGTAGCCCTCGTAGATGTGCACGCCCGCCCCGGCGAAGAACAGCCCGAGCCGGCGGTCCATCGCCGAGCCGCCGGACATGGCGTGCTTGATGCGGCCGCCCATCGCGGCGCGGATCTTGGCGTAGACCAGCTTGTCGAACAGCTGGTGCTGCATGCGCAGGCCCGCCGACGGGCCGGGGCCGGTGCCCCAGGCCTTGGCCTCCATCGCGTCGGCGTACTTGATCGCGATGTCGACGGCCTTCTCGAAGGGGCCGGAGCGGCCCTCCTTCTCGGCCTTGCGGCGGGCCGCGTTGAACACCTTCTCGAAGATGTACGGCACGGCCAGGAAGAACGTCGGCCTGAACGCGGCCAGGTCCGGCAGCAGGGCCGCCGCGTTCAGCTGCGGCTGGTGGCCGAACTTCACCTTGCCGCGGATCCCGGCGACCTGGACCATCCGCCCGAAGACGTGCGCGAGCGGCAGGAACAGCAGGGTCGCCGCCTCGTCGCCGCGCTTGGAGTGGAACACCGGCTCCCAGCGCTCGATGACGGTGTCCGCCTCGTGCATGAAGTTTCCGTGCGTGATGACGCAGCCCTTGGGGCGGCCGGTGGTGCCCGAGGTGTAGATGATCGTGGCGACCGAGTCGGGTGTGACGGCCTGCCGGTGGCGGTGCACCACCTCGTCGTCGAGGTGCGCGCCCGCGTCGTACAGCTCGTGCACGGCACCGGAGTCGAGCTGCCACAGCCGGCGCAGCTGGGGCAGCCGGTCGATGACGGTGGCGATGGTCATCGCGTGGTCCTCGTGCTCCACGACCGCTGCCGTCACCTCGGCGTCGTACAGCATCCAGAAGCACTGTTCGGCGGAGGACGTGGGGTAGACGGGGACGACCTGGGCGCCGATGGTCCACAAGGCGTAGTCGAACAGGGTCCACTCGTAGCGCGTGCGGGACATGATCGCGACGCGGTCACCGAACCGGATGCCGCTCGCCAACAGGCCCTTGGCCAGGGCGAGCACCTCGTCGCGGAACTCGGCGCTGGTGACGTCCCGCCACTGGCCGGAGTCGTCCTTGCGGCCGAGGGCGATGTGCAGCGGGTCCTCCTGGGCATGCTCGAAGACCACGTCGGCCAGACCGCCCACCGGAGGTGCCAACGCCAACGGAGGGTTGGTGAACTCGCGCAAACCCCGCTCCCCGCTCCTCAGCGCTCCTGTCGAGTGACGCCCCGCACAGCGCCGTGAAAGCTACCCCACCCGGACAGGGGGCGGGAGGGGGTGCGAAGGTGAGCACCGCTCCGGTCTGCGCTGGTCAGTGAGGGAAAAAACACTCACATGGGGAAGGGTCGGACACATTCCTGACGGTTGAGTAAGTTTCGGTGCCGTAATCTCCACCGAATCTGTACGAGTCCCGGTGTCGTGCGATGTGTCTTCGAACGGGGTCTCTTCTGTCAGCGGGGTGACGGCGGATTCTGTTACTCCGGTTCGTCACAGCCCCTTGCGCTCGCTGCGGTGCAGCCGGTCGCCGCCCGCCAGGACCGCCGCCGCCAGGGCGTCCGCCGCGCCCTGGGCGGAGGGGCGGCGCCGGCCGTGGACCAGGACGAAGTCGACCTGCCCCAGTTCCGGCAGCCCCGCCCGGTCCGGGACCCGGACCAGTCCCGGCGGGATGAGGCCGCGCGAGTGGGCCATCACGCCGAGACCGGCCCGGGCCGCCGCGACCAGGCCGTTGAGGCTGCCGCTGGTGCACACCACGCGCCACTGGCGGCCCTGCCGCTCCAGGGCCTCCAGGGCGAGCGCGCGGGTGATGCCCGGCGGCGGGTAGACGATGAGCGGCACCGGGCGGTCCGGGTCGAGCCGGAGGCGTTCCGCGCCGATCCACACCAGCCGGTCGTGCCGGACCAGCTCACCCCGCGGGTCCTCGGGCCGCCGCTTGGCCAGGACCAGATCCAGCTTCCCCGCGGCCAGCTGCTCGTGCAGCGTGCCCGACAGTTCGACCGTCAGCTCCAGGTCGACCTCCGGATGCTCGTGCCGGAAGCCTTCGAGGATCTCGGGCAGCCGGGTCAGAACGAAGTCCTCCGAGGCGCCGAAGCGCAGCCGGCCGCGCAGCCGGGTGCCCGTGAAGAACGCCGCGGCCTGCTCGTGCACCTCCAGGATCCGGCGGGCGAAGCCGAGCATGGCCTCGCCGTCCTCGGTCAGCTCCACCGAGTGCGTGTCCCGGGTGAACAGCGTCCGCCCGGCGGCGTCCTCCAGCCGCCGCACGTGCTGGCTGACCGTGGACTGCCGCAGTCCGAGCCGCCGCGCGGCCTGCGTGAAGCTCAGCGTCTGCGCCACCGACAGGAACGTGCGCAGATGCGCCGGGTCGTACATGGGTGCCACGTTATCGCGAAACGCGATGACAGTGAGAGCGGTGTACGGGATTCCCGATCGCCGACCGGGGGAGCAGGATGGAAGGGGGCCGCCACGGCCCCGGACCGACGGAAGTACCAAGCAAGTGGAGCACCGTGAAACGCCTGCAGTGGCCGCAGTGGATGCCGATCGACCCCTACATCCTGCTCCTCCTCGGGACGGTGGGTCTGGCCGCACTGTTCCCGGCGCGCGGGCCGGCCGCCGACATCGCCTCCGGTGCCTCCACCGCCGCGGTCGCCCTCCTCTTCTTCCTGTACGGCGCCCGGCTGTCCACCCGTGAGGCGCTCGACGGGCTGCGGCACTGGCGGCTCCACATCACGGTCCTGGCCTGCACCTTCGTCGTCTTCCCGCTGCTCGGGCTCGCGGCCCGCGGGCTGGTGCCGGTGATCCTGACGCACCCGCTCTACCAAGGGCTGCTGTTCCTCACGCTCGTTCCCTCCACCGTCCAGTCGTCGATCGCCTTCACCTCGATGGCCCGCGGCAACGTGCCCGCGGCGATCTGCGCGGGCTCCTTCTCCTCCCTCGTCGGCATCATCGCCACCCCGCTGCTCGCGGCCTCGCTGCTCGGCGGCAACGGCGGCGGGTTCTCCGCCGACTCGCTGCTGAAGATCGTGCTGCAACTGCTGGTGCCGTTCGTCGCCGGACAGCTGCTGCGCCGCTGGATCGGCGGCTTCGTCACCCGCCGCAAGCGGGTCCTCGCTCTGGTGGACCGCGGTTCGATCCTGCTGGTCGTCTACACCGCGTTCAGCGTGGGTGTCGTCCAGGGCATATGGCACCAGGTCAGCCCCGAGCGGCTCGGCGGCCTGGTCGTCGTCGAGGCGGTGATCCTCGCCGTGATGCTGCTCCTGACCTGGTACGGAGGCAAGGCGCTGCGCTTCGGCCGGGCGGACCGGATCGCGATCCAGTTCGCCGGCTCGAAGAAGTCCCTGGCCGCCGGGCTGCCCATGGCGAGCGTCCTGTTCGGCGCGCAGGCGGCGCTCGCCGTGCTGCCGCTGATGCTCTTCCACCAGATGCAGCTGATCGTGTGCGCGGTGATCGCCAAGCGGCGCGCACGGGAGGCGGCGGGCGAGGTCACCGCGCCGCAGCCAGGCGCAGCGTCACGAACCGTGGTCGGTACAGGGACACGTTCCGGCTGAGCTGGGCGGCGGCGCCCGTCGTCTCCAGCCAGTTGACGTCGTAGCTCAGGACGAGCCGTCCCCCGCCGCTCAGCACCGGATGCGCCTGGGGGTTGTAGGCGGCCACCTGCCCCTGCGGCAGCGAGGGGCTGAACTCCTTCGCCGGACCGTGCCACGGCCCGGCCGGGGAGCAGGCCCAGTAGGAGGCCACGGTGGTCAGTCCCTTCGGGCCGGCGGCCATCGTGAACAGCACGTACGTGCCGCCGTCCCGGACGACCGTGAACGCGCTGCCCACGCCCGTGCGCCGCCCGTCGCCGAGCACCGGCCGGGGGCGGGCGCCGGGCACCCATGCCGAGCCGCTCCAGTACTGCCAGGCGTCCGGATCCGCGAGCCCGCCCTCCGGCACCCGCGCCGCGTACGCGTGCGAGGCGGGGCGGGAGGCGGCCCGGCCGTCGTCGCCACCGAACACGTACGTCCAGCCGTCCTCCTCGACCAGCGTCGTGCCGAACAGCGCGCGGCGGGACGGGTCGGGGACCGAACGCTGGTCGAGCACCTCGACGATCGACTCCAGGCGCAGTGCGGGCAGCGACAGGGTGGCGACCTCGGTGGCGGTGGGCACACCGTAGATCCACGGGGCCTGCCCCGCCGTGCGCACCCACAGCAGGACCCGCACGACCTGCTCCGGGGAGCCGGGGGAGCGGGGTTCGACGCGGGCGGCGACCGGCCAGCGCCACTGGTCGGGCGCCGGGTCGGCGAACAGCGGTGCGGGCAGGGTGGATTCGAGCCGGCCGTCGCGCATCAGCACGGCCGAGTTGCGCACCAGCGGCGCGGTCGTGTCCCGCCAGGCGTAGGACTCGCCGTGCGGGTTGGGCGGTCCGTACACGTGGCCCAGATAGGTGTCCGAGAACAGCCACAGCACCCGGCCGTCCGGCAGCCGCACCGAGTGCGTGCCGTCGCCGCCGGTCCAGTCGTCGGTGCGGCTCGCGTCGTCGCCGTAGCGGGCGAACTCCGCGGTGAGGCGGTCGTCCGCCTTCCAGGAGCCGACCGTGAGCGCCCGGCAGGCGTCGTCGTCCGAACCGTCGTCATCCGGAAGGGCGATGAGCAGCGCCGCGCCGAGAACCAGGACCAGCAGAAGGCCGATCCCGGTTCCCGTGCGCTGTCGTGCTCGTGCTGCTCCTGAGTCGTCGGGCACGTTCCGTGACGTTAGTTGCTGTCGCTCACCCGGTCCATGGGCAGCCACAGCACCGTGCCCCGCCCGGCCGCGCCCGAGGTGCCGGAGGCCAGCTCCTTGTCGCTCAGGGCCCGGTTCCACACGCGGACGTCGTCGATGGCCCCGGTGAGGAACGCCCGGCTGTCCATGCGCTGGCCGATGTGCACCCCGAAGGGGGAGTTGCGGCTCACCGAGCCCGGCACATCCACGGTGCTGAGCGCCTCGCCGTCGAGGAAGAGCGTCAGATTCCCACCGCCGCGGCGCAGCGCCAGGTGGTGCCAGCGGCCGTCGTTGTGGGCGCCGTCGGCCGACACCGAGGCCGACCTGACGGTCGTGGCGCCCGACCGGGTGGTGATCAGCCCCCGGACCCGGTTGCCGGCCGGCTCCCCGCGCAGCCAGATCTGCGGCTGTGTGGTGCCGATGCCACCCATCCACAGAAAGGGCTGCTCGCCGGTCGTGGCGGTGTAGCGGAAGTGCAGCGAGACCGTGAACTCCCCGTCCCCGAGGGGGAGCCGGGACCGGTACGGCAGCCGTACGGCGTCGTCGGCGCCGTCGAAGGACAGCGCGCCGCCGCGGACACCGGCCGTCGGTCCGGCCCCGCCGAGCACGGCCGCGGGCCTGGCACCCGCCGCCGCGTCGCGGGTGGTCGGGTCGGCGCCCCGGCGTGGCTTCAGCCAGTCCTCGGTGAATCGGGCGAAGCGGATCTCGTCTCGTGCGTCGACCGCGCCGCCCTCGTACAGCAGGCCCACCGTCGCGCGGTCGACGGCCGCCATGTCGGAGTAGCCGGACCAGTCCGTGGTGACGACCGTGCCCCGGTCCACGCTCTCCCAGGTGCGCCCGCCGTCGTAGGAGGAGCGGACCATCATCGTGCGGCGGCGGTCGGGGTCGGCCGGAGCGGACAGCAGCATCCGGTCACCGAGGCGCAGGGTCGCGCCCTGGACCTGCGGGGTGTACAGGTCGGGGAGAGCGCGGAACGGCGTGGCGAAGCTGTCGCCGCCGTCCAGGCTGAGGGTCTGGGAGCGGTGGCCCAGGTCGGTGCCGTCCTGTTCCCGGCCGCTGACGAGCAGGGTGCCGTCGGCGCGCTCGGTGAGCGTCACCTCGGACGGCTTCTGCCGGAACGTGCCGTCCTGCCCTATGGGCCAGGTGTCGGTGGCGCCGACCCGCCAGGAGTCGCCGCCGTCGTCGCTCACGACGAGCGCGGCGTGGTTGGCGGATACCCGGCTGCCGTTCCATGTCTCGGTGTTGACGCCGAAAACGAGCCGCCCTGCGTGTTTGCCGCGGGTCAGCTGGATTCCGTGCACGGGCCCGGTCGCGTACCAGGAGTTCCAGTGCCCGGGCAGGATCTCGCCGCTCAGATCGCGCGGCTCGGACCAGGTCCGGCCGTCGTCGTCGCTGTACTGCAGATGCGGGGTGCGGTCGCAGGGGACGGTGCAGTTGCCGGCGTCCGTACGGCCGGTGTTGAACGTCTCGGCCAGCAGGATCCGGCCGGTCCTGCGGTCCACGACCGGCGCCGGGTTGCCGTGTGTGTCGCCCGCGCCCTCGGTGACGACCTGGAGCGGCCCCCAGGTACGGCCACCGTCGGTGGAGCGCTTGACGACGATGTCGATGTCGGCCGCGTCGCCGCAGTTGAGGACGCGGCCCTCGGCGAACGCCAGCAGCGTGCCGCTGGTGGTGCGCACGATCGCCGGGATCCGGAAGCAGGCGTAACCCGGGTCCTGGGAGGCCTTGAAGAGAACCTGCTGCTCGAACTCCGCTGCGGATGCCGCGGGTTGGCTGTGCGCCGGGGCGGTGGGCACGAGCAGCGCCCCGGCGGCGGCAGCGGCGGTCAGGGTGGATCTCAGACGTGCGCGAAGACTTGACGGCATGGTGCGACCTGCCCTTCATGCGTCTGTCGGCCGGACCACCGGTGCATGGGAACAGACATCTGGTCATCCGGACATTCCACGTCCAATGTGTGGGCCACAGACGGTACTTGGCTTCTCGGACCCCCCACAAGAATCGTGCGTCAGGGGATCAGGACGACCTTGCCCAGGTTGGCCCGCTCCTCGATCTCCGCGTGCGCCTTGGCCGCGTCCTCCAGGGCGAACTCCCCGTGGACGACGGGCTTGATCTCTCCCGCCGCGAACAGCCGCCACAGTTCCTCACGCCACTGCTCGTACAGCTCCGGTTTCCCCCGGGCGATACGGGCCATCTGGAACCCGGTCACCGACTTGGCGTCCACGAGCAGGTCGTACGCCTGGATGGTGCCGCCGCCCGAGCTGTAGGCCACCAGCCGCCCCTCGGGGACGAGCGCGTGGAGGGCGCGGGTGAGCAGCTCTCCGCCGACCGCGTCCAGCACGTAGTCGACCGGGGTGCCCCAGCTGCCGTCGCCGTAGGAAATGACGTGATCGGCGCCGAGGCCCCGGACGAAACCGGCCTTGGCCGGGTCGGAGACGGCTCCCACGACCCGTCCGGCGCCGCGCGTCCTGGCCAGCTGCACGGCCAGGTGGCCGACGCCGCTCGCGGCCGCGGTGACCAGGGCCGCCTCGCCCGGCTGGGGGCGGGCCGCCTCCAGGGCACCGAGGGCGACCAGGCCGCTGCGGACCAGGGCGACCGCGGCGACGGCGCTCGCGTCTGCCGGGACCGGGGAGGCCATGGCCTCGTGCAGCAGCGCGAAGTCGGCGTAGCCGTGGCTGAAGCAGAGCCCGGTCACCCGGTCGCCGGTACCGAAACTCGTGACGCCCCCACCGACGGCCACGACCTCCCCGGCGATCTCACCGCCGAGCGGGACGGGCTCGGCCGCCTCGGTGACCTTGCGTACCACCGGGAGCGTGACGCCGATCGCCTCCGCGCGCACGAGCAGCTCTCCGGGGCCGGGCTCGGGGAGCGGGGCCTCCTCCAGGAAGAGGGGGCCGCCTCGGGATTCGTAGCGGACGCGGCGCATCGCACCTCCGGGGTCGTCGGACTTCCCGACGGAGTCGTTGGGAACCCCAACGGTATAGGAGGATCATAGGAACACCCAACGATTTACTGGTTAGGCTGCGGCCATGTCGGAAGCCCCCCTCCCCGCGATCCGCTCCCTGCCCAGCTGGCTGCTCGGCCGCGCCGCCGCCCGCGGCCGGGCCCTGGTGGCCGCGGCGCTGGCCGAGGAGGACATGCGGATGTGGCACCACGTGGTGCTGTCCGCCGTCCGCGACCTCGGTCCCGTCGCGCAGGCCGACCTCGGCCGCGGGGTAGGGCTGGACCCCAAGGACCTGGTCGGCGTCCTCAACGACCTCCAGTCGGCGGGCCTGGTGGTTCGCGAGCCGGACCCGGTGGACCGCCGCAAGAACGCGGTGTCCCTCACGGCGCGGGGAGCACGGCTGCTGAAGCGCTGCGAGAAGGCGGCCCGCGCGGCCAACGACGAACTGCTCGCACCGCTGTCGGCGGCCGAGCGGGAGCAGTTCACGGGGATGCTGCTGCGGATATCCGGTACGGCGGACTGACGACGCCCCCGCGTCTTCGCGAGGGCGGGCCGAGACGGGGCCCCTGCGGCGCAGGGGGCGCTCCCCGCCGGTCGGGGCCCCGCCGCCGTGTCGCGGAGGAACCGGTTCAGCCCTGGGCGGCCGCGGCCCGCAGGGCGATCCGGTCCTCACCCGCGTACACGTTCATGGAGCTGCCCCGCAGGAAGCCCACCAGCGTCAGGCCCGTCTCGGCGGCGAGGTCAACCGCCAGCGAGGACGGGGCCGACACGGCCGCCAGCACGGGGATGCCGGCCATCACGGCCTTCTGCGCCAGCTCGAAGGAGGCCCGGCCCGACACGAGCAGGATCACCCGCGACAGCGGCAGGTCCCCGTTCTGCAGGGCGCGGCCGACCAGCTTGTCGACCGCGTTGTGCCGGCCCACGTCCTCCCGGACGTCCAGCAGCTCGCCCTCCTCGGAGAACAGGGCCGCCGCGTGCAACCCTCCCGTCCGGTCGAAGACCCGCTGGGCCGCGCGCAGCCGGTCGGGGAGGCTCGCGAGCAGCTCGGGGGTGATCCGGACCGGGGGAGTGTCGGCGATGGGCCAGCGGGCCGTGGTGCGCACCGCGTCGAGCGACGCCTTGCCGCACAGGCCGCAGGAGGACGTGGTGTAGACGTTGCGCTCCAGCGTGATGTCCGGGATCACCACGCCCGGGGCCGTCTTCACGTCGACCACGTTGTACGTGTTCGAGCCGTCGGCCGTCGCCCCGGCGCAGTAGACGATGTTCTGCAGGTCCTGCTGCCCGGCCAGCACCCCCTCGCTCACCAGGAAGCCCGCCGCCAGCGCGAAGTCGTCCCCCGGGGTGCGCATGGTGATCGCCAGGGGCTTGCCGTTCAGCCGGATCTCCAGGGGTTCCTCGGCGACGAGCGTGTCGGGGCGGCTGGAGACCGCCCCGTCCCGGATGCGGAGAACCTTGCGTCGTTCCGTGACTCGTCCCATGTCCTGATCAGTCCCGGTTCTGTACGTGCTGGTAGCCGAAGCGGCCCTTGATGCAGAGGTTGCCGTGGGTCACCGGGTTGTCGTGCGGCGAGGTGACCTTCACGATCTCATTGTCCTGCACGTGCAGCGTCAGGTTGCAGCCCACTCCGCAGTACGCGCACACCGTGGTCGTCTCCGTCTGCCGCGCCTCGTCCCACGTACCCGCCGCGCGCATGTCGAACTCGGATTTGAAGGACAGCGCGCCCGTGGGGCACACCTCGATGCAGTTCCCGCAGTACACGCACGCCGAGTCGGTCAGCGGCGCGTCGTGCTCCACGGCGATCCGGGCGTCGAAACCGCGTCCCGCGACCGAGATCGCGAAGGAGTTCTGCCACTGGTCGCCGCAGGCGTCGACACACTTGTAGCAGAGGATGCACTTGTCGTAGTCGCGCACGTACAGCTCGTTGTCGACCCTCGGCTCCTCGTTCAGCCGGGCCGCGTCCGGCCCGAAGCGGTCCGGCTTCGCCTCGTACTCCTTGAGCCACCCGGCGACCTTCGGCGTCGTCGACAGGTCGACCGAGGACGCGAGCAGTTCCAGGACGACCTTGCGGCTGTGCCGGGCGCGCTCGGTGTCCGTGCGCACCTCCATCCCCGGCTCGGCCTCGCGGGAGCAGGCCGGGACGAGCGTCCTGGCCCCCTCGACCTCGACGACACAGACGCGGCAGGCGTTCTTCGGCCGCAGGGTGTCGCCCTCGCACAGGGTCGGGATGTCCTTCCCGGCCGCCCGGCAGGCGTCCAGGACGGTCGAGCCCTCGGGGACCCGGGCCTCCTCGCCGTCGAGGGTGAACTCCAGCATGCGGCGCGGGATCCCCAGCGGTGTGACGGTCATTCGTACGCCCCCAGACGGTCGATGGCGGATTCCACGGCGTTCCACGCGGTCTGCCCGAGACCGCAGATCGAGGCGTCCCGCATGGCGCGGCCGACCTCCCGCAGCAGCGCGATGTCCCCGGCGGCGTCGGCGCCCGTGCGCTCCACGATCCGGTGCAGCGCCTCCTCCTGCCGCACGGTCCCGACCCGGCAGGGCACGCACTGCCCGCACGACTCGTCCCGGAAGAACTCCGCGATGCGCAGCAGCAGCCGGGGCAGGGGCACGCTGTCGTCGAAGGCCATCACCACCCCCGAGCCGAGTGTGGTGCCCGCCTCCCGCGTCCCTTCGAAGGTGAGCGGGACGTCCAGCTCGTCGGCCCGTACGAAACCGCCGGCCGCCCCGCCGAGCAGCACCGCCCGCAGACCGTCCCGCACCCCGGCCAGCGTGAGCACATCGCCCAGCGTCGCGCCGAACGGCACCTCGTAGACACCGGGCCGCTCCACACTCCCGGACACGCAGAACAGCTTCGGTCCGGTGGAGCGCCGGGTGCCGATCGCCGCGTACGCCGGGGCGCCCATCGTCAGGATCGGCAGGACGTTGACCAGTGTCTCGACGTTGTTCTCGACCGTCGGCTTGCCGAACAGGCCCTTCTCCACGGGGAACGGCGGCTTCGAGCGCGGCTCGCCCCGGTAGCCCTCGATGGAGTTGAACAGTGCCGTCTCCTCACCGCAGATGTAGGCGCCCGCGCCGCGCCGGATCTCGATGTCGAAGGCGTAGCCCTGGCCGAGGACGTCGTCGCCGAGCAGTCCGCGCGCACGCGCCTGCGCGATCGCGTGCTCCAGCAGGTGCAGGGCGCGCGGGTACTCGCCGCGCAGGTAGAGGTAACCCTTGTGCGCGCCGGTCGCGTACCCGGCGATCGTCATCGCCTCGATCAGCGCGTACGGGTCGCCCTCCATGAGCACGCGGTCCTTGAAGGTGCCCGGCTCGGACTCGTCGGCGTTGCAGACGAGGTAGTGCGGATGATCGGGCTGGGAGGCCGTGGCCTGCCACTTGCGGCCGGTGGGGAAGGCGGCGCCGCCGCGTCCGGCCAGGCCCGAGTCGATGACCTCGCGGATGACCCCGGCGGGACCCAGTTCGAAGGCCCGGCGCAGGGCGGCGTAGCCGCCGTGGGCGCGGTAGTCGTCGAGGGAAGACGGGTCGACCACGCCGACGCGGTGCAGCAGCATCAGACCGTCCTGCCCCGCCTGGGGCACCGCCAGCGCGGCCGGCGGCTCCTCTGGCGCGGAGCCGGGCGAGCTCGCGGCGAGCACGGCCTCCTCGACGGTCGCCGGCGCGGAGACCGCCGTACGGACGGGATCCCCGGCCTTGATCGCGAGCGCGGCCGGGGCCCGTTCGCACAGGCCCAGGCACGGGCTCCGCTCGACACTCACCCCGCTGCCGGGGCCCAGCCGCTCCTCGATCCCGGCGCACAGCTCCGGTGCCCCGGCCGCCGCGCACGCCAGGTCCGTGCACACGTGGAGCACGGTCGCCGGACGCGGCTCGACCGAGAACATGGCGTAGAAGGTGGCGACCCCGTAGGCCTCCGCCGGCGGCACCGTCAGCCGCCGGCACAGGTAGTCGAGGGCGCCCTCGCTGATCCAGCCGATCCGGTCGTTGACGGCGTGCAGCCCCGGCAGCAGCAGGTCGCGGCGGTCCCGGGCCTCACGCCCGCCACGCGCCCACCGCAGATCCGCATCGGAGCGGTCGGCGCCCTCCCAGGAGGACTCGGGAGGCCCGAGGAGGGCGTCGACGGCCGCCCGTTCCTCGTCCGTCGGTTTGCTGTCACCGAAGTGCAGGTCCACGTACGTTCACCCCACGATGGTCGCGATGGGCAGCTTCTCGATCCGGATCGCCGACGCCTTGAACTCCGCCGTCCCCGCGATCGGGCAGTTCGCCTCGATCGTCAGGGCGTTGGTGTCCACCTCGTCGGGGAAGTGCATGGTCATGAAGGCGAGCCCGGGCCGCAGCGCGGGGTCCACCCACACCGGGGCCGTCACCGACCCGCGCCGCGAGGTCACCTGGACGTGCTCGCCGACCACGACCCCGTAGCGCTCGGCGTCCTCCGGGCTCAGTTCGATGAACTCGCCGCGCCGCAGCGGTGAGGCGTAACCGCCGCTCTGCACGCCGGTGTTGTACGAGTCGAGCCGCCGCCCGGTGGTGAGCCGGATCGGGTACCGCTCGTCGGTGAGGTCCACGGGCGGGTCGTGCTGCACGATCCCGAAGGGAGCGAGCGGGCCGCGCCGGGCGGGGTCGGTCTCCCACAACCGCCCGTGCAGATAGGTGGGTTCGATGCCGTCCGTGCTCGGGCAGGGCCACTGGATGCCCTGGTGCTCCGCCAGCCGCTCGTACGTCATGCCGTAGTGGTCGGGCGAGACCGACCGCAGCTCGTTCCACACGGTCTCGGCGTCGGCGTACTTCCAGTCGTGGCCGAGGCGGGCCGCGAGGTCGCAGATGATGTCGATGTCCTCGCGGGCCTCACCGGGCGGGGTGACGGCCTTGCGTACGCGCTGCACGCGCCGTTCGCTGTTGGTGGTCGTGCCGTCGGTCTCCGCCCAGCCGGCGGTGGCCGGCAGGACGACGTCCGCGAGCTCGGCCGTCTTCGTCAGGAAGATGTCCTGCACGACCAGGAAGTCCAGGGCCTTCAGCCGGCGTACGGCCTGCTCGCTGTCCGCCTCCGATTGGGCAGGGTTCTCGCCGATGCAGTAGACGGCCTTGAGCGAGCCGTCCTCCATGGCCTCGAACATCTCCGTGAGGTTCAGGCCGTAGTGCGGCTGGATCACGGTGTCCCAGGCCGACTCGAACTTCAGCCGGACGCTCGCGTCCAGGATGTCCTGGAAGCCCGGCAGCCGGTTGGGGATCGCTCCCATGTCGCCGCCGCCCTGCACGTTGTTCTGCCCGCGCAGGGGCTGAAGCCCTGAGCCGTAACGGCCGACATGCCCGGTGAGCAGGGACAGGTTGATCAGGGCGCGGACGTTGTCGGTGCCGTTGTGGTGCTCGGTGATGCCCAGGGTCCAGCACAACTGGGCCCGTTCGGCACGTGCGTAGGCGTGCGCCAGCTCGCGGATGGCCGCCGCCGGTACGCCCGTGACCTTCTCGGCGAGCGACAGCGTCCACGGCTCGACCAGCGCCTTGTACTCCTCGAAGCCGGTGGTCGCCCGCTCGATGAACGCCTCGTTCGCGAGCCCCGCGTGGATGATCTCGCGGCCGACCGCGTGCGCCATCGGGATGTCCGTGCCGACGTTGAGCCCCATCCAGCTCTCCGCCCACTCGGCGGTCGACGTCCGGCGCGGATCGACCGCGTACATCCGGGCGCCGTTCCTGATCCCCTTCAGCACGTGCTGGAAGAAGATCGGGTGCGCGAACCGGGCGTTGGAGCCCCACATCACGATGACGTCGGTGCGCTCGATCTCCTCGTACGACGACGTCCCGCCGCCCGAGCCGAACGCCGCCGACAGGCCCGCCACGCTCGGGGCGTGACAGGTGCGGTTGCAGGAGTCGACGTTGTTGGTCCCCATGACGACCCGGGCGAACTTCTGCGCCACGTAGTTCATCTCGTTGGTGGCGCGGGCACAGCTGAACATGCCGAAGGCGTCGCGGTTGCGCCCGAGGCCCAGGGCGGCCCGGTCCAGGGCCTCCACCCAGGTGGCCTGCCGGAACGGCTCGTCGCGGGAGTCCCGTACGAGCGGGTGCGTCAGCCGGGTGTAGGTCTTCGGTTGCCGTTTCCTCATACGACGCTCCTCATGCGGCGCTCCTCAGCGCGAGCAGGTCCGAGATGGCGTGCACGGTGCGCAGGGTGGGCACCTCCACGCCGGTGATCTCCGCCAGCTCGACGACCGCGGCGAGCAGCACGTCGAGTTCGAGCGGCTTGCCGCGCTCCAGGTCCTGGAGCGTGGAGGTGCGGTGGTCGCCGACCCGCTCGGCGCCCGCGAGCCGGCGCTCGATGGAGACCCCGACCTCGCAGCCGAGGGCCTCGGCGACCGCCAGCGTCTCGGTCATCATGATCTCGATGACCTTGCGGGTACCGCCGTGCAGGCACATCTGCCGCATGGTGGCGCGGGCCAGGGCGCTGATCGGGTTGAAGGAGATGTTGCCGAGCAGCTTGACCCAGATGTCGCTGCGCAGGTCCGGTTCGACCGGGCACTTCAGGGCGCCGGCCTGCATGGCCTCGCTGAAGGCGAGACAGCGGGCGGAGCGGCTGCGGTCGGGCTCGCCGATGGAGAACCGCGTGCCCTCCAAGTGCCGGACGACGCCCGGCCCTTCGAGTTCGGTCGCCGCGTAGACGACACAGCCGATGGCCCGTTCGGGCGCGAGCACCGCACTGACCGCGCCGTCCGGGTCGACACTCTCGACGCGGTGACCGTCGTACGGGCCGCCGTGCCGGTGGAAGTACCACCAGGGGATGCCGTTCTGGGCAGCGACGACCGAGGTCGTCTCGTGCAGCAAGGGCGCGATCAGCGGCCCGCACGCCGCGTACGCGTTGGCCTTCAGGCCCAAAAAGACGTGGTCGACCGGGCCGACTTCGGCCGGGTCGTCGGTGGCGTGGGGGCGCGCGGTGAAGTCGCCGCGTGGGCTGCGCACCCGGACTCCGTGCTGCCTCATGGCCGCCAGATGCGGTCCACGGGCGATGAGATGCACCTCGGCGCCCGCGCGGTGGAGCGCGGCGCCGACGTAGGCGCCGATGGCACCGGCGCCGAGAACTGCGACTTTCACGGGAACACTCCGTTCGGTTTGAGGGATACCGCGGAGGTGGCTGCCGTCCGGCCGCCCACGGGTCGCGTATGGCTCGCGGACGGCTTGTGTCGACGAAATATTGTCTACAGTATGGAGGTTGGGGCGGCAAGGGTTCGCGCGCCGACCGTTCGGCGCATGCTGGATACCGCTCACCGCATACGGTCGACGCGCCGCCTTCTCAACTCCCGCGCGGATGCCTACCGTCCGGGGTTCATGAGTCCCCCAGTCGCGCCCCCGGGCTGGAGCCGCTGGCTCGTCCCGCCCGCCGCTCTCTCCGTCCATCTCTCCATCGGCCAGGCCTACGCCTGGAGCGTGTTCAAGCCGCCCCTGGAGTCCGCGCTCGGCCTCAGCGGCACACAGAGCGCGCTGCCCTTCCAGCTGGGCATCGTCATGCTGGGCCTGTCCGCTGCGTTCGGCGGCACGCTCGTGGAGCGCAACGGCCCGCGCTGGGCCATGACCGTCGCCCTGATCTGCTTCTCCTCCGGCTTCCTGCTCTCCGCGCTGGGCGCGTCCCTGGAGCAGTACTGGCTGATCGTCCTCGGCTACGGCTTCGTCGGCGGCATCGGCCTCGGCATCGGCTACATCTCGCCCGTCTCCACGCTGATCAAGTGGTTCCCGGACCGGCCCGGCATGGCCACCGGTATCGCCATCATGGGCTTCGGCGGCGGCGCGCTCATCGCCTCGCCGTGGACGGCGCAGATGCTGGAGTCGTTCGGCGGCGACAGCTCCGGCATCGCGCTCGCCTTCCTCGTGCACGGGCTGTCGTACGCCGTCTTCATGCTGCTGGGTGTGCTGCTGGTCCGGGTGCCTCGCACCGAGAAGCCCGTGGAGAGCGGGCCGAGTGTCCTCGCCGGCCCGCAGGTCAGTGCGAACCAGGCCGTCCGCACCCCGCAGTTCTGGCTGCTGTGGCTCGTGCTCTGCATGAACGTCACCGCCGGCATCGGCATCCTGGAGAAGGCCGCGCCGATGATCACGGACTTCTTCGCGGACACCTCCACCCCGGTGTCGGTGACCGCCGCCGCCGGTTTCGTCGCGCTGCTGTCGGCGGCGAACATGGCGGGCCGCATCGGCTGGTCGTCGACCTCCGACCTCATCGGCCGCAAGAACATCTACCGCGTCTACCTGGGGGCCGGCGCCCTGATGTACGCGCTCATCGCCCTGTTCGGCGACTCCTCCAAGCCGCTGTTCATCCTGTGCGCGCTGGTCATCCTCTCCTTCTACGGCGGCGGTTTCGCCACGGTTCCCGCCTACCTGAAGGATTTGTTCGGTACGTACCAGGTCGGTGCCATCCACGGGCGGCTGCTCACCGCCTGGTCCACGGCCGGGGTGCTCGGGCCGCTGATCGTGAACTGGATCGCCGACCGGCAGGAGGAGGCGGGCCGGCACGGCGCGTCCCTGTACGGGCTGTCCTTCGTCATCATGATCGGGCTGCTCGTCGTCGGCTTCGTCGCCAACGAACTGGTCCGGCCCGTCGACCCCCGCCACCACGTCCCCGCCCCGAAGGAGGCCGCCCATGTCCGGCGAGAGCAGTCAGAGTCCGCCTAGCCCTGACCGGCGGTGGCTGATCGCCTTCGCCTGGGCGTGGGTGGGCGTCCCGCTCGCCTACGGGCTGTACGAGCTCGTCCGCAAGGCGACACAGCTGTTCACCGGGTAGGTGCCCAAGCGTGGGGCGGGCGCCGGTGTGCCGGTCGGGCCGCGGGGCACAGGGTGGGCGTCCGACAGGTGTCCGGGCGTCCGAGCTCCTGACCGAAGCTGACAACCCCGGCGCTCGTTTCCTGTCGTCTTGGCTGCCGTCGTACCCGTGAGTCACTGATCAGACTGGTGGATCCGCTACCCAAGGCAACGAGGGGGACCCACCCAATGAACGGCTCGCGCATCGCCGCCGTCGGCCACTACCAGCCCGCCAAGGTGCTCACCAACGAGGACCTGGCGGCCCTGGTGGACACCAGTGACGAGTGGATCAGGAGCCGGGTGGGCATCCGAACCCGCCACATCGCCGGACCCGACGAGCCGGTCGACGAACTGGCCGGCCACGCCGCCGCCAAGGCCCTCGCGTCCGCCGGGCTGACCCCGGCGGACATCGATCTGGTGCTGGTCGCCACCTCCACGGCCGTCGACCGCTCGCCCAACATGGCGGCCCGGGTCGCGGCCCGCCTGGGCATCCCGCAGGCCGCCACCATGGACCTCAACGTCGTGTGCGCCGGCTTCACCCACGCCCTGGCCACCGCCGACCACGCCGTCCGCGCGGGGGGCGCGAGCCGGGCGCTGGTCATAGGGGCCGACAAGATGTCCGACGTGGCCGACTGGAGCGATCGCAGCTCGTGTGTGCTCGTCGGCGACGGAGCCGGGGCCGCGGTGGTGGAGGCCGCCGGCGAGCCGGCCATCGGTCCGGTGCTGTGGGGCTCGGTGCCCGAGATGGGCAACGCGGTGCGCATCGAGGGCAACCCGCCGCGCTTCGCCCAGGAGGGGCAGAGCGTCTATCGCTGGGCCACCACGCAGCTCCCGCCCATCGCGCGCCGGGCCTGCGCGCGGGCCGGGCTGGAGCCGGCCGACCTCGCCGGAGTCGTGCTGCACCAGGCGAACCTGCGCATCATCGAACCCCTCGCCGAGAAGATCGGCGCCGTCAACGCGGTCGTCGCGCGCGATGTCACCGAGTCCGGCAACACCTCGGCCGCGAGCATCCCGCTGGCCTTCTCGAAGCTGGTCGAGCAGGGGGCGCTCACCACCGGCGACCCGGTGCTGCTGTTCGGTTTCGGCGGGAACCTCTCGTACGCGGGGCAGGTCGTGCGCTGCCCCTGAGCGTGCGCCGCCCCTGGCGGAGGGGTGGTGTGACGCGGTCAACTCCCCAAAGCCCTGGCTCTTGTGCGCCGTAGACTGTAGACGAAAGACAATCAATACTGACTCTGCGGCGATACCGGCTCGCGCCGCGCTGTGCACGGCCCTGCCGAGGAGGGGGACCGCGATGCTGTCGACAGGCCTGCCCCAGGGGGCGGTACCCAAGCTGGAACGCCCGGGTCCGCTGCGCGACCGTGTCTACGAGGCACTGCTCGAACTCATCACCACGCGTGCGCTCCAGCCCGGCCAGCATCTCGTCGAGAGCGAACTCGCCGGGCATCTCGGGGTCTCCCGGCAGCCCGTGCGCGAGGCCCTGCAGCGGCTCAACACCGAGGGGTGGGTCGATCTGCGGCCCGCACAGGGCGCGTTCGTGCACGAGCCGACGGAGGAGGAGGCCGACCAGCTCCTCACGGTCCGTACGCTCCTGGAGGCCGAGGCGGCCCGGCTCGCGGCGGCCAACGCGAACAGCGCGGGCATCGCCGCCCTGGAAGCGCTGTGCGCGGAGGGCGAGAAGGCCGTCGAGGCCGACGACGTGGACGGGGCCGTCGCCATGAACGCCCGCTTCCACGCCAAGATCATGGAGCTCGCGGGCAACGCGGTCCTCGCCGAACTCGCCGCCCAGGTCGACCGGCGCGTGCGTTGGTACTACACGCCGGTGGCCCGCCGGCGCGGCCACCAGTCCTGGATCGAACACCGCGAGCTGATCGCCGCGGTCTCCGACCGGGACGAACAGCGCGCCACCCAGCTGATGCGCGCCCACACGGAGCACACGCGACGGTCGTACCACGCGCGGGCGCGCTCCTAGGCGATCGGGCTGTCCCCGGGCGCAGGGGGGCTGTCGGTACCGCCGGGTTCGTGTCGTTCCGGCCCACCGGGCTGTCGGTACCGCCGGATCGTGTCGTCCGGCCCGCCGGTGTGCCCGCGGGAAGACGCGGGAGACGGTGGCCCCTTGGTCCAAGGGACCGCCCTGCCCTCGCCTTTGTCCTGTGAGTGGAAAAAGTAGAGGGCAATTCCTGCGCGACTTCTTCCCACCTCCGGTGGCCGCTGCTACGTTCCCTCCGAAAGCAAGCCACCGAGGTGGCGGAAAACCGGCGCGCACAGGCCGATCGAGGCGGGGAGGGGCTCGTGAGACGTATGACCGCACGACCCGCGAACGCCCACCAGGCCCGACTGCTCAAGCTGTTGCGCGACGGCGGACCCAACTCACGTGCCCAGCTCGGCGACCAGGTCGACCTCTCGCGGTCCAAGCTGGCCGTGGAGGTGGACCGGCTGCTGGAGACGGGGCTGGTCGTGGCCGACGGACTCGCCGCCTCGCGCGGCGGCCGCCGTTCCCACAACGTCCGGCTCAACCCCGAGCTGCGCTTCCTCGGCGTCGACATCGGCGCGACCTCGATCGACGTCGCCGTCACCAATGCCGAACTGGAGACCCTCGGGCATCTCAACCAGCCCATGGACGTGCGCGAGGGCCCGGTCGCGGTCTTCGAGCAGGTCTTGGCCATGGCCGCGAAACTGAGGGCCTCCGGGCTCGCGGAGGGGTTCGACGGCGCCGGCATCGGCGTCCCGGGCCCGGTCCGCTTCCCCGAGGGCATCCCGGTGGCGCCGCCGATCATGCCGGGCTGGGACGGCTTCCCCGTGCGGGAGGCGCTCAGCCAGGAACTCGGCTGCCCGGTCATGGTCGACAACGACGTGAACCTCATGGCGATGGGGGAGCAGCACGCGGGCGTCGCCCGCAGCGTCGGTGACTTCCTCTGCGTCAAGATCGGCACCGGCATCGGCTGCGGCATCGTCGTCGGCGGTGAGGTCTACCGCGGTACGACGGGCAGCGCCGGCGACATCGGGCACATCCAGGCCGTGCCCGACGGCCGCCCGTGCGCCTGCGGCAACCGGGGCTGCCTGGAGGCCCACTTCAGCGGGGCGGCCCTCGCCCGCGACGCCCTGGAGGCCGCCCAGCAGGGCCGCTCGGCCGAACTGGCCTCGCGGCTGGAGATGAACGGCGGCCTCACCGCCGTCGACGTCGCCGCCGCGGCCTCCGCCGGTGACGCCACCGCCCTCGATCTGATCCGCGAGGGCGGCAACCGCACCGGCCAGGTCATCGCCGGCCTGGTCAGTTTCTTCAACCCGGGTCTGGTGGTGATCGGCGGCGGGGTGACCGGCCTCGGCCACACCCTGCTCGCCGCGATCCGCACCCAGGTCTACCGCCAGTCGCTGCCTCTGGCGACCGGCAACCTGCCCATCGTCCTGGGCGAGCTCGGCCCCACCGCCGGAGTCATCGGCGCGGCCCGGCTCATCAGCGATCACCTGTTCTCGCCCGCGTAGTCCTGCCACCGCACGGCTCACCAGCACAGCGCCCTGCTCTGCCCTGCCCTGCCCTGAAACACGCCTGCTCGACAAGCGCCCTGACACCGGCCCGCCCGCCAAGGGGAATCCGCATGGCACCAGAACCACCGCTGCTCAGCATGTCCGGCATCACCAAGTCGTTCCCCGGAGTCCGGGCCCTCGACGGCGTCGACCTCGACGTCCAGGCCGGTGAGGTGCACTGCCTGCTCGGCCAGAACGGCGCCGGCAAATCGACCCTCATCAAAGTCCTGGCCGGCGCCCACCAGCCCGACACCGGCCGTCTGCGCTGGCGCGGCGAGGAGGTCACCCTCCGCTCGCCCATCGCGGCCATGCGCCTCGGCATCGCCACCATCTACCAGGAACTCGACCTGGTGGAGCACCTGTCCGTCGCCGAGAACGTCCATCTCGGGCATGAGCCGACCACCGCGGGATTCGTCGTCCGAGGGAAGGCGGCCAAGGCGTCAACCGCCGCTCTCCTCAAGCGACTCGGGCATGCCGAGATCGATCCGGCCCGGCTCGTCGGGGAACTGTCGGCGGCACAGCAGCAGATCGTGTCCATGGCCCGGGCGCTCTCCCACGACGTACGGCTCATCGTGATGGACGAGCCGTCCGCCGCCCTCGACCCGGACGAGGTCGACAACCTCTTCCGCATCGTCGGCGACCTCACCGCCGCCGGGGTCGCCGTCGTCTACATCTCGCACCGCCTGGAGGAGATCCGCCGCATCGGCGACCGGGTGACGGTGCTCAAGGACGGCCGGGCCGTCGCGAACGGGCTCCCGGCGAAGTCGACCCCGACCCGCGAGGTCGTCGCGCTGATGACGGGCCGCAACGTCGAGTACGTCTTCCCGGACCGGCCCGTCACACCGCCGCCCGCCGAACCCGTGCTGACGGTCCAAGGGCTCTCCCGGCAAGGGGAGTTCGAACCGTTCGACCTGGAGGTGCGGCCGGGTGAGATCGTCGGCCTGGCCGGACTCGTCGGCTCGGGCCGCTCCGAGATCCTGGAGACCGTCTACGGCGCCCGCAAACCGACGACCGGTCAGGTGCTGGTCGGCGGCAAGGCCCTGAAGCCGGGCAGCGTACGGGCCGCCGTCCGGGCCGGACTCGGGCTCGCCCCCGAGGAACGCAAGGCGCAGGCCCTGCTGATGCTGGAGTCCGTCACCCGCAATGTGTCGGTCTCCTCCATGTCCCGCTTCTCGCGCGGCGGCTGGATCGACCGGGGCGCCGAACTGGGCGCCGCCCGGGCCGCGACCCGCGAACTGTCGCTCCGGCCGGACAACCCGTCCGTGCCCGTGCGCACCCTGTCCGGCGGCAACCAGCAGAAGGCCGTCCTCGCCCGCTGGCTGCTGCGCGGCTGCAAGGTGCTGCTGCTCGACGAACCCACCCGCGGCGTCGACGTCGGCGCCCGCGCCGAGCTCTACGCGGTCATCCGCCGGCTGGCCGACGAGGGCCTCGCCGTGCTGCTGGTCTCCAGCGAGGTGCCCGAGGTGCTCGGCCTCGCCGACCGCGTCCTGGTGCTGCGCGAGGGCCGTGTCGTCCACACGGCACCCGCGTGCGAACTCGACGAACACCGCGTACTCGACCTGGTCATGGAAGGAAGCCCGGCGTCATGACGCAGCCCGTCTCCCCGCCGCGGGACAGCACGACCGACAAGGTGCCCCAGACCCGGCCCCCCGCCTGGCGCGGCACACTCGCCCGCGCCGACGTCCGCACCCTCTCGCTGGTCGGCGTGCTCGCCGCGCTGATCCTCATCGGCGGCATCACCAAGCCCGACGAGTTCCTCGACACCCGCAACCTGCAACTCGTCCTCACCCAGGCGTCCGTGATCGGTGTCG
This sequence comes from Streptomyces sp. NPDC012466, assembly GCF_042955215.1. Lineage (NCBI taxonomy): Bacteria > Bacillati > Actinomycetota > Actinomycetes > Kitasatosporales > Streptomycetaceae > Streptomyces > Streptomyces sp. NPDC012466. The sequence goes on along the minus strand of NZ_JBIBEQ010000001.1, from coordinate 742,588 downwards.
TCACCGTCGGCATGACCTTCGTCATCGTCTCCGGCGGCATCGACCTGTCGGTGGGCGCGATCGTCGCCCTCGCCTCCGTATGGGCGACCACCGTGGCCACCCAGGAGTACGGCTTCGCCGGCATCCTCTTCACGGCGGTCGTCGTCGGAGTCGGCTGCGGCCTGGTCAACGGGGTGCTCATCGCCTACGGCGCGATGGTGCCGTTCATCGCCACCCTCGCCATGCTGGCCTCCGCCCGTGGCCTGTCCCTGCAGATCACCGACGGCAAGACCCAGATCGTCACCGTGCCGTCCGTCCTCGACCTGGGGGAGCGCGACGCCTACGTCCTCGGTGTCCCACCCCTGGTCATGGTGTTCGCCGTCGTCACCGTCATCGGCTGGCTGGTCCTCAACCGGACCACCTTCGGGCGCCGCACGGTCGCCGTCGGCGGCAACCCGGAGGCCGCCCGGCTCGCCGGCATCGACGTCCGCCGCCAGCGGCTCTACCTCTACCTGCTGTCGGGGCTGTGCTGCGGCATCGCCGCTTTCCTGCTGATCGTCCTGGCCGGCTCCGGCCAGAACACCAACGGCAACCTCTACGAACTGGACGCCATCGCCGCCGCGATCATCGGCGGCACCCTGCTCACCGGCGGCCGGGGCACCATCACCGGCTCCGTCCTCGGCGTCCTGATCTTCACCACGATCACCAACATCTTCGCCCTGAACAACCTGCAGAGCGACGTCCAGCAGATCGCCAAGGGCGCGATCATCGTCGCCGCCGTGCTGGTCCAGCGCCGTACCGCGAGCACGACCTGAGGAAAGGGTTCCCCGCCATGCCAGAGATCACGAGCCGCAGAGGGCTGCTCTTCGGGGCCGCCGCCGTCTCCGCCGGTGCCCTCCTCACGGGGTGCACCAGCAACGAGCCGTCCGACTCCGAGGACGAGCCGGCGGGCAGCAACCAGCCGGCCGCCGACGACAAGCCCGGCAAGCAGGTCACCATAGGCTTCGCCGGCCCGCAGGCCGACCACGGCTGGCTCAACGCCATCAACGACAACGCCAAGAGCCGCGCCGAGAAGTACTCCGACGTCACCCTGGAGATCACCGAGGGCTCCAACGACACCGCCCAGCAGATCGGCCAGATCGAGACCCTCATCAACAAGAAGGTCGACGTCCTGGTCGTGCTGCCCGCCGACGGCAAGGCCCTCACCCAGGTCGGCCTCAAGGCGATGCGCGCCGGCATCCCGGTGATCAACCTCGACCGGATCTTCAACACCCCGCAGGCGTACCGCTGCTGGATCGGCGGCGACAACTACGGCATGGGCCTCAACGCCGGGCACTACATCGGCGAGAAACTGAAGGGCAAGTCGGGCGCCCGCGTCATCGAGCTGGCGGGCCTGGACAACCTGGAGCTCACCAAGCAGCGCACCCAGGGCTTCGACGACGCCCTGAAGAACTACCCCAACATCAAGAAGGTCGCCCGGCAGGCCGCCGAGTTCACCGTCGAGTCGGGGCAGGCCAAGATGGCCCAACTGCTCCAGGCGCAGTCGAAGTTCGACGCGCTCTGGAACCACGACGACGACCAGGGCGTGGGCGCGCTGCGCGCCATCGAGCAGGCCGGGCGCGACGACTTCCTGATGGTCGGCGGCGCCGGCGCGCTCTCCGCCTTCCAGGCCATCAAGCAGGACGACGGTGTGCTCAAGGCGACCGTGCTGTACCCGCCGACCATGGCGTCCTCCGCGATCGACCTCGCCCGGGCCCTCGGCCAGAGCAAGGGCATCGGGGGTCTCGCCGAGTTCGAGATCCCGTCGTCGCTCACGCTCTACTCGGCCGTCGTCGACAAGACCAACGTCGACCAGTACATGTCCACCGGCTTCAAGTGAGCCACCCCGCACCCCCCACGTGCGCCACCCCGACCAGGACGAGGAGGACACCCGTATGGGACAGCCGCAGCAGCCGTCGGAAGGGACCGAGAAAGGCAAGCCGCCCTTGCGCGTGGGAATGGTGGGCTACGCCTTCATGGGCGCCGCCCACTCCCAGGGCTGGCGCACCGCGGGCCGCGTCTTCGACCTGCCGCTGAACCCCGTGCAGGCCGTGATCTGCGGCCGGGACGCCGGCGCCGTCCGCGCGGCGGCCGACCGGCACGGCTGGGCCTCCACCGAGACCGACTGGCGGGCCCTCGTGGAACGGGACGACGTCGACCTCGTCGACATCTGCACCCCGGGCGACAGTCACGCCGAGATCGCACTGGCCGCCCTGGCCGCGGGCAAACACGTCCTGTGCGAGAAGCCCCTCGCCAACACCGTCGAGGAAGCCGCCTCGATGGCGCTGGCGGCCGAAGAGGCCCACACGCGGGGCCAGGTGGCGATGGTCGGGTTCAACTACCGCCGGGTGCCCGCCACGGCCCAGGCCCGCCGCATGGTCGCCGAGGGCCGCCTGGGCAGGCTGCGGCACGTGCGCGTGACGTACCTCCAGGACTGGCTGGTCGACCCCGCGTTCCCGCTGACCTGGCGGCTGCGCAGGGAGCAGGCCGGCTCGGGCTCGCTGGGCGATCTGGGGGCGCACATCGTCGACCTCGCGCAGTACCTGGTGGGGGAGCCGCTGGCGGGTGTCTCGGCGCTGACCGAGACCTTCGTCAGGGAACGGCCCCTGCCCACCGGCGCGACCAGCGGGCTGTCCGCCGTCACGTCCGCCGGCACCGGCCAGGTCACCGTCGACGACGCCGCGCTGTTCACGGCCCGCTTCCTCTCCGGCGCCCTCGCCACCTTCGAGGCCACCCGCTACGCCACCGGCCGCAAGAACGCCCTGCGCATCGAACTCAACGGGGAGCGCGGCTCGCTCGCCTTCGACCTGGAGCGCCTCAACGAGCTGTCCTTCCACGACGGCACCCAGCCGGGCGCCGAGGCCGGCTTCCGCCGGATCCTCGTCACCGAACCCGACCACCCCTACCTGGAGGCCTGGTGGCCGCCGGGCCACGGCCTCGGCTACGAGCACACCTTCGTCCACCAGGCCCGCGACCTCGTCCACACGATCGCCGAGGGCCGCCGCCCCGAACCCTCCTTCGCCGACGGGCTGCAGGTGCAGCGCGTGCTCGCGGCGGTCGAGGAGAGCGCCGAGAAGAACTCCGTCTACACGCCGATCGCGGTCTGAGGAGGCCCCGAGCATGCCGCGCACCTTCACCCTGTTCACCGGCCAGTGGGCGGACCTGCCCCTGGAGGAGGTCTGCCGCCTGGCCCGCGACTTCGGCTACGACGGCCTCGAACTCGCCTGCTGGGGCGACCACTTCGAAGTCGACAAGGCCCTGAGTGACCCCTCCTACGTGGAGTCGAGGCACCAGCTCCTCGACAAGTACGGCCTCAAGTGCTGGGCGATCTCCAACCACCTGGTCGGCCAGGCCGTCTGCGACGCCATCATCGACGAACGCCATCAGGCGATCCTGCCGGACGCGGTGTGGGGCGACGGCGATCCGGAAGGGGTCCGGCAGCGGGCCGCACAGCGTATGAAGGACACCGCCCGGGCCGCGGCCGCCTTCGGCGTGAACACGGTCATCGGCTTCACCGGCTCCGCCATCTGGCACCTGGTCGCCATGTTCCCGCCCGCCCCCGACGCGATGATCGAACGCGGCTACCAGGACTTCGCCGACCGCTGGAACCCGATCCTGGACGTCTTCGACGCCGAAGGCGTGCGGTTCGCGCACGAGGTGCACCCCAGCGAGATCGCCTACGACTACTGGACGACCCAGCGCGCCCTGGAGGCCGTCGGGAACCGCCCCGCGTTCGGCCTGAACTTCGACCCTTCGCACTTCGTGTGGCAGGACCTCGACCCGGTCGGCTTCCTCTGGGACTTCCGCGACCGGATCTACCACGTCGACTGCAAGGAGGCCCGCAAGCGCCTCGACGGGCGCAACGGCCGGCTCGGCTCCCATCTGCCCTGGGGCGACCCGCGGCGCGGCTGGGACTTCGTCTCCGCCGGGCACGGGGACGTCCCGTGGGAGGACGTCTTCCGGATGCTGCGCTCCATCGACTACCGGGGCCCGGTCTCGGTCGAGTGGGAGGACGCCGGCATGGACCGGCTCCAAGGAGCCCCCGAGGCCCTGACCCGTCTCAAGGCGTTCGACTTCGATCCGCCCAGCGCGTCCTTCGACGCCGCGTTCAACAGCTGAACAGCGCGCCCGGCGCTGGTCGGGAGCGGGGACCGGCAACATCGCCGATCCCCCCTCCGACCTGCCCGGATCCCGCTTTGTCCTGGGGCGGGGAGAAGTTGGACCGAGTCGGTCGCAAGGGGTGTTCGCCCCGGACGGACGCGGTTACCGTCCTTGATGTGTTCAGGACACACGCACCTCCGGGGTGACGGCGCACCCCGGCGCCCGCACCGCACGTCCACGCACCCACCCCGTACGGCCCACCCCGTTCCCGGAGGGACTTCGTGCACAGAACCGGACTCAGAAGCACCCGCACCCCCAGGCGGCCCGGACTTCGCGCCACCGTCGCCCTGTTCACCGGCCTGCTCCTCGCCGTGGGCACCCCGGCCACCGTCGCCGGCGCCCACCCCGGCCAAGCGAAGCAGGACGAACCGGCGGCCGCCGAAGGCCAGTTCCAGCAGGTGCCGCTCGCCAAGGGCGAACCCGAGACGGGCGAGCCGATGTCACTCGCCGTGCTCCCGGACCGCAGCGTCCTGCACACCTCGCGCGACGGCACGCTGCGCCTCACCGACCAGGGCGGCGTCACCAAGGTCGCCGGCAAGATCCCCGTCTACAGCCACGACGAGGAAGGTCTCCAAGGCGTCGGCATCGACCCGGACTTCAAGAACAACCGGGCGATCTACCTCTACTACGCCCCGCCGCTGGACACCCCCGCGGGCGACGCCCCCGAGACCGGCACCGCCGAGGACTTCAAGAAGTTCGACGGCGTCAACCGCCTGTCCCGCTTCGTCCTCAACGCCAACGGCACACTCAACATGTCCAGCGAGAAGAAGGTCCTGGACGTCGCGGCCTCCCGGGGCACCTGCTGCCACGTCGGCGGCGACATCGACTTCGACGCGGACGGCAACCTCTACCTGTCGACCGGCGACGACACCAACCCCTTCGCCTCCGACGGCTACACGCCCATCGACGACCGGCCGGGCCGCAACCCGGCCTTCGACGCGCGCCGCAGCTCCGGCAACACCAACGACCTGCGCGGCAAGATCCTGCGCATCAAGGTCGCCGAGGACGGCTCCTACACCGTCCCGGACGGCAACCTCTTCGCGCCGGGCACCGAGAAGACCCGCCCCGAGATCTACGCGATGGGCTTCCGCAACCCGTTCCGCATGAGCGTCGACGACAAGACCGGCACCGTCTACGTCGGCGACTACGGCCCCGACGCGGGCGCCGCCGACCCCAAGCGCGGCCCGGCGGGACAGGTCGAGTTCGCCAAGGTGACCAAGCCCGCCAACTTCGGCTGGCCCTTCTGCACCGGCGACAACGATCCCTACGTCGACTACGACTTCGCCACCAAGCAGTCCGGCGAGACGTTCGACTGCGACGCCCCGAGGAACACCTCGCCGTACAACACGGGCCTGACCGACCTGCCGCCCGCCCAGGCCGCCTGGATCCCGTACGACGGCGGCTCCGTGCCCGAGTTCGGCAGCGGCTCCGAGTCCCCGATGGCCGGGCCGGTCTACCGCTACGACCCCGAGCTCGACTCCAGCGTGAAGTTCCCCGAGGCCTACGACGGCGACTTCTTCGCCGGTGAGTTCGGCCGCCGCTGGATCAAGCGGATCGAGCAGAACGCGGACGGGTCCGTCGCGAAGATCAACGACTTCCCGTGGACCGGCACCCAGATCATGGACATGGAGTTCGGCCCCGACGGCGCGCTCTACGTCCTCGACTACGGCGTCTCCTGGTTCCAGGGCGACGAGAACTCCGCGCTGTACCGGATCGAGAACGCCGAGGACGGCTTCTCGCCGATCGCCGAGGTGAGCGCCGACAAGACGTCCGGAGCGGCCGGCCTGAAGGTCACCTTCACCGGATCCGCCAAGGACGCCGACTCCCCAGACCTCACCTACAGCTGGGACTTCGGCGACGGCACCAAGGGCGAGGGCCTCAACCCCACCCACCGGTACAAGAAGGTCGGCACCTACAGCGCCACCTTCACCGCCAAGGACCCCGAGGGCAACACCGGCAACGCCAGCGTCCGGATCGTGGTCGGCAACACCGAGCCCAAGGTGACGATCGAGACCCCGGCCAACGGCAGTCTGGCCGCCTTCGGCCGCCCGGTCCCGTTCAAGGTGAAGGTCACCGACCCCGAGGAGACCGTCGACTGCTCCAAGGTCAAGGTCACCTACAGCCTCGGCCACGACTCCCACGCCCACGAGCTGACCAGCGAGATGGGCTGCGAAGGCACCCTGAAGCCGCCCGCCGGTGACGGCGGACACGACCCCAACGCCAACATCTACGGTGTCGTCGGCGCCAGTTACACCGACGGTGGCGCCAACGGCCAGGAGGAGCTGACCGGCACCGCCCGCACCGTGCTCCAGCCGCTGCACCGCCAGGGCGAGCACTTCACCACCCAGTCCGGCGTGTCGGTCATCGACAAGACCGGCGCCAACGGCGGCAAGACCGTCGGCGACATCAACGACGGCGACTGGATCTCCTTCTCCCCCTACCGGTTCGACGGACAGAAGAAGATGACCGTGCGGGCGTCCTCCGGCGGCGCGGGCGGCTTCGTCGAGCTGCGCACCGGCTCGCCCGAGGGTCCGCTGCACGGCTCGGCGTACATCCCGCCGACCGGCGGCTGGGAGACCTTCCAGAACGTCGACGTGCCGCTGCGGTCGCTGCCCAAGAAGACCACGGACATCTACCTGGTCTTCAAGGGCGGTGAGGGCGCTCTGTTCGACGTGGACGACTTCGAGTTCTCCAAGGAACCGTTCAAGGGCGGCAAGAAGGTGCTGGTCTTCTCCAAGACCGCCGGCTTCCGCCACGACTCCATCCCGGCCGGCATCACCGCGCTGAAGGAGCTCGGCGGCCCGGCCGGCATCACGGTCGACGCCACCGAGGAGGCCAGGCAGTTCACCACGGCCAACCTCGCCAAGTACGACGCGGTCGCCTTCCTGTCCACCACCGGCGACGTGCTCAACGCCGAGCAGCAGAAGGCGTTCGAGGACTACGTGGCGGGCGGCGGCGGGTACATGGGCATCCACGCGGCGGCCGACACCGAGTACGACTGGGAGTTCTACGGCGGCCTCGTCGGCGCCTACTTCCACTCGCACCCGGCCATCCAGAAGGCCACCGTGCGCGTCGAGGACCACGACCACCCGTCCACCGCGCACCTGGGCGAGGCCTGGGAGCGCACCGACGAGTGGTACAACTACCGCACCAACCCGCGCGAGCAGGCCAAGGTCCTCGCCACCCTGGACGAGACCACCTACCAGGGCGGCACCATGAAGGGCGACCACCCGATCGCCTGGTGCCAGAGCTACGGCGGCGGCCGGTCCTTCTACACCGGCGGCGGCCACACCAAGGAGTCCTACGCCGACGAGGCCTTCCGCGCCCACCTGCTCGGCGGCCTCCGGTACGCCACCGGCCAGGTGAAGGCGGACTGCAAGCCGAGCAAGGACTACCGGAAGATCTTCAACGGCCGGACCCTGGACGGCTGGAAGCAGGCCGGCCCCGGAAATTTCGTCGTCAAGGACGGCGTGATGGAGTCCGAGGGCGGCATGGGTCTGCTCTGGTACCAGGCCAAGGAGCTGAAGTCCTACTCGCTCAAGCTCGACTGGAAGATGCGGGGCGACGACAACTCCGGGATCTTCGTGGGCTTCCCCGCCTCCGACGACCCCTGGTCCGCGGTGAACAAGGGCTACGAGATCCAGATCGACGCCACGGACGCACCCGACCGCACCACGGGCTCCGTCTACTCCTTCAAATCGGCGAACATCAAGGCCCGTGACCAGGTCCTTCGGCCGCCCGGCCAGTGGAACTCCTACGAGATCAAGGTCCGGGGCGAACGCCTCCAGGTGTTCCTCAACGGAGTCAAGATCAACGACTTCACCAACAAGGACCCCCAGCGGAGCCTGACCGACGGCTACATCGGCCTGCAGAACCACGGCGCCGACGACCAGGTCTCCTTCCGCAACATCCAGCTCAGGGAACTGCCCGTCCAGGGCGACTGAACGGCGGCGGGCGGGGGACGCCGGACCCCCGCCCGCCGTCTCCCTCCCTCTCCCCCCCCGGGTTCGCGTACGACCAGGAGGCTGCCCATGTCCGCGTCCCTCTCCCGACCGCGTGTGGGGGTGTGGCTGATCGGAGCCCGAGGCTCCGTCGCCACCACCGTCGTCACGGGGTGCGCCGCCGTCGCCGCGGGACTGCACCCACCCACCGGCATGGTGACCGAAACACCGGCCTTCACCGACAGCGGCCTGCCCGCCCTGTCCGACCTCGTCTTCGGCGGCCACGACACCCTCGACTGCCCCCTGCCCAAACGCGCCGAGACCCTGACCGCCGGCGGCGTCCTCCCACCCGGCGTCGCCACCGCCGTCGCCGCCGAACTCGTCGCCGCCGACCGGGAGATCAGGCCCGGTGGCCCCACCCCGGGGGACACCAGGAGCGAGGCCGACCTGATCACGGCCTTCGCCCACGACATCCGCGACTTCGTGCACCGCCACACCCTGGAGCGGGCCGTGGTGGTGAACGTCGCCTCCACCGAACCCGCCTCCCAGGGGCCCGGCGCCCCGCTGCCGGCCAGCACCCTGTACGCGCTGGCCGCCCTGCGCGCGGGCTGCCCCTACGTCAACTTCACCCCCTCCGAGGGCATGCACCACCCCGCCGCCGCCCGTGAGGCCGAAGGGAGCAGCCTGCCCTTCGCCGGCCGGGACGGCAAGACCGGACAGACACTGCTGCGGGCCGTGCTGGGCCCGATGTTCACACAACGGGCGCTCAGGGTCCGGGCCTGGTCCGGCACGAACCTGCTCGGCGGCGGCGACGGCGCCGCCCTCGCAGACCCCGCCGCCGCGGCGGCGAAGAACGCCGGCAAGGAACGCGTCCTCGCCGACACCCTCGGCACCGTCCCCGAGGGCGAGGTCCACATCGACGACGTCCCCGCCCTCGGCGACTGGAAGACCGCCTGGGACCACATCGCCTTCGACGGCTTCCTCGGCACCCGCGTGATCCTCCAGACCATCTGGCAGGGCTGCGACTCGGCCCTCGCGGCACCCCTGGTGCTGGACCTGGCCCGCCTGACCGCCCGCGCCCACGAGACGGGGCTGTCCGGCCCGCTCGACGCCCTCGGCTTCTACTTCAAGGACCCGGTGGGGGACGGGCCCCCGGGGCTGTCGCAGCAGTACGAGGCGCTGGTCCGGTTCGGGCGCAGCCTCGCGCAGTCCGGTGGAAAGGAGCGTGGCACGCGGCCGGAGAGGGGCACCGAGGAGACAGGGGAAACCTCGTGACGCTGCGCGAGAGCCCTTGCGGGTGCTCCGGCGGTGCGCCCGGCGCCGGCCCGGAAACCACTGGCGCCGGCCCGGGTGCCCGCCCCTGCACCCACCGCTCCCACCGGAGCCGCGCCTGGGCCGAACTCCTGCGCCTGCCCGCCCTGTTCAGTGTCCCGGGGGACGCCCTGGCCGGTACGGCCGCGACCGGCTCGGCACCCGACTCCCGCACGCTGCTCGCCATCGCCTCCTCCCTGTGCCTGTACGAGGCCGGCATGGCCCTCAACGACTGGGCCGACCGCGACGTGGACGCCGTCGAACGCCCGCACCGCCCCCTGCCCTCCGGCCGCATCCGGCCGGTTGCCGCCCTCACGGCGGCCTGCGCCCTCACCGGAGCAGGACTGGCCCTGGCCGCCCGCGCGGGCCGCCCCGCCCTGGCCGTCGCCGCACCCCTGGCGGCGACCGTCTGGGCGTACGACCTCGGCCTGAAACACACGCCCGCCGGACCCGTGGCCATGGGTGCGGCCCGCGGCCTCGACCTGCTCCTGGGAGCCGCGGCCACCACCGGCCGTACCCGCAAGGCCCTGCCCTCCGCCGCCCTCCTCGGCACCCACACCCTGGCCGTCACGACGGTCTCCCGCCAGGAGGTACAGGGCGGCTCACCCCTGCCACCCCTGGCGGCCCTCGCGACGACCGCCCTGCTCACCCGGCTGGTGACACGGCGCGCCGATGCCCTGTCGAGAGGCGCTCGGCAGGCGACCGCCACCGGGCTGACCGGTCCCCGGGCCGCCCGGCGCCCGGGGCAGGACTGGGCGGCGCCGCTCACCACCGTCCTCGGGGCCGCCTACGCCACGACGACCGCCCGCCCCTACGTCCACGCCACCCTCAACCCCTCGCCTCCTCTCACCCAACGCGCCGTCGGCGCCGGCATCCGCGCCACCATCCCCCTCCAGGCCACTCTCTGCGCACGCTCCCGGGGCACGGCGTCCGCCCTCCTCATCGCGGCCCTCGCCCCCCTCGGAGCCCGGTTCGCGAAGAAGGTGAGCGTCACATGAGCCCTGATGCCCGCAGCTCCGAGAGCGGTGCCGGGGCCTCGCGGGCACCCGGCGCCCAGGCCGCCGCCTCGCCCCGCACCGCCCTCGCCCCACCCGGTACCCTCCCCTCCCTCCGCTTCGGCTACGGCACCAACGGTCTCGCCGACCTCCGGCTCGACGACGCGCTCGCCCTCCTCGCCGACCTCGGCTACGACGGTGTCGGACTGACCCTCGACCACATGCACCTCGACCCGCTCGCCCCCGACCTCGCCGCCCGCACCGGCCGGGTGGCGCACCGGCTGGACGCACTCGGACTGGGCGTCACCGTCGAGACGGGCGCCCGCTATGTGCTCGACCCGCGCCGCAAGCACGGCCCGTCACTGCTGGACCCGGACCCCGCCGACCGGGCCCGCCGCGTCGACCTCCTCGTCCGGGCCGTCCGGGTCGCCGCCGACCTCGGCGCCCACGCGGTCCACTGCTTCAGCGGTGTCGTCCCCGAGGGCACCGACACGGACACCGCGTGGAAGCGCCTCACCGAAACCCTGACCCCTGTCCTGGACGCCGCCGCCTGCGCGGGCATTCCGCTCGCCGTGGAACCCGAACCGGGCCATCTCCTCGGCACGCTCGCCGACTTCCACCACCTCCGCAGCGCCCTCGGGGACCCCGAGCCCCTCGGCCTCACCCTGGACATCGGCCACTGCCAATGCCTCGAACCCCTTCCGCCGGCCGACTGCGTACGCGCCGCCGCCCCCTGGCTGCGGCACGTCCAGATCGAGGACATGCGACGCGGCGTCCACGAGCACCTCCCCTTCGGGGACGGGCAGATCGACTTCCCGCCGGTCCTGGCGGCCCTCGCCGCCACCGGCTACCAGGGCCTGACCGTCGTCGAGCTGCCCCGCCACTCCCACGCAGGTCCCCACTTCGCCGCACACTCCCTCCCGTTCCTCCGCCACGCCGAGCGGACCGCGGCCACCACGCCGCCCGCCCCCGCTCCGGCCCTCCAGCAGGCCGCGCCACCCCACGGCGCTCCCTCCGCCACCCATGAGGGGAGCAGCACCAGATGACCCGTCCCCGCACCACACCAGCGGCGAGAACCCAGCAGGCCGAAAGCCCCCAGGGCCCCCAGGGCGCCCAGGGCCTCCAGGACACCGACCGGACTGCCGACGGCCCGGGCGACGCCCCCCGCCTCCCCACGCGGGACACCGCCCCCACCCCCACACTCACCGACCTCCGCCACCACCTCGCCACCCACCTCGACCCGGCCGCCCGGGCCTGGCTCGACCACGCCCTCGACGAGGCCGCCGCCCACCCCGGCCTCCACGGGCCCATCTCCGCATGGGAGCTGCGCCTCGCCGAAGCCGGCCGGCGCTGCGGCCCCGCCCACGCAGACGCCGCGCGCGTCCTCATCCTCGACGCGGCCCACGCCGACACCGACGCCCTGACCCGGGTCTACTTCCAGGGCACCGCCGACGAGCGCCGAGCCGTCCTGCACGCCCTGCCCCACCTCGTCCCCGGCCCGGACGCCCTGCCGCTGACCGAGGACGCCCTGCGCACCAACGACACCCGGCTCCTCAGCGCCGCCCTCGGCCCCTACGCCGCCCGGCACCTGACCGCCCACCAGTGGCGGCACGCCGTGCTGAAGTGCCTGTTCACCGGCGTCCCCGTCGACCACGTGGCGGACCTGCCCCGGCGCGCCGCCGGTGACGGCGAACTCGCCCGGATGCTCGGCGACTACGCCGCCGAACGCACCGCCGCCGGCCGAACCGTCCCCGAGGACCTGTACCGCGTCCTGGACCTGACCGAGTCCGGCACCCCGGCCCCCGGCACGGACCACCCCCACGGCAAGGAGTCCTGATGCGCATCTTCGACCCCCACATCCACATGACGTCCCGGACCACCGACGACTACGAGGCCATGTACGCCGCGGGTGTCCGTGCCGTCGTCGAGCCGTCCTTCTGGCTGGGACAGCCGCGCACCTCGCCCGCCTCCTTCCGTGACTACTTCGACGCCCTCCTCGGCTGGGAGCCCTTCCGCGCCGCCCAGTACGGCATCGCCCACCACTGCACGATCGCCCTCAACCCCAAGGAGGCGAACGACCCGCGCTGCGCACCCGTCCTCGACGAACTCCCGCGGTATCTCGTCAAGGACAACGTGGTGGCGGTCGGAGAGATCGGCTACGACTCCATGACACCCGCCGAGGACACCGCCCTCGCCGCGCAGCTCCAGCTCGCCGCCGACCACGGCCTGCCCGCTCTCGTGCACACCCCGCACCGCGACAAGCTCGCCGGACTGCGCCGCACCCTCGACGTCGTCCGGGAGTCCGCGCTGGCCCCGGACCGCGTCCTGGTCGACCACCTCAACGAGACCACCGTCAAGGAGGCCAGGGACAGCGGCTGCTGGCTGGGCTTCTCCGTCTATCCGGACACCAAGATGGACGAGGAGCGGATGGTCGCGATCCTGCGCGCCCACGGCACCGAGCAGGTCCTGGTGAACTCCGCCGCCGACTGGGGAAAGAGCGACCCCCTCAAGACCCGCAAGGTCGGCGACCTGATGCTGGCGGAGGGCTTCGACGAGGACGACGTCGACCAGGTGCTGTGGCGCAACCCCGTCGCCTTCTACGGGCTCAGCGGCCGCCTGAACCTCGACGTCACCGGTACGGACGCCACCCACGAGGGCAACTCCATCCTCCGGGGCGCGCCGAGGGACCCGCACCAGCCGGACCACGGCCCCGGCAGGACGGCCGGCGTCCCCACCGCGGGGGCGTGAGCCATGCGCTTCCGCCACCCCGACGGTTCCACCGTCCACCTCGCCTACTGCACCAACGTCCACCCCGCCGAAACCCTCGACGGCGTCCTCGCCCAGCTGCGTGACCACTGCGAACCCGTCCGGCGCCGCCTGGGCCGCGACCGGCTCGGCATCGGACTGTGGCTCGCCAGGGACGCCGCCCACGCCCTCGTCACCGACCCGGTCGCACTGCGCAAGCTGCGCGCCGAGCTGGACCGGCGCGGTCTCGAGGTTGTCACCCTCAACGGCTTCCCCTATGAGGGTTTCGGCGCCGAGGAGGTCAAGTACCGCGTCTACAAGCCGGACTGGGCCGACCCGGAACGCCTCGACCACACCACCGCCCTCGCCCGCGTCCTCGCCGGGCTGCTCCCCGACGACGTCACCGACGGGACCATCTCCACACTGCCCCTCGCCTGGCGCACCGCGTACGACGACGACCGTGCGGAGACCGCCCGCACCGCGCTGCGCACCCTCGCCGAGCGCCTCGACGCCTTGGAGGAGCTGACCGGCCGCTCCATCCGCGTCGGCCTGGAACCGGAACCCGGCTGCGTCGTCGAGACGACCCACGACGCCATCGCCCCGCTCACCGCGATCGGCCACGACCGCATCGGCATCTGTGTCGACACCTGCCACCTCGCCACCTCCTTCGAAGATCCGCACACCGCCCTGGACGCGCTCACCGCAGCCCACGTCCCCGTCGTCAAATCCCAGCTCTCCGCCGCCCTGCACGCCGAACACCCCCATCTCCCCGAGGTGCGCGAGGCCCTCGCCGCCTTCGCCGAACCCCGCTTCCTGCACCAGACCCGCAACGCCACCGCCGCCGGCCTGCGCGCCACCGACGACCTCGACGAGGCCCTCGCCGGTGCCCTGCCGGACGCCTCACCCTGGCGCGCCCACTTCCACGTCCCCCTGCACGCGGCCCCCGCCGCCCCTCTCACCTCCACCCTGCCGGTCCTGAGATCCGCACTGACCCGGCTCGTCGGCGGCCCGGCTCCGCTCACCCGCCACCTGGAGGTCGAGACCTACACCTGGCAGACCCTCCCGCCCGAGCTGCGCCCCAAGGGCCGCGCCCAGCTCGCCGAGGGCATAGCCGCCGAACTGACCCTCGCCCGCGACCTGCTGACGGACCTCGGCCTGAAGGAACTGCCATGAGCAACGGCACCCATGAGCACCCCGGCCCGGCCGCCACGGACCGCCCCACCCCGCTCCTCGTCCTCGACGTCGTCGGCCTCACCCCCCGTCTGCTCGACCACATGCCGCACCTCAAGGCGCTCGGCCTGTCCGGCTCCCGCGCCCCACTGGGCACCGTCCTGCCCGCCGTCACCTGCGCCGCCCAGTCCACCTTCCTCACCGGCACCATGCCCTCGGAGCACGGCATCGTCGGCAACGGGTGGTACTTCCGCGAACTCGGCGACGTCCTCCTGTGGCGCCAGCACAACGGGCTCGTGGCCGGCGACAAACTCTGGGACGCCGCCCGCCGTGCCCACCCCGGCTACACCGTCGCGAACATCTGCTGGTGGTACGCCATGGGCGCCGACACCGACATCACCGTCACCCCCCGTCCCGTCTACTACGCCGACGGCCGCAAGGAACCCGACTGCTACACCCGGCCGGCCGCGCTGCACGACGAACTCACCGACGAACTCGGGACGTTCCCCCTCTTCCACTTCTGGGGCCCCGGAGCGGACCTCGTCTCCAGCCGGTGGATCATCGGCGCGACCCGCCACATCATCCGCACCCGGCACCCCGACCTGACGCTCTGCTACCTCCCCCATCTCGACTACGACCTGCAGCGCTTCGGCCCCGACGACCCGCGCTCCCTGAAAGCGGCCACCGACCTGGACGCCGCCCTCGCCCCGCTGCTGGACGACGCCCGCGCCGAGGGCCGCACCGTCGTGGCCCTGTCCGAGTACGGCATCACCCGTGTGAACCGGCACGTCGACATCAACCGCGCCCTGCGCCGGGCCGGCCTGCTGGAGGTGCACACACAGGACGGCATGGAGTACCTCGACCCGATGGCGTCCCGCGCCTTCGCGGTCGCCGACCACCAGATCGCCCATGTCTATGTGCGCCGCCCCGAGGACCTGGACGCCACCCGGGCCGCCCTCGACGGCCTGCCCGGCATCGAGCAACTCCTCGACGACGAGGGCAAGAAGGCCCACCACCTGGACCATCCGCGCGCCGGTGAGCTCGTCGCCGTGGCGGAACCCGACGCCTGGTTCACGTACTACTACTGGCTCGACGACGATCGCGCGCCCGACTTCGCGCAACTGGTCGAGATCCACCGCAAACCCGGCTACGACCCGGTCGAACTCTTCATGGATCCCCTCGACCCCTACGTCAAGGTCAAGGCGGCCACCGCACTGGCGCGCAAGAAGCTCGGCATGCGCTACCGCATGGCGGTGGTGCCCTTGGACCCCTCACCTATTCGCGGCAGCCACGGCCGCCTTCCGGCGAGCGACGACGACGGTCCGCTCCTCATCTGCTCCACCCCCCGCGCTGTCGGCGACCGCGTCGCGGCCACCGATGTGAAGTCACTGCTGCTCCGACTCGCCGGTCTCACCTGAGGTCATGACCCTCAGTGTCCGACTGGTCACAAGTGAAGCACTCACCACTGACAACGCCCCGCGATCACGAGGAGTTCCACGCATGAGCCGCTTCTCCCAGCCCGACCCCGAGCTCGGCCACCGCCTCAGCAGACGAGGCATGCTCGGCGTGGCCGCCGGTGCCACCGCCGCCGCTCTGCTCGGCGCCACGGGCCCCGCGACCGCCGCCACCGGCAACGCCACGACCGCCACCGCGTCCGGCGCCAAGGGCCGCGGCCGCCCCGTCCTGCCGCCCGGCCGGCTCGGCATCCAGCTCTACAGCCTGCGCGACAAGGTCTCCACCCTCGGCTTCGGCCCCGTCTTCGCCGAACTGGAGCGGTACGGCTACGACGAGGTCGAGTTCGCCGGCTACACCCAGGGCTCGGCCGGCCCCATCACCCTCGCCCAGCTCAAGCGGCTGGCCCGCGACCACGGCCTGAACCCGATCGGCAGCCACGTCGGCTACTACTCCGACGACCCGGGCGCCTACACCTTCGCCCAGAACCTCACCAAGGTCCTCGACGACGCTCAGGCCCTCGGCCTCAAGCACATCGGCACCGCCTCCGGCCCGTTCCGCTACGGCTCGACCGTCGACGCCTTCAAGCGTGCCGCCGAGGACTTCAACACCTACGGCGCGGCGGCCAGGGCCCGCGGCATGAAGTTCTACCAGCACAATCACTCCGAGGAGTTCTCCTTCGCCACCGACGATCCCAAGGTCCGCCTCTACGACATCCTGCTCAAGGAGACCGACCCGGACCTCGTCTACCTGGAGATGGACATCTACTGGGCGTACGTCGGCCAGTTCCGATTCTCCAAGCGGCCCGACGGCACACCCGCCCCGTTCGAGCCGCTGAACTACGTCCTCAGACAGCCCGACCGCTACCCGCTCTTCCACGTGAAGGACGGCGAGAGCGACCCGTCGAACCCCTACGGCTACAAGATGACCGACGTCGGTGACGGGGACATCGACTACCAGCGGTTCATCTCGGCCGTGACCCGGCTGCGGGGCCACCGCATGGCCCACCACTGGCAGGCCGAGCACGACAACCCGGCCGAGTCCTTCACGTTCGCCCGCCGCTCCAGCGCCCACCTGCACTCCCTGAGGGAGAAGTGCTGACGACCCCGGAAACGTGAGGAGGCCCTTCCCCGGCAGGGGAAGGGCCTCCTCACGTGGGGGCGGTCAGCCCCCGGGCCGCGTCCGGCCCGGGACGCCCCCGCCCGTCCCGCCGAGGCGGTGGACACAGGGGTGACCGTCGGTCGTTCGGCGATGGGGACGGTGCACGGCGGACGATGCGAACGGTCTGCGTGCCGCGGTCGGATCCGGCGTCATGTCAGGTCGTGTCCTCGCCGAGCGGTTGCGGGTTGGGGGAGATGCGGCGCGTTTCCTTGTCGCGTCCCGGCGGAGTCAGGAACACCGCCACGCAGCCGGCGAAGAGCGAGATGGAGCCGGCCAGGATGAAGGCACCGGAGTGTCCCCAGGCGCCGACGACCACGGCGCCCATGCCGGCTCCCAGGCCGGAGACGAGCTTGGCGCTGTAGACCATGCCGTAGTTGGACGCGTTGTTGTTCTCACCGAAGTAGTCGGCGGTGAGTGCCGCGAACATCGGGAAGATGGCACCGCCGCCGAAGCCGGAGATCGAGGAGAAGACCAGGAACAGCGGAAGGTTCTCGGCGTTCGCCGACCAGAGGATGCCGTACTGGGACAGGCCCAGGATCACGCACACGACGAGCAGGCACCGCTTGCGGCCGTACAGATCGGAGAGCCAGCCGATGACACCGCGGCCGGTGCCGTTGACGATGGCCTTCAGGGACATGGCCGTGGCGACGATCCCGCCCGCGAATCCGGCCTCCTCGCCGATCTCCACCTGGAAGGCGATGCCGAAGATGTTCACTCCGGAGGTGCAGGCCAGACAGAACCACATCAGAGCCACCCGGCCGGTCTTCCACGCCTCCTTGGGGGAGTACTGGCGTACCGCGGGCGGGTTCATCCGCATCGAACGGGCCGCGCGCGGGTCGTCCGGCGGGTTCAGCGGGTCGATGGCGGAGGGCCACCAGTTCTTCGGCGGGTCCTTGAAGAAGTAGCCGGAGCACGCGACCATCCCGGCCAGGAACACGCCCACCGAGACCAGCACCCAGCGGAAGTTGGTCAGGTCCATGTAGCCGTTGAAGAGGAAGACGAAGGGCACCGAGCCGTAGGCGAAACCGCCGTTGACGAAGCCGGTCTTGCCGCCCTTGCGCTCCGGATACCACTTGCCGACCATGTTGACGCAGGTGGCGTACACCATGCCCGCGCCCATGCCGCTGAACATGCTGAAGCCGATGTAGGCGAAGACGACGTGCGGCGCGAAGGCGAGGGACAGGTAGCCCAGCAGCGTGCCGGTGGCGCCGAGCATCATGGCCCAGCGGGCCGGCAGTTTTCCGCTCTCACGCAGTTTGCCCGCGGGGAAGGCCACCGCGGCCTGGAAGAAGACCCACACGGTCATCATCCAGAAGATGTGCATGCTGTTCCAGCTGTGCGCCGTGTGCAGGGTCTCCTCGGCCGACGCGAACGCGTACTCGGCGGAGGAGATGCCCATCATGCCGATCCAGGGCAGGATCACCATCCACTTGCGCTTGCGCCCCATGATGTCGATGTCGGTCTCCCCGAGGCGGTAGACGCGGCCGTTCGCGTCGGTGACCTCCCGGTAGGGAACCGTGGTGGGCAGATCGGTCGTTGTCATGTCGTGTCGCACCCCTTGCGTCGAAAGATCTGGCCAGCGCCCCCTGTCCCATGCCTTTCGTGCGCGTGCGGGTCCCGAGGCCGGCCGACGCGCACCGTCGGCCGGCCCCCCGCTCACTCACCTCATGTACCGCCCCCCAGCCGTCCCGCCTCCCGCGCCCAGCGGTACTTCGCGCCGAGCACGGCCACCGGCTTCTCGGTCGTGTACGGGTACGCCACGACTCCGCGCTCGAAGAGGTACTGGCAGGCCTCCTCGACCTCCACGTCCCCCGCGAGCGACGCCACCACGGGCTTCTCGATCCCGCGCTCCCGGAACTCGGCCACCACGCGCGCGGTGAGCTCCGCGAAGACCATGGGAGGAGTGACGATGGTGTGCCAGTAGCCGAGGACCAGCGCGTGGATGCGCTCGTCCTCCAGACCCAGCCGGATCGTCGCCTCGTACGTCGACGGCGGCTCGCCCCCGGTGATGTCCACCGGGTTGCCCGCGGCCCCGAAGGGCGGGATGAACTTCCGGAACGCCTCGTCGAGGTCCGGCGGGATCTCCATCAGGGACAGGCCGTTGTCCGTCACGGCGTCGGAGAGCAGCACACCGCTGCCGCCGGCGCCCGTGATGATCACGACGTTGTCGCCCTTCGGTGCGGGAAGCACCGGCAACGCGCGCGCGTACTCCAGCATGTCGTTCAGTCCCGGCGCCCGGATCACCCCGGCCTGCCGCAGGATGTCGTCGTACACGGCGTCGTCGCCGGCGAGGGCGCCGGTGTGCGAACCGGCCGCCTTGGCGCCCGCCGCCGTCCGCCCGGCCTTCAGCACGACCACCGGCTTCTTCGGCACGGTCGCCCGCGCCGCCTCCACGAAGGCGCGGCCGTCCTTGAGGTCCTCCAGGTGCATCGCGATGCAGTCGGTGTGCGGGTCCTCACCGAACCAGGTCAGCAGGTCGTCCTCGTCCAGGTCCGACTTGTTGCCGAGCCCGACGATCGCCGACACACCCGTCTTGGTGGTGCGGGCGAAGCCCAGGATGGCCATGCCGATGCCGCCCGACTGCGAGGTCAGCGCCACCCCGCCCTTGACGTCGTACGGCGTGCAGAACGTGGCGCACAGGTCCTGCCAGGTCGAGTAGTAGCCGTAGATGTTCGGCCCGAGCAGCCGGACGCCGTACCGCTCGGCGATCGCCACGATCTCGGCCTGGAGTTCGTGCTCGCCGGTCTCGGCGAACCCGGAGGGGATCAGCACGGCGTTCGGGATCTTCTTGCGTCCCACCTCCTCCAGGGCCGCGGCCACGAACTTGGCGGGGATCGCGAAGACCGCCACATCCACCTCACCGGGAACGTCCGTGACACTCTTGTACGCCTTGCGGCCCAGGATGTCATCGGCCTTGGGATTCACCGGGTGGATGTCCCCCGCGAAGCCCCCGTCGACGAGGTTGCGCATCACCGAATTGCCGATCTTGCCCTGCTCGTTGGAGGCGCCGATCACGGCGACCGAGTTCGGCTGCATCAGCCGGCGCATCGAGGTGAGGATCTCGTCGCGCGAGTACTTCCGGCGGGGTGCGGGCTGCGACTCGGCGAGGATCACCCGGATGTCGGCCGCGACGGCCCCCTCCGCCGTCGCGATCACCGGGTTGAGGTCCACCTCGGCGATCTCGGGGAAGTCCGCCACGAGTTGGGACACCCGACGGATCTGCTCGGCGACGGCCCACCGGTCCACACCCGCCTGGCCCCGCACCCCGCGCAGGATCTCCGCCGACCGGATCGAGTCCAGCATCGACAGCGCCTCGTCGGCGGTCACCGGCGCGAGCCGGAAGGTGACGTCCTTCAGGACCTCGACGAGCACCCCGCCGAGCCCGAAGGCGACCACCTTCCCGAACGTCGGATCCGTGACCGCACCGACGATGACCTCCTGCCCCTTCGGCAGCAGCTCCTGCACCTGCACGCCCGAGATGCGGGCATCGGCGTCGTACGCACGCGCGTTGTCGACGATCTTGTGGAACGCGGCCCGGACGTCGGTCGCGCCCTCGACCCCGACGATCACTCCGCCGGCGTCGGTCTTGTGCAGGATGTCCGGCGAGACGATCTTCATCACGACGGGCCCGCCGAAGCGTGCCGCGAACGCCACGGCCTCGTCGACGTCCGTCGCCAGTTCCTCGCCGGGTACGGCGATCCCGTACGCGTCGGCGATCACCTTGCCCTCGGGCGCGGTCAGCGCGGTCCGTCCCTCGGCCCGCACGGACTCCAGGAGGGACCGCACCCGCAGGACCCGGTCTTCCGCCATCACGTCAGATCACTCCGTTCGACTTGAGCAGGCGCACTTCCCCGTCGCCGAGGCCGAGTTCGCCGACGTAGACCTCTTCGTTGTGCTCGCCGAGCAGGGGTGAACTGGTCACCTCGACGGGGGAGTCGGACAGCTTGAGCGGGCTGCCGACGGTCACGAAGTCGCCCCGCTCGGGGTGCGGGACGGTGACGACCATCTCGTTGGCGACCAGCGAACGGTCCTCGATGATCTCCCGGGTGGACAGGATCGGCCCGCACGGGATGTTGTGCGCGTTGAGCCGCTCCAGCACCTCCCACTTGGGCAGCGTCGAGGACCACTCCTCGATCAGCTGGAACATCTTGCCGAGCTTGGGCAGCCGCGCCTCGGGCGTCGCCCACTCGGGGTCGGCGGCCAGCTCGGGCCGGCCGATGAGCTCGCTGATCGGCTGCCAGCCGACGGGCTGCACGATGACGTACACGTAGTCGTTCGGGCCGCCCGGCGCGCACTTGACCGCCCAGCCGGGCTGGCCCCCGCCGGAGGCGTTTCCGGACCTGGGAACCTCGTCGCCGAAGTCCTCGTTGGGATATTCAGCGAGCGGCCCGTGTGCCAGACGCTGCTGATCCCGCAGCTTCACCCGGCACAGGTTCAGTACGGCGTGCTGCATGGCCACGTTGACCCGCTGCCCGCGCCCGGTGCGCTCCCGTTGGTAGAGCGCGGCGAGGATGCCCGCCACGGCGTGCACACCCGTCCCCGAATCCCCGATCTGGGCTCCCGTCGCCAGCGGCGGCCCGTCTTCGAAGCCGGTGGTCGACATCGACCCGCCCATGGCCTGCGCGACGACCTCGTACGCCTTGAAGTTGGTGTACGGGCCCTCGCCGAAGCCCTTGATGGAGGCGTAGACGATCCGTGGATTGATCTCCTGGATGCGGTCCCAGGTGAAGCCCATCCGGTCCACCGCGCCCGGGCCGAAGTTCTCGACCATGACGTCGGAGCGCCGGATCAGCTCGGTGAGGATCTCCTTGCCGCGCTCGGTCTTGGTGTTGAGGGTGATGCTCCGCTTGTTGCAGTTGAGCATCGTGAAATAGAGGGAGTCGACGTCCGGCAGATCACGCAGCTGCTTGCGCGTGATGTCGCCGGTCGGCGCCTCCAGCTTGACGACGTCCGCGCCGAGCCAGGCGAGCAGCTGGGTCGCCGACGGCCCGGACTGGACGTGGGTCATGTCCAGGACGCGGATGCCTTCGAGGGCCTTGGTGGAGGTAGCTGTCATAGGGGGCACCTCACTTGTACATGGTCTGGTTCATGGTTCCGGGGGCGTACGCGTCCGGGTCGACCCAGACGTTGATCAGTGACGGCTTGCCGGACTCGCGGGCGCGCCGCAGGGCCGGGCCGATGTCGGCCGGGTCGCGGACCTCCTCGCCGTAACCGCCCAGCATCTGGGCGAACTTGTCGTAGTGGACGTCGCCGAGGGTGTTGCCGACCCGGTCGCGGTCCTTGCCGTACTTGGCGGCCTGGCCGTAGCGGATCTGGTTCATGGAGGAGTTGTTGCCGACGATGCCGACGAACGGGAGGTCGTAGCGGACGAGCGTCTCGAAGTCCCAGCCGGTCAGGGAGAACGCGCCGTCGCCGAAGAGCGCGACGACCTCCTTGTCGGGCCGCGCCTGCTTGGCCGCGAGCACGAAGGGGACACCGACGCCGAGCGTGCCGAGGGGACCCGGGTCCATCCAGTGCCCGGGCGACTTGGGCTGCACGACCTGTCCGGAGAAGGTGACGATGTCGCCGCCGTCGCCGATGTAGACGGAGTCCTCGGTGAGGAAGTCGTTGATCTCGCTGACCAGGCGGTAGGGGTGGATGGGTGAGGCGTCGGACCTCAGGTTCGGCAGCCGCTTCTCCAGAGCGGTCTGCTCGGCCGCCCGCAGCTCGTCCAGCCACTCCTTGCGCCTGGACGCACCGCCGTTGACGCGCCCGGAGGCCGCCTCGGTCACCGACTTCAGCACGAGGCCGGCGTCGCCCACGATGCCGAGGTCGATGTCGCGGTTCTTGCCGACGGTGCGGTAGTCGAGGTCGATCTGCACGACGGTCGCGTCCGGGGACAGCCGCTTGCCGTAGCCCATGCGGAAGTCGAAGGGCGTTCCGACGATGACGATGACGTCGGCGTTGGAGAAGGCGTACCGGCGCGAGAGCTGGAAGTGGTGCGGGTCGCCGGGCGGGAGGGTGCCGCGTCCCGCGCCGTTCATGTAGGCGGGGATGTTGAGGGTCCTGACGAGTTCGATGGCCGGCTCGGTGCCCCGGGTCGTCCACACCTGGCTGCCGAGCAGGATGGCCGGCTTCTCGGCGTGCACCAGCAGGTCGGCGAGCTTCTCGATCGCCTCGGGGTCGCCGGCCGAGCGGGTCGAGGCGCGGTAGGCGCCTTCCCGCGGGACGCGGGCCTTGGCGGCGGGGACCTTGGCGTCCAGCACGTCGCGCGGGATCTCCAGGAAGGAGGGGCCGGGCGCGCCGTGGAAGCACTCGCGGAACGCCATGGACACCATGTCCGCGGCGCGGGCCGTGTCGGGCACGGTCGCCGCGAACTTGGTGATGGGGTTCATCATGTCGACGTGCGGCAGGTCCTGGAGGGACCCCATCTTGTGCTGGGTGAGGGCTCCCTGACCGCCGATCAGCAGCATCGGGGACTCCGCGCGGAAGGCGTTGGCAACACCGGTGACGGCGTCGGTCGTGCCCGGTCCCGCGGTGACCACCGCGCAGCCGGGCTTGCCGGTGATGCGGGCGTATCCGTCGGCGGCGTGGGCGGCGACCTGCTCGTGGCGTACGTCGACGACCTCGATGCCCTCGTCGACGCAGCCGTCGTAGATGTCGATGATGTGGCCGCCGCACAAGGTGTAGATGCGGTCGACCCCCTCGGCCTTCAGCGCCTTGGCTACGAGATGACCACCGGAAATCAAGTCCTGGGTGTCGTCGGGCATGGCGAAGTCCTGTCCCTTCGTAGGGGGTTGGAGCGGCTCTCCGTACATTGCATACAGTCGACGAATACTGTATGAAGCTTGTTATCCCGCATCCGGTGGGTGGTGTCCAGGGGGCGTGCGGCATTTTCGGGGGACTGGGCGTCGCTCCCCAGCAGACACGGCAGTCAGGAGCCGCAATGGACCTGTACGAACACCAGGCAAGGGAACTCTTCGAGGAACACGGCATCTTGGTGCCGCGGGCCGAGGTGACCGACTCGCCCAAGGAAGCACGCGAGATCGCACGCCGGCTGGGCGGTCGGGTCGTGGTGAAAGCCCAGGTGAAGACCGGTGGGCGCGGCAAGGCCGGCGGTGTGAAACTCGCCGCCGACCCGGCCGCCGCCGAGCTCACCGCACGCCAGATCCTCGGCATGGACATCAAGGGCCACACGGTCGGAAAGGTGATGCTGGCCCAACCCGTGGACATCGCGAGCGAGTTCTACGTGTCCTACGTGCTCGACCGCGCGGCGGGCCGCTTCCTCGCGATCGCCTCGGCCGAGGGCGGCATGGAGATCGAGGAGGTCGCCGCCACGCGGCCGGAGGCGGTCGCCCGCGTCCCCGTCGACCCGGCCGAGGGTGTGACCTCCGCCAAGGCCACCGAGATCGCCGACGCGGCCGGGCTGCCGCCGCAGACCGTCGACGTCCTCGTACGCCTGTGGGAGGTCCTGGTCCGCGAGGACGCCCTCCTCGTCGAGGTCAATCCGCTCGTCCGCACGAAGGAGGGCCGGATCCTGGCCCTCGACGGCAAGGTCACCCTTGACGACAACGCCCGTTTCCGGCAGGCACGCTGGGGCGCGGACGACGCCGGGCACGACGACCCGCTGGAGGCGGCCGCCGCCGCGAAGGGCCTCAACTACGTCAAGCTGGACGGCGAGGTCGGCATCATCGGCAACGGCGCCGGCCTCGTCATGTCGACCCTCGACGTGGTCGCGGGCTGCGGTGCGCGCCCCGCCAACTTCCTCGACATCGGCGGCGGTGCGAGCGCCCAGGTGATGGCGGACGGGCTGTCGGTCGTCCTCTCCGACCCGGCCGTGAAGTCCGTCTTCGTCAACGTCTTCGGCGGGATCACCGCCTGCGACGCGGTCGCCGACGGCATCGTCCGCGCGCTGGACACCGTCCGGCTGACCAAGCCGCTCGTCGTGCGTCTGGACGGCAACAACGCGGCCCGGGGCCGGGCCATCCTCGACGAGCACGCGCATCCACTGGTCCAGCAGGTCACCACCATGGACGGCGCCGCCGCCCGTGCCGCCGAACTCGCCACCACGGCCTGAGGAGAGGGAACGCCATGGCCATCCACCTCACCAAGGAGAGCAAGGTCCTCGTCCAGGGCATGACCGGCGGCGAGGGCATGAAGCACACCCGGCGGATGCTCGCCGCCGGCACGAACGTCGTCGGCGGCGTCAACCCCCGCAAGGCCGGGCGCACCGTCGACTTCGACGACCGTGCCGTGCCCGTCTTCGGCTCGGTCGCCGAAGGGATGCGCGCCACCGGAGCGGACGTCACCGTCGTCTTCGTGCCGCCCGCCTTCGCCAAGGCGGCCGTCGTCGAAGCCGCCGACGCAGGCATCGGCCTCGCCGTCGTCATCACCGAGGGCATTCCCGTCCACGACTCCGTCGCCTTCACCGCCTACGCGAAGAACAAGGGCACCCGCATCGTCGGGCCCAACTGCCCGGGCCTCATCACCCCCGGCCAGTCCAACGCGGGCATCATCCCCGCCGACATCACCAAGCCCGGCCGCATCGGGCTGGTCTCCAAGTCGGGCACGCTGACGTACCAGCTCATGTACGAGCTGCGCGACATCGGCTTCTCGACCTGTGTCGGCATCGGCGGCGACCCCGTCGTCGGCACCACGCACATCGACTGCCTCGCCGCCTTCCAGGACGATCCCGACACCGAACTGATCGTCCTCATCGGCGAGATCGGCGGCGACGCGGAGGAACGAGCGGCGGCGTACATCCGGGAGCACGTCACCAAGCCGGTCGTCGGCTACATCGCCGGATTCACCGCACCCGAGGGCAAGACCATGGGGCACGCGGGCGCGATCGTGTCCGGCTCCTCCGGCACGGCCGCCGCGAAGAAGGAGGCCCTGGAAGCGGTCGGGGTGAGCGTGGGCAGCACACCGACAGAGACGGCGAAGCTGGTGCTCGCGCGACTCGAAGGCCGATAGCCGGGCGCCCACGCCGATTCCCCGGCCGATAGCCGGGCGCCGACGCCGATTCCCCGGCCGAAAGACGGGCGACCCCACGCCGGCTTCCCCGCCCCCGACGGTGCACCGAGAGCGGAGCAAACCCCATGGCACCCACCCTCACCCTCAAGACCGGCACGTCCTGGCCCGACGCGTGGCGGCGCTGTCTCGCCGTCGCCCCGGAGGCCTTCCGTGACGACCGGGTCCTCAACCTCTGGAACGGCGCCTGGCAGGAGGACGGCCGGGTCCTGCCCGCCGTCAGCCCGGTCGACGGCAGCCCGATCGCCGGCCCGCCACGCCTGGACGGGACCACCGCCCACCGGGCCGTGTGCGCCGCGCTCGACCAGCACCGCGCCTGGCGGCACCTCCCCCTTCAGGAGCGCCGGGCCCGGGTCGCGGCCACCCTCGACGCCCTCACCGAACACCGCGGCCTGCTCGCGCTGCTGCTCGTCTGGGAGATCGGCAAGCCCTGGCGGCTCGCCCAGGCGGACGTCGACCGGGCCATCGACGGGGTCCGCTGGTACGTCGACGGAGTCGAACCCATGCTCGCCGGGCGCTCCCCGCTGGACGGCCCCGTGTCCAACATCGCCAGCTGGAACTACCCGATGAGCGTGCTCGTTCACGCTTTGCTGGTCCAGGCACTGGCAGGCAACGCGGTCATCGCCAAGACCCCGACCGACGGCGGTGTCGCCTGTCTGACCCTGGCCTGCGCCCTCGCCGCCCGCGAGGGCATCCCGGTGACCCTCGTCAGCGGCAGCGGAGGCGAGCTCAGCCAGGCGCTGGTGCGGGCGCCCGAGATCGGCTGCATCTCCTTCGTCGGCGGCCGCGACACCGGCGCGGCCGTGGCCACGGCCGTCACCGACCTCGGCAAACGGCACGTACTCGAACAGGAGGGACTCAACACCTGGGGCATCTGGAACTACTCGGACTGGGACACCCTCACCGCGGTGATCCCCAAGCTCTTCGACTACGGCAAGCAGCGCTGCACGGCGTACCCGCGCTTCGTCGTCCAGCGGCATCTGTTCGACGCGTTCCTGGCGGCGTACCTCCCCGCGGTGCGCACCCTCGAGGTCGGGCATCCGCTCGCCGTGGAGCGGCCGGACGACCCTTACCCGGAGCTGGACTTCGGGCCGGTGATCAACGCGGCCAAGGCGAAGGAACTGCACGACCAGGTCGCCGAGGCGATCGAGCGCGGCGCCGTGCCGCTGCACCGCGGCAGGCCCGACGACGCCCGCTTCCTGCCCGGCCAGGACACCGCCGCCTACGTCCAGCCGGTCACGCTCCTCAACCCGCCCTCGTCCTCTCCGCTGCACCATGCGGAGCCGTTCGGCCCGGTCGACACGATCGTCCTGGTCGACACGGAGGCGGAGCTGCTGGCCGCGATGAACGCCTCCAACGGCGCGCTGGTCGCCACCCTGTCCACGGACGACCGGACGACCTACGACCGGCTCGCCCCACAGATCCGCGCGTTCAAGGTCGGCCACGGCGCGCCCCGCTCCCGGGGGGATCGCGACGAGCTGTTCGGCGGGCTCGGCGCGTCCTGGCGCGGCGCGTTCGTCGGCGGCGACCTGCTCGTGCGCGCCGTGACGCGGGGGCCGGAGGGGGAGCGGCTGCCGGGGAACTTCCCCGAGTACCAGCTGCTGCCCTGAGACAAGGGGCGCGGCCGGCACCGGTTCCCCACACGGTCGGTCGAGTGGGTGCCGGTTCCGGTGCCGGTGCCGGCCGCGGGCACGGTCGGACGCCGGGCCGGCCTGCCGCGGTGGTGCGGCCGGCTGCGGCGGCAGGCCTCTCTTCGGCCCGGCCGCCCACCCGGAGCCGTTCCGAGCGTGCCGGGACAGGCTCAGCCGATGCCCTGCCGGTCCGGGCGCAGGGCGAACTCCCGGTCCGACGGGGTCGGCGCGGCCAGGCCGACGGCCTGCCGGAGCAGTTCGCGATGACGCAGCAGCGGCTCGCGGCGTTCCGGCGGCGCGAGCAGGAGCAGATCGTCCAGGCCGGCCAGCATGCGCCGGGAGACCTGTGGGCTCCCCACGGCGCAGACCCGTGCCTCGGTGAACCCGAGATCCACCAGCTCGGTCCACCCGGGCACGGGCTGCACCAGCCGCACCGCACCGGCCCGGTCCCGATGCAGGGCGGCGTCGAGCGGCCGCCGGCTCACCACGGCGAGGAACTGGACGATCCGGTCCAGCGCCTGCACGGCGGTCGTCGGATCGTTGATCGCGGACGACAGGGCGCGCAACGCGATGTCGGACAACTGCCGCAGCCCGAAACCGAGATCCTGGTGGTAGGTCCGCTCCACCCCCACCGAGATCGCGTGACGCAGCATCCTGCGCGGCGGGACCGGCCCGCCGTGCACCGCCAGTACGGGCATCCCGGGCACCACGAAGTCCCCGATCCGGGGGATCAGCCGCAGCACGACCCCGTACCGGCGCGCCGCCCGCACCAGCCGCGCGATGTGCACGTCCCGCAGCACCCCCGCCCGGCCCTCGTGCGGCACCCACGCGGTCTCGAGGCCGAGGGCGGGAGCGTCCTGTCCGCCCACCGGCACCGGCATCGAGGCGGCCACCCGGAACGACTCCGAGGCGATCCGCGCGATCACATGGCTGATCCGCATCAGCCGCAGGGTGGTGTTCACGTACAGAACGAACAGCAGCAGGCTCAGCCCGACCATGCAGAGGGTGAGGACCGACTGCACCAGAGGCACCGACGTGACGGCCCGGGGGTCGTCGACACTGTCGAAGCTCGTCAGGACCAGCAGGGTCAGTACGAAGGTCGCCAGGAACACCGCGAAGGTCGCCTTGGTGATCCGGCTCCGGACGAAGAGCCGCACCACGCGCGGGGTGAACTGGCCACTCGCCATCTGCACGGCGACCAGCGAGATGCTGAAGACGACACCGATGAAGGTCATCATCGCCGAGCCGACCGCGCTCACCACGGCCTTCGCGTCCTCCGCGAACCGCAGCAGCTCGTCGAGCGTCTCGAAGTCCCGGTCCTCCCGGAGCGCGTCGACGAGGGCCGTGTCGAGCAGCTCCGCCCCCGCCCAGACCACGAAGACCCCCACCATCGCCGCGGTGGGGGCGAACCAGAACGTGTCCCGCAAGTGCTCCCTGAGCGGCGACAGGGCACGCGGGCGACGCCTCACCGAGGGGCTCTGCGTCACCATCCAGTCACTCATGGTGTGACCCTAGAGGTATCGGAGCGCGAGGTCCCGGACCCCCGCCAGGCGGACGGAAACGCAGGTGAAAGGCACTCCGAAAGCTTGGTATTGTTGTGCGTGTCGCCGCGGGGAACACTCCTGGCAAGGCGGCGGACACCTGGTCCGGGTGGCGGAATGGCAGACGCGCTAGCTTGAGGTGCTAGTGCCCTTTATCGGGCGTGGGGGTTCAAGTCCCCCCTCGGACACAGACCAGCTCGGGCGGGTCGAGATCTTCTCGACCCGCCCGAGCTGTCGTGCGTCGTTCCCGTGCCCGGAGCCGTTCCCGTGCCAGGCGTCGCTCCCGCGCACAGAGCCGTTCCGCGACTCAGCGCCGGTACTCCCGCAGCTTGCGGTACAGCGTTGCCCGGCCGATCCCCAGCGCGGCCGCCGTGCGGGCCTTGTTGCCTCCGTGACGGCGCAGTGCCTCCAGGATCGCGGCGCGCTCGGCGTGCTCCATCGGGCTGAGCGGGCGCGCGGCCGGTCCCTCCCGGACGGTGTCCGGCAGCTCTGCCCGGCGCACCGGACCGGTCACCCGCCGGTGCTCCGCCAGGGCCCGGACGACATGGGCCAGCTCGGTGACGTTGCCGGGCCACGGGTACAGCTCCAGGGCGCGCAGGGCGTCCAGAGTCCAGGTCAGCGGCGGCTGCCCGGGTGCGGGGCGGGGCGTGAGGGCCGGCAGCAGCTCCCGTACGTCCTCGGCGCGTTCCCGCAGCGGCGGCAGGGTCACCGAGCGGGCGGACAGTTTGTCCAGCAGGCGCTGGAGGCAGGGGCCGGCCGGCGCGCCGGGCGTGTAGGTGACCAGCAGCCGGGCGTCCGGGTGCTGGTCCAGCAGGGAGTTGAGCGCGGCCACGCCGGGTTGCGTGAGGCGCTCGGCATGCCGGAGCAGGAGCGGTCGATCGGGCTGCCACGCGGGCAGGGCCCGGTCGAGCCCGGCGTCCTGCGCCGCGTCGGCGACCTGGGCGGTGTCCGGCCCGAACAGCTCCCGCGCCAGTGCGGACTTGCCGGTTCCGCGTTCGCCGGTCAGCAGCAGCGGCTCCCGGGAGCGGGCCAGCTCCATGGCACGCCCGACGGCGTGCCGCCAGGGGACCGAGGAGCCGGTCAGGGTGGCCGGCCGGCCGGGTGAGGCAGCCGTCGGGGGCGCAGGATCGTCGAGCGGTTCCAGGACGGCCACGACCCCGATGGCGGTGCCGTCCAGCTGTACCGGAGTGACGCGCGCGGTGCACCCGGCTCCCTCCGGCAACTCCGCGAAGCCCGTGACGTCGGAGCCCCGCGCACCGGCCGCCGTACGCTCCAGCACGCCGAGCACCTCGGGCGTCAGCAGCCGCTGCGCCGCGTCACTGACCAGCCGGTTGCGGCCGTCGAGGGCCGCCACGGCCCGGTCCCGCCCGCGCGCCGCCCGCATGTACGCGTCCAGCAGCACCCGCTCGGCCCGGCCCGCCCGCGCCCGCAGCTCCGTCTCGACCGCCGCGACCGTCGCCTCGGCGAACGCGGCCTGGGGATGCGGCGGACCCGCGGCGCACAGGCGTGACGCGACCGTCAGCGTGCCCAGCACCTGCCCGCTCTCCGGAGCGAGCACCGGGACGCTGACCGCGGACACCTCCTGCCACCGGTCGAGGAAGTGCTCGGGCCCGTGCACCTCGGCGCGGCCCCGGGTGCGCAGGGCGAGGGCAGCGCTGTTGTTGCCGACCTCCTGCTCCGACAGGACGGTGCACGTCTCGAAGCCGGGCACGTGCCCCGCCGTCCACAGCACGCGCAGCCGCTCGTCGGTCAGGACCAGCAGCGAGCGGCTCGCGCCCAGGGCGGGCACGATCCGGTCGAGCACCGGCCGGGCGGCACCGAACAGCTCCGACTCGCCGGGGCGCGACGGGCACGTCGGAGGCTTCTCCAAGTCGTGCCGTACACCGAAGAACCGGGCCCGCCGCCACGCCGCGACCACCTCCTCCGGCACACCCGCGGGCAGCGGACGGCCCGACAGGAACCGCTCGCGTGCGACGCGGAGGGAGGGGCGGACGGTGGCTGTGGGGGAGGGGTCTGTGGTGGTCACGGCACTGTCCACCGTAGCGGGTTCCGTTGAACGGGAAACAACTGCGGGTCCCGGTGCCCCTCTTCACCGGCCCACGGTGTCTCGTAATGAGACACCCGCGCCCCACCGAAGCGCCCCATGATCATGCGTGTTCCGCGTCCCGCCCGCCCCCGTCCGCAGGAGCGCCCGTGTCCACCGTCGTCGAGACCGACGTCCTGATCGTGGGCAGCGGCCCGGCCGGTGCCTCGGCCGCGCTCGCCCTGAGCACCTACGGCGTGCCCAACATCGTCGTGACCCGTCACGCGAGCCTCGCCGACACCCCCCGTGCGCACATCACCAACCAGCGCACCATGGAGGTGCTGCGCGACCTCGGCGTCGAGCAGGAGGTCGTCGCCCGGGCGACCCCGCAGCACCTGATGGGCAACACCACCTTCTGCACCAGCCTCGCCGGCGAGGAACTGGGCCGGGTGCGCTCCTGGGGCAACGACCCGCTCGTGCAGGCCGAGCACGAACTCGCCGGGCCCACCCGCATGTGCGACATGCCCCAGCACCTCATGGAGCCGGTTCTCGTGAACGCGGCCGTCGCCCGCGGCACCCGGCTCCGCTTCCAGAACGAGTACGTCTCCCACACGCAGGACGCGGACGGCGTCACCGCCACCGTCCGCGACCGGCTGCGCGGGGACACCTACGAGATCCGTGCCAAGTACCTGATCGGCGCCGACGGCGGACGGTCCAGGGTCGCCGCGGACGCCGGGCTGCCGATGGGCGGTCAGATGGGTGTGGCCGGCAGCATCAACATCGTCTTCGAGGCGGACCTGGCCAAGTACACCGCCCACCGCCCCTCCACCCTCTACTGGGTGCTCGCCCCGGGCGCGACGGTCGGCGGCATCGGCGCGGGCCTGGTGCGCTGTGTGCGCCCCTGGAACGAGTGGCTGATCGTCTGGGGCTACGACGTGCACGCGGGCGCGCCCGATCTGACCACCGAGTACGCCGAGTCGATCGTCCGGAAGCTCGTCGGCGACGACGACATCCCCGTGACCATCACCTCGTCCTCGGCGTGGACCGTCAACGAGATGTACGCCGAGACGTACGCCAGCGGCCGAGTCTTCTGCGCCGGTGACGCCGTGCACCGGCATCCGCCGTCCAACGGCCTCGGCTCCAACACCTCGATCCAGGACGCCTACAACCTCGCCTGGAAGCTCAAACTGGTCCTCGACGGCACCGCCCACCCCCGGCTGCTCGACAGCTACACCGCCGAGCGCGCCCCGGTCGGACGGCAGATCGTCACCCGCGCCAACCGGTCCATCCGCGAGACCGCCCCGATCTTCGAGGCCCTCGGGGGGCTCTCCCCGCAGACCCCCGAGCAGCTGTGGGCCAACATCGCCGCCCGCAAGGACGCCACCGAGGCCGCCGAGAAACAGCGGGAGAGGCTGCGCGAGGCGATCGCCTTCAAGGTGTACGAGTTCAACGCCCACGGCGTCGACCTCAACCAGCGCTACTGCGCCGAGAGCTCTGCCGCGATCGTCCCGGACGGCACGCCCGACCCCGGCTTCGCCCGTGACCCCGAGCTGCACCACCAGCCGTCCTCCCGGCCCGGCGCCCGGATCCCGCACGCCTGGATCACCTCCGGCACCCGCACGCTCTCCACCCTCGACACCGTGGGGCGGGGCCGCTTCACCCTGCTGACCGGCATCGGCGGAGAGGACTGGGTGTGGGCGGCCGAGGCACAGGAGACCGAGATCGCCACCGTGGTGATCGGGCCCGGGCAGGAGTACGAGGATCCGTACGGCGACTGGGCGCGGCTGCGCGAGATCTCCGACGCGGGCGCCCTCCTCGTCCGCCCGGACGGGTTCGTCGCCTTCCGGCACGCGACCGCTGCTCCGGACGCCGGGCGGCTGCTGACGGACGCGCTGCGGCGGATCCTGGGGCACGCCTGAGCACCACCGCCCGGACGCGCCGCGGCGTGTCCTCGGCCCGCCCGGGTGCGCGCCATCATGGAAGAAGCGGACATCGACGACGAGGAGCCGGGATGACCACCGATGCGACCGGGACCGGCGTCACCGAACAGGCCCTGGCAAGCCTGCGCGGGACCGCCGACCCGCGGCTGCGTGAACTGCTCACCGGCCTCGTGCGCCATCTGCACGACTTCGCGCGCGAGACCCGCCTCACCCAGGACGAGTGGGAGCGGGCCGTCGCCTTCCTGACCGCGACCGGGCAGAGGTGCACCGACACCCGGCAGGAGTTCATCCTGCTGTCGGACGTGCTGGGCCTGTCCATGCTGGTGGAGACTCTGCACGGCGATCGTGCCCCGGGGGCCACCGAGCCGACGGTGCTGGGCCCCTTCCACATGACCGAGTCGCCGGTCCGCGCGCTCGGCGACGACATCGACCTGGTGGGTGGCGGCGAGAAGTGTGTCGTCAGCGGCCGGGTGCGGTCCGCGGACGGCACCCCGCTGCCCGGCGCCGCCGTCGACGTCTGGCAGGCCGACGACAAGGGGTACTACGACGTCCAGCAGCCCGGCGTCCAGCCCGCCGGCAACGGACGCGGACTGTTCACGGCCGACGCCGAGGGCCGGTTCTGGTTCCGCACCTGCGTCCCGGCGGCGTACCCGATCCCCACCGACGGCCCCGTGGGCGGGCTGCTGCGCGCGACGGGGCGGCACCCCTACCGCCCCGCACACATCCACTTCATCGCCTCGGCCGCGGGCCACACGCCCGTCACCACGCACATCTTCGTGGCCGGCGGCGACTACCTCGACTCCGACGCGGTGTTCGCCGTGAAGCAGAGCCTGATCCAGGACTTCGCACAGACCGATGACGCCCCGCTCGCCCGGGAGTTCGGCGTGCAGAACCCCTTCCGGCACGCCCGCTTCGACCTCGTGCTGGAGCGGGCCGCATGACGTTCCAGGAGGAGTTCACGTACGAGACGCGGCCCGTGCGGGTCGTCTTCCGGCCCGGCGCGGCCGTCACCGCGACCCCGGGCGAGGCGGCACGCCTGGGCCTGCGGCGGCTGCTCGTGGTGTGCGGCAGCCGGGGCGAGCGCGTGGCCCGGGCCGTCGCGGACGCCCTCGGCGACACCTGCGCGGGGCTGCACGCCGAGGCCCGGATGCACGTGCCCGTGGAGGACGCGGACCGTGCCGTCGCGGCCGTACGGGCGGCCGGCGCCGACGGCTGCGTCGCGGTGGGCGGCGGCTCCGCGATCGGGCTCGGCAAGGCGATCGCCCTGCGCACCGGACTGCCCCTGATCGCGGTGCCGTCCACCTACTCGGGCTCCGAGATGACCCCGGTCTGGGGCCTGACCGAACACGGCACCAAACGCACCGGCCGCGACCCGGCCGTCCAGCCCCGCAGCGTCGTCTACGACCCCCGGCTCACCCTCTCCCTGCCCGTGCCGCTGACCGTCACCAGCGGGATCAACGCCCTCGCGCACGCCGTCGAGGCGCTGTACGCCCCGGACGTCTCGCCGCTGGTGACGGTCATGGCCGAGGAGGGGGCCCGGGCGATGACCGAGGCGCTGCCGCGGCTGGCCGACGACCCGGAGAACCTCGACGCGCGCAGCCGGGCGCTGTACGGGGCGTGGCTGTGCGGAGCGTGCCTCGGCGCGACCACGATGGGGCTGCACCACAAGCTGTGCCACGTCCTGGGCGGCACCTACGGACTGCCGCACGCCGAGACCCACACCGTGGTGCTGCCCCACGCCCTCGCCCACAACGCCCCCGCCGCCCCGCAGGCGTTGACCGTAATGCGCCGCGCCCTCGGCGCCGACGACGTGCCCCGCGCCCTGTGGGACCTGGCCGGCCGCCTGGGCGCACCGCGTTCCCTCGCCGAACTGGGCTTCGCGGAGGCCGACGTGACACCGGCGGCGGCCCGGGCCGCCGCCGAGCCGTACGCCAACCCGCGGGAGGTGACGGCGGAGGGGGTTCGGGGATTGCTGCTCGCGGCGTACGAGGGAGGGCCGCCCTCGACCGCATAGGCGCCGCCTTCAGCCGGCCCGCCCGCACCTGCCGTGACCGCGACCTCACGGTCCGTGCCTGATGAGGCGTCAGCGCGCCTCCGGAACCCCCCGCCCGTGGACCCCTCAGGACGAGATCCGCAGGGATCCACGGGCATCGTGGACGCCGTGCGACCGGAGGTGCCGGCACGGACGGCGGTGCGGTTGCAGCGCCCGTGACCAGGGCGGAGGATGAAGGCAGGCCCTCCGGCCGCTGTCACCGTCTCCCACCGCCTTGCGCAGGGCCACACGCACGCGCACCGGGAGTCCACATGGACCGAGCCGACCTCTCAGCGGTGTTCTACGGGGATGGTCCCGTCCCCGTCCTGTGGGCCGCCCACTGCCCCGTGCACTTCGACGTGTGGCTGGCGTTCGCCCAGCCGCCGTCCTCGCGGGGGGACGCCGACGGCCCGGGTGGCGTGGCCCGGACGGGGGAGCGGGGACGGCAGGACCTGATTCTCGCGATCCGTGAGGAGTACGGCGTCGAGCGGGTGCTGGAGCGCTTCCAGAACCGCGGGCTGATGGAGAAGTGCCGTCCGATCGCCGCCGGCAGCTTCGTGGCGGCACAGCTGACCCTGAAGGAGCTCGTCAGCGACGTCCTGCCCCTGACCAGTCTGGCCGGTGCGGTGCGTGTCGCGCACGAACTCGCTCGGTACGGCGGGACCGAAGGCATCGAAGCGGCCCTCGCCGGACACGTCAGGACCCCGGCCACCAGCGAGATCCACGACAGCATGGAGCGCCGGCAGGAGCGCGGCCGCCACGTCACCTGGCTGTTGAGGCTGCTGCACCGCATCGTGCGGCACGCGAGGCCCGACCTGGGCGGGGGCGAGAGGCGGGAACAGGCGGTGACCGGCGTGCTCGTCGACATGCTGGACGCCGTCGTCGTGGACACCGGCCCCGCGCACCGGCCGCACGCACCCGCCGGGCGGGTGGCCGACCGGAGACAGAAGTATCCGGTCGTCTCCGTGACGACGAAC
This sequence comes from Streptomyces sp. NPDC012466, assembly GCF_042955215.1. Lineage (NCBI taxonomy): Bacteria > Bacillati > Actinomycetota > Actinomycetes > Kitasatosporales > Streptomycetaceae > Streptomyces > Streptomyces sp. NPDC012466. The sequence continues at coordinate 706,481 of NZ_JBIBEQ010000001.1, read as the reverse complement.
CGGCCCGCGACCGGAGCGGTCGTACGGTCCCGCCGGACCATCAAAGCCGACGCGGCGGAACAGGTCTTCTCGGTCGACACCGCCTCCATCGGCTGGGCCGTCGTCGACAGCGGCATCGATCCACGGCACCCCGCCTTCCACGACTGGGACACCACCGGCCCGACGCCGCAGCGACTCGAGACGCGTATCGCCCGTTCCTTCGACTTCACCGGCGTACGGGAGAAACTCTCCGCCGACGTGCTCGTGGGCGGCCTCGTCAACTGGGCGGCCGCCCTGCCGTCCGTCGAGACCACCCCGTCCCGGGAGCAGCCCGCACGGCCGCCGCCCGGCGACCAGCACGGCACCCACATCGCCGGCATCATCGGCGGCTGGTGGCCGGAGCTGGACTTCCGCGGCATCTGCCCACGCATCCGGCTCTACGACTTCCGGGTCCTCGACGACGAGGGAGGGGGCGACGAGTTCTCCATCGTCACCGCGCTGCAGGCGATCCGTCACATCAACGAGCAGGCAGGGCGGTTCATCGTCGCCGGGGTCAACATCAGCCTGTCGGTCCCGCACGACGTCGCCGGTCACTCCACCGGATGGACACCCGTGTGCGTCGAGTGCGACCGCCTGACACGGTCGGGCGTCGTGGTCGTCACCGCGGCGGGCAACGCGGGGTTCGCCGGCACCGCGCGGACCGTGGGCGCCGACTACCGGGCCATCAGCATCTCCGACCCCGGAAACGCGGAGTCCGTCATCACCGTCGGCTCCACCCACCGCAGCAACCCGCACCGCCACGGCGTCAGCTACTTCTCCGGCCGGGGGCCCACCGGCGACGGGCGGCCCAAGCCCGACCTGGTGGCGCCGGGGGAGGACATCGACGGCCCCATCCCCGGCGAGGGCATCGCCGCCATGCACGGCACCAGCCAGGCGGCCGCCCATGTCAGCGGTGCCGCGGCCATGCTGCTGGCCCGCAACCGGGAGTTGCTCGGCCGCCCGGAACGGGTGAAGGAGATCCTGTGCGCCACGGCGACGGACCTGGCTCGTGAACGCCACTTCCAAGGCCACGGGCTCGTCGACGTGCTGCGTGCCATTCAGTCCGTCTGACGGAACGGTCCACCAGCCAGGAGCCGACATGCTCACCTTCGATTTCCTCGACGCACGCCACGGCGACTGCTTCCTCGTCCACTGGGGCACACCCCACGAGCGGGTCATGCTCGTCGACGGCGGTCCCGGCGGCGTCTACCGGGCCACACTCCGCGGCCGGCTGAAGGAGCTCGGCGGACCGGACGGCGGTGACCGGCCGCACCTCGACGTCGTGTGCCTGTCCCACGTCGACGACGACCACGCCGGCGGGCTCGTCCGGCTCTTCCGCGACATGAGACAGGCCCAGCAGGACGGGGAGGCCCTGCCGTACGCGGTGGACGCCCTGTGGTTCAACTCCGTGGAGGAACTCGTCGACCGGCGCGCCCCCGGGCTGAGCGCCTCAGTCCGGCCGCTCCTCGAACGCGCCGCCGCCGACGCGGCGGTCGGGGCGAGCTACCAGCAGGGCCGCGACATCCGCAACGCGGCGACCGCGCTGGGCCTGGACGGCAACGCCCCGTTCGGCGGACCGCTCACCGAGGGCGCCGAGGCCGTCCTCGACGACTTGGACGTCACGGTCGTCGCGCCGGACCAGGAAGCGCTGGTGGAGCTGGAGGAGCGGTGGCGCGAGGCGAAACAGCGCGGCGATCCCGACGTCATCACCGCGGGCTACACCGACGGGTCGGTGCCGAACCTCTCCAGCATCGTCCTGCTGCTGCGCCACGAGGGCCGCACCGCCCTGCTCACCGGTGACGCCCGCGGTGACCGCGTCCTGGCCGGGCTGCGTGAACTGGGCCTGCTCGCCGACTCCGAACCCCTCCACGTCGACCTGCTGAAACTGCCGCACCACGGCAGCGACCGCAACGTGGAGGCGGGCTTCTTCGAACAGGTACGGGCCGACCACTACGTCATATCCGCCGACGGCGTCCGCCACCACCACCCCAGCGAGGACACCCTGCGCCGGCTCGTCGAGTCCCGGGCACCGGACGACGAGTACGTCATCCACCTGACCAACCACATCCCGTTCGCCGAGGAGGAACTGACGCGCCTGGGCGAGGGCCGCGCCTTCGGCGTCGACGTCCGGGCGCCCGCCGAGCAAGCGCTCCTCATCACGATCGGAGACCGGCCATGACCACCTCCCGTCAGGCCCCCGCCCCTCCCGCCCCTTCCGCGCACCCGGCCGGCGCCGCACCGGACGCCGGGCCGCAGTGGGCCGTGGACTCGCCCGCCGCCGGCACCGGCCTCACGGCACGTCCCTGCGGTGACGCCCTCCGCCCCGCCGAACCACCGGCCACCGCGCACCCGGTCGCGCTCGCCCTGTCCGGCGGCGGATTCCGCGCCACCCTCGCCGCCCTGGGCTTCGTGCGGCTGCTGGCCGGCACCGGGCTGCTCTCCCGGCTGCGGTACTCCTCGTCCGTGTCCGGCGGTTCGATCGCCAACGGCTGCCTGGCCACCGCCTGGCCCGCGCTGCGGCGGGAGAACTTCACCGCCCGCGCCGTCGACGAGCTGGTCATCGCGCCGGTCGTCGACCGCGTCTCCTCCCGCTCCCTCAAACGCGCCCTCGTCCGCGGCCTGTGGCGGACCCTCGGCCCCTCGACCCGTACGGACCTCCTCGCCGGGCGTCTGGACGAGTGGTTCCTGCGGGGGACCGAACTGGAGCGGCTGGACCCGGAGGTGCGCTGGATCGTCAACGCCGCCAACCTGACCACCGGTGCCCGCTTCACCTTCGAACGCGACGTGTACGGCGACTACACCATCGGCCTGGCCTCCACAGCCGGCACGCGGCTGCGGCTGAGCCGGGCCGTGTCGGCCTCCGCCGCGGTCCCCGGCGCGTTCCCGCCCGTCGTTCTCGACCGGACCCCCTTCCCGTGCGCCGCCCAGCCGCCCGCCCTGCTCGACGGCGGTACGTACGACAACACCGGCCTGGAGGCCATCGACTCGGACCGCTACCGGCACACCTTCCTGTGCGTCCTCAACGCCGGGGGGCTGCTGCGCCCCGGCGTGTACGGGCGCGTGCCGGTGGTCCGGGACCTCGCCCGGGCGAACTCGCTGCTGTACCGGCAGAGCACCACGCTGCGGACCCGTGCCGTCGTCGAACGCTTCGAGCACGCGAGGGCCTCGGGCCCGGACGGCGAACTGCCGCGCGGAGCCCGCCGCGGAATCCTCGTCCAGCTCTCCACCGACTTCCCGGCGGACGGCCCGGACGCCCTGCGCCGCTGGCGCGCGGCCTTCCCCGAGGAGCCGGCCTTCGACGGACGCCATCTCGCCCTCGTCCCGACCGTGTTCGACCGCCTCGACCCCGGCCTGTGCCGTGCCCTGGTCCACCGCGGCTGGTGGCTGGGCGGCGCGGCTCTGGCGGCGTACCACCCCGAGCTGCTTCCGGACGACCTGGCAGAGCTGCGCCCGCCGCCACGATGACACCCCTGCCGACGACCGCGAGCGCAGACCCGCCCCGCCCGGTTTCCGCGGACAGAAGGTGACCGCAAGCCTTCCTAGGGTCGTGCCATGACTCAGACCCAGAGGATTCTTGTCACAGGCGCCACCGGAACCGTCGGCCGTCAGGTCGTCGCCGAGCTGCTCCAGCGCGGGCACGAGGTGCGTGCCTTGACGCGCGACGCGGCGAGGGCCGCCTTCCCGGCCGGTGTCGACGTCATCGAGGGCGACCTGACCGAGCCGGAGACCCTGGCCCCGGCCCTGGAGGGCGTCACCGGCCTCCATCTGATCACTTTCGGCGGTGCCGCCTTCAGCCCGCTGGAGACCGGCCCCCGGATCCTGGAGCTCGCCCGTTCGGCCGGGGTCCGCCGGGTCACCGTGCTGCACGGCGGCGGCCCCACCCCGCTGGAAGACGCGGTGCGCGCCGACGACGGCGTGGACTGGACCGTGCTCATGCCGGTGGAGTTCATGGCCAATGCCCTGGAGTGGGCGGACGGGATCGTCGCCTCGGGCGAGGTGCGGGAGCCGTTCGTGGACCGGCTGAGTGCCATGGTCCACGAGGGGGACATCGGCGCCGTCGCGGCCGTCGCGCTCACGCAGGAGGGGCACGGCGGCCAGACGTACGTGATCACCGGCCCCGACGTGCTCACCGTCGGGGACAAGGTGAAGACGATCGCCGCCGCCGCCGGCCGCGAGATCGCCCTGGTCGAACTGACCGAGGAACAGGCCCTCGCGCAGTGGCGGGCGGCGGGCCTGCCCGACGACGTCATCGGCTTCCTGCGGGAGGCGTACGGGAACACGCCGGAGGTGGGCCGCACGGTCTCCGGCACCGTCGAGCAGGTCACCGGCAGCCCGGCACGCCCCTTCGCCCGGTGGGCCGCCGAACACGCGGACGCCTTCCAGGGGCGGTCGTGACTGTCTCGTATTGAGACACCCGGACCGCGGCGACGTCCGTCAAGATCGGCAAGGGGGTGTGACCGCAGCAAGGTGCGGCCGTCGGCATGCGAGAAATCGCCGCCCGTACGGCCGCACACCCGAAGAAAGGTGACCACCATGGCCCTCGCACTGCTCCGGCGCCGGTGGCTCAAGAACACCCCCGCCGCAGCGGCGGGCCTCGCCCTCCCCCTCCCCTCCGGCGCGGGTGCCGTCGCCCGCGAGGTCGTCGACCCGATGGGCTCGCCCCTGGCGGCCGCGGACGTCACCGTCACCGCCCTGGACACCCACCGCGTCGCCGTCCGCGGCACGACCGACCCGTACGGCTACTTCCTCGCGGCGCTGCCGCCCGGCCGGTACAGCCTGCTCATCTCGGCGGAGGGCCTGCGGCCGCACCGCGAGACGATCGAGACGGGCCCGGGCACCCCGACGGCCACCGAGCGCGTCTGGCTGCAACCCGCCGAGGCGCTCCAGCTCCCGACGGCGGGGACCTGGCTCTTCGACCCGCCGCACACCGCGATCCGGTTCATCGCCAAGCACGTCGGCATGGCCCATGTCCACGGCCGCTTCGAACGCTTCGAGGGCGGCATCCGGATAGCCCCGAACATGACCGACTCCCGCGTGCACGTCCGCATCGACGCCTCCAGCATCACCACCGGCAACACCACCCGCGACAACCACCTGCGGTCCGCCGACTTCCTCGATGTCGAGCGCTTCCCGCACATCGACTTCACGAGCTCGCGCTTCGCCTACCGGGGCGGCAGCAAGTGGACGCTGCAGGGTTCCCTCACGATGCACGGCGTCAGCCGCTCGGTGGCCCTGGACACGACGTACCTCGGCACCGTGAACGGCGGTTACGGGCAGGAGCTGCGCTGCGCCGCCCTCGCCACGGCGGAACTCCACCGCGAGGACTACACGCTGAACTGGCGTTCCATGCTGGCCCGGGGCATCGCCGTGGTCGGCCCGACGGTCCAACTGGAGCTGGACGTCCAGGCGATGTACCGCACCCACGACACTCCGACTCCGCCGGAGTAGGGGTCTGGCCCCCCAGGCGACACAGCTCTCACGGAACCATAAGAAGCGACGGCTAAGTTCGTAGCGGCCACAACGCACAAGGGGGGCGCATGAAGTGGGCAATGAGCGACGACTACGCCGCTCTCATCACCACGATCATCCTGGCCGTACTGCTCATCGGGACGGTACAGACGTACACCCTCCTGCGAGCATGGACGAACTCGTATGCAGAGACAGCCGGTCACTACGTCGAAGCGCATAATCGCGTCGTGGCTGCTGTCACAGCGGGCAACGACCCGGACAGCGAAGACCTCGAGCTGATCAGCGCAGTCGCCGCCCCTCGTCGCCTACTGCTCCTGGCCTGGCCGGCGGTGACCGCAGGCTCAGCCTGGCTGACGGTGTGCGCGCTGCTCGTCACGGTGCAGATCAAAGTGCTTCTCTGGTCTGCCACTCACCAGCCGGAGACGGACCCGCAACTGGCCAGATGGGCCTTCTATGTCACATCCGGATCTGTTGTCCTGCTCCTCATGGAAGGGCTCGTCCGAGCCGCGCTGCAGGGGTTGTTCGGAGTCAGGCGGTCCCTGAGCGGCTACACACCACTCGATGCTCAAACACGTGACGGCTTCTACAAGGCGATCGCCCAGCACGCCCGAAACCGAGATCGCGGAACCCAGTAGACGCTGAGGCGTCGCTGTTCCGCTGCACTGGTCACGCACCGTGCTCTCGGCTCCGTCGTACGGACGAGCCGCGCTCACCCGGCATCCGGCCACACCTCCGGAAGCCGGGGCGGTTCCGCGTCGGTCCGCCGTTCCGACGCCCGGGCGTTCTCCTCCCGCAGGGCCGTCAGCCACGGCCACAGATCGGGCAACGGCTGCTGCGCGCACGCCAGTCGGTGCTCGATCCGGCAGCGCTGCGATCCGTCCGGCGGGCACACGCCGTACAGCGCGACCCGGCCGTCCGACAGAGTGATCCACCGGTGCCCCGCGGGCACGAGATGCGCCGGCACCTCCACCTCCGGTTCCAGCAGAACCCATTCGTGCTCCAGCGTCGCCACGCGATCCTGCGGCAACCGGCAGTGCGGACACACGTACGGGCCGCCCCGTAACCGGCGCAGCCCCTCGTCCATAGCCCCCATACGGCCAGCGTCCGCAGTCACCGCCGCGGCGAGAAGAGCGCGAACCGGACGAGGGGGCTGAGCCGCGTCGGCACCACGGAGGCGCGGTGAGACTCGGCAGGTTCAACCGGCAACCACCGTCGCATCCCCGATGGCCGGGACGCGACGAAACCCCGACCGTCCCCGCACCCGCGGCGAACCGCCGATAATCCCTGGCCCCCACCCCTCCGGTCTTCCTACACTCACGCACATACCCGCGCCGCCCACCATCCGAGCGGCGCGCCGATGTGACGAAACGAAGGGAGACGGCCATGCGTGACCACGCCGCTGTCGTCGTCTCCCTGCCGCGCTACGAGGTGATCCTCGTGTCTTTCGTCGCCCCGGTGCCCGCTGCGCGGCGGCACCGGCTGTCCGGGATGAACGCCTGACCACACCAGGACACTGACATATCGTCAGGTCCAGGTGACGTCTGCCCGCCTCGCCCGGAAATCGCGCTGCCCCCTTTTCTGACCGCATCGAAAGGCCCTGGGCCGTGCGCACCCACCTCAACCCGCTCGCCGTCGTCCGCAACCTCGGCATCCTCGCCCACGTCGACGCCGGCAAGACCACCGTCACCGAACGCATCCTCTTCGCCACCGGCACCACCCACAAACGCGGCGAGGTCCACGACGGCACCACCGTCACCGACTTCGACCCGCAGGAGCGCGACCGGGGCATCACCATCTTCGCCGCGGCGGTGAGCTGCGCCTGGGACGGTCACCGGATCAACCTCATCGACACTCCGGGGCACGTCGACTTCGCCGACGAGGTGGAGCGTGCCCTGCGGGTGCTCGACGGCGCCGTGGCCGTGTTCGACGCCGTGGCCGGAGTGGAGCCGCAGAGCGAGTCGGTGTGGCGGCAGGCCGACCGGCACGGCGTGCCGAGGATCGCCTTCGTCAACAAGATGGACCGGGCCGGCGCCGACCTCGACGCGGCCGTGGCGTCGATCCGGGAGCGATTGCACCCGGCGCCCCTGGTCGTGCAGTTGCCGATCGGCACGGAGGACACCTTCACCGGCGTCGTCGACCTGGTGCGCATGCGTGCGCTGCTGTGGACCGACGGCGACGCCGTCGAGGAGACACCGGTACCGGACGGCCTGCGCGACGAAGCCCTCGTCCGCCGCCGCACGCTGGAGGAGGGCGTGGCGGAGCTGCACCCGGGCGCGCTGGAGGAGTTCTGCGACACGGGCACGCTCTCCGAGGAGACGCTCTCCTCGGCGCTGCGCGCGCTGACCCGTGACGGTGACGGAGTGGTCGTGCTGTGCGGCTCGGCGTACCGCAACCGCGGTGTCGAACCGCTGCTCGACGCGGTCGTGGCCTATCTGCCGTCGCCGCTCGACGTGCCGCCGGTGCGCGGCACGCACGACGGCGAGGAGCAGGAGCGGCCCGCCGACCCGGACGCACCGGCGACCGCCCTCGCGTTCAAGGTGCACGCCACCTCGACGGGACGGCTGACGTATCTGCGGATCTACTCGGGCACCATCGAGAAGGGAGACACCCTGTGGGACGCGACCGCGCGGCGCACCGAGCGCATCGGGCGGATCCTGCGCGTGCGGGCCGACCGGCACGCCCCGCTGGAGCGGGCCGTCGCCGGGGACATCGTCGCCGTCGTCGGGCTGAAGTCGGCCCGGCCCGGATCGACCCTGTGCGCGCAGGGCGCCCCGCTCGTGCTGGTGCCGCCGGGGGTGCCCGAGCCGGTGGTGTCGGTCGCGGTCGAGTCCCGTCGTGCCGGCGACACGGACCGGCTGGCGTCGGGGCTGGCGCGGCTGACCGAGGAGGATCCGTCGCTGGTCGTGCGGACCGACCCGGAGACCGGGCAGACGGTGCTGTCCGGTATGGGTGAACTGCATCTGGAGGTGGCGGTGGAAAAGCTCCGGCGCGAACTGGGGCTGGAAGTCAACGTCGGCCGCCCGAGGGTCAGTTGTCGCGAGACCGTGGGCCGGGGCGTGTCCGGGCTGGTGTTCCGGCACGTCAAACAGGACGGCGGGGCAGGGCAGTTCGCCCATGTCGTCCTCGATGTGGAGCCGTACGAGGAGGGAGGTTTCGACTTCCGGTCCGCCGTCGTCGGCGGGCGGGTGCCGCAGGAGTACGTCCGGGCGGTCGAGGCCGGCTGCCGGGACGCCCTCGCCGAGGGGCCGCTCGGCGGGCACCCGGTCACCGGGCTGCGCGTCACGCTCACCGACGGGGCGACCCATGTGAAGGACTCCTCGGACACGGCGTTCCGCACGGCCGGCCGGCTCGGCCTCCGCGAGGCCCTGCGCGCCTGCGCGATGGTCCTGCTGGAGCCGGTCGTCGAGGTCACGGTCACCGTGCCCGAGGACGCGGTCGGCGGTGTGCTCGGCGATCTCGCCGCCCGGCGAGGGCGGGTGACCGGCTCGGTCACCCGCGGGGGCGCGGCGGTCGTCACGGCCACCGTGCCACTGGCCGAACTGTTCGGCTACGCGACCCGGTTGCGCAGCCGGACGCAGGGCCGGGGCACCTTCACGGCCCGGCCCACCGGCTACGCGCCGGCGCCGGCAGTGACGCCGGCGCGGTAGCCGAGGCGCCGACCCCTCCCTTCCCGACCGGAAGGGAGGGGCCGGTCGTTCACGGGTACGACACCACCGTCGACGGCACCGTGGACGTCCCCGACGTGGGCGCCCCCGTGTCGTTGATGACGCACTCGTACTGGCCGTTACCGCCCAGCGAGACCACGAGCAGGTCGTGGAAGCGCACCCCGGGCCGGTTCGGCGCCGCGAAGCCGTGGTGCTGGACGATGGTCGGGTCGACGTTGTAGTAGCAGTAGCTGCCCAGGCCCCAGCCCTCGTGGCTGGTCACGTCGTTCCCGACCCGGTAGGCCGCGTACCCCTTGACGGAACCGTTCTGTATCGCGGCCTGGTTCGGCGCGTCGTACGCCTTCTCGTTCTGGTAGAAGATCGTCCGGCCGCGCTCGCCGAACCACTGCACGTCGTACTTGTTGAAGTGCTCGACGAACAGGCCGGTCGCCAGCACGTCGTGGCCGTTGACGACCACGCCGTAGTCCGCGCGGTTGGTCTCCCAGCCGACGCCGTCACCGTGGTCGGCGCGCCAGACCCAGGTGTGGTCGACGATGGTGTGCCGGCTGTTGACGACCATGCTGGTGGTGGCCTTGCCCGGACCCGCCCCGCCGATGCGGATGAACACGTCCTGGACGGTGGTCGGGTTGGCGGAGTGGTCGCGGGAGGCGCCCCTCGGGCCGATCTCCAGCAGCGTGGCGGAGTTGACCGGCCCGGCGTCGACGAGGAACCCGGCCAGCCGTACCCCGTCGACGTCGGCGACCTTCAGCGCGGTGACGCCGTTGTCGGGGATGAGCGTGGCGTAGCCGAGACCCAGCACCACGGTGCCGGCGCGGTCGACCCTGACCGGCTGGTCGAGGTGGTAGATCCCCGGCGTCAGCAGGAGGTGGAGTCCTTCGGCGAGGGCCTGGTTCAGCGTGGCCGCCGAGACGCCGGGCTTGGCGACGTAGAAGCGCGACAGGGGCAGCGAGGTGCCCCGCGGCGTGCCGTTGCCCCAGGTGACGCCGCGGGCGTTGGTCCGCTTCTCGGGCAGGAAGACCCGGTACTCGCTGCCGTTGAGGTACAGGAACGGCTTCTCGCGGGAGACCGGCGTGGTGTTCAGCGTGGTGTACGGCGGGTTCGGGAAGCCCTGCGCGGGGGCGCCCTCGACGCCGGAGAACACCATGTTCCACACGCCGTTGAGCCAGCCGCCGATCGCGCTGTCCCGGGTGTACCACTGCTGCTGCGAGTAGGGCTGCACCTGGCCGTCGATCCGGCTGTCGGCGATGTAGCCGCCGCTGGACCAGCCGTAACCGGTCGGGGCGAGGTTCAGGTTGCCGCGGACGTGCATCCGGCGGAACGGGGCCGCCTGCGAGACCGCCCAGCGGTTGGTGCCGTTCACGGGGACGACCGCGAGGTTCTCCGCCGAACGCCAGAAGTTCTGCGTGGCGTTGCCGTTGAACCAGCCCGCGTCGACGGTGATGTCGCCGTTGATGGTGGTGTCGTCGGGGGAGAGGCCGAGGCCGGAGACGGAGGTGTAGAAGCCGATCTGCGCGTTGAGGCCGTGGTAGGTGCCGGGCTTGAACAGCAGCTGGTAGCGGCCGGTGCCGAACTGGGCCGATTCCTGCTGCCGGAAGACCTCGTCCAGTCTGGCCTGGATGCCGGGCGTGGCCGGGTCGAAGACCAGCACGTTCGGGCCGAGGTCGCCGCCGCCGGGCAGGGCGCGCGGCTTCCTGCGCGCGGGCCGTTCGCGACCGGTCGGGGTGGCCTGGGCGGCCGAGGCCGTACCGGGCAGCGCGGCCAGCGCGGAGGTGGCCGCGGCGGCACCGAGAACGGCCCGGCGGCCGGGGCCGGGCAGGCGGGATGACGGGGAGTCAGCAGGCATGGGGCGGCTCTCCTGGTTCAGGAAGTGAACGGAGTGGGGTGCGGGGAGCGCTCTCTCGCCGCTGAATGGTTCATCCGTGGAACAGATGCGTCAAGGGGTCCGGCGAGAGTTCCAAGAGTGTGTCGAAACCCTTGACGGGGCTGCCTTCCACGGATTAACTCACGTCCTAAATTAAGCCATGACGGCTCCCTCGCGACGGGGGAGACGTACTCCCGTACTCCCGGAAGGGCCAGGAGCAGCCATGCGCAGCATCCGAGCCGCGGCGGCAGGCGCCGTCACACTGTCACTCGCCCTCGCGGCCACGGCCTGCGGAGGCGGCTCCGCGACCGGCGGCGGATCGAACGACTCGCCCAAGACGCTCACCTACTGGGCGTCCAACCAGGGCGCCAGCATCGAGGTCGACAAGAAGGTCCTCCAGCCCGAACTCGACAAGTTCGAGAAGCAGACCGGCATCAAGGTGAAGCTGGAGGTCGTCCCCTGGTCGGACCTGCTGAACCGGATCCTCACCGCCACCACCTCCGGCCAGGGCCCGGACGTGCTGAACATAGGCAACACCTGGAGCGCCTCGCTCCAGGCCACCGGTGCACTGCTGCCCTGGGACGCCGAGAACTTCGACAAGATCGGCGGCAGGGACCGGTTCGTCGACTCGGCGCTCGGCTCCACGGGCGCCGAGGGCAAGGACCCGGCGGCGGTGCCGCTGTACTCGATGTCGTACGCGCTCTACTACAACAAGAAGATGTTCGCCGACGCGGGCATCTCCCAGCCGCCGGCCACCTGGGACGACCTCGTCGCCGACGGGAAGAAGCTCTCCACGGACGGCAAGTGGGCCCTGGGCATGGAGGGCTCGAACCCGTCGGAGAACATCCACCACGCGTTCGTCTTCGCCAAGCAGCACGGCGCCGACTTCTTCACCGCCGACGGCAAGCCCGACTTCACGAACGACGGGACGGTCGCCGCGGTCAAGCAGTACGTCGACCTGATGGCCAAGGACAAGGTCATCGCGCCGGGCAACGCCGAATACGCGCAGAACCAGTCGGTCAGCGACTTCGCCAAGGGCAAGACGGCGATGCTGCTCTGGCAGTCCGCCTCCGCCAACCTCGAGTCCCAGGGCATGAGCAAGGACGACTACGGCATCGCCCCCGTGCCCGTGCGGTCCGGCACCCCCGGCACCGGCAAGCAGGTCAACTCGATGGTCGCGGGCATCAACCTGGCCGTCTTCAAGAACACCGACAACATCGACGGCGCCACGAAGTTCGCGAAGTTCATGACGAGCGACGCCGAGCAGAAGATCCTCAACAAGGCCTACAGCACGATTCCGCCCGTCAAGTCGGCCCAGGCGGACGCCGCCTTCGCCACCCCGGCCAACACCGTCCTGAAGGACACCCTGGCGCACAGCGCCGTGGCGCTGCCGCAGGTCGCCGACGAGTCCCAGTTCGAGACGGCGGTCGGCACGGCCATCAAGGGCCTGTTCGCCGACGCGGCCGCCGGACGCGCGGTCACCACCGGCTCGGTGAAGGCGGCCCTGGAGAAGGCCCAGCAGCAGATGCCGGCGGCCTGAACGACATGACCACCACGGTTGAAGCCGGCACGCCGCCGGTCCGCAAGAGCCCGCCCGGCGCGGCGCGCGGCCCCCGCCGCCGCACCGGGCGCGTCCGCCGCGTCGGCCTGCCCTATCTGTTGCTCCTGCCCGCCCTGCTCCTCGAACTCCTCGTCCACCTGGTGCCGATGGTGATCGGCATCGTCATGAGCTTCAAGGAGCTCACACAGTTCTACATCCGCGACTGGGGCGCCGCCCCCTGGTCCGCCCTCGACAACTACAAGGTGTCGGTGGACTTCGACGCCCCGGTCGGTGAGGCACTGCTCCACTCCTTCCTCGTCACCGTCGCCTTCACGGTGCTGTCGGTGGGCCTGTGCTGGCTGACCGGCACGGCCGCGGCGGTCTTCATGCAGGACACCTTCCGGGGCCGCGGCCTGCTCCGGGCCCTGTTCCTCGTCCCGTACGCGCTGCCGGTCTACGCGGCCGTCATCACCTGGGTCTTCATGTTCCAGCACGACAACGGCCTGGTGAACCACGTCCTGCACGACCAGCTGGGCCTCACCGACAAGCCGTCCTTCTGGCTCATCGGCGACAACAGCTTCATCGCGCTGCTGACCGTGTCGGTGTGGAAGGGCTGGCCGTTCGCCTTCCTCATCGTCATGGCCGGCCTGCAGAACATCCCGCGCGAGCTGTACGAGGCGGCCGCCCTGGACGGCGCCGGCGTCTGGCAGCAGATCCGCCGGATCACCCTGCCGTCCCTGCGCCCGGTCAACCAGGTCCTGGTCCTGGTCCTCTTCCTCTGGACGTTCAACGACTTCAACACGCCGTTCGTCCTGTTCGGCAGGACCGCGCCGGAGGCCGCCGACCTCATCTCGGTGCACATCTACCAGGCGTCGTTCGTCACCTGGAACTTCGGCACCGGCTCCGCGATGTCCGTCCTGCTGCTGCTGTTCCTGCTGCTGGTCACGGGCGGATACCTCGCGCTCACCTCGCGCGGACGGAGGACCGCCCCATGAGCACGTCCCCCACGCCCACGTCCCCCATGGCCCCGCCCCGCTCGTTCCTGTGGTCCCGGCGGGTCTTTCTGACCCTGCTGACGGGTTTCGTGCTGGTCCCGGTCTACGTCATGGTCTCCAGCTCGCTGAAGCCCCTGGCCGATGTGACGGGCACGTTCCGCTGGCTGCCGAGCGAGCTGACGATCCGCCCCTACATCGACATCTGGTCGACGGTCCCGCTGGCGCGCTACTTCGTCAACTCCCTGGTCGTGGCCGGGGCGGCGACGGTCTGCTCGGTGGTCATCGCGGTCTTCTCCGCCTACGCGGTGAGCCGCTACGACTTCCGCGGCAAACGGGTCTTCACCGTCACCGTCCTGTCCACGCAGATGTTCCCGGGCATCCTCTTCCTGCTGCCCCTGTTCCTGATCTACGTCAACATCGGCAACGCGACGGGGATCGCCCTGTTCGGCTCGCGCGGCGGCCTGATCCTGACGTATCTGACGTTCTCGCTCCCGTTCTCGATCTGGATGCTGATCGGCTACTTCGACTCGGTGCCGCGCGACCTGGACGAGGCCGCCCTGGTCGACGGCTGCGGCCCGCTCGGCGCGCTGTTCCGGGTCGTCGTCCCGGCGGCCGTCCCCGGCATCATCGCGGTCGCGGTCTACGCCTTCATGACCGCCTGGGGCGAAGTCCTGTTCGCCTCGGTGATGACCAACGACACCACCCGCACCCTCGCCGTCGGCCTCCAGGGCTACTCCACCCTCAACGACGTGTACTGGAACCAGATCATGGCCGCCTCGCTGGTCGTCAGCGTTCCCGTGGTCGCGGGCTTCCTGCTGCTCCAGCGCTACCTCGTGGCCGGCCTGACGGCGGGAGCCGTCAAGTGACCGACTCGCCCGTTCTCGAAGGGACTTCCGTGACCATCGACCTCGCCGCACTCCCGCACGACTTCCTGTGGGGCACGGCCACCTCGGCGTACCAGATCGAGGGAGCCGTGGCGGAGGACGGCCGTTCGCCGTCGATCTGGGACACGTTCTCGCACACCCCCGGGAAGACCGCCGGCGGCGACCACGGCGATGTCGCCTGCGACCACTACCACCGCTGGCGCGAGGACATCGCCCTGATGCGCCGGCTGGGTGTGAACGCCTACCGTCTGTCGGTCGCCTGGCCGCGCGTCGTTCCGGGCGGCGACGGCCCCGTCAACGCCAAGGGCCTCGCCTTCTACGACGAGTTGGTCGACGGCCTGCTGGAGGCGGGCATCACCCCGTCCGTCACCCTCTACCACTGGGACCTGCCGCAGACGCTCCAGGACCGGGGCGGCTGGCCGGAGCGCGACACCGCCTCGGCGTTCGCGGAGTACGCCTCGGTCGTCGCCGGGCGCCTGGGCGACCGCGTCACCCACTGGGCCACGCTCAACGAGCCCCTGTGCTCGGCGTGGATCGGTCACCTCGAAGGCAAGATGGCACCCGGCCTGACGGACCTCACGGCCGCCGTCCGGGCCTCCTACCACCTGCTGCTCGGCCACGGACTGGCGGCCCGGGCGATCCGCGCGGCGGCCCCGGCGGCACAGGTCGGCATCGTCAACAACCTCTCCACCATCCACCCCGCCACCGACCGCCCCGAGGACGTCGCCGCCGCCCGCCGCATGGACGGCCACACCAACCGCTGGTGGCTCGACCCGGTGCACGGCAGGGGCTTCCCGGCGGACATGCGCGAGCTCTACGGCGTCGAACTCCCGGAACGGCCCGGCGACTCGGCGGCCATCGCCGCCCCGCTGGACTGGCTGGGCCTGAACTACTACTTCCCGCAGACCGTCGCCGACGATCCCGACGGCCCGGCGCCGTACGCCCGGGCCGTACGCCGGGACGGCGTCGCGCGCACCGGCATGGACTGGGAGATCGACGCGAGCGGCATCGAGTCGCTGCTGCTGCGGCTCACCGACGACTACGGAGCGCGCCGGCTGTACGTCACGGAGAACGGCTCGGCCTACCCCGACGTCGTCCGCCCCGACGGCACGGTCGACGACCCCGAGCGCCAGGACTACCTGCTGCGGCATCTCCAGGCCTGCGCCTCCGCCGCTCGCAAGGGCGCCCCGCTGGCCGGCTACTTCGCCTGGTCGCTGCTGGACAACTTCGAGTGGGCGTACGGCTACGAGAAGCGGTTCGGCCTCGTCCACGTCGACTACGCCACGCAGAAGCGCACGATCAAGGGCACGGGACACCGGTACGCCGATGTCGTCCGGGCCCACCGAGGTCAGGCGCGCAGGGCCGCCTGATCCACGAACGCCGGGGTGGGCGGGGATGCGGGAGTCCACGCCCACCCCGGCTCACCCTCTTTGGAATGTCAGGTGCACGTCATCAATTGCCCCGTAATCGGAGGAGAGCCATGCCGTCCCGTACGCCCCGCACCCTCCTGACCGCCCTCGCGACCCTCGCGCTGCTGACCGCGGGCCCCGCCCTCGCGGCCCCCGCCCCCGAGACGCCGGCCGCGGCAGCCGCCTGGGACACCGACCGCGCGGCAGCCGCCTACACCGTGGACCCGGCCGCCGTCACGGCGTCCGGCAGCGAGAACGCCGACACGTCCCCCGGCCGCGCCTTCGACGGCCTCGGCTCCACCCGCTGGTCCAGCGACTTCTCCGACACCGCCTGGATCCGCGTCGACCTCGGCTCGACGATCCGCGTCGACCGGGTCGTCCTGGACTGGGAGGCCGCCTACGGCAAGCACTACGTCCTCGAAGCCTCGAAGAACGGCACCGACTGGACCCCCTTCTACACGGAGACGGCCGGAACCGGGGGCTCGGTCACGGCCCACACGTACCCCCAGGAGGTCACGGCCCGCTACGTCCGCCTGCGCGGCGTGGAACGCGCCACCCCCTACGGCTACTCGCTCTGGTCGATGAAGATCTACGGCGGCGAACCGGCTCCCGCGTCCGCGACCCGCACCAACCTCGCCCTGAACCACCCCGCCTACGCGAACTCCTACCAACACGCGGGCAACTCTCCGGCGTTCGTCACGGACGGCGGCCGGCCGGCCGATCTGAAGGCGGATGCGACGCGCTGGTCGAGCGACTGGAACGCGAACCGCTGGGTCTCGGTCGACCTCGGCGCGCCCGCGACCATCGACACGGTCGATCTCTACTGGGAGGCGGCCTACGCCGTCGACTACGAACTCCAGGTCTCCGACGACAACCGCACCTGGCGCACGGTGTACCGTCCGTCCGCGGCCGAGGTGGCGTCCCGCCGCGCGAACGTCACGTCACCGGCGGAGGCCGTCGGTCTGCACGACTCGATACGCCTCCCGCAGTCGGCCACGGCCCGCTACGTCCGCATGCTCGGCAAGGAGCGCCGCTCCTTCCACAACCCGGCCCCGGCCACGGCCCAGTTCGGCTACTCGCTCTACGAGTTCCAGGTCTGGGGCACGGGCGGCAGCGCGACGGCCGCGTACCCCGCGCTCCCCGCCGACCAGCCGGGCACCTACCGCACCACCTTCTTCGACGACTTCACGACACCCGGACTCGACCGCTCCAAGTGGCGGGTCGTACGCACCGGCACGGAGATGGGCACGGTCAACGGCGAGGCGCAGGCGTACGTCGACTCCGCGGACACCATCCGTACGGAGAACGGTGCACTGGTGCTGTCGGCCGGGCACTGCAAGGGCTGCACCCGAGCGGGCGGCGCCACCTACGACTTCACCTCCGGCCGCATCGACACCCACACCCGGTTCGACTTCACCTACGGCAAGGTCAGCGCCCGCATGAAGCTCCCGGTGGGCGACGGCTTCTGGCCGGCCTTCTGGCTGCTGGGCAGCGATGTCGACGACCCCTCGGTCGGCTGGCCGTCCTCCGGCGAGACCGACATCATGGAGAACGTCGGCTACGCCGACTGGACGAGCACGGCCCTGCACGGCCCCGGCTACTCGGCGGACGGCAACGTCGGCGCCCGCCAGACCTACCCGTCGGGCGGTCGCGCGGACGAATGGCACACCTACGCGGTGGAGTGGACCCCCACGACGATGCGCTTCTCCGTCGACGACCGCCTGGTCCAGGAGACGACCCGCAACAAGCTGGAGTCGACCCGGGGCGCGTGGGTCTTCGACCACGACCAGTACGTGATCCTCAACCTGGCCCTGGGCGGCGCGTACCCGGCGGGCTGGAACAAGGTGACGACGCCCTACTGGGGTCTGCCGCAGTCGAGCGTGGACCGGATCGCGGGCGGGGGAGTGCGGGCGGAGGTGGACTGGGTTCGGGTGGAGCAGAAGGGCTGAGTCGCCGCAGCCGTACGCAGAGAGGTCCTGCGTGGCGAGGAGTCGTCGAGGCGGCGGACCAGGTGATTCCCGGCTTCTAGGCCTGAACGGCGGCCGTCGTGGGGTCTGCCCCCGCCCCGAAGCCCGGCACGGGCCCGGTGAGGTCCGGGTCGCCGAACTCCGCGCGCAGCGCCTGGAAGGCGGTCACCTTGTCCTCGCCGAAGCGGCGGATGTGGGCGGCGTATTCGTCGGGGGAGAGGAACGCCGACGGCCGGGACTTGGTGTGGAACTTGTCCGCGTACATCACCAGCCTCTCCTCCTCCGTCACCGCCACGTAGTCGGCGGGAGGGAGGGGCAGTCCCTGCCTCACGATGTCGTGCCGCGTGAGTCCCACGCCGGTGTGGTGGGAGCAGAAACGGCGCAGGGTTTCGGGGAAGTCCTCCGCTTGGAGGATCTCGTCGCCGAGCAGGCCGTGCCTGATGTAGTTCCGGTGGTCCAGGCGTCCGTCGCCGTCGTAGAGGCGGTAGACGCCGATGTCGTGCAGGAGGCAGCCGGCGCGGACCAGATCGGCGTCGAGGTGAGAGAGGTGGGGCGCCGAAAGAAGCTGCTCGGCGATTCCCCAGACGATCTCGCAGTGCGTGTGGACGAGGGTGAACGCCTCGGCGGTGGGCGCGTACTTCTCGTGCAGCGCTCGAATCTCTGCGGGGCCCGGAATGCTCACCGGAGGAGCCTAACAACCGCCGATCCCGCTCGGTCGGCCAGTTCCCGCGTCGCCGGTTTTCACGCGATGGGGTGGTGCTGCGGAGAAGCGGGCACGGGCCGGCTTCGCGGGCCGTTCGAGCGGGTGACGGGGACTTCTGGTCCGTGATCACCACTTCATCGGAGCACTCCATGAGCCTGCACTTCCACCGCAACCCCGACGGCACGACGACCGGGCGCAACGAGGCCAACGGCTTCACCGTGACGCATGCCGAAGAAGAAGAGGTCAAGCGGCAGTTGTACGAGGACGCCGGGTGGGAGTACACGCCTCCACCGCCTCCGGTTCCACCCGGGTTCCACCGGTTCTCCTTGGCGCACGACGAGTTCAGGGCCTCCGGGTTCGGGGACGAGAGGTATGCGGGGCTGCGGGCGCGTCCGCCCGAGGGGTGTGTACCGGTCGACTGGGGGTGCTTCGCCCTGGAGTGTGTGCGGCCCGGCAAGACGCTGATGGACGCGGTCACCGGCACCGTCGCGGAGGTCCGCCGGGAGTACGGGCTGGTGATGAACAGTCTGGGCGTCGAGAAGCCCCAGGAGTGGTTCGACGCGGACGACAAGAACGGCTACGCGGCGAAGACCGTCGCGCACTTGGTGCTGATGGCCGCCGACCGCGCGAGACTGCTCGGGTACAGGCGCAAGGAATTGGTCCGGCTGCTCGATGCCACGGGGATCGAGTAGGGGGCGAAGACGGCTGACGCCCGGCGGAAATCCCGTTGCCCAGGACGCCACCTGCTGACAAGGTCGCGCCCATGCCCACCTTCTCCGCTCCCGACGGCACCACCTTGGCCTATCACCAGGACGGGGACGGTCCGCCCCTGCTCTGTCTCCCCGGTGGTCCCATGCAGGACTCCGTCTACCTGGGGGATCTGGGCGGGCTGACGGCCCACCGCACCCTGATCCGGCTGGACCTCAGGGGTACGGGCCGGTCCGCGGTGCCGGCCGATTCGGCGTCCTACCGCTGCGATCGGCTGGTCGGCGATGTCGAGGCGCTGCGCGCGGAGTTGGGTCTGGAGCGGGTGGATCTGCTCGGTCACTCCGCGGGGGCGAACCTGGCCGTGCTGTACGCGGCCCGGTATCCGGATCGGGTGGGGCGGCTGGCGCTCGCCACGCCCAGCGTCTTCGCCGTCGGGCTGGACGTCACCGTCGAGGACCGGCTGGAGACGGCCCGTCTGCGCCGGGGCGAACCGTGGTTCGCCCCGGCGTACGCCTCCCTGGAGGCCGTCACGTCCGGCCGGGCGGCCCCCGCCGACTGGGACGCCGTGGCGCCCTTCTGGTTCGGCCGCTGGGACGACGCGGCGCGCGCGTTCCGTGCGGCGGAGCGGCGGCAGCGCAACGACGAGGCCGCGGCCCTGTACGCCTCCGAGGGCGCCTTCGACCCGGGCGTCACGCGTGCCGCTCTCGCTGGGTTGCCCGCACCGGTGCTCGTCCTCGCCGGGGAGTACGACATCGCCGCGCCCCCGCGGGTGATGAAGGAGTACACCGGGTTGTTCGCTCGGGCGGAGCTGGTCGTGCAGAGCGGGGCGGGGCACTTTCCGTGGCGCGACGGGGCGGGGGCGTTCGTGACGGCCCTGGCGGCCTTCCTGGGTCAGGCGTCCGCTCCGCTGCCCGGGACGTAGTCGGGGTCCACCTGCGCCGCCAGGTCCTCGCCCGTGCGGGCGTCCGCCCAGGCCCGGACGTTGCGCAGGTGGAACTCGACCGCGTGACGGTGGAGCCGGTCCCAGTCGCGCGGGTGGGAGTCGACCGTCTCGCGCAGCACCCCGAGGGCGTGGCGGTTGTGCGGCTCCAGCGACGCCAGTGCGTCCGGGCCGGGCTCCGTGCGGCCCTGCTCGGCCGCGCGGATCCAGGGGGAGTGGACCAGGTGGGTCAGGAGGTCGTCGCCCACCTGTTCCTTGAGGAAGAGCAGGTCGTCCTCGCTGGTGACCTTGTTGCCGACGACCGCGATGCGGATGCCGAACTGTTCCGCGTGATCGCGGTACTGGCGGTAGACGGAGACGCCCTTGCGGGTGGGTTCCGCCACCAGGAACGTGATGTCGAAGCGGGTGAACAGACCCGAGGCGAAGGCGTCCGCGCCCGCCGTCATGTCGACCACGACGTACTCGCCGGGGCCGTCCAGCAGATGCCCGAGATAGAGCTCGACCGCGCCGAGCTTGGAGTGGTAGCAGGCCACGCCCAGGTCCGACTCGTCGAACTCGCCCGTGACCATCAGCGGGACACCGCCCGCCCGGCCGACGTGCCGGGCGTGCAGTTCGTCGTCGCCCAGCGGGCGCAGCAGGCGGGAGCCGCGGCCCGGCGGGGTCGTCTTGATCATCGCCTCGGGTGAGGTGATGCGCGGATTCGTGCCCCGCAGGTACCTCTTGATGTCGGGCAGGTGCGCGCCCAGAGGAGGCGCGGGCTTCTCCTCACCGCCGAGCGCCTCGGCCAGGTGCTGGTTGATGTCGCCGTCGATGGCGAGGACCGGGGCGCCGGAGCGCACCAGGTGGCGGGAGAAGAGCGCGGACAGCGTGGTCTTGCCGCTGCCGCCCTTGCCGACGAACGCGATCCTCATGATCGCCCCACCTTTTTGAAAATGGATGTCATGTGGTCAGGTTTAGGGAGTGATCCACGTCGGTGTCAAATCGGCTGCGCCGTAAGGGATTTGGCGATGCCCCTGGCGTGGATCACCCGGTTGACCGGCGTGTTCCGCTTGATGCGTAGGCTGTGCAGGTGCGTCCATCGAGCATCAAGAGCCGCGCCCGGTTCCTCACCGCCCTGGTCCTCGCGCCGTGTCTCACCGGCTGTTTCGTCTCTCCCGGCGGGGAGTCGTCACCGCAGGGCGGGCCGTCGGGAACCCGACTGCGCGTCGCCCTCGCCTTCCCTCCCGCCGAGAACCTCTCGCCGTACGGGGCCGACGCCACGCTGCTCAGCAGGCTCGGCGTCACCGAAGGCCTGACCGCCCTGGACGCCAACGGCGCCGCCGCCCCCGCACTCGCCCGGTCCTGGCGCCGGGAGAACGACCGCACCTGGCGCTTCACCCTGCGCGAGGCCACCTTCCAGGACGGCACGGACGTCACCCCCGCCGCCGTGGCCGCCGCGCTCACCCACGCCACGAAGGCCGAGCCCGCACCCGCCGCCCTGACCGGCGTCGCCCTCACGGCCGAGCCGGACGGCGACAGCGGCATCCGCGTCACCACCGCCGCGCCCGACCCCGTCCTGCCCATGCGCCTGGCCGGGCCGAGCCTGGCGATCCTCTCCCCGAAGGCGTACGGGAAGAAGGGCGACCCCACCCCGGTCGGCACCGCCACCGGACCCTTCGAGATCACCGAGGTCAACGGCGGTGGCTCCGCCACGCTCGACCGCTACGACGACCACTGGGCCGGCCTCGCCCACGCCTCCGGCATCGACGCGCGCTTCATCAAGGACGGCACCGCACGCGCCAACGCCGTCCGCACCGGCGACGTCGACATCTCCGAGGCGATCCCCGCCGCCCAGGCCGCCACCCTCGACAAGGCCACCCTCAGGGAAGCCGGCACCACCCGGACCACCAGCCTTCACCTCAACACGTCGGCCGGACCCTTCAAGGACCCGGAGCTGCGCGCGGCCGCCCGCACGGCGATCGACCCCTCCGCCCTGGTCGAGGGCGTCTTCGAGGGCTACGCCGACCCGGGCGCCGGCATCTTCGGACCCGCCGTCACCTGGGCCGAGAGCAAGCGGGTGAAGCCCACCGGGCGCGCGAAGGCCGCCCGGCCCGACGGTACGTCGATCACCCTCGCCACCTACGACAACCGGCCCGAACTCCCCGAGGTCGCCCAGGTCGTGCAACAGCAGCTCAGGAAGGGCGGCTTCACGGTCAAGCTGGAGGTGCGCGAGTACTCCCGGCTGGAGAGCGACGCGCTGGCCGGGACGTTCGACGCGTTCATCGGCGCCCGCAACAGCCTCCTGGACACCGGCGACCCCGTCGGCGTCCTCGGCAGCGACTACACCTGCGACGGCGGCTACAACCTGGCCCGCCTGTGCGACGACAAGGCCGACCGGGCCGTCGCCGAGGCCGTCGGGACCGACGGCACCGGTGAGCGCCAGGACGCCGCCATGGCCGCCGAGGCCGCGATCCTCGGCACGGACGCGGTCGTGCCGCTGGTCCACCAGCGGATCGTGGCCGGCGTCTCCACCGAGGTCCGGGGCGTGCTGCTCGACCCGTACGAGCGGACCCTGGTGGGCGCGGGAACGCGCCGCTGACCGGCCCGTTCAGGCAGGCAGCTTGGTGTCGACCACGCAGCTGATCTCGACGAGCTGACCGGGAAAGGTCAGTTCGGTGACGCCCAGGGCCGTGCTGACCGGGCGGTGGGTGCCGAAGTACGCCCGGTTGCCCTTCGCCACCACCTCGGCGTTGCCCACCAGGTCCACGGCGTACAGCGTCTGGGACACGACCTGATTGCGGGTGGCACCGTAGTGGGCCAGGACCTTGTCGAGGTTGACGTAGGTCCGCTCGAGCTGCGCGGCCACGTCGTCCTCGGGGTGGAAGACACCCGCCTCGTTGAACGAGAGCTGCCCGGAGACGTGGATCAGATCACCGGACCTGATCGCCTGCGCGTAGCCGAAGTGGTGCTCGGCCGGGATGCCGTGGTCGTAGACGTCGATGGTGGTCACAGTCGGTGTCCTTCCGTCGAGCGCGAACCCGCGCTCTCTTGCGGTTACTCGGAAACCGTAGGAGAGTGACCGCCGACCTGGAAGAACGCACTTTTCCGTGACGGGGGAACCTGATGGTGACCAAGCAGGTGAGAGACCTGCCGGAGAACGCGGACCTGCGCAGGGCGGACTCCCTGGCGCGGGAGATCTTCTCGGACGTCGCCAACAAGTGGGCGCTGCTGATCATCGAGGCCCTCGGGGAACGCACCCTGCGCTTCAGCGCGTTGCGCGACGAGGTCGAGGGCGTCAGCCACAAGATGCTGACCCAGAACCTGCGAATGCTGGAGCGCAACGGCCTGGTCTCCCGGAAGGTGCACCCCACCGTGCCGCCCAAGGTCGAGTACACGCTCACCGAACCGGGCCGGGCCCTGCGCGCCACGGTCGACGCGATCTGCGGCTGGACCCATGAGTACCTCGGTCAGATCGAGGCGGCGCGCGGCCGGTTCGACGTGTGACCGCCCACGGCCCCCGCCGTCAGCCCGCGACCAGTTCCCGTACCTGCCGCGGGGCCACCGGCTCCTCGACGCGCGAGGTCCGGTACAGCCACAGCACATCCCGCCCGAACGACCAGACCAGCAGGCCCAGTGCCAGGGCCGCGACACCGAAGTTGGCCGCGTGGGGCAGCAGACCGGCGCCCGCCAGCAGCAGGAGCACACCCTGGAGCGCGGCGACGGTCTTGCGGGCGGTGCTCGGCGGGAGTGCGGCGTTCAGCCAGGGCCACACCTTGGCCGCGGCGACGAAGACGTAGCGCATACCGCCGATCGCCAGCACCCACGGGCCCAGTTGCATGGACACGTACACGCTCAGCACCAGGATGAGGAACGCGTCGACCTCCATGTCGAAACGCGCGCCCAGCGGGGTCGAGGTGCCGGTGCGGCGGGCGACCTTGCCGTCCACGCCGTCGAGGATCAGCGCCACCGCCGTCAGGCCGACGAACAGCGACACGGGCGGCGAGCTCTGGAAGGAGTCGGCGACCAGGGCGGTGACCCCGCCGACGAGGGTGGCCCGGCCGAGGGTGACCCGGTTGGCCGCGCCGAACGAGCGCAGCCGCGAGCGGTGCAGGGCCCGGGAGAGCACCGCCCAGGTGGCGATCGCGAACGCGAGGCCCGTCAGCCAGCCCGCCGGCCCCATCCCGATCGCCGTGCCGATCAGGGCCAGCAACAGGACCTGCACGCCCGCCCCCAGGGCGGTCTCCTGTTGTACGAGCCTCGCGTCGTAAGTGTTGTTCAGGGCCACCGAACGTCCTCCGGCCGTGTGACAGAGTCGATCAACGCCGCTACGTTGTGCGCGGCCTGTGCACCCCTCGGTACGCAAGCAGCTTCCCGATCGTTCAGGAGGACTTCGATGAAGCACACCGCACGGGCGTTCTGGATCGACTCGCCTGGGCGAGGCGCGATCCGGGACGTCACCCTGCCCGCGCCCGGCGAGGACGAGGTGCTCGTCCGGACGCTGTTCTCCGGCGTGAGCCGCGGCACCGAGACGCTCGTCTTCCGCGGCGGCGTGCCCGTCAGCCAGCACACGGCCATGCGCGCACCGTTCCAGGAGGGCGACTTCCCGGGCCCGGTGAAGTACGGCTACCTCAACGTCGGCGTGGTGGAGGAGGGGCCCGAGGAGCTCACCGGCCGTACGGTGTTCTGCCTCTACCCGCACCAGACGCGCTACGTCGTGCCGGCCACCGCCGTCACCCCCGTCCCGGACACCGTGCCCGTCGAACGGGCCGTGCTCGCCGGGACCGTGGAGACCGCCGTGAACGCCCTGTGGGACGCCGCGCCCCTGGTCGGCGACCGGATCGCCGTGGTCGGCGGTGG
Source organism: Streptomyces sp. NPDC012466 (assembly GCF_042955215.1). Classification (NCBI taxonomy): domain Bacteria; kingdom Bacillati; phylum Actinomycetota; class Actinomycetes; order Kitasatosporales; family Streptomycetaceae; genus Streptomyces; species Streptomyces sp. NPDC012466. Next base: position 681,486 of record NZ_JBIBEQ010000001.1, on the reverse strand, counting down.
CATGGTCGGCTGCTCGGTGGCCGCCCTCCTCGCCCGGTTCCCCGGCGTCCGCGTCCAGCTGGTCGACGCAGACCCCTCCCGCGCGAAGATCGCCGAGGCGCTCGGCGTCGGCTTCGCCACCCCGCAGGACGCCGACGGGGACCGCGACCTGGTCGTGCACGCCAGTGCCACGGAACAGGGCCTCGCGAGGTCCCTGGAGCTCCTCACCGCCGAGGGGACCGTCCTCGAACTCAGCTGGTACGGCGACCGGCAGGTCAGTCTCCCGCTCGGTGAGGCCTTCCACTCCCGGCGGCTCGTCATCCGCAGCAGCCAGGTCGGCACCGTCTCCCCGGCCCGCGCGAACCGCACCTACGCCGACCGGCTCGCCGTCGCCCTGGACCTGCTCGCCGACCCCGCGCTCGACGCGCTGATCACCGGTGAATCCGCCTTCGAGGACCTGCCGGAGGTGCTGCCCCGACTGGTCTCCGGCGAGGTCCCCGCGCTGTGCCACCGCGTCCGTTACGACGAGAACGACGGACCCATCGGCTGACGATTCGTTCCATCCGGTACGAGTTCGCCACGACAAGAGCGCCTGACCTGAGAAAAGACGTACCGACGGCTGAACAAGGGAAGGCAAGGAGCCGTACTACTCGGCATCCCCGGCACCGAGAGCGGGGAGCAGACGCGCCGCACCTGGAGGGTCGTCCGTTGTTCAGCATCACCGTCCGCGATCACATCATGATCGCTCACAGCTTCCGTGGCGACGTCTTCGGACCGGCCCAGCGCCTCCACGGCGCCACGTTCCTCGTGGACGCCACGTTCCGGCGCGAACAGCTGGACGAGGACAACATCGTCGTCGACATCGGGCTGGCCACCCAGGAACTCGGCGCGGTCGTCAGCGAGCTGAACTACCGCAACCTCGACAACGAGCCCGACTTCGCCGGAGTCAACACCTCCACGGAGTTCCTCGCCAAGGTCATCGCCGACCGGCTCGCCGAGCGCATCCACAAGGGGGCGCTGGGCGAGGGCGCCAAGGGCATCGCGGGCCTTACGGTCACGCTGCACGAGTCGCACATCGCCTGGGCGAGTTACGAGCGTGCGCTGTGACCGACACGACGATCGAACGGCCCGGGCAGCCCGGGCCGGCACCGGCGCGGCTGAATTATGTTCCCGTGCAGCACGCCTCCCTGAAGAACGCCGAGATCATCCCCATGTCCCTGCGCACCGTGCACTTCGTGCTGCCGGGCGGCGTCGACGACCCGGCGGCACCCAGCGGCGGCAACGCCTACGACCGGCGCGTGTGCCTGGATCTGCCCGGCTTCGGCTGGCAGGTCACCAAGCACGCCGTGGCCGGTGACTGGCCCCGGCCGGGGGCCGACGCCCGTACGGAACTCGCCCGCACCCTGAGCGGACTGCCCGACGGGGCCGTGGTCCTGCTCGACGGGCTCGTGGCCTGCGGCGTGCCGGAGGTCGTCGTGCCCGAGGCGGAACGGTTGCGCATGGCCGTCCTCGTCCACCTCCCGCTCGGTGACGAGACCGGGCTCGACGCGGCCGTGGCCGCCGAACTGGACGCCAGGGAGCGGACGGTGCTGCGGGCGGTGCCCGCGGTGATCGCCACCAGCGACTGGGCGGTCCGCCGCCTGGTCTCCCACCACGGCCTCCCTCCCGAGCGGGTCCATGTCGCGGCCCCCGGCGCCGACATCGCACCGCTCGCGCCCGGCACCGACGGTGTCTCGCGCCTGCTGTGCGTGGCCGCCGTGACCCCGCGCAAGGGCCAGCACCGGCTGGTCGAGGCGCTGGCCACGGTGAGCGACCTGCCGTGGAGCTGCGTGTGCGTCGGCGGTCTGACCCAGGACCCGGAGTACGTCGCCCACCTGCGGTCCCTCATCCGCAGGCACGGGCTGGAGGACCGGCTGGAGCTGGCGGGGCCGAAGTCCGGTGCCGCGCTGGACGCCAGTTACGCCACCGCCGACCTGATGGTCCTCACCTCCTACGCCGAGACGTACGGCATGGCGGTGACCGAGGCCCTGGCCCGGGGCATCCCGGTGCTGGCCACGGACGTCGGCGGGCTGCCGGAGGCGGTCGGCCGCGCGCCCGACGGCGGGGTGCCCGGCATCCTCGTCCCGCCGGAGAACCCCGCCGCCATCGCCGCCGAACTGCGCGGCTGGTTCGGTGAGGCGGACGTACGACGCCGGCTGAAGGCCGCCGCCCGCAGCCGCCGCGCCGCCCTCGACGGCTGGGCGACGACCGCACAGAGCCTGGCGGCGGTCCTGCGCCGGCTTCCGACCGAACCCCGGAGGGCCGCATGACGAACCCGGTGACGATCCAGCAGAGCGGTACGATCCCGGCCCAGCCCGGCCCGAGGGAGGTCACGGTGACGGACGACGTGACTCCGGGCGCGCGGCCGGGAGGGACGTCCGGGTCCGGGCAGGCCGGGAACAGCGTGGCCCCGGGCGGGAAGCCCGGGCCGGGGGCGGCCGGTGACGCCGTGCGCCAGGGGCTGGGCTCCAGTGTCGTGTTCGGTCCCGGTCAGGTCCCCGGTGCCGTCATCCCCGGCGCCGGGCCCAGCGGCAAGCCCGGCTCCCGGCCGACCGTGAAGCTGCGGGAGGCCGACCCCGACGACCCGCCCCGTTACGCACCCGAGTGGCTGGAGTTGCGGGAGCCGGCCGATGCCGCCGCGCGGGCGCACGACCTGCTCGACCCGCTGCGGATCCGGCTCGCCAACCTGCCGGGCAAGTCGGGCGTCGTCATCCACGACCTGGGCTGCGGCACCGGCTCGATGGGCCGCTGGCTCGCGCCCCGCCTGGACGGCGCCCAGCACTGGGTGCTGCACGACCGCGACCCCTACCTGCTGCACTTCGCCGCCGTCGCCTCCCCGCGCTCGGCCGCCGACGGCAGCCGGGTCTCCGTGGAGACGCGGCGCGGTGACATCGCCCGCCTCACCCCGGACGCCCTGCGGGGCGCGTCCCTGGTCACGGCGTCCGCCCTGCTGGACGTCCTCACCCGCGAGGAGATCGACACCTTCGCCGCCGCGTGCGCCGGAGCCGGCTGCCCCGCCCTGCTGACGCTGTCCGTCGCCGGGCGCGTGGAACTGACCCCGTCCCACCCGCTGGACGCGGAGCTCACCCAGGCGTTCAACGACCACCAGCGCCGCGACGGCCTGCTCGGCCCCGACGCGGTCACGGCGGCGGCCGAGGCGTTCTCCGAGCACGGCGCGACCGTACGGCTGCACCCGAGCCCCTGGCGGCTCGGCCCCGAGCAGGCCGCGCTCACCGAGCAGTGGTTGCGCGGCTGGGTCGGCGCCGCCGTCGAGGAGCGCCCCGAGCTGCGGGCCGAGGCCGACGTCTACCTGGCCGACCGGCTGGCGGCCTGCGCCGCGGGCGAGTTGCGCGTGACGGTCCACCACATCGACCTGCTGGCCCTGTCCCGCCCGGTGGGCGGAGCGTCATGAGCCCCCCGGCGACGGGAACGCGTCCGCGTGCCACGCCCACCGACACCCGGCCGTCCACGACCGGCAGCGGCACCCGTGCGCCCGCGATATCCGGTGCGGCGGGTACGGTCCGGGCAGAGGCGGTCGTGCCGCGCCCGGCCGCGGACGACAGGAGCGAGCCCATCGCCTCGGACCCGGCCGGACCGGGCCGGACGACGACCGGAGCCCCGCCGCCCGGGCCTCTCCGCACCGCCCTGGCACGCCTCGGCTCCTCCCGCGTCCGTACACACCTCGGCACCCTCGCCGGAATCGCCATCCTGGGCGTGCTGTTCTGGCGGCTCGGCACCGGTGTCTTCCTGGACGGGCTGCGGCGCATCGACGGTGTGTCGCTGCTGCTGGCGCTCGGCATCGGGCTCGTCACCACCGTGTTCAGCGCGTGGCGATGGGCGATCGTGGCCCGGGGGCTCAGGATCCGGCTGCCGTTCGGTCCGGCCGTCGCCGACTACTACCGCGCGCTGTTCCTGAACGCGGCCCTGCCCGGAGGCGTCCTCGGCGATGTGCACCGGGCCGTGCGGCACGGACAGAGCGAGGGGGATCTGCGGCGGGGCGTGAAGGCCGTCGTCCTCGAACGGGCCGCAGGGCAGATCGCGTTGTTCGCCGTGGGGGCCGTCGTCCTGCTGACCATGCCGTCCCCGGTGCTCGCCGAGGCCCGGCACATCGCCCTGCTGACGGCCCTGGCCGCCCTGGGCGCGACCGCCGTGGTCCTCGCCCTGCGCATGAACCGTTCGGCGCCCTCCCGCCGCGGCCGCACGCTGCGCGCCGCCCTCATCGAGGCCCGCGAAGGGCTGCTGTCGCGGCGGAACGGGCCTGGAGTGGTGGTCTCCTCCGTGGTGGTGCTGGCAGGTTACGTCGCGATGTTCGTACTCGCCGCCCGTGTCGCCGGGACCGCCGCCTCCGTGGCCGTCCTGCTGCCCCTCGCGGTCCTCGCCCTGCTGGCGATGGGCCTGCCCCTGAACGTCGGCGGCTGGGGACCGCGCGAGGGCGTCACCGCCTGGGCGTTCGGCGCCGCCGGCCTGGGTGCAGGACGGGGACTCGCCGTCGCGGTCGTCTACGGGGTGCTCAGCCTCGTGGCGAGCCTGCCCGGCGTGATCGTGCTCGTCGCCCGCTGGTACGCGGGCCTGAGGGCCGGGTCCCGGGCCGTCCCCGAGGCCCCGGCGCCACAGGGTGACTACGCCTCGGAGGTCAGCATCGAGAAATACGCCCCGAAGGAATCCGCGAGGCTCGCCAGGAGTTCCTTCCCCTTTACCGCCGAACCCAGCGAAGGACGGCCGATGACACCCGAATCGGTATAGCCGGACATGCCGAGGGTGAGCAGATGACGCCGGTCGTCAGCGACGAAATCGGAGGTCTCATAACCGGGTCGGAGCATTTCGGGATGAGCGTGCAGAAGGATGGAGGTCTCTATTTCCCCCGCATGCATGTCGGTGAGCAGCGAGGTGACCACACCCGCCCGTTCGCGCGCCGCCTCCCAGTCCTCCGGGGCCGGGAAGAGCGCCATCCGCTCGCCGCGGGCGGAGGATTCCTGAACCACGTTGCCCAGCACGTAGTTGCCGCCGTGCCCGTTGACCACCACCAGGGTGTCGACCCCGGACCGGCGCAGCGAAGCCGCAATGTCCCGTACCACCGCATGAAGGGTCACCGAGGAGATGCTCACGGTCCCCGGCCAGGCCGCGTGCTCGTGCGAGCACGAGATCGTCACCGGAGGAAGGAGGTGCACCGGGTACGCGCCGGCTATCTCCCGCGCGACGGCACAGGCGACGAGCGTGTCGGTCGCCAGCGGGAGGTACGGACCGTGCTGCTCGAAGCTCCCCACGGGAAGCACCGCGACCTGCCGTGAGACACCGGCGCCCCGCGTCCGTACGTCTTCCGTGGTGTCCGCCGGCACCAGATCACTCATAACGTCACGGCCTTTCGTCTCTGCTTAGGAACTCGAGAATCATGACAGAAAAAATTGGCGTACTCGGCAAGAAGTCGACGCAGCGGACCGGCGTGGAACGCGTCGTGAATGCGCCCTTGCCCACCGTGTACGGGAAATTCCAGGCGGTCGGCTACCTGGACCATGACCGCGGTGACGAGCAGGTGGCGCTGGTCTACGGCGAGATCGGCACGGACGACGTCCTCATCCGGCTGCACTCGGAGTGCCTGACCGGCGACGCCTTCGGCTCCCAGCACTGCGAGTGCGGTGACCAGCTCGACGCCGCCCTGCGCGCGGTCGTCGCCGAGGGCGCGGGCATCGTCGTCTACCTCAGAGGGCATGAAGGCCGCGGCATAGGCCTGCTCGCCAAGCTGCGCGCGATGGCCCTGCAGGCGGAGGGCCTGGACACCGTCGAGGCCAACCTCGCCCTCGGCCTGCCGGTCGACGCCCGAGACTACGGTGTCGCCGCCCGGATCCTGGACGACCTGGGCGTGCGGTCGGTGCGCCTGATGTCCAACAACCCGCGCAAGCGCGAGGCACTGGTGGACCACGGCATCACGGTCGCCGAGCAGGTCCCGCTGCTGATCCCGCCGTGCGAGAACAACATCACCTATCTGCGCACCAAGCGGGAACGCCTCGACCACCACCTGCCCCACCTGGACGCGGTGGTCAGCTCCTCCTGACGCGTACGCTTCGTGGACGTCCGCCCCTTGAGCGTCGGCCCTCAGCGGCCGACGCCTCACGCCGGAGGCCCACCTGGTATGACCGAGCTCCATCTGTGGCTGCGCCACGAGGACCGCACGACCGAACGACGCACTCCGATCGTGCCCGACGACGCCCGGCGGCTCGTCGGGCACGGAGTGCGACTGACCGTGGAGGAGTCCCCGCAGCGGGTCTTCCCGATCGAGGAGTACGAGGCGGCCGGCTGCCGTGTCGCGCCCGCCGGCTCCTGGGTGACGGCGCCGCGGGACGCCGTCGTGCTCGGCTTGAAGGAACTGCCCGACCACCCGGCCGAGCTGACGCATCGGCACATCTTCTTCGGCCACGCGTACAAGGGCCAGCCGGGAGCGGCGGACCTGCTGGGCCGGTTCGCCGCCGGGGGCGGGGCACTGTTCGACCTGGAGTACCTGGTGGACGACACCGGACGGCGCCTCGCCGCCTTCGGTTTCTGGGCCGGCTACCTGGGTGCGGCGCTGGCGGTGCTCCGGCACCGGGGCCGGCTGCGGGCACCGTTGACGCCGACCACCAAGGAAGACCTGGACGAGACGCTGCGGCCCGCCGCCGGGGACCGCGAGTTCACCGGCCTCGTCATCGGCGCCCTGGGCCGCAGCGGCCGCGGCGCCCGCGCGGCCTTCACCACCGCCGGCGTCGACCCGACCTGCTGGGACCTCGCCGAGACCCGGGACCTGGACCGCCCCGCTCTGCTGCGGCACGACGTGATGGTCAACGCGGTGCTCGCCACCACCCCCGTCCCGCCCTTCCTCCGCGAGCGGGACCTCGACACCCCCGGCCGCCGGCTGCGCACCCTGTGCGACGTCACCTGCGACGTCGGCTCCCCGCTCAACGTCCTTCCGGTGTACGACGACACCACCGACTGGGACGAGCCCGTACGGCGGCTGCGCGACGCACCCCCGCTCGACCTGATCGCCATCGACAACCTGCCCTCCCTGCTGCCGCTGGAGTCCAGCGCCGACTTCTCGGCCGCCCTGCTGCCCCAGCTGCTCGACTTCGGCGTCTCCGGGCCCTGGGGACGCTGCCTGGACCGGTTCCGTGAGGCGTCACGGGCCCACGGCCTCGACAAGGGGGATTCCTTTGACCACTGAACCGGCGGCGGCGAGCGGCACCGTCCACTGGATCGGCGCCGGCCTGTCCACGGGCAGCGGTCTCGCCATGCTGTGCGACGCCGCCCAGCGCGTCCGGCTCTGGCACCGCACCGAGAGCCGCGCCGCCGATGCCCTCGGCCGGCTGGGCCTCACCGGACGGGCCGGGCCCCGCGCCTACACGCTGTCCGCGCTCGCCGCCGAACTCGCCCCGGGCGATGTCGTCGTGTCGATGCTGCCCGCGCCGGAGCACGCGCCGCTGCTCGCGGAGTGCGTACGACAGGGGGCGCACTTCGCGTGCTCCAGTTATGTGTCGGACGCGGTGCTGGAGCAGGTGCCCGCGGCCGGGAAGGCCGGGCTCGTCGTCCTCACCGAGGCCGGGCTCGATCCGGGCATCGACCACCTCTTCGCCCACGCCCTGGTCGCCCGGGCCCGGGAGGCGATCGGCGCCGGGACGCCCGCCTCGTACACCCTCACGTCGTACTGCGGCGGTGTCCCCGCCGTCCCGAACGACTTCACGTACCGCTTCAGCTGGGCACCCGCGGGGGTCCTGGGCGCCCTGCGCTCGCCGGCCCGTTACCTGGAGGGCGGTGCGGAGACGGTCGCCGAACGGCCCTGGGAGGCGACCCGGCGGCATGTCGTCGACGGGGAGACCTTCGAGGTCTACCCCAATCGCGACAGCGTCCCGTTCATCGCGCAGTACGGGCTGCCGGACGCCTGGACACCGCGGACGTTCGTCCGCGGCACCCTGCGGCTGGAGGGGTGGCTGCGCGCCTGGGACGGCGTCTTCGCGGAGCTGAGGACCGGTGACGACGCCCGGATCGCGGCCCTGGCCCGGGAGCTGGCCGCCGCCCACCCCACCACGGACGACGACCACGACCGGGTCGTCCTCGTGGTGTCCCTGGACGTGCGCGCCGAGTCGGGGCGGTCGTGGAAGGGCGGTTACCTGCTCGACCTGGTGGGTGACGCCGAGGAGAGCGCGATGGCCCGCTGTGTCTCGCGGACCCTCGCGCTGGGCGTCCGGCACATCCTGGACGGCTCTTCGCCGCCCGGCCTGAACCGTGCCGCCGAGACGGCCGCCCGGTCCGAGCGGTGGCTGCGTGAACTGGCCCGGGACGGGCTCGGGTTCACGCTCCGCGTCGACCCGTAGCGGGCCTCAGTCCGACAGGGCCTCGTGCACCATCCGCTTGAGGTCCTTGAAGACCGTGTGAGAGGTCTTGGGCCGCACCTGCGTCATGAACTGCACCGTCAGGTCGCGGCCCGGGTCCACCCAGAACGTCGTCGTGGCCACGCCGCTCCAGCCGAAGGCGCCGAGCCCGGACGGCACCAGGGTGCGGGACGGGTCGATCACCACGGAGCAGTTGAGGCCGAAACCGAGACCGTCGTTGCCGGGTTCGTCGTGGGCGGGGCGGCTGCCGAAGGCCCGCAGATCGGCGCCGCCGGGCAGGTGGTTGCGGGTCATCAGATCCACGGTCTGCGGCGTGAGCAGCCGCACGCCGTCGAGTTCGCCCCGGCGGCGCAGCATCTCCATGAAGCGGTGGTAGTCGTGGGCCGAGCACACCATGCCGCCGCTGCCCGACAGGAACCGCGGACGGCCGCGCAGCGGGAGCCCCGGGATCGGCTCGATGCCGCCGCCCTCCTTCTCCCCGTACATCTCGGACAGCCGGGCCGCCTGCGCGTCCGTCACATGGAAACCCGCGTCCGTCATGCCGAGCGGCCCGAAGATCCGCTCGGCGCAGAACGCGTCGAGCGGCTGCCCGGACACGACCTCGATGATCCGGCCCAGGACGTTGCTCGCCACCGAGTAGTTCCACTCGGTGCCCGGCTCGAACTGCAGCGGCAGGCTCGCGTACACCTCGACCGTCTCGGCCAGGTCCGCGCCCGGCGGCACCGACGACTCCAGACGGGCCTCGCGGTACAGGGCGTCGACGGGGTGGGCGTGGTAGAAGCCGAAGGTCAGACCCGAGGTGTGGGTCATCAGATGCCGGACGAGTATGGGGCCGTCGGCCGGGCGGGTCTCGACGTCGGCCCCGGAGCCGCTGACGTAGACCCGCGGGTCGGCGAAGGCGGGCAGATGGTCGGCGACCGGGTCGTCCAGCGACAGCCGGCCCTCCTCCACCAGCAGCAGCGCGGCGACCGCGGTGACCGGCTTCGTCATGGAGTAGACCCGCCACAGCGTGTCGGGCTCGACCGGGAGCCCGGCCGCGATGTCGCGCAGCCCGTGCGTCGCGAGGTGGGCGACGCGCCCGGCCCGGGCTATGGAGACGAGGAAGCCCGGCAGGCGCCCGTCGTCGACCAGCCGGGCGAAGTGCCGGTCCAGGCGGCCCAGCACCTGCGGATCCAGCCCGGCCTCATCCGGATCGACCTCTTGTCGCAGCTGTGCCATGGCTCTTCTCCCGTCGCGCTCGTCGAGGTGAGATCCGGCATACCCCGCCCGGACCACCTCAGACCCCATCGTGGTGCAGGAACGGTTCATGATCGCGCAGGAACACGTGAGCGACGGCTCTGGGGGCCGGGGGTGCGGGACCGATGGCAGGTGGACCCGCTGATCGTCATGGGACGGCCCCGGCCCGGACGACCTGGTCGCCCGTCCGCAGCGGCACGGCGGGTAGAGGGGCGAGTCCCCCAACCCCTACGGGGACGAGTGGGGAGTCACCGTCCAGGACCCGGACGGCTGCCGTCTCGTGCCGTGCCGCCGGGCCGGGGCCAACCGCTGACGGCACCACACGGCGAGCTTCAGGCCGTCACTTTCTGCGGCCGCGCGGTCCCGAGTCCGGTGCGTTCCCCCAGTGCCTCCGTAGGAACCCGGTGCGTCTCCCGCGCCGACACCGCCGCGATCACCGGCGGCACGCACAACGCCGCCGTGAACAGCGCCACCGCCGACCAGTCGTCACCCCCCGGCCCGGCGATCCGCGCCGCGAACGTCACCGCGAACCCGGCCGCGGCGAAACCGATCTGGGTGCCGATCGCCACACCGGACAGCCGGACGCGCGTCGCGAACATCTCGCCGTAGAAGGCGGGCCACACACCGTTCGCCGCGCTGTAGACCACGCCGAAGCAGACGACGCCGGTCAGGAACGTCAGCGGGTAGGAGCCCGTGGAGACCGCCCACAGGTACAGGAACATCGTCACCGCGCTGCCGGCCGCGCCGAGCAGGAACACCGGGCGGCGCCCGATCCGGTCGGACAGCGCGGCCCACAGCGGGATCGCGGCGAGCGCGACGACATTCGCCAGGGCACCCACCCACAGCATGGCCGTACGCGACATGCCGACCGCGTCGCTGGTGGCGTACGCCAGCGCCCACACCGTGAAGATCGTGCTGACCGAGGCGACCAGCGCGCCGGCGATCACGCGCAGCACGTCCGCCCAGTGCTCGCGGAGCAGGATCACGAGCGGCAGCTTGGCCACGCCCTCCTCGGCGGCCTGCTGGGCGAAGGCGGGCGTCTCGTCCAGCTTGCGGCGGATGACGTAGCCGACGACGGCGACCGCGACGCTCAGCCAGAACGGCAGCCGCCAGCCCCACGACAGCAACTGGTCCTCGGGCAGCGCGGCGACCGGGATGAACACCAGCGTGGCCAGCAGCTGGCCGCCCTGTGTGCCGCTCAGGGTGAAGCTCGTGAAGAAGCCACGCCGGTGGGGTGGCGCGTGTTCCAGCGTCATGGAGTTGGCGCTGGCCTGCTCGCCGGCCGCGGAGATGCCTTGGAGCACCCGGCACAGCACCAGCAGGACCGGGGCGAGGTCGCCGACCTGGTCCCGGGTGGGCAGGCAGCCGATGAGGAACGTCGACAGGCCCATCAGCATCAGCGTGAAGACCATGATCTTCTTGCGGCCGGTCCGGTCGCCGACGTGCCCGAGCACCAGCGCGCCCACCGGGCGGGCGGCGTACGCGACGCCGAACGTGGCGAGCGACAGCAGGGTCGCCGTGGCCGGGTCGGACTCGTCGAAGAACACCTCGGGGAAGATCAGCGCGGCGGCGCTGCCGTAGATGAAGAAGTCGTAGTACTCCAGGGCGCTGCCGATCCAGGCGGCGGTCGCGGCCTTCCTGGGCTGGCCGGGCGGGGCGGTGGGCCCTGAGGGCGTGGCGGGGACGGACACGGCGGCTCCTTCGGGGGAGCTCCGCCCTGGGCGGAGCGAGACACGGGTGAGCAGAGGGGGCGTGCGCCGGATCGCGGCTAATTAACCCACTGGGTAGTTAGTAGGGGATGGCCAGTGATGCTGCGCCCGAGTGCCACCGGTGTCAAGGGGTCCCGCGCCGGGCGTTCAGTCCGCCGTCCGCTCCGCCGTCAGGTACGCGATCACCATGTCGCCCAGCATGGCGCGGTAGTGCGCGCGCTGCGTCCGGTCGAGCAGGTCGCGGCCGAACAGCGCGCCGAAGGTGTGCCGGTTGGAGACCCGGAAGAAGCAGAACGAGGAGATCATCGCGTGCAGGTCGACGGCGTCGACGTCGGCCGTGAACAGGCCCGACTCCCGGCCCGACGCCAGGATCCGGCGGATCACGTCCAGGGCGGGGGAGCCGATCTTGCCGAGCTTCTCGGAGCCGGCGATGTGCTGCGCCTCGTGGATGTTCTCGATGCTGACCAGGCGGATGAAGTCGGGGTGCTGCTCGTGGTGGTCGAAGGTCACCTCGGCGAGCCGCCGGATGGCCGCGACCGGGTCCAGATGGTCGACGTCGAGCTGCTGCTCGGCCTCCCGGATCACGCCGTACGCCCGCTCCAGCACCGCCGTGAACAGCTGTTCCTTGCCACCGAAGTAGTAGTAGATCATCCGCTTCGTGGTGCGGGTGCGGGCGGCGATCTCGTCCACCCGGGCTCCGTCGTAGCCGGCCCGCGCGAACTCCTGGGTGGCGACCTCGAGGATCTCGGCCCGGGTGCGGGCGGCGTCACGGATGCGCTCGCCAGGTCGTGCCGGTTCTTCGACGCTGGTCATCAGGTTCCTTCGGGCGGAGGGGCCGGTGCCGGTGATTGTAGAAGCACGGGGCCGTCCCTCCGGCAGGTCTTCCCGAGCCCGTGCTCGGCTGATATAGCTAACGTACTGGTTCGTACATTAGTGAGCCGCTCGGGAGGCGCGCGTGCCCAAGGAGTCGTATCTCGTCGGACTGATCGGTTCCGGCATCGGTCCGTCCCTCAGCCCGGCGTTGCACGAGCGGGAGGGCGACCGCCAGGGCCTGCGCCTGGTCTACCGGCTCATCGACATCGACACCCTCGACGTGGCGCCCGAGGCGGTGGGCGATCTGGTGCGGGCCGCCCGCGACCTGGGCTTCGACGGGCTCAACATCACGCACCCCTGCAAGCAGCTCGTCCTCGGGCACCTGGACGCGCTCACCCCGCAGGCCGAGGCGCTGGGAGCGGTCAACACGGTCGTCTTCGAGGACGGCCGGGCCGTCGGCCACAACACGGACGTCACCGGTTTCGCCGCCTCCTTCGCGCGCGGGCTGCCCGACGCGCCGCTGGAGCGGGTCGTCCAGCTGGGCGCCGGCGGTGCGGGCGCGGCCGTCGCCCACGCCGTGCTCACCCTCGGCGCCGGGCGGGTCACCGTCGTCGACGCCCTGCCCGAGCGGGCCGCCGCCCTGGCCGAAGCGCTGAACCGGACCTTCGGGGCGGGCCGTGCGGCCGCCGCCCCGCCGGACCGGCGGGCCGAGCTGCTCGCGCACGCCGACGGCATCGTCCACGCCACGCCCACCGGCATGGCCGCCCACCCGGGCCTGCCCCTGCCCGCCGCGCTGCTCCACTGCGGGCTGTGGGTGGCCGAGGTGGTGTACCGCCCGCTGGAGACCGAGCTGCTGCGCACGGCCCGCGCCCTGGGCTGCGCCACCCTCGACGGCGGTGGCATGGCCGCCTTCCAGGCTGCCGACGCGTTCCGCCTGTTCACCGGCCGGGAACCCGATGCCGCGCGGATGCTGGCGGACCTGGCCGAACTGGCCGGGGCCATCGGGGCTTCGCACTAGAGAGAGGTACCGACGTGCGTACGTCCATCGCCACCGTCTGTCTCAGCGGCTCCCTCACCGAGAAGCTCGACGCCGCGGCCCGGGCCGGGTTCGACGGGGTGGAGATCTTCGAGAACGACCTGCTGGCCAGCCCTCTCACTCCCGAGGACATCCGCGCCCGCTGCGCCGACCTGGGGCTCACCGTCGACCTCTACCAGCCGATGCGGGACATCGAGGCCGTCCCCGAGGCCGAGTTCGCCCGGAACCTGCGGCGGGCCCGGCACAAGTTCGAGCTGATGCGCCGGCTCGGCGCCGACACGGTCCTCGTCTGCTCCAGCGTCTCCCCGCAGGCGGTGGACGACGACGCCCTCGCCGCCGAGCAGCTCAGCCGGCTCGCCGACCTGGCGGGGGAGTCCGGCGTCCGGGTCGCCTACGAGGCGCTCGCCTGGGGCCGGCACGTCAGTACCTGGGACCACGCCTGGCGCATCGTCGAGGCCGCCGGCCATCCGGCGCTCGGCACCTGCCTGGACAGCTTCCACATCCTCTCGCGTGGCTGTGAACCGAAGGACCTCGAAGGCATCGCGGCCATCCCCGGTGAGAAGATCTTCTTCCTCCAGCTCGCCGACGCCCCACTGCTCGCCATGGACGTCCTGCAGTGGAGCCGCCACTACCGCTGCTTCCCCGGCCAGGGCGGCTTCGACGTCGCCGGGCTGGTGCGGCACGTGCTGGCCACCGGCTACGACGGCCCGCTGTCCCTGGAGGTCTTCAACGACGTGTTCCGGCAGGCCGAGGCGGGCCCGACCGCCGTCGACGCCCGGCGCTCCCTGCTGGTCCTCCAGGAGGCGGTGGGCACGGCGTCCCCGCCCGCCCCGGTCGTCCCCACCGGCGTCGCCTTCGCCGAGCTGGTCACACCCGACGCCGAACCCCTGGGCGCCCTGCTCGGCGCCCTCGGCTTCACCCGCACCGCACGGCACCGGGGCAAGCCCGTCACCCTGTGGGAGCAGGGCGAGGCCCGGATCCTCGTCAACACCGGGCCGGCCGTCCGCCGCGAGGGCACCCGACTCGCCGCGATCGGGCTGGAGTCACCGGACCCGGCAGCGGCGGCCCGGCGGGCCGAGGCACTGCTGGCGCCCGTGCTGCCGCGCCGACGCGCTCCCGGGGACGCCCCACTGGACGCGGTCGCCGCGCCCGACGGCACCGAGCTGTTCTTCTGCGCCGCCGGCCGCCCGGAACCGCCCGACTGGCGCGCCGACTTCGAGGACATCGGCGCGCCCCCGGCGGACGCGGGCATCCGGGGCATCGACCACCTCGCCCTCACCCAGCCCTGGCACCACTTCGACGAGGCGGCCCTCTTCCACCGCGGCGTGCTCGGCCTGCGCGCCCAGGAGAGCGTCGACGTCGCCGACCCCTACGGACTGATGCGCAGCCGCGCCGTCACCACCCCCGACGGCAGCGTCCGGATCGCCCTCACCGTCGGCGCCGCGCCCACGGACGACACCGTCCACGCCCAGCACATCGCCCTGGCCACCGACGACGTGGTCGCCGCCGCCCGCCGTTTCCGGGACGCGGGCGGCAGCCTGCTGCCCGTCCCGGCGAACTACCACGACGACCTCGCCGCCCGCTTCGAGTTCGCCGACGGTGAGCTGGAGACCTACCGCGACCTCGGCATCCTCTACGACCGCGACGCCCACGGCGTCTTCCGCCACTGCTACACCCGCACCGTCGGCCGGGTCTTCCTCGAACTGGTGCAGCGCGACGGCGGCTACCGGGGCTACGGCGCCGCCAACGCCCCGGTGCGGCTGGCCGCGCAGCACGCGGTGCGGGCCCTCACTGGCGGCTGACGGTCCGGGTGATGCCGGTGACGACGGTGGTGGCGAGGATCCAGCCCGTGAGCACGAGGGCGTAGGAGAGCCACTGGTACCCGCCGGTGGGGGCGAACGCGGCCTCCTGGCCGAACGAGATCACCGGCAGCAGCAGGTCGAGGGTGTAGAAGACCGCGTTGAACTGGGGGGCCTCGTCGGCCTTGAGCGGCTCGGGGTGGTGCAGGGCGTAGGCGAGGGAGCCGATCACCAGCAGCGACACCAGCCAGCCCGCGGCCCGCAGGGGGCGGAAGCCGTAGCCGACGGTGGCGTCCTGCACATGGCCCCACAGCCGGCCGTACCAGGGCAGGGTGCCGCGCCGGCGGCGCTGCTTGGCGAGCTGGACGAGGCGGGCGGCGGGGTCGTCGCCGATCCTGCGGTAGGCGGCGGTCAACTGCTCGTAGGCGTGCGGGACATAGCCCTCGCCGTCCCGCTCCAGCATCGCCAGACGCCGCTCGGCGGGCTCGTGCGGGGTGAGGGAGGTGTAGACGAGACTGTCGAGCAGGACCTCCTCCGGGACGACCTCCGGCTCCAGGAACAGCACGTCCAGCTGGGCACGGCGCAGGTTGAGGGTGCCGGCCATGGGAGGGCTCTTGCGCAGCCAGAGTTCCCCTATGGTGCAGCTGCTGGCCCGCAGCGCCGCGTCACCCGGGTTCGCCAGGCGGGCGTGCGACAGGTCGAGCCGGCCCGCGATCCGGGCGCCGCGCAGCCCGATCCAGCCGAGGACGTCCGCGTCGCGCAGCAGGGCGTCGCCGTCCACCGTGAGCGTCTCCGCGTCGAGGGCGACCTCTCCGGCACCGGCCTCCAGCCGCGCCCCGTTGAGGTCGACGCTGCCGGCGACCGACGCGCCCGTCAGCCGCACCTCACCGCGCGTGCGCAGGCCCGGCGCCGACAGACCGTCCCCGACGGTCACGTGGTTGAGCTGGAGCGCCGGCTGGCCGGGGGGCGGTTCGTCGATGGCGGCCCCGTCCATGAACAGCGCGCCGGAGATCTGCGCGCCACCGAGCCGCACGGGTCCCTCGAATAGGCAGCCGGACATGCGCAGCACGCCGTCCACGCGCAGGGTGGCGGCGTCCAGGCCGGGCAGGGCGGAGCCGCGCAGGTTCAGCTGGCGCAGCCGCGCCGCGTACAGGACGGGCACGTCCTCGAAGAAGCAGTCGCTGAGGCGCACGGCGTGGTCGACGTCGGCGTACTGGAGGTTCAGCGCCCCGGTGATCCGCGCGCCGGCCAGTCGGAGGGCGGCCGTCTCCCCGTCCTCCTGCGGGGCGCTGAGCAGCAGTGCCCGCACCACGGTCGCCCGCAGGGTCCGTTCGGGGCCCCACTCGGCGCCGCGCGTGGGGTCCTCGCCCGCCGGTCCCCGTAAGTCGACGTCCTCCCCGCGCGTGAAGGCGCGCCACACCCGCTCCTCGGCGGGCGTCATGGTGTGGATCTCCATCAGCGGGGACTCTGGCGCGCCCGGCCGGAGGCTGTCAACCCGCCTCCGGCCGGGGCCGGTTACGCCCTGGTGTTCCACTCCGCGATCACGGGCCGGCCGTGTTCGGTCGACAGCCGGCAGACCGTGCCGGTCTCCAGCCGGAACAGCCGCCCCTCCGCCGGGGACAGACCCAGCCGGCGGGCCGTCACGACGCGGAGGAAGTGGCCGTGGGCCACCAGCAGCACATCACCCTCGGGCAGCGCCTTCGCCGCCCGGGCCAGTACCCGGTCGGCCCGCTCGCCGACCTCCTCGGGGGACTCGCCCGGTTCGCCGTCGGGGCCGGGCGGGCCTCCGTCGGTCCACAGGTCCCAGTCGGGGCGGGTGCGGTGTATCTCCTCGGTGGTGACGCCCTCGTAGGCGCCGTAGTACCACTCGTGCAGGTCCGCCTCCCGCACGGCCCCCGTCAGGCCCGCGAGTTCGGCGGTGCGCACCGCGCGGGCGAGCGGGCTGGTGAGGACCAGTGCGAAGGAGCGGTCCGCGAGGAGCGGGGCGAGCGACTTGGCCTGTTCCTCACCGTTCGGGGTGAGGGGCAGGTCGGTGAAGCTGGTGTGCTGCCCGCTCCGGCTCCACTCCGTCTCGCCGTGGCGGACCAGCAGCAGATCACCCACGCGCTACGCCTTCTTCGCGGACTCGACGGCGTGGCCGCCGAACTGGTTGCGCAGCGCCGCGATCATCTTCATCTGCGGCGAGTCGTCCTGCCGGGAGGCGAACCGGGAGTAGAGGGAGGCGGTGATCGCGGGCAGCGGCACGGAGTTGTCGATCGCGGCCTCCACGGTCCAGCGTCCCTCGCCGGAGTCCTGGGCGTAGCCCCGGAGCTCCTCCAGGTGCTCGTCCTCGTCGAGGGCGTCCACCGCGAGGTCCAGCAGCCAGGAGCGGATGACGGTGCCGTCCTGCCAGGAGCGGAACACCTCGCGGACGTTGTCCACCGAGTCCACGGCCTCCAGCAGTTCCCAGCCCTCGGCGTAGGCCTGCATCATCGCGTACTCGATGCCGTTGTGGACCATCTTGGCGAAGTGCCCGGCGCCGACCCTGCCCGCGTGGACGAAGCCGTACGGGCCCTCCGGCTTGAGCGCCTCGAAGATCGGCCGCAGCCGGTCGACGTACTCCTTCTCGCCGCCGACCATCAGGGCGTAGCCGTTCTTCAGGCCCCACACGCCGCCGGAGACACCCGCGTCGACGAAGCCGATGCCGCGCCTGCTCAGCTCCTCGGCGTGCTTCTCGTCGTCCGTCCAGCGGGAGTTGCCGCCGTCGACCACCGTGTCGTACGGCTTCAGGAGGCCCGCGAGCTGGTCGATGACGTGCTGGGTGGGCTCGCCGGCCGGGACCATGACCCAGACCGTGCGGGGTGCTTCCAGCTGGTTGACGAGGTCGGCCAGACTGCTGGCGTCGGACTTCTCGGGGTTGGTGTCGTATCCGATGACGGTGTGGCCGGCGTTGCGCAGGCGCTCGCGCATGTTGCCGCCCATCTTGCCGAGACCCACAAGACCGATCTGCATGTCAGTTCACTTCCCGGAGGTTGCGGTAGGTGGCCACCAGCGCGGCCGTGGACGGGTCGAGACCGGGGACGTCCGCGCCCTCGGTCAGAGCGGGCTCGACGCGCTTGGCGAGGACCTTGCCCAGCTCCACGCCCCACTGGTCGAAGGAGTCGATGTTCCAGACGGCGCCCTGCACGAACACCTTGTGCTCGTAGAGGGCGACGAGCTGGCCGAGGACCGACGGGGTCAGTTCGGTGGCCAGGATCGTCGTGGTGGGGTGGTTGCCCCGGAAGGTGCGGTGCGGAACCTGTTCCTCGGGCACGCCCTCCGCGCGCACCTCCTCGGCGGTCTTGCCGAAGGCGAGCGCCTGCCCCTGCGCGAACAGGTTGGCCATCAGCAGGTCGTGCTGCGCCTTCAGTTCGTCGCTCAGCTCGGCGACGGGCCGGGCGAAGCCGATGAAGTCGGCCGGGATGAGCTTGGTGCCCTGGTGGATCAACTGGTAGTAGGCGTGCTGCCCGTTGGTGCCCGGCGTGCCCCACACCACCGGCCCGGTCTGCCACTCCACGGCGTGGCCGTCGCGGTCCACCGACTTGCCGTTGGACTCCATGTCGAGCTGCTGGAGGTAGGCGGTGAACTTGGACAGGTAGTGGCTGTAGGGCAGCACCGCGTGCGACTGGGCGTCGTGGAAGTTGCCGTACCAGATGCCCAGCAGGCCCATGATCAGCGGGGCGTTGGCCTCGGCGGGGGCGTTGCGGAAGTGCTCGTCGACGATCCGGAACCCGTCGAGCATCTCCCGGAAGCGGTCCGGGCCGATCGCGATCATCAGGGACAGCCCGATCGCGGAGTCGTACGAGTAGCGGCCGCCGACCCAGTCCCAGAACTCGAACATGTTGTCGACGTCGATGCCGAAGCCGGCCACCTTCTCGGCGTTCGTCGACAGCGCGACGAAGTGCTTCGCCACCGCCTTCTCATCGCCCCCGAGGCCCTCCAGCAGCCAGGAGCGGGCCGAGGTCGCGTTCGTGATCGTCTCGATCGTGGTGAACGTCTTGGACGCGACGATGAACAGCGTCTGTGCCGGGTCCAGGTCGCGGGTGGCCTCGTGCAGGTCGGAGCCGTCCACGTTCGACACGAAGCGGAACGTCAGTTCCCGGTCGGTGAACGGCCGCAGCGCCTCGTAGGCCATCGCCGGGCCGAGGTCCGAGCCGCCGATGCCGATGTTGACGACGTTGCGGATCCGCTTGCCGGTGTGGCCGGTCCACTCACCCGAGCGCACCCGGTCCGCGAAGGCGGCCATCTTGTCGAGCACGGCGTGCACGCCCGGGACGACGTTCTCGCCGTCGACCTCGATGACGGCGTCCCGCGGGGCGCGCAGCGCGGTGTGCAGCACGGCCCGGTCCTCGGTGACGTTGATCCGCTCACCGCGGAACATGGCGTCGCGCAGCCCGAACACGTCGGTCGCGGCGGCCAGTTCCTGGAGCAGGGCCAGTGTCTCGTCGGTGATCAGGTGCTTGGAGTAGTCGATGCGCAGGTCGCCCACGCGCACGACGTAGCGCTCGGCGCGCCCCGGGTCCGCCGCGAACAGTTCCCGCAGGTCCGGCTGGGGCAGGGCGTCCGTGCGGTGGTTCTCCAGGGCGGTCCACTCGGGGCGCCGGGTGAGCCTCGGGGAACCGGAGGGGGAGTCAGACATGAGCAGGAGTCTCCTCGGTTGCCTCGCCGTTCAGGGCGATGGCGTACATCTCGTCCGCGTCGAGGCGCCGCAGCTCCTCGGCGATGAGTTCGGAGGTGGCACGGACCTTGAGCGCGAGGGTGCGCGACGGCTGGCCCGGCAGGGTCAGCGTGGCCAGCGGCCCCTCGGGGCGGTCGATGACGATCTCGCCGTTCTCCGTGCCCAGGCGCACGGCCGTGACGACCGGACCGGCGGTGACCACACGGTCGACCCGGACGTGCAGCCGTGCCTCCAGCCAGCGGGCCAGCAGCTCGGCGGCCGGGTTCTCGGCCTCGGCCTCCACGGCCGCCGAGGTGATCTGCGCACGGGCCTGGTCCAGCGCCGCCGCCAGCATCGAACGCCAGGGCGTCAGCCGGGTCCAGGCCAGGTCGGTGTCACCGGGCGCGTAGGAGCGGACCCGCCTCTCCAGCACCTCCAGGGGGTTGGCGACGGCGTACAGGTCGGTGATCCGGCGCTGGGCCAGTGCTCCGAGCGGGTCCTTCGAGGGCACCTCCGGGGCGTCCATCGGCCACCACACCACCACCGGCGCGTCCGGCAGCAGCAGCGGCAGCACCACCGAGTCGGCGTGGTCGGACACCTCGCCGTAGGTCCGCAGGATCACCGTCTCGCCGGTGCCCGCGTCGGCGCCCACCCGGACCTCGGCGTCCAGGCGGGAGGCCTGACGGTCGCGCGGGGTGCGGGCGTGCCGCTTGATGACGACGAGGGTGCGCGAGGGGTGCTCGTGCGAGGCCTCCTCGGCCGCCTTGATCGCGTCGTAGGCGTTCTCCTCGTCCGTGACGATCACCATCGTCAGGACCATGCCCACGGCAGGCGTGCCGATGGCGCGGCGCCCCTGCACCAGCGCCTTGTTGATCTTGCTTGCCGTGGTGTCGGTCAGGTCGATCTTCATGGCCTGCGCCAGCTCCGTCCGTCTCGTGCGAGCATCTCGTCGGCTTCCTCGGGTCCCCAGCTGCCCGAGGCGTACTGCGCGGGCCGGCCGTGCGTGGCCCAGTACTGCTCGATCGGGTCGAGGATCTTCCAGGACTCTTCCACTTCCTGGTGACGGGGGAACAGGTTGGCGTCGCCCAGGAGGACGTCGAGGATCAGCCGTTCGTACGCCTCGGGGCTCGACTCGGTGAAAGACTCGCCGTAGGCGAAGTCCATCGTCACGTCCCGGATCTCCATCGACGTACCCGGCACCTTCGAGCCGAAGCGGACCGTCATGCCCTCGTCCGGCTGGACGCGGATGACGATCGCGTTGGAGCCCAGCTCCTCGGTCGCGGTGGAGTCGAAGGGGGAGTGCGGGGCCCGCTGGAACACCACCGCGATCTCCGTCACCCGGCGGCCGAGCCGCTTGCCGGTGCGCAGGTAGAACGGGACGCCCGCCCAGCGGCGGTTGTCCACCTGGAGCCTGACCGCGGCGTAGGTGTCGGTCGTGGAGGACTGGTCGATGCCGTCCTCCTCCAGATAGCCCCGCACCTTCGTGCCGCCCTGCCAGGCCGCCGCGTACTGCCCGCGCACGGTGCCCTGCCCGAGGTCCTGCGGCAGCCGCACGGCCTTGAGGACCTTCAGCTTCTCGGTGAGCAGCGAGGCGGCGTCGAAGGCGGCCGGCTCCTCCATCGCGGTGAGCGCCATGAGCTGGAGCAGGTGGTTCTGGATCACGTCACGGGCGGCGCCGATGCCGTCGTAGTAGCCGGCCCGGCCGCCGATGCCGATGTCCTCGGCCATGGTGATCTGCACGTGGTCGACGTACGACCGGTTCCAGATCGGTTCGAACATCTGGTTGGCGAAGCGCAGGGCCAGGAGGTTCTGGACGGTCTCCTTGCCGAGGTAGTGGTCGATGCGGAAGACCTGCTCCGGGTCGAACACGTCGTGCACGATGCGGTTCAGCTCTTCGGCCGACCTCAGGTCGTGCCCGAAGGGCTTCTCGATGACCGCGCGGCGCCAGGCGCCCTCGGGGGCGCTGGCCAGCTTGTGCTTCTTCAGCTGCTGGACGACCTTCGGGAAGAACTTCGGCGGCACCGAGAGGTAGAAGGCGTAGTTGCCGCTGGTGCCCCGGGAGGCGTCCAGCTCCTCGACGGCGGCGCGCAGCTGCTTGAACGCCGTGTCGTCGTCGAAGTCGCCGGGGATGAACCGCATGCCCTCGGCGAGCTGCTGCCAGACCTCCTCGCGGAAGGGGGTGCGCGCGTGCTCGCGGACCGCGTCGTGCACCACCTGCGCGAAGTCCTGGTCCTCCCAGTCCCGGCGGGCGAAGCCCACCAGGGAGAAGCCCGGCGGCAGCAGACCGCGGTTGGCCAGGTCGTACACGGCCGGCATCAGCTTCTTGCGGGACAGGTCACCGGTGACGCCGAAGATGACCAGCCCGGAGGGCCCCGCGATCCTGGGCAGACGGCGGTCGCGCGGGTCGCGCAGCGGGTTGCTGAAGTCGGGGTCCGCGTGGTCGGTGCGCGGGGCGGCGGGCACCTCGCCGCTCACCCCGGTCTGCTCGACCCCGGCGGCCTCCTGGGCCACCCGGGCCTCCTTGTCCTCCTTGGTCCCCTTGGTCTCCTGTTCGGCCGTCTGGGGGATGCCCTCGCTCATTCCGCGTCAACTCCCTTGTCGTTCAAGGACTTGGTGACCGCGTCCAGCAGCTCCTGCCAGGCCACCTCGAACTTGGCCACGCCCTCGTCCTCCAGTTGCCGCACCACCTCGTCGTATGCAATTCCGAGCCGTTCGACGTCCGCCAGGTCCGCTCGGGCCCGGTCGTAACCGCCGGTGACGGTGTCGCCCCGGACGTCGCCGTGGTCGGCGACGGCGTTCAGCGTGGCTTCCGGCATGGTGTTGACCGTGCCGGGGGCGACCAGTTCGTCCACGTACAGGGTGTCCTTGTAGGCGGGGTCCTTCACACCGGTGGAGGCCCAAAGGGGGCGCTGCCGGTTCCCGCGGGCATCCTCCAGGGCCTGCCAGCGCGGCCCGGCGAAGACCTCTTCGTACGCCTCGTAGGCGAGCCGCGCGTTGGCCAGGGCCGCCCGGCCCTTCAGGGCGAGGGCCTCCTCCGTGCCCAGCACCGTCAGCCGCTTGTCGATCTCGGCGTCCACGCGGGAGACGAAGAACGACGCGACCGAGTGAATGCCCGACAGGTCGAGGCCGGTCGCGCGCGCCCGTTCCAGACCGGCGAGGTAGGCGTCCATCACCTCGCGGTAGCGCTCCAGCGAGAAGATCAGCGTCACGTTGACACTGATACCCGCTCCGATCACTTCCGTGATCGCCGGCAGGCCCGCCCTCGTCGCCGGGATCTTGATCATCACGTTGGGGCGGTCCACCAGCCAGGCCAGCTGCCGGGCCTCGGCTACGGTCGCCGTCGTGTCGTGGGCCAGCCGGGGGTCGACCTCGATGGAGACCCGGCCGTCCCGGCCGCCGGTGGCCTCGTACACCGGCCGCAGGACGTCGGCGGCGGCCCGGACGTCGGCGGTCGTCATCATCCGGACGGCCTCGTCGACGGTCACGCCGCGCACCGCCAGGTCGGCGAGCTGCTCCTCGTAGCCGGCACCGGAGCCGATGGCGGCCTGGAAGATGGACGGGTTGGTGGTGACGCCGACGACGTTCCTCGTGGCGACGAGCTCGGCCAGGTTGCCGGACTCGATCCGCCGGCGCGACAGGTCGTCCAGCCAGATCGACACGCCCTCGTGGGACAGGCGCTCCAGTGCTCCCGCGTTCGCGGTCGCTTCGGTCACAGTGATCATCTTCTTTCGGGCGGTCGGTCAGCCGCGCGCCGCGGACAGGGATTCCCGCGCGGCGGCGACGACGTTCTCGGGGGTGAAGCCGTACTCGGCGAACAGGGTCCCGGCGTCGGCGGAAGCACCGAAGTGCTCCAGGGAGACGATGCGCCCCGCGTCCCCGACGAACCGGTACCAGGTCAGGCCGATCCCGGCCTCGACGGCGACCCGGGCCTTCACGGACGGCGGAAGCACGCGGTCGCGGTACGAGCGCGGCTGCTCCTCGAACCACTCCACGGACGGCATCGACACGACGCGGGTGGGCACGCCCGCCTCCTGAAGACGCTCGCGTGCCTCGGCGGCGACGTGGACCTCGGAGCCGGTGGCGATCAGGATCACCTGCGGCTCGCCGCCCTCCGCCTCGAACCGCACGTAGCCGCCGCGGGCCGCCAGCGGGTCCGGCTCGTAGGTCGGTACGCCCTGGCGGGTGAGCGCGAGGCCGTGCGGGGCCGGGGCGGTGGAGTGCCGCTTCAGGATCTCGGCCCAGACGATCGCGGTCTCGTTGGCGTCCGCCGGGCGCACCACGTTCAGGCCCGGGATCGCCCGCAGCGACGCCAGGTGCTCGACCGGCTGGTGGGTCGGGCCGTCCTCGCCGAGGCCGATGGAGTCGTGCGTCCACACGTACGTCACCGGCAGCTGCATCAGGGCAGACATCCGCACCGCGTTGCGCATGTAGTCGGAGAAGACCAGGAAGGTGCCGCCGTAGACGCGGGTGTTGCCGTGCAGGGTGATGCCGTTCATCTCGGCGGCCATGGAGAACTCGCGGATGCCGAAGTGGACGGTGCGGCCGTACGGATCGGCCTCCGGCAGCGGGTTGCCCTCCGGGAGGAACGAGCTGGTCTTGTCGATGGTGGTGTTGTTGGAGCCGGCCAGGTCGGCGGAGCCGCCCCACAGCTCGGGGACGACCGGGCCGAGCGCCTGGAGGACCTTGCCGGAGGCCGCGCGGGTGGCGACCGCCTTGCCCGGCTCGAACACCGGCAGGGCGTCCTCCCAGCCCTCGGGCAGCTCGCCCTTGCTGACGCGGTCGAACGTGGCGGCCCGCTCCGGGTTCTCGCCCCGCCAGGCGGCGACCCGCTTGTCCCAGGCGGTGTGCGCCTCGGCACCCCGGTCCAGGGCCAGGCGGGTGTGGGCCAGCACCTCGTCCGCGACCTCGAAGGACCGCTCCGGGTCGAAGCCGAGGAGGCGCTTGGTGGCCGCGACCTCGTCCTCGCCGAGCGCCGAGCCGTGGGAGGCCTCGGTGTTCCGGGCGTTCGGGGCGGGCCAGGCGATGATCGTGCGCATCGCGATGATCGAGGGGCGCCCGGTCTCGGCCTGAGCCGCCTTCAGCGCCGCGTACAGCGCGTGCACGTCGACGTCGCCGTCCTCCCGCGGCTCGATCCGCTGCACGTGCCAGCCGTAGGCCTCGTAGCGCTTCAGCACGTCCTCGGAGAACGCGGTCGCGGTGTCGCCCTCGATGGAGATGTGGTTGTCGTCGTAGAGGAACACCAGGTTGCCGAGCTTCTGGTGGCCGGCGAGCGAGGAGGCCTCGGCGGAGACACCCTCCTGGAGGTCGCCGTCGGAGACGATCGCCCAGATCGTGTGGTCGAAGGGGGAGTCGCCCTCGGGGGCGTCCGGGTCGAACAGACCGCGCTCGTAGCGGGCGGCCATCGCCATGCCGACGGCGTTGGCGACGCCCTGGCCGAGCGGGCCGGTGGTGGTCTCCACGCCCGCCGTGTGCCCGTACTCGGGGTGACCGGGCGTCTTGGAGCCGTGCGTGCGGAACGCCTTCAGGTCGTCCAGCTCCAGCTCGTAGCCCGCGAGGTAGAGCTGCGTGTAGAGGGTCAGCGAGGTGTGGCCGGGGGAGAGGACGAAGCGGTCACGGCCGGTCCACTCGGGATCGGCGGGATCGTGCCGCATCACCTTCTGAAAGATCGTGTAGGCGGCCGGTGCCAGGCTCATCGCGGTACCGGGATGGCCGTTGCCGACCCGCTGGACGGCATCCGCCGCCAGGAGACGGGCGGTGTCGACGGCACGCCGGTCGAGTTCGGTCCATTCGAAGCGGTCCGCTGTCTGCGTGCTCATCTTCACGAAGTCCTCGATAGGAGCGAAGTTGCTGGTCTGACGTGTTCAAAGTTAAAAGTCTGACTTTTTCGGCGGAAGGTCGTCGTGTGCCAGCCTGTGGTGAAAGTGGGACACCCACGGGCAGCAGGACACGCGAGCGGGGCGGTACGAGGCGGACATGGCGGACAGAAGCATCCAAGACGGCGACGGGATCGATACCTTCCCCTTCCCGGTCGAGCTCAGTGTCGGCGGCGTCGGCATGCAGGTCGGTCCGATGGGCACCGGCCGTACCTGGCACGCCGACGCGCCGCTGGAGCGCGTGCACCGCATCGACTTCCACATCGTCCTGCTGTTCGGCGCGGGTCCGGTCCGGCACATGGTCGACTTCACCGAGTACGAGGCCACGGCCGGGGACCTGCTGTGGATCCGCCCCGGGCAGGTCCACCGCTTCTCGCGCACCAGCGAGTACCGCGGAACCGTGCTGACCATGCAACCCGGCTTCCTGCCCCGCTCGACCGTGGAGGCCACCGGCCTCTACCGCTACGACCTGCCGCCGCTGCTGCACCCCGACCCGGCCCAACTCGCCGGTCTGCAGGCCGCACTCGCCCAACTGCGCCGCGAGTACGAGGACACGGCGACGCTCCCGCTCAGCCTGCACACCGCCGTCCTGCGCCACTCGCTGACGGCGTTCCTGCTGCGGCTCGCCCACCTCGCGGCGAGTTCGGCCCAGGCCCTGCGGCAGCGGTCCGACTCCACCTTCACCCTCTTCCGGGACGCCGTGGAGCGGGACTTCGCCACCAACCACAGCGTCAGCGCCTACGCCGACGCGCTCGGCTACTCCCGCCGCACCCTGGTCCGGGCGGTGCGCGCCGCGACCGGCGACACGCCCAAGGCCTTCATCGACAAGCGCGTGGTCCTGGAGGCCAAACGACTGCTCGCCCACACCGAGTTGCCGATCGGCAGGGTCGGCGTGGCGGTCGGCTTCCCGGACGCCGCGAACTTCTCCAAGTTCTTCCACCAGCACACCGAGCAGACCCCGGCGGCGTTCCGGGCCGAGTTGCGCTGACGGCGGCCCGGCGCAGCGAAAAGGGGCCCCACGCACGCGTGGAGCCCCCGCCCTGAACGCTCAGTGCCCGAAGGTGAACCAGTTGACGTTCACGAAGTCCGCAGGCTGTCCGCTGGTGAAGGTCAGATACACGTCGTGCGTGCCCGTCACGGCGCTGATGTTCGCCGGGACGGTCCGCCAGGACTGCCAGCCGCCGGTGCTGCCCACCGCGAAGCTCCCGACGGGCGCGTTGCTCCGGCTGTCCAGCCGCACCTCGACCAGCCCGCTGACACCACCCGCCGCGCCGCTCGCGACCCGGGCGCTGAACTGCCGGGCCGCCGAGGAGCCGAAGTCGACGCCCTTGAAGTGCAGCCAGTCGCCGTTGGCCAGGGCGCCGACGTTCCGGCCGCCGCCGGAGTCGGACGTCGTCTCGGTGATCACCCCGGACTGGCCGTCGTAGGACTCGGCCTGGATGGTGCCGTAGGCGTCGCGGCCGCCGGCCGGGGGAGGCGTGGTGCCGCCGCCGGACGACAGCACCTGCACGTAGTCGACGACCATCGCGTGGCCCGGCTGCGTCCCGGCGTCCGGGCCACCGCCGAACGCGTCGGGGAAACCGCCGCCCATCGCGACGTTCAGGATGATGAAGTAGCCGTGGTCGGTGGCGTTCTTCCAGGTCGTCGCGTCGACCTGGTTGGCGCGCACCGTGTGGTAGTTGACGCCGTCGAGGTAGAAGCGGACCTCCTCGACGCTCGTCGAGCGGTCCCACTCCATCCGGTACGTGTGGAAGCCGGCCTGGCAGGAGGTGCCCTGGCAGGTCGTCGAACCGCCGATGCCGCTGGTCTCGTTGCAGGGGCCGCCCGGCGAGGTGCCGCAGTGCATCGTGGCGAACACCGTGTTCATGCCCTGGGTGTTCTCCATGATGTCCAGCTCGCCGACCGCCGGCCAGTTCCAGTGGTTGCCGCGGTACGGGGAGCCCAGCATCCAGAACGCGGGCCAGTAGCCCTTGGCGGCGGCACCGGTGACGTTCGGCACCTGGATGCGCGACTCGACGCGGAGCGTGCCGCCGGCCGGGGGCTGGAAATCGGTGCGGTTGGTCTCGATCCGGCCGGAGGTCCAGTTGCCGGCGGCGTCCCGCCGGGGCGTGATGCGCAGGTTGCCGTTGCCGTCGAGCGAGACGTTGTCCGTGCTGTTCGTCATCGTCTCGATCTCGCCGGTACCCCAGTTGGCGGGACCGCCCGGGTAACCCTTGCCGGTCGCGTACTGCCAGTTGGAGGTGTTGACGCCGGAGCCCGCGGCGCCGTTGAAGTCGTCCACGAACACCTGCGTCCAGCCCGACGGGGGCGGCGGCGCCGAGGCGTTGGCCGAGGGGGTGGCGACCGTGGCGGCGGCCGCCGTGAGACCGAGGGTGCCGACGACGGCGACGAACGCCCGACGGAAGGGGCGGGGTCTGCGGGGGGTGCTTGAGGTTCCGCTCATGTGGGGGCCTCTCGGGGAAGGGGATGAGAGCGCTCTCAAAGTGCCGCCAATGTGCTCCACCGCACCCGGGCCGTCAAGGGATGAAGCCAAGAAAAGTAGGCGGGCCCCACCGGCTGCAGAGCCTGAAGGAAAGGGACCGGGAGTCAGCCGGAAGCCTCCTCGTCGGCGGACCACCGCTTCAGGTACCAGGCCACCGTGTCGTCCAAGGCCGGCACGAGCACGACGCCGATCCCCAGCGTCCACTGGGGAAGCTTGGTGAAGAAGACAACGGTGCCCACGACCATCGAGACGACGGCCATCAGCAGCCACCGCACCCCGGTCCGCCACCGGCGGTGCGCCGCCGCCCACCGTGCCCACCGCCGCGCCCCGTCCGACTGCGCCATCCCCGGTCCCCTCCCCGCTGAGCACCTCGCAGGGTTCGACCCGCCTCGGGCCGCGACAGTTGCCCCGGTCGCCGCCGGTGCGCCCGGGCTGTTGAACCGGTCCTGGCGGGGCACTCGGGGGCGGAGAACCCGGTCGAGCCAGCAGGAGGCATCCGTGGCCGTACGCCATCACCTGATCCGAGTCCCGCCGAGCGTCGTGTGGGACGTCCTCGCCGACGGCCACCGCTACGCCGAGTGGGTGGTGGGAACGTCCGAGTCGCACCCCGTACGCGGACAGTGGCCGCGCACCGGCGCGGCGATCCGCTACGAGGTCCGGCTCGGCCCGGTGCGCCTGGACAACGAGACGATCGTCCGCCACTGCGAGGAAGGCACCCGGCTGGAGCTGGAGGCGCAGGCCGGTCCCCTGGGCACGGCACGCATCGCGATCGAGCTGCGGCCCTGGGGCGAGCACTGCCTGGTGATCGTGGACGAGCATCCGTTGCGCGGTGCGGGCGGCCGGCTGCACAACGTCGGATTCGAGGCGCTGATCCAGTTGCGCCACCGCGCCATGTTGGCCCGGCTGGCCCGGCTGTGCGAGGCCGAGGCGGGGCAGGCGGGAGACACCCGGCGGGCCCTGGGCCAGGTGACCGTGGGATCCGACGCGGACGGAGCCCGCGATGCCTGACGCCGTGGTGATCGGCGCGGGCCCCAACGGGCTGGTCGCCGCCAACGTCCTCGCGAGCGCCGGGTGGAGCGTCGAGGTGCTGGAGGAGCAGCCCGAACCGGGGGGCGCGGTCCGCCACGACCGGGGCGTCGACCCCGCCTTCGTCAACGACCTGTTCAGCTCCTTCTACCCCCTCGCGGCCGCCTCGCCCGTCCTGGCCGCGTTGCGCCCCGAGGAGCACGGACTGCGCTGGAGCCACGCGCCCAGCGTCCTGGCCCACCCCCTCACCGACGGCAGCTGCGCCGTCCTGGACCGGAACATCGACACCACCGCCGCCTCCCTGGACACCTTCGAGCAGGGCGACGGAGCGGCCTGGCGGCGGCTGCACGACGTGTGGGAGGGCCTGCGCCCCGGCCTCCTGGACGCCCTGTTCACCCCGTTCCCGCCCGTCCGCGCGACGGCACGGCTGGCGCTGCGGCTGCGGGCCGCGGGCGGACTGCGCATGGCCCGCTCCCTGGTGCTGCCCGTGAGGCGCCTGGGAGAGGAGGAGTTCCGCGGCCAGGGCGGGCGCCTGCTGCTGGCCGGCAACGCCCTGCACGCCGACCTCGCCCCCGAGTCGGCGGGCAGCGGCGGCTTCGGCTGGCTGATGGCCATGCTGGGCCAGACCTACGGCTTCCCGGTCCCGGCCGGTGGCTCCGGCGCGCTGACCTCGGCCCTGGTCCGGCGGCTGGAGAGCCTGGGCGGGCGGGTCCGCTGCGGGCAGCGCGTCGAGCAGGTCGTCGTCCGCGGCGGGCGCGCCGTCGGCGTGCGGACGGCCACCGGAGACGCGGTGCGGGCCCGGCGGGCGGTGCTGGCGGACGTGTCGGTGCCGGCCCTGTACGGCGAGCTGGTCGACCCCGCGCACCTGCCCGCCCAGGTCCTCGACGACCTGCGCCGTTTCCAGTGGGACTTCGCCACGTTCAAGGTCGACTGGGCGCTCGACGGCCCGGTGCCCTGGCAGGCCGAACAGGCCTCCCGGGCCGGTACGGTGCACCTCGCCGACGGCATGGACGAGCTGACCCGTTTCGCCGCCCAGATCGCCATGCGACAGGTCCCGGACCGCCCGTTCCTGATCTTCGGCCAGATGACCACCTCCGACGCCACCCGCTCACCGCGGGGCACCGAATCGGCCTGGGCCTACACCCACGTCCCTCACGAGATCCGCGCCGACGCCGCGGACGAGGGGATCACCGGCAGCTGGGCCACCAAGGACCAGGAACTCATGGCCGACCGGGTCGAACGCCAGGTGGAGCGCTTCGCGCCCGGCTTCCGCTCCCTGATCCGCGGCCGCCGCATCCTCGCGCCCCCGACCCTGGAGGCACTCGACGGCAATCTCGCCGGCGGCGCCATCAACGGCGGCACCACCGCGATCCACCAGCAGCTCGTCTTCCGTCCGCTGCCCGGCACGGGCCGCCCCGAGACCCCGGTGCCCGGCCTGTACCTCGCCTCCTCCGGAGCCCACCCGGGCGGTGGCGTGCACGGAGCGCCGGGAGCCAACGCCGCGCGGGCCGCCCTGCGCCGCAACCTGCCCCCCGGCTTGGCCCGCGCCCAGCGGCTCCTCGCCCACCGCGACCGCACCGGAGCCAGGCGCTGACCGTCCCTCCGGGACGTATCCGGCACCGTGAGGAAGGGCAGCCCATGAGCAGCAGCCCGCTTGCCGAGCGCACCGTCGTCATCACCGGAGCCGCCCGCGGCGTGGGCGCGGCACTCGCCCGTGAAGTCGCCCGGCGCGGCGCCCGGGTGGGCCTGGTCGGCCACGAGAGGACCGTTCTGGACGAGGTGGCAGCCTCCCTGCCGGGCTCCGCCCTCGCCGTGGAGGCCGACGTCACCGACCTCTCCGCGCTGGAAGCCGCCGCGGACACCGTGCGGGCCGGCCTCGGCCGTGCCTCGGCCGTCGTGGCGAACGCCGGTATCGCCATGGGCGGTGCCCTCCTCGACTCCGACCCGGCCACCTGGCGCCGGGTGATCGACGTCAACCTCACCGGCAGCGCCCACACCGCCCGGGCGTTCCTGCCGGACCTGTTCGGCACGGCGGGCTACTTCCTCCAGGTCGCCTCCCTCGCGTCGATCGGCGCCGCCCCGCTGATGAGCGCGTACTGCGCCTCCAAGGCCGGGGTCGAGGCCTTCGCGCACTCCCTGCGCGCGGAGGTGGCGCACCGCGGGGTCGGCGTGGGCATCGCCTACCTGAACTGGACGGACACCGACATGATCCGCGACGCCGAGCGGTACGACGTCCTGCGGGAACTGCGTCTGCACATGCCCCCGCCGGCCCGCCGCGTGTACCCCGTGGACACGGTCGCCGCCCGCATGGTCACAGGCATGGAACACCGTCGTACGGCCGTGTACGCACCGGCCTGGCTGCGGCTGGCCCAGCCGATACGCCCGGCCATGCCCCCGGTGGTCCTGCGCGTGGCGCGCCGCGCACTGCCCCGCATGGAGGCCTCGGGCTCGCTCCGCCCCACCGGGCCGCTCGGCGCCGGCGGCCTGGCCGACCGTGCGGCGGCCGGGCCGTGGACCTGACGCGGCCGGGCCGGCGGGTCCGGACGGCACGGTCATGCCGGACACTGTCAGCAGGGGAAGGGAGGCCGACCGTGCTGACCGGAGTCCGTGAACAGCTGGGCCAGGCCCTGTTCCGCCGCGTCGCGGGCCCGGGCGGACCCGCGACCCGTGCCCGTATCCACCACACGCCCGGCCCGCGCTGGTTCGGGCCGGACCGGCCGATCCGCGTGGTCCACGGTGACGCCTCGATGTTCATCGGCGGGCTGACCGCCCTGCTCCTTCAGTCGCTGCATCCGCTCGCGATGGCGGCCGTCGCCGGGCACTCCGGCTTCCGCGGCGACCCGTGGGGCCGGTTGCAGCGCACCAGCACCTTCCTGGCCGTGACGACCTACGGCACCGCCGCGGACGCCCGGCAGGCCGTCGACCAGGTGCGCGGCATCCACGAACGGATCCGCGGCACGAGCGCCGAGGGCGTGCCGTACCACGCGGCCGACCCCCATCTGCTGGGCTGGGTGCACGCCGCCGAGACGGACAGTTTCCTGCGCGCCCACGAGCGCTACGGGGCCCGGCCGCTGGACGCCGCCGGCTACGACGCCTACGTCGCCGACACCGCGCGCGTCGCCGAGGCGCTGGGAGTGGCCGACCCGCCGCGGGACCGGCGTGAACTGGCCGAGCGCCTGACCGCCTACCGGCCCGAGCTGCGGGCCACGCCCGAGGCGCGGGCAGCCGCCCGTTTCCTGCTGTTCCAGCCTCCGCTGCCCCTCGCCGTCCGGCCCTTCTACGGCGGGCTGGCCGCGAACGCCGTCACCCTGCTCCCGCCCTGGGCGCGCGGCATGCTGTGGCTGCCCCGGGTGCCGGTCGTCGAAGACCTCGCCGTTCGTCCCGCCGGCCGGGCCCTGACCCGGACCATCCGCTGGGCGATGACCCCGGCCCGGGAAGCCTGAACCCGCGGGCGTCAGCGCCCCGGCGCGCCCCGGCGCCGCTGAGGGCTGCCATCCCGGCACCGCTCAGGGCTGCACCCCGGCACCGCTGAGGGCTGCACCCCGGCGCCGCTGAGGGCTGCCACCTCGGCGCCGCTGAGGGTTGCCATCCCGGCACCCGCTCAGGGCTGCCACCCCAGCGCCCGCGAGATGCCACGCGCCGCCATCCGCACCGCCGGGCCCAGCACCGGGACCTGGGCGTCCGCGTGGGGCACCACGATCGACACGGCGGCGGTCACCGTGCCGTCCGCGCCGCGGACCGGCGCGGCCACGGACAGGGCGTCCTCCGTGACCTGCCGGTCGCTCACCGCCACCCCCGACCTGCGCACCTCGGCGAGCACCCGCCGCAGCCGCTCCGGTTCCGTGATCGTGTGCGGGGTGAAGGACGCGAGGTCGCCCGCGCAGTACTCCTTCTGGAACACCGGGTCGCCGTGGGCCAGCAGCGCGAGCCCGACCCCGGTGGCGTGCAGCGGCCAGCGGGCGCCGACGCGGATGTGCACGCCGACGGCAGACCGGCCCGACAGCCATTCGATGTACACGACGTCCCGGCCGTCCCGGACGGCCAGCTGCACGTTCTCGTGCGTCGCCTCGTACAGGTCCTCCAGATACGGCAGCGCGATCTGCCGCAGGCCGAGGCCGCGCGGGGCCAGTGCGGCGAGCTCCCACAGCCGCAGCCCCACGTGGTAGACACCGGACTCGTCCCGCTCCAGGGCGCCCCATTCGGTGAGCGCGCCCACCAGGCGGTGCGCGGTGGTCAGGCTCAGCCCGGCCCGCCGGCTGATGTCCGTCAGGCACAGCCCCGGATGCTCGTGGTCGAAGGCCGCGAGTACGGACAGCAGCCGGTCGGGCGCGGTGGGAGCGGTCATGGCCGGGCGTCTCCCGGATGGGCGAGGTCGTAGGGGCGGGGGTAGACGGTCGGGCGGTACGGCAGGTAGCGGGGCTCGGACGCCGGGTCCGCCGCCTTCGCACGGGAGTTGAGGGCGCCGGGTGAGGCGTCCCAGCGGCCGGTGTCCAGGCGCTTCTCCACGGTGTGCAGGGCGGCCAGTGTCTCGCCCGGGGTGAAGGTGCAGTGGCCCGGGGCGTCGACGTACGCCTGGCGGAGGAGCCCGGCGGAGCCCGCCGCCGTGGCGGCCCGCAGGAGCCGATCAGGGCGTAGCCCTCGGCCAGCAGCTTGTCGCGGGCGGCCGGGCCGGGCGAGTTCTGGGCCGGGTTGGGGGCCCCGGCCGGGGTGTAGCCGTGGCTGTACAGCAGCACCGTGCCGTTCCAGGACGCGGGTACGTCCATCACGTACGCGGCGCCGGAAGGGAGCTCGCCTTCCAGGTGGGCGCCGGTGGCGTCGACGGCCTGTGCGGGCAGCGCGGTCGCCACGGACAGGCAGGCGGTCAGGAGGACGAGGCGGATCCTCAACGCGGGGTTCCTTCCAGGGCGGGGGCGGCGGCGGGGGTGTCGAGGGCGTCCGTGTGGGTCTCGCGCAGCCGCCACACGGTGACCGCGGTGATCGCCGCGCCCGCGCACAGCAGCAGCGACACCGGAGTGCTGCCGCCGCCGAAGGAGGCCAGGAGGCTGCCGGCGATCAGCGGGGAGAACCCGGCGCCGATCAGGGTCGCCCCCTGGTAGCCGAGCGAGGCGCCGGTGTAGCGGACGCGGGTGCCGAACATCTCGGTGAGCAGGGCGCCCAGCGGCCCGTACATCGTGGACTGGGCGACGCCGTGGCCGAGCGCCAGGGCGAGGATCAGCAGGCCGGGGGAGCCGGAGTCGACCAGGGCCAGCACCGGGAAGGCGAGCGCCGCCGAGGCGACGGCACCGGCGAGGACGACGGGCCGGCGCCCCACCCGGTCCGACAGCGCGGACGCGGCGGGCAGGACGACGAGGGCCACGCAGGAGGCGACGGTGACCGCGGTCAGCACCTGCGGGCGCGTGTACCCCTCGTCGACGGCGTAGGAGATCATGAAGCTCGTCAGCAGGGACTGCGCGGTGAACGCGCCGATGCCGACACAGGCGGCCAGCAGCACCGGCTTCGGGCGGCGCAGCACCTCCACGATCGGAGGCCGGTCCACCGGCTCCCTCCTGGCCTGGGCGAACAGCGGGCTCTCCGCCACCTTCAGCCGCACGAACAGGCCCACGCCCAGCAGCACGATGCTCAGCAGGAACGGCACCCGCCAGCCCCAGGAGCGGAACTCCTCGTCCGGCAGGGTGGCGACGAGGGTGACCACACCGGCCGACAGCACGGAACCGAGCGGCGCGCCGAGCTGGGTGAAGCTGGACCACAGGCCGCGCCGGGACCCCTGCGCGTGCTCGGCGTGCTCGACGACCATCAGCATCGCGCCGCCCCACTCGCCGCCGATCGCGATGCCCTGCACCACGCGCAGGGCGACCAGCAGCACCGGCGCCCAGACGCCGATCGTGTCGTACGTCGGCAGAAGACCGATGAGGAAGCTGCCGGACCCCATCAGGACCATGGTCAGCAGCATCATCGACTTGCGGCCCAGCCGGTCGCCGAAGTGCCCGAAGAGGATGCCGCCGAGCGGCCGGGCGAGATAGCCCGCGGCGAAGGTGCCGAACGCCGCGACGGTGCCGACCGCCGGGTCGGCCCGTGGGAAGAACAGCTCGCCGAAGACGAGCGCGGCGACGGTGCCGTAGACGAGGAAGTCGTAGAACTCGACGGTCGTGCCGAGCAGACCGGACACGGCGACGCGGCGCAACTGCCGGGAATCGGGGGAGGGTTGGGCGGCTGACGGGGATGGCTGCACGGTGGGCTCCCTGGGGACGGGGCGCGGTTGGTCCGTGAAGTTATGCATCCATCGTGCAGCCGTCAATCATTTGCACAACATCAGTTCAGGCCGTCCTCCGCGATCCGCAGCAGCAGCGCGTGCAGGGTCTCCCGCTCGGCCGGGCCCAGCGGGCCCAGCAGTTCGCCGGTCACCCGCAGGCCGGCCTCGTCGGTGTCGCGGAGGAACCCGCGGCCGCTCTCGGTCAGGACGACGATCCGGCTGCGGCGGTCGTCGGGGGAGGGGCGGCGCTCGGCGAAGCCCAGCTTCTCCAGGTCGTCGACCAGGCCGACGATCGCACTCGGGTCGTACCCGAGCCGCGCGCTCAGTTCCCGCTGCAGGGCACCGTCGGTGGTGGCGAGGAAGCGCAGCACCGCGTAGTGGCGCAGGCGCAGGCCCGACTCCTGGAGGCAGGCGTTGAACAGCTGCCCCGAGCGCAGGCCCAGGCGGTACAGCAGATAGCCCGTGTCGGCGTGCAGTCCGCGCATCCACGGCTCGTGGGCGTCGATGGGCTTCGCGGAGACGTTCTGGCGTGTGATGGCGGACTCCCTGTGCTCGGTGCTGCGTCCTGGTGATTCCAGCATCCCCCACCCAAAGGTCGCCAACAACTATTGACGACAACAATTATTGCTCTTAGCTTCGATCTCGCAGTCGACCCCGTGCGAAGGGACCCACCCGTGCCCAGCATCGATCTCTCCGGCAAGGCCGCCGTCGTCACCGGCAGCGGCCGGGGCCTCGGCCTCGCCTACGCCCACGCCCTGGCCGCCCACGGCGCGTCCGTGGTGGTCAACGACGTCGACGAGGCGGTGGCCGAGGCGGCCGTGAAGTCCATCGTGGAAGCGGGCGGCAAGGCCGTCGCCGAAGTCGTCCCCGTCGGCACCTCCGAGGCGGCCGAGCGGCTGGTGAACCGCGCGGTCGAGGAGTTCGGGAGGCTGGACGTACTCGTCACCAACGCGGGCATCCTGCGCGACAAGGTCCTGTGGAAGATGACCGACGAGGACTTCGACGCGGTGCTCACCACCCACCTCAAGGGCACCTTCACCTGCGCCCGCGCGGCCGCCGTGCGGATGCGCGAGCAGGGCGAGGGCGGTTCGCTGATCCTGGTCGGCTCCCCGGCCGGACAGCGCGGCAACTTCGGCCAGACGAACTACGCCGCCGCCAAGGCCGGCATCGCGGCGATGGCCCGCACCTGGTCGATGGAGCTGGGCCGCGCGAACATCACGGTCAACGCGATCGTGCCGGTCGCCGCCACCGCGATGACCGAGACCATCCCGGCCTTCGCCCCGTACATCGAGGCCATGAAGAACGGCGCGCCGCTGCCGGACTTCCTGCGCAAGGGCGAGGGCTTCGGTACCCCCGAGGACTGCGCGGCCCTGGTCCCCTTCCTGGCGTCGGAGGCCGCCCGGGGCGTCACCGGCCAGTGCGTCGGCATCGGCGGTGACAAGGTGGCACTCTGGTCGCATCCGCAGGAGATCAGGGCGGCCTACGCCGACGGCGGCTGGACCCCGGACACGCTGGCCGACGCCTGGCCCACCTCGGTCGGTGCCGAGCTCCAGTCGGTCGGCATCCCGGCGCCGAAGTTCCCGGAGGCGTGATGGACCCCGTGATGGACCTGGAGTCACTGGTCGCGATCGACGTCCACACCCACGCCGAGGTGTCCTCCAAGGGCCACTCCTCCCTGGACGACGACCTGCACGACGCCTCCTCGGCCTACTTCAAGGTCGAGGGCAAGCGGAAACCGACCCTGGAGGAGACCGCCGCGTACTACCGCGAGCGGAACATGGCCGCGGTGATCTTCACGGTCGACGCCGAGTCCGCCACCGGCACCCCGCCCGTCCCCAACGAGGAGGTCGCCGAGGCGGCCGCCGCCAACGCCGACGTCCTCATCCCCTTCGCCTCCATCGACCCCTTCCGGGGGAAGGCGGGCGTCAAGCGGGCCCGGCGCCTGGTCGAGGAGTACGGGGTGAAGGGCTTCAAGTTCCACCCCAGCATCCAGGGCTTCTTCCCCAACGACCGCGCGGTGGCGTACGACCTGTACGAGGTGATCGAGGAGACCGGCGCGATCGCCCTCTTCCACACCGGCCAGACGGGCATCGGCGCCGGCGTCCCCGGCGGGGGCGGGATCAGGCTGAAGTATTCCAACCCGCTCCACGTGGACGACGTCGCCGCCGACTTCCCGCACCTGAAGATCATCCTGGCGCACCCGTCCTTCCCCTGGCAGGACGAGGCCCTGGCCGTCGCCACGCACAAGCCGGGCGTGCACATCGACCTGTCCGGCTGGTCGCCGAAGTACTTCCCGCCGCAGCTCGTGCAGTACGCGAACACCCTGCTGAAGGACAAGGTCCTGTTCGGCTCCGACTTCCCCGTCCTCACCCCCGACCGCTGGCTCGCCGACTTCGGCAAGCTGACGATCAAGGACGAGGTCCGGCCGAAGATCCTCAAGGAGAACGCGGCCCGCCTGCTCGGGCTGACGAAACCGTAAGGGGCGTGACATGCGCAACGAGGGACTGGGGTCATGGCCCGCACGCCGGGCCCGCAAGACCCCGCACCGCACCGCCCTGATCCACGGCGAGTCCGCCACCGACTACGGCACGCTCCACGCCCGCACCACCCGCCTGGCGCACGCCCTGCGCGCCCGGGGCGTGCGCCGCGGCGACCGCATCGCCTACCTCGGCCCGAACCACCCCTCCTACCTGGAGACCCTGTTCGCGGCCGGCACCCTCGGCGCGGTCTTCGTCCCGCTCAACATCCGCCTCGCCGGACCGGAGATCGCCTACCAGCTCGCCGACTCCGGAGCCCGGGCCCTCGTCTACGGCCCGTCCTACGCCGGTCTGGTCGCGGGCCTGCCCGGCAGCACGGACGTCCGCGTCTACCTGGAGGTCGGCGGCGAGTACGAGGCGGCCGTCGCCGAGGCGTTCGGGGAGCCGATCGACGAACCGGTCGGCGCCGACGACACCTGCATCATCATGTACACCTCGGGCACGACCGGCCGCCCCAAAGGCGCCATGCTCACCCACGGCAACCTCACCTGGAACGCGATCAACGTCCTCATCGACCATGACCTGGTCGCCGACGAACGAGCGCTGGTCTCCGCCCCGCTGTTCCACACCGCCGGCCTGAACATGCTGACGCTCCCCGTCCTGCTGAAGGGCGGCACCTGCGTCCTGGTCGACGCCTTCGACCCGGACGCCACCTTCGACCTCATCGAACGGCACCGGATCACCTTCATGTTCGGCGTGCCCACGATGTTCGACCAGGTGGCCCGCCACCCGCGCTGGCCGGACGCGGACCTGTCCTCGCTCCGCATCCTCACCTGCGGCGGCTCTCCTGTGCCCACCCCGCTGATCGCGGCGTACCAGGAGCGCGGTCTGACCTTCCTCCAGGGCTACGGCATGACCGAGGCCGCTCCCGGCACGCTCTTCCTCGACGCCGAACACGCCCTCGCCAAGGCGGGTTCGGCGGGCGTGCCGCACTTCTTCAGCGACGTCCGCGTCGTCCGGCCCGACCTGACCCCGGTCGACGCCGGCGAGGTGGGCGAGATCGTGGTGCGCGGCCCGCACGTCATGCCCGGCTACTGGGGGCTCCCCGAGGAGACGGCCGCGTCCTTCGCGGACGGCTGGTTCCGCAGCGGGGACGCCGCCCAGGTCGACGAGGACGGTTACGTCCACATCGTCGACCGCATCAAGGACATGATCATCTCGGGTGGGGAGAACATCTACCCCGCCGAGATCGAGGACCGGCTCCTCGCCCACCCGGACATCGTCGAGTGCGCGGTGATCGGCGTGCCGGACGACAAATGGGGCGAGGTGCCGCGCGCGGTCGTCGTGCCCCGCGAGGGTGCCGCTCTCGACCCTGACGAGGTGCTCGCCTCGCTCGCCGGCCACCTCGCCAAGTACAAGATCCCCAAATCGGTGGTCCTCGCCGACGAACTCCCGCGCACCGCCTCCGGAAAACTCCTCAAGTCCCGTGTCCGTACCCGATACGGCAAGCAGTAAGGAACCGCATGAGCCTCACCGTCAACGGCCTCGACGAACTCAAGAAGCTCGCCGGCAGTGACCTCGGCACCAGCGAGTGGATCGAGGTCACGCAGGAGCGCATCGACACCTTCGCCGACGCCACGGGCGACCACCAGTGGATCCACGTGGACCCCGAGCGCGCCAAGGACGGCCCCTTCGGCGCCCCCATCGCACACGGCTACCTCACGCTCTCCCTCTTCATCCCCCTGTTCACCGAGCTGCTGGACGTCCAGGGAGTGACGACGAAGGTCAACTACGGCCTCAACAAGGTGCGTTTCCCCGCCCCGGTGAAGGCCGGCTCCCGCATCCGCCTGACGGCGAAGCTCGCCGAGGTCGAGGAGGTGCCGGGCGGTGTGCAGATCACCGTCGAGGGCGCCATCGAGATCGAGGGCGGCACCAAGCCCGCCGCCGTGCTGCAGAGCCTGTCGCGGTTCTACGCCTGAGGCCGCGCGGGCACCAGGTCCAGGAGGCGTTCCGAGGCGTCGCGGACGAGCGGTGAGAGCCGCTCGTGCACGGTCCGGAACGTCTTCTCGGCCTGTTCGGCCGGCCAGTCGTCCGGCAGATGCCCGACGGGCAGCCGTGGGTCTCGCCGGACGATCTGCAACCACTCCGTCTGGAGCCGGAGCCGCAGCACGAGCGCGTCGTCGGCGTCCGGCAGGTCGTCCTCCCAGGGCTGCCAGCGCCGTACGAACCCCTCGTAGCGCCCGGCGAGGTCCGCCAGCTCCCAGGTCTCCTCGATCATCTGGCCGATGTCCGTGCCGGTGTCCGCGTGCGCCCGGAAGACCTTGACGTGCGCGGACAGGCCGAGCTCGGCCACCAGGGCCGACACGTCTGCCTCGCCGGGGGCGATCCACAGGCCGTTGAAGAGCGGGCCGAAGCCGCTCCAGGTCAGTTGGGAGCGCAGGTCGTGGCGCTGGCGCTGCCAGGACTCCGGCAGGGAGAAGCCGAGCAGGGTCCAGGTGCCGTCCCACTGCCGGTTGACGGCCCCCGTCCGCCAGATGCGCTGCTCGCCGTCGCGCAGCACCGCCTCCGAGCGTTCGGTCAGCCCGAAGTACATACGGCGGCCCTCGCGCTGGCGGCGCAGCAGGTCACGGCCCGCCATGCGGCTCAGCGTGGAGCGGGTGGCCTGCTCGCCGATCCCGGCACGGGCGAACACGTCGATGACGCTGCCCGAGTACACGCACACGTCACGGCCGAGCACCTGGTCACCCAGGAACGTCAGCATCAGGGACTGGGGCCGCAGCGGCTCTTCACCGGTCACGCGGCCCACCGTACCTCCGCTCGATCAGTCCGTGACCTGCTGGTACACGAGGGTCACGGACCCTGGACGTCGACGAACACGGGGTTCGAGCAGAACCACGTGTCCGCCCACGGATCACCGTTCCCGGGCAGGTGCGGGACCGGCCCGTGCGGGTCGACCGAGGCGCCGAGGCAGCCCGGGCCGTTGCGGTTGCCGTCGCTGCCGCGCAGCCGGACGTAGAAGGACTCCTCGCCGGCGGTCAGCGGGACGCGCAGGGTGCAGGTGCCCTCGCGGCCAAAGACGTCCTCCGTCCGGACGACCCGGGTGTCCGGGGCTTTCCAGGTGTCGCGTTCGGCGACCGGGCCGCGCACCGCGCCGCGGATGACGTCCACGTGCGCCAAGGCGGGCAGTACGCCCTGCGGATTGCGCCGGGAGGCGCTCGTCACCGTGACGTTCCAGGCGGGCAGTTGCTGCTCGGTCATGATCGGCAAGTCCTTCGGGATCTCAGTGATTCATGAAGGAGGTGACGGGCAGTGCCCGGGCGACGATCCGGACGTCGCCGAGCCGGCCGTGGAGGATCTGGTCGATCTTGCCGCCGTACTCGTAGCCGCCGAGCAGCCACGGCAGGCCGACGGAGGTGATGCCGGCCGAGGGCGCCTTGGGGTTGCGGACCACCGGACAGCCCTCGACGTACAGGGTGGTGTGCCGCCCGTCGTTGACGACCGCGAGGTGCCACCAGGTCTCCAACGGCGTCTCCTGG
Source organism: Streptomyces sp. NPDC012466 (assembly GCF_042955215.1). Lineage (NCBI taxonomy): Bacteria > Bacillati > Actinomycetota > Actinomycetes > Kitasatosporales > Streptomycetaceae > Streptomyces > Streptomyces sp. NPDC012466. The sequence continues at coordinate 640,202 of NZ_JBIBEQ010000001.1, read as the reverse complement.
CCCCAGTTGGTGGCGATGCCCTGCTGGTTGAGCGGGCGCATCGCCCACTGCGGTTCACGGTCGTTGGACAGCGACAGCGTGGCCAGCGGCTCGTCCGGGTCGTCGGCGGTCTTCCCGGCGGCGCCGCCCGTGCCCGTGCGGGAGACCAGGCCCGACCAGGCGTTGTGGTCCGGGTCCCAGTCGGCGGGCAGGCGGTAGAACGCCTCGATGGTGTAACCGTCCTCAAAGGTGGCCCTGTTGAGCGGGGCGCCGTCGACCGTGCGCAGGTAGGCCCCCTTCAGCGGCGACTTGAAGCCCTGGAACTCCAGGCTGCCGTGGCCCGGCTGGTCGGGGTGGTGGTCCGCCGACCAGCCCAGCGCGCCGCCGCCGACCGTGACGAGGGAGAGGTCGTTGCCCCGCCCCGACAGGTCACGGACCGTGCCGTCCACCGGCTTGTCGAAGCGCCAGTACGCCATCGTGCCGGAGACGAGCAGCTTCGAGGCGGGCCTGGCCGGACGGGCGGGCACGGGTGCGAAGCCGGAGAAGCGCCGGTCGAAGTCGATCTCGACGGAGAACCGGTCGGCGTCGCCGCTCAGCTCCATCTCCTGCCGCTCCAGCTGGTTGACGCCCTTCCCGGCCCGGCCGAGGATCCAGGGGGAGACCGTCTCCACGTCGATGACCTGGCGGTCCAGGTCGAAGCGGTAGAGGCGGATCATCGCCGCACCGCCGAAGTAGCGGTTCTGGTAGTTCGTCAGATGCAGATGGACATCGTGCCCGGCGGCGTTCTTCCGGGTCGCGCGGGCCGCCGGCCAGTAGTGGCCGTTGAGGGTGAGGAAGATCTGGTCGTGGTCCTCGATCAGCCGGTCCCACAGTTGCTGCCCGTAGTCCGACAACGTGTCGTCCTCGACGACCAGTTCGTGCGTCGTGAGGATCACCGGTGTCCTCGGGTGCCGCGCCAGGACGTCCTTCGCCCACGTGTAGCCCTGCGGCGACAGCCGCCAGTCCAGCGCCAGCACGAGCCACTGCCGGCCGCCCGCCGTGAACAGGTGGAAGGAGTTGTAGCCGTCCGGGGACGCCCCGCCGAACGTCCGCTGACCCCTGAACCGCTGCGGCCCGAACGCGTCCAGATACGGGGTGGTGCCGCGCTGGTCGGTCGACGACGACTTCACGTCGTGGTTGCCGGCCAGGACGCTGTAGCCGACGCCCCGCCGGTCCAGCAGCCCGAACGCCTCGCCGATCGCGGTGAACTCCTCCGTCGCGCCGTTCTGCGTGAGGTCACCCAGGTGGGAGAGGAAGACGATGTTGTCCTGTCTGCCGTGCTCCAGCAGATAGCGCAGCGAGGCCTCGACCGGCGCCTTGTCGATGCTCGGACCGTCGAAGAGGTACTGCGTGTCCGGCATCACGGCGAGCGTGAACCGGCGGCTGTCCGGGTCGGGGCGCCACGTCGAGGCCGCCGCCTCGGCGGCGGCCGGCAACGCGGTCACCGCCGCCGCGCTCGCGCCGAGCAGCGCCGTCGCACGGAGGAAACCGCGTCGTCCGGCACCGGCCTGGGGCGCCTCGCCCAGGTCGTGGTCATGCGAAGTGCACACGGGTGCTCCATGGGGTGACTGGGAGGGGAGGAAGTCAGAGAACGCGCAGCGTCCAGCTCCAGCGATGGACGCCCGCCGCGACGAGGTAGGAGGCGAAGGTGTCGGGCCCGCACGAGGCCGTGCCGAGCCCGCGGTGCGCCGCGTCGATGTGCACCACGCACCCGGCCCGCGGCACCAGTTCGTCATGATGGGCGACGGCGCCGAGATCGGCCGCGCGATGCCGTGTCACGGAGACCTGGCGCGCCCGGTCCAGCCGCACCGCGAGACCGGTGGCGTCCGGCGCGGACAGGGTGAACCGCCGCACGCCGTGCCGTCCGCCGCTCTCCTGAGGCCGCAGGTAGGGCGTGAACAGCTCGTCCACGGGCAGGCAGTGGTGGCCGACGGGCGCGCCCGCGGCCCGGTCCGGATACGACTCCCAGGGACCCTGGCCGAACCACTCCAGCAGGTTCAGCCCGGCGACCGTCTCGAACACGGTCCCCACCCGGGCCACGTCGTGCAGTGCCTCGGGCAGCTCGGCGCTCTCCTCGACGAGCAGTCCGCCCTCCACGGCCGTCAGCACCTGCTCGTGCCGGACCGTTCCGCCGGTGCAGAGGTAGTCGGACACCACGGCGACCCGGCCCCGGTCACGCCGCACGGAGACGACGGTGCGCGAGGGTGCCTCAAGCCCCCACTCGCGCCAGCGCGCCGCCATGCCGCCCAGTTCGTCGTTGTCGGTCGGTGCCCGCCACAGGGACAGCGTGGGCGCGGCCGTCAGCAGTGGATGGACCAGCAGGCCGTCCTCGTCGACGTCGACCGAGCCGTCCGGGACCCGGGTGTGCACCGGCGGGAGCGCCGCCCGCAGCCGCACCTGCGGCAGGCACACGACCGTGCCGCGCGGCGCCCACGGCTCGTCGCGGGCCGTCGTGACCCGCAGGGTCAGCCATGCCTCACCGCCATCGTCGGGCAGCGCGAAGGGCAGCGGCACCGCGGCCGTCTCGCCCGGCCGCAGAGCGGGCAGACCGGCGGGGGCCGTCAGGGTGGTGCCGTCGGCGAGGGACAGCTCCCACTCGCCGGACAGCCAGTCCAGGCCCCGGAAGTGCTGGTGGTTGCTCAGGACGACGCCCTCGTGCCGGAAGGACTCGATCCGCACCGGCGCGGCGATCTCCCGGTGCTCGAACAGCACGGGCTTGGGGGTGCGGTCGGGGAAGACGACCCCGTCGGCGATGAAGGCGCCGTCATGGTCCGTCTCGCCGAAGTCGCCGCCGTACGCCCAGCGGTGTCCGGGCGCGGCGACACCGTTGTCATAGAGCCCGGCGCCCCCACGCCCGGCCGGTCTGCCGTCGTTCACACGCTGGAGGATGCCGTGGTCCCACAACTCCCAGATGAACCCGCCCTGAAGACCCGGGGTGGCCTCGATGGCCGCCCAATGGTCCGCCAGCGTGCCGTTGCTGTTGCCCATGGCGTGCGAGTACTCGCACTGGATGAGCGGCTTGGTCTGGGTGCCGGACAGGGCGTGCGCCAGGCACTCCTCCAGCGGGGCGTACATGGGGCAGGCGATGTCGGAGGCCAGGCCGGGATCCGACCAGCCGCGCTTGGCCGCGCCCTCGTACTGCACCGGCCGGGTCGGGTCGTGCCGGCGCACCCAGCCGGCCGCCGCGTCGTGGTTCGCGCCGTAGTCGGACTCGTTGCCCAGCGACCAGACGATGACGCAGGGGTGGTTCTTGTCGCGCAGCACCATCCGCGCCACCCGGTCCACGAAGGCGCCGAGGTAGCGCGGATCGTCGGCGATCTCGTGGGCGTGGTCGTGGGACTCGAGGTCGGCCTCGTCGACGACGTACAGGCCGAGCTCGTCGGCCAGGTCGTACAGGGCCGGGTCGTTCGGGTAGTGCGCGGTACGGATCGCGTTGAAGCCGAACCGTTTCAGCAGGACGAGGTCCGCGCGCATGTCGTCGTACGACACCGTCCGCCCGGTCAGCGGGTGGAAGTCGTGCCGGTTGACGCCCCGGATGAACACGCGCTCCCCGTTGACCAGCAGGTCCCGGCCGTCGATCTCGACATCCCGGAAGCCGACCCGGTGCCGGGAGGTGTCGGCGACCGTGCCGTCGGCGCGGTGCAGGCGGACGGTCAGGCCGTACAGCTCGGGCGTCTCGGCGTTCCAGGTGCGCACGTCCGGCACGGCGCCGCGCAGCCGGGCCTCGCCGAGGAAGCCGGAGACGCGCTCGTCCTCGGCGTTGGCCCGGTCGAACTCCGCGTCCTGGGTGAGCAGGCGTCCGTCCAGTTCCCCGCTGACGTACCAGCCCTCGGGCAGTGCCCCGCCCGCGTCCCGCACCCGGCACTCCACCAGGAGATCGCCGTCGCGCCGGGCCCGCACGGTCACGTCCGCGAGATGCAGCGGGTCGACGGCGTACAGCAGCACCGAGCGGGTGATCCCGCCGTGCCACCACTGGTCCTGGTCCTCGATGTGCGAGGCGTCCGACCACTTCACGACCGTCAGGCGCACGGTGGCCCGCTCCCCGGCACGCACCAGGCCCGTCAGGTCGAACTCGGCGGCCAGGTGCGAGTCCTTGGAGACCCCGGCGGGCCGCCCGTCCACGTGCACCAGCAGCACGCTCTCGGCGGCCCCCACCTGGAGCACGATCCGCCGCCCGGTCCACTCGGCCGGCACGTCCACGGCACGCTCGTACACCCCGGTCGGGTTGGCGGCGGGCACGTGCGGCGGGTACTCGGGGAACGGCATGCGGACGTTGAGGTACCGGGGGAGATCGTCCGTGCCCTGCATGGTCCACACGCCGGGGACGTACGACGACGACCAGATCTCCCCGACCGGGGAGTCCGGCGCGGGCAGCAGCTGGAAGCGCCAGTCGCCGTCCAGGGAGACGGCTCCGGCACGCCGGTCGACGGCGTTCATCGGCAGCCGTCCCCAGGAGGTCACCTCGGGTGACTCCCAGGGGCGCAGGGTGAGCAGGGGATCGCAAGGCGCGTCGGTCATGACCGTTCCGGGGTTCGTGGGGTGGGCCGGGGCAGGACGCGTCCCTGCAGGCCCCAGGCGGGGTCGACGGGGATGCCGAGACGGTCCAGGACGGTGGGGGCGATGTCGATGAGACGGGGTGTGTCGAGCCGGGTGCCTGCGGACCCGTCCGGCTCGGACAGGACGACGAAGACCTCCCGCTCGGCACGCGAGTCGCCGCCGTGGCCACCGGAGTCGAGGTGACCGTGGTCCGTCGTGACCAGCACGGTCCACTGCTCCTCCTCGCGACCCGGATCCGCGCGCCGGGCGTCGATCGCCTCCAGCAGCCGCCCGAGGTGGGCGTCCTGGGCGAGGAGGGCACGGTCGTAGGCGGGGGACAGGGGGCCCGTGGCGTGGCCGGCCTCGTCGGTGGCGCCGAAGTACACGAACAGGACGTCCGGATCGGATGTGGCGAGCCAGCGCAGGGCGGTGCGGGCGACGCGGCGGTCTGCGGTGTCGTAGCCCCTGGATTCGCCGTTGTGGCGCACACGCCGGCCGATGGCCCGGCCGAGGGTGCCGCGGCGGACCAGGGCGGGCCAGGACACCGCGGCCGCCGTGCGCAGACCCGGCCGGGCGGTGGCCGCGCGGGTCAGGAAGTCGGGGTAGCGGGCGTAGTCGGCGCCTTTGAAGTCGTTGCCGGTGACCCCGTGCCGGTCGGGCCACACCCCGGTCATCACACTCGACCAGCCGGGGCCGGAGTCGGTGTAGGCCCTGCCGTCCGAGGGCCCGTCGTCGGCTCGGCCGTAGGGCAGCAGGCTGGTGCCGTGGGCCCCCGCATCCATCAGGCCGTGCAGCACGGGTGCGGTGGAGGGGGAGCGGGCCAGCCGGTCGAAGCGCAGGCCGTCCATGCCGACGACGAGTACCTTGGCGCGTCGGCCCCCGGGGTTGACGTCCGTCACTGGAGTGCCTCTCTTGTGTGACTCCTACGAGCTCGGGACCGTCCGCCGGCTCCTGGCTGCGCGTCCGCCGTGGCCGGTCGCTCCCCCCAGTTCTCGGCTTTGCTCGAACAGGGGGACCCCCATCGCGGCGGGAGCCGCACATCCATACAGCCCCGCGCCCCTTTCGGGGCATTCCCGGTCAGCTGCCCTGCACGGCTCCTTCGGTGGCTCCCGCGATGAACCCGCGGGCGAAGATCGTGAAGACCACGACCAGCGGCACGGACGCCATGAGCACACCGGCCATGACCATGCTGTAGTCGGTGGTGTGGCCGACGTGGAGCTGGGCCAGCGCCACCTGGAGAGTGAGGTGGGTGGGGTCGTTGAGCACGACGAGCGGCCAGATGTAGTCGTTCCAGGCGCCCACGAAGGCGTAGATGGCGAGGAAGGACAGCGCGGGCCTGATCATCGGCAGCACGATGTTCCAGTACTGGCGGAAGAACCCCGCGCCGTCGATGCGCGCGGCGTCGAGCAGTTCGTCCGGCACCCCGTTCTCAATGTACTGGCGCAGCCAGAAGATGCCGAAGGCGTTGGCGAGGGCGGGCAGGATCAGCGCCTTGAGGGTGCCGACCCAGCCGATGTCGGACATGAGGATGAACTGCGGGAGCACGGCCAGCTGGAGAGGCAGCATCATGAACCCCACCAGCATGGCGAACAGCACCTTGCGGCCGGGGAAGTCGAACTTGGCGAAGGCGAACGCGGCCAGGGAGTCGACGAACAGCACTAGGACGGTGGTGACGGACGCGACGACGACCGTGTTCAGCATCGACCCGAAGAAGTCGATGGTGTCCAGCACGTGCCGGATGTTCTCCAGCAGGTGCGAACCGAAGGTCAGCTTCGGCGGGCTCTTGTAGATGTCCTCGGTGGTGTTCGTCGCCATGACGATCGTCCACACGAACGGGAAGACCGAGACCAGCACGGCCAGGACGAGGACGATGTGCGCGGTCAGGCCCTTGGGACGCCGTGACCGCCTCGGTACCACTGCGGTCATGACTTCCTCCCGCGCTGGACGACACGCCAGTTGACGACGACCAGCACCATGATCAGTACGAAGAAGGCCCACACGATGGCCGCGCCGTAGCCGTAGTCGTTGTTGACGAAGGCCGACTGGTAGAAGTACAGCAGCGTGGTCAGGCCCGCCTGGCCGGGACCGCCGAGGTTCGGGTTGGCCGCGTTGCTGCCGAACAGGACCTGGGGCTCGCTGAAGCTCTGCAGGCCGTTGATGGTCGAGATGATGACCGTGAACAGGATGATGGGCCGCATGATCGGCATGGTGATCTGGAAGAACGTACGGATCGGCCCGGCGCCGTCCAGCTTGGCCGCCTCGTAGACCTGGGCCGGGATGGCCTGGAGGCCGGCCAGGTAGATGATCATGTTGTAGCCGGTCCACATCCAGGTCATCAGCAGCGCGATGACCAGTTTGATCAGCCACGGATTGCTCAGCCACGGCACGGGCGAGATGCCGACCGTGCCCAGGATCGCGTTGACCAGACCGAAGTTGTTGCTGAACACCGCGCCGAAGAAGATCGAGACGGCGACGATCGACGTGACGTTCGGTACGTAGAGCGCGATGCGGTAGAAGCCCTTGAAGCGGCGCACCGAATGCAGCAGCGTCGCCAGCACCAGGGCGCCGAACAGCGTGGGGACGGTGGACAGGACCCAGATCACCAGGGTGTTGCGGATCGACAGCCAGAAGACCGGGTCGTCCCAGAGGAACCGGAACTGCTGCAGTCCCACGAACTGGATGGTGCCCATGCCGTCCCAGCGCTGGAAGGCGAGGTACAGCGAATAGAAGACCGGGAGGAACGAGAAGGCGCCGAAGATCAGGAAGAAGGGCGAGATCGCCAGGTACTGCCGCCAGTGGGACAGCACCCCGCGACGCCCTGGCCGCACCGTGCCCGCGGGTGGCGTGCGCCGCGGGCGGAAGCGGGCCGGGCCGGGCCCGCCGTGGTGCCGGGGCACCGCGGCGGAGCCGGTGACCGGAGGGGACGACACCTCAGTTCACCCCCTGCCGCCGGGCGATCTGCCTGGCCTGGGCGACCGCGTCCTTCCAGGCCGCCTCGGGCTTCTTGCCCTTGGCCTCGATGCTGCTCAGTTCGGTGAAGTAGGGGGCCATGACGGCGGCGTCGGCGGGCGCCTCGTAGGCGGCCGGGATGGCCTTGGCGGCGGGGCCGAACACCTCGATGACCTTCTGTCCGCCGAAGAAGGGGTCGCCGCCCGTCATGGCGGGCATGGCGTAGGCCGCCGGCGCGGCCGGGAAGATGGCGGCGTCGGTGAAGCCGCGGGCGTCGTTCTCCGGGCTGAGGATCCAACTGACGATCTTGAATGCCTCTTCGGGGTTGCGGCACTGTTTGGGCAGGGCCAGGTAGGAGCCGCCCTGGTTGGCCGGCCCGCCGGGGGTCGCGCAGATGCGCCACTTGCCCTTGGTCTTCGGGGCGGCCTGCTCGATGTCCAGCGCGTGCCAGGCCGCGCCGAGTTCGGTGGTCAGGGTCTTGCCGATGGCGGCGTTCCAGGTGTTGTCGTTGATCTTGGCGTCGAGGCCCAGGGTGTAGGGGCGTATCGCCGTGTCCCACGCGGTGCGGATGTGGTCCTGGTCGCCGATGAAGTGGTTGTCCTTGTCGATGAACCGCTGGGTGCCCTGGCCGACCGCGATGTTGAAGACCGAGCCGATGTTGTTGACGAGGTAGGTGCCGGGCACCTTCTCGCGCAGCTCGGTGCCGAGTGCGAAGTACTCCTCCCAGGTCCCGGTCCGGGCGGCGACCTTGTCGGGGTCGGTGGGCAGTCCGGCCTTGTCGAACAGGTCGGCGCGGTAGAAGAGCGCGGTGGGGCCGATGTCGATCGGGAAGCCGATCTGCTTGCCGTCCTCGGTCCGGGCCAGCTTGGTCTTCCAGTCCAGGTACCGGGACGCGATCTTCTCGAAGCCGAGGTCGTTCAGATCGAGGAAGCGGTTCGCGTTGGGCAGGAAGGACGCCATGTCCTCGCCCTTGATGCCGGTGATGTCGGGCACGGAGGCGCCCGCCGTGAGGGTGGTCGTCAGCTTCTGCTTGAAGTCGCCGCCGATGGAGGCGGCGGTCAGCTTCACCTGGCCGCTGAAGTGCGTCTTCGCCTCGGCGACCACCTTGTCGCTGAGCGCGCCTCCCCAGTACCACAAGGTGAGGTCCTTGCCGTTCTTGCCGCCGGCCGATCCCGAGCCGCCGCCGCATGCGACGGTCAGACCGGAGGCGGCCGCGGTCAGCGCGGCGGCCTGGAGGAAGCCTCTACGAGAAAGGTCCACGGGTCACTCCTGTTGTTCCTGTTCGACGTGCGGAGGGGTGGAGAGTCGGTGCCGCCCTTCTCAGGCGCGCGGACCGACGGGGGTGTGAGGGCTCGGCGGGGTGACGGGGGCGTGGCGCACGGGCGGGCCGGGGTGGGCGGGGATGCGGTCGGCCAGGAAGCCGTAGGCGCGTCGCAGTGCGGGGTCGGTCTGTGAGCGCCACCAGCGTGCGACGCCGTACCAGCCGGGCGCCGCGAGGGCACCGCCGTGGTGGCGCACGGACAGCCCGGCCGCCAGCACCGCGAACCGCAGCCGCTCCGCCAGCGGCCAGCCGCCGAGCGAGGCCGCGACGAAACTCGCACCGAAGACGTCCCCGGCGCCCGTCGCGTCCAGGACGTCGGTGTCCAGGGCCGGGACGTCGGCGTACTCGCCGGTGATCTGGTCGACGGCGAGGGCGCCGTGCCCGCCCCGGGTCACCACGGCGACCGGCACCAGCTCGGAGAGCGTGCCGAGCGCGGCCACCGCGCTGTCGGTGCGGGTGTAGGCCATCGCCTCGGCCTCGTTCGGCAGGAAGGCGTGGCACAGGGCCAGCTGCTCCAGGAGTGCCGTCGGCCACTCCTGGGTGGGGTCCCAGCCGACGTCGGCGTAGATCTGCGTGCCGTTCGCGGCGGCCTTGGCGAGCCACTCGCGCGGCTCGGCCTCGAGGTGCACCAGGGCGGTCCGCGCGTCGGGTGGGTCACCCATCAGCACGTCCTGCGAGTACGGCGGCTCCTGGCCGTGGGTGAGCAGGGCCCGGTCGTGGCCGTAGGCGACGGAGACGGTGACCGGGGTCGGCCAGCTGTCCGCCGTACGGGAGAGCGAGAGGTCGACGCCTTCCTGGCCGCCCAGGACGTCCCGGCAGTACGCGCCGTAGAAGTCGTCGCCGAACACCGTGGCAAGGGAGGTCCTCAGACCGAAGCGGGAGGCGGCCACGGCGAGGTTCGCGATGCCGCCCGGGCCGCAGCCCATGCCCCGGGTCCAGATCTCCTCGCCCGGGGTGGGCGGCTTGCCGAGCCCCGTGAGGACGAGGTCGTAGAAGAGCAGCCCCGTCAGCAGCACATCGGGCCGGTCGTCGTCCACGGATGTGTCCTCTCGCTCACGGCTTTGACGGAGATCGTCAGAACTCTTCATTCGGTGACCGGAATCGTGCGCTGCTCCAGAGAGATTGGTCAATACCTGAGCAGAACTGAGCATAGAAATGATTGAAGATGACGAGTAGTGTTCCCGCCGTGCTGGCAGAACGACGACACCAACTCATCCTGCGGGCCCTGCGCGCCGGCGGGCCCGCGGCCGTGACCGACCTCTCGGAGCAACTGGGAGTGAGTCCCGCCACTATCAGGCGCGACCTGGTCAAACTGGAAGAAGACGGACTGCTCACTCGCGTGCACGGTGGCGCCGTCGTGGAGGAGGGCGACCAGCCCTTCGCCGAGGTCGCCGAGGTGCGCGTCACCGAGAAGGACGCCATAGCCGAACGCGCCGCCGCGATGATCAAGGACGGCCAGTCGGTGCTGCTGGACATCGGGACGACGGCCTACCGCCTGGCCCGGCAGCTGCACGGACGGCGGCTCACCGTGATCACCAGCAACCTGGTGGTCTACGAGGAACTCGTCGACGACGAGGGCATCGAGCTGGTCCTGCTCGGCGGCATGGTCCGCCGCGAGTACCGCTCCCTGGTCGGCTTCCTCACCGAGGACAACCTGCGCCAGCTGCACGCCGACTGGCTCTTCCTCGGCACCAGCGGGGTGCGGCCCGGCGGGCAGGTCATGGACACGACGGTCGTGGAGGTGCCGGTCAAGCGCGCCATGATCAAGGCCGGCGAGAAGGTGGTCCTCCTCGCCGACGCGGCGAAGTTCCCCGGTCACGGGATGGCGAAGGTCTGCGGTCCCGAGGACCTGGACGCGGTGGTGACGAACGAGCCGGTCGATGCGGCGACGCGGACCTCCTTGCAGGAGGCGGGCGTCGAGGTCGTCGTGGCGGGAAAGGTGCAAGCGTGAAGCTGACGATTCTGGGCGGCGGGGGATTCCGCGTGCCGCTGGTGTACGGAGCGCTCCTCCAGGACCACGCCGAGGGCCGGGTGACGCACGTAGTCCTTCACGACCTGGACGCCGGCCGGCTGTCGGCGATGACCCGCGTCCTCGCCGAGCAGGCGGCCGGCGTCCCGGATGCGCCCGAGGTGAGCGCCACCACCGACCTCGACGAGGCCCTGCGCGGCGCCGACTTCGTGTTCTCCGCGATCCGCGTCGGCGGCCTGGAGGGGCGCGCGAACGACGAACGCGTGGCCCTGGCCGAGGGAGTGCTGGGCCAGGAGACGGTGGGCGCGGGCGGCATCGCCTACGGCCTGCGCACGGTCCCGGTCGCGGTCGACATCGCCCGGCGGGTGGCCCGGCTCGCTCCCGACGCCTGGGTCATCAACTTCACCAACCCGGCCGGCCTGGTCACCGAGGCCATGTCCCGCCACCTCGGCGACCGCGTCATCGGCATCTGCGACTCACCGGTCGGCCTCGGCCGCCGCATCGCCCGGGTGCTCGGCGTGAAGAACCCGGGGGAGGCGTGGATCGACTACGTCGGACTCAACCACCTCGGCTGGGTGCGCGGCCTGCGCGTCGCCGGCCGCGACGAGCTCCCGCGCCTGCTCGCCGACCCCGACCTGCTCGGCTCCTTCGAGGAGGGCAAGCTCTTCGGCGCCGACTGGCTGCGGTCCCTGGGCGCGATCCCCAACGAATACCTGCACTACTACTACTTCAACCGCGAGGCCGTCCGCGCCTACCAGCAGGCCGAGAAGACCCGCGGCGCGTTCCTGCACGACCAGCAGGCACGCTTCTACGCCGAGATGAGGAACCCGGACGCCCCGGCCCTCACCGTGTGGGACCGCACCCGCGCCGAGCGCGAGGCCACGTACATGGCCGAGAACCGCGAGAGCGCGGGCGCCGGCGAACGCGACGAGGACGACCTGTCCGGCGGCTACGAGAAGGTCGCCCTCGCGCTGATGCGGGCGATCGCCCGGGACGAGCGCACCACCCTGATCCTCAACGTCCGCAACCGGCACACGCTGTCGGTCCTGGACGCGGAGGCCGTCATCGAGGTCCCCTGCCTCGTCGACGCCAACGGTGCCCACCCCGTCACCGTGGACCCGCTGCCCGGTCACGCCACCGGCCTGGTCTGCGCCGTCAAGGCCGTCGAGCGCGAGGTGCTGGCCGCCGCCGGTTCCGGCTCCCGCGCGACGGCCGTGAAGGCCTTCGCCCTGCACCCGCTCGTCGACTCCGTCCAGGTGGCCCGCAGGCTGGTCGAGGGCTACACCGAGGTCCATCCCGGGTTGGCGTACCTTAGGTGAACGCCGCCTGGTAAGCGCTTTCCCCCACCGCCTGCCGCCTGCTCGCTCTTCCCGCTTCCTGGAGACATCCCATGCACGACGAAAGCCGCCGCATCGAGGAGCGCGTGCAGCGCCTTCACGACCAGCGCATCAAGACCGCGGTCTACGCGGCCACCGTCCCCTTCGAGGTGGAGGCCTGGCAGGCCCCGGGGGAGCCGGTCCCCTTCGAGGAGGCCGCCGCCGCCTCCTACGAGCCCTTCGCGATGGGTACCCCGTGGGGCCCGCCCTGGGGCACCACCTGGTTCCGCATGCGCGGACAGGTACCCGAGGAGTGGGCGGGCCGCCGCGTCGAGGCCGTCATCGACCTGGGCTTCGTGGGCGACTGGCCCGGCAACCAGGCCGAGGCCCTCGTCCACCTCACGGACGGCACCCCGCTGAAGGCAGTGAACCCGCTCAACCAGTACGTGGCGATCGCCAACCCCGCACAGGGCGGCGAAACGGTCGACTACCTGGTCGAGGCCGCCTCCAACCCGGACATCCTCGCGGACAACTTCTCCAGGCCCACGCCCCTCGGCGACAAGCTCACCGCGGGCGACAAGCCGCTCTACACCTTCCGCGCCGCCGACATCGCCATCCTCGACGAGGAGGTCTTCCACCTCGACCTCGACGTGCAGGTGCTGCGCGAGCTGATGCTGGAGCTCGGCGAGCACGACCCGCGCCGCCACGAGATCGCGCACGCCCTGGACCGGGCGATGGACCTGCTGGACCTGGACGACGTCTCCGGCTCGGCCGCCGCGGTGCGCGAGGCGCTGAAGCCGGTGCTGTCCAAGCCCGCGCACGCCAGCGCGCACACGATCTCCGGCGTCGGCCACGCCCACATCGACTCCGCCTGGCTCTGGCCGATCCGCGAGACCAAGCGCAAGACGTCCCGCACCTTCTCGAACGTCACCTCGCTCGCCGACGAGTACGACGACTTCATCTTCGCCTGCTCCCAGGCCCAGCAGTACGAGTGGGTGCGCGACAACTACCCCAAGGTCTGGGCCCGCATCCAGGAGTCCGTCAAGAACGGCCAGTGGGCGCCGGTCGGCGGGATGTGGGTGGAGGCCGACGGAAACCTGCCCGGCGGCGAGGCCGTCGCCCGCCAGTTCATCCACGGCAAACGCTTCTTCATCGAGCACTTCGGCATCGAGACCAAGGGCGTGTGGCTACCGGACTCCTTCGGCTACAACGCCGCCTACCCGCAGCTCGCCAAGCTCGCCGGGAACGAGTGGTTCCTCACCCAGAAGATCTCCTGGAACCAGACCAACAGGTTCCCCCACCACACCTTCTGGTGGGAGGGCATCGACGGCACCCGCATCTTCACCCACTTCCCGCCGGTCGACACCTACAACGCCCGCTTCAGCGGCGAGGAGATGTCCCGCGCGGTCCGCAACTACCAGGAGAAGGGCGGCGCCTCCCGCTCCCTGGCCCCCTTCGGCTGGGGCGACGGCGGTGGCGGCCCCACCCGCGAGATCATGGAACGGGCCCGTCGGCTGGCCGACCTGGAGGGCTCCCCGAAGGTCGTCGTCGAGCACCCCGACGCGTTCTTCGCCAAGGCCCGCGAGGAGTACCCGGACGCGCCCGTGTGGGTCGGCGAGCTGTATCTGGAACTGCACCGCGCCACCTACACCTCCCAGGCCCGCACCAAGCAGGGCAACCGCCGCTCCGAGCACCTCCTGCGCGAGGCCGAGCTGTGGGCGGCGACGGCCGCCCTGCACGCGCCGGACTACGCCTACCCGCACGAAAAGCTGGACCGGCTCTGGAAGACGGTGCTCCTGCACCAGTTCCACGACATCCTGCCCGGATCCTCCATCGCCTGGGTGCACCGCGAGGCCGAGGCCGAGTACGCCCGCGTCGCACGGGAACTGCACGCGCTGACCGCCGAGGCGGTGGCCGCGCTGGGCGCCGGCGGCACCCGCGTCTTCAACACCAGCCCCTACGACCGCGCCGAAGTGGTCCGCACTGTCGACGGTGCGCCGGCGTATGTGGAGGTACCCGCGAGCGGCTCCGCGCCCCTCACCGGCACCGCGGCCCCGCAGCCGGTGACGGTGAGCGGCCGGGTCCTCGACAACGGACTGGTCCGGGTGGAGGTGGCCGAGGACGGCACCCTGTCCTCCGTCCGCGACCTGCGCGCCGGCCGTGAGGTGCTGGCCGAGCCGGGCAACCTGCTCCGCCTGCACACCGACCTGCCCAACTACTGGGACGCCTGGGACATCGACAAGCACTACAAGAACCGCTACACCGACCTCCTCGACGCCGCCTCCGTCACGGTCGTCGAGCAGGACCCGCTGATCGGCGCCGTCCGCGTCGAGCGGTCCTTCGGCAAGGGCTCCACCATCACCCAGACCATCACCGTCCGCGCCGGCAGCCCCCGGATCGACATCGAGACGGACATCGACTGGCACGAGACCGAGAAGATCCTCAAGGCGGCCTTCCCGGTCGACATCCGCGCCCCGCACTCCTCCGCCGAGATCCAGTTCGGCCACATCCAGCGCCCCACCCACACCAACACCACCTGGGAGGCGGCTCGCTTCGAGGTCTCCGGCCACCGCTGGGTGCACCTCGGCGAGCCGGGCTACGGTGTGGCCGTCATCAACGACTCGACCTACGGCCACGACGTCTCCCGCACGGTCCGCGAGGACGGCGGCACCACGACCACCGTCCGCCTCAGCCTGGTCCGCGCCCCGCGCATCCCCGACCCCGAGGCCGACCAGGGCCGCCACCGCTTCACCTACGCGCTGCTGCCCGGCGCGACCATCGAGGACGCCGTGGCCGAGGGCTACTCGCTCAACCTCCCGCTCCGGGTGGCCGAGTCGGCCGGGGCCCCCGAACCGGTCGTCACCGCCGAGGGCGAGGGCGTCACCGTGGAGGCGGTCAAGCTCGCCGACGACGCCTCCGGCGATGTCGTCGTGCGGCTCTACGAATCCCGCGGCGGTCGCGCCACCGGCACCCTGCGCACCGGGTTCCCGCTCGCCGGCGCCCAGATCACCGACCTGCTGGAACGACCGCTTCAGGACGCGGAGATCACCGACGGCGCCGTCGCCGTCGCCCTGCGGCCCTTCCAGATCCTCACCCTCCGCCTGCGCAGGGGCTGACCTGGTGGCCATGCAGCCGTGGTTCGAGGACGCCAAGCTCGGCATCTTCGTCCACTGGGGCATCTACGCCGTCGACGGCGTCCAGGAGTCCTGGTCGCCGTCCCAGCTCCACCGGTTCACGGCCGCCCGCTAGGACCCGCGCGACCGGGCCAGGCTCGTCGCGCGGGCCGGCGCCGGGTACGCCGTCCTGCCCAGCCGCCACCACGACGGGGTCGCCCTGTGGGACACCGCGTACGGCGACCTGGACGTGGGCCGTGACCTGATCGGCGGCTGTGCCGGGGCCCTGCGCCCGGGATCCTCTGGATCGCTCCCCCCACGGCGGCGGACCTCGATCCGCACGCCACGGTGCCGGCCGCCGAACTGGAAGGAGCACTGGAGCTGTACCGGGGCGAGGGCCGCTTCCGACCGCCGAATTGACCCACGATTCCGGCACCGGAATGCCCCCGGCCATGGGTCGCTCGGCTCCCTAGAGTCATCATCATGACGACGAAGCAGAACGAGACGGAACACATCGGCCACGTTCAGCCGCTCCTCACCCGCGCCGCCGAGGCCGAGACGACGCGCGACCCCAGCAGCGTGATGACCCTCCTCGCCGACTCCCGGGACACCGGCGGGCGGCTCACCAGCTACCGGTCGACGTTCGCCGAGGGCGCGGTCGGCGCGCCCGCCCACCTGCACACCAAGGCGTCCGAGCTGTTCTACGTGATCGACGGAGCGCTCCAGGTCCTGGTGGGCGAGGAGATCACCGTGCTCCGGGCCGGCGACTTCCTGCTGGTCCCGCCCCACACCCCGCACGCCTTCGCCGCCGCACCCGGAGCGACAGCCGACGTGCTGTTCGTCTTCACCCCGGGCGCGGGACGCTTCGACTACCTGCGGCTGCTGGGCCGGGTGATGCGCGGCGAGGCCGACCCGCAGGAGATCAAGGACTCCTCGGAACGCTTCGACAACCACTATGTCGACAGCCCCGTGTGGCGCGAGGCACTCGCCGCCAGGCGCTAGGGGGTGTCGCAAAATCCCGTCTGCCTCGCGACGCCCGGCACGCCGAGAGCACGCTCTCCCAAGCTCTCGACTCCGCTCGAGCAGGGGGCACCCCCATGACGCCGCGGGGTCCGCCCTCCGGGCGGACGACGCGACTTCGCGGACACCCCCTAGAAGGGCAGCGCCTGAGCCGCCGCGCCGACGGGGCCGACCGGTTCCGCCGACGGGGGTGCGGGCACCCCCGGCAGCGGCTCCGTCGCCTCCGGCCGCTGCTGCGGCAGCGACACCGGCCGCAGCGGACGCAGCCCCGACACCACCGTGTAGTCCTGGCCCAGGAACGGCGGAACCATCTCGCCCGGGTCCTCACCGAGGGCCAGCTGCACCGCGGCCCAGGGGGCGTTGACGCCGCACAGGGACAGCTGGTGCAGTCCGCCGGCCGGGCGGGTGTTGACGTCCATGAGGACCGGCCGGTCGCCGAACATCCGGAACTGGATGTTGGACAGGTAGTGCAGACCGAAGCCCTCGGCGATCCGCCGGGCCGGGTCCAGCCACTGCTCGTCCAGGGTGAAGCCCCGGCGGCGGCCGTTCTTGGTGCGGCCCACCGCCAGCCGGACCCGGTTGTCCGGGCCGGTGAGGCAGTCCACCGACACCTCGGGCTGCTCGAGCCGCGGCATCACCAGCCAGTCCACCGGCTCCTCGGCACTTCGCAGCGCCTCCAGCACCAGATCGAGCGGCACGTACGGGCTGGGGAACCCGCTCAGATGCATCAGCGAGAAGGGCGTACGCGTGATCACGCGAAAACCCACCCCGCCGGCCCCGGACGCCGGCTTGAAGCACGCCTTGTGCCCGTCGGCCTCCAGCTCCTCGACGGCTGCGACGAGTTCGTCCTCCGAGCGGACCCGGTACCACGGCGGCACCGGTACCCCGATCGCCTGGACCGCCTCGTAGGCGATCACCTTGTCGTGGAAGACGGCCACGGCCTCGGGGGGCGGCGCCAGCAGGGCCGTGCCGGCCGCCTCGAACTCGGCGCGCTGCGCCACGATCGCCGACTGGTGCAGCCGGGGCACGAACACGTCGATCCCGCGTCGCGCGCACTGGTCCAGCGCGTACTCGACATACCCGGCGGGGGAGAGGTTCTCGGGTTCCAGCTCGGCGGTGTCGGCGGCGGCCAGCACGGGCGAGTCGGGGTCGCCGTGGGTGGCATGGATCTCGACGGCCCGGTCGCTGGGATTTCTCCGCAGCTGATCCATGAAGAACACGTTCTCCGCGTACGTGCGGTTGAGCCAGACGCGTACGCGAGAGACCATGCAGGCCGCCTTTCACGGTTCGCGGGCAGGGCTGAGCAGCCCGTGCCCGGGCAGAAGAATGGAGGGACACCAAACCGCCCCTGTGAAAGGGAAATTCCAAGCGGTGGTGTTGGGGCAGATCATACGGCTTCGGCGGGCCCCGCCGTGCAACGCGCGTGTGAAGGGTTTCTCCGGGCACGGCCCTCGGGCCTCCCTTGTCCCGGTCGCACTGATGTGATCTCTTGGTGGCGTCCGGGTGCACGGAGGGGGCAAAGGGTGATGTCGACGGCCGGTGGAGCCGCACAACTGCTGGCCGTCAGCGATCTGCACGTCGGGTACCCGGAGAACCGCGCCCTGGTCGAGGGCATGCGGCCCGGGACGGACGACGACTGGCTGCTCGTCGCCGGTGACGTCGCGGAGACCGTGGTGGACATCCGCTGGGCCCTCGAGACGCTCTCGGGCCGCTTCCGCAAGGTCGTCTGGGTGCCCGGCAACCACGAGCTGTGGACCCATCCGAGCGACTCCGTGACCCTGCGCGGTGCCGCCCGCTACGCGTACCTGGTCGAACTGTGCCGCGAACTCGGAGTGACGACACCCGAGGATCCCTACCCCGTCTGGGAAGGCCCCGGCGGCCCGGTGGCCGTCGCCCCGCTCTTCCTGCTGTACGACTACTCCTTCCTGCCGGCCGGCTGCGCCACCAAGGAGCAGGGACTGGAGTACGCGCAGGGCACCGGGATCGTCTGCACCGACGAGTATCTGCTGCACCCCGACCCCTACCCGAGCCGGGAGGCCTGGTGCCGGGCCCGGACCGCGGAGACCGAACGCAGGCTCGCCGAACTGCCCGGCGACCTGCCGGTGATCCCCGTCAACCACTACCCGCTGCACCGGCACCCGATGGACGTCCTGTGGCACCCCGAGTTCGCCATGTGGTGCGGCACGGACCTGACCGCCGACTGGCACCGCAGGTTCCGCGTCCGGACGATGGTCTACGGCCATCTGCACATCCCCCGCACCACCTGGCACGAGGGCGTGCGCTTCGAGGAGGTGTCGGTGGGCTACCCGCGCGAGTGGCGCAAGCGGTCAGGACCACCGGGGCGGCTGCGCACGATCCTGCCGGGGGAGGGCGAGGAGCGGTGATCGGGGACCTGCTGCCGGAAGCCGCGGTCACCGTGGAGGCGTACGGCCACGAGGAGGCGGCCACGCCGCTCCACCCCGAGGAGGCGCCGCTCGTGGCGCGGGCGGTCGCCGCGCGGCGCAGGGAGTTCGCCGTCGTGCGCTCCTGCGCCCGCAGCGCCATGGAGAAGCTCGGCGTGCCGCCGCAGCCGATCCTGCCGGGGGAACGCGGCGCCCCCCGCTGGCCGGAAGGGCTGGCCGGAAGCATGACCCACTGCGACGGCTACTGCGCCGCCGCGCTGGCCCGCGCCACCGACCTGGCCTCCCTCGGCATCGACGCCGAGACCCACGGCCCGCTACCGGAGGGCGTCCTGTCGTCCGTGTCCCTGCCGGCCGAGGCCGGCCGGCTGCGGCGGCTCGCGGCCGAACGCCCCGACATCCACTGGGACCGGCTGCTGTTCAGCGCCAAGGAATCCGTCTACAAGGCGTGGTTCCCCCTCACCGGGAAGTGGCTGGACTTCATGGAGGCCGACATCGAGCTCACCGCGGACGGCACCTTCCGCGCGGCGCTGCTCGTCCCCGGCCCCCGTGTGGGCGCCCGCCGCCTCACCCACTTCGACGGCCGCTGGACAGCGGCGCGGGGCCTGATCGCGACGGCGATCGCCGTACCGCACGTCTGACCCCGCTCCGCGGCACCCGGTCCGCGTCACCGTGGCTCAGGGACCCGGCTCCGGGCACCAGTTCTCCAGGAGGCGGAAGAACGCCTCCTCGTTGCCGGTCAGCCCGGCGCGTTCCAAGGCCTGCTCCGCCTCGGCGAGCACCGTGGGCGGGACGAGCGGCGGGCCGCCCTCCAGGTCGAAGGCGGCCCGGACGGTGTGCAGCAGTCGCAGATAGGCCTGGACGGCGGTGCGTTCACGATCGGTCAGAACGGCGGTGGGCATCGGTCGGCTCTCCCCGTGTCGGCGTCGTCGGTCAAGCGCCCTCGCGGCGCGCACGCCCCGCACAGCGGTGGCGCACCTCCAGCTTGCCGCCCACCACTGACAATCCGGTCCCGCCGCCCTCCGGTTCGCCCGCTCGGCGGAGGCGGACGCACCGGTCGCCGCCGGGGACGGCCCGTCAGCCCTGCGGTCCGCGGTA
Organism: Streptomyces sp. NPDC012466; assembly: GCF_042955215.1. Classification (NCBI taxonomy): domain Bacteria; kingdom Bacillati; phylum Actinomycetota; class Actinomycetes; order Kitasatosporales; family Streptomycetaceae; genus Streptomyces; species Streptomyces sp. NPDC012466. The sequence goes on along the minus strand of NZ_JBIBEQ010000001.1, from coordinate 620,463 downwards.
CCCCAGCGAGGCCTCGATCCGTCCCGCGAGATGGTCCCGCTGCACCGGCCCCCGCGATGACGAACCGGCCAGCCAGGCCCGGCACTTGCTGGCGAGCAGCAGACCGAAGCTCTCGGCCTCCTTCTCGTCGTCGAGGTCGAAGCGGGTGCGCGCGGCGACCTTCAGCACGGTCGCCTGGAGGTCGGCCCCGTCGTCCAGCAGCCGGGCCGCGACGGCGGCGCCCCCGACGTGGTGGGAGCAGTGCCCGGCCTTCATGTGCCACAGCTCGTGGCCGAGGATCACCAACTGGTGTTCGGGAGCGGTGCGTTCCTCGATCACGACGAGGTCCTGCTCGGCCATGTCGAGCCAGAGCCCGCTGGCGGTCCCGGGCGGGAAGGCGGCCGTACGGAAGAGGACGGGGCGACCGCGGCGTCTGCTCATGCCGTCGCACAGGGCGGCGTACAGCTCGTCGGGCCGAGCCGGCGCGGGGAGGGTCAGCTCCGCGACCAGCTCGCCGCACAGGCGGCGCATTTCCTTACCGATGCCCACAGTTCTCCCCACGGTCACGACTCGGGCCGCTTGACGCTCTCCAGGAGCATGTCCAGCCACTCCGCGACCTTGTCGCGGTGCTGGTCGGTGGGCAGTTGCGCGGCCCGCCAGGCGATGCCGCGCACGCCGTGGTCCTGCAACAGCCGCTCCAGCGGGTCGTCCGCCGCCGCGGTCGCCTCCCGCTCGCGGTCGGCGAGCTTCTGCAGCAGCTCCTGCTCGGTGTGCTGGAGGGCGCTCACCAGCGCCTCGGGGTCCTCGGCCGTCAGGAAGCCGGCGTGCACCCGGAAGAACCGCTGGAGGGCGTCGCAGTGCTCCATGGTCGGCCGCCGGTCACCGTTGATGAGGGCGCCGGCCTGCTGGCGGGACATGCCCGCGCCGTCGGCGATCTCCTGCTGGGTGTACTTGCGGCCGTTGGGCTTGAGCCGGGTCCGGCGCAACAGGTCCAGGCGCTGCAGGAACCGGGCCTGCACATCGGGCTCGCCCGCGGGCCGGCCGCTGAGCAGGGCCTTGACCACCGGCTCCGGGACCCCGGAGGCGACGGACAGCCGGCCGGTGTCGAAGACCTCGGCGTGCGGCACGCCGAGCCGGTCGGCGAGCGCGGTGACACGGGAGACGACGGCCGGTAGCACGGCCGTACGCGTGGCGCTCGGACCCTCGACGAAGCCACCCGTCACCGACAGATCTCCTACGTATCTCACAGGCTTCTCACAAGTGGATGCCGTGACCTACCCCGGCGTGAACTTCCCGGAGCGTAGCCGGTGCTTCGAACTCACATCCAGGTCTCGCCACAACTGTGGCCAATTTCAGCCGTCAACAGGCATGAAATGCCACGATAGTTGACACGCCTCAGCTCGGGGCAGCAGGATCGGGGCGCCGCGTCAAGGCCGCACAGGCAAGAGGGGTGACCTCCCGATGGCATATCAGGCAGGAGGGCAGCGGCCGGCACCGCGGCCCGTCCCCGAGACTCCCGAGGCCCAGGCCTACCTGGACGACTACGCCGGGCTTCTCGAGGGTGTCCCCTTCCCGTCGCTCGTCGTCGACCACTGCTGGGACGTGCTGCTGACCAACGGCGCCTTCCGGTCACTTTTTCGCGAGGTCGGCCCCCACCCGACGGCCATGCCGGACGACAACTTCCTCAGGTTCGTGCTGTTCCACCCCGACGCCCCCACGGTGCTCGGCGAGCACGAGGCGAGCTGGTGCCTGCCGATGCTCGCGCACTTCGCACGGACCGTGGAGAGCCACGGCCCCGAGCACGGCCTGCAGGCCATCCGCCGCGACATCGCCCAGGACCCGATCATGGAGGCCGCCTACCGGCACGGCCTGCCGCACTGGATCCGCGCGGTCGGCGAGGACGCCGTCGAACAGGACGGTGCCGTACGGCCGCTGCTGCACCCCGATCCGCGCCGCGGTGCCACCGAATGCCGGGTCGTGGTCGAGACGTCCAGGACGCTCGAGGAACTGGGCTGCGCCCGGGTCACGTTCGTCCTGCGCGAGGCCCGCCGGGCTCCGGCCCGGGAGCGCCGCACCCGCCGTACCGCCTCTCACCTGAAGGTCGTCTCCGCGGTCGACTGACCTTCCCCGTGCGTCCGCCCGCCCTCGCGGCACCCTTCCCCGCTTCTGTGGTGTGTGACATAGTACTGACGTGAGCGAGTCGCTGACCTGCGATGTCGTGGTGGTCGGAGCCGGTGTGGTCGGCGCCGCCGCCGCACTGTACGCGGCCCGGTCGGGCCTGGACACCGTCGTGGTGGACCGGGGCCCGGTGGCCGGCGGGACGACCGGAGCGGGGGAGGGCAACCTCCTCGTCTCCGACAAGGAACCCGGACCGGAACTCGAACTGGCCCTCCTCTCCGCCCGGCTGTGGGCCGATCTGGCCCGGGAGGGGCTGGGAGATGCCGTCGAGTACGAGGCCAAGGGCGGTGTCGTCGTCGCCGCTACCGAGCGGGCACGGGCCGGGCTGGAGAAACTCGCCGCCGAGCAGCGCGCGGCCGGGGTCGAGGCGGTCCCGGTGCCGCCCGACCGGCTCACCGACCTGGAGCCGTACCTGACCCCCGGCCTCGCGGGCGGCGTGCACTACCCGCAGGACGCCCAGGTGATGCCCGCCCTCGCTGCGGCGCACCTGCTGCGCGCCTCGAAGGCCCGGGTGCTCACCGGGTGGGAGGTGACCGGGGTCCTGCGTGGAGCGGGCGGTGCGGTGCGCGGCGTGCGGACCGGCCGGGGCGACCTCCACGCGCCCGCCGTCGTCAACGCGGCCGGCACCTGGGGCGGCGAGGTGGCGGCCCGCGCCGGGGTGAGCCTGCCGGTGCTGCCCCGGCGGGGGTTCGTCCTGGTCACCGAACCGCTGCCGCCCCGCATCCGGCACAAGGTGTACGCCGCCGACTACGTGGCCGACGTCGCCAGCGACTCGGCGGCGCTGCAGACCTCCCCGGTGGTGGAGGGCACCCCGGCCGGGCCGGTCCTCATCGGCGCCAGCCGCGAACGGGTCGGCTTCGACCGGTCGCTGTCCCTCCCGGCGCTGCGCGCGCTGGCGGCGGGGGCGACAGGGCTCTTCCCCTTCCTCACCGGAGTCCGGGCCCTGCGGACGTACGCCGGCTTCCGGCCGTATCTGCCGGACCACCTGCCCGCGATCGGCGCCGACCCGAGGGCGCCCGGGCTCTTCCACGCCTGCGGGCACGAAGGCGCGGGCATCGGCCTGGCCACCGGCACCGGGCACCTCGTCGCGCAGGTGCTGACGGGACGGACCCCCGACCTGGACCTCGGCCCGTTCCGGCCCGACCGCTTCACCGAGGAGGCCGAGTGAACCCGCTGGAGCTGGCGGGGGCCAGGCCCGGCCCCGCCTTCACGGTCACCTTCGACGGGCGGCCGGTCGAGGCGCTGCCCGGGCAGACGGTCGCCGCCGTGCTGTGGACGGCGGGCGTCACCTCCTGGCGCACCACCAGGGGCGAGGGCCGTGCGCGCGGGGTGTTCTGCGGGATCGGCGTCTGCTTCGACTGCCTGGTGACCGTCAACGGCCGCCCGAATCAACGGGCCTGCCTGGTGCCGGTGCGGCCCGGGGACGTGATCGGCACGCAGGACGGAACGGGCCACGAGGAGGGGGGCACATGCCGACTGACCTCGCGGTGATCGGCGCCGGACCGGCCGGGCTCGCCGCCGCCCTGGCGGCCTCCGCGCGCGGCGTACGGGTCACGCTCGTCGACGCCGCGGCGCAGACCGGCGGACAGTTCTACCGGCAGCCCGCCGCCGGACTCGGCGCCGGGCGGCCCGAGGCGCTGCACCACCGGTGGCGGACCTGGGAGCGGTTGCGGGACGGGCTCGCCGCCGGCGCCGTACGCGTGCTGACGGATCACCACGTCTGGAGCGTGGAGCGCACCCCGGACGGCTTCACCGTGCACGCGCTGCTCGGGCCGGAGCAGGAGGAGCCGGCCGAGGTGCCCGCCCGCGCCGTGCTCCTGGCCACCGGCGGCTACGAGCAGGTGCTGCCCTTCCCCGGCTGGACCCTCCCCGGCGTCGTCACGGCCGGGGGAGCCCAGGCCATGCTCAAGGGCGGGCTCGTGGTGCCGGGACGCCGGGCGGTCGTGGCCGGCACCGGGCCGCTGCTGCTGCCCGTGGCGACCGGACTCGCGGCCGCCGGCGTCGAGGTCGCCGCCCTCGTCGAGTCGGCCGGCCCCGGACGCCTCGCCCGCCACGGCCGGGCCCTGGCCGGCAAACTCCCGGAAGGCGCCGGATACGCCGCCCGGCTGCTGCGCCACCGCGTGCCGGTCCTCACCCGCCACACCGCCGTCCGCGCCCACGGCGACGACCGGCTGACCGGTGTCACCGTCGCCGCCCTCGACGCCGACGGGCGCGTCCGGCCCGGCACCGAGCGACACCTGCCCTGCGACACCCTGGCCGCCGGCCACGGCATGCTCCCGCACACCGACCTCGCCGAGAGTCTCGGCTGCCACGTCGACGGGTTCGCCGTGGCCGTCGACACCGAGCAGCGCACCGACGTACCCGGCGTGTGGGCGGCCGGGGAGGCCACCGGCATCGGCGGCGCCGCCCTCGCCCTGGCCGAAGGCCACATCGCCGGCCGCTCCGCCGCCGCGCACCTGCGGGGCACCGTCCCCGACCCCGCTCCCGCCGCCCTCACCTCCCGCACCCGGCTCAGGCGTTGCGCCGCCGCCCTCGACGCCGCCTACACGCCACCCGCGCACTGGGCCGAGCAGATCACCGACGACACCGTGATCTGCCGCTGCGAGGAGGTCACCGCCGGGGCCGTGCGCGAGGCACTGCATCTCGGAGCGGGCGACGAACGCACCGTGAAGCTCCTGACCCGGGCCGGCATGGGCTGGTGCCAGGGCCGGATGTGCGGCACCGCCGTCGCCGGTCTCGCCGGCTGCGCCCCCACCCCGGCCAAGCGCCCGTTCGCCCGTCCCGTACCGCTCGGCGTCCTCGCGCGCCAACACCCCCAGGAGGGACTGTCATGACCGATCACCGCCCCTGGCGCGGCGTCCTCGTCGCCACCGCGCTCCCGCTGGACGACGGCCTCTCCGTCGACTACGACCGGTACGCCGAGCACTGCGCCTGGCTGGTCGAGAACGGCTGCGACGGTGTCGTACCGAACGGCTCCCTCGGCGAGTACCAGGTGCTCACACCCGAGGAGCGGGCCCGGGTCGTCGAGACGGCCGTCGCCGCGATCGGCGGGGAACGCGTGATGCCGGGCGTCGCCGCGTACGGATCCGCCGAGTCCCGCCGCTGGGCCGAGCAGGCCGGCGAGGCGGGCTGCCACGCGGTGATGCTGCTGCCACCGAACGCCTACCGCGCCGACGAGCGCTCCGTCGTCGCCCACTACGCCGAGGTCGCCGGGTCGGGCCTGCCGGTCGTCGCGTACAACAACCCGATCGACACCAAGGTCGACCTCGTGCCCGAACTGCTCGCCCGGCTGCACGGCGAGGGGCACATCCAGGGTGTGAAGGAGTTCTCCGGCGATGTCCGCCGGGCCTACCGGATCGCCGAACTCGCCCCCGAGCTGGACCTGCTGATCGGCGCGGACGACGTCCTGCTGGAGCTGGCCGTGGCGGGCGCCAAGGGCTGGGTGGCGGGCTACCCCAACGCGCTGCCCCGCGCCTGCGTCGAGCTGTACCGCGCCGCCGTCGGCGGCGACCTGGACACCGCGCTGCCCCTGTACCGGCAGCTGCACCCGCTGCTGCGCTGGGACTCGCGGGTGGAGTTCGTCCAGGCCATCAAGCTGTCCATGGACCTCGCCGGCCGCCACGGCGGGCCCTGCCGCCCGCCCCGCACGGCGCTGCCGCCCGAGCAGGAGGCGGCGGTGCGCGCCGCCACGGAGAAGGCCGTCGCGGCCGGATTGAGCTGAGGATCATGCGCAGCAGACTCGTCCTGCACGCCGTCGACTCTCACACCGAGGGCATGCCGACCCGGGTGGTGACCGGAGGCATCGGCACCATCCCCGGCGCCACCATGAACGAGCGGCGGCTGTGGTTCCGCGAACACCGCGACGACGTCAAACAGTTGCTGATGAACGAGCCGCGCGGTCACTCCGCCATGAGCGGCGCGATCCTCCAGCCGCCGACCCGGCCCGACTGCGACTGGGGCGTCGTCTACATCGAGGTCTCCGGCTATCTGCCGATGTGCGGGCACGGCACCGTCGGCGTGGCGACCGTGCTGGTCGAGACCGGCATGGTCGAGGTCGTCGAGCCGGTCACCACCATCCGGCTCGACACCCCGGCGGGCCAGGTCGTCGCCGAGGTGGCCGTCGAGGACGGGGCCGCCAAGGCGGTCACCCTCCGGAACGTGCCCTCCTTCGCCGTCGGCCTCGACCGCGAGGCCACCCTCGCCGACGGCCGGACGGTGACCTACGACCTGGCGTTCGGCGGCAACTTCTACGCCATCCTGCCGCTGGAGCGGTTCGGCCTGCCCTTCGACCGGTCCCGCAAGGACGAGATCCTCGCCGCGGGCCTGTCCCTCATGGCCGCCGTCAACGCCGAGGACCCGCCCGTCCACCCGGAGGACCCGTCCATCCACGGCCTCCATCACGTCTACCTGGCCGCCCCCGGCTCGACCGCCCGCCACTCCCGGCACGCCATGGCCATCCACCCCGGCTGGTTCGACCGCTCGCCCTGCGGCACCGGTACCAGCGCCCGCATGGCACAACTGCATGCACGCGGCGAACTCCCGCTGCACACCGAGTTCGTGAACGAGTCCTTCATCGGTACCCGGTTCACCGGCAGGCTGCTCGGCACGACCGAGGTCGCCGGCCGCCCGGCCGTGCTGCCCAGCTTCACCGGACGCGCCTGGATCACCGGCACCGCCCAGTACCTGCTCGACCCCGACGACCCGTTCCCGGCCGGCTTCGTCCTGTAGACCGGCCCGCGCACCCCGACCACGAGAGGAACCCCGACCGTCATGGCCCCGCAGCACACCCCCGCCCTGCCCGTGCTGGGCAGCAGGAAGCCCAGCCACCGGGAGCGGGTCGCGGACGCGCTGCGGGCCGCCCTGATCGCCGGCGAACTGCGGCCCGGCGAGGTCTACTCGGCCCCCGGTCTCGCCGCCCGCTTCGGCGTCTCCGCCACACCCGTGCGCGAGGCCATGCTCGACCTGGCCAAGGAGGGCCTGGTCGACACCGTGCCCAACAAGGGCTTCCGCGTCACCGCCGTCTCCGAGCAGCAGCTCGACGACTACACCCACATCCGGGCACTGATCGAGATCCCCACCACGGCCGAACTGGCCCGCACGGCCGACCCGGTGGCCCTGGAGGCGCTCCGCCCGGTCGCCCGGGAGATCGTCACCTCCGCCGCGGCCGGCGACCTCATCGCCTATGTGGAGGCCGACCTGCGCTTCCACCTCGGGCTGCTGGCGCTCGCGGGCAACGGCCATCTCGTCGACGTCGTACGCGACCTCAGACGCCGCTCCCGGCTCTACGGGCTGACGGCGCTGGTGGAACAGGGACGGCTGGAGGCGTCGGCCGAGGAACACCTGGAGATCCTCGACGCGCTGCTCGCCCGCGACGAGGAGGCCGTACGGGCCGTGATGAGCCGGCACCTCGGACATGTCCGGGGCCTGTGGGCCGCACCGTGACCGGTCCGAGGCAGGTCCGAGGGCAGGACCCGACCGGCTCTGCGCACGACCACCCAAGCCGCTTGCACTGTTTGCGCTACGTGTGGCACCGCGCCCCTGCCCGACGGCACCGGCCTGCGCCGCCCGCGGCTTCAGATGACGGGCAACACCGGTTGGTCTGGCGCCAGTTCAGCGAGGTGGAGGCGTATCCGTCCCGACCGCCTCGGACGCCCCGCGCTTCGCCACCTGGATCTGCTCGTACACCCGGGTCCGCAGCTCGGCGAAGCGCGGGGCCACGCGCGTGTGCACCTGGTCCCGCTCGGCCGGCAGATCGACCTTCAGCTGCTCCTGGACGACGGTGGGGGAGGCGGACAGCACGATCACCCGCTCACCCAGGTACACGGCCTCGTCGATGTCATGGGTGACGAACAGGATCGTGATCCCGCGCTCCCGCCACAACAGCCGTACGAGGTCCTCCAGATCGGCCCGGGTCTGGGCGTCCACCGCCGCGAACGGCTCGTCCATCAGCAGCACCTCCGGCTCGTACGCCAGCGCCCGCGCGATGGCCACCCGCTGCTGCATCCCGCCCGACAGCTGCCACGGATACGCCGTCGCGGCATCCGCGAGCCCCACCGACTCCAGCGCGTCCGCGACCAGCGCGCGCCGCCGCCCCCGGTCCAGCTTCTTCTGCTTCAGGGGCAGTTCGACGTTCTGCCCGACCCGCATCCACGGGAACAGGCTGCGGCCGTACTCCTGGAACACGAACGCCATGCCCCGCGGCGGCCCGTCCACCGTGCGGCCCGCGAGCCGCACCTCACCGGCCGTCGGGGCGAGCAGACCGCCGACGCACTTCAGCAGGGTCGTCTTGCCGCAGCCCGACGGTCCGACCAGGCAGACCAGTTCCCCCGCCGCCACGCTGAAGGTCAGGTCGCGCACCGCCTCCGTCCGCCGCCCCGCACCCTCGTAGACCTTGCGCAGGCCGTGTACGTCGAGCATGGACCGCCCTTTCGCGAGGTTCACGGGGACCGCCGGCCGGCCTCGCGCAAGCCGTGGTACCAGCCGAGCACCCGCCGCTCGGCCAGCCGGAAGAGGACCGAGAGGAGGAAGCCGAGCAGACCGAGGAGCAGGATCCCGGTCCACATGTCGGGGATGGCGAAGCCGCGCTGGAACTGCACGATGGTGAACCCGAGGCCGTTGCTGGCCGCGAACATCTCGCTGATCACCATGAGGATGATCCCGATCGACAGGGCCTGGCGCAGCCCCGCGAAGATCTGCGGGCTCGCCGAGCGCAGCACCACGTCCCGCAGCCGGGCCACGCCCGTGACGCCGTAGGAGCGGGCCGTCTCGGTCATCACCGGATCGACCGCGCGGACGCCCTCGACCGTGTTGAGCAGCACCGGCCACACACAACCGCTCGCGATCACCGCGACCTTCATCGCGTCGCCGATGCCGGCGAACAGCATGATGACCGGCACCAGCACCGGAGGCGGCACCGCCCGCAAAAACTCCAGCACCGGCTCGCACAGCGCCCGCACCCGCCGGCAGGAGCCGATGACCGTGCCGAGCGTCACCCCCACGACGGCCGCCGCGCCGTACCCCGCCGCGAGCCGCAGCACGCTGGGCACCACGTCGCCGCGCAGCCGCTCGCCCGTCCAGACGTCCGGGAAGGCGCCGAGGACCGTCCGCAACGGCGGCCAGTAGACATTCGTGCTGCCTGCCGACGCCACCCACCAGACAGCCACCAGCACAGCGGGCAGGGCGAGCGTGAACAGCACCCGCATCAGGGCCCTCCCCCAAGCTGTCGACATCGCTCGACCAGGGGGGACCCCCATCACACCGCCACCTCCCCGCGCACCGACTGGTGCCAGGCCAGCGCCCGCCGCTCCACCGCCCTCGCCCCCACGTTGATCAGCAGCCCGAGCACCCCCGTCACCACGATCAGCGCGTACATCTCCGGCACCGCCTGTGAGGTCTGTGCCACCGCGATGCGGGCGCCCAGCCCCGGGGCGCCGATGACCAGTTCGGCGGTGACGGCGAGGACCAACGCCACGGCCGCGGCCAGCCGCACTCCGGTCATGACGTACGGCAGCGCCGTCGGCCACAGCACGTGCCGGATCCGCGCCCAGGTGCCCAGGCCGTACGAGCGTGCCGTCTGCTCCGCGACCGGGTCGACGTCCCGCACGCCGTACAGGACCTGGATCAGCACCTGCCAGAACGAGGCGTACACGACGAGGAGCAGCACCGAGCGCAGTTCCGTGCCGTACAGCAGCACCGCCAGCGGGATCAGCGCGACCGACGGGATGGGCCGCAGGAACTCGATCGTCGAGGCCGTCGCCTCGCGCAGATACGGCACCACGGAGATCACCACGCCCGCGACGACACCCGCGCCCACCGCGACCGCCAGGCCCAGCGCCCAGCCGGTGAGGGTGTCACCGAGCGCCGACCAGAAGGCGCTGTCGGAGAGTTCCCGGCCGAGCGCCTCGGCGATGCGGGCGGCCGGCGGGAAGTAGTCCTCGTCGACCAGACCGAGCCGTGGCACCGCCTCGCCGAGGAGGAGGAACACCGCGAGCCCGGCCGCGCCGAGGGCCGCGTCGGCGCCCCTCACGGCAGCAGCTCGTCCAGGTCCGGTGCCTTCTCGAACAGGCCGTCCCGCTCACCGAGTTCGGCCAGCCGCTCGATCGACGGCCGGTCCGGTTCGGCCGGGTAGCGCGGCAGGGTCAGCTCCTTCAGCAAGGTGGCGGGGATCTTCGTGTAGGTGGTGAGGATCTGCCGGACCTCCTCCGGGTGGCTGTCGGCGTACCTCAGCGACTCCGCGGTCGCCTCCTGGAACCTCTTCACCAGGTCCGGGTTCTTCGCGGCGTACTGCTGGGAGGTGAAGTACATGGCCACGGTGAGGTCGGGTGACACGTCGTAGAAGTTCGACGCGATCTCCTTGCCGCCCGCGGCCTTGACGGTGGCCAGGGCGGGCTCCGGGGTGCAGGCCGCGTCGACCTGCCCGCCGTCCAGCGCGGCCGGCATCTGGTCGAAGGGCATCTCGACGAACTCGACCTTCGAGGGGTCGCCGCCGTCCTTGCGGACGGACTCCCTGATCGAGGTGTCGCAGATGTTGTTGAGGGTGTTGACCGCCGCCTTCCTGCCTCCCAGTTGCTTGGCGGAGGTGAGCGGTGAGCCCTTCTTCACGGTGATGGCGGCGAAGTCGGCGCCGCCCTCGCCCGTGGAGGCGGCACCGTTCGCCACGGCCTTCACGGGCATGTTCTTGGACCGGGCGACCAGCAGTGACGTGGTGTTGCTGAAGCCGAACTGGAACTGGCCGGACACGACCCCGGGCACGATCGCGGCCCCGCCCTGGGCCGGCGACAGCTCCAGCTCGATGCCGCGGTCGGCGTAGAAGCCCTGCTTCTCGCCCAGGTAGAGGGGGGCGACGTCCAGCACGGGGACGACTCCGACCTTGACGGTGGTGGGGCCGGACGAGCCGGCCTTGTCCTGCCCGCCGGAGTCGGACGAGCCGCAGGCGGTGACGGCGGCCAGGACGGACAAGGCCGTGAGGCCGACGAGCAGACGACGCATGGCTCCCCCGGTGGGACCGGCTGAGGTGCTCCGACAGGCTGTGCGCAGGCAGTACGGAAGTGCTCAGCCGGGAACCTAGGGCCCACCCGGAGCCATGGTCAATGCACGTGCGGTGAAGGCTTGTTGAAAGCGGCACCTTCGGGTCAGAGGTCCAGCACCAGCCGCCCGCCGCGGCAGCGGGACACACAGATGAGCATGGTCTCGCCCGCCGCGCGTTCCTCCTCGGTCAGCACCGAGTCGCGGTGGTCAGGCTCTCCCTCCAGGACGTCGGTCTCGCATGTGCCGCAGGTGCCCTCGGTGCAGGAGTACAGCACCTCGACCCCGGCGGCGCGCACCGCGTCCAGCACGGAAACGCCGGGCTCCACGGTCAACGCCCGTCCGCTGCGCGCGAGTTCCACCTCGAAGGCGGCGTCCTCGCCCGTCTCCCGTTCCTTCGGCCGGAATCGTTCGACCCGCAGCACCCCGGACGGGCAGCGGGCCTCGACGGCGTCCAGCAACGGCCCGGGGCCGCAGCAGTAGACGAGCGTGCCCTCGGGCAGGTCCTCCAGCACCGGCGCCAGGTCCAGCAGCCCCGTCTCGTCCTCGGGCGCGATCGTCACCCGGTCGCCGTAGCGGGACAGTTCCCCGCCGAACGCCATGGAACCGCGGGTGCGCCCGCCGTACAGCAGCGTCCACTCGGCGCCCGCCGCCTCGGCCGCCGCCAGCATCGGCAGGATCGGGGTGATGCCGATGCCCCCGGCGACGAAGCGGTAGCGAGGGGCGGGCTCCAGGCGGAAGTTGTTCCGCGGTCCGCGCACCCGGACTTTGGCGCCCGTGCCGAGCTGCTCGTGCACATGGGCCGAGCCGCCCCGCCCGGCGCTCTCGCGCAGCACCGCGATCCGCCAGGCCGACCGGTCCGCCGGATCGCCGCACAGCGAGTACTGCCGCTCCAGGCCGGGTGCGAGCACGATGTCGAGATGGGCGCCCGGCTCCCAGGCCGGAAGCGGCTCGCCCAGCGGATGGCGCAGGGTCAGGGCGAGCACCCCGTCGGCCGCGATCTCCCGCCGCTCGACGACGAGTTCGGCCTCGTAGACGCTCATGAGCTGTTCCCTCGCGGCTCGGCCCCGGTCACGTGCCCCTGCGGATGGGCGAGCATCCACTCCCACATCTCGACCGGGTCCTGCGCGGTGTGCTCACGGCCGCAGTGGCACGTGCCGTGCAGGACGTCGGTGCCGGGCAGCCAGGCGATGCGGTAGATCTCGCCGGTCGGAGCCGTCATCGGACCTTCTCCACGGGCTTCTCGCCCTGCTCCACCAGCCGGGCGAGGATACGGCGGGCGGCCAGGCCACCGGTGTCGATGTTGATGCTCAGCTCCTGGTAGCCGGTGCGTTCGGTGCCGAGCGTCTTCTGCAGCAGATTGAGCGCGGTGACGTCCTGCATCACCACGGTGTGGTTGTTGCCCCGCAGGAACTCGGTGACCTCGGCGTCCTCCGTCGCCCAGTCTCGCGACACCGCCCAGAAGTCGTACACCGTGCCGTCACCGGAGGGGGTGATCGCGTAGGTGATCTCGGTGTGGAAGCCGTGCGGATCGCTGCCGTCCGCCTCCGGCACCACACCGACCGGGGCGATACGGCTGTGCAGCAGATACAGACAGGGGGCGTGGTACTCGATGTCCTGCCAGCGGGTGATCCGGCCCTCGATGCCGGTGGACCTGGCGTAGAAGGGCGGGCACTCGGCGTCGTCCATGTGCCGGCTCACCCGGACGATCCCGGCGCCCTCGTCGACCTCCGTGGTGATCGGCGTCTCGGCGACCTCGGGGGTGCCGATGTAACCGCCGTGCAGGTACGTCTCGTGGGAGAGGTCGAGGAGGTTGTCGACGAGCAGGCCGTAGTCGCAGTCGATGGGCTCCATGCCGCGCACGGTGACCCAGCCGGGGGAGTCGAGATGCCGGGCCCGGGGAACGGCCTGCGGGTCGGCGAGCGCGGGGTCGCCGATCCACACCCAGATCAGCGAGTCCTGCTCGACGACGGGGTAGGAGGCGATCCGGGCGGTGCGCGGCACCCGTTTCTGCCCCGGCACGTACACGCACGTACCGGACGTGTCGTAGGTGAACCCGTGGTAGCCGCACACGATCCGGTCCCCGTCCAGCCGCGTCGGCGCCTCCGACAGCGGGTAGCGGCGGTGCACACACCGGTCGTGCAGGACGACCGGGGTGCCGGCCTCCTCGGTCCGGTACAGCACCAGCGTCTCACCGAGGATCGTCCGGCCGAGCAACTCCCGCCCGACCTCCTGACTGTAGGCGGCGACGTACCACTGGTTCCTGGCGAAGGCGGTCATGTGAGGCATGGGGGTTCCCGTCCCTGTCGGCGGGGCGCCGTCGCCCCGCGTGCCGTGGTTGGAATCAGGGTCGTGAGGCCCGGCACGGGGCGGCAAGCCCACTTCCGTGTGACGGAAGGCCGCCTGAATCCCGGGCCGGGGCAGCCGTGATCGACAGCGCTCAGACGTGGCCGACCGGAGCACTAGGGGCGCACGAGGGGCGCATATGCCAGCGGCTCTGCTTCCGATGGTGCTCCACCCGCTCTATGCGACAACTGCCCGTTTGTCACGGCTGTGCTAGCGTCCTCGTCCACCGCTGCGGAGGTGCGCAAGGGGGCGCAGTTGGTGGCGGTAGCACAGGGGGTGACGGGGATGACCGGGCAGCGTACGACGCAGCGGTTGCTTCACGATGCTGTGATCGTCGTACCGGGGATCATGGGTAGCGTGCTGCGGGACGTGAAGAGCGGCAAGCGGCTGTGGGGCGTGCGGAAACTCTTCCAGTACTCCGCCCGTACGCACGAGGATCGGATGCGGGCGCTTTCCGTGTCCGCCGAGGAACGCGCCGGTGACACGGGCAGAATCGAGGCGACGGGCCTGCTCGACATCGCGGAGTGGCTCCCCGGGCTCGGCGGAGCGCAGCCCTACAACCAGCTGGTGCGTGAGTTACGCCAGGCGGCTGTAGATCCCAAAGCCGTCCTTTCCTTTCCCTACGACTGGCGCCTGTCGGTCGAATACAACGGCGCTCTTCTGGCGGACGCCGCCCGCCGCCACCTCAAGGCCTGGCGCGACCACGCCGCACACCGCCATCACCTCGCCCGCCACCCCGAGGCCGGACCGGCGCGCATCCTCTTCGTCGCTCATTCCATGGGCGGACTCCTCGTCCGTGAACTGCTGTACCGCGGCGACCTCCGGCATGACATCCGGGCCGTGATGACCGTCGGCACACCGTTCAGCGGCTCGGTCAAGGCAGCGGTCATGCTCAACAGCGGCGAGGGGGGACCGCTCCTGCTGCCCCCGACGGTCCTGCGCGACGTGGCCCCCACGATGCCGGGCCTCTACGACCTGCTGCCCGGCTACCGCGCCCTCGACGACGGCCACGACACGCGCATACCCACCGTGGACGACATCGTGGGGCTCGGCGGTGTCCGCGAACTGGCCGACGCGACCGTGTCCTGGCGGACGACCCGGCAGGACACGCCCCTGCCCGGCCACGTCACGGTGGTCGGTCTCGGCAAGAAGACCCTCCAGAGCTACCGCATGCGTGCGGGCACGGCCGTCGGCCAGCGGTTCATGCCCGTGCGGGACCGCGGCGACGACCGCGTGCTGCTCGACGACGAGCGGCGCCGCAGGACCGAGGACGGCATGGGCGACGGGACCGTCTACCAGTTCGCCGCGCGCCCGACAGCCAGTGCCGCGGAGCCGATCACCGTGTTCCAGGACCACACCGCCCTCGTCCGCAGCCAGACCGTCATCGACCAGGCGCGCGGCATGCTGCGTGGTCTGAGCCGTCCCGACGAACTCGGTGCCGTGCTCGGCAACGGCACGTTCGCACTGGACGTTCCCGAGCGGGCCGAACCCGGCAAGCCCTTCCCCGTCGAGGTGTCCGGGTGGGACGGCTCCTCCGGTCTTCGGTGCACGGCCAGTGAGGTCAGTGGGCGCGACGAAGTCCTGTACCTCGACCTGACGCCGGTCCCCGGGGCGGAGGGGAAGCTGGTGGCGGCCTGTGCGGCCGGCCGGCCGGGGCTGTACGAGATCGAGGTGGTGGGTGGCAGCGAGCCGGTGATCCAGCTCGTGCTCGTCACGGCGGCGGAACAGCCCGCCTGAGCGGCGGCCCGGGAGCTCCACGCCATGGAACACGAGGCCGCCGAGACGTTTGCCGTACACGTGCTGCCGATGGGGCACGTGGCCGACTACGACGACGAGGACATGGCCGGCGAGGCCGACCTCGCCGCGGACGCACTACGGCGCATGGGCGGGCGCCGTGTCGACCCCGTCTTCCAGGGTGACGCCGTCCGGTCCCTCACCGAAGCCGACGCGGCACTGGCCCACTGGGCCGGGGAGCAAGGAGACGAGGAGCCCTGCTCGTCGGCGCTCCTGTGGTTCGGTCACGGCCGCGCGGCCGCCCTCGGTTCCGTGCTGCTCGTGCCCGACTCCGAGGAGCGCAATGCCCGGGTCACGCCCGACATGGTCGCGCACCACGTCCACACGGAGCAGCAGTCGCGGACGTACGGGGAAGGTCACTGGGCGCTCGTCGTGTTCGAGGCGTGCAACTCCGAGAACTTCGCCGAGGACGTCGCCCAGAGGTTCAACGGGACCGGGCAGCCGAGGGTGCGGTCGCTGCTGCTGATCGCCACGGGCAAGGCGGCGGCCCAGGGCTATCTGGGCACCTTCCGCCGTGTCCTGGAGAGTTTCGTGAACAGCAAGACTTCGCACGACGAGGTCTTCACCCTGCGCGACCTCCAACGTCACTTCGCCGACAGCGGTTGCTACGCGCGGCTCGTCGGAGACGACACGCACGCCGAGCTTCGTCTGCTCCTGCCCGACCACGTGCCGCTGGTCGGCGCCACGTCGGTTGCCGACCAGCGGCGCGAGCAGAGCCGTTTCGACCAGGAGCCCGGTGACCCGCCGCAGCGAAGAGCTCCGGACCGGGGCGGATTCCTCGAAGTGGTGCACGACTTCACCGGCAGGGCCAGGGAGCTGCAGTCGGTCGCCGACTGGCGCGATACCCCCGGGGCGCCGGCCGTGTTCGTGGTCACGGGCCCGCCCGGCACGGGGAAGTCGGCACTGCTCGGCGAGGCCGTGCAGCGGTGGATACACCGCGGGGGGCCCGGGCCAGAGGGCGCGGACGCGCAGCCGAGCCGGGCCGCGCACATCGGCAGCGGTGGCCCGGGCGAGGGGCCGAACTACGGAGAACTCCCGTACGTCGCTGCCGTGCTGGCACTCACCGGAAGCACGCCTGCCGATGTCCTCCGGCGCCTGGGCGTCGCGCTCGGAACGGCCGCCGACGGAGCCGACGGGGAGAGCTCCGGCGACGTAGCCCCGGCAGTCGAGGGCTTACGCCGCCGCCTCGGCGAACTGGCCGGCGCCGTCCCGGCCTCGTGGGCGCCGACCCGGGCACTGATCGTGGCCGACGCGCTCGACGAGGCCAGGGACCCGCTGCGCGTCGCCGCACTGTTGCGGGACCTCACCGCGATACCCGGCGTCCGGCTCCTGATCGGTACCCGCCCTTCCCCGTTCCCCTCGCTTTCCGGCAGCGGCCGGGCCGACCTGCTCGAAGTCCTCGGCGCCGGTACCGGAGACGCCGAAATCCTGAAGCTCGCACCCGACCCCACGGCCACCCGCGCCCGCACCGAACGCGGCGTACGCCAGATCCTCCTACTTCATCCGGCCGGAGACGCGGACTGGCAGGAGACGGTCGTCGGCAGGATCGGGCAGGCTGTCGCCTCGCACGTGGCCGACGGGTCCTGGCAGTTCCTCCAGGCCGCCCTGGTGCTCCAGGAGATCGAACAGCGCCCCGGCGTCCTGTCCGCCGACCCGCAGGCGCGCACCGCCCTGGACCACATGCTCGCCCGTGATCAGACGGGCCTCTTTCGCGCTGCCGTGGCGCGCATCACCGCGGGACTGCCGACGGCCCGCCCCCTGCTCCGCGCCCTCGCCTATGCCCACGGCCGCGGCCTGCCACTCGCGGACGGCATCTGGGCGCGGGCCGCCGCCGGTATCGCCGGGACCGGGAGCCGCGTCGACGACCAGCAAATGGAGTTGTTCCTGAACCGTGCGGCCGCCTACGTCCTCATCGACGGTGAGGACAGGCGCAGTGTGTACCGGCTGGCGCATCGCACCTACGCGGAGGAACTGCTCACCGACAGCGCACCGCACGACCGGCAGGCCATGCTCGCGGCCCTGTTGGACCTGGCGGCCGACCAGGCCCACGAGGGAAACCCGTTGAGCCCGCACCTCGCCGCGCGGCTCGCCGAGTACGCCGCCGACTGCGGCGCGGCAGGGTGGGCGGCACTGAGCCGGCGGCCCGCCGTGATCGATCGGCTGGACCCCGCTTCGTTGAGCACTCTGGCGCTCACCCCCGGCCCCGGCACCGGCACGATGCCCACCGAGCTGCCGGTCGAAGTGCTGGGGACGGTCGCATCGGCGCATTTGATCAAGGTGTCCCAGCTCGGCGACCGGCCGGCGCTGCGCCAGCTCGGCGGACTGCGGGCGGCCGGAGCACTGCACGAGGCGGGGCCCGACGCCGCTTGGGAAGTGTGCTGGGGGGAGCTGCTGCGGGTGCCCCTGCACCTGCGCCTCGGCGGCCCCGACGGTGTGGTGACGGCGCTGGCCGCGCGACCGGACGCCACCTGGCTGGTGACGGGCTCCCACGACGGCACGGTCGTGGTCTGGCAACCCTGGCGGGGCCACGTCCCGGTCCGGCTCCTACGGGGATGCGACAAGCCGGTGTCCGCACTCGCCGTACTCGCCGACGGGCCGGCCGGTCCGGGGCTGCTGGCCGTCGCTCACTGCAACCGGACGCTGCAGCTGTGGGACACCGGCGCCGAGCACCCCCGGCCGCGGGCTGTGGAGACCGACGAACTGGTCACGGTGATGACGGCCCTCCCGGACGGGACGCGCCGGTGCGTCGTCGCCGGCGAGGTCGGATTCCTGGCACTCCTCGGCCCGGACGGGTCGCTGCAGCGTGCCGAAACGCCCTTGGCCGCCACCGATGTGGTGGGCCTCGCTCCGGTGCCCGGCTCGGTCGGGCAGCAGCTCGTCGTAGCCGCGTATCAGTGCGGACTGCTGAGTGTGTGGGACACCGGCGGCCCCGTGCCGGTGCTGGTGCACCTGCGGCGCGCACGGACGGGGCTGTCGGGCTTGACCTGGGTCACGGACCCCACGGCGGGCCCGCGGATTGTCACCGTCTCGGACGACGGCCACCTCGGATACTGGCGGGTCGAAGCAGGCGACTGCGGGCCGGAGATCGTCGCGGATTGGCTCGGCTTCGGGACCGACGCGGAGTGCACCGGACCCCGGGTGCTGGCCACGCTGCCTGTGTCCGAGGAGAGCCGCGTGCCGGTGCTCGGAGACGAAAGGGGCCGTGTCCGGGTGGTCCTTCCGCCCACCGCGGACGCAGCTCCCGCAGGTGTCGAGATCTCGACGGGCACGAGCACGGGCACGATCACGACGATCGGTGCGTTGCGCGGACCGCACGGCCGGGCGGTGCTCGTGACGGCCGCCGAACGTGATTCCACCGTGCACTTCTGGGACCCGCAGGCCGTCGCACCCGACGGTATCGCCGCTTCGGTGGATGCGCCCTCCGCGGTCAGTGGGCTGCGACGCTACGTCCTCCCGGGCGGCAGGGAAGCCCTCGTCGTGGCCGAGCAGCGAGCGGGAGGCACCGTCGAGCGCGTGCTTGACGCGGCCGACGGAATGGAACTGACCGATGCCGCACCGCCCGCTGACGAAACCGGCGCTCGACCGGCACCCCTGCCCGGAGGCGCCGAGGACCTGCACGGACGTGTCATGGGGTGCGTCGACGTGGTCGGCCTCGACACCGCTCGCGGTGTCCGGGGGAGGGCCACGGCCGGACGGGACGGCACCGTGGTGCTGTGGCGCGAGGACGCTCACTGGCGGCCGGTCCGCACCCTTCGGCTGGGAGCACCCTGCCTCCGGCTGGCATCGCTCGGGGAGGGACGCCTCGCGGTCGCCATGGACGACGGGATCGCCGTACTCAAGATCAATCCTGTCGTGTGGGCCACCGATGGCAGGGGAACGGAGGACACGCATGCCTGACGAGTACATCAACGACCAGCTGCACAACCTGTTCACCGGCAACAATGCGGAGCACGGCCGCTACACACTCGTCGGCACGGTCGATGAGCTGATCAAAGGCCGGCTGCTGCACTTCGTGCTGCGGCGCAAGGACCACGGCACCGACGTCCGGGAGGTGGCGCTCTTCCTCAACGTCGACCTGGCGGGCGGCGACCTGTGGGACCACGAGGTGCGCAACCTGCTGCGGCTGAAAATGCTGGGCCATCCCGCCCTGCCGGACATCGTGGACGGCAGCTTCGACCGCAGGTCGAAGGTCGCCTTCATCATGACTCGACTGGAGGGCCAGCCGATCGCCCGGGACTGGCGCTCCGTGCTGGAGGGCTGGGCCAAAGCCCACCCCGTGGTGGCCTTCGAGCAGTTCAGCCTGCTGGCGGACGCTCTCAGCCAGCTGCACGGCACCCGGATCATGCATCGCAATCTGACGCTCGGCGCCGTGCGGATGAAGCAGCAGCCGGAGAACCCGTCGAGAGCGATCCTGTCGCTGGGCCGCTTCGAACTGAGCGCGCTCCTCAACAACTTGCTGCACTCGGTGCACGGCCCGAACGACAAGACGAAGTACGACGAAGCCGTGCAGGCTCTCTTCCTCACTCCGTCGGGAACCATGAGCAAGGCCCACCATCTGGCGTATCTGGCGCCGGAGAACCACCCCGCGGTGTTCTGCGACGTCCAACTGCGCCGCCTGGATCACGGCAGCACCGATGTCTTCGGGCTCGGTGTGCTCGGCTGGGAGTTGTTCGTCGGCCCTCTGGTCGACCGACTCCCCGAGGACTGTGCTGTGGTGGAGGCCGCCGAGGGCGACGAACTGCCCGCGGCCCTGGCCCGCCTGCACACCGCCATGCGGCGCGAGCTGAGCCTGGCGACGAAGCTGCCCCGCGTCCTGAAGTCGGCCCTGCTCGACATGCTCGACCCCTCGCCCACGGTCCGCAGTTCGTCCTTCGAGGCGTCGGCGGCGCTCCAGCGCGACTGGTCGGGCATTTGCAGCGCACTGGATCCGACCCCCAGGGACACCAGGCCCCGGCTGGTGGCGTTCATGCCCGAGAGGTCCGTCGTCACCATCTACGAACAGCGCAACTGGACGGACCACAGCCCCGACACCCAGCAGGGCTGTGACGAACTTCAGGCCTTCCTCGAGGAGGAACTGCGGGAGGCCGATCTGGTGCACTGCCAGGGCGGCGGGGTCGGATTCGTGGAGGGAGACGCCGCCTCGCTCGCCGAGGCCGAGTGGGTGCTTATCGGCCAACAGGCCGTGTGGTTCTGCTCGTTCCTCTATGACCGGAACTCGATGGGCGAGCGCATCACCACGCACACCGACACCCTGGTTATCAGGTATCTCGCGGACCGGC
Organism: Streptomyces sp. NPDC012466; assembly: GCF_042955215.1. Taxonomy (NCBI): domain Bacteria; kingdom Bacillati; phylum Actinomycetota; class Actinomycetes; order Kitasatosporales; family Streptomycetaceae; genus Streptomyces; species Streptomyces sp. NPDC012466. The sequence goes on along the minus strand of NZ_JBIBEQ010000001.1, from coordinate 599,863 downwards.
GCTTCGCCTCCGAGGTCGTGGCGATTCGGCCGAAACGCCGCGTCGGCAAGATCGACCTCGTGCCCTTCCAGACGGGCCACCCGCTCGACGACGTTCAACACGGCAGGCCGTCCTGGGAGGAGCTGACCAAGGCGGTACAGAACACGGGGCGGGGCGAACAGGACACACAGGTCCAGGAGATGCTGCGGGCCGTGTCCTTCATGCTGGACTACCAGAGCGCGGCGCTGCGCGCCCGGCAGTATCCGTTCTTCTTCCGCAAGGCGAATGACGGCCGTTTCGTCCTGACCTACGACAAGAGCCGCGACCGCAGATGGTTGCACGGCGACGAGCTGCTCACGGCGTATTGCGCCGATCCCAGGCGTCGGCCCCTGCTCGGCGACTTTGCTCGCGGCCTCCTCGCCGATGACGACGGCATGATCGCTGTGGGGCCCGACCGGCCCAACCCGCGCTTCAACGCCGAGACCCCCCGTTTCCGTGTCCTGGAGCGACTGGACGCCGATTCCATCGTCGTGGAACCCACGCGCGGCAGAGCGGAGCCGGAAGAGAGGGGCTGGCTCAGACCCTGGGGTGACCACGGCACCGACGTCCAGCTCCGCAGGGAGGTTCGTGGGCTGGCGGCACTGCGGCAGAAGGCCGGCCTGGCCCGGGTCCTGCACACGCCCAGCTCCATCGAGCTGCGCAGCCGGCGGGGAGCGACACTGGAGATCCCGCCGCGGCCCGGCGAGAAGCCGCTGCGCGGCAAGGCTCCGCAGATCATCGCCGACATGCTGCGACTGCACCCCTTCTACGCTCTTCAGGGCCCTCCCGGCACCGGCAAGAGCACCGTCGTCGCCCACGCCTTGCGGGAGTTCCTGCGAGCGGAGCACGGCGCCCGGGTGCTGGTGAGCGCGCAGTCCAACGACGCGCTGAACCAACTGGCTGTCAAGTGCGTCGAGTTGCTGCAACCGGTGATCGAGAATCAGTCCATTCTCATTCTGCGTGAACTGTCCCGTACCCAGGACGGTTCCGAGCTGCCGAAGGAACTTCGGGGCTTCACTGCCGAGGCGATCGCCGGAGATCTCGTCGACCGCATCGAGAAGCGGGTCGAGGACGGCAGTCAGGGGGCTCGCAACGCCGCCGAGGTGGCGCTGATGGCCCGATGGGGCGACGTCGCGCGGGAGAACCTGGTCGAGCTGACCGAGCGCATTCGGGCCGGCGCCGACATCGTGCTCGCCACCTGCTCGATCGCCGGCACCCTCACCGACGACGTCGGCGATCCCGTCTTCGACTGGGTCATCATCGAAGAGGCGGCCAAGGCCTGGCCCACCGAGATCATCATGCCGCTGGTCCGCGGTGTGCGATGGACTCTGGTCGGCGATCACCTGCAACTGGGCCCGCACCGCGCCCAGGATGTCTCGAGGTTTCTCGAGAGCCTCGGCAAGCACAGAGACGAGAGGATCAAATTGCACTACGCGGCGCGCGAGAAGTACACCAGCTTCATCCAGATGTTCGCCACGTTCTTCCGTGGGCGGGAGGCGAACCAGCGCGCCGATGCGGCCAACCCGGTGGACACCCTCGACACCCAGTTCCGGATGCACCCGGACATCGCTCTGCCCTTCGCCCGGGCCTTCTACCCCGGCACCACCGCCACCGGCACGTTCCTCGACCCCGACCCGCAGATCAAGGAAATCCACAAGGCCACCAAACCGGCCTATCTGAAGGGCGCGCCCCTCGTCTGGCTGGACACCTCCAACCACCCGAACTGTGGTGACAGGGGCTACTGGTGGAACGAGGGAGAGGCCGAACTCATCCGGGAACTCGCACGCGACCTCGGCCTCGCCGACGACCGCGATCCCAAGAAACTGGCGGTGCTCGCCCCTTATCGCCGGCAGGTGAGGGAGCTGGACCGCGGGTTTCTGGAGAAGAGGGTGCACACAGTGCACTCGTTCCAGGGCGGGCAGGCGAAGACCGTGATCGTCTCGTTGGTGCGTAGTACATCGAGAGGCCCTGGATCACGGCAGAACGTGGGACACACGGCCCAGCCCGACGTGGTCAACGTGATGCTGTCCCGGGCACAGCAACTGCTTGTCGTCGTGGGCAACCTGACGCATTTCGAACACCACGGCGGAAAGGACTGGCAGACGGTGATCGACACCTTCAGAGAAGTAGGCGCGATCGTCGACGCGGTGACAGGCGAGATCGTGAGCGGGCGGAGGGTCGCCCCGTGACCGGTACCGTCCTCGTCGCGATTCCCTGCCGCGTCGTCACGCTCCGGATGGAACTCGGCCCCGAGGACGGCGCCTCCACCCTGGAGGAGCTGGTGCTGCGGGCGGTGGCCGCCGGTCGGAGGACTGTCCGGGACCTCGGAGCGCTGTTCTCCCTTCCCAACCGGCTCGTTCTCGATGTGGTGCACGGTCTGTGGAGCAGCGGGCTCCTTGCCGTCGACTTCTCCACCAACACCCTGGTGAACACCCAGGCGGCCCAGTCGGTGCTCAGCGAGCATGACGGTGGCGGTGCGGCCGCCAGCACCCTGCTGTCCCGCAGGTTCCTCTTCGACCCCGTGACGGCTGCCGTGCTGCCGCACCGCGAGGGCATGGACCGGGTGCCGTACGGGGCCGTTGCGATGCCGCCCGCGCGGGGCATCTCGGAGACCGACATCCCGCAGGCGGATCTGCTGCGCGCGGTACGGGAAGCCGTCCGTACCGACCAGCGCCGGCACGGAGAGCGCCGACGGGTGCTGAACGTGTCGTTCGCCAATCCGCTGCTCGGCTCGCCGGAGGCGCTCCACTGGAGCACGGTGGAGGTCACGGTGAACCGAGACCCCACCACGGGCCTGGTGACCGCCACGCCGGAGCGGATGCCGCAGGGCTGGGGCAGACGTGCCGTGCAGCTCTTCCAGGCCAGGGTCGGCGAACTCGTCCGCAGCCGCCCGGACAGCAAGTTCGTCCAGCAACTGCTGTCCCGCGAGGTGCTGGCAGTCGTCCCGCCCGAAAGCCTGCGCTCCATGATCGTCGGCCTGGATCAGCGGGCAGAGGGCTTGACCACCATCCCGTTCGACCAGATGTCGGCCCGACACGAGGAGTTGAGCTCTCTCGCCAGCCGGGTGAACGAGCAACTGGCGGAAGCCCGGCGGGCCCGGTGTTCCGTCAGTGCGGTGGCCCCTGGGGCGGGTGTCGGCTGGGTGCTGACGCATCTGATCGAATCAACGGCGCAGCAGCTCGTCATGGCCCTGCCGCACATTACCTACGACGCGCTGCACCGGATCCTGCACTCGCTGGAGCTCGCCGCGAAACGGGGCGTCACGTTGGTTTTCCTGTGGGGCAGCCACCAGTCCGCCCAGCTGGAGGGCAAGGTCGCCACGGCCCTTTACGACCTGCACGCGCGATTCCCGGGTCATGTGCTGCTGGAAGAGCGCAGCAGCAGCAGTTCCGCCTCGGTGGTCATCAGCGACAACCGGTACGCCTACGTCGGATCCCATAGCGTTCTCGCCACCAACACCGGGGCCGGGGTGCTCGTGGAGCCGGCCGAGGGCAGCGACGAACCCCCGGACTGCATCACGGAGCTGCTGAGCTGGGCTCGACGGACCTACCCGTACTGGGAGGCGGCGAGCAATATTGCCCTCCTGCCCACCGACTTCGACCGGCGCCAGCGGGGCGTACGGCTGCCGTCGGCCACCGTCGGCCCGCGCCACGACGTTCCGCTGCCCACGCTGACGGAGACGTGGAAGGACGACGAGGTCGAGTCCCGCACGAAATGGTCGGCGGACTGGGGCCGGGCCCTGCGTGAACTCACCGACGCGGTGGAGGGGGTGTACCGTGGCGCCCCCGTGGTGCGCGCCGTCTGGGACGGCTTGTACGTCGACCTCGTGCACAACGCCATAGGCGGTGCCACCGAGTGTCTCGCCGTCACCGACGACTCCGCTGAGACCGAGGCGTGCACCGACGCTCTGGGCCGTCAGCTGCTGAGGCTCAGGGACAAGAACGTGACAGTCCACCTCCAGCACCCGCCGCTCAAGGACGGGCACCGTCCCGCCAAGGCCTACGCGGATCTGCTCACCCTGTTGTCCGCCGAACGGACGCTGCGTACAACCAAGGCCCGGGCCCGTGCGGTGCTCTCCGACTTCGAGACGATCGTCGGCAGCTACCGCCCGTTGGGTAACCGCTCCATCAACCCGACGCGGGGACAACCACCCACCGAGCTCGGGCTGCACATCATGAACTCGGACTTCGCCGCGGACTTCGCCAGGGAGCTGGGCATCCCCGACTGGTTCGGTGTCGCCGACACCGCCGGACCGCCCGCCTACCTGCCGCCCCTGCCATCGGTCTCCGCGGTGCCCGCCGACTACGACGACTGGACGCTGCTGGACGACCGGCTGAACGCCGACACGCCGCCCGAGCGACTGCGCAGGGAAGCCGCGGTCCTGCTCCGCCGCTCGCAGGATGGCGGGGAGCGCCGGCGAACGTGGGGCCTGTGGTTGCTGTACGACGCCTGGCAGCGGAACGCCTTCATGGAGGCGTACCTGCTGGCCTCGCTGCTCGGCGACGGTGAGGAGATGCCGGTGGATCTGGCGGCCGTGGCCGTGCCTCTCGAACACGGCCCTCTCGGCGAACAGCTCTACTTCAGCGCTCTGGAACTCGGCGAGGCCGGGCCCGGACACCGTACGGTCGCCGTGGTCGGCGCGGTCGCCGAAATGCTGCTGCACGGGGGGGACGTCGGCCTGTTGGTCTGGGAGGAGGTAATGTCCGGCCCCGGGCCCAAGGCCGCAGGCCCCCTGCCGTCCACATGGCGCCGCCTGGCACACCAGGCGGCGGCGTGCTTCCGTGAGACGCGGGCTCCCGTACCGCTGCCGGACATCAACGCCTGGGCGGACGCACAGGAGCGGTCTGCGGAGGTACGGCTGGGCTGGGAGCGACTGGCTGCCGGCGCCCGGGACTTCGAGCGGACCGACCACCGCTTCAAATTCCAGGACGGGCAGCGCATGCACCGGGCGATGTTCCGGCCGGGAGGCGTCTTCGCCGGCCTGCTGGACATGGCGAAAGGTAAGGCGACGACCGACTTCAGGACGCAGACCGCCGCTGAACTGCCCCGCACTTCTCTCGACGCCCGCGTTTACATGGACCAGCTCGCGACGGACCTGGGTCTGCGAAAGGTCGAGTGGAGCCACCACCTGAGCTACGCGCGACGAATCGCCGAGCTCATGGCGGAGGCGCATCGCCTCGCGCGGCTGTCGGCGGCCAGGGACGAGCGCGGCACGACCGGCTCAGGACCGGCGATGCTCCCGAGGCTTGAGACCGCGCAGCTCGAACTCGCCCGGTTCCTGGACCGCGAGTGGCACAACCTGCTCGACGAGGCGGACGGTCTGGGAAAGCCGGCGCTGTACCCGGCAAAAGCGCTGTTGAGTGAGCTCGCGTCGATGCCAGTGGTCGGAAGGGAGGACACGTGAACGGGGTCCCGAGAGATCTGCTGGAGACGTGGCCGAGCAGATTCCATTTCCCGGATGTGCTGATCGCCCTGGTGGCGCGTGGCCCGGACGGCACACAGCCCGCGGCCGGCCCGGCAACAGAGCTCGACGCCGGGATGCTCGCCGACGCCGTCCTCGCGCACATCGGTGGCCTGTCGCCGCGCGCGACGTTCGACACCCTGCTGGACCGGGGCGAGCACGACGCGGCCGAGCAACTGCTCAAGGATTGTGCGGACTTGCGGGAGCACGACGGCGAGCTGCTGAAACGGAGGCTGGAGTCGGCCAGGGCCGGCAGTGCGGAGGTGGTGCGGCAGCGCCTCGCAGCGCTGACGAGACGAGCGGAGGCCGCCGGTGTGCCGGTCGCCACGCTCGACACGACCGTGCTCGTCGAGCGCGCGCGGTCGCGGCTCACAGAAGCCGAAGAGGTGCTGAGCCCACTCGAGAGTGACCTCGGCCGACAGGTGGAGAAACTCGTCACGGAACTGGAAGAAACCATCGCGCGACAGGAGCGGGAGGCCGCCGGTCCCGCCGCCTCCGCGGAGCAGCCCGCCGGTGAGGGCCTCGCCACCGAGCGGGTGCGGTCGTTGCTGGCCGCGGGCGAACTGGTCAGCGCCCGCGCGTTGCTGAACAGGGAGCCCATTGGAGCGCCCGTCCCCGAGGCCGTGACACCGTTGCCCGTGTGGGAGGGGAAGTGGACCGAGGAAAACCTGCTGGAGTATCACCTGAACCGGGCGGTGCGCAGGCCGCCGGAGTTCCTCGCCTGGCAGGCTGCCGACGACGACGCCAAGCAATTGCTCGTCGCCTTCGACCACCTCTCCCGCCAGCCGTCCGCCGAGGCGGCGGAGGACTTCGCCAACGCGCTCGGACGATTCCTCGGCGCGCCTGGTGAGGGAGCCGTGGCACGGCGTATCGAGGGCGGCTGGTTCACCTTCTTCGACGGTCTCTTCGACAGTGAGCTGTTCGCCGGCTTGCATCCGACGGGGCGCGTCGATCTCTTTGTCGCCGACCCGGAGACGACGGTCGCACAGCCGACGCTCGCTGCGGATGGCCCCGTCGTCGCGGTTGGCCCAGGGTTGGTGGTCACCGGCTACACCGACCGTCAGGCCGTCGCCGTGCTCAGCTTGCGGGACGTGCTCAGGCTCGCCGTGTTGCGCGCCGACCGGGCGGCCGCTCTTCTGGGTGTCCTCGCGCGGCAGTGGCCCGTGGAAGTACTTATCGGCGACAACCGCGCGGCGCTGGACAAGATCCTCGGGGAAGACCCGGACACGGCTTGGCGTACCCTGCGCTGGATCACACGCCTGTCGCTGGGCGGGGGCGCCTCCGCGGTCCAGGTGATGGAGAACTGCACCGGCATGGACTCCGGGCTCCTGTGGGTGATGCTGCGCCACGCCCAGGGGTTGGACCTCAGAGCCTCTCGCGACGGGCTGTGGACGGCCCGGAGCGGTGGCTGGCGGAAGGACGAAGCCCTGCTGCACGCCATGAGGGCCGAGCTGCTGACCCGGTGCGGCGAGCCGGCGGCGCAGGCCGCCTGGTGGGCCGCCCTTACCGTCTGCGACGACCGGGACGGAGGCGTCACCCGAGGGGACGTGGCGGACTGTGCGGAGGTCTGCTCGACGTGGACGGCCGCCAGAGACCGGGTCATGACAGGGCTCCCGGCGCTGGAGGCGCGTGGTCTGCTCCTGCCCGTGCAGGATGCTGCAGAGCCCGGGAGCGGGTTCGCCGCGGCGGACGAGAACGGCACCAACCGGTTCCGGGTGCCGCTCAGCGGAGCTGTACGAGCGTTGATGCCCACTGCAGAGCGGGAGCTGACGGCTCTGCTGGAGGAGATGGAACGTGCCGAGAAACCCCGTCCGGGGGAGGTCGAGGCCGCCGGGAGCGCGGAAGACGGCGAGGCGGCGATGCCGGCCTGGACGGTCTGGCACCGCAACCGCTTCGCTCCGGTCCCTTCGTACGCCGCGTACATCGAGGCGGAGAAGCGGGGCGCGGGCGCGGACGAACTCGCGTCTCTCGCGGTCGCGGCCGATCGTGAACTGCGAGAAGCCTCCGCCGAGGAGCTGGTCGCCCGTGCGGAGCCGGAGGCCACGGACCTGAGCCGGGTCATGGCCACCCTGGCCGCCGAGTACCAGGTGCAGTACGGAACGGTCCGTCTGGACCTGCGCTGTCCGGCGTCGCTCTGGGTCGACGTGCCGGAACCCGTACTGCGCGCGGTGCTGTACGAAGTGTGGGACAACGCGGCGGAGGAAGTCGCAGACCGGGGCGACGGGATGGTGCAGGTGGTGGTGACGCTGGACAGCCCGGAGGTCCTTGTCAGGGTGCAGGACAACGGACCCGGACTGCCGGCCGAGGCCCGCGCCCGGAGGATCTTCCAGCCGGAGTGGACCAAGCGCGGAGCGGGCCGAGGGTGGGGCCTGCCCCGGGTGCGGAAGTTCCTGCGGTCACTCACCACCACGACGGTGGAGGCGGACGTGGAAGTCGTCAGCTCCTCGCATCCGGCCTTGACGGGTGCAGCCCTGCAACTCGTGCTGCCGGAACGGGAGGCCGCCTCCCAGGCCGGTCACTGATTCAGCGGCGCAGCTCCGTGAGCGCCGTCTCCGGCAGCCGCAGATACACCAGCGACGACACCAGGCAGATCACCGCCACGTACCAGGGGAACAGCCCCGAGTGCCCCTGCTCCTTGAACAGCGTGCCCACGTACGGGGCCGTGCCGCCGAAGAGGGCCACCGTCAGGGAGTAGGGGAAGCCGATGCCCGCCGCCCGGACCCGGGGCGGGAAGATCTCGGCGTTCACGGCCGCGCTGATGGAGGTGAACCCGGTCAGCAGCACCATGCCCGCGCACTGCACGAGCAGCAGCACGGCGAACGAGTCGCGCAGGGTGTGCAGCAGGGGCACCGCGAGCAGCGCGAAGCCCAGGCCGAAGAAGAGCAGCAGGGGACGGCGGCCGAAGCGGTCCGAGAGCAGGCCGCCGAGCGGTTGCAGCAGGGCGAAGAAGGCCAGTGAGATCGTGCCGGCGAGCAGGGCGTCCGCCTTCTCCACACCGGCGTTGAGTTCGGCGTACGTCGGCAGGTACGACGTCCACGTGTAGTAGGCGATGGTGCCGCCCGCCGTGATGCCGCCGATGAGGAGCGACTCGCGCGGGTGCCGCCGCAGCGCCTCGAAGAGGCCCGGGCGCGGCGCCTGCCGCTGCTCGGCGCTGCGGGTCTCCTGCGCGCCCTGCCGGATCCAGAAGCCGACCAGGCTCAGCAGGGCACCGAGCACGAACGGGACCCGCCAGCCCCAGCTGTTCATCTGCCCGTCGTTCAGCGTGTCCACCAGCAGCGTCGCGATGCCGGAGGCGACGAGTTGCCCCACCGTCGTCGACACGTACTGGAAGCTGGAGAAGAGACCGCGCCGGCCGGGGCCCGCCGACTCGACGAGGAAGGTCGTGGAGGCCGCGAACTCGCCGCCCACGGACAGGCCCTGGAGCAGCCGGGCGAGCACGAGGATCACCGGCGCGAGCACGCCGGCCGTGGCGTACGTCGGGGTCAGTCCGACCAGCAGGCTGCTGCCGCCCATGAGCAGGATGGTGACCGTCAGCGCGGCCCGCCGTCCGTGCCGGTCCGCGACCGCGCCCATCAGCAGTCCGCCGACGGGCCGCATGAAGAAGCCGACCGCGAACACCGCGAACGTGGACAGCAGCGGCACCAGCGAGTTGTCCGCGCTCCTGGGGAAGACCTGGCCGGCGATGTAGGTGGCCAGAAACGTGTAGGCGTACCAGTCGTACCACTCCACCGCGTTGCCCACGGAGGCGGCGAGGAGCTGGCGAACGGGCCGTTTCGTCGGCGGGGAAACCGTCTTCGTCTCTGTCACGCCCCTCACCCTCCCCTGGCAACGCCCCGGCACACCTGGCGTACCGGCGACTTTCACACGAGTGTCACGCGCCCCTTCCTTGTCGTTTGGTGTCCCTGAAACACTCCTTCCGCGCAGATTCCGTCACGTTCCGGCCATCCCGTACCTCAGGATGAGAGGTCTGTCCTTCATGTCCGAAGTCAACCGGCGCCGCTTTCTCCAACTCGCGGGTGCCACCACGGCGTTCAGTGCGCTGTCGGCCAGCATCCAGCGCGCCGCCGCCCTTCCGGCGAACCACCGCACCGGGTCGATCCGGGACGTCGAGCACATCGTCGTCCTCATGCAGGAGAACCGTTCCTTCGACCACTACTTCGGCACCCTGAGAGGAGTCCGCGGCTTCGGCGACCCGCGTCCGGTCACCCTCGGCAACGGCAAGCCGATCTGGCACCAGGAGAAGGACGGCAAGGAGATCCTGCCGTTCCACCCGGACGCCGACGACCTCGGCATGCAGTTCCTGGAGGGCCTGCCGCACTCCTGGCCCGACGGCCACCAGGCCTACAACGGCGGCTCGTACGACCGGTGGGTACCCGCCAAGGGCACCACGACCATGGCGTACCTGACCCGCGAGGACATCCCCTTCCACTACGCCCTCGCCGACTCCTTCACCGTCTGCGACGCCTACCACTGCTCGTTCATCGGCTCCACCGACCCGAACCGCTACTACATGTGGTCCGGCTGCACGGGCAACGACGGCACCGGAGGCGGCCCGGTCCTCGGCAACGACGAGCTCGGCTACGGCTGGACGACCTACCCCGAGCGCCTGGAGCAGGCCGGCGTCTCCTGGAAGATCTACCAGGACATCGGCGACGGCCTCGACGCCCAGGGCTCCTGGGGGTGGATCCAGGACGCCTACCGCGGCAACTACGGCGACAACTCGCTGCTGTACTTCGACAAGTACCGCACCGCCCAGCCCGGCGACCCGTGGTACGACAAGGCCCGCACCGGCACGAACGCCAAAGCCGGAGACGGCTACTTCGACCTGCTGCGCGCCGACGTCAAGGCCGGCAAGCTGCCCCAGATCTCCTGGATCGCCGCCCCCGAGGCCTTCTCCGAGCACTCCAACTGGCCCTCGAACTACGGCGCCTGGTACATCGCCCAGGTCCTGGACGCCCTCACCTCCAACCCGGAGGTCTGGTCGAAGACGGCCCTGTTCATCACGTACGACGAGAACGACGGCTTCTTCGACCACGTGGTGCCTCCGCTGCCGCCGAAGGACGCCTCCCGCGGCCTGTCCACGGTCGACGTCTCCCTCGACCTCTTCCCGGGGGACGGCAAGAACACGGCCGGCCCGTACGGCCTCGGCCCGCGGGTGCCGATGCTGGTCGTCTCGCCCTGGAGCAAGGGCGGCTACGTCTGCTCCGAGACACTCGACCACACCTCGATCCTGCGGTTCATGGAACGCCGCTTCGGTGTGCGCGAGCCCAACATCTCGCCCTGGCGCCGCGCCGTCTGCGGTGACCTGACGGCCGCGTTCGACTTCTCCCGCAAGGACCCCCGCCCGGCCCCGCTGCCCGGCACCGACGACTACGAGCCGCAGGACCGCGAACGGCACCCCGACTACCGGCCGACCCCGCCCGCCGACCCGCGCATGCCCCGGCAGGAACGCGGTCTGCGCCGCGCCCGGCCGCTCAAGTACGCCCCGCACGTGGACGCCTCGGTCGACGCGGCCGCCGGGAAGCTCACCCTCACCTTCGCCTCCGGCGCGAAGGCCGGCGCCGCCTTCCACATCACGTCCGGCAACCGCGCCGACGGCCCCTGGATGTACACCACCGAGGCCGGCAAGACGCTCTCCGACACCTGGAACTCGGCGTACTCCGCGGGCTCCTACGATCTGACCGTGCACGGCCCGAACGGCTTCGTGCGCGTCTTCAAGGGCTCGAACAGGACGGCCGGCTGCGAGGTCACCGCCCGCCACACCGGCGACGACATCGAGCTGACCTTCACCAACAAGGGCTCCGGCACGGCCCGTCTGAAGCTCTCCAGCGGCTACGGCGGCCGGCCCTCGACCGTCACCGTCCGCCCGGGCGCGAAGGTGCGCCGGACGGTGGAACTCGCCGCCAGCCGCCGCTGGTACGACCTGACCGTCACCGCCGAGGGCGACAAGGCGTTCCTGCGGCGGTTCGCGGGACACGTCGAGAACGGGCAGCCGGGGGTGAGCGACCCGGCGATCATCACCGCGTAGCCGCGGTGAGGTGCCCCGGATCGTGCGGCCGGGGCACCAGCGCCGGTTCGGCCGCGGCCGAACCGGGTTCCAGGGCCAGAACGGCGGCCACCGGATGGTCGTCGTCCACCGGAACGGCCGCCGGCGTCGCCCGGCTGAGCAGCACCACACCCCAGGTGGCCAGGCCCGCCCCGGCGAGCGCGAGCAGCACGCCCGCGGGCCCGCCCTGGAGGCGTTCGCCCAGCAGCGACAGGCCGATCACCGCCGCGGCCAGCGGGTTGGCCAGGGTGACCATCGCCAGCGGGCCGCCCAGACCGCCCCGGTACGCCGTCTGCGACAGCAGCAGCCCCCCGGCCGCGAAGGCCGCCACGAGCAGCGCCACCCCGATCACCTGGACGCTCAGCACCGGTCCGGTCCGGTCCGTCGCGGCCACCGTCACGGTCTGGGTGAGGGCGGAGGCGACGCCGGACGCGAGGCCGGACGCGGTCGCGTGCCGCAGTCCGGGACGGGCGCCGGGCCGGGACAGCCCTCCGATGAGCGCCGCGGTGGCGCCCGCCACCGCCAGCGCCTCGGGAACGCTCAGCACATCGTCCGGCGCCGGACCGGACGCCGTGACCAGGACCGCGCCCAGCCCCAGCAGCGTATGTGCGGTGCCCTTCCACTCGACCGCGCTCACCCGCCGTCCCGCCATCCGCGCCCCCATGGGCACCGCCGCGACCAGGGTGAGCGCGCCGAGCGGCTGGACCACGGTCAGCGGACCGTACCGGAGGGCGACGACGTGCAGCAGCGCGGCCGACGCGTTCAGCCCGACCGACCCCCACCATGCGCCGCTGCCCAGCAGCCGCAGCGAGCCCGCACCGGGGGAGCGGGAGGCGAGCCGCTCCTGGGCGACCGCCGCGGCCGCGTAGGCGACGGCGGAGACGAGGGACAGGGCGACGGCGATCAGGACGGCGTTCACCGGCCGGCTCCCACGAGCGTCCGCTCCTCGGCCTGCGCCGGCGCGGGCACGCGCGCGCCGTCCGCCGTGGCCGCCGTGCGGTGCGGCCGGCGAAGCGGGGCGGCAGTCCCCGCGGACGAAGTCCGGGGGGCGATCACGGCGAGCGCCAGGCCCAGCAGGGCACCCGCCACGATCGCGTCGAGCCAGTAGTGGTTCGCGGTGCCGATGATCACCAGCAGCGTCAGCACCGGATGGGCCAGCCACAGCCAACGCCACCGCGAGCGGGTCGCGACGATCAGGCCGATCGCCACCATCAGCGCCCAGCCGAAGTGCAGCGACGGCATCGCGGCGAACTGGTTCGACAGGGAGTCGCTCGCGGGATCGCCGTACACCGACGGTCCGTACAGACGCGCCGTGTCCACCAGGCCGGTCGCGGCCGGCATGCGCGGCGGGGCGAGCGGGAACAGCAGATGCAGCACCAGCGCGGCGGCGGTGAGCGCGGCCAGGACCCGGCGGGCCCAGACGTAGTGGGCCGGGCGGCGCAGATAGAGCCAGACCAGGAAGGCGGCGGTGGCCGGGAAGTGGACGCTCGCGTAGTAGGTGTTCACGACCTGCACCAGGCCGTCGCCGTGCAACAGCAGGGATTGCACCGCCCCCTCGTCGGGCAGGTGGACCGCTCGCTCGAAGTCCCACACGCGGTGTGCGTTGCGGAAGGCCTCGCCGGTGTGGCCCGTGGCCAGCTGCCGGCCGAACTTGTAGACGAGGAAGAGCCCTGCGACGAGCAGGAGCTCCCGGACGAGCGGCGGTCGCGCTATCGCGTCGGACCCCGCCGGCGCAGGCTCGGTGCGGGCATTCATCCCCCGGCCCCTTCGGTGACGGTGGTGCTGTTATCGGTACGGGAGCGTACCGATACGCCAGTGTACCGATACGGTCGCGTACCGGTACACTGGTGTATCGATAGACGTACGACACACCGCCGGCCGGGAATTTTCCGGCCGCCCGACGAGAGCCAGGAGCACCGCCCATGACGTCGCAGGCTGCGGACCGGCCCGAGCCGGTCGGTGTCACGCGCCGCTCCAAGATCACGCCCGAGCGTGAGCAGGAGTTCTACGACGCCGTGCTGGAACAACTGGGTGAATGCGGCTATGACTCCGTCACGATGGAGGGCGTCGCCGCCAGCACCCGGTGCAGCAAGTCCACGCTCTACCGCCAGTGGAAGACCAAGCCCCAGCTCGTGGCGGCGGCCCTGCGCTCCCACCGGCGTACGCGCTGCATCGACACCGGCTCGCTCGCCGAGGACCTGCGGGAGGCGGCCCGGGCGGCGGGCGAGCTGTCGGGCCGGGACACCAAGCTGCTCCAGGCGCTCGCCCACGCCGCCGGCCAGGACCCGGAGCTGCAGCGCGCGTTGCGTGAGGCGCTGGTCGAGCCGGAGATCGCCGCGCTGAAGGAGATCATCCGGCGCGGGGTCGAACGGGGAGAGGTGCCCGCCGATCATCCGGCGCTGGAGTACATCCCGGCACAGCTGCTCGGCGTCCTGCGGGTGCGGCCCGTCCTGGAGGGCGAGTGGGCCGACCCGGACTACCTGGTCCGATTCGTGGAGGCCGCCGTGCTGCCGGCACTGGACCTGACCTGAGACCCGGGCCGCCGTCCGCCGGATGACCGGACGGTGGACCGACCGCGCCGACCCGTGGGGACGGGGGCGGCGCGCACCCCCCGGCCGGGTGGGGTGCCCCTGTGAGCGGCTGAGCGGCAGGGGCGCCCCACCCGGCCGCTCGGTGTCCGGGGCGCCGGGCGTCAGACGTCCTGGCCGTTGCCACCGCCCTTCGACACCTTGATGCCCTTGGTGATCTCGTCGAGCACGGTCTCCTTCTGGTCCGCGTCGACGCCGAACCGCACGACGACCATCTGCTTCGGGTTCGCGGGGGAGGGGAACGCGAGCGACTCCACGATGCCGTCGGCGCCCTTGCTCGTCACCGCCTTCCAGCGGACGAAGTAGCCCTTCTGCCCGGCCACGGTCACGGCCTTGGAGTCCAGCACGTCGTGGGAGGTGATCCCGCCGTAGGACTTGCCCCCGTAGGACTCCTCGGCGTTCGCCGCGATGTCCGCCTTCGCGATCTCCTCGGCGGTGTCGCCCTTGGTGCCGAGGGCCAGGGCCGGTGCCGAGTAGGCCCCGCCCTTCATACAGGTCGAGGAGGTGTCGCCGGGGCACTTGTAGGAGGCGTCGGACGTCACCTGCGCGCCGGCGTTGGCCTGCTGGCCGTACCAGCCCTTCGGTATCGGCAGACTGATCCCGCTGAGCGCGTCGGTCACCGACCCGCTGCGGATCTTCGGCGGCTCGGACTGCTCGGGCTGCGGACTCTGCCCACCGGAGCCACCGCCACCGCCGGAGCCGCCGTCACCACCGGGGCCCCCGGACCCGCCGGAACCTCCGGATCCACCCGGCCCCCCGCCCTGGCCCCCGGGTGCGCCCGGCCCGCCCGGTCCCTGCGAGGTGGGCGAACCACCCCCGCCGCCGTTGTCCGTCAGCGCGTACACGCCCACACCGATGCAGGTGAGGACGACCACGGCCGCGGCGACGGCGGCACCTATGCGCAGCCGCCGCCCCTTTCCGCCGGGAGGCGCGGCGGGGTAGGCGGGATAGGCGGGATACCCGGCGGCCCCCGGGTACGCGCCACCGCTCGCCGGCCCACCGGCCCCGGGCTGCCCGACCGCCCCCGAAGCCCCGACGGCTCCAAAGCCCCAGACGCCTGCCGGCTGCCCGGGGCCGCTCGGCTGCCCGCCGCCAGCCGGGCCCCAGGCGCCTGCGGGCTGCCCGGGTCCGGTCTGCCCTGGCTGGCTCGGCTGCCCGGCGACACCCGGGCCCCAGGCGCCTGCCGACTGCCCGGGTCCGGCCTGCCCGGCTCCGCTCGGCTGCCCGGCGGCACTCAGGCCTTCGGAGCCTGCGGGCTGCCCGGGTCCGGCCTGCCCCGACCCGCTCGGCTGTCCGGCGGCGCCCAGGCCTTCGGCACCCATCGTCTGCCCGCCCGCAGCCGGGCCCCCGGCGCTCGTCAGGTGCCCTGTTCCCTGCCCCGCGGCGCGCGTCGGCTCAGCTCCCGGTGTCCTGGCGTCGGTCGGACCGGCTCCCGGCGTTTCGGGGCCAGTCGGCCTCCCGGCGTCGGTCGGTCCGCCTCCCGGCCCGTCGGCGGCAGCCGGATGCTCCGCCGGTGCCGGGGCCGCCGAGGGCGCCGTGTCGTCCGGTGCCGTCGATGCCCCGCCAGGGGGCGTCCGATCCGTCGGTGCGGTCCCGGCGGATGCCGGGGCCGTCGGGGGACCCCAGGTCGCGGGCGGCCGGGCCGGGCGGATGCGGTCCGTCCAGGCCTTGCCGTCCCACCAGCGCTCGGTGGCGGGCCCGTCACTTGTCTGTCCGGGGTCGGCGTACCACCCGGGAGGAGTCTCCTGCGTCATGCCCCCACCGTATGAGGCGTCGGTGAAAGAGGCATGAGAGGAGTCGGAACCGGCTATTCCAGGAGCAGCCGCGTGGGCTGCCGAGCCGCCGGTGGCGGGAGCCGCAGTCCGTCCCGCCCCGGTGTCACCGACCCCAGCACGCTGGGACGCCGGGCCCCCGTGCTCGCCGGTTCCGTGCCCGGCAGCCCGTGCAGGGTCAGAAACCCCAGCACGGCGAAGGCGTACGCCTCCTTCGCGTCCGACGGCAGCCCCAGCTCGTCCGACGTGCGCACCGGCACCCCGCGCAGCAGCTTGGCGAGCATCGCCATCAGCACCGGGTTGCGCGTCCCGCCGCCCGAGGCGATGACCTCCGTCGCCGCCACCGACCCCACCGCGTCCGCCACGGTCCGGGCCGTCAGCATGGTCAGCGTGGCGACGACGTCCTCGGCCGCCAGCGTCCCGAACCCCGCCAGCGCGTCCCGCAGATGACCGAGGTGGAACAGTTCCTTGCCCGTCGTCTTCGGCGGGGGCAGCGCGTAGTACGGCTCCTCCAGCAGCCGGTCCAGCAACGGCCCGTGCACCCGGCCCCGCGCGGCCAGCACCCCGTCGGTGTCGTGGGCGAGCGCCCCGCCGCTGAACCCCCGGGCCGCCGCGTCGATCAGCGCGCAGCCCGGCCCGGTGTCGAAGGCCGTCCCGTCGGGCGCGGTGAGGTTGGCGATCCCGCCGATGTTGAGCGCGACAGGCCTGCCCGGCCGGCCGCGCAGCCACAGCAGGTCGACGAGGCTGACCAGCGGCGCGCCCTGCCCGCCCGCGGCGATGTCACGCGGCCGGAAGTCGGCGACCACGGGCAGCCCGGTCGCCTCGGCGATCCAGGCCGGCTGCCCCAGCTGGAGCGTGCCGTGGACCTGTGCGCCGGCGACCCAGTGGTAGACGGTCTGCCCGTGCGAGGCCACCAGATGGGCCCGCCCCGCGCACAGTTCGCGGTCGGCCCGGACCGCGACCGCCGCGAAGGCCTGCCCGATCAGCGTGTCCAGCCGGCACACCTCGCCCAGCGTGGTGGTCCCCGGCGGCAGCGCGGCGGCCAGGGCCTCGCGCAGTTCGTCGTCGTACGGCCGGCTCACCATGCCGAGCGGCTTCAGCACCAGGCTGTCGCCGACGAGGTCCAGATCGGCCGCCGCCGCGTCGATCGCGTCGTACGACGTGCCGGACATGAGACCGATCACCCGCACACGATCACCCCGATCCCTTCATCCGCATCCGCTCAACCAGCCCCCTCCGACACCGTCTCCGGCGCCGCGGCCCGCCGCGCGGGCGGCAGCGTGAGCAGCGCCGGCACGCTCACCGCGCACGCTGCCGCCGCGTAATACGCGGGGACGTCCACGCTGCCCGTCCGCTCGATCGTCTCCGTGATGATGAGCCCGGCACAGCCCGAGAACACCGCATTGGACAGCGCGTAGGCGAGTCCCAGCCCCGTGTACCGCACCCGCGTCGGGAACATCTCCGACAGCATCGCCGGGCCCGGTCCCGCCATCAGCCCCACCACCGCGCCCGCACCGCACACCGCCACACCCTTCACGGTGTGCGAAACGCCGGGCGTCTGCAGAAGGTTGAGCAAGGGCACCGCGAGAACCACCACCAGCACGGCCCCCGTCAGCATCACCGCCCGCCGCCCGAGCCGGTCGCTGAGCAGCCCCGCCGGCACGATCGTCGCGGCGAACCCCAGATTGGCCAGTACGGTCGCCACCAGCGCCTGCTGGAACGTCGCGCCCAGCGAGCTCTGCAGATAGGACGGCAGCACCACGAGGAAGGTGTAACCGGCCGCGGCCCAGCCCATGATCCGTCCCGCACCCAGCGCGATGGCCCGGACCACCTCCCGCGCGGGGGGAGTCTCCTCGGACCGCTCTGCCACGAACGCCGGCGTCTCCTCCAGCCGCAGTCTCAGCCACAACGCCCCCAGCCCCAGGGGCAACGTCAGCAGGAACGGCAACCGCCAGCCCCACGCGCCCAGCTGCTGCTCCGTCAGCACGGTGGCGAGCAGCGCCGCGGCGCCCGCGCCGGCCAGCAGCCCCAGCGCCACCGTGAGCGACTGCAAGGATCCGTACAGCCCGCGCCTGCCCGGTGGAGCGAACTCCGTCATCACCGACACCGCACCGCC
Organism: Streptomyces sp. NPDC012466; assembly: GCF_042955215.1. Classification (NCBI taxonomy): domain Bacteria; kingdom Bacillati; phylum Actinomycetota; class Actinomycetes; order Kitasatosporales; family Streptomycetaceae; genus Streptomyces; species Streptomyces sp. NPDC012466. The sequence continues at coordinate 581,862 of NZ_JBIBEQ010000001.1, read as the reverse complement.
GAACTCCCCGCCCGCCGAAAGCCCTTGGAGCACCCGCAGGAGTGTGAGCAGCCAGGGCGCCAGGGCACCCGCCTGCGCGTAGGTGGGCAGTACGCCGATGAGTGCCGTCGCGACCGTCATCAGTGTGATCACCAGGACCAGCACCGGACGCCGCCCGACCCGGTCGCCCAGTCGGCCGAAAAGCGCCGCCCCGACGGGCCGGAAGAAGAACGCGAGCGCGAAGGACGCGTACGTCTTCACCAGAGCCTCGGCCTCGCCGCCGCCCTCCGGCGTGAAGAACCGCGCCGCGATGATCGTCGCGAAGTAACCGTAGACGCCGAACTCGTACCACTCGATGAGATTGCCCACCGACCCCGCGATCAGCGCCCGCCTGCCGCGCCGGGTGTCCCGTTGCCGCTGAATGAACGTCACCTCCCGTGACTTTGCCCGCCGTTGAACCCAAGGCGGCTGGTGACGGGCCGAGTGCGTCGCCCTGCCGCACCCGGTGTCACCCGTCACGGCAAGAGGTGCCCCGACCATCCTCCACTCAGGCAATCGGACGGCTACGCTCGACGTCTGTACGTCGTTCGGGCGACTTGGGGAGGTAGCGGGATGACGGAGGTACGGCCCACGGCCGCCGCCTCGGCTTCCCTGTGGGAGCGCGACGAGGAGGTCGCCACCGTCACGCGGGCGGTCGACGCCCTGTGCGCGGACCGCTCCTCGTCCGGCGGACTGCTGGTCTTCCGCGGCGAGGCCGGACTCGGCAAGACCGCGCTGCTGGCCGAAACCCGCCGCATCGCGGAGGCCCGCCACTGCACGGTCTGGTCGGCGCGCGGCGGCGAGACCCTCAGGTCGGTCCCCTTCAACGTGGTACGGCAGTTGCTGCAGCCGGCGCTGGTGTCGATGTTGCCGGAGGAGGCCCGCGAGTACCTCGGCGACTGGTACGACATCGCCGGCCCCGCCCTCGGCATAGTGGACCCCGGAGACCGGCAGGCCGACCCGCAGGGCGTGTGCGACGGCCTGGTCGCGGCCGTGCGCCGGCTCGCCCGCCGGGACTGGCCGCTGGTGCTGCTGATCGACGACGCCCACTGGGCCGACCAGGAGACCCTGCACTGGCTCGCGGGGCTCGCCGAACGCCTCGACGAGATGTCCGTCCTGGTCGTCGTCACCCGCCGCCCCGGGGAGGTCTCCGGCGCGAGCGCCCGCCACCTCGACACCGTCGCCGCCGCCGCGGACGGCCCCGCCACCACCCTGAGCGCCCTGACCCCGGACGCCACGGCCGGGCTCACCCGCGCCACCCTGGGCAAGCACGCCGACGCCGCGTTCTGCCGCGAGGTCTGGGCCGTCACCGCCGGAAACCCCTACGAGACCGTCGAACTCCTCGCCAAGGTGCGGGACAGCGAACTCGAACCGATCGAGGCCCGGGCCGGCGAACTGCGGGAACTGAACCGCTCGGCCCGCGGCGGCGGCCTCGTCGCCCGGCTGGAGGAACTCGGCATCGACGCCACCAGGTTCGCCTGGGCCGCCGCCATCCTCGGCACCAACATCTCCGTCGACCTGGTCGCCAAGCTCGCCACCCTGCGCCCGGACGACGCCCGCCGCTGCGCCGAACTGCTGCGCACCGCCCGCATCCTCACCGAACCCGATCCCGCGACCGGCCGCAGCGCCGACGGCGACCTGGAGTTCGTCCACCCGCTGATCGCCACCGACGTCTACAACTCCATCCCCGACGCCCTGCGCACCGCCATGCACGGCATCGCCGCCCGCATCGTCACCGACGAGGGGCACGGCGCCGCGGCCGCCGCCCGCCACCTCCTCGAAGTCCACCCGGACGACGACGAGGAACTCGTCGGGCAACTGCGCGAGGCCGCCCGCGAGCACCTCGCCGTCGGCGCCCCCGACGCCGCCCGCCGCTGCCTGGAACGGGCCCTGAAGGAGCCGCCCCGGCCCGAGTCCCACCCGCACGTGCTCTACGAACTGGCCGGGGCGACCTTCCTCACCGCGCCCGCCCGCACCATCGGCCATCTGCGGGCCGCGCTCGCCATGCCGGGGCTCGACGGCGACCAGCGGGTGGACGCCGTCTTCCGGCTCTCCCAGGCGCTGCTCCACAACGACCAGTTGGAAGAGGCCGTCCGCACCGTCGAGGCGGAGACCGCCCGGCTCCAGCCCGGTCCGGCCCGGATGCGACTGCAGGCCGCGCACTTCATGTGGGAGGGCCTGCACGCCGGCGAGGCCACCTCGCCCGGCCGCTCCGAGCGGCTCGCCGACCTCGCGAGCACCTGCACCGGCCGGGACAACTCCGAACGAGCCCTGCTCATCCTGCGCGGCTTCGACGCCCTGATGCACGGCGAGAACGCCGAGGAGGTCGCCGAGTTGTGCGACCGCGCCCTGGTGAACGGCCGGCTGGCCCCCGGACTCGGCTGGACCGACACCGAGTGGGGCATCGAACTGCTGCTGATGCTGGCCAACGCGTACGGCTTCACCGACCGCCTCGACCGCGCCGAAACCCTCTACAACGAAGCGCTGCGCGCCTACGAGACGGCCGGCTGGAGCGGCGGCCACCTCGCCCTGGCCCACGCCTACGTGGGGATCGGCCACCGCAGGCGGGGCCGGCTGAAGGAGGCGGAGGCGTCCCTGCGCGAGTCGCTGCGCCTCGCCGAGCGCGTCGGCCGCGGCCTGCCCCTGTACTGGTCCGCGACCTGCAGCCTCGTCGACACCCTGCTGGCCCGCGGCCATGTCGAGCAGGCCTGGGACGTCGCCGAACGCCACGGTTTCGCCCCGCCCTACCCGTCCACCATCGTCCTGCCCGACCCGCGCTCCGTGCGCGGCCGGCTGCTGCTGGCCGTGGGACGCACCAAGGACGGCATCAACGAACTGGAGGCCGCCGAGAAGGCGGCGGCAGCCCGCGGCCACCACAATCCGGTGCTCGTCCCCTGGGCGACCGACCTCGCCCGCGCCCTCAGCACCGAGGACCCGGACCGGGCCGCCCGGCTCGCCGTCGACGTCCGCCGCCAGGCCGAGCGCTTCGGCACGGACACGGCCATAGGAGAAGCCCTGCGCTGCGCCGCCGACCTGGAGACCGGCCAGCGGGCGGTCCGGCTCTACGCCCAGGCCGTCACGTACCTGGAGGCCTCGCCCTGCCAGTACGAGCACGCGGCGGCACGCATCGAGTACGGCATCGCCGCCCGCTCGGCGGCCGACCTGCGCCGCGGCCTGGACCTGGCGGTCTCGTGCGGGGCCGACGGACTGGCGGAGCGGGCCCGGGCAGCGCTCAGGGGCGGTGTCGGCCCGGCGTAGTTCACCCGCGCGGCAACTGGTCGGTCACCGCCGTCAGGCGCCCCCGCACTCCGGGGGCGTAGACCGCCTCGCCCGCTCGTGCGGGCCGGGTTCCGTCGAAGGAGCGGCCCGTGCCCAGGACCCGGGTGGCGGGCGCGATCGGCGCAGCCACCCTTCGGCCCTAGGTGCCCTCCTCTTCCGCCAGCACCCGTTGGGCCGTCGCGAACGCCGAGTTCGCCGCCGGTACCCCGCAGTACACCGCCGTCTGGAGCAGCACCGCGCCGATCTCCTCCGGGCTGAGCCCGTTGCGGCGCGCCGCGCGGACGTGCATGGCCAGCTCGTCGTAGTGGCCGTGTGCGACCAGCGCGGTGAGGGTGATCATGCTGCGTTCGCGGCGCGACAAGGTCGGGTCGGTCCAGATCTCGCCCCAGGCGTAGCGCGAGATGAAGTCCTGGAAGCGGGCGGTGAAGGGGGTCTGCCGGGTCTGCGCCCGGTCGACGTGCGCGTCGCCGAGCACCTCGCGCCGTACGGCCATGCCCCGTGGGGCCTCCTGGCCGAAGTGGGCGCGCAGCGCGGTCAGCACCGCCTGCGGGCACTGTGCGGGCGCCAGGTGCGAGGCGCCGGGCAGTTCCACGAGTGTCGCGCGCGGCACCGCGTCGGCGATCTCCCGCAGATGCGCGGGGGGTGTCGCCGGATCCTCGCGGCCGGCGACCAGCAGGGTCGGCACGGTGATGCCGTGCAGCCGGTCGCGCAGGTCGAACGCGGCGAGCGCGTCACAGCAGGCGGCGTAGGCCTCCGGGTCGGCGTCCCGGTGGTCCCGGACCAGGCGGGGCACGGTGAAGCCGCCGGTGAACCAGCGCGCGTCGGCGTTGTCCGCCAGCCCGGCCAGGCCCTCCCGTCGCACCAGCGCGGCCCGCTCCTCCCACGGCCCGGCACCGTTGAAGTGCGCCGACGAGCAGATCACGGCCAGGGACGACAGCCGCTCCGGGTGGTGCACCGCGAGATGCAGGCCCACGGCCCCGCCCAGCGACACACCCGCGTACGCGAACCGTTCGATGCCGAGCGAGTCGGCGAGCGCCAGCACCAGCCCGGCGAGGTCACCGACCGTCGCGCCCGCCCTGATGAGACCGGCCGCCGAACCGCCGTGCCCCGGCAGATCCCAGCGCACGACCCGGTGGGTGATCGACAGCTCGGGCGCGACCTCGTCCCACAGGGCGTACGAAGTGCCGAGCGAGGGGCCGAGCAGCAGCGGGGGAGCGGTGACGGGACCTTCGGTGTGGTGGTTCAGGAGTGTCAACGTCGCTCCAGAGCACGGTCGGTGAGGTTCCCGGCGGAACCCGTGTAGTGGGTGGGGTCGAGGTCGGAGTCCGCCAACTCCGGTGCTGCGGCCAGTGGTTGTCCCTCGGCGGCCAGCCGGGTGAGGAGCTCCTTGGCGCGGGCGCGGCCCAGCACCGGCGCCAGTTCGGCCGACAGCCGCTCGGAAACGATCAACCCATGGGTGAGGTCCAGGTGTTCGCGCATGGCCTCGGGCCTCACCCGCAGCCCCTCCGTCAGTTCGGCGGCGTCCCGGGCGGCTCCGCCGACCAGCCGCAGCAGCTCCCGCAACGGCTCCCACTCGGCGTGCCAGGCCCCGGCCGGACGCTCGTCCTCCGCGGCCATCGCGCCGTAGAGGGTGGCCGCGAGCTGGGGCGCCCGCCGCGCGGCGGAGGCGATCAGGGTGGACCGTACGGGGTTGGACTTGTGCGGCATGGCGGACGAACCGCCGCCACTGCCCTCCACGACCTCGGCGATCTCGGTGCGCGACAGGGTGAGGACGTCCACGGCGAGCTTGCCGAGCGCACCCGCCGTGAAGGCCAGGCACCCGGCGAGATCGCCGATCGGCGTCCGCAGGGTGTGCCAGGGCAGATCGGGCGCACGGAGGCCGAGCTCGCGGGCGTACGCCTCCGGCAGCCCGGCCGGATCGCTCGCGCCGTACGCCCCGAAGGCCGCCAGCGTGCCCGCCGCGCCGCCGAGTTGGGCGGGCAGCGACTCCCGGACGGCCCGCACCCGGTCCCGGGCGTCCAGTGCCAGCGACCGCCACCCGGCGGCCTTCAGTCCGAACGTGGTCGGCACGGCGTGCTGGGTGAGGGTCCGTCCCGGCATCGCGGTGTCGCGGTGCTCGGCGGCCAGCCGGGACAGCGCCTGCTCGGTACGGCCGAGGTCGGCGAGGACCGGGCCGAGGGTCCGCGCGGCGACCAGCATCGTCGCCGTGTCCATGATGTCCTGGCTGGTCGCGCCCCGGTGGACGTAGGGACCGTACGCCTCGCCCACGGCCTTCGTCAGATCCGCGACCAGGGGGATGACGGGATTGCCGCCGGCGCGGGCCCGTTCGGCGAGGGACCGCACGTCGAAGGCACCGGCCCGGGCAGCCTCCGTCACCGCCGTCACCGCCGTCGCCGCCTCGGCCGGGGCGATCCCCGTCGCGGCCTGGGCGCGGGTCAGCGCGGCCTCCGCGTCGAGCAGCGCCCGCAGATAGGCGTGGTCGCCGGTGGCGGCCGCGGCCGCCGAGTCGGCCCACCCGGGGGCGAGCAGCCCGGTGTCGCCGGAGGGAACTGTCACTGGAACTCCAGGAAGACCGTCTCGCCTTCGCCCTGAAGGCGGATGTCGAAACGGTACGTGCCGTTCCCCTCCTGCGCGGCGATCAGCGTGTCGCGGCGGGCGTCCTCCAGCCCGGACAGCAGCGGATCGGCGGCGAGCGCCGCCGTGTCGCCCGGCAGGTAGATCCGCGTGTACAGGTGCACGAGCAGCCCGCGCGCGAAGACGCACACGCTGATGTAGGGGGCGCTCCGCCCGCGTGCGCCGGGCCGCAGGGTGCGCGCGTACCAGTGGCCGTTCGCGTCGGTCTGGATGCGCCCCCAGCCGGTGAACTCCACGCCGTTGCGCCCGAGGAAGCCGCCCGAGGCCGGGTCGCGCCGCATGGAGCCGTCCACCCTCGGCAGGTTGCCGTCGGGGTCGGGACCCCACAGCTCGATCAGGGCGTCCGGCAGCGGCCCGCCCTCGCCGTCGGTGACGTAGCCGTGCACGGTGACCGTGTCGGGGTGGCCGAGGGGTGCGATGTCCTCACCGCCGCGGAACGGCAGGGCGTGGCCGTAGAACGGGCCGACGGTGTGCGAGGGGGTGGGCAGCACGCTCTCCGGCCGACTGGGGTCGATCTTCGTCATGGCTGGTCAGCGCCCCTCTTCGATCCAGGTGGCGTGCGGGCCGTCCAGCACGATGTCCCAGTGGTAGCCCATCGAGAACTCCGGCACGGACAGGCTGTGGTCGTACGTGGCGACCAGTCGCTGCCGGGCCGCGTCGTCCGTCACGGACTGGATGATCGGGTCGTAGGGGAACAGCGGGTCGCTCGGGAAGTACATCTGCGTCACGAGCCGCTGGGTGAACGCCGTGCCGAAGAGCGAGAAGTGGATGTGCGCCGGCCGCCAGGCGTTGAGGTGCTGGCGCCACGGGTACGGGCCCGGCTGGATGGTGGTGAACCGGTAGCGGCCCTCGTCGTCGGTGAGGGTGCGGCCCACGCCGGTGAAGTTCGGGTCCAGCGGGGCGTCGTGCTGCTCGCGCTGATGGGCGTACCGGCCCGCCGAGTTGGCCTGCCAGACCTCCACGAGCTGGCCGCGCACCGGGCGGCCGTCGCGGTCCAGCAGCCGCCCGGAGACGGTGATGCGCTCGCCGATCGGCTCGCCCTCGTGCTGCCGGGTGAGGTCGTTGTCGATCTCGGTGATGTCCCGCTCCCCGAAGGCGGGGGAGGACAGCTCCACCAGCTCCGGGTCCTTGCCGACGTCGATGGTGACCGGCGGCTGCTTGGGGTGCCGGAGCACGGAGGACCGGTACGGCGCGTAGTCGCGCCGCGGCTGATGCTCGACGGGCCCCCCGTCGGCGAGCCGCTTCTCGTACGCGGCGTGCTCGGCCGCGATCTCCTGATCGATGTCGTGCTGGGTGAGAGTCATGGGGTCCCCTGAAAGGTTCTTTCGGATCGCGCCCCAAAGGGCGCGGGGAACTGCGCGATCAGCGACAGGCGGGCTGCGGTTGCGCGGATCGCCTAGCGTTCCAGGACGAGGGCGAGTCCTTGGCCCACCCCGATACACAGCGTGGCGACCCCGACGCCGCTGCCCCGCCGGGCCAGCTGATGGGCCACCGTCCCGGCCAGCCGGGCCCCGGACGCCCCCAGCGGATGACCGAGGGCGATCGCGCCGCCCTGCGGGTTGAGGATCGCGGGATCGAACTCGGGCCACTCGGCCACACACCCCAGCACCTGCGCGGCGAACGCCTCGTTCAGCTCCAGCACGGACAGGTCGCCGAATCCCCTGCCCGCCTTGGCCAGCGCCCGGTTGACCGCCTCGACGGGCGCCAGCCCGAAGTAGTGCGGGTCGGTCGCGGAGACACCCGTCGCGCGGACGCGGGCCAGCGGCTCGCGGCCCGTCGCCTTCAACCCCTCGTCGTCGACGAGGAGCAGCGCCGCAGCGCCGTCGTTGAGCGGCGAGGCGTTGCCGGCCGTCACCGTGCCGCCCTCCTTGCGGAACGACGGCTTCAGCCCGGCCATCGCGGCCAGGGAGGCGTCCGGCCGGACGCACTCGTCGGCGGCGAAAACCACCGGCTCGCCCTTGCGCTGCGCAACCGCCACGGGCGCCAGCTCACCGTCGAACAGGCCCTCGGCCCGCGCCCGCGCCGCCTTCTCGTGGCTGCGCAGGGCGAACTCGTCCTGCTGTTCCCGGCCGATCTTGTGCTTGTCGGCGATGAGTTCGGCCGACTCGCCCAGCGGGATCGTCCACTGCGGCTCCATGCGCGGGTTGACCATCCGCCAGCCGAGGGTCGTCGAGTACAGCTCCGTGTGCCCGGCCGGGAAGGGCTTGTCGCTCTTCGGCAGGACGTACGGCGCCCGGGTCATGGACTCGACACCACCGGCCAGCACGACGGACGCGTCGCCGAGCGCGACGGCGCGTGCCGCCTGGATCACCGCCTCCAGCCCGGACGCGCACAGCCGGTTGACCGTCACCCCCGGGACGGACGTGGGCAGACCGGCGAGCAGTGCGGCCATCCGGCCGACGTTGCGGTTCTCCTCGCCGGCCCCGTTGGCGTTGCCGAAGTACACGTCCTCGATCCGCGCCGGATCCAACTCGGGGGTGCGGCCGAGGAGTTCGCGGACGGCATGCGCGGCCAGGTCGTCCGGGCGCACGCTCGCGAGGCCCCCGTTGTAGCGGCCGATCGGCGTGCGGACCGCGTCGACGATGTAGACGTCCTTCACTTCAGGCCCTCCGGAACGGTCAGACCGGCGCCGGTCCGGGCGACGATCTCGTCGGCGGTCACACCCGGCGCGGTCTCGACCAGGAGGAGACCGTCCTCGGTGACGTCGAGGACGCCGAGGTCGGTGATGATCCGGTTCACGCACCCCTTGCCGGTCAGCGGCAGGGCGCACTCGGTGAGGATCTTCGGCGAGCCGTCCTTGGCGGTGTGCGTCATGACGACCACGACCGTACGGGCGCCGTGCACCAGGTCCATCGCCCCGCCGATGCCGGTGACCAGCTTGCCCGGCACGGCCCAGTTGGCCAGGTCGCCCCGCTCGGACACCTGCATGGCGCCGAGCACGGCGACGTCGATGTGCCCGCCCCGGATCATCGAGAAGGACAGCGCGGAGTCGAAGAAGGAGGCGCCCGGCAGGACCGTCACCGTCTCCTTCCCGGCGTTGATCAGGTCCGGGTCCACGGCGTCCTCGGTGGGGTAGGGGCCGGTGCCCAGGATGCCGTTCTCCGATTCGAGGACGACCTCGACGCCCTCGGGGAGATGGTTCGGGATGAGGGTGGGCAGGCCGATGCCGAGATTGACGTACTGGCCGTCCCTCAGCTCCCGCGCCGCCCGCGCGGCCATCTCCTGGCGTGTCCAGGCCATCAGGACCTCACCGTCCGCTGCTCGATCTTCTTGTCCGCCGCCTGCTCCGGGGTGAGCGCGAGCACCCGCTGCACGAAGATGCCCGGCAGGTGCACCGCGTCCGGGTCGATCCCGCCGGGCTCCACCAGCTCCTCCACCTCGGCGATCGTGACCCGCCCGGCCATCGCGGCCAGCGGGTTGAAGTTGCGGGAGGACTTGTTGAAGACCAGGTTGCCGTGCCGGTCGCCCTTCCAGGCCCGGACCAGGGCGAAGTCGGTGCGGATGCCCCGCTCCAGCACGTACTCGGTGCCGTCGAACTCCCGGACCTCCTTCGGCGGCGAGGCCAGCGCGACCCCGCCCTCACCGTCGTAGCGCCAGGGCAGTCCGCCGTCGGCGACCTGCGTGCCCACGCCGGCCGGGGTGTAGAAGGCGGGGATCCCGGAGCCGCCGGCCCGCAGCCGCTCGGCCAGTGTGCCCTGCGGGATCAGCTCGACCTCCAGCTCCCCGGCCAGGTACTGCCGGGCGAACTCCTTGTTGGCGCCGATGTAGGAGCCCGTGACCCGGGCGATCCGGCCGGCGGCCAGCAGCACCGCCAGGCCCGACTCCATCGCCCCGCAGTTGTTGGAGACCACCGACAGCCCGGTCACGCCGCGCTCGTACAGCGCCTCGATCAGCGTGTTCGGCACACCGCTCAGCCCGAAACCGCCCACCGCGAGCGACGCGCCGTCCGGCACGTCGGCCACCGCCTCCAGGGCTGTGGCGACCACCTTGTCCATCCGAGAAGCCCCATCTCTTCCGAGCGACCCGACCAGATTAATCAGGGCACTGAGTATTTCTGCGAGCTGCCCTTCACGCTGCCATCGGCGCACCGGGGCGTCAAGACCTCGTCGCTTAGGCTCGTGATCCTTGGTGTGGACGGCAGACAGCGCTCGACGCGTTGAGTATTGTTCAGTGCACCGACGAAAACGACCGAGGGGTGCACATGGCTGCCGCGGACCTCACCACCCACCCCGGGCACCTGGCCCGGCGCCTCCAGCAGGCGCACTACCTGCTGTGGAACGCGATGGTCTCCGAGGAGATCACCTCGCCCCAGTTCGCGGTCCTCAACACGCTCGTCGCCGAACCGGGCCTGGATCAGCGCACGGTGGGGGAGCGGGTGGGGCTCGACCGCTCCACCATCGCCGAGGTGATCAGCCGGCTCAGCCGGCGCGGACTGCTCGACAAGGTCCGTGACCCCCAGGACGGGCGCCGTTCCCTGCTGCACCTCACGGACGAGGGGGCGCGCACGCATCGCAGGCTGACCGTGCGCACCGCCCGCATGAACCAGGTGTTCCTCGCCCCGCTGACCGCCGACGAGCGGACGGTGTTCTTCGACCTCATCCGCCGGGTCGCGGACGCGGCCGAGGGGCTCCGCAATCCCGAGGAGCCCCTGGTGGCGCCCCGCTGAGGGCCGCGGCCCGGGCGGGCCGGTCAGGACGCCTTGGCGAACACCACCCACACCTGGCCCTTCGCGAAGTTCACCGGCGCGCCGTCACCGGTGGTGAACGAGGTGCCGTCCGCGGCCTTCTCCCGCTTCCAGGTCACGTCCCAGGCCCGCCCGTCGCGCAGCACCTCCGCCTTCCCGGAGCCGACCGTCTCCGTGTACGGCGTGTTGTTGCCGAGGAAGTCCCGGAAGGCGGACTCGCGCACCTTCACGTACTGCACGACGACCGTCGCGGCCGTCATCCGCTCGCCGTCGGCCGTCGTCGCGGGCGCGCCGTCCATGCCGACCAGCCAGCGGTCACGGGAGTCCGACCAGGTGAAGGTGAAACGGGCCGCCGGGTAGCGCACCGTCCGGGAGTCCGTGGCGGTGCCGCCCGCGGGTGCCGAGCCGTAGCGGAAGCCGGTGGTCAGGGCCGTCTTGCCGGGGGCCTCGGGCACGATCCGCTCGGGCCGCAGGTAGAGGTTGTGCGGGGCGGGTCTGCCGGAGCCGCGGAAGTAGGCGTCGGCGGCGTTGTCCGGTGTCTCCGCTCGCAGCGGTGCCTTGTCGATCAGCGGCAGGAGCTTCTTCTGCGCGCCGGAGAAGGCGAGCGTGGGCCGGCCGAACTGGCGCAGCAGTTCCAGGTCCGACTCGCGTGCGCTGCGCACCGGCCCGACGGTCTGCGGCAGCCGCGTCGCGTACACGGCCATCAGCCGGCTCAGTCCGCCCTCGACCTGCTCGGCGTAGACCACGTCCGCGGCGTCGACCCCCGTGTGCGGGCGCGCCGGGACGGCGTTGTCGATCTTGACGACGAGGGCCGAGGGCCCCGCCTCCGAGGGGGAGGTCTCCTGCCGCGAGTCCTTCGGTGATCCGCGTCCGTCGTCGCCCGGTCCGCCCCCGCTCGTGCAGCCCGCCGCCAGGGCGGCCGTCATCGTCGCGGCCAGCAGCGCCGCCGTCGTCGCGGCACGCCGTCCGCGCGCCCCTCGTCCCATGCCCACCGTCGCCACCGCGCCTCATGTCATCGATGTGTCTTGATTGTGCGCTTATCTGAACATCGATGGCCATAGTCGATCGTTCCAGGCGGGGAAGTGTCTCCGACGCGTCCGTCGATCGGCTCAAGGTTCAGCGCGGGGCGGCCGGGTACTCGGGCCACGCCGTACGACCGACGCGCACGCTGACGGAGGGAGCGCGAGGCGATGAGGGCAGTGACCTGGCAGGGCAAGCGGGACGTGCGGGTGGAGAACGTGCCCGATCCGACGATCCAGGAGCCGACGGACGCGGTCATCCGCATCACCTCCACCGGGCTGTGCGGGTCCGACCTGCACCTGTACGAAGTGCTCACACCGTTCATGACCCCCGGTGACATCCTCGGCCACGAGCCCATGGGCATCGTCGAGGAGGTCGGCGCCGGCGTCCCGGACCTCCAGGTGGGGGACCGGGTCGTGGTGCCGTTCCAGATCGCCTGTGGCAACTGCTGGATGTGCCTCACCGGCCTGCCCACGCAGTGCGAGACCACCCAGGTGCAGGGCGAGGGCATGGGCGCAGCGCTGTTCGGCTACACCCGCCTGTACGGCTCGGTGCCGGGTGCCCAGGCCGAGTACCTGCGCGTCCCGCAGGCCCAGTTCGGCCCGATCAAGGTCCCCCAGGGGCCGCCCGACGACCGCTTCGTCTACCTCTCCGACGTCCTGCCCACCGCCTGGCAGGCGGTCGCCTACGCCGGCGTCCCGCAGGGCGGCAGCGTCGCCGTGCTGGGACTCGGCCCCATCGGCGACATGGCCTGCCGGGTCGCCCAGGTACAGGGCGCCGGACGGGTGTTCGGCGTGGACCTGGTCCCGGAGCGGCTGCGCCGGGCGAAGGCACGGGGCGTGGAGACCTTCGACCTCAGGTCCTTCGACGACGAGAAGGAACTCGTCGCCGCGATCCGCGACCAGACCGACGGCCGTGGCCCGGACGCCGTGATCGACGCCGTCGGCACCGAGGCCCACGGCAGCGCGGCCGCGCGCCTGGTGCAGAACACCGCGGCGATCCTGCCCCGCAAGCTGGGCGCCCCGATCGCCGAGCGCTTCAGCATCGACCGCCTCGCCGCGCTCTACACCGCCATCGACCTGGTGCGCCGCGGCGGCACCATCTCGCTGTCCGGTGTCTACGGCGGCATGGCGGACCCGCTGCCGCTGCTCACCCTGTTCGACAAGCAGATCCAGATGCGGATGGGCCAGGCCAACGTCCGCCGCTGGAGCGACGAGATCATCCCGTACCTGACCGACGAGGACCCCCTCGGCGTGGACGACTTCGCCACCCACCGGGTGCCGCTGTCGGAGGCCCCGCGTGCCTACGAGATGTTCCAGCGCAAGCAGGACGGCGCGGTCAAGGTCCTGATGCAGCCCTGAGCACCGCCAGAACCTAGACGCCGAGGATCTCCGCCAGGTCGTAGCGGACCGGCTCCTCCAGCTGGGCGTAGGTGCAGCTCTCGGGGGTCCGGTCCGGGCGCCAGCGGCGGAAACGGGCAGTGTGCCGGAAACGCTGCCCGTTCTCCATGTGGTCGTACGCCACCTCGGCCACGCGATCCGGCCGCAGCGGCACCCACGACAGGTCCTTGCGGCCCGACCAGCGGCTCGGCGCCCCCGGCAGCCGGGCCTTGTCATGGGCGGACTCCTCGGACCAGGCCGCCCACGGATGCCCCGACACCTCGTCCATGCGCAGCGGCTCCAGCTCCTCCACCAGCTCGGCGCGCCGCTTCATCGTGAACGCGGCGGACACCCCCACGTGCTGGAGCGTGCCTCCCTCGTCATACAGACCGAGCAGCAGCGATCCCACGACCGGGCCGCTCTTGTGCAGGCGGTACCCGGCGACCACGACGTCCGCCGTCCGCTCGTGCTTGATCTTGAACATGGCGCGCTCGTCCGGCCGGTAGCGCACCGACAGCGGCTTGGCGACGACCCCGTCGAGACCGGCCCCCTCGTACTCCTCGAACCACTGCCGTGCCACCTCGATGTCGGTGGTCGCGGGTGCCAGGTGCACCGGCGCCGCCACCCCGGACAGCTCTGCGGCCAGCCGCTCGCGCCGCTCGGTCAGCGGCACGTCCATCAGCGACTCGTCACCCAGCGCGAGCACATCGAACACGACCAGCGAGGCAGGCGTCCGCTCGGCCAGCGTCCGCACCCGCGAGTCCGCCGGATGGATCCGCTCGGTCAGCGCGTCGAAGTCCAGATGCCCCTCCCGCGCGATCACGATCTCCCCGTCCACCACACACCGCTCGGGCAACCGCTCCCGCACGGCCGTCACCAGCTCGGGAAAATACCTGGTCAGAGGCTTCCCGGTGCGGCTGCCCAACTCGACCTCGTCGCCGTCGCGGAACACGATCGCCCGGAACCCGTCCCACTTCGCCTCGTACTGCATGCCCGCGGGGATCGCCGCCACCGACTTGGCGAGCATCGGCAGGACGGGGGGCATCACCGGCAGATCCATGGATCGATTCTGCGCCGACGTGCCCATGAGTGCCCGATGTGCGAGGTATGCGGGCGACGCCTACCGTGGCGAGCATGGGTGACGCGGTGGAACTGGAGGTCGGCGGCCGGACCGTACGGCTGTCCAGCCCGGACAGGATCTTCTTCCCCGAGCGTGGCTTCACCAAGCTGGACCTCGCCCGCTACTACATCGCCGTCGGCCCCGGCATCCTGCGCGCCCTGCGCGACCGGCCGACCACCCTGGAGCGCTACCCCGAGGGCGTGAACGGCGAGAACTTCTTCCAGAAGCGGGCGCCGAAGAACATGCCCGACTGGATCCCGACCGCGCACATCACCTTCCCCAGCGGCCGCAGCGCCGACGAGATGTGCCCCACCGAGGCGGGAGCGGTGGTGTGGGCCGCCCAGTTCGGCACGCTTACCTTCCACCCCTGGCCGGTACGCCGCGACGACGTCGACCACCCGGACGAGCTGCGCATCGACCTCGACCCGCAGCCCGGCACCGACTACGACGACGCCGCCCGAGCCGCCCACGAACTTCGGGCGGTCCTCGACGAGTTCGGCGGCCTGAAGGGCTTCCCCAAGACCTCCGGCGGCCGGGGCCTGCACGTCTTCGTGCCCATCGAGCCGCGCTGGACCTTCACCCAGGTCCGCCGCGCCGCCATCGCCGTCGGCCGGGAGATGGAACGGCGGATGCCGGAGCAGGTCACCATCAAGTGGTGGAAGGAGGAGCGGGGCCGGCGGATCTTCATCGACTACAACCAGACGGCCCGCGACCGCACGATCGCCTCCGCCTACTCGGTGCGCCCCCGCCCGCACGCCCCCGTCTCCGCGCCCCTGCGCTGGGACGAGGTCGGCATCGCCCACCCCCAGGACTTCGACCTCGCGACCATGCCCGCGCGCTTCGCCGAACTCGGCGACGTGCACGCGGACATGGACGAGCACCGCTTCTCCCTGGAAGCCCTGCTCGATCTCGCCCGCCGCGACGAACACGACCACGGGCTGGGCGACCTGCCGTACCCGCCCGAGTATCCGAAGATGCCGGGGGAGCCCAGACGGGTACAGCCGAGCAGGGCCCGCAAGGAGAAGCAGCCTCCTACAGCTCCTTGATCCGGACGTCCCGGAACGAGACCACATCCGTCGTGCCGTGCACCTGGAGCCCGATGTAGCCGGAGGCGAAGCGCCGCCCGTCCGTGCCCGGGTCGTCCGAGCGGGGCGGGCTGAACTCCTGGCCGCCGGTGTTGTCGAACTCGTTGATCAGCACACCGTTGCGGAACACCGAGTAGTGCTGGCCCTCCACGCGGATCTCGTAGTCGTTCCAGGTGCCCTTCTGCGTCACGCCCGCACCGGCCAGGCCCACGCGGTCGAAGCCGTAGACCGAGCCGGTCTTGTACATGTCGCCGTCGGGCCGGTCGAGCACCTGCACCTCGTGCCCGTACTTGATGGCGACCCACTCCGGGCGGGACTCCTCCGGGTGGTCGTGGACCCACGGGAAGCGCACGAACACACCGGAGTTGGCGTTGCCCGTGCCCGGGGCGTCGTCACGCCACTGGAGCTTCAGCGAGAAGTCGCCGTACTTGCGCTGCGGGAACCACAGCATGCCCATCCCGGGCGTCGTGGTGCCGGAGGTGATCGTCCCGTCCGGGTTCAGCCCGAACGAACCGCCGCCCACCTGCTGCCACTTGGCGAGGGACTCCGCGGTGCCGTCGAAGAGCGCGCGGTATCCCTCGGTCTGCCCCGGCGTGCCGATGCCCGACTGCCGGGCGGCCTTCCGGATCGCCTTGGACTCCCGCTGGTCGATGACCCCTTCCTTCAGCAGCGCGTCCAGGACCGCGTTCACGTGCTTGAGGAACAGCGCCTGGGACGTCCACTCCTTCTCGTCCTCGATCAGCTCGCCGATCCGGCACCGGTTGTCGGTGACCCGGTTGCGCACGCCGGAGTCGACCGTGCCGACGATCACCGTCGACCGCTCGTCGTACTCGGGGCAGTTCGGCGCCGGGACCTGCCCGGAGACGACCGTGAAGGTCACCGTGCGGGCCGCCGCCGTGTTGCCGGCCTTGTCCGTCGCCCGGTAGGCCACGGTGTGCGCGCCCGCCCGGTCGACCACCACCGGCGCCGTGTACGCGAGGTAGGGCCCGCCGTCGAGCGAGTACTCGATCCTCTCGACGCCCGAGCCGTGCGCGTCGGTCGCCGTGACGGTCACCCGGGCACTGTTGACGTACGCCCCGGCGGAGTTCCTCGTGCCCTCCACACTCACGCCCGTCACCGGCGCAGTGGTGTCCTGGGGCGGCGCGGCGACGACCGTGAACCGCACGTTCTTCTCGGCCGCCACGTTGCCCGCCTTGTCGGTGGCCCGGTAGCGGACGGTGTGCGTGCCCACCTGGTGCACCATCACGGGCGCGGTGTAGGGCTGCCAGGCGCCCGAGCCGATCGCGTACTCGATCGTGTTGACGCCGGATCCGGTGTCGGAGGCCGAGACGGTGACCGTCGCCATGTCGATGTACGCACCGTCGGCGTCGCGCTCACCGCTCACCGTCGCCGAGGTCTCCGGCGCGGTGGTGTCGTCCGACTGCGGCGCCACGACCGTGAACTCGGCGCTCTTCTCGGCGGACACGTTCCCCGCCTTGTCGAACGCCCGGTAGCGGACCTTGTGGCTGCCGACCTGGTCGACGACGACCGGCGTGGTGTACGGCTGCCAGGCGCCCGTGTCGCCGATCGCGTACTCGATCCTCTCGACGCCGGAGCCGCCCTCGTCGGTGGCGTGCAGTGCCACGCTCGCCGACCCGACGTACGCGCCCTGCGTGTTCTGCGTGCCGCTGACGTGCGCCGACGCCTCGGGCGCCGTGGTGTCCTCGCCGGTGCCCTCGGTCACCGTGAGGATGCCCTGCATCTGGCCGTGGCCGGGGATCGTGCAGTGGTAGAAGTACCGGCCGGGCGTGAGCGTGACCTGCGCGGTGTGCTTGCCGCCCTGGGCGTCGTTCGGGTTGGCCAGGATGTTGAGCTGCACGTCGCTGTTGAACTCGGGATCGCTGGTCACGAACGTCAGCGTGTGCGGCATGCCCGTGGTGTTGCCGGTGGCCGTGCTGTTCTCGAAGACGATCGTGGCCGTCCCGGCGACCGCGGTCTTCGGGGCCGAGAGGTACTTGTCGATGTCGTTGCCGGCCGTCCAGGTGAGCACCTGGTCGGCGGCCGCCTTCCCGGGCTGCCCGGCGGCGGGCAGTGCCTGCACGCCGAGCATCATCATCAGGGCGGCCAGCAGCGCGGCCCAGATTCTTCGTTGCCGGATCACTCGCTCCCCCTCGCCAGCTGACCGGCGGCCGGAGTCGGCCCGCCGCCCTTGTAGGTGACCCGCCACAGGGCCGACTTGGAGTCCGAGGTGAAGAAACCGCGCCCGTAGTCGAGGACGTACAGCGCGCCGTCCGGACCGAACTTCCAGTCCATGAGGTTCTTGATGCCGTCGTTGCCGATCGGCACGATCTTCTTCAGCGACTCCGAGTGCACCGGCAGACCGCCGTCGCCCTGGGTCCTCGGGTCCATGAGCACGGCGTTGCGCGGCTGGTCGGCGTCGTAGAAGTCACCGACGAACCACTTGCCGTCCCAGTAGGCCGGCCACTTGACGGTGCTGTCGGCCGCGACCGTGCCGTACCGGTAGACCGGCCCGTTCATCGCGGCCTGCCCGCCGCCCTTCAGCCAGGGCAGCCGGTAGGTGGCCTCCGACGGCTTGTACGACGGGACCCCGTTCGCGTCCCGCGGGTAGTCCGGCGCGCCGCCCGAGGGCGAGTACCAGATGTTGTTGCCGGTCACCGGCGGCAGGTTGACCAGGCCGTCGTTGTTCGGCGACTCGTTCTTCGGGTGGTCGCAGTCGTACCAGCCCAGCGGCTTGGACGGGTCCGGCAGATTGCGGTCCCGGTAGGGCTGCTTGTTGCCCATGCAGTACGGCCAGCCGCGGTTGCCCGCCTCGGTGATGACGGCGAACGTGTCGTACTTCGCCGGACCCCAGGTCGTCGAGGGGGCGCTCGCGTCCGGGCCGACCCAGCCCGCGTACAGCACGTCGGTCGACGTGTCGACGGAGATGCGCGCCGGGTTCCGCACGCCCATCACATAGATCTCGCCGCGGGTCTTGCCGCCGCCCTCGGCGGTCTCTTTCCCGGTGAAGAGGTTGCCCTGGGGCAGCGTGTACGTCCCGTCCGGCTCCGGGTGGATGCGCAGGATCTTGCCGTTGAGGTTGTTGGTGTTGCCCGCGGTGCGGCGTGCGTCCGCGAAGGAGACGCCCTTGTAGTTCGGTTGCGGGTTGTTGCCCGAGTATCCGTCGCTGAAGCCGCTGGAGTTGTTGTCACCGGTGGCGATGTACAGGTTGCCCTTGGAGTCCCAGGCCATCCCGCCGCCCGCGTGACAGCAACTGTGGATCTGCACGGGCCACTTCAGCAGTACCTTCTCGCTGGACAGGTCCAGCTTGTTCGTGGCCTGGTCGAGTGTGAACCGGGAGACCCGCCGTTCCGCCATCCGCGTCTCGCGGTTGATCCGCTCGTGCGGTGTGTAGTGCAGGTACACCCAGCCGTTCCGTGCG
Organism: Streptomyces sp. NPDC012466; assembly: GCF_042955215.1. Taxonomy (NCBI): domain Bacteria; kingdom Bacillati; phylum Actinomycetota; class Actinomycetes; order Kitasatosporales; family Streptomycetaceae; genus Streptomyces; species Streptomyces sp. NPDC012466. The sequence goes on along the minus strand of NZ_JBIBEQ010000001.1, from coordinate 563,225 downwards.
AACCTCGGGTCCAGCTCGATGCCGAGCAGCCCTTCCTCGACCTTGACCAGCTCGTCGCCGCCGCCCTTGTTGCCGAAGACGGTCAGAGCACCGGCCAGGGTGACCTGCTTGGTCTTCGGGTCGTAGACGTGGATCTCGCCCTTGCCCTTGCCGATGTCGGGGTTGTTCCAGTCCGTGATCACGGGCTGCGAGGAGTCGGCGCCGCCCCGGCCGATGGAGAACACCCGGCCGTCGGGCGCGGTGACCATCCCGTGCGGCTCGCCGATCTGGTCGTTCCGCCCGGGCTGGTTGGGCTTGGTCAGCCGCTCCGCCGCGTAGTTGGCGTTGATGGTCGCCTTGCAGTCGGCCTGTTCCAGACGGGTCGTCCACATCAGCGCACCGCGCAGATGATCGCGGAAGTCGGTCTCGTCGTACGACGACACCGTCCCGCCCATCCCGGTGTAGAAGGACCGGCCGCCGTCGTAGTCACGGCACCAGCTGACCGGGTGGTCCCAGCCGTTGGAGCCCGTGCCCGGCTGGTACGTCGACTCGCGGACCCGGGCGACCGTGTGCACCTCGCCCGAGGGGTTCTTCACCCAGTTGAGCCACCGGTCCGGACGTTTCCACTGCACCGGCAGGTCCTTGGTGGCGGGGTGCCCGCGGTCGCCGACCTCGACGGTCGCCCGCTGCGCGGCCGTGGGGCTCGACGCGGCCGGACGGGCGCCCACCAGTCCGGTGAACCAGTCCGAGTACGGTTCCGCGCGCGCCGCGTCATGGATGCCGACGAACCCGCCGCCGGCCTCCATGTACGCCTCCAGGCCCGCTTCCTGCTCCGCGTCGAGGACGTCGCCCCCGCCGGTCAGGAACACGATCGCGTTGAAGCGGCCGAGCCTCGTCCCGTCGGTGAACACCGAGGCGTCGCCGGTGGCCTGGACCTTGAAGCGGCGGTTCTCCGGGCCCGTCAGGCCGATGTCCTCGATGGCCTCGATCCCGGCGTTCACCACCGGCGATTCCTCACCGGCCGCCGCGGAACCGTGGAAGATCAGCACCCGTACGTTGGCGCCGCCCGGCGGCGACTTGATCGACATCGTTGTCAGCGTGGGTTCGGGATAAGGACGCGCGTTCGCGGCCGGGCCGGACAGCAGCCCGGCCGTCACGACTCCGGCGGCGACGGACGCCGCCCAGACGCGTCTTGACTTGCTCAACCCTCGTAAGTGCATGGGCACCTCCTCGGTCACAGCGACACCCGAAGGAAGCTAAACCCCTTTGCGTGTCTCGCCAATACCTATGACCGGGACGGCACCAACTTTGTCTTGAGTGTGGATAAACGGGAGTGCGGCCGGTACCGTCGCACAGGTTCATCACAGGTACGCCTCCGTAAAAGCCTTACCAGGGTGGGGAGTTCCGCATGGACAGACGCAGCTTCAACCGGCGGGTCCTGCTGGGCGGCGCGGCCGTCGCGACATCGTTGTCCGTGGCACCCGAGGCCGTGAGCGCCGCCGGAGCGGCGAGGACGGCGCCCGCCGGGGGCGAGGTGAAGCGCATCAAGCTGTATGCCGAGAAACTGCCCGACGGCCAGATGGGCTACGGGCTGGAGAAGGGCAAGGCGAGCATCCCGGGGCCGCTGATCGAACTCAACGAGGGCGACACGCTGCACGTCGAGTTCGAGAACACCATGGACGTGGAGGTGAGCCTGCACGTCCACGGCCTGGACTACGAGATCACCAGCGACGGCACGAAACTGAACCGCAGTCATGTCGAGCCGGGCGGAACCCGCACCTACACCTGGCGCACCCACGCCCCCGGCCGCCGCAAGGACGGCACCTGGCGCTCGGGCAGCGCGGGCTACTGGCACTACCACGACCACGTCGTCGGCACGGAACACGGAACGCAGGGGCTGCAGAAGGGCCTGTTCGGCCCGGTCATCGTCCGCCGCAAGGGCGACGTCCTGCCGGACCGGACGCACACGGTCGTCTTCAACGACATGCGCATCAACAACAAGCCGCCGCACTCCGGGCCGAACTTCGAGGCCACGGTGGGTGATCGCGTCGAGTTCATCGTGATCACGCACGGCGAGTTCTATCACACGTTCCACATGCACGGTCATCGCTGGGCGGACAACCGCACCGGCATGCTGACCGGCCCCGACGACCCCAGCCAGGTCATCGACAACAAGATCACGGGGCCCGCCGACTCCTTCGGCTTCCAGGTGATCGCGGGAGAAGGCGTCGGCGCGGGCGCCTGGATGTACCACTGCCACGTGCAGAGCCACTCCGACATGGGGATGGTGGGGCTGTTCCTGGTGAAGAAGCCGGACGGGACGATTCCGGGGTACGAGCCGCACGAGCACGGGCAGGAGCCGCCGGGAGGCGGGCACGAGCACTGACGGGCCGCTGCTGCCCGCGGTGTGCGAGAGCGCTCTCACCACGCTGTGTCCCCGGGGCTATCCTGATCCGCAGCCGCAGGTGAGGAGCCCCCGAAGTGACCGACACAGCGCCGCGTCCCACCCTGGAGGCCGTGGCCGCCCGGGCGGGTGTCTCGCGGGCCACCGTGTCCCGCGTGGTCAACGGTGGGGACGGGGTGCGGGACATCCTCGTGGAGCGGGTCCGCAAGGCCGTGGACGAGCTCGGCTACGTGCCCAACCAGGCCGCCCGCTCGCTGGTGACCCGGCGGCACGACGCGGTCGCGGTCGTCGTCGCCGAGCCGGAGACCCGGGTGTTCGCCGACCCGTTCTTCGCGCTCCAGCTGCGCGGCATCAGCAAGGAGCTCACCGCCCACGACAACCAGCTCGTGCTGCTGCTGACCGAGGGCCGGGACGACCACGCCCGGGTCGGCCGGTACCTCGCCGGCGGGCATGTCGACGGGGCCCTCGTCTTCTCCCTGCACCTCGACGACCCGCTGCCGGAGCTGATCCAGCGGGCCGGTGTCCCCACCGTCTTCGGCGGCCGGCCCGGCTGGAGCGGCGACCGGCGGGACGTGGTCTACGTCGACAGCGACAACCGCGGCGGCGCCCGCGACGCCGTGCGCCACCTGGCCGGCCTCGGCCGCACCCGGATCGCGCACATCACCGGCGCCCTCGACCAGACCTCCGCCGCGGACCGCCTCGACGGCTACCGGGACGTCATGGTGGACGCCGACCCGCGGCTGATCGCCGAGGCCGACTTCACACCCGCCGGCGGTGAACGGGCGATGAGCGAGCTCCTGGAGCGCTGCCCGGACGTCGACGGGGTGTTCGCCGCCAACGACCTCATGGCCTCCGGGGCCCTGCGCGTCCTGCGCGAGTCCGGCCGCCGGGTCCCCGGCGACGTCGCCGTGATCGGCTTCGACGACATGCGGCCCGTGGCGGAACAGACCGACCCGCCGCTCACCACGGTCCGTCAGGACATCGAGGAGATGGGCCGCCTGATGGCCCGCCTGCTGCTGCGCGGCCTCGACCGGGACGCCCCGAAGGAGGGCGTCGGGGCGACGCCGTCGAGCGTGGTGCTGCCGACGACACTGGTACGGCGCGGCTCCGCGTAGGGCCCGGTCACGGCCGGTCGCGGCCTGTCGTTCCCGCGCCCCGCCCCGGGCGGCCTCAGTCCTGCCGGGGCTCGCTGCGGATCACCGCGAAGCGGGCGCCGTACGGGTCGGTGAGCTTGGCCAGGCGGCCGACGGACGGGACGTCCGTGGCGGGGAGGCGGACCGTGCCGCCCAGCTCCCGGGCCCTGGCGACGGTGGCGTCCGTGTCGGTGACCTCGAAGTACGGGAGCCAGTACGCCTCCTGCTCATCCGGGTCGTCGGCCAAGGGCACGACACCGCCGAACATGGCGTCCTCGCTCTCCCCGGCGGGGTGGAACGTGGTGTACGCGCCGCCCGCGAAGTCGGCGCCGTAGGTCTCCAGACCGAGCACGGAGTGGTAGAAGGCCGCCGCGGCCGGGACGTCCGCCGTGTACAGCTCGACCCAGCACAGCGAGCCGGGTTCCTGGACGACCTCCAGGCCCTTGTTGCGGCCCGGCTGCCACAGGCCGAAGGACACCCCGGCCCGGTCGGCGAGGATCGCCATCCGGCCCAGGTCCTGGACGTCCATCGGCTGCACCGCCACCGAGCCCCGTGCCTGCTCGGCCGCCCGGGCCGTGGTGTCCGCGTCCGGCGCCTGGAAGTACACCGTCCAGGACGGCGGGCCCTGCTCCGGCGTGGTCTGCACGCCCCCGGCGGCCGTCCTGCCGCCCAGCTGGAAGAGGCCGTACCCCCCGACCTCCGGGCCGCCCGGCCGGAACCGCCAGTCGAACAGCCCGCCGTAGAAGGCGGCGGCGCCGTCGATGTCGGAGGTGCCGAGATCGATCCAGTTCGGAGCGCCGGTGACATAACGGGTGGTGAGCATGGTCCACTCCTCGCACAGGGTCCCGTTCTCTGCACTGCCGAGTCTGGCACCGCCGGGTGGCGACCGCCGCCCAGGCGCCGCCGGGGCCCGGTTCCGGTGTTTCCGCGCGCCGCCGTGCGCCGACCCCTCCGGCGGGCGACCATCGAAGCGGCCGAAGGCCCGTGAACGCCGTGTTGATCCCGCGTTGATCGGATGTTTTTCGCTGCCCGCGACGCTTCCGCTCATGCACATCGACACGATCACCTCGCCCGAAAACACCTGGCAGCAGGAGGCGTTGTGCGCGCAGACGGGAGCGGACTTCTTCTTCCCCGAGCCGGGCAGTTCGGTGCGGGAGGCGAAGCGGATCTGCGGTATGTGCCCGATCCGCACGGCCTGCCTCGAGTACGCGCTGGACAACGACGAGCGCTTCGGAGTCTGGGGCGGCCTGTCGGAGAAGGAGCGGCTGGAACTGCGGCGGATGTCCCGGTAGCCAGGGCACCCCGGAACAGGCCTGCCCGGGCCGGACTTGGCCATCGCGCCGAAGACCGTCCGGTAGCGCACAGGACCCCGGCCGCTCGTGGCGGCCGGGGCCCTGTGTCCGTGGGTGCGGGGCGGCGTCAGGCGCCGGCGCGGGCCGCCATGCGTGCCTTGCGGGCGGCCAGCTTCTCGTCGAACTTCGACGCCTCCGAGTCCAGACCGCCCATGAACAGGCCGAGCTCCTCCTGCGCCTTGCGGCCCTCGGGGCCCAGGCCGTCGATCTCCATGACCTTCAGGAAGCGCAGCACGGGCTGGAGCACGTCGTCGTGGTGGATGCGCATGTTGTAGATCTCGCCGATCGCCATCTGCGCGGCGGCCCGCTCGAAGCCGGGCATGCCGTGGCCGGGCATCCGGAAGTTCACGATGACGTCGCGCACCGCCTGCATCGTCAGGTCGGGCGCCAGCTCGAAGGCCGCCTTCAGCAGGTTCCGGTAGAAGACCATGTGCAGGTTCTCGTCGGTGGCGATGCGCGCCAGCATGCGGTCGCAGACGGGGTCCCCGGACTGATGGCCGGTGTTGCGGTGCGAGACGCGGGTCGCGAGCTCCTGGAAGGCCACGTAGGCGACCGAGTGCAGCATCGAGTGCCGGTTGTCCGACTCGAAGCCCTCGGCCATGTGGGCCATGCGGAACTGCTCCAGCTTGTCCGGGTCGACCGCGCGCGAGGTGAGCAGGTAGTCGCGCATCACGATGCCGTGCCGGCCCTCCTCGGCGGTCCAGCGGTGCACCCAGGTGCCCCAGGCGCCGTCGCGGCCGAACAGCGAGGCGATCTCGTGGTGGTAGCTGGGCAGGTTGTCCTCGGTCAGGAGGTTGACGACGAGCGCGATGCGCCCGATCTCGGTGACCTTGGACTGCTCCTTCTCCCAGGCCTCGCCGTCCTCGAAGAGCCCGGGGAAGTTGCGCCCGTCGCTCCACGGAACGTACTCGTGCGGCATCCAGTCCTTGGCGACCTGCAGATGCCGGTTGAGCTCCTGCTCGACCACTTCCTCCAGGGCATACAGCAGCTGAGCGTCGGTCCAGGCGCCGGCGGGGCTGCCGAGGTGGGGAGTGGTGATCGTCATGGACTCTCCAGGGGGACAAGCGTACGAGCGGTGATCATTGAACCTACGGCATCGTAGGCTACGTATCCGTAGGTTACGATGCCGTAGGTTAAGAGTGCTGTAAAGGACGCTGGTCTGCGGGGTCGCCCGTTCGCGCGTCCACGCCCCGGAGGCGCAGGCCGAGGGGCTGCGCCATGAGGTGCGCGACCGGTCAGGCGTACAGCTCCCGCAGCCGCACCGAGAGGCACGTCACACAACCCTCGAGCTTCTCGAACTCGCTGATGTCCACCACGACCGGTTCGTACCCGAGGTCGGCGAACAGCTCGGCGGTCTTCGGCGCACTCGCCGCCATCAGCAGCTTGGCGCCGCCGAGCAGCACGACATGCGCCCCGGCTTCCTCGGGGACCGGCAGGAAGCGCGCGAACAGCGACGGCGCGTCCATCTTCGGGATGTGCCCGATGACCGTACCGTCCGGCAGCGCCGTGACCGCCGACTTCAGGTGCAGCACCTTGCTCACCGGTACGGCGACGACCCGTGCGCCGAGCGGCTCGAACGCGGCGCGCAACTGCTGGACGCCGGCCGCGTTGGTGCGGCCGCCCCGGCCCACGTAGACCGTGTCGCCGATCTTCAGGACGTCTCCGCCCTCCAGCGTGCCCGGCTCCCAGATCCAGTTCACCGAGCAGCCCAGACCGGCCACGGCCTCCTCGACCCCGGCGGTCTCCGCACGGCGTGAGTCGGCGCCCGGGCGGGCGATCAGCGCCACGTTGCGGTACATCACGACCGTGTCCTCGACGAACACCGAGTCCGGGCAGTCGTCGGCCGGGTCCACCTCGATGGTCTCCCAGCCGTGCGTGCGCAGGGCCTCCACGTACGCCTCCCACTGCTCGACGGCGAGGTCGGCGTCGACCTGCTCCGGCTCGATGTGCGTCACCAGCCCTTCGGCGAGACGCGGGCTGGGGCGGCGGACGAGGGCCTTCTTGCTGGGCACGAGCGTGACTCCGTATCGGGTGGGACGTGTCGGGACCGCACGACGAGAGCCTCCGGGGTCGACCGGAACCCGTCGGGCGTCGGCCGACCATCATGCAGGGCGAACCGAGGAGAGGACAGCCCTGGGGGAGGGGCGGAGGGGGCGAAGGCGCAGCGAGGGGCCACCCGTGGGCCGGTCATCACCGGTGGCCCCCGTCCGTCGCGGACGACCCCACCGACCGGGCGGCCGTCGGGCAGGCCCTCGCCGGCACCCGCCTCGACACCATGCCGGGCGCCCCCGGACCCGGGGCCGGCGCCCGGCATCGCCCTCCCTCCGCTCGTCGGCGGGCAGTGGCACCACGGTCCCCACGGCCCCCGCCCCCGCCTCGCCGTCGTCGGCAACAGCGCTCACCCGGTCGTGCCGCGCACCGGGGAGCTCACGCCGGCGCGATGACGTCCGCCCGGACCGCCCGTCGCAGATGCTCCCCGGTGAACGACCCCTCCGTCTCCAGGAGCCGGCGTGGTGTTCCCTCGAAGACGATCTCGCCGCCGTCCCGGCCGCCGTCCGGGCCGAGGTCGATCACCCAGTCGGCCCGGGCGACCACGTCGAGGTTGTGTTCGACGACCACGACCGTGTTGCCCGCGTCGACCAGCCGGTCCAGCAGGGCGACGAGGCCCTCCACGTCCGCCATGTGCAGGCCGGTCGTCGGTTCGTCGAGCACGTAGACCGCGCCCGTGCGGTGCAGGCGCGTGGCCAGCTTGATGCGCTGCCGCTCGCCGCCCGAGAGCGTGGAGAGGGGCTGGCCGAGCGTCAGATAGGTGAGGCCGACGTCCCGCAGGGCGCGCAGCCGGCGCCGTACGCCCGTGTCGTCGAAGAAGCCGAGTGCCTGCTCGGCCGTCATCTCCAGGACGTCGGCGATGGAACTGCCTTTCACCGTCAGCCGCAGCACCTCCTCCTTGAAGCGCCGCCCCTCGCAGTCGTGGCAGGTGGTCGTCACCGGGTCCATGAAGGCGAGGTCGGTGTAGATGATGCCCCGCCCCTCGCAGGTGCCGCAGGCCCCGGTGGAGTTGAAGCTGAACAGACCCGCCTCGGTCCCCGTCTCACGGGCGAAGATCTTCCGGACCGTGTCCATGATCCCCAGGTACGTCGCCGGGGTGGAGCGGCCCGAGATGCCGATCGCCGACTGATCGACGACCACGGCCTCGTCGTGCGCGGCGGTGAACTCCCCGACCAGGGTGCTCTTGCCGGACCCGGCGACCCCGGTCACCGCCGTGAGCACACCGGCCGGGAACCGTACGGTCAGGTCCCGCAGGTTGTGCCGGTCGGCGCCCTTGACCCACAGCTCACCCGTCGGCTGCCGCACCTCGTCCTTGACCGCCGTACGGGTGTGCAGGCAGCGCCCGGTGAGCGTGCCGGACACGGCCAGCTCCCGCGGCGTTCCCTCGAACACCACCGTGCCGCCCCCGGTGCCGGCCCCCGGCCCCATGTCGACGACGTGGTCGGCCAGCGCGATCACGTCCGGGTCGTGCTCGACGACCAGCACGGTGTTGCCCTTGTCGCGCAGCCGCAGCAGCAGCTCTCCGAGGCGGCCCACGTCCCGCGGGTGCAGTCCGACGCTCGGCTCGTCGAAGATGTACGTCATCCCGGTCAGGCTGGAGCCGAGGTGCCGCACCGTCTTCAGCCGCTGCCCCTCCCCGCCGCTGAGCGTGGCCGTCTCCCGGTCGAGGCTGAGGTAGCCGAGACCGATCGCCTCGATGCGCTCCAGCGCCGCGACGGCGGCCGAGGCGATCGGCGCGGCCACCGGGTCGTCGATCTCCTTGAGTACGGCGATCAGGTCCGTGACCTGCATGCGGGTGCAGTCGGCGATCGACCGGCCGTTGATCCGGGTCGCGAGCGCCGCCGCGTTCAGACGTGCTCCGCGGCAGCGGGGGCAGGGGCCCTCCACCAGGAAAGCGCGGACGAGGTCCCGGGTCCTCTGGCTCATGGCCGACAGGTCCCGCTTCAGGTACAGCCGCTCGAAACGGACGGCCAGCCCCTCGTACTCGGTGGTCCAGGTGCCGCCGGTGCCGTTGACGGTGACCTTGCTGCCGGGCCGTCCGCGCATCAGGAACTCACGCTCGGAGGGGGTGAACCGGCCCACCGGCTTGTGCGGGTCGAGGTCGTCGCTGTTCGTGTACGCCTGTCCCTGCCAGGTCCCGGCGGCGAACGGCGGGAAGCGGACCGCGCCGTCCGCGAGGGAGCGGTCCGGGTCGAGGATGCGGTCCCAGTCGGGCCGTACCGTCCGGCCGAGGCCGTCGCACTCGGGGCACATGCCCGACGGGTCGTTGAACGAGTACGCCGTCGCGGGTCCGGCGCTCGGGGTGCCGTGCCGGGAGAACAGCACCCGGATCACCGAGTAGACGTCCGTCATGGTGCCCACGGTCGACCGGGAGTGGCCGCCGACCTGCCGCTGGTCCACGACGATCGCGGGCGTGAGGTGCTCCAGGCCGTCCGCGTGCGGCCGCTCGAACTTGGGCAGCCGGTTGCGGACGAACCACGGATACGTCTCGTTCAGCTGGCGCTGCGACTCCACGGCGATCGTGTCGAAGACCACGGACGACTTCCCCGACCCCGAAACACCGGTGAACACGGTCAGCCGGCCTTTCGGGATGCGCAGGGTGACGTCCTTGAGGTTGTTCTCGCGTGCTCCGGTCAGGGTGATGGCATGGTGCGTGGCGTCGGTCATGCCACCGACGCTAGGAGGAAAACCCGACAGCCTCTGGCGTGATTTCCCTCAGTTCTCCCTCCTCCAGCAGCAGCCAGCGCGTGATGCCGACCGACTCCAGGAACGGCAGGTCGTGACTGGCCACGAGCAGCGCCCCCTCGTACGACTCCAGGGCCGTGGTGAGCTGCCGGACGCTCGCCATGTCGAGGTTGTTGGTCGGCTCGTCCAGCATGAGCAGCTGCGGTGCGGGCTCCGCAAGCATCAGCGCCGCCAGCGCGGCCCGGAAGCGTTCGCCGCCGGACAGCGTCGCCGCCTTCTGGTCGGCACGGGCGCCCCGGAACAGGAAGCGCGCCAGCCGCGCCCTGATCCGGTTGTTGGTGGCGCCCGGCGCGAACCGGGCCACGTTCTCGGCGACGGTCCGCTCCCCGTCGAGGACGTCGAGCCGCTGCGGCAGGAACCGCAGCGGAACGTGCGCCTGCACCTCGCCCGACTCCGGGGCGAGCTCGCCGGTGATCGTGCGCAGCAGGGTCGTCTTGCCCGCGCCGTTGCGCCCGATCAACGCCACCCGCTCCGGCCCGCGCAGCTCGAAACCGCCCCGCACCCGGGCGCCGTACCGGAGCCCGAGATCCTGGAGGGTGAGGACCGTGCGCCCCGGTGGCACGGCCGTGTACGGCAGGTCGACGCGGATCTCGTCGTCGTCCCGTACGGCCTCCACCGCCTCGTCGAGCCGCTCCTTTGCCTCGGTGAGCTTCTCCTCGTGCATGATCCGGTGCTTGCCCGCGGACTCCTGCGCCGCGCGCTTGCGCGCCCCCATGACGATCTTGGGCTCGCGCTTCTGGTCCCACATCTTCTGCCCGTACCGCTTCCGGCGGGCCAGCTTGACCTGGGCGTCGGCCAGTTCGCGCTTCTGTTTGCGGAAGTCGGACTCGGCGACGCGCACCATGCGCTCGGCCGCCTCCTGTTCGATCTCCAAGGCCTCCTCGTAGTCGGAGTAGTTGCCGCCGTACCAGGTGATCTCCCCGGAGCGCAGATCGGCGATCTGGTCGACCAGGTCCAGCAGTTCACGGTCGTGGCTGACGACGATCATCACGCCCGGCCAGGACTGGACGGCCGCGTACAGCCGTCTGCGGGCGTACAGGTCGAGGTTGTTGGTCGGCTCGTCCAGCAGCAGCACGTCGGGGCGGCGCAGCAGCAGTGCGGCCAGGCGCAGCAGGACGGACTCGCCGCCCGACACCTCACCGATGGTGCGGTCCAGATCGACGTGCCCGAGGCCGAGTTCGCCGAGGGTGGCGAGGGCGCGCTCCTCGACGTCCCAGTCGTCGCCGACGGTCTCGAAGTGCGCCTCGGCGACGTCGCCCGCCTCGATGGCGTGCAGCGCGGCGCGCCGGCCGGCGATGCCGAGGGCCTCGTCGACGCGCAGCGTGGTGTCGAGCGTGACGTTCTGCGGGAGGTATCCGACCTCGCCGGCCACCCGGACGGTGCCGTCGGCCGGTGCGAGTTCACCGGCGATCAACTTCAACAGGGTCGACTTTCCCGACCCGTTGACACCGACCAGGCCGGTGCGGCCGGGGCCGAACGCGACGTCCAGACCCTCGAAGACGGGGCTGCCGTCGGGCCAGGTGAACGACAGGGACGTGACGGTGATGGAAGCAGACATGGGGGCCTCACTCGCGGTTGCTCGAAGCGGTCAGGGGCAAACGCGTGTCGAGACACCTGCGACCAGGGGAGGAGGAGGCTCCATGGCACATCCCGGACATGAAAAATGCCCTGCACCGGAGGACGGCTCGAACGCCGAGGTCGCACGCAGCGCACACCAGTGGGGTGTGACGCGGTGTCTCAGGACCTCAGACGAGCAACGTCCTTCTCCAATCGGCGGCAACAGGGACGCTTTACACCGTAGGAGGGCGCTCTGAGCCTGTCAACGGATTAACGTGCGACTCGATCTTCCCGCTCCCTAGGAGGCCCCGTGCCCAACGGCCCGCTCACGCTGCCGGCCCGGCTCTGTCTGCTGGCCTGGGACGCCGCGCGGCCTGCGGCCGGCGGCACCGCCCACCGGCCGGACCTGGTGCGGGCCGGCGCCCTCGTCGAGCTGGCCCAGCGCGGTCTGCTCACCGACGAGGACGGCATCGCCACACCGGTCGACCTGGACGCGAGCGCGGGTGACGCGGTCCTCGACGGACTGCTGGACCTCGTCCGCGAGTCGTGCCCGCACTCCTGGCGGACCTGGGTGACGCTGCGGGCGCGGCTGACCTTCGACGCCGTGCGCGAACAGCTGGTGGCCGAGGGGTACCTGCGGGCGGAGAAGCGCAGGGTGCTCGGCATGTTCCCCTCCGTGGAGTACACGCTGGAGCGGCTCGCGGTCGTGGAGGCGCTGCGGGAGGAGGTGCGGGACGTCCTGCGGGGCGAGGGCGCCGAGGTCTCCGGGCGGGACGCGGCGGTCGTCGCGCTCGCCGCCGTGGCGGGGCTGCTGCCGGACCAGGAGGTGCGCGTCCACGAGCGGCGGCTCGAGGACCTGCTCGAACGGGCCGGGGCGGCGGGGCCCGGGCCGCGGAGGGTGGTCCGCGAGGTGAGTACGGCGGTGACCACGACGACCAGGTCCGCCCCCGCACCGACGGCAGGCGGCTGAGCGCGCGGACCGGTACCCGCTCCCCGTCTGTGCCGGGCCCACGGCCCGGCGCCTGCCCCGCCGTCACGCGGATGCTGTGGCCCGGCGCCCGCGCTGCTGTCACGTGGATGCTGTGGCCGGGTGCCCGCGTCGCTGTCACGTGGATGCTGTGGCCGGGTGCCCGCGTCGCTGTCACGTGGATGCTGCGGTCCGGCGCCCGCGCTGCCGTCACGCCGATCCTGCGGCCCCGATGCCCGCCCCGCCGTCACGCCGATCCCGAGGCCCGGCGCCCGCCCCGCCGTTACGTCGGATTTCTGCCGGACCCGCCGCCCGCCCGCTGGTTCAGTTGCCCCATGACCCAGCAGAGCGACCTCGCCTCGGCCTTCCGCGCCCTTCACATCCCCGGGACCCCGCTGGTCCTGCCCAACGTCTGGGACGCCGTGAGCGCCCGGCTCGTCGAGGACGCGGGGGCCGCCGCCGTGGCGACGACCAGCGCCGGGCTGGTCTGGGCGCTCGGCGCGCCGGACGGCGAGCGGGTGGGCCGGGACGCGGCCCTCGCCGCCGTCGCCCGGATCGCCCACGCCGTGACCGTTCCCGTGACCGCGGACATCGAGAGCGGCTACGCCGAGGACGCGGAGGGCGTCGCCGACACGGTCCGGGCCGTCCTCGACGCGGGAGCGGTCGGGGTGAACATCGAGGACGCCCGGTACGGCGCGGGGGCCGACGGCCCGCTGCGGGACGTCGCCGAGCAGGCCGAACGAATCACCGCCGCGCGCGAGGCGGCCGACGCGGCGGGTGTGCCGCTGTTCGTCAACGCCCGCATCGACACCTTCCTCCGCGGCGCCGGGGGAGTGGACCTCACCCTGGAGCGGGCGGCCGCCTTCCGCGCCGCCGGCGCCGACGGGGTCTTCGTCCCCGGGGCCGTCGACCCGGGGACGGTGAAGGAACTGGTGAGCGGCGTAGACGGGCCGCTGAACGTCATGGCCGGCCCCGGCGCGCCCCCGGTCGCCGAACTGGCCGCCCTGGGCGTCGCCCGGATCAGCGTCGGCTCGGGCATCGCCCAGGCCGTCCACGCCCTGGTCCGCCGGGCCGCGCGGGAACTGCTGGACCGGGGGACCTACGGGGCCCTGGCCGACGCGCTCGACTACGGCGAGGTCAACACCCTCCTGGCGCGGGTCCGTTAGCTCAGCACGCGTCGCGCATCAGCTCGGCGAGACCGTGGTCCAGGTCCAGCTGGAGGTGCTCCAGGCCGACGGGCACGAGTTCGCTCGTGGCCTCCAGGAACCGGCGGATCTCGCTCGAGCGGACGTGGACGACGGCGGTGCCCTCGGGAGCGTGGAACTCCAGTACCGTGCGGTCGTAGCCGTAGGGCCGCACCCGTACGTCGCCGTGCCCCTCGGCGTTCTTCTGGCCCGCGGCGAGCAGCTCACGGGAGAAGGTCCAGCAGACCTCGACGCCCTCCAGCGTGGCCGGGGCGGGGAAGGTCATGCGGACGGCGAAAGGATCACGCCGGTCGTAGTGCAGCGTCGCGGGAATGCTCGGCATACGCGGCGCGGCGGCGACGAGGCGGGCCTCCACGGGCTGCTCGATGACGATGGACAACGCCTTGCTCCCTTGTGACGGCTGGACGGACACGTCCGGGCGGATGAGGCCGGGCACTGGAAGAGACGACGGAATCAGCCAATCCGTGCACACGAAGTGCGAGTGACCTCTGTCACCGCGTTCATGCACCAGAGTGACGTGGCTCTCCTCGTGTGCCCGGAAGGGCACTTGTGGCACCCGCCGCACCAACCGGGGCGGCCGCTAGGCCATCTGGACGGCACCCGGGCGGTGGGCTAGCTTCCCCGGCCATGAGGCGCATGGGGAGCACGCGACGCACGGGACGAACTCGGGGCAGGGCGACCGCGCTGGCGGTCTGCGCGGCGGCACTGGCGGCCCTGACCGCCGTACCGGCGCAGGCGCAGGGGCCGGAGCGCCGGGCGCCGCACTGGGAACTCAAGGACACCGGCGCCCCGGAGGCACGCTTCCGGGGCCTCGCGGCGGTCAGCCGGAGCACCGCGTGGGTCGCCGGGACCGGGGGCACCGTGCTGCGCACCACCGACGGCGGAGCGACCTGGCGGAACGTCTCGCCGCCCGGCGCGGGGGAGTTGCAGTTCCGGGACGTCGAGGCGTTCGACGCGCGCCGGGCCGTGGTCCTGGCCATCGGCGAGGGCGAGGCGTCCCGCCTCTACCGCACCGACGACGGCGGAGCGACTTGGACGGAGTCCTTCCGCAACACCGACCCGAAGGCCTTCTACGACTGCGTCGCCTTCTTCGACCACCGCCACGGCCTCGCGATGAGCGACCCGGTGAACGGCAAGTTCCGCATCCTGTCGACCGGCGACGGCGGCCGGACCTGGAAGGTGCTGCCGGACCAGGGCATGCCGGCCGCGCAGGAGGGCGAGGCCGGATTCGCGGCGAGCGGCCAGTGCCTGGTGACGTCCGGGCCGAAGGACGTCTGGCTCGCCACCGGCGGGGCGGCCCGCGCGCGGGTGCTGCACTCAGCCGACCGGGGACGCACCTGGACGGCCGCCGACACCCCCCTCCCGGCGGGCGACCCGGCCCGCGGCGTCTTCGCGCTCGCCTTCCGCGACCGCGCCCGCGGTCTCGCCGTCGGCGGCGACTTCCGCCCCGACCAGACCTCACCGCGCGCCGCCGCGCGCACCTCCGACGGCGGCCGCACCTGGCGCCCGGCCGCCACCTCCCCGCCCGCCTACCGCTCCGGCGTCGCCTGGCTCCCGCACAGCCGCACCGCCGCCCTGGCCGTGGGCCCCACGGGCACCGACCTCACCACGGACGCCGGACGAACCTGGCGGACCGTCGACACGGGCTCCTACGACACCGTCGACTGCACCCCGGACCACGGGTGCTGGGCCGCGGGCGAGAAGGGCCGGGTTGCCCGCCTGGAGCACTGAGCATGCGGGGTGCCCTGATCGTTGGCAGTGTGGGTACTCGTTCACTGATCGTGAAAGGAAGTGAGCGAGAATGCCACGCGGTTCGAGCTCCAAGCGGGAGCGTCAGTACGAGCACATCAAGGAAAGCGCGGAGGACCGGGGCGAAAGCACCGGCCGCGCCAAGGAGATCGCCGCTCGGACGGTGAACAAGGAACGCGCCCGCTCCGGCGAGTCGAAGACGGCCAGCCGCACCTCCACCAAGGACATGTCCTCCGGCAAGCGGGGCGGGCAGCGGTCGGGGCAGGGCTCCCAGGGGCCCACGTACGACCAGCTGTACCAGGAGGCCAAGCGCCGTGGTGTCGAAGGCCGTTCCAGCATGAACAAGAGCCAGTTGCAGCGCGCACTGGGCAAGTGAGGCCGATGCCTCAGAGGGTCTCCCGGTAGGCCTCCAGCGCGGGTGCCGTCTTCGTCGCCGTGAACTCGGTGACGCGGTAGGCGCACACGCCCGCGGTGACGAACGGGTCCTCCGCGGTGATCTCCTCGATCCGCGCGCGATCCCCCGCGACGGCGATGATCACCCCGCCGTCGCGGGGGTTCTTGCGCCCGGACGCGAGGAAGACCCCCTGCCGGTACTGCTCGTCGAGCCAGACCACATGCTCTTCGAGCACGGCGTCGACGGCTTCCAGCGGGGCGGTGTAGGTCAGTTCCAGCACGAACATGATCGGCAGCGTACCCCCGGGCGCCCGTCAGGCCGCCGGGCGGCCGTAGGCTCTGAGCACCATGACGACCGTACGCATCCCCGAGGGCTGGCCCACCACCGAGGAGCAGGCCCGCGCCGTCCAGGACGCACTGCGCGCACGCGTGATCCTCGACGAACCCGGACCGCCGCCCGGCACGGGACACGTGACGGGGGTCGACGTCGCGTACGACGACGAACGGGACGCCGTCGCGGCCGCGGCGGTGGTGCTCGACGCGTCGAGTCTCGACGTGGTAGCGGAGGCCACCGCGGTGGGCCGGATCTCCTTTCCCTACGTGCCGGGGCTGCTCGCCTTCCGCGAGCTCCCCACGGTCCTCGCCGCCCTCACCGCCCTGCCCTGCCCGCCCGGCCTGGTGGTCTGCGACGGCTACGGCCTCGCCCACCCTCGCCGCTTCGGCCTCGCCAGCCACCTCGGCGTCCTGACCGGCCTGCCCACGATCGGCGTCGCCAAGAACCCGTTCACCTTCACCCACGACGACCCGGACACCCCGCGCGGCAGCACCTCGCCGCTGCTCGCCGGGTCCGAGGAGGTCGGCCGGGCCCTTCGCACCCGGGACGCCGTCAAGCCGGTCTTCGTCTCCGTGGGCCATCGGGTGACACTGGACCAGGCCTGCGCGCACACCCTCGCGCTGACCCCCGCCTACCGCCTCCCGGAGACCACCCGCCGGGCGGACGCGCTGTGCCGCGAGGCGCTGCGGGAGGCGGGCCCCGCCTGACGGACCGCACGCCCCCGGCGGTGAGGCGAGCGGCACGATCTGAGTACCGGGGCTGAGTACCCGTACGGATGCCCGGCCGCGGCCCCGGCGGCAGGCTGGGGCGCATGACAACGCACCGCGCCCCCAAGCCCGTCGCCGGCCCGACCCAGAGCGTCGAGCGGGCCGTCACCATAGGTCTGATCCTCGCCGTGCTGGCGGGGCTCGGCTGGATCGCCGGGATGATCTACACCCTCGCCGAGTGGCCGCTGTAGGACCTCAGCGGGCGGCCGCGACACGGAAGCGGATGCCCGCCGCGCGCAGCCGGTCGATCAGCGCGTTGCCCATCGCCACGGCCGTGGTCACCTGGCCCGCCGTGCCGGGAAGGTCGTCCAGGGCCAGGCACAGTGCCGACTCGGCGAGCATCTTGGCCGTCTCGTCGTAACCGGGATCGCCGCCCGAGACCTCCGTGTACACCCGCCTGCCGCCGCC
Organism: Streptomyces sp. NPDC012466; assembly: GCF_042955215.1. Lineage (NCBI taxonomy): Bacteria > Bacillati > Actinomycetota > Actinomycetes > Kitasatosporales > Streptomycetaceae > Streptomyces > Streptomyces sp. NPDC012466. The sequence goes on along the minus strand of NZ_JBIBEQ010000001.1, from coordinate 546,183 downwards.
TTCACCCACGAAACGCACGGAGAACCAGCTCTTCGCCCGCTTCTCGGCGCTCGGTCCGTCGCCGGGCTTGAGCCGGTCCGACAGCCAGCGCCGCGCGGGCGGCACCTGGGCCGCCGCGACCATAGCGCCGACGGCCGCCACCCCGCCCACCGCGACGGGCAGATGCCGCACGGCCGCGTACTGCCGGTAGCGGAAGTCGGGCCCGTACCGGTCGAGGGCCGCCGCCGAGCGCCGCACGATCTGCGGGTCGATGGTCGGCATCGGCAGCGCCCACGCACCGACCTCCTTGGCGAACCGCGGCGCGCCGAGCGGCGCCGACACCCGCCGGCCCACCAGCCGCGGCTCGTGCCGCCGCCGGTCCCGTACGGCCGCCGCCATCTCCCGCTGCCGCGCGAACTGGTTGAGGGCCGAGGCGAAGGTCCCGCCGGAGAACGCAGCGTCGGCGGTCACGAAACCCTCGATGTCCAGCGGCACGTCCTTCGGCAGTTGCTGCACGGTGAAGTACGCGCCCAGGTCGTGCGGGATCGAGTCGAACCCGGCGGCGTGCACCAGCCGCGCCCCGGTCTCCCGCGCGCGTGCGTCGTGCCGGACGTACATCAGGTCCACGAACTCGGGTTCGCCGGACAGGTCCAGGTAGTCGGTGCCGGTCTCGGCGCAGGCGGCGACGAGCTCCTCGCCGTACGTCACGTACGGGCCGACCGTCGTCGCCACCACGCGCGCACGCTCCGCGAGGGCGCGCAGCGAGGCCGGGTCGCGGACGTCCGCCCGCTCCACCCCCACCTCGGCGTCGGCGGGCAGCCGTTCCCTCAGCCGCTCCAGCTTCTCGGCGTTGCGGCCCGCGATCGCCCAGCGTAGTCCCTCGGGCGCGTGCGCGGCCAGGTACCGCGCGGTGAGCGCCCCGGCGAAACTGGTCGCTCCGAAGAGCACGATGTCGTACGGACGGTCCGTCCTGCTTTGCCTGCTCATGACACCCCTCGGTCGTGCAGCCCGTGCCGCTGTCGGTGGCCGAGGCTAGCGTGAGAGGTGCGGAGCCCGACGACGAGCCCGGAGGACGACGATGGCCGTGCCCAGGAATGCCCTGAAGAAGTGGGAGAAAGTGCGCGCGTTCGCGCTGGGGCTGCCGGATGCCGTCGAGGAGTTCCCCTGGGGCGAGTCCGTCGCGAAGGTCAACAAGAAGGTGTTCGTCTTCCTCGGGGTCCAGGACGGCAGTTACCCCCTGGGGGTGACGGTGAAGCTCACGGACGAGACGGCGCACGCGCACGCGCTGGCCTGTCCCGGCACCGAGCCCGCCGGATACGGCCTGGGCAAGGCGGGCTGGGTGAGCATCCCCCTGGAGCGGCAGGGCGCCCCGACCGCGGAGGTGCTCTGCGACTGGGTGGAGGAGAGCTACCGGGTGATCGCCCCGAAGCGGCTGATAGTCGAGCTGGACGGGGGCTGACCTCGTCCGGCAGATTGCTAAGCGCTTGCTCGTTCAGGTCTTGTGCCGAGTGGAACACGTTCTTAGCATCACTGGTGTTACATCAGATGTGTCACAGCACTGGGGGCTGGATGACCACGGCAAGGACGCCAGGACACGGCCCGCTCACCGGCGTGCGCGTGGTCGAGCTGGCGGGTATCGGGCCCGGCCCCTTCGCCGCCATGCTCCTGGCCGACCTCGGGGCCGACGTGGTGCGCGTGGACCGCCCGGGCGGCCCCGTACTCGCGATCGATCCGGCGTACGACGTCACCAATCGCAACAAGCGCTCGGTGGTCGTCGACCTGAAGGCCCCGGACGGCCCGGACCAGGTGCTCGGCCTCGCCGCCCGCGCCGACGTCCTCGTCGAGGGCTACCGGCCCGGCGTCGCCGAACGCCTCGGCGTCGGACCCGAGGCCTGCCTCGCCCGCAACCCGCGCCTCGTCTACGGCCGGATGACCGGCTGGGGCCAGGACGGCCCGCTCGCCCAGCGCGCCGGACACGACATCGCGTACATCGCCCCCACCGGCACCCTCGGCATGATCGGCCGTCCGGACGAGCCGCCGGCCGCCCCCGCCAACCTCCTCGGCGACTACGCGGGCGGCTCCCTGTACCTGGTCGTCGGCGTCCTCGCCGCCCTCCACCACGCGCGCGCGAGCGGCACCGGCCAGGTCGTGGACGCCGCGATCGTCGACGGCACCGCCCATCTCGCCACGATGATCCACGGCATGCTCGCCGCCGGTGGCTGGCAGGACCGCCGCGGCGCCAACCTCCTGGACGGCGGCTGCCCCTACTACGGCACGTACGAGACGGCAGACGGCCGCTACATGGCCGTCGGCGCCCTGGAGCCGCAGTTCTACGCGGAGTTCCTCGCCCTCCTCGGCCTCGGCGACCGCACCGGGGCCCGCAAGGACGTCGCCCGCTGGGACGAACTGCGCGAAGAGGTCGCCGCCCGCTTCAAGAGCCGCACCAGGGACGAGTGGACGGCCGTCTTCGACGGTACCGACGCGTGCGTGGCGCCCGTGCTGTCGCTGCGCGAGGCCCCGCATCACCCGCACCTGGCCGCCCGCGGCACCTTCACCGACCACGGCGGCATCACCCAGCCCGCCCCGGCCCCCCGCTTCTCCGCGACCCCGACCTCCGTCCGCACCGGCCCGGCCCGGCCGGGCGCCGACACCGCGGACGTCGCCCGGGACTGGGACGTCCCCGGGCTGCTCCCGTCGTCCCGCAACCCTCAGTGAAAGGCCTCCTCGTGAGCACCGAAGCGTACGTGTACGACGCGATCCGCACCCCGCGCGGGCGCGGCAAGGCAGGCGGCGCCCTGCACGGCACCAAGCCCATCGACCTGGTCGTCGGACTCATCCACGAGATCCGCGCCCGCTTCCCCGACCTCGACCCGGCCGCCGTCGACGACATCGTGCTCGGCGTCGTCGGCCCGGTCGGCGACCAGGGCTCCGACATCGCGCGGATCGCGGCGATCGCGGCCGGACTGCCCGACACGGTGGCCGGTGTGCAGGAGAACCGCTTCTGTGCCTCGGGCCTGGAGGCCGTCAACCTGGCCGCCGCGAAGGTCCGTTCCGGCTGGGAGGACCTCGTCCTGGCGGGCGGCGTCGAGTCGATGTCCCGGGTGCCGATGGCCTCCGACGGCGGCGCCTGGTTCAACGACCCGATGACCAACCTCCAGGTCAACTTCGTACCGCAGGGCATCGGCGCCGACCTCATCGCCACCATCGAGGGCTTCTCCCGGCGCGACGTCGACGAGTACGCCGCCCTCTCCCAGGAGCGGGCCGCAACCGCCATGAAGGACGGCCGCTTCGACAGGTCCGTCGTCCCGGTGAAGGACCGCAGCGGCCTGGTCGTCCTCGACCACGACGAGTTCCCGCGCCCGGGCACCACCGCCGACTCCCTCGCCAAGCTGAAGCCGTCCTTCGCGGACATCGGCGAACTCGGCGGCTTCGACGCGGTGGCCCTCCAGCAGTACCACTGGGTGGAGAAGATCGACCACGTCCACCACGCGGGCAACTCCTCCGGCATCGTCGACGGCGCCTCGCTCGTCGCGATCGGCTCCAAGGAGGTCGGCGAGCGCTACGGCCTCACGCCGCGCGCGCGGATCGTCTCCGCCGCCGTCTCCGGCTCCGAACCCACCATCATGCTCACCGGCCCCGCCCCCGCCACCCGCAAGGCCCTCGCCAAGGCCGGACTGACCATCGACGACATCGACCTCGTCGAGATCAACGAGGCGTTCGCGGCGGTCGTGCTGCGCTTCGTACGGGACATGGGCCTGTCCCTGGACAAGGTCAACGTCAACGGCGGCGCGATCGCGCTCGGCCATCCCCTCGGCGCCACCGGCGCGATGATCCTCGGCACCCTCGTCGACGAACTCGAGCGCCAGGACAAGCGCTACGGCCTCGCCACGCTGTGCGTCGGCGGCGGCATGGGCGTCGCCACCATCGTCGAGCGCATCTGACCCCCTCCCGACGGATCACACGGAGCACCTCCACATGAGCACTGAGCCCACCACCATCCGCTGGGAACAGGACCGCACCGGCCTCGTCACCCTCGTCATCGACGACCCGAACCAGTCCGCGAACACCATGAACCAGGCGTTCCGCGACTCGCTCGCCGCCGTCACCGACCGCCTGGAGGCCGAGAAGGACTCCATCCGGGGTGTCATCATCACCTCCGCGAAGAAGACCTTCTTCGCCGGCGGCGACCTGCGCGACCTCATCCGCGTCACGCCCGAGACGGCCCAGGAGCTGTTCGACGGCGGCATGGCGATCAAGCGGAACCTGCGCCGCATCGAGACCCTCGGCAAGCCGGTCGTCGCCGCCCTCAACGGCGCGGCCCTCGGCGGCGGTTACGAGATCGCCCTGGCCTGCCACCACCGCGTCGCCCTCGACGCGCCCGGCTCCAAGATCGGCTGCCCCGAGGTCACCCTCGGCCTGCTCCCCGGAGGCGGCGGCGTCGTCCGCACCGTCCGCATGCTGGGAATCGCCGACGCCCTGCTGAAGGTCCTCCTCCAGGGCACCCAGTACAGCCCGCGCCGCGCCCTGGAGAACGGCCTCGTCGACGACGTGGCCGCCACCCAGGAGGAACTGCTCGCCAAGGCCCGCGCCTTCATCGACGCCAACCCCGAGTCACAGCAGCCCTGGGACAAGCCCGGCTACCGGATCCCGGGCGGCACACCGGCCAACCCCAAGTTCGCCGCGAACCTGCCCGCCTTCCCGGCCAGCCTGCGCAAGCAGACGAACGGCGCCCCCTACCCGGCGCCGCGCAACATCCTCGCCGCCGCCGTCGAGGGCTCCCAGGTCGACTTCGAGACCGCCCAGGTCATCGAAGCCCGCTACTTCGTGGACCTCGCGGCCGGCCAGACGTCGAAGAACATGATCCAGGCCTTCTTCTTCGACCTCCAGGCCGTCAACTCCGGCGCCAACCGCCCCCAGGGCATCGAGCCCCGCAAGGTCCGCAAGGTCGCCGTCCTCGGCGCCGGCATGATGGGCGCGGGCATCGCCTACTCCTGCGCCCGCGCCGGCATCGACGTCGTCCTGAAGGACGTCTCCCTGGAGGCGGCCCTCAAGGGCAAGGCCTACTCCGAGAAACTGTGCGCCAAGGCCGTCGCCAAGGCCGTCGCCAAGGGCCGCACGACCCAGGAGAAGGCCGACGCGCTGCTCGGCCGCGTCACGCCCACCGCCGAGGTCCAGGACCTGGCCGGCTGCGACGCCGTCATCGAGGCGGTCTTCGAGGACACGTCCCTCAAGCACAAGGTGTTCCAGGAGATCCAGCACGTCGTCGCGCCCGACGCGCTGCTGTGCTCCAACACCTCCACCCTGCCCATCACGGCGCTCGCCGAGGGCGTGGAGCGCCAGGGCGACTTCATCGGCCTGCACTTCTTCTCGCCCGTCGACAAGATGCCGCTCGTCGAGATCATCAAGGGCGAGCGCACCGGCGAGGAGGCACTGGCCCGCGCCTTCGACCTGGTCCGTCAGATCAACAAGACACCGATCGTCGTCAACGACTCGCGCGGCTTCTTCACCTCCCGGGTCATCGGCCACTTCATCAACGAGGGCGTCGCCATGGTCGGCGAGGGCATCGAGCCCGCCTCGGTCGAACAGGCCGCCGCCCAGGCCGGCTACCCGGCCAAGGTGCTGTCGCTGATGGACGAGCTGACGCTGACGCTGCCCCGCAAGATCCGGGCCGAGTCGAAGCGGGCGGTCGAGGAGGCGGGCGGCACCTGGACGGCCCACCCGGCCGAGGCCGTCATCGACCGCATGGTCGACGAGTTCGGCCGCACGGGCCGCAGCGGTGGCGCCGGCTTCTACGACTACGGCGACGACGGCAAGCGCACCCGCATCTGGCCCGGACTGCGCGAGCACTTCACCAAGCCGGGGCACCGGATCCCGTTCCGGGACATGCAGGAACGCATGCTGTTCTCCGAGGCGCTGGACACCGTCCGGCTGCTGGAGGAGGGCGTGCTGACCTCGGTCGCCGACGCCAACATCGGCTCCATCTTCGGCATCGGCTTCCCCGGCTGGACCGGCGGCGTGCTCCAGTACATCAACGGCTACGAGGGCGGCCTGCCCGGCTTCGTGGCACGCGCGCGTGAACTCGCCGAGCAGTACGGGGAGCGCTTCGCCCCGCCCGCCCTGCTGGTGGAGAAGGCGGAGAAGGGGGAGCGGTTCGGCGACTCAGCCCGCGTCTGAGCCGCCGGAGCCCGAAGGCCCGGTGAGCCACTGGCCCAGCTCCTCCTTCAGTGACCGCTGGAAGGCGGTGAGGAGCGCCTGCACCACCAGAGGGTGCATGTGCGCCGACAGGGACCGCACGTCCCGCGCGTCACGCTCCGCCACCTCACCGCGGAAGAGCTGGGACAGCTCCCGGGCCGCGGCGCGGGCGTGTTCGATGAGAACCGTGCGCGCCGCGAAGATCGCATCCTGGGAGAGCGGCACGTCCAGCAGCCCGGCGCCGAGCCGGAGCAGACCGAGGTCGGCCTCGTACCCGCCGTCCGCGGGCCGGACCACGCCCATGGCGACGAGCCGCTCGACGTCCTCGTCGCCCAGCGGCCGTCCGGCCCGCCGCTCCAGCTCCGCGCGCGTCACCGACTCGACGGACTCCGGGGCCCAGGAGGCCACCACGGCCCGGTGGATGGCGAGGTCGTGCGCGCTCAGATCCGGCGGCAGCTGCCGCAGGTAGCGCTCGATGCCGGCCAGCGTCATGCCCTGCTGCTGCAACTCCTCGATCAAGGCCAGCCGGGCCAGATGCTCGCGCCCGTACTGCCCCACCCGCCGGGGACCGAGCACCGGCGGGGGCAGCAGCCCCTTCGTGCCGTAGAAACGGACCGTGCGCACCGTGACACCGGCCCGGGCGGCCAACTCGTCGATCGTGAGGGTCGGCTCCTCGGTGTCGGTCGTCATGTGCAGCAGTATCGCTGTCTCACCAGTGCTGTGAAACCTCCGGCGCCGAACGTGAAGGCCGTGTGAGAAGTAGCGCTCTGTGACGTGTGCCATCGCGTGAGCCGCGCAGGGCGGGGGAAGGTGGCCCCTTGGTCTGTGCCCTGACAGAGGGCCCAGGCCTTATGTACGTCCGGAAGCCGAGCGTGACCCGCTCGGGCGCACCAGAGAGTGGATCCACCGTGAGCAAGGACGCCGTGAACACGGCTGCGGCCACGCCGCGTACCGATGCGGCCGCAGTGCCCGCGGACGCGGGCGACGCCGGCTACAGCAAGGACCTCAAGGCCCGCCACGTCAACATGATCGCCATCGGGGGCGCGATCGGCACCGGACTCTTCCTGGGCGCGGGCGGCCGCCTCCACAACGCGGGCCCGGCCCTGGCGATCGCCTACCTGGTCTGCGGCATCTTCGCCTTCTTCGTGGTCCGCGCCCTCGGCGAGCTCGTGCTCTACCGCCCCTCGTCGGGCTCCTTCGTGTCGTACGCGCGCGAGTTCCTCGGCGAGAAGGGCGCGTACGTCGCCGGCTGGATGTACTTCCTGAACTGGTCGACCACCGGCATCGCGGACATCACCGCGATCGCGCTCTACACGCACTACTGGAGCCTGTTCACCGACATCCCGCAGTGGGTGCTCGCGCTGGTCGCCCTCGCGGTGGTGCTGGCCGTGAACCTGATCTCGGTGAAGTACTTCGGCGAGATGGAGTTCTGGTTCGCGATCATCAAGGTCGCGACGCTCGTCGGCTTCATGTTCGTCGGCATCTTCCTGCTCGCCACGCAGCACGAGGTGGGCGGCCAGACGCCCGGCCTGGGCGTCATCACCGACAACGGCGGCGTCTTCCCGCACGGCATGATGCCCGTGGTCCTGGTCATGCAGGGCGTGATCTTCGCGTACGCCGCACTGGAGCTGGTCGGTGTCGCCGCGGGCGAGACCGCCGAGCCCGAGAAGGTCGTCCCGCGCGCGGTGAACTCGATCATGTGGCGCGTCGGCCTCTTCTACGTCGGCTCGGTCGTCCTGTTGGCCCTGCTCCTGCCGGGTTCGCTCTACTCGGCCGACCAGAGCCCCTTCGTCACGGTGCTGTCAAAGATCGGCGTCCCGGCCGCGGGTGACGTGATGAACCTGGTCGTCCTGACGGCCGCCATGTCCTCCCTGAACTCCGGCCTGTACTCCACGGGCCGCATCCTGCGCTCCATGGCGATGGCGGGCTCCGCCCCCAAGTTCACCGCCCGGATGAACCGCAGCCAGGTCCCCTACGGCGGCATCCTGCTGACCTGCGGGGTGTGCGTGCTCGGTGTCGGCCTGAACTTCCTCGTGCCGGCCCAGGCCTTCGAGATCGTGCTGAACGTGGCCTCCCTCGGCATCATCAGCACCTGGGTGATCATCATGATCTGCCACCTGGTCTTCGTCCGCCGCGCCAAGGCCGGCCAGGTCACCCGCCCCTCCTTCCGTCTCCCCGCCAGCCCGGTCACGGAGATCGCCACGATCGTCTTCCTGCTGGCCTGCCTCGGCATGATGTGGAAGGACCCCGAGGTCGGCCGCAAGACCCTCCTGCTCATCCCGCTGATCGCGGCCATGCTGGTCGCGGGCTGGTTCGGCGTCCGCCGCCGGGTCTCGCGGACGGCGGACCAGGAGCTGTCGCAGCTGACGAAGTAGCAGGCCGGGGCCACTGTCAGTGGCAGGGCCTACGGTGGCGTCATGCCGGGGATCAGATACGTCCGGGGTGACGCCACCGCTCCGTCGGTGAAGGGCGTCAAGGTCATCGTCCATGTCTGCAACGACCTCGGGGGCTGGGGCAAGGGCTTCGTCCTGGCGCTGTCGCGCCGCTGGCCCGAACCGGAGGCGGCGTACCGGGCCTGGCACCGAGGCCGCGCGACGAACGACTTCGGGCTCGGCGCGGTGCAGTTCGTCCAGGTCGAGCCGTACGTGTGGGTGGCCAACATGATCGGCCAGCGCGGCACCAGGACCGGCAGCAAGGGCGTCCCCGTCCGCTACGAGGCGATCGACACGGCGCTGGAGACGGTGGCCGAAAGGGCCGGCGAACTGGGCGCGACCGTCCACATGCCCCGCATCGGCTGCGGTCTCGCCGGCGGCAAGTGGTCCCGGATCGAGCCGCTGGTCGAGGAGCGGCTGGTCCGGCGGGGGATACAGGTGACGGTGTACGACCACGGGGAGTGACCCTCCGCCCGGACCGTCGGCTCAGCCCTGGCTGTCGAAGGCCCGCACCAGACAGCCGGCGAGGTCCCGCGCGAGGGAGCCGTCGGGGTCCAGCCGGGGATTGAAGATCGCGACGGTGAGACCGACGGCACCGCCGCCTGACAACGCCGTGCGCAGGACGGTCTCCAGTTCCTGCCAGGTCAGTCCGTCCGGCTGCCGGTAGTCGACGGCGGGCATGACCGCGTCGTCCAGCACGTCGACGTCGAGATGGACCCAGTACCCGGCGCCAGCCCGGTCCTCGTCCAGCAGCCGGACGGCGCGCCGGGCCGCCTCGGCCGCCCCCAGCGCGCGCACGACGTCCAGCTCCATCGCGTGCAGTGCGGACGGCAGCGGCTGCATCCCGTACGCCGCGGACTCCTCCGCGTCCCGGAACCCCAGCGCGACGACGTCCTCGTCCCGCACGAGCGGGCCCCGGCCCTCCAGGTCGGCCAGCACGCGCGGGCCGCGCCCGGTGGCCAGGGCGAGTTCCATGGAGGCCACCTCGCCGGCCGGCTCCGCCGACGGCTGGTAGAAGTCGCTGTGCCCGTCGAGGAAGATCAGTCCGTGCCGGTCACGGCGGCGCAGCGCGAGCAGGGTGCCGAGCAGCACACTGCAGTCACCGCCGAGCACGACGGGGAACCGTCCCTGGCCGAGGACCTCGCCCACGGCGTCGGCCAGCGCCACGGAGTACGCGGCGATGCCGCCCCCGTTCAGGACCCCGGTCTCCGGATCCCGCTCGGGGTCGTACGGCGGCGGCTCCACCCGCCCCGCCCGCGCCGCCCCGAGCCCTTCGGCCAGCCCGGCCCCGAGCAGCGCGCCCGGCAGTTCCTCCACACCGGTCGGACGCAGCCCGAGGACGGACGGTGCCTCGACGATCACGACATCCCGCACGTCCGGCTCCTCGGTCAGCCCGACAACGCCGCCGGACCGACAGGCCCGGCGCACGGACCCACCGTAGTCCGAGGGCAGGACGCAAGCGCGCCCGCGCGTGCGATGCGCGACACGGCGGAGCTGGTGCCGGGGCGCCGCGCCACCCGGTGCGTCGGCCGGGGGCTGTGGTACGCACACCCGCTCCGCCCCGGCCGCACGCACACCCACGAGCCGAGCGCCCTGTCAGCCCGGGCTGTTCGACGCGAGCGGGGCCGGGACCCGTCGAGCGGGCCCGGCCGTCTGCGGCAGTGCGCCGCACCGCCCGCACCGCCCGCACCGCCCGCGGCCCCGCGGCAGCGGTCCGCCGGGCGCGAACGAGGCCGGGTCCGGGGGGCTGGGTGGGACGGGGCTCGGGCGGCTCGTGGAACAGGCCGCTCGGCGTCGCGCGACCCGGCGCCGCCCCGGCGCCGGAAACCCGCCTGACCCGGACCCGTTCCGTCAGCGTCCGTGCTCGTGCCCGCGCTCATGCTCCGCGTGGCCGTGTCCGTGCACCCCGTTCGTAGAAGCGATCCTCTTCCACGACCTGGGCTGCGCGACGCCCTTCGCCGACTTGGCGACCGCCGCGGCGCGAGCCGCCGGCACACCCGGCTTCGACGGCTCGAACAGCCAGGTGTCGAAGAGCGCGGCCAAGGGCTTGCCCGAGACCTCCTCCGCGTACCGCCGGAAGTCCGCCACCGACGCGTTGCCGTGAGCGTACTTCGAGGGCCAGCCCTTCAGGACGGCGAAGAAGGCCTCGTCGCCGACGGCGTTGCGCAGCGCCTGCACGGCCAGCGCGCCCCGGTCGTAGACCGCGGTGTGGAACTGGTTGTCCGGGCCGGGATCCCCGGGCTTCACCGTCCAGAACGGGTCGTCGGCGGGATGCGAGGCGTACACGTAGTCGGCGAGCTCCTGCGCCGTGCCCTCGCCCTCGTGCTCGGACCACAGCCACTGCGCGTAGCGGGCGAACCCCTCGTTGATCCAGATGTCCTTCCAGCCCTTGAGCGACACCTCGTCGCCGTACCACTGGTGGGCCAGCTCATGGACGACGACGGACACGTTCGACCCGTTCGCGAACTGCCGCGGGCTGTAGAACGGCCGGGTCTGAGTCTCCAGCGCGTACCCGGTGTTCGTGTTCGGCACGTACCCGCCGAGCGCGTTGTAGGGGTACGGCCCGAAGTACCCGGCCAGCCAGTCCGCGATCTCCCCGGTCCGTTCGATGCTCGCCCGCGCCGCGCCGGCGTGCTCGCCCAAGTCCTTGCTGTAGGCGTTGAGGACGGGAATGCCGTTCTCGGTCGTGCCGGTCGTGATGTCGAACTTCCCGACCGCCAGCGTGGCCAGGTACGTGGTCTGCGGTTTGCTGGACCGCCAGTTCCACCGGGTCCAGCCGAGGCGTGAACTCGTCGACTGGAGCGTGCCGTTGGAGATGGCCTGGGTGCCGTCCGGGACCAGCACGGACACGTCGTAGGTCGCCTTGTCGAGGGGGTGGTCGTTGCTCGGGAACCACCACGCCGCCGCCTCGGGCTCGTTCGCCGCGACGCCCCCGTCAGGCGTGCGGTGCCAGCTGGTGAAACCGTAGGCCTGTTTCGACGACGGCACCCCGCGGTAGCGCACGACGACCGTGACGGACGTGCCCTTGGCGAGCGGGCTCTTCGGGGTGATCACCAGCTCGTGCTCGCCCGAGGTCCGGAACGACGCGGTCGCGCCGTTGACGCGCACCTCGTCGACGTCCAGCAGGAAGTCCAGGTCGAAGCTCGACAGGTCCTGCGTGGTGCGGGCCACGAGGGTCGCCGTACCCTCCAGTTCGTCCGTGGCCGGCTGGTACTTCAGCCGGAGGTCGTAGTGGGAGACGTCGTATCCGCCGTTGCCATGGGCCGGGTAGTAGGGGTCGCCGATACCCGGCGCGCCGGGGGAGTGGGGGGCCGCCGATGCCGGGATCGCCAGCAGGAGAACGGCCGCTGCCAGGGCTCCCGGCGCGATGATTCTGCGGTGCACGCAAGGCTCCAAGTCGTAGGGTCCCGAGGTGTTCCGGAGTCTGTGAGGAGCCTATTGACTCCCTGTGCCCCTGATCATGTCCATGGCCCCTGCTGTCACACGATCGCCATTCGGCCGACATGAGACACCCGCCCCAAAGGCTCGTCCCGGACACGCCGGACCGTCAGCTGCCCTCTTCTGAACAGGAGTTCACCGATGTAGCGTCCGGCGCATGCCGAAACGCACGCGCTTCACGACCTGGAGACCGCTCGCGACGGCGGCCACCGCCGCCCTCTTGGCCACCCTGCTCACCCCGGTGGCCGCACAGGCCGCCCCCCGCGGGAGCGAACCCGTGTACTCGTACGGGAACGCCATCCGCGAGGCCGTCTGGGTGGACACCGGACTCGACGGCGACCGGGACGGAAAGACCGACCGGGTCGCCGTCGACATCGTCCGCCCCCGCGAAACCGCCCGGCAGGGCCGCAAGGTCCCCGTCATCATGGACGCCAGCCCGTACTACTCCTGCTGCGGGCGGGGCAACGAGAGCCAGAAGAAGACGTACGACGCGCAGGGCCGTGTCGCACAGATGCCGCTGTACTACGACAACTACTTCGTCCCGCGCGGTTACGCCTTCGTCGGCGTGGACCTGGCCGGAACCAATCGATCCGACGGCTGCGTCGACGTCGGCGGCCGCTCCGACGTCCAGTCCGCGAAAGCGGTCGTCGACTGGCTGAACGGCCGTGCCAAGGCCTACACGAGCCGCACCGGCACCACCCGCGCCCAGGCGGGCTGGACCAACGGCCGCACCGGCATGATCGGCAAGAGCTGGGACGGCACCATCGCCAACGGCGTCGCCGCGACCGGCGTCAAGGGCCTGAAGACCATCGTCCCGATCAGTGCCATCTCCTCCTGGTACGACTACTACTTCCAGCAGGGCGCCCCCCTCTACGACTCCGGCCCCGAGTGGCTGTCGGACTACGTCGACAGCCCCGACGCCCGCGCCAAGTGCGGTGCCGTCCAGCAGAAGCTCGTCGACGGGGCCCCGCGCACCGGCGACTGGACCCCGCTGTGGAGCGAGCGCGACTACGTGAAGGCCGCGCGCAAGGTGAAGGCCAGCGTCTTCCTGGTCCATGGCATGCAGGACCTCAACGTCCGCATGAAGCACGTCGGCCAGTGGTGGGACGCCCTCGCGAAGAACGGCGTCGACCGCAAGATCTGGCTGTCGCAGACCGGCCACGTCGACCCCTTCGACTTCCGGCGCGCCACGTGGGTCGAGACGCTGCACCGCTGGTTCGACCACGAACTCATGGGCTACGACAACGGCATCGACCGCGAGCCCATGGCCGACATCGAGCGCGCCCCCGATCAGTGGGCGACCTCCGCGGTCTGGCCGCCGAGCGGCACCCGGGCCACCACCCTGCGCCCCGGCCCGGGCACCCGGCCCGGCGTCGGCACCCTCGGACTGCACCGCGGCCACGGCACCGAGAACTTCACCGACGACCCGGCGCGGAGCGAGATCGACTGGGCCGCGCAGATCGACCAGCCGACACCGGAGAAGGCCGGGTTCGTCACCGGGCCGCTCACCCGCGACCTGCGTCTGTCCGGCTCCTCCGAGGTCACCGTCACCGCGACGCCCTCCACCCCGACGGCCCACCTCTCCGCCGTCCTCGTGGACATCGGCCCCGCCACCATCCGCGACTACGCCGACGGGGGCGAGGGCATCACCACCCTCACGGACCGCACCTGCTGGGGCGCGAGCACCGCCGGCGACAGCTCCTGCTTCAAGGGGACGAAGGCGAAGACCACCGACGTGGACTACACGGTCGTCAGCCGCGGCTGGGCCGACCTCGGCAACCACGCCTCCGACCACAAGGGCTCCCCGCTCACCCCGGGCAAGCGGTACACGATCACCCTCGACCTCGCGGCGACCGACCACGTCGTCCCGAAGGGCCACCGCCTGGCACTGATCGTCGCGGGCACCGACAAGGACCTCATCGACCCTCCCGCGGACACGCCCGAGCTGACCCTCGACCTGTCCCGCAGCTCGGCGCGCGTCCCCTTCGTCGGCGGAGCCACCGCCTTCGCCCGCGCCACCACGGGCCCCGCGTACGCCACCCCCGACGCCACCGTCCTGGACGGCGTACGGGAGCCGCGCACCGCGCACCGCGTCCCGGAGGCAAGCCAGTGACCCGAGCCGCCACCCGCGTCCGCGCCCTGATCCTGACCACCGCGGCCCTCACGGCCTCCCTGGCCGCCGCACCGGCCCACGCGGCCACCGGCTCCCCGCCGCGCACCGGCTTCGAGCAGTCGAACGGCGCCCGCTGGACCACCCAGCCCGAGGAGCAGGACTTCCTGGAGGCCGTCGACCGGTCCGGTGGCCGCGTCTCCATGACCCGCATCGGGACGACGAAGCAGGACCGCCCGCTCCACCTGCTGCGGATCGGCAACCGCCCGAGCCCCAGCAAGGTGCTGCTCGTCTGCAGCCAGCACGGCGACGAACCCTCCGGCCGCGAGGCCTGCCTGACCACCGTCCGCGACCTCGCGTACGCCCGCGACAGCCGCACCCGGCGCTTCCTGGACCGCACCACCGTCCTGGTCGTGCCCACCGCCAACCCCGACGGCCGGGCGGCCGACACCCGGGGCAACAGCGACGGCGTCGACATCAACCGCGACCACCTCGCCCTGAAGACCGCCGAGGCCCGCGCCCTGGCCGCCGTCATCCGCGACCAGCGCCCCGACATCGTCTACGACCTGCACGAGTACGGCGCCACACCCCGGTTCTACGACAAGGACCTCTTCGACCTGTGGCCGCGCAACCTCAACACCCACGAGGCGGTCCACGACGAGGCGCGGACCCTCTCCGAGGCGTACGTCCGCCCCGCCGCCCGGCGGGCCGGCCACTCGACGGCACCTACGGCATCTGGACCGATCCGGAGACCGGTGAGCCGGTCAAACAGGTCGCCGGGGACGGACAGGAGCGCATCCTGCGCAACATGTCCGGGGTGAAGCACTCCGTCGGGCTGCTCATCGAGAGCCGCGTGGACCCGCTCACCGACGCGGAGAAGGCGGACGAAGCCCTGAACAACCGCCGCCGGGTCACCTCCCAACTGGCCGCCCTCAAGGGTCAGTTCGACTACACCGACCAGCGCCGCGGCCGCATCGGGACGGCGACGGACAGGGCCCGGCTCGCGGGCTACGCCGCCACCGGCCCGGTCTACGTCGGCGGCGCCGACAACGAGCCGCCCGAACCGGCCGACATCATCGAGAACCCGCCCTGCGGCTACCGCCTCACCGCCGCCCAGTACGCCGAGGTGGGCGACGAACTCGCACTGCACGGGGTGCGCGTGCGCCGGGACGCCGAGGGCGTGCTCGTCCCCCTGCGCCAGCCCCTGCGGGCACTGGTGCCCCTGCTGCTCGACGACCGGGCCGAGTACCACCTGACCGGAGGTTCATCCGAAACCGCATGCTGAGAGGGGTGAAATTCCGCCACACGTGGTAGCAGCGTTTACGGAGGGCCTACGTCCTCCCCAGCTGTCCCGATGAAAGGTGCCGCCTGTGACGCAAGAACGACCAAGCGACAAGGACTCCCCGGAGGGAGCCGCGCTGCCGGGGTCGGAAGCGGGCCTGCCCGGTCAGGACCGGCCGCGGACCGACCGCATCGTCTTCGGCGTCACGGCGGCGCTCACCCTCGCCTTCGTGGTCTGGGGCGCGGCGGCGACCGACTCGCTCGAAGACGTCTCCACCAGCATGCTCGGCGGGCTGCTCCACAACGGCGGCTGGGCTTTCATGCTCGCGGCCTCCGGCTTCGTCGTCTTCGCCCTCTGGCTCGCGATCAGCCGCTACGGCCGTATCCACCTGGGTGCGGAGGGCGAGGAGCCCGAGTTCCGCACGGTGTCCTGGGTCGCGATGATGTTCAGCGCGGGCATGGGCATCGGCCTGATGTTCTACGGCGTGAGCGAGCCGCTGTCGCACTACGGCACGCCCCCGCCGGGCACGAACCCGGCCGACTCCGGCGAACGCATGGAGACGGCCATGGCCACCACCCTGTTCCACTGGACGCTCCACCCCTGGGCGATCTACGCCGTGGTGGGCCTCGCCATCGCCTACAGCACCTTCCGCAGGCGGCGCCGGCAGACCATCAGCGCCGTCTTCACCCCGCTGATCGGCAAGAAGAACGCCAACGGTGGCGTCGGGCGGGCCATCGACATCCTCGCGATCATCGCGACCGTCTTCGGCTCGGCCGCCTCCCTGGGACTCGGCGCGCTCCAGATCGGCTCCGGTGTGCAGGAGCTGAAGTGGATGGACAAGGTGAGCACCGGGCTGCTCGTCACGATCATCGCGGTGCTGACCCTGGCCTTCGTCGCGTCCGCGATCTCCGGTGTGGAGAAGGGCATCCAGTGGCTGTCCAACACCAACATGGTGCTGGCACTGGTGCTCGCCCTGTTCGTGTTCGTGGCCGGCCCGACCATCATCGTCCTGGACCTGCTGCCCACGTCCGTCTTCGCCTACCTCGGCGACCTGCCCCAGCTGGCCGGCCGGACCGAGGCGAGCGGTGGCGAGGGCGTCGCCGACTGGCTGGGCAGCTGGACGGTCTTCTACTGGGCGTGGTGGATCTCCTGGACGCCGTTCGTCGGCATGTTCATCGCCCGTATCAGCCGGGGCCGCACGATCCGCCAGTTCGTCGGTGGTGTCATCCTCGTGCCCAGCACGGTCAGCCTGATCTGGTTCGCGGTCTTCGGCGGCTCGGCGATGAAGATGCAGGAGCAGGGGCAGCTCGGCAAGGAGGCGACCCCGGAGGGCCAGCTCTTCGGCGTGCTCCAGCAGTTCCCCATCGCCACGGCCACGAGCCTGCTCGTGATGGTCCTCGTCGGCATCTTCTTCGTCTCGGGCGCCGACGCGGCCTCCATCGTCATGGGCACCCTGTCCCAGAAGGGCGCGCTCGAACCGGGCCGGTTCGTGGTGGTGTTCTGGGGCGTGGTGACCGGTGCGGTGGCCGCGATCATGCTCCTGGTCGGCAGCGGCCAGGGCGACGCGCTGACCGGTCTGCAGAACCTCACGATCCTCGCGGCGGCGCCGTTCGTCGTCGTGATGATCTTCATGTGCGTCGCCCTCATGCGCGACCTGCGCCGCGATCCGGTGATCGTGCGTGAGCAGATGGGCTCGGAGGCCGTCGAGATGGCCGTCATGGAAGGCCACAAGAAGTACGACGGCGAGTTCGAGTTCCAGGTCGGCCCGGGCCGCGGTCCGGACACCGAGGGAGACCCGATCGGCAAGCACTGATCCGTGAGGCGGGGGTGGCCCGGGTTCCGCGGTCCGGGGCGCCCCCGCTTTCGGGTTCCGCGGCCCGGGCCGCTCTCGCGGTTCGGGCGGAGGTGCGCGCCGTCAGCCGGAGACCAGCCGGGCCGCCTCCTCCGCACACCCCCAGGCCACGGTGACGCCCGCGCCGCCGTGACCGTAGTTGTGCACCAGGAGCCGGCCGTCCGGCAGGGCCGCGCGCTCCAGGCGGACCGCCGGCCGGGTGGGCCGCAGCCCGACCCGGTGCCCCAGCACCCGGGCCCCGGCGATCTCCGGCCGCAGGGCCGCACAGCGGCGGACGATCGCCTCGGCCGTCGCGGGGTCGGGCTCCAGCGACCACACGTCCTCCTCGGACGTCCCGCCGAGGACGAGCCCGCCCGGCTGCGGGAACAGGTACGTGTGCTCCCCGGCCGCGTCGGTGGAGACCAGCCAGGTGTCGATCCCCGGGTTCTCCACGACGACCAGTTGCCCGCGCACGGGCCGTACGGAGGGATCCGGCACGAGGTCCCGCGCGGCGAGTCCCGTGCAGTTGACCACGACCGGGGCGTCCACCTCCGCGAAGGCGGACACCGTACGTGTCTCGAGCACCCCGCCCGCCGCCACGAACCGCTCCCGCAGCCACGGCAGATGAGCCGGCATGTCGATCAGCGGCAGCCGGGCCCGGACGCCCGTCCCCGCGTACTCCCGGGCCGTGGCCGCCCGCAGCCCCGGCACCCGCCCCGCCAGCCACCCCTCGGCCTCGTCGAGACGGGTCTCGCCCTGTACCCCTTCGACCATGCGTACGCCGGTGAGCTCGGGCCGCGCCGCCAGGTCCTCGTACACCTCCAGCGACCGCAGCGCCCACACGCGCGCCGCCGCGACCGGCTCGATCCGGTACGGCCACCACAGCGCGCCCGCAACGGCTGAGGTGGTCGCCTCGACGGCGTCCCGCGTCCACACCCGTACCCGTCGGCCCTGCTCCGTGAGAACCAGCGCGGTCGTCAGCCCCGCCACCCCGCCGCCGACCACCACGATCTCGCCACTCGCCTCGCTCCGCATGCCCGGACCGTAGCGGAATCTGTCATGCCGTGCTCACATCACCCGCAGTGTGGGGATACTCACCGTATGTGTGCCGAGTACGCGACCTTCGGCCTGGCACCCGCGATGCGGGCCGGGGGAGTCCTCAACGACGGTGGTTACCAGGTTCACCGGGACTTCGTGGACTTCATCGTCGACGGACGCCCCCTGCTGTTCCAGCTCTCCGACCTCGACGCGGTCTCCCCGCTCGCCTCCGACGTCCCACCCGCGATCTTCACCGCGCAGGTCCGCAGCCTGCTCCTGGAGAGCGCGGCCCCGTTACCGGGCGGCCGGTACGTCGTCTACGGCTGCCCCGAGTGCGAGGACCTGGCCTGCGGTGCCGTCACCGCGGTCATCCGGAGCGACGGCGAGGACTTCATCTGGCAGGACTTCGCCTGGCAGACCGACGAACACGCCGACCTGGAGCGCAACGGCTACCACGGCATCGGCCCGTTCCGCTTCCGCGGCGCCGAGTACCGGACGGCGCTCGGCGCCCTGCTCAACGGCTCCGGGCCCGACCCCCGGCGCCGCGTCCTGCTGATCGGCGCCCGCGTCGCCGCCCTCGCCAAACTCGCCGCGGCCCTGCGCACCATCGGCGTCGGCGCCGACATCGCCCACGACGCCCACCGCGTGTCTCCGGACGAACTGCGCGGTTACGGCGCCGTCGCCTTCGCTCACGCGGCGGGCGAGCAGGAACGTGCCGCCGTCCGGCGCGCCTTCGAAAACGCCGGGGCCACGGTCGCCTACGTCGACGGCCTCGCCCCGATCGTCCCGCTCCTCGTCGCCCAGATCGAACACGCCCTGGACCGCAGCCCCGTCGCGCAGCGCCGCCTCACCGGCCTCACCGCCACCGACGGCGGGGCGGACCTGGAGGTCACCTCCGCCTGCCGCGTCACCCTCACCGCCTACCGCCTCGACCGGTTCTCCCGCACCCACCTCCACGAGATCTTCGACGGCGTCCTCCCGGCGGGCCGCCACCGCGTCGCCCTCGACGCGAAAGCGGTCAGGGGCCAGGCGTTCGTCGTGGCGCGCACCTCCGGAAGCGTCCTGGTGACGGCCGTGAACCACTGAGCGGCCCGGCCGTTAGGATCGGCGCTCTGATGACTGCCACTCTCGTCGCCAAGAACCTCGCCGCCGGCCACGGCGACCGCGCCCTGTTCACCGGCCTCGACCTCGTCGTCGCGCCCGGCGATGTGATCGGCCTGGTCGGGGCCAACGGCGCGGGCAAGTCCACCCTGCTCAGGATGCTCGCCGGACTCACCGCACCCGAGCAGGGCGACCTGCGCCTGTCCCCGCCGGCGGCCACCGTCGGGCACCTCCCGCAGGAGCCCGACCGCCGGCCCGGCGAGACCGTTCGGGCGTTCCTCGCCCGCCGCACCGGCGTCGCCGAGGCCCAGCGGACCATGGACGAGGCGACCCAGGCCCTGGTCGACGGGGCACCCGGCGCCGACGACGCCTACGCCACGAGCCTGGAGCGCTGGCTCGGCCTCGGCGGCGCCGACCTCGACGAACGCGCCGAGGAGGTCGCCGACTCCCTCGGCCTCGCGGTCGACCTGGACCAGCCGATGACGGCCCTGTCCGGCGGTCAGGCGGCCCGCGCCGGCCTCGCCTCCCTGCTGCTGTCCCGCTACGACGTCTTCCTCCTCGACGAGCCGACCAACGACCTCGACCTGGACGGCCTGGAGCGCCTGGAACGCTTCGTCGGCGGCCTGCGCGCCGGCACGGTGGTCGTCAGCCACGACCGCGAGTTCCTCGCCCGCACCGTCACCAAGGTCCTCGAACTCGACTTGGCTCAGCGGCAGATCAACCTCTTCGGCGGTGGCTACGAGGCCTACCTGGAGGAGCGGGAGGTCGCCCGCCGGCACGCCCGCGACGAGTTCGAGGAGTACGCGGACAAGAAGACGGCCCTCCAGGACCGTGCCCAGACGCAGCGCTCCTGGATGGACAAGGGCGTGAAGAACGCGCGCCGCAAGGCGGGAAACGACAACGACAAGATCGGCCGCAAGTTCCGCAGTGAGGCCAGCGAGAAGCAGGCCGCCAAGGCCCGCCAGACCCAGCGCATGATCGAGCGCCTGGAGGTGGTCGAGGAGCCCCGCAAGGAGTGGGAGCTGCGTATGGAGATCGCGTCGGCCCCGCGTTCGGGAGCCGTCGTCGCGACTCTGCGGGACGCCGAGGTGCGCCGCGGCGGTTTCGTCCTCGGTCCCGTCTCCCTGCAGATCGACTGGGCGGACCGGGTGGCGGTGACGGGCGCGAACGGCGCCGGCAAGTCCACGCTGCTGGGCGCCCTCCTCGGCCGGGTCCCGCTGGACGCCGGGCACGCCGCGCTCGGCTCGGGCGTCCTGCTCGGCGA
Source organism: Streptomyces sp. NPDC012466 (assembly GCF_042955215.1). Taxonomy (NCBI): domain Bacteria; kingdom Bacillati; phylum Actinomycetota; class Actinomycetes; order Kitasatosporales; family Streptomycetaceae; genus Streptomyces; species Streptomyces sp. NPDC012466. The sequence goes on along the minus strand of NZ_JBIBEQ010000001.1, from coordinate 525,516 downwards.
GGTCGACCAGGCCCGCAAGCTGTTCCACGGCGAGGAGGCCCTGCTCGACGCCTTCCGCACGGCCGTCCCGGACACCGAACCGGTCGAGATCCGTACGCTGTTGGCCAAGTTCGGCCTCAAGACGGACCACGTCCTGCGCCCCGCGGGAAGCCTCTCCCCGGGTGAGCGCACCCGGGCCGCCCTGGCGCTGCTCCAGGGCCGGGGTGTCAATCTCCTGGTCCTCGACGAGCCGACCAACCATCTCGACCTGCCGGCCATCGAGCAGCTGGAGTCCGCCCTCGACGCCTATGAGGGCACCCTCCTGCTGGTCACCCACGACCGCCGCATGCTGGACGCCGTGCACGTCACCCGCCGCCTGGAGGTGGCGGACGGCAAGGTGACCGAGCGCTAACGGGCCGTCAGGCGCCGGGCCAGTCGCGGATAGTCGACGACAAACCCGTCCGCGTCGAACTCCAGGTCGCTGCGGAAGTCGCCGGAGGAGTAGCGGACGCGCCCGGGTCCCAGATGCGTGTACGTCTGCCGTGACGGCCGCACGGTCAGGTCCGGCACCGACACCCAGGCCATCACGAAGTCCCGCTCGCCGGGCGTCCGGTGGAGCCCGTGCCGGAGCACCGGCATGGTGTTGGTGAGCGGGCACAGCCCGAGGTCGCAGTCGAGGGCTCCCTCGACGTCCGGGAGCGGCTCGCCGTTCGCGGTCCAGTCGCCCTCGCCGTCGTGGAGCAGATCGAGCGTGCGGACCCCGTCGGCGGACTCGGCGGTCACCCGGAGCCGACGGGTCACGAAGCGGTCGGCTGTGTCGAGTTCGTACGTGACCCAGTAGGGCTCGGGTGCGGTCCCGACGGCGCGTCCCCGCGCCCGCAGCGCGCCTTCTCCCAGTTCGGGCCAGGCGGTCTCGAACCCCCTGCTCGCGGACACTTCCCAGGTGATGGCAGACATGCCCTCACTCTAGGTTCCGGAAGCGAAGCTCCCCATGGAGGGGCGCGGGGAACTGCGCGCCGGCCACGACGGACCCGCAGCTCCCCATGGCCACCCCGGCGCAGCCGTCAGCGGCGCCCCTTCTTCGGATCGGCCAGACCCGCCCGGCGCAGCGCGTCGGCCATCGCGCTGTTGGCCGGCGGCGGAGCCTGCCGCTGCTGACCGCCGCGACCGCCGCCCTGACCGCCGCGACCGCCGCCCTGACCGCCGCGACCGCCGCCCTGCCGCTGCTGCGGCGGACGCCCGCCGCGCTGCCGGCGCTCGCCGGGACCGGCGTCCTGCCCCTGCGGGGCCGCCTCGTCGTCCAGCCGCAGCGTCAGCGAGATCCGCTTGCGCGGGATGTCGACGTCGAGGACTTTCACCTTCACGATGTCGCCGGGCTTGGCCACGTCGCGCGGGTCCTTCACGAAGGTCTTCGACATCGCCGAGACGTGCACCAGACCGTCCTGGTGGACACCGATGTCCACGAACGCCCCGAACGCGGCGACGTTCGTCACGACGCCCTCCAGCACCATCCCGGACGACAGGTCGGAGATCTTCTCCACGCCGTCCTTGAAGGCGGCGGTCTTGAAGCCCGGCCGCGGGTCGCGGCCGGGCTTCTCCAGCTCCTTCAGGATGTCGGTGACCGTCGGCAGACCGAACGTCTCGTCCACGAAGTCCTGTGGCTTCAGCGAGCGCAGCACCCCGGTGTTGCCGATGAGCGAGGCGACCTCCTGCCCGGCGGTCTTCACCATGCGCCGGACCACCGGATACGCCTCCGGGTGCACGCTCGACGCGTCCAGCGGATCGGCGCCGCCGCGGATCCGCAGGAAGCCCGCGCACTGCTCGTACGCCTTCGGGCCGAGCCGCGCCACCTTCTTCAGCTCACCGCGGGACTTGAACGGCCCGTTCTGGTCGCGGTGCGCCACGATGTTCTCGGCGAGCCCGGAGGTGATCCCGGAGACCCGGGCGAGCAGCGGTGCGGAGGCCGTGTTGACGTCCACGCCCACACCGTTCACACAGTCCTCCACCACCGCGTCCAGCGAACGCGACAGCTTCACCTCGGACAGGTCGTGCTGATACTGGCCGACGCCGATCGACTTCGGGTCGATCTTCACCAGCTCGGCCAGCGGGTCCTGGAGCCGGCGGGCGATCGACACGGCGCCGCGCAGCGACACGTCCATGTCGGGCAGCTCCTGCGAGGCGAAGGCGGACGCCGAGTACACGGACGCGCCGGCTTCCGACACCATCACCTTCGTGAGGTTCAACTCCGGGTGCTTGGCGATCAGTTCACCGGCGAGCTTGTCGGTCTCGCGGGACGCGGTACCGTTGCCGATCGCGATCAGCTCGACCGCGTGCTCCTTGGCGAGCCGGGCCAGCTTGGCGATGGCCTCGTCCCACCGGTTGGCCGGGACGTGCGGGTGGATGACGTCCGTGGCGACGACCTTGCCGGTCGCGTCGACCACGGCGACCTTCACACCCGTGCGGAAGCCGGGGTCGAGGCCGAGCGTCGCGCGGGTGCCCGCCGGGGCGGCGAGCAGCAGGTCGCGCAGATTCGCGGCGAAGACCCGCACCGCCTCGTCCTCGGCGGCCGTGCGCAGCCGCAGCCGCAGGTCGATGCCGAGATGGACGAGGACGCGGGTGCGCCAGGCCCAGCGGACCGTGTCCTTCAGCCACTTGTCGCCGGGGCGGCCCCGGTCGGCGATCCCGAACTTGTGCGCGATGATCCCCTCGTACGAGGAGGGGCCGTCCGTGGCCTCCTCGGGCTCCAGGACGAGGTCGAGGACCTCCTCCTTCTCGCCGCGCAGCATCGCGAGGACCCGGTGCGAGGGCAGCTCCGTGAACGGCTCGGCGAAGTCGAAGTAGTCGGCGAACTTCGCGCCCGCCTCCTCCTTGCCCTCCCGGACCTTGGCGGCGAGCCGCCCGCGCACCCACATGCGTTCGCGCAGTTCACCGATCAGGTCGGCGTCCTCCGAGAACCGCTCGGTGAGGATGGCCCGGGCGCCGTCCAGGGCGGCCTGCGGATCGGCCACGCCCTTGTCGGCGTCGACGAACGCGGCGGCCGCGGCGAGGGGCTCGACGGAAGGATCGCCGAGCAGCCCCTCCGCCAGCGGCTCGAGTCCCGCCTCGCGGGCGATCTGCGCCTTGGTGCGCCGCTTGGGCTTGTACGGGAGGTAGATGTCCTCCAGGCGCGCCTTCGTCTCGGCACCCCGGATGCTGGCCTGAAGCTCCTCGGTGAGCTTGCCCTGCTCGCGCACCGACTCCAGGATCGCCGTCCGCCGCTCCTCCAGCTCCCGCAGATAGCGCAGCCGCTCCTCGAGGGTGCGCAGCTGCGCATCGTCGAGCATCTCGGTCGCTTCCTTGCGGTAGCGGGCGATGAAGGGCACCGTAGAACCGCCGTCGAGCAGTTCCACGGCGGCCCTGACCTGCCGCTCCCGTACGCCGAGTTCCTCGGCGATCCTGCCTTCGATGGACCCTACGCTGATGGACCCGTTGGACCCGGGTGTCGTCACGATCCCGTACCGCCTTCTCCACTGAGGTTGCGCGGCAATTGTGGCAGGTGGCACGGACACTCGGGGATCAGGGCGGCACCCGGCAGGTCGGAATCCCGGTCAGGCCCTGCGGCTGCGGGTGGAGGACGAGGCCCCGCCGAAGAGCCGGGCAAGCGCCCGGAAGGGCAGCGTCACGACGGTGGCGATGGCCCCGCCGATCTGGCGCAGCACGTCTGCGATAGCACGGAACACGGAATTCCCCTTTCTCACTACCGGCCGCGACGGCCGGTGGAGAGCGGGTACCTCACCAACGCGTCACTATGCGTCACCCTTGCCGATCAGATCCGCCGGGAACGCCCCCGCCACGAGCGCCGCGTGCGCGAACGCCCCGCCCAGCTCGGTCAGCCGGGCCACTCCCTCAGGCCCCAGGTGCTCGTACGGGGCACGGTCCAGGCGGTCCGTCCCGTGCTCGATCTCCCGGCGCAGGGCGACACCCTGTTCGGTGAGTTCGCCGGACGCCTCCAGCAGCCCGCGCTCCCGCAGCCGGTCCGTCGCCGCGTCCCACTCCTCCCGGCTCCAGCCCCGAGTGGCGAAGACCCACTTCGGGGTCATGCCCTTGCCCGTCGCCGTGTGGGTCACCATCGCCTCCAGCCCGTCCAGGCCCGCGGACATCAGGACGGCCAGGTGCCCGTCGCCCCGGTGCTCGCGCAGCAGGGTGGCCGCGTGCCAGTAGGCGAGGTGCGGCTCTTCGGGGACGGGCAGGTCGGCGTGCGCGGAGTACAGCGGCCGTGCCTCGCGCGAGCAGGCCTCGGCGGCGCGCAGGGCGAGCCGCGCGGCCTCGGACATCTCCGCCGACGCGAGGGCCTCCTCGCCGAGCAGGCGGCGCAGCGTCGCGTCGACCGCACGCGCGCGTGCCGCCAGCACCTGCCCGGGTGCGGCGGTCTCCCACACCGCCGGCACGTGCCGGGCCACGAGTTCGTACTTGTAGTTGTAGAAGGCGGCCGTCACGGTCCCGGCCCCGACCGGCCCGAGGGCGGCGGACCGCACGGCGAAGTTCACGGCCCGCGGATCGGTGACCCCTACGGCGCCCAGCTCGCGCCCGAGGTCGGGCGAGAAGTAGTGCGTCGAGTGCAGCGAGTTGAGCATGTTGTGGCAGCGTCGGCCGGCGCGCGGCTCCAGGGCGGCAGTCGTCATGCCCGGCAGGTTACCAACCGCTTGGTATGTCCTCCATGGCCGGCCGTCCCATGGCAGGAAAGGTGGGGTACTCGTCATTGCGGCCACCCTCCGCCCCCGCGAACAATCGACGGCATGACCCAGCGCACGGTTCTCGTCGTCCTCTTCGACGGCCTGCAGAGTCTCGACGTCACCGGGCCCGTGGAGGTCTTCGCGGGCGCGGAGCTGCTCTCCCCGGGCGCCTACCGGATTCGCACGGCGTCCTTGGACGGCGCGCCCGTGCGGAGCACCAGCGGCCTGACCCTCGTCCCCGACGAGTCCCTGGCCACCGCGCCCGACCCGGACATCCTCCTGGTCCCCGGCGGAACGGGCAGTCTGCGGCCCGATCCGCGTCTGGTCGACTGGGTGCGCGAACACGGGCCGCGTGCCGCGCGCCTGATGTCCGTGTGCACCGGCGCGGCCGTGCTCGCCGAGGCCGGCCTCCTGGACGGCCGCCGCGCCACGACCCACTGGGCGTACTGCGACCGGATCGCCCGCGCCCACCCGGCCGTCGAGATCGACCCCGACCCCGTCTACGTACGCGACGGGAACATCGCCACCTCGGCCGGTGTCACCGCCGGGATCGACCTCGCCCTCGCCCTGGTCGAGGAGGACCTGGGCCGGGACGCCGCCCTCACCATCGCCCGCCATCTGGTGGTGTTCCTGCGCCGCCCCGGGAACCAGACCCAGTTCAGCGCCCAGCTCGCCGCCCAGACCGCACAGCGCGAACCCCTGCGCGACGTCCAGCAGTGGATCACCGACCACCCCGACGCGGACCTGTCCGTCGAGGCCCTCGCCGCCCGGGCCCGCCTCTCGCCCCGCCACTTCGCGCGCGCCTTCCGCGCCGAGACGGGCATGACACCGGGCCGCTACGTGGACCGCGTCCGCCTCGAACACGCCCGGCGCCTCCTGGAGGACACCGCCGGCGGCATCGAGGAGATCGCCCGCGGCAGCGGCTACGGCACGCCCGAAGGGATGCGCCGGGCCTTCGTCAGGACCCTGGGAACGCCCCCGGCCGAGTACCGCCGCCGCTTCCGCCCCGCCACCACACCCTGACCCACCTCGACATCAGCCGAAGGGAAGAGACCTTCATGCAGGTCGCCATCGTCCTCTACGACCGCTTCACCGCCCTCGACGCCGTGGGCCCCTACGAGACCCTCGGCCGGCTCCCGGGCGCGGAGACCGTCTTCGTCGCCGAGGAGCCCGGCCCCGTACGGAACGACTCGGGGAACCTCGCGCTCACCGCCGACCGTGGGCTGGCCGACGTGCCCCGCCCCGACATCATCGTGGTCCCCGGCGGCCCGGGTCCCCTCCCGCTGGCGGCGGACGGCCCCCTGCTCACCTGGCTGCGCACCGCCGACGAGACCAGCACCTGGACGACGTCCGTGTGCACCGGCTCCCTGCTCCTCGCCGCCGCCGGACTCCTCCGGGGCCGCCGCGCCACGTCCCACTGGCTGGCCCTGGAGGAGCTGAAGCGCCATGGCGCCGAGCCGACGGGGGAGCGGGTCGTCACCGACGGCAAGTACGTCACCGCGGCCGGCGTCTCCTCCGGCATCGACATGGGACTGACCCTGCTCGGCCGCATCGCGGGCGACGACCACGCCCGGATCGTCCAGCTCGCCACCGAGTACGACCCGCAGCCGCCCTACGACGCCGGATCGCCCGAGAAGGCCCCCGCCCACCTCGTCGAACTGGTCCGCACGCACTCCGGCGTCATCCTGACGTAGGCACGCTCCAGCCGAACCGCGGCTGCCGGCGCTCCAGGAACGCGGCGACGCCCTCCGCGGTGTCGCCGCTCCCGCGCGCCTGCCCCGCCCAGTGCGCGTCCCGGTCGGTACGCCCGTCCGCGAACTCCTTGGCCGCCGCCTGCGTCAGCTGCGAACGCGACACCAGGATCCGGGTGAACTCGGCGACCCGCTTGACGAGTTCGCCCTCGGGCAGCACCTCGTCCACCAGCCCGGTGCGCAGGGCCCGCGGCGCGTCGATCAGCTCACCCGAGAACAGCAGGTACTTCGCGGTGGCCGGCCCGACCAGGGACACCAGCCGCCGGGTCGAGGACGCCGGGTACACGATGCCGAGCTTCGCGGGCGTCACACCGAACAACGCCCCTTCCTCGGCGAACCGCAGATCACAGGCCGCCGCCAACTGAGCCCCGCCGCCCACGCAGTGACCCCGGACCGCGGCCAGCGTCGGCTTCGGGAACGCGGCCAGTGCCTCCTCGGCCCGCACGGCCAGCCCCTGCGCCTCCTCGGGCGAGCCTCGCAGTGTCGAGATGTCGGCCCCGGCGCAGAACGTCCCGCCCTCACCGGTCAGCACCAGCGCCTGCACGGCCGGATCCCCCGCAGGCTCCTCCAGCAGCGTGGGCAGGGAGCGCCACATCGCGGCCGTCATGGCGTTGCGCTTCTCGGGATGACGGATGACGACCGTCGCGACCGAGTCGGTCACGCGGTACTCCAGTTGCGGCTCCATGCGCCGGATGCTATCCGGATGCCAAACCCGTACAACCCGAATAGTTCGCCGAGACGGCACAACAGGGACAGGACCAGTCCCACAACTGACCGTGTCATACGCCAACGGTCAGAAGTGCTCGATAGTTGCTGACTTCTGTTCAGTCCCGGGGTGGGAGGCGCATCGTTACCAACACTCGACGTGTGGCGACAATCGAGCGCGAGGGTGGCGACCGGACGATGGACGACGACGGGCGTGGGTTCGGCCCTCGCCCAGAAGGCGGCGCGGCGCCCCTCGGCCCCGGGCCCGCGGATCCGCTGCCGTACGAAGGGGTCTGGAGGTTCACCGCGCCGGCGGTCGACGCCTCGGTCCCCCAGGCACGGCACGCCGTACGGGACCTGCTGCTGCGTCAGGGGGTGCCGGTCGCGGACGATCTGGCCCAGGGGCTGCTGCTGATCGTCTCGGAGCTGGTGACGAACGCCGTCAAGCACGCGGCGGTGCTGTCGCCGACGATCGCCGTCGAACTGGCCGTCGGCGCCGAGTGGCTCCGGGTGTCCGTGGAGGACAACCACCCGTACCGGCCCACCGCCCTGGAGACGGACCACGCCCGGACCGGTGGGCGCGGGCTGCTCCTGGTGCGCGAGATCACCCGGGAGGCCGGCGGGGTGTGCGAGGTGGACTACACGGCGAGCGGCGGCAAGGTGATCTGGGCCGCCCTGCCGCTCAAACCCGCGCGCTTCTCCTGAACCCCGCCGCCGGGGCCGGACTCACCAGCCCGCCGACGGACCCGTCAGCTCCCTGATCGCCGGCCGGGCCGCGTCCAGGACGGTCATGAACCAGGACGAGAAGGTGTCCTTGGCGTGCCGCTCCGCGAGCTCCGGCGGGGTCACGAAGACCGTCGACGCCACCTCCTGCGGGTCCGGCCGCACCACGGCCTGCACCATGCCGACGAAGAGGTGGTTGTACTCCTGCTCCACCAGTCCGGACTCCGGGTCCGGGTGGTTGTAGCGGACCGTGCCCGCCTCGGCCAGCAGGGACGGGGAGGCGCCGAGCTCCTCGAACGTGCGCCGTGCCGCCGCCGCGAAGGGCGCCTCACCGGGGTAGGGGTGGCCGCAGCAGGTGTTGGACCACACACCGGGGGAGTGGTACTTGCCCAGCGCGCGCTGCTGGAGCAGCAGCCGGCCGTACTCGTCGAAGAGGAACACCGAGAACGCGCGGTGCAGCTGCCCGGGCGGCTGGTGGGCGGCGAGCTTCTCCGCGGTGCCGATCGTCACGCCGTCCTCGTCGACCAGTTCCAGCAAAATCGCGTCTGCGGTGCCGTTCGACGGGTTGTGCGTCGCGGTGGCAGGTGTGATCGGCATACCCATCCTTCACATCGGTCTTCGCGCCCCAAGTCTGCCGTACGAATCCGGCACTCCCGGCACTTCGCGGCACGCCCGCATGTCCCGCGCGGTCGCGCGGACCGCGGCCGGCACCGGTCGGACGCCGGGGAAAGGGACCCGGTAGATGATCGTGCCCGGCCGGGGAGGCGGAAAATCGTCCCCCACCGGAGCTGTGGGGCTCAGGACGCGGGCGCGCGGCGGAGGGTTGCGTTCACCGGCGCACTCGCAGTGGAGTGCGCCCCCTCAGTGGCAGAGCCGCGCCTCGTGCTCCGCGTGACCGCTCGGTTCCAGCTGGAACGTGCAGTGCTCCACGTCGAAGTGGTCGCCGAGACAACCCTGGAGCTCGTGGAGCATCTTCTCGTGGCCTATCCCGTTCAGGGCCTCCGAGCTGACGACCACGTGCGCCGACAGCACCGGCATGCCGGAGGTGATCGTCCAGGCGTGCAGGTCGTGGACGTCCTCCACACCGTCCGTGGCGAGGATGTGCGAGCGCACCTCCGCCATGTCGACGCCCTTGGGAGCGGCCTCCAGCAGCACGGAGAGCGTCTCGCTCAGCAGCTTCCACGTCCGGGGCGCGATCATCAGCGCGATGACGAGCGAGGCGATCGGGTCGGCGGCCTGCCAGCCCGTGAGCATGATCACCGAAGACGAGACGATCACCGTGACCGAACCCAGGGCGTCCGCCGCCACCTCCAGGAAGGCGCCCCGCACGTTCAGGCTCTCCTTCTGCCCGCGCATCAGCAGCGACAGCGACACCAGGTTCGCCACCAGGCCGATCACGCCGAACAGCAGCGCCAGCCGGCCCTCGGTCTGGGCCGGCGCGATGAAGCGCTGGACCGACTCGTACACGACGTACCCGCCCACGCCGAGCAGCAGCAGGCAGTTGGCCAGGGCGGCGAGGATCTCGGCCCGGGCGTAACCGAAGGTGGCCCGCTCGCTCGGCGGCCGGTTCGCGAAGTGGATCGCGAGCAGCGCCATGCCGAGACCCAGGGCGTCCGTCGCCATGTGGGCCGAGTCCGCGACGAGGGCGAGCGAGTCGGCGAGGGCACCACCGACGATCTGCACGACCACGATGCCGAGCGTGATCGCCAGCGCCATGCGCAGCCTGCCGCGGTACGCCGAGGTCGCCGTACCGCCGGCCGCCGCGCCGTGCGCGTGCCCGTGATCGTGCCCAGCCCCCATGAGAAGTCAGCCTCCCTGTGTCCGCCTGATCGTGCTCGGGCACCCCAGTGAACTACGGGGAGGGGGTATGTGCAACGCGGCATTGAACACCGTTGTCATGTGCCCTGACCTGCGCAAACGATGCGCAGGTCAGGGTGCCTGCAGAGGGTCAGGAGCCGTGGTGGAGCCGCCAGCCCCGCCAGGCCGACTCGGTCATCTCGCGCACCCCGCGCCGGGCCGTCCAGCCGAGCTCCTCGGCGGCCCGGGCGGCCGACGCCACCGCCCGTGGGGCGTCACCGGGGCGCCGGTCCTCGACGAGCGGGGGCCGTCGGTCGCCGGTGACCTCGCCGATGACCGTGATGAGCTCGCGGACCGAGACGCCCTCGCCGCGGCCGATGTTGACCGTCAGGTCACCCGTGAGGCCGCCCTCGGCCAGCCGCCGGGCCGCCGCCAGATGGGCCTCGGCCAGGTCGGCCACGTGGATGTAGTCACGGACGCAGGTGCCGTCCGGGGTCGGGTAGTCGTCGCCGAAGATCCTGGGCGCCTCGTCGCGCGTCAGCCGGTCGAAGACCATCGGAACGATGTTGAAGACACCCGTGTCCGCCAGTTCGGGCGCGGCCGCGCCCGCCACGTTGAAATAGCGCAGGCATACGGTGGAGATCCCGTGCGCCTGTCCCGCCGCCCGCACCAGCCACTCCCCGGCGAGCTTGGTCTCGCCGTACGGGTTCACCGGCGCGCACGGGGTGTCCTCCGTGATGAGGTCCACCCCCGGGTCGCCGTAGACGGCGGCCGACGAGGAGAACACGAAACGCTCGATCCCGGCTTCGGCCACCGCGTCCAGCAGCGTCACCAGGCCGCCGACGTTCTCCCGGTAGTAGCGCGTGGGCTGTGCCACGGACTCGGCGACCTGCTTGCGCGCCGCGAGATGCACCACACCCGTCACACCGTGCTCGGCGAGGATCCGCTTCAGCAGCTCCCCGTCCAGCGACGAGCCCCGCACGAGCGGGACGCCGGCCGGGAGCCGGGCGGGCACCCCGGCCGAGAGGTCGTCCAGGGCGAGGACACGCTCCCCGGCCTCGGTCATGGCCCTGGCCACATGGGCTCCGATATAGCCGGCACCGCCGGTGATCAGCCAAGTCATGGTCGCCCACCCTATGCGGCACCGGCCGGGCGCCACACAATGTCCCCGATGTCCGCTCTGGCACGCGCGGTTTGTGGGGCGGGCCCCGGATCCACGATGATGATCGCGGCAGGGGCTTGTGCGAACCACGTCGATCCATCCGCCGAACGGCCGGTGAACGTGGCCTTCCCGGCATCCGATAGCCTCTGCCGACATGCCGCCCGGGAGCCACCGGAGAAGGCGCCCCCACCATGTACGTCACCGGCGCGGACGCGTCGGTACCCAGGGAGTGAATTCGGTTGTCGACCGCCATCCTCACCGGCCAGCCGGTCCCCGGATCGTCGATCGAGGCCGACCTGCGGTCCCTCGGGTTCGACCTCCGGACCGCGACCGACGCCGCCGAGGCCGAGACCCTCCTCGCCGAGGTACCGGGCGACGAACGGGTCGCGCTGGTGGACGCCCGGTTCGTGGGGCACGTGCACGCGCTGCGCCTCGGTCTCACCGACCCCCGCTTCCCGCTCGCCGCGATCCCCGGCGCCGTCACCGCTCAGCCCGCCGGCCGTCAGGCACTGACCCGGGCGATGGCCCGCGAGAACTCGGCCGGCGGCGGCACCACCCTGGTCGACAGCCTCGCCGACCGCATCCTCACCGCTCTCGACGCCGACGGCACCGACGTGCACCGCCCCGAGCTGGGCACCCTGGTCGCCGCCGTCCCCGCCGACCCGCAGGCCCGCAACGAGGCACGGCAGGCGGTCGCGGACGTCGACGACGAGGCCGTACGCCTGAAGTCGGCCGTCAAGGCCCGCGACGGCTTCTTCACCACCTTCTGCATCAGCCCGTACTCCCGCTACATCGCCCGCTGGTGCGCCCGCCGGGGCCTCACCCCGAACCAGGTCACCACCGCCTCGCTGCTCACCGCCCTCATAGCGGCGGCCTGCGCGGCCACCGGCACCCGCGGCGGCTTCGTCGCGGCCGGCGTCCTGCTGATCGCGTCCTTCGTGCTGGACTGCACCGACGGCCAGCTCGCCCGCTTCTCCCTGCAGTACTCCACGCTCGGCGCCTGGCTGGACGCCACCTTCGACCGGGCCAAGGAGTACGCCTACTACGCCGGCCTCGCGCTCGGCGCCGCCCGCGGCGGCGACGACGTGTGGGCCCTGGCCCTGGGCGCCATGGTCCTGCAGACCTGCCGGCACGTCGTGGACTTCTCCTTCAACGAGGCCAACCACGACGCCACCGCCAACACCAGCCCCACCGCCGCCCTCTCCGACAAGCTCGACAGCGTCGGCTGGACGGTCTGGGTCCGGCGGATGATCGTGCTGCCCATCGGTGAGCGCTGGGCGATGATCGCGGTCCTGACGGCGGCCACGACTCCCCGCATCACCTTCTACGCGCTCCTCGTCGGCTGCGCCTTCGCCGCGACCTACACCACGGCCGGACGGGTGCTGCGGTCGCTGACGCGCAAGGCCAAGCGGACCGACCGCGCGGCCGGCGCCCTGGCCGACCTCGCCGACAGCGGCCCGCTCGCGCAGGGCTTCGCCGAGGCGTTCAAGAAGGCCGCCCGCAAGCTGCCGGGCTTCACCGCCCCCGCCGTCGCCCTGCTCGGCGGTCTCGCCGTCGTCCTCACCGCGGCGCTGACGGACTTCGGCGGCCCCTGGCCGGTCGTCGCGGCCCTCGGCTACGCCCTGACCTCCGGCCTCGCCGTCGCCCGCCCTCTCAAGGGCGCCCTCGACTGGCTCGTCCCGCCGTTCCTGCGCGCCGCCGAGTACGGCACCGTCCTGGTCCTGGCCGCCGAGGCGGACGTGAACGGGGCCCTGCCCGCGGCTTTCGGGCTGGTGGCCGCGGTCGCCTACCATCACTACGACACGGTCTACCGCATCCGCGGCGACGCCGGAGCGCCCCCGGCCTGGCTGGTGCGCTCCATCGGGGGGCACGAAGGACGGACGCTGCTCGTCACCGTCCTCGCCGCGCTGCTCACCGCCTCGCAGTTCAAGGTCGCGCTCACGGCACTGGCCGTGGCCGTCGCCCTGGTGGTGCTCGTCGAGAGCATCCGCTTCTGGGTCGCCGCCCACCGGGGTGGCGCACCCGCCGTACACGATGAAGGAGAACCCGCATGATCGGCCTCGTGCTCGCGGCCGGCGCCGGACGGCGTCTGCGCCCCTACACCGACAGCCTCCCCAAGGCACTGGTGCCGGTGGGCCCCGCGGGCATAGAAGGCGAACCCACGGTTCTCGACCTGACCCTCGGCAACTTCGCCGAGATCGGTCTCACCGAGGTCGCGGTCATCGTCGGCTACCGCAAGGAGGCCGTGTACGCGCGCAAGGAAGCCCTTGAGCGGAAGTACGGCCTCAAGCTCACCCTCATCGACAACGACAAGGCCGAGGAGTGGAACAACGCCTACTCCCTGTGGTGCGGGCGTGACGCCCTCAAGGACGGTGTGATCCTCGCCAACGGCGACACCGTCCACCCGGTCTCCGTCGAGAAGACGCTGCTCGCCGCCCGCGGCGACGGCAAGAAGATCATCCTCGCGCTGGACACCGTGAAGGACCTGGCCGACGAGGAGATGAAGGTCGTCGTCGACGCCGAGAAGGGCATGACGAAGATCACCAAGCTGATGGACCCCGCCGAGGCCACGGGCGAGTACATCGGCGTCACGCTGATCGAGGGCGACGCCGCCCCCGAGCTGGCCGACGCGCTCAAGACCGTGTGGGAGACCGACCCGCAGCAGTTCTACGAGCACGGCTACCAGGAGCTGGTCAACCGCGGCTTCCGCATCGACGTGGCGCCGATCGGCGACGTCAAGTGGGTGGAGATCGACAACCACGACGACCTCGCCCGCGGACGGGAGATCGCGTGCCAGTACTGACCCGCCTCATCCCCTCGCCGCTCGTCGTCGACATCCGCCCGGGTGCCCTCGACGACCTGGCGTGCGTCCTCGCCGACGAGCGCATCTCGCACTCCGGCCGCCTCGCCGTCGCCGTCAGCGGCGGCTCGGGCGCCAAGCTGCGCGAGCGCATCTCGCCGAGCATGCCCGGCGCCACCTGGTACGAGGTCGGCGGCGGCACCCTCGACGACGCGGTCCGGCTGGCGAGCGACATAAAGGCCGGCCACTTCGACGCGGTCGTCGGCCTCGGCGGCGGCAAGATCATCGACTGCGCCAAGTTCGCCGCGGCACGCGTCGGCCTGCCCCTGGTCGCCGTACCGACGAACCTCGCGCACGACGGCCTGTGCTCGCCGGTCGCCACCCTCGACAACGACGCGGGCCGCGGCTCCTACGGTGTGCCGAACCCGATCGCGGTCGTCATCGACCTGGACGTCATCCGTGAGGCCCCGGTCCGTTACGTCCGCGCCGGCATCGGCGACGCCGTCTCCAACATCTCCGCGATCGCGGACTGGGAGCTGGCCAACCGCGTCAAGGGCGAGCGGATCGACGGCCTCGCCGCGGCCATGGCCCGCCAGGCCGGCGAAGCCGTGCTCCGGCACCCGGGCGGCATCGGGGACAACGACTTCCTCCAGGTGCTGGCCGAGGCGCTGGTCCTCAGCGGCATCGCCATGTCGGTGTCGGGCGACTCGCGGCCCTCCTCCGGGGCGTGCCACGAGATCAACCACGCCTTCGACCTGCTCTACCCGAAGCGGGCCGCCGCCCACGGCGAGCAGTGCGGTCTCGGCGCGGCCTTCGCGATGTGGCTGCGCGGGGCGCACGAGGCCTCGGCGTACATGGCCGAGGTGCTGCGCCGGCACGGCCTGCCCGTGCTGCCGGACGAGATCGGCTTCACGACGGACGAGTTCGTCAAGGCCGTCGAGTTCGCCCCGGAGACCCGCCCCGGCCGCTACACCATCCTCGAACACCTCGACCTGAACACCGAACAGATCAAGGACACCTACGCCGACTATGTCAAGGCCATCGGTAGCTGAACTCCGCCCCGTCGTCCACCCCCCAGGGGTGAAGGACAGGCGCAGCGGTGAGCACTGGATGGGACGCCTCTACATGCGCGAGGTGTCCCTGCGGGTCGACCGCTACCTGGTCAACACCAGGGTCACGCCCAACCAGCTCACGTACCTGATGACCGTCTTCGGTGTGCTCGCGGCCCCGGCACTGCTCGTGCCGGGGATCGGGGGCGCCGTTCTCGGTGTGGTGTGCGTCCAGATGTACCTGTTGCTGGACTGCGTCGACGGCGAGATAGCGCGCTGGAAGAAGCAGTACTCGCTCAACGGCGTCTACCTGGACCGCGTCGGCGCCTACCTCACCGACGCCGCGGTGCTCACCGGCTTCGGCCTGCGCGCCGCCGACCCGTGGGGCAGCGGCCGCATCGACTGGCTGTGGGCCTTCCTCGGCACCCTGGCCGCGCTCGGCGCCATCCTGATCAAGGCCGAGACCGACCTCGTCGGCGTCGCCCGGCACCAGGCCGGCAAGCCGCCGGTCAAGGAAGCCGCCGCCGAGATGCGCTCCTCCGGCATGGCGCTGGCCCGCAAGGCCGCGGCCGCCCTGAAGTTCCACCGGCTGATCCTCGGCATCGAGGCCTCCCTGCTGATCCTCGTGCTGGCGATCGTCGACCAGGCCCGGGGCGACCTGTTCTTCACGCGCCTCGGCGTGGCGGTGATGGCCGGCATCGCGCTGGTGCAGACCCTGCTGCACCTCGTGTCCATCCTGGCCTCGAGCAGGCTGAAGTGAGCGGCATGAAGGTCGGCGCCGTCATCATCACCATGGGCAACCGGCCCGAGGAACTGCGCGCCCTCCTCGATTCCGTCGCCAAGCAGGACGGCGACCCGGTCGAGGTGGTCGTGGTCGGCAACGGCTCGCCCGTGCCGGACGTCCCCGAAGGCGTCCGCACGATCGAACTGTCCGAGAACCTCGGCATCCCCGGCGGCCGCAACGTCGGCATCGAGGCCTTCGGCCCGGCCGGCCGGGACGTCGACATCCTGCTCTTCCTGGACGACGACGGGCTGCTCGCGGGCCACGACACCGCCGAGCTGTGCCGCAAGGCGTTCGAGGCCGACCCGAAGCTCGGCATCGTGAGTTTCCGCATAGCCGACCCGGAGACCGGCGTCACCCAGCGCCGCCACGTCCCCCGGCTGCGCGCCGCCGACCCGATGCGCTCCTCCCGGGTCACCACCTTCCTCGGCGGCGCCAACGCCGTCCGCACCCGGGTCTTCGCCGACGTCGGCGGACTCCCGGACGAGTTCTTCTACGCCCACGAGGAAACCGACCTGGCGTGGCGGGCCCTCGACGCGGGCTGGATGATCGACTACCGGTCCGACATGGTGCTGTACCACCCGACGACCGCACCCTCACGGCACGCGGTCTACCACCGCATGGTCGCCCGCAACCGCGTCTGGCTGGCCCGCCGCAACCTCCCCGCGCCGCTCGTCCCCGTCTACCTCGGCGTGTGGCTGCTGCTCACTCTCCTGCGCCGTCCCTCCCGCAGTGCGCTGCGGGCCTGGTTCGGCGGATTCCGCGAGGGCTGGACCAGCTCGTGCGGGCCCCGCCGGCCCATGAAGTGGCGTACGGTGTGGCGGCTGACCCGGCTGGGCCGGCCCCCCGTCATCTGACAAGCTCGTATCCGGGAACCCCCAGGAGCCCCCCGGGCCGTACCCTGGCCCCGGTTCATGCCAGGCCGGCACAGGCCGAGCATCTCGAAGACGAAAGTTTCCACTAGTGAGTGAGACAACGCACGACGCCACGGTCGCGGTGAGCGCGCCCGCGGCGCCCGACGAGGGCCTCACGGCGAGGGAACTCGCCGCCAAGCACGGGCTGACCGTGAGCGGCGCCCGTCCGTCCCTCATCGAGTACGTCCGTCAGCTCTGGGACCGGCGGCACTTCATCCTCGCCTTCTCCCGGGCGAAGCTGACCGCGCAGTACAGCCAGGCCAAGCTCGGTCAGCTGTGGCAGGTGGCCACGCCGCTGCTGAACGCCGCCGTGTACTTCTTCATCTTCGGCCTGCTCCTGGAGGCCGACCGGGGCCTGCCCCGCGAGGTGTACATCCCGTTCCTCGTCACGGGCGTGTTCGTGTTCACCTTCACGCAGAGCTCGGTGATGGCGGGCGTGCGCGCGATCTCCGGCAACCTCGGCCTGGTCCGCGCCCTGCACTTCCCGCGGGCCTCGCTGCCGATCTCCTTCGCGCTGCAGCAGCTCCAGCAGCTGCTGTTCTCGATGATCGTGCTGTTCGCCATCGCGGTCGGCTTCGGCCACTACCCGGATCTGTCCTGGCTGCTGATCGTGCCGGTGCTGGTTCTTCAGTTCTGCTTCAACACCGGTCTCGCGCTGATCATGGCCCGGGCCGGGGCCAAGACCCCCGACCTCGCGCAGTTGATGCCGTTCGTGATGCGGACGTGGATGTACGCGTCCGGGGTGATGTTCTCCATCCCGATCTTCCTCGCTGACAAGCCGGGGTGGATCGCGAACGTGCTGCAGTGGAACCCCGCCGCGATCTACATGGACCTGATGCGCTTCGCGCTGATCGACGACTACGGCTCCCAGTACCTGCCCGACCACGTGTGGGCGGCCGCGGGCGGCTGGGCCGTGCTGTTCGCCCTCGGCGGTTTCGTGTACTTCTGGAAGGCGGAGGAGAGGTACGGCCGTGGCTGAGCAGCACCAGGACGCGCGGATCCCCACCGTCATCGCGGATGATCTGCACATCGTCTACCGCGTCAACGGCGCCAAGTCCGGCAAGGGCAGCGCCACCGCCGCCCTCAGCCGCATCCTCAAGCGCGGCGAGGAGCGCGGCGTGCGCAAGGTGCACGCCGTGCGCGGCGTCTCCTTCGTCGCCTACCGCGGCGAGGCCGTCGGCCTGATCGGCTCCAACGGCTCCGGCAAGTCGACCCTGCTGCGGGCCATCGCCGGGCTGCTCCCCGCCGAGCAGGGCAAGGTCTACACCGACGGCCAGCCCTCGCTGCTCGGCGTCAACGCGGCCCTGATGAACGACCTCACCGGCGAACGGAACGTCATATTGGGCGGGCTCGCCATGGGCATGTCCCGTGAGGAGATCAAGGAGCGTTACCAGGACATCGTCGACTTCTCCGGCATCAACGAGAAGGGCGACTTCATCACCCTGCCCATGCGCACCTACTCCTCCGGCATGGCGGCCCGGCTCCGCTTCTCCATCGCCGCGGCCAAGGACCACGACGTCCTGATGATCGACGAGGCCCTGGCGACCGGTGACCGGAAGTTCCAGAAGCGCTCCGAGGACCGCATCCGGGAGCTGCGCAAGGAAGCCGGCACGGTGTTCCTGGTCAGCCACAACAACAAGTCCATCCGCGACACCTGCAACCGCGTCCTGTGGCTGGAGCGCGGCGAGCTGCGCATGGACGGCCCCACGGACGAGGTGCTCAAGGAGTACGAGAAGTTCACGGGCAAGTAGCCGGGCTCGGTCAGGGCCCCGCCGGAACTGCTCCGGCGGGGCCCCGCGTCTGCAAAGGAAACGTCAACTCCGGCCCATCTCAGGAATCTTGGGGCCAATCGGTGTGTTGTCGTGATGCGCAGGACACCCTGACGAACCGTGTCGCGTTGTACAACGTAAGCTGTACCGGTCCCGAAACACGGCAATCAGGGCAATAATGCGCGGCACCGCCCGTCGGGCCACCGTGCGGGCGGGTGGGCGGCGTGTCCGAAATAGTGTGTATTGGGTCGGCAGTGTAGAACGGGAGATGTGACGGCGATGGCTACGGAAACTCCCCAGCTCCACGCAGCACGTGCCGTCCCCGCGCCGGGCAGCCGGCGGTGACGGGAACCGGCACGGTGCGCGCCCTCGATCCGGAGCGCGCCACGCTCGACAAGGCCGCCGGTGAGAACTTCCCGGTGGCCCCCTTCTTCCTGCCCCGGGCCTGGCGCACCGACCTCATGGCCGTCTACGGGTTCGCCCGTCTGGTGGACGACATCGGCGACGGCGATCTGGCCCCCGGCGGCGCCGACGCCCGCCTGCTCGGCGTCTCCCCCGAGGAGGCCGAGGACCGGCTGGTACTGCTGGACGCCTTCGAGGCCGATCTGCGCAGGGTCTTCGACTCGACTCCCCGTCACCCCCTGCTGCGCCGACTCCAGCCGACGGTGCGCCGCTGCTCGCTGACCCCGGAGCCGTTCCTCGGCCTGATCGCCGCCAACCGTCAGGACCAGCTGGTCGGCCGCTACGAGACCTACGACGACCTGCTCGCCTACTGCGAGCTGTCCGCCAATCCCGTCGGCCGTCTCGTCCTCGCCGTCACCGGCACCTCGACACCCGAGCGGATCCGCCGCTCGGACATGATCTGCACGGCTCTCCAGATCGTCGAGCACCTCCAGGACGTGGCGGAGGACCTCGCCCGCGACCGCATCTACCTGCCGGCCGCCGACATGAAACGCTTCCACGTCCGGGAAGCGGATCTCGCCACGAAATCCGCCGGAGCGTCGGTGCGTGCGCTGATCGCGTACGAGACGCAAAGGGCCCGGGATCTGCTGAATGAAGGCGCCCCCCTGGTGGGTAGCGTCCACGGCAGGCTGAAGCTGCTGCTCGCGGGGTTCGTGGCGGGGGGAAGGGCGGCCGTCCACGCGATCGCCGCCGCCGAGTTCGACGTTCTTCCCGGCCCGCCCAAGCCCGGCAAGGTCCGGTTGCTGCGTGAGGTGGGCGTGACTCTGCGAGGAGAGGGGTGATCCGGACCGTGGAGTCGGAACCACACGCGTCACCGCCGGTACTCGCCGCCTACAGCTACTGCGAGGCCGTCACCGGGCGGCAGGCCCGCAACTTCGCCTACGGCATCCGGCTGCTGCCGGCGCCTCAGCGCCGTGCGATGTCGGCGCTGTACGCGTTCTCGCGGCGGGTCGACGACATCGGCGACGGCGCGCTCGCCGACGACGTCAAGGTGGCCAGGCTCGAGGAGACCCGGACGCTGCTCACCCGGATCCGCGAGGACGGGGTCGACGAGGACGACACCGACCCGGTCGCCGTCGCCCTCGCGCACGCAGCCGGCCGGTTCCCGATCCCGCTCGGCGGCCTGGACGAACTCATCGACGGTGTCCAGATGGACGTCCGCGGTGAGACGTACGAGACCTGGGACGACCTGAAGGTCTACTGCCGCTGTGTGGCGGGTGCGATCGGGCGTCTCTCGCTCGGCGTGTTCGGCACGGAACCGGGGGCGCGCGGAGTGGACCGCGCGCCGGAGTATGCCGACACGCTCGGGCTCGCGCTTCAGCTCACCAACATCCTCAGAGACGTCCGCGAGGACGCGGTCGACGGGCGGACCTACCTTCCCGCCGACGATCTCGCCAAGTTCGGCTGCTCGGCCGGCTTCAGCGGGCCGCGGCCGCCGGAGGGCTCCGACTTCGCGGGCCTCGTGCACTTCGAAGTGCGACGGGCCCGCGCTCTGTTCGCCGAGGGCTACCGGCTGCTCCCCATGCTCGACCGGCGCAGCGGCGCCTGTGTCGCCGCCATGGCCGGCATCTACCGCCGCCTCCTCGACCGCATCGAGCGCGACCCGGAGGCCGTGCTGCGCGGCCGGGTCTCGCTGCCGGGACGCGAGAAGGCCTACGTCGCCGTGCGCGGTCTGTCCGGCCTGGACGCCCGGCACGTGACCCGGCGGACCGTCAGGAGGCGTGCGTGACGAATACAGGCGCCGCCGTCGGCGTGAAGCGGCGGGCAACCCTCCGGCCTGGGACCGCGTCCCTGACGGAGACGGCCGGTCGTGCACCGTTCGAACAGCACGCCCGGGCCGCGGAGGAGGGTGCGCGATGAGCCACGGAACACGGCCCCAGGGGCCGGTGGCGCAGGGGCGGCACGCCGTCGTGGTCGGCGGCGGGCTCGCCGGTGTCACCACCGCGCTCGCGCTCGCCGACGCCGGAGTGCGCGTCACCCTGCTGGAGGGCAGGCCGCGGCTCGGCGGTCTGGCCTTCTCCTTCCGGCGCGGCGACCTCACCGTCGACAACGGCCAGCACGTCTACCTGCGTTGCTGCACCGCCTACCGCTGGTTCCTCGACCGCGTCGAGGGCGCGGCGCTGGCCCCGCTGCAGGACCGGCTCGACGTCCCCGTCCTGGACCTCGCCCGTCCCGAGGGGCGGCGGCTCGGCCGGCTGCGTCGGGACGCCCTGCCCGTGCCGCTGCACCTGGGGCGCAGCCTCGCCACCTATCCCCACCTGTCGCTCGCCGACCGCGCCAGGGTGGGCCGCGCCGCGCTCGCGCTCAAGGGACTCGACCTCGCCGATCCGGCCCTGGACACGCAGGACTTCGGCAGCTGGCTGGCCGCGCACGGCCAGTCGGCACGCGCCGTCGAGGCCCTGTGGGACCTGGTCGGGGTCGCCACCCTCAACGCGGTCGCCTCCGACGCCTCCCTGGCGCTCGCCGCGATGGTCTTCAAGACCGGTCTGCTGTCCGACCCGGGCGCAGCCGACATCGGCTGGGCGCGGGTCCCGCTGGGCGACCTGCACGACCGGCTGGCCCGCAAGGCGCTGGACTCCGCGGGAGTGCGCACCGAGGTCCGTACGCGCGTCACCTCCGTCTCCTCGGACGGGGACGGGCGGTGGAGCGTGCAGGTCCCCGGCGAGACGCTGGAGGCCGACGCGGTGGTCCTCGCCGTACCGCAGCGCGAGGCGCACGACCTGTTGCCGACGGGCGCCCTCGACGCGCCCGGACGGCTCCTGGAGATCGGCACCGCGCCGATCCTCAACGTCCATGTGGTGTACGACCGGAAGGTCCTCGGCCGGCCGTTCTTCGCCGCCCTCGGCAGCCCGGTGCAGTGGGTCTTCGACCGGACCGAGGCGTCCGGACTGCGCGAGGGCCAGTACCTCGCCCTGTCGCAGTCGGTCGCCCAGGACGAGATCGACGAGCCCGTGGCCGTGCTGCGCGAGCGGTACCTGCCCGAGCTGGAGCGGCTGCTGCCGCCGGCCCGCGGCGCCGCGGTGAGGGACTTCTTCGTCACCCGGGAGCGCACCGCGACGTTCGCTCCCACCCCCGGCGTCGGGCGCCTCAGGCCCGGCGCCCGCACCAAGGCACCCGGCCTCTACCTGGCCGGAGCGTGGACCGCCACCGGGTGGCCCGCGACCATGGAGAGTGCGGTCCGCAGTGGTGTGAGCGCGGCGGACGCCGTGCTGGGCGCCCTGGGCCGGCCCCGCCCGCAGCACCTCTTCGCGTTCGAGGAGGCGGCATGATGCCGGCCCAGGCCGGAGCGGCAGGCGGCCCCCGCACCCCCGGTACCGCGACAAGAGGAGAGACTGTGCCCACTGTGCCCCCGGCCTCGAAGACTGCCGAGGCGGTGGACGTGACCGCGCTGCTGGAGCGCGGCCGAACCCTGGCCACACCGGTACTGCGGGCGGCCGTCGACCGCCTGGCACCTCCCATGGACACTGTTGCCGCCTACCACTTCGGCTGGATCGACGCCCAGGGCAGGCCCGCGGAGGGGGACGGCGGCAAGGCCGTGCGCCCCGCCCTCGCGGTGCTGTCCGCCGAGGTCATGTCGGTCGCGCCCGAGACCGGCATTCCCGGCGCCGTCGCCGTGGAACTCGTCCACAACTTCTCCCTCCTCCACGACGACCTCATGGACGGCGACGAACAGCGCCGTCACCGCGACACGGTCTGGAAGGTGCACGGCCCCGCCCAGGCCATCCTGGTCGGCGACGCCCTGTTCGCCCTCGCCAACGAGGTGCTCCTCGAACTCGGCACCGTCGAGGCCGGCCGCGCCACCCGCCGCCTGACCACCGCCACCCGCGCTCTCATCGACGGCCAGGCCCAGGACATCTCCTACGAGCACCGCGACCGCGTCAGCGTCGAGGAGTGCCTGGAGATGGAGGGCAACAAGACCGGCGCCCTGCTCGCCTGCGCCAGCTCCATCGGCGCGGTCCTCGGCGGCGCCGACGACCACACCGCCGACACGCTGGAGAAGTACGGCTACCACCTGGGCCTCGCCTTCCAGGCCGTCGACGACCTGCTGGGCATCTGGGGCGACCCGGTCTCCACCGGCAAGCAGACCTGGAGCGACCTGCGCCAGCGCAAGAAGTCCCTGCCGGTCGTCGCCGCCCTCGCGGCGGGCGGCTCCGCCTCCGAGCGGCTCGGCGAGATCCTGGCCGCCGACGCCAAGAGCAGCGATGTCGAGAACTTCTCCGAGGAGGAGTTCGCGGCCCGCGCCGCCCTCATCGAGGAGGCCGGCGGCCGTGAGTGGACCGCCGACGAGGCACGCCGCCAGCACACCATCGCCATCGAAGCCCTCGACGCCGTCGACATGCCCGACCGGGTGCGGGCACAGTTCACGGCCCTCGCGGACTTCGTCGTCGTACGAAAGAGATGATCACTATCGGTCGAATAGCCCTCGCGTAGTCGCCGGCCGGTGCCGCGAGTCATCACGGAGCACCGGCCGACGGCGGACCCACAGCAGCTGCACACCTTGCGCCACTGCACGAAGGGGAAGCCATGACAGCGACGACCGACGGAAGCACCGGGGCCCTGCCGCCCCGCGCCGCCGCGGCCAGCGAAACCGACACCGACATCCCCGGGGCGGCCGGGGTTCCGGAAGCCGCCGCACGCGCCGCCCGGCGTGCCACCGACTTCCTGCTCTCCCGGCAGGACGCCCAGGGCTGGTGGAAGGGCGACCTCGAGACCAACGTCACGATGGACGCCGAGGACCTGCTGCTCCGTCAGTTCCTCGGCATCCGCGACGAGAAGACCACCCGGGCCGCCGCCCTGTTCATCCGCGGCGAGCAGGGCGAGGACGGCACCTGGGCCACCTTCTACGGCGGGCCGGGTGACCTGTCCGCCACCATCGAGGCGTACGTCGCCCTCCGCCTGGCCGGTGACGCGCCCGACGCCCCGCACATGGCGAGGGCATCCGCCTGGATCCGCGCGCAGGGCGGCATCGCCGCGGCCCGGGTCTTCACCCGGATCTGGCTGGCCCTGTTCGGCTGGTGGAAGTGGGAGGACCTGCCCGAACTCCCGCCGGAGCTCATCTTCTTCCCGAAGTGGGTGCCGCTCAACATCTACGACTTCGGCTGCTGGGCGCGCCAGACCATCGTCCCGCTGACGATCGTCTCCGCGAAGCGGCCGGTACGCCCCGCGCCCTTCCCGCTCGACGAGCTGCACACCGACCCGGACCGGCCCAACCCGTCCAAGCCCCTGGCGTCGCCGTTCAGTTGGGACGGGGCCTTCCAGCGGATGGACAAGGGCCTGCACGCCCTGCGGAAGGTCGCCCCGCGCAGACTGCGCAGAGCCGCCGTGAACAGCGCCGCCCGCTGGATCATCGAGCGGCAGGAGAACGACGGCTGCTGGGGCGGCATCCAGCCCCCGGCCGTGTACTCGATCATCGCCCTGCACCTGCTCGGCTACGACCTCGAACACCCCGTGATGCGCGAGGGGCTGGCCTCGCTGGACCGGTTCGCCGTATGGCGCGAGGACGGGGCCCGGATGATCGAGGCCTGCCAGTCACCGGTGTGGGACACCTGCCTGGCGGCCATCGCCCTCGTCGACGCCGGACTGCCCGCCGATCACCCGCAGTTGGTGAAGGCGGCCGACTGGATGCTGGGCGAGGAGATCGTCCGGCCCGGTGACTGGTCGGTGAAGCGGCCCGGACTGCCGCCCGGGGGCTGGGCGTTCGAGTTCCACAACGACAACTACCCCGACATCGACGACACCGCCGAAGTCGTCCTCGCGCTGCGCCGGATCACCCACCACGACCCGGAGCGGCTCGATGGGGCCATCGCACGCGGTATGCGCTGGACGCTCGGCATGCAGTCCAGGAACGGTGCCTGGGCCGCCTTCGACGTCGACAACACCAGCCCCTTCCCGAACCGGCTGCCGTTCTGCGACTTCGGCGAGGTCATCGACCCGCCCTCCGCCGACGTCACCGCGCACGTCGTCGAGATGCTCGCGGTGGAGGGGCTCGCCCACGACCCGCGCACCCGGCGCGGCATCGAGTGGCTGCTGGCCGAACAGGAGCCGGACGGCTCGTGGTTCGGGCGCTGGGGCGTCAACTACATCTACGGCACCGGGTCCGTCGTGCCCGCCCTGACCGCCGCCGGCATCCCCGCCGCCCACCCCGCGATCCGGCGGGCCGTGGCCTGGCTGGAATCGGTCCAGAACGACGACGGTGGCTGGGGCGAGGACCTGCGCTCCTACAAGTACGTCAAGGAGTGGAGCGGCAGGGGCGCCTCGACCGCCTCGCAGACGGCGTGGGCGCTGATGGCCCTGCTCGCGGCGGGGGAGCGGGACTCCAAGGCCGTCGAACGCGGTGTCGAGTGGCTCGCCGCCACGCAGCGGGAGGACGGCTCCTGGGACGAGCCGTACTTCACGGGGACGGGCTTCCCGTGGGACTTCTCGATCAACTACCACCTCTACCGGCAGGTCTTCCCGCTCACCGCGCTCGGCCGCTACCTGCACGGCGAGCCCTTCGCCGGGAAGCTCCGGGGGAGCGGGGAGGCAGGGGAGCTCGGGGGGAGCCGGGCCGGGATGCCGCTCGCCGAGGCCAAGGGGAGCGGATGAGCGCACAGCCCGCCCCGGCCCCGCTGCTGATCGCCTGCGCGCTCGGCATCGAGCAGTTCGCCCTGCGCGCGGGCGGCCGCGGTGGGGCCGGCGGGCCGGTCACGGTGCTGCGGACGGGCATGGGACCGGCGGCCGCCGAACGGGCCGTCACCCGCGTGCTGGCCGACCCGGCCCTGCGCGGTGCCGCCGTGCTGGCCACCGGCTTCTGCGCCGGGCTCGCGCCGGGCATGCACCCCGGCGATCTGGTCGTCGCCGAGGAGACCCGCGACCCGCGCGGCACGACCCCCTGCGTCGGGACCGACTTGCTGGTCGAGGAGCTGGCCCGCGCGCTGCCCGGGCGGACCGTGCACACCGGCCCGCTCACCGGCTCCGACCACGTCGTGCGCGGCCCCGAACGGACCGCCCTGCGCGCCACCGGCGCGATCGCGGTCGACATGGAGTCCGCCGTCACGCTCCTGAGCGCCGTGCGCGTGGGCGAGCGCCCGGTTGCGGCCGTCCGGGTGGTCGTGGACGCTCCTGAACATGAACTCGTCCGGATCGGCACGGTGCGCGGTGGAATATCAGCTTTCCGTGTTCTTCGTTCCGTTCTTCCCGCTTTCTTCGAATGGCACCGTTCCTTGCTGCTCCCCAGGAGGTGAGCCAGATGGCCATGCCGCTCCGACAGTCCATCAAGGTCGCTACATACTTGGCTGAACAGAAGATCCGCCGGCGGGACAAGTTTCCGCTGATCGTCGAGCTGGAGCCGCTGTTCGCCTGCAACCTCAAGTGCGAGGGGTGCGGCAAGATCCAGCATCCGGCCGGGGTCCTCAAGCAGCGGATGCCGGTCGCCCAGGCCGTGGGGGCGGTCATGGAGTCCGGCGCCCCGATGGTGTCCATCGCCGGCGGCGAGCCGCTGATGCACCCGCAGATCGACGAGATCGTCCGTCAGCTGGTGGCCAAGCGGAAGTACGTCTTCCTCTGCACCAACGCGATGCTGCTGCGCAAGAAGATGGACAACTTCACACCGTCGCCCTACTTCGCCTTCGCGGTGCACATCGACGGCCTGCGCGAGCGGCACGACGAGTCGGTCGCCAAGGAGGGCGTGTTCGACGAGGCCGTGGAGGCGATCAAGGAGGCCAAGCGGCGCGGCTTCCGGGTCACCACCAACTCGACCTTCTTCAACACCGACACCCCGCAGACCATCATCGAGGTGCTGAACTTCCTCAACGACGACCTCCGGGTCGACGAGATGATGATCTCTCCCGCCTACGCCTACGAGAAGGCTCCCGACCAGGAGCACTTCCTCGGCGTGGAGCAGACGCGTGAGCTGTTCAAGAAGGCCTTCTCGGGCGGCAACCGGCGGCGCTGGCGGCTCAACCACTCCCCGCTCTTCCTGGACTTCCTGGAGGGCAAGGTCGACTTCCCGTGCACGGCGTGGGCGATCCCCAACTACTCGCTCTTCGGCTGGCAGCGCCCCTGCTACCTGATGAGCGACGGGTACGTGCCGACGTACCGGGAGCTCGTCGAGGACACCGACTGGGACAAGTACGGCCGCGGCAAGGACCCGCGCTGCGCCAACTGCATGGCGCACTGCGGCTACGAGCCCACCGCCGTCCTCGCCACCATGGGATCGCTGAAGGAGTCCCTGCGCGCCATGCGCGAGACGGTCTCCGGGAACCGGGAGTGATGTCATGACCGCCGTTTCGCTGGGTGTCCCCGAGGTACCGGTCCGGCCGGTCGGGCAGCGGCGCGCCTCGCGCCGGATCCAGGTCGGTCCGGTGGCGGTCGGGGGCGGGGCCCCGGTGTCGGTGCAGTCGATGACGACGACCCGTACGTCGGACATCGGCGCCACCCTGCAGCAGATCGCTGAGCTGACCGCGTCCGGCTGCCAGATCGTCCGGGTCGCCTGCCCCACCCAGGACGACGCGGACGCGCTGGCGACCATCGCCCGCAAGTCGCAGATCCCGGTGATCGCGGACATCCACTTCCAGCCCAAATACGTCTTCGCGGCCATCGAGGCGGGCTGCGCGGCCGTACGCGTCAACCCCGGCAACATCAAGCAGTTCGACGACCGGGTCAAGGAGATCGCCCAGGCGGCGAAGGACCACGCCACTCCGGTCCGGATCGGCGTGAACGCCGGGTCGCTGGACCGGCGCCTGCTCCAGAAGCACGGCAAGGCCACCCCGGAGGCACTCGTGGAGAGCGCGCTGTGGGAGGCGTCCCTGTTCGAGGAGCACGGCTTCCGGGACATCAAGATCTCCGTCAAGCACAACGACCCGGTCATCATGATCGAGGCCTACCGGCAACTGGCCGAGCAGTGCGACTACCCGCTGCACCTGGGCGTGACCGAGGCGGGGCCCGCCTTCCAGGGCACGATCAAGTCGGCGGTGGCGTTCGGCGCGCTGCTGTCCCGGGGCATCGGCGACACGATCCGGGTGTCGCTGTCCGCGCCGCCGGTCGAGGAGGTCAAGGTCGGCATCCAGATCCTCCAGTCCCTCGGGCTGAAGGAGCGCCGGCTGGAGATCGTCTCGTGCCCGTCCTGCGGGCGCGCCCAGGTCGACGTCTACAAGCTGGCCGAGGAGGTCACGGCGGGACTCGACGGGATGGAGGTGCCGCTGCGGGTCGCCGTCATGGGGTGTGTGGTCAACGGGCCCGGTGAGGCGCGGGAGGCCGATCTCGGGGTCGCCTCCGGCAACGGCAAGGGGCAGATCTTCGTCAAGGGCGAGGTCATCAAGACCGTCCCCGAGTCCAAGATCGTCGAGACGCTGATCGAAGAGGCGATGAAGATCGCCGAGCAGATGGAGCAGGACGGCGTGGGGCCGGGGGAGCCGGCCGTCACCGTGAGCTGAGCAGCACGGAATGCGAAGGGGGCCCGAGCGTGACGATTCTGGAGAACATCCGGGGACCACACGACCTGAAGGCGCTGTCCGAGGCGGAACTGGGGGAACTGTCCGACGAGATCCGGGAGTTCCTGGTGCACGCGGTGGCCAGAACCGGCGGCCATCTCGGACCCAATCTGGGCGTGGTGGAGCTGACCGTCGCGCTGCACCGGGTCTTCGAGTCGCCGGTCGACCGCATCCTGTGGGACACCGGCCACCAGAGCTACGTCCACAAACTGCTGACCGGACGCCAGGACTTCTCCAAGCTGCGCGGCAAGGGCGGCCTGTCCGGCTACCCCTCGCGAGAGGAGTCCGAGCACGACGTCATCGAGAACAGCCACGCCTCCACCGCCCTCGGCTGGGCCGACGGGCTCGCCAAGGCACACCGGGTGCGGGGCGAGAAGGGCCATGTCGTCGCGGTCATCGGCGACGGCGCCCTCACCGGCGGCATGGCCTGGGAGGCACTGAACAACATCGCGGCCGCCAAGGACCGTCCGCTGATCATCGTCGTCAACGACAACGAACGCTCCTACGCCCCCACCATCGGCGGTCTCGCCGACCACCTCGCGACGCTGCGCACGACCGACGGCTACGAGCGGGTCCTGGCCTGGGGCAAGGACCTGCTCCAGGGCACGCCCCTGGTCGGCCACACCCTCTACGAGGCCCTGCACGGCGCGAAGAAGGGCTTCAAGGACGCGTTCGCCCCGCAGGGCCTCTTCGAGGACCTGGGCCTGAAGTACGTGGGGCCGATCGACGGGCACGACATCGGGGCCGTGGAGTCCGCGCTGCGGCGCGCGAAGCGCTTCCACGGGCCGGTGCTCGTCCACTGCCTTACGGAGAAGGGCCGCGGCTACGAACCCGCCCTCGCCCACGAGGAGGACCACTTCCACACCGTCGGCGTCATGGACCCGCTGACCTGCGCACCGTTGTCCCCGGCGGGCGGACCCTCCTGGACCTCGGTGTTCGGCGAGGAGATCGTCAGGATCGGCGAGGAGCGCGAGGACGTGGTGGCGATCACCGCCGCCATGCTGCACCCGGTCGGTCTCGGCGCCTTCGCCGAGCGGTTCCCGGACCGGGTCTGGGACGTCGGCATCGCCGAGCAGCACGCGGCCGTGTCCGCGGCGGGCCTGGCGACGGGCGGCCTGCACCCGGTCGTCGCCGTCTACGCCACCTTCCTCAACCGTGCCTTCGACCAACTGCTCATGGACGTCGCCCTGCACCGCTGCGGGGTGACCTTCGTCCTGGACCGGGCCGGGATCACCGGTGTCGACGGAGCCTCCCACAACGGCATGTGGGACATGTCCGTCCTCCAGGTCGTGCCCGGTCTGCGGATCGCCGCGCCCCGGGACGCCGACCAGCTGCGCGCCCAGCTGCGCGAGGCCGTCGCCGTCGACGACGCGCCGACCCTCGTGCGCTTCCCGAAGGAGTCCGTCGGCCCCTCGATCCCGGCCGTGGACCGGGTGGGCGGACTGGACGTGCTGCACCGATCGTCTGAGCCGCAGGTCCTCCTGGTGGCCGTCGGCGTGATGGCGCCGGTCTGCCTCCAGGCCGCCGAGCTGCTCGAAGCGCGCGGAACCGGCTGCA
Organism: Streptomyces sp. NPDC012466; assembly: GCF_042955215.1. NCBI lineage: Bacteria > Bacillati > Actinomycetota > Actinomycetes > Kitasatosporales > Streptomycetaceae > Streptomyces > Streptomyces sp. NPDC012466. The sequence continues at coordinate 495,885 of NZ_JBIBEQ010000001.1, read as the reverse complement.
CCGTCGTCGACCCCCGCTGGGTCAAGCCCGTCGACCCGGCGCTCCCCGGCCTGGCCGCCGAGCACCGCCTGGTCGCCGTCGTCGAGGACAACAGCCGCGCGGCCGGGGTCGGCTCGGCCGTGGCGCTGGCCCTGGGCGACGCCGAGGTCGACGTACCGGTACGGCGGTTCGGCATCCCCGAGCAGTTCCTCGCGCACGCCAAGCGCGGTGAGGTGCTCGCCGACATCGGCCTGACACCCGTCGAGGTCGCCGGACGGATCAGCGCGAGCCTGACCGTCAAGGAAGAGCTGTCCAAGGAGCCACAGGAATGACAACCGCCGAGTCCGCGTCGGAGTCGTCGCAGGCCGGGGAGTTCGACCTCGGCACGCTGCTGGCCGAACGCGGAGCCGAGCGCTACGAGCTGCACACCCGGTACCTCAACCACCAGCTCCCGCGCATGCTGCACACCATCGGCTTCGACAAGGTCTACGAGCGTGCCGAGGGCGCCTACTTCTACGACGCGGACGGCAACGACTACCTGGACATGCTCGCCGGCTTCGGGGTGATGGGCCTCGGCCGCCACCACCCCGTCGTGCGCAAGGCGCTGCACGACGTGCTGGACGCCTCTCTCGCCGACCTCACCCGGTTCGACTGCCAGCCGCTGCCCGGTCTGCTGGCCGAGAAGCTGCTCGCGCACAGCCCGCACCTGGACCGGGTGTTCTTCGGCAACAGCGGCACCGAGGCCGTCGAGGGGGCCCTGAAGTTCGCCCGGTCCGTCACCGGCAGGCCCAGGATCCTGTACTGCGCGCACGCCTTCCACGGCCTGACCACCGGCTCCCTCTCGGTGAACGGCGAATCCGCCTTCCGGGACGGCTTCGCCCCGCTGCTGCCGGACACGGCCGTCCCGCTCGGCGATCTCGACGCGCTGGAGAGGGAGCTGAGGAAGGGCGACGTCGCCGCGCTGATCGTCGAGCCGATCCAGGGCAAGGGTGTCCTGGAGGGCCCGCCCGGCTGGCTCCGGGCCGCCCAGGAACTGCTGCACCGGCACAAGGCGCTGCTCATCGCCGACGAGGTGCAGACGGGCCTCGGCCGGACCGGCGACTTCTACGGCTACCAGCACGAGGACGGAGTGGAACCCGACCTGGTGTGCGTGGCCAAGGCGCTCTCCGGCGGCTATGTGCCGGTCGGCGCCACGATCGGCAAGGACTGGATCTTCAAGAAGGTCTACTCGTCCATGGACCGGGTGCTCGTCCACTCGGCGAGCTTCGGGTCGAACGCACAGGCCATGGCGGCGGGCCTCGCGGTGCTGTCGGTGATGGAGAACGAGCAGATCGTCGCGAACGTCCGGGCCACCGGGGAGCAGCTCAGATCCCGGCTCGCGGCGCTCACCGGGAAGTACGAGATGCTCGCCGAGGTCCGCGGCCGGGGCCTGATGATCGGCATCGAGTTCGGTCGGCCGAAGTCGCTGAAGCTGCGCAGCCGCTGGACCATGCTCCAGGCCGCGCGCAAGGGGCTCTTCGCCCAGATGGTCGTCGTGCCGCTGCTGCAGAAGCACCGGATCCTCACCCAGGTCTCCGGCGATCACATGGAGGTGATCAAGCTGATTCCGCCGCTGATCATCGGCGAGCGGGAGGTGGACCGATTCGTCGACGCCTTCACGGCCGTGATGGACGACGCGCACAACGGCGGGCTGGTGTGGGACTTCGGCAAGACGCTCGTCAAGCAGGCGGTCGCCAACCGCTGAGGCTCCGCTGTTGCGATTTTTGCCTGTGAGGCAAGAAATTTGCCGGTGAGGCAAAGGTCCGGCTGAATGGAGGCATGAGCTCCTCCGAGACCGAGCGGCCCCCCGGGGCCGACTCGCCGGGCGAACCGGCGGCCGGTGCGCTGCCCGCCGTCGCGCCCCAGCTACGGGCACTGAGACGGCAGGCCTCCCTGACGCTGGAGGCCGCGGCCCGCGCCGCCGGGCTGTCGCCCGCCCACCTCTCCCGCCTGGAGACCGGGCAGCGCCAGCCCTCGCTGCCGATGCTGCTCGCACTCGCCCGTGTCTACGGTACGACGGTCGCCGAGCTGCTCGGCGAGACGGTCGCCGGCCGGGACGCCGTCATCCGCGCGGCCGACATGGAACCGACCGCGGCGGGCGGCTGGACGTACTGGCAGGCCGGTGCCCCCGGCCGCGGGATGCAGGCCCTGCGGGTCCACGTCCCCTACGGCTCCCAGGGCGACGTCGTGCGTGTCCATCCCGGTGAGGAGTGGCTCCATGTGCTGCGCGGCCGGCTGCGGCTGCGCCTCGGTGACACCACCCACCGGCTGGCGGCCGGCGACAGCGCCCACTTCGACTCGCTCACCCCGCACCGGATCGCCGCCGAGGACCACGACGGCGTCGAGCTGCTCTTCGTCCACACCCTGCTCCAGAGCCCCACGGCCGCCCTGTGCCTGGGCCCCACCCCCGGAGACGTGTCATGAGCGACATGGAGGAGAAGTTTCCCCGCGCCCTGTGGGTGAGGCTGTTCGTCTACCTCATCGCCGGCCACATCTTCGCCGCGTTCGTGTACCTGCTGTTCGAGGTCGGGGCGAAGTAGCCCCGACCCGGGCGGCGCCTCAGTCGAGGAGCCGCTCGCGCAGCCGCTCCCGGGTCTGCGGGCTGAGCCGCAGCCCCTTCTCCAGATAGGCGTCGGCGCCGCCCCAGGTCTCCTCGATGGTGTCGAAGGCCGCCTCCAGGTACTCGGCGCGCGCGTCGAAGAGGGGACTGAGCAGCTCCATGACCTCGGGGGAGTAGGCCGAGGCGGCGGAGCTGGAGCGGTGCACCTTGTAGCGGCGGTGCTTGGCGTTCGACTTCAGGTAGTCCTCGACGATCGCCTCGCGCTCCACGCCCACCGCGAGCAGCGTCACCGCGACGGACAGACCCGCGCGGTCCTTGCCCGCCGCGCAGTGCATCAGCGCGGGGACGCTGTCCTGCGCGAGCGCGTGCAGCACCCGGGAGTGCTCGTCCGTGCGCTCCTTGACGATCATGCGGTACGAGGCGATCATCCGGTCCGCGCCCTTGCCGTCCGCGAGGATCGCGCGCAGCTGGTCCAGGTCGCCGTCGCGGACCATCTTCCAGAACTCGGCGCCGTCGGCGGGGTCGCTCAGCGGCAGGTTCACATTGCGCACGCCGGGCAGCTCGACGTCCGGGCCCTCGAGCTTCTGGTCGGCCGCGTTGCGGAAGTCGAAGATCGTGTGCAGGCCCAGGGTGGTCAGGAAGGCGGCGTCCTCCCCGGTCGCGTGGGCGAGATGGCCACTGCGGAACAGCACTCCGTGCCGCACCCGCCGGCCGTCCACGGTCGGAAGTCCGCCCACATCACGGAAGTTGCGCACTCCGGCCAGCTCGGGCTCGGTCGACGGGACCTGCTGTGTCACGAGGGCTCCTCCCCTTCGGCGCCGCCGGCGCGGCTCGTCGACGGGCGTCACTCGACGATACGACATGCCTGCCTGGGGCAATGAGTTGTCCACAGGCGTTGCCCGGAGCCCCCGCCGCACTCGATGATGTTGCCGCCTGGTCGCACCTGGTCGGGCTTGTTCGAATCTGTGAGGGCATGATGCTGGACATCTCCGAAGACGGTCGTACGTGGGTGCTCTCCGGGCCGGCCAGCAGCTACGCCGTCCATGTCACCGACCGGGACGAGCTGCTGCACCTGCACTGGGGGCCACGGATCGGCCTCGCCGACGCCGAGGCCCTCGCCGTGCGGCCCCTGCCGGACTACTGGCCCTTCGAGTCCCCGCTCGACGGACGCGAGGAGTACCCGGTCGAGGGCGGCCCCCGGTTCGTCCGCCCCGCCCTGTCCGTGCGCACGGCCGAGCGGCGCGGCACCGAGTGGGTCTTCGAGGGGTACGACACGCAGGACGACGAGCTGCGGCTCCGGTTCCGCGACGGCGACCTGGCCGTGACGCTGCACTACCGGGTGCGCTCCGCGACGGACGTCGTCGAGCGCTGGGTGACGGTGGACAACCGGGGACCGGCCGTCGAGCTGCTGCGCGCCGACTCCGCGACCTGGACCTTGCCCGACCGGGAGGCCTGGCGGCTGTCGCAGCTGCACGGCCGCTGGGGTGCCGAGTCCCGGCTGACGCGCTCCGGCCTCACCCACGGTGAGAAGGTCATCGGCAGCCGCCGCGGCCACACCTCCCACCAGCACCTGCCCTGGGTCGCCCTCGACACCGACGCCACCGAGGAGCACGGCGAGGTCTACGGCTGCGCCCTCGGCTGGTCCGGCTCCTGGCGCATCACCGTGGCCCAGCTCCCCGACGCCCGCGTGCAGATCACCGGCGGCGCCGGCTACGACGACTCCGGCCTGCTGATGCTCGGCACGGGGGAGTCGTACACGAGCCCTGTCTTCGCCGGGCTCTGGAGCGACGGCGGCTTCGGCGGGGCGAGCCGTGCCTGGCACGCCTATCAGCGGGCGTATGTGATCCCGGACGCCGAGCAGGACCGGCCGGTGCTGTTCAACTCCTGGGAGGCCACCGAGTTCGACATCTCCGAGGAGCAGCAGCGGGCGCTCGCCGAGCGGGCCGCCGCCCTGGGCGTCGAGCTGTTCGTGGTCGACGACGGCTGGTTCGGGGCGCGCACCAGCGACCGGGCCGGGCTCGGTGACTGGACCCCCAACCCCGACCGCTTCCCGGGCGGGCTGAAGCCGCTCGCCGACCACGTGCACGGCCTCGGCATGCGGTTCGGCATCTGGGTCGAGCCCGAGATGGTCAACCCGGACAGCGACCTGTACCGCGCGCACCCCGACTGGGTGCAGTACCAACCAGGACGAAAGCGGACGGAGTTCCGCAATCAGCTCGTCCTCAACCTGGCTCGCGAGGACGTCCGGGAGTACCTGTGGGAGCAGCTCGACGGGCTCCTGTCCAGCGCGCCGGTCGACTACGTGAAGTGGGACTTCAACCGCTGCTTCACCGATGCCGGGTGGCCGGACGACCCCTACCCGCAGCGCCTGTGGGTCGACCACGTCCACGGCCTGTACGCCCTGCTGGACCGGTTGCGGGCCGCCCATCCCGGCGTGGCCTTCGAGTCCTGCTCGGGCGGCGGCGGCCGGATCGACCTCGGCGTGCTGAGCCGTACGGACCAGGTGTGGACCTCCGACAACACCGACCCCCTCGACCGGCTCGCCATCCAGCACGGCTTCAGTCAGCTCCATCCGGCCCGGGTCATGGCCGCCTGGGTCACGGACAGTCCGAACGCCATGCTCAACCACCGGGCCAGTTCCCTGAGGTTCCGGTTCGTCAGCGCCATGGCCGGGGTGCTCGGGGTCGGCGGCGACCTCACGAAGTGGACGCCGGAGGAGCTCGCCGAGGCGGGGCGGTGGGTGGGGCTCTACAAGGAGATCCGGCCCGTGGTGCAGCGCGGCGACCTGTACCGGCTGCGGCCCCCGGAGGGCGGGCTGAGCGCCGTGCAGTACGTCCTCGGCGAGGAGACCGTCGTCCTCGCCTGGCTCCAGGCGCAGCACTACGGCGAGCCCCTGCCGGCGCTGCGGCTGCGCGACCTCGATCCGGCAGCGACGTACGAATGCCTCGAAACGGGCGAAGTTCACCGAGGGGCTGTACTGCTGCATCACGGACTGCGGGTCGGCCTGAGCGGAGATTTCGACGCCACCGTCGTCCGCCTTAAGCGCAAGTAGCCGTTCTGTCCGAATAGGGAGTTTCAGCCGCTAAGGGGTAACGTGCCCCGATCGTAAAGGGGATGGGGTCGGGGTGCGTGACCATCGTCATATTCGTGACGATGTGTTGTCGCCATGTTCACGTAATTCCCACGAAAACAAGGGCCATTGAGAAAAGCGGGAGATCGGTAATCCACGCTCGGTGACGGCACTTGTGTCGGCGCGTCAAGGAAAACACTGTCACGGGCAACCGCAAGCTTGTCCCATTGCGTCTCGGTCGCTTACGTTCCACACCCATCCGGACGGACGCCTAATCCTGCCGCCGCCCGGAGCCCCACACACTGACCCGACGTACGGCAGGAGCGGGGGACCCACAGGTAAGACGCCTGTTCCGGTTCCCGGAACGGCTTGGGGTTAAGCCGCGCCTCGGCGCGACCGGGCATCTCCAGCCCGCACCCGACAGCTCACCTCGCAGGCGACGGAGAGGAATTCGCCATGCCCGCGAAGGGTAAGCACCGCCGTCCCAAAACCCAGCGTTTCACCCGCTCCATCGCCGTCGCCGGAACCGGCGGGGCCGCTCTCGCCCTGCCGCTCGTGGGGGCCGCCGGCGCTCACGCCGCCACCCCGCAGTCGGCTCCGGAAAAGGCCGTCCAGTCGGCTCCGGCCGCCGGCAAGAAGGCCGCCGAAAAGGCCACCGGCGCCCGTACGTACACCGTGAAGGCCGGCGACTACCTCGCGAGGATCGCCGACGACCAGAACGTCAGCGGCGGCTGGAAGAAGCTCTACGCGGACAACCGTGACGCCGTCGGCTCCGACCCGTCGCTGATCCACCCGGGCCTGAAGCTGTCGATCGGCAAGAAGGCGGCGAGCGCGCCCAAGGCGTCGGCCCCGGCCGCGCCGAAGGCCTCGGCCTCGAAGCCGTCCGCCGCCGAGTCGGCCCCGAAGGCGGCGACCGCCGCGAAGCCGGCCGCCGCCAAGCCCGCCGCCGAGAGCAACTCCAGTGGCTTCACCCTCCCGGTGACCGGTGCCACCGTCGGCACCCCATACCACATGTCCGGCAGCATGTGGTCCAGCGGCTACCACACCGGTGTCGACTTCGTCGTCCCGACCGGGACCTCCCTCAAGGCCGTCGGCGCGGGCACCGTCGTCTCCGCCGGCTGGGGCGGCGCCTACGGCAACCAGGTCGTCATCAAGCTCGCCGACGGCTACTACGCCCAGTACGCCCACCTGTCCCAGCTCTCCGTCTCGGCCGGCCAGACCGTGACCGCCGGGCAGCAGGTCGGCCTGTCGGGCGCCACCGGCAACGTGACCGGACCGCACCTGCACTTCGAGATCCGCACCACGCCGGACTACGGCTCGGACGTGGACCCGGTCGCCTTCCTGCGCTCGCACGGCGTCTCCGTCGGCTGACCGGCCGCACGACCACCTGCCTGACACGCGACCGAAGGCCGGACCCCGATCCCCGGGGTCCGGCCTTCGGTGTGCGCGCTCGCCGATCACCCCCCCGAGGGGCGACAAGGGATCGACAGGCGGCGGGAGTTGGGGCAGAGTGATCCCGTCCGGAGTGCAAGCGCTTTCCCCGGGTCTTCCCGACGGATCCCCAGGAGCTGTGTCCCGTGCCGACCACCCGCAGAGCGTTCGGAGCCCTGGCCGCCGGAGCCGCCCTGGCGGCCCTCGCCCCGACGGCCGGCGCGCACGCCGCGTCCCGTCGCCGCCTGGTCGCCCGCGACGACTTCTGTCACGGCCTCGGGCAGTGGGTGACCGAACTCCAGGACGGCGGCACCGTCACCGCCTCCCGCGGCATCCTGGAGATCGACGTGCCGAGCGGCGCGACCGTGTGGTTCAGGCAGCGGCTCGAAGGGCCGTACATGCTCGAATACACCGCGACCCCGGTCTCCGCGGGCGGGGTGAACGACCGGGTCTCGGACCTCAACAACTTCTGGAACGCGACCGACGTCCGCTCCCCGGACGACCTCTTCGCGACCCCGCGCGCCGGGGCCCTCGACGAGTACGACCACCTCACGACGTACTACGCGGGCTACGGCGCCAACTACAACACCACGACCCGGCTGCGTCGTTACGTCGGCCGGCCCGGTGTCCGCCCCCTGGTCTTCGACTACACCGAGCCGCTGCTGGTGCCGGGCGAGCCGAACCGGGTCCGGATCGTCTCCGACGGCTCCACGGTCCAATGGTGGAACAACGGGCGGCTCGTCTTCGGCTACACCGACCCGCAGCCGTACACGAGCGGGCACTTCGCCTTCCGGACCGTCTGGAGCCATTTCCGGATCAGCGGATTCCGGGTCTGGCGCCTCACCCCGAAACAGCCCTGACAAGCGGTGTATTCCGGAGTTGGCGAACCCTTTAGGAGTGGCTTATCTCACCGCCAGTCAACCCTTTCCTACGGTCGCGTAGGTCACATTCGAAGGTGAATCATGGACCGCTGTGGCAGACGATTCGAAGAGTGACAGCAGAGCAGTGATCGGGTCGTACGTAGCGGTGGGGGACAGCTTCACCGAGGGCGTGGGGGATCCCGGCCCCGACGGGGCGTTCGTCGGCTGGGCCGACCGGTTCGCCGTCCTGCTCGCCGACCGCAGGCCCGAGGGCGACTTCCAGTACACCAATCTCGCCGTACGCGGAAAGCTCCTCGACCAGATCGTGGCGGACCAGGTTCCGCGGGCCGTCGCCATGGCCCCGGACCTCGTCTCGTTCTGCGCCGGGGGCAACGACATCATCCGGCCCGGCACCGACCCCGACGAGGTGGCCGAGCGCTTCGAGCGGGCCCTGGTCCAGCTCACCGCGGTGTCCGGCACGGTCATGGTGACGACCGGATTCGACACCCGTGGCGTGCCCGTGCTCAAGCACCTGCGCGGCAAGATCGCCACCTACAACGGACACGTCCGGGCCATCGCCGACCGGTACGGCTGCCCGGTGCTCGACCTGTGGTCCCTGCGCAGTGTGCAGGACCGCAGGGCCTGGGACGCCGACCGGCTGCACCTGTCGCCCGAGGGGCACACGCGCGTGGCGCTCCGCGCGGGCCAGGTGCTCGGCCTCGACGTGCCGGCCGACCCCGAGCAGGCGTGGCCTCCGCTGCCCCCGCGCGGCGTTCTCGACGTGCGGCGGGACAACGTCGCCTGGGCGCGTGATTTCCTGGTGCCGTGGATCGGGCGCCGGTTGCGCGGGGAGTCGTCGGGCGACCATGTGACGGCCAAGGGGGCGCTGTCGCCGGACGACATCAAGATGCGGATCGCAGCGGTGGCGTAAGAGCGGTTTCGCTGCGCGTGCGGGCCGTGCCGGGTGGAACACCGGCGCGGCCCGCACGCGCAGCGAAACACCGGCTACGACGGCATCAGCCGCTCGTCCTCCACCAGCCCCAACTCGCGGGCCAGTGCCTCCTCCACCCACTCCTGGGCCCGTGCTCGCGGTACCGCGCCGGCGTAGGACGTCAGCTGCACGGCGAGGCCGTCGAGGAGGGCGGTGAGACGGAGGGCCGTGCCCTGCGGGTCCGGGCAGCGGAACTCGCCGGCGGCCACGCCCTCCGCGATGACCTCGGCGAGGGCCGCCTTCCACTGCCGGTCGAGGTCCTGGGCGACCTCGCGCAGCACGGGGTCGCGCAGTGCCGCCGCCCAGCCCTCGATCCACAGCCGCCAGCCCTTGGCCTGCCCGGTGGGGGCGTACCACCGTACGGCCGACCGCAACCGGCGCAGCGCCGGCGAACGGCGGCCGAGCAGCTTGCGCAGATGCGCGAGGTCGCCCTCCGCCGCGTGCCGGAACGCGGCCGCGACCAACTGCTCCTTCGTGGAGAAGTGGTAGAGGACCAGCGCGTTGCTCACGCCGAGCGCGGAGGCCACGTCGGCGATCCTGACCGCCGCCACACCCCGCGCCTCGATCTGCTCGATGGCGGCCCGCAGCAGATCCCCGCGCCGCTGAGCCACACTCAACCGGACTCTGGTCACGCGGTCACCCTACCCACGCGCGTGCGGCGCCTCGACGGGGCGTTTCGGCCTGTCCGGCCCAGGCCCGCAACGGCGGTGACGTCGCGTCCTCACCGGTACCAGCCGAACCGCTCCGCGATCAGCGGCAGCCGGTCCGCCGCGATCGCGTGGGCCGCGGCCCGCGGTGTCGTCCCGTCGGCCTGGGCGCGGGCCAGCATCCGCTCGACCAGGGCCCGCATCGACCGGCGGGTGTACGCGAACGCCTCCTCGGCGTCGGCGCCGATGTCCCCGAACAGCGTCCACCACCACCAGGCATTGGTCCCGGAGTTGACCACGACGTCCGGCAGCACGGTCACCCCGCGCGCGGCCAGCAGGCGCTCCGCCTCCGGCCGCACGGGCATGTTGGCCGCCTCCACGACCCAGCGGGCCGTGATGCGCTCCTGGTTCCCGGCGTCGATGGCGTACGACACGGCGGCCGGCACCAGTACGTCCGCGTCCGCCGACAGCCAGGCGTCCCCCGGCAGTTCGCGGTCGCCGGGCCGCAGCGCCGAGCGGTCCACCGTGCCGTGGGCGTCCCTCGCGGCGAGCAGCGCCTCGACGTCGAGCCCCGACGGATTGGCGACCGTGCCCTTGAGATCGGCCACGGCCACGACCGTGAGCCCCGCGCGCGTGAGGAAGCGCGCGGTGGCCCCGCCCATGGTGCCCAGCCCCTGGAGGGCGACCCGCGTCCCCGTGTAGGGCACACCGGCCCGGTCCAGTGCGGCCAGGGCGGCTTCGGCCACACCGCAGCCGCCGGCCAGCTCGTCCAGCCCGATGCCGTCGACCTCGACCGCGAACGCGTCCCGGAGCCGCCGCCGGGCCTCGGCCTCGTCGTCCAGCAGCGGATACACGGCCTGGATCGAGGAGACCAGCCCCGCCTCGGCGGCGGCCCGGTCCACCAGGTCCTGGGTGAGCCCCAGGTCCTCGCCCGTGGTCCAGCAGCTCTCTATGTACGGCCGCATCGCCCGCAGGTAGCGCACCAGCAGCGGGTACGCCTCCGGGTCCCGGGGGTCGCAGTCGATGCCGCCCTTGGCACCGCCGAGCGGGACGTAGCGGCTCGCGGGGTCGTAGTGCAGTGCCTCCTTCACGGTCATGCCGCGGGCCAGGCCGGTGACCTCGTCGAGGGTGCAGCCCGCGCGCATCCGCAGACCGCCGCTGGCGACCCCGCGCACCAGCCGGTCGACGACCAGGAAGCCCTGCCGTCCCGTGAGGTGATCGGTCCAGGTCAGGGACAGCAGGGGGATGGCCATTCGGGCTCCTTCGCCGTCGGATTACTGAATCATCGGTCAGTATCTCCTTCGGTGGGACCCCTGTGCCCCGGAGATGTCGGAGGGGCCGACCATAATGGAAAGCCTGACCGACTCCACCTGGAGGTACCGTGGCCGGTTTCCGTACCCTGAGCTCCGGGCTCCGCGCGCTGCGACCCGGGGCGTTCGGCGCGGACCCTGGTGGTGAGCGCATGGCGCGCATCCGCAGATCGCCCCACTTCGAGGACGGGATCTTCCAGAACCCCGGCGGCCCCGCGCGGACCCGGCCCTCGGGCTCGACCCTGGACTTCGCGAAGGTCTTCTTCGACAAGGACACCCGGCCCCGCCGCACCCCGAAGGGCACCGTTCCGGTGCACTCCACCACCCTCGCCGACATCGCCCGGCCCCCGGCCACCGGGCTGCGGCTGACCTGGATGGGGCACTCCAGCGTGCTCGCCGAGATCGACGGCCGGCGCGTCCTGTTCGACCCGGTGTGGGGCGAACGCTGCTCCCCCTTCCCCTTCGCCGGACCCAAGCGGCTGCATCCCGTGCCCGTGCCGCTGGCGGCGCTCGGCCCGGTCGACGTCGTGGTCATCTCGCACGACCACTACGACCATCTGGACATGCCCACCATCAAGGCGCTCGCGGGCACGGACACGCTCTTCGCCGTGCCCCTCGGCGTCGGCGCGCACCTGGAGCACTGGGGCGTGTCCGCCGACCGGCTGCGCGAGCTGGACTGGCACGAGGCCACCGGGATCGGCGGCCTCACCCTGACCGCCACCCCGGCCCGGCACTTCTGCGGCCGAGGGCTGCGCAACACCCAGCACACCCTGTGGGCGTCCTGGGTCGTCGCCGGTGAGGAGCACCGGATCTACCACAGCGGCGACACCGGCTACTTCGACGGCTTCAAGGAGATCGGCGCCGAGCACGGTCCGTTCGACGCCACGATGATCCAGATCGGCGCGTACTCCGACTTCTGGCCCGACATCCACATGACCCCGCAGGAGGGCGTGCGCGCCCATCTCGACCTCCAGGGCGGAGCGGAGCACGGCCCGATGCTGCCGATCCACTGGGCCACCTTCAACCTGGCGACGCACCCGTGGGCGGACCCCGGCGAGGGGACCCTCGCGGCCGCCCGCGCGGTGGGCGCCGGTGTCGCCCTGCCCCGGCCCGGTGAGCCCTTCGAGCCCACGGCGGAGACGGTCCCCTCGGAGCCGTGGTGGCGTGGGGTGGCGCTCGCCCCGAAGGGGGGTCGTCCGGTGACGGAGGCCCTCGCCGGAGCCGGTATCAAGGCCGCGTCGGACACGGCAGCCGTGGCCCAGGCCGATACGGTGAGTGACGGTTCTGGTCGGGCCGACAAGGGCACCGAGGACCCCGAAACGCTCCCGGCGGGCTGATCCGGAGCGGACGGCAAGCGGACGGCGAGGGTCGGGGAGCGAAAGGCTCCCCGACCCTCGCCGTCTTTGTGTGACCGCTTCTGGCCAGGTCGGATCGAAATCTTCTCGTTCTTGGTCGGATGTACGAGGGTGTTATCGGTCTGTCGTACGAGACCTCATACCAGAGCGGGACGCTCACCGTATGAGTTTGTCAACTGCCCACCGCACATGATGCGCTGGCGACTACTGTCAGTGGCCGTCGGGAAACAGGACGGATCAGGGGAGTGGGGGCCGGCACGTGCAGGCGCAGGGCGGACGAGGGAGTCGACGCGACGGGGATTCCCGCTGCCCGCGTACCACCGACGCCGGCACGGGTGGGATCACCGAGGCGGGCGCCGGGGCCGGTGACGCGGTGGCCGCCGTCGACGGCGTGGATGCCGCCGGGGTCGGCGCCGGTGCCGCCGGGGTCTCCGGCCCGGGCCGGCACGCGGGTCACGCCGGAGCCGGGGCCGTGCGGCAACGGGGGGAGTCCGGGCGCGCGGCCCGGGGGGCGCGCAAGCGGCCACGCGAACCCGGCCGCACCACCGCAAGCGCCCCTGGCACCCAGGCCCGACGGACCAGTACGAGGACACCGATGTCTCACCTCCGCGCCCCGGCCGCACGCGCAGACCGCCGTGAGGGCGGGCGGCACGGGCGGCCTGCCGTCCGCACCGCACCCGCGCTGCCCGAGACCCATATACGGCCCCAGCTGCTGCGCCTCGCGGTGCTGCCGCCCGTCGCCGTCGCCCTCAGCGGCTGCGCCGCCGTCCTCTTCACCGTCCGGTCCACCGGCACGCGGCCCGGCCCCACCCTGTGGGCCGTGCTCGGCGGCGCGGTCTTCGTGGCCCTCGTCGGCATCGCCGTCGCCGCGATCGCCGCCAACCGGGCCGCCCGGTCCGTGCACGACCGCATCGGCATCCTGCGCCGCAGCACCGCGCGGCGCGAGGCCGACCTGCGCACCCTCGTCGAGACGCTGCGCCGCGGCGACGGCCCGCCGCAGCTCGCGCCGCAGAGCCGGAACGGCGATCCCGCCGAGGACGCCGACGACTTCGACCTCCTCACCGCCGACCTGTCCCGCGCGCACGACGGCGCCGTCACCGCCGTCGTGCAGGCTTCCCAGCTCTCCAGCCAGGCCGGCAGCGAACAGAAGCTCGAGGTGTTCGTCAACCTCGCCCGGCGCCTGCAGTCACTCGTGCACCGCGAGATCTCCATCCTCGACGAGCTGGAGAACGAGATGGAGGACCCCGACCTGCTCAAGGGGCTCTTCCACGTCGACCACCTCGCCACCCGCATCCGCCGCCACGCCGAGAACCTCGCCGTGCTGGGCGGGGCCGTCTCCCGTCGGCAGTGGAGCAACCCGGTCTCCATGACCGAGGTGCTGCGCTCGGCCATCGCCGAGGTCGAGCAGTACTCGCGGGTCAAGCTCGTGCCGCCCATCGACGGACAGCTGCGCGGCCACGCCGTCGCCGACGTCATCCATCTCCTGGCCGAACTCGTGGAGAACGCCACGGTGTTCTCCGCCCCGCACACCCAGGTGCTGCTGCGCGCCAACCTCGTCACCTCCGGGCTCGCCGTCGAGGTCGAGGACCGTGGACTCGGCATGCCCCTGGAGGAGCAGACGCGGATGAACGCGCTGCTCGCCGATCCCGACCAGGTGAACGTCGCCCGCCTCCTCGCGGACGGCCGGATCGGGTTGTTCGTCGTCTCCCAGCTCGCCCGCCGGCACGGCATCACCGTCCGCCTCCAGACCAACATCTACGGCGGAGTCCAGGCGGTGCTCGTCGTACCGCAGGCGCTGCTGGGGGCGGAGCCGGGGGCAGGGACCCCCGGGGGCACGGGGGAGCCGGAGGGCGCAGCGGCGGCCGGAGCGGAACGTCCGGCTGTGCCGGGGCGACAGGACGGGCAGGCCGGCCGGACCGGGCCGGGCGGGCAGTCGGGGCAGTCCGGGCGTCATCGTCATGGACAGAACGGGCAGGCCGGTGCCGGTGCCGGTGCCGGAGCCGGCGGCGTGTCCGGGTGGGTCTCCCCGGCCGGGGACGGTGCCTTCGGGGTCTCCTCCGTGCCGCTGCCCGCGTCCGGATCAGAGCCGTCTGCCCCGCTCGCCACACCCGCCGCGTCTCAAGGGCACCAGGCCCTGCCCCAACGGCACGAGGCCCTGCCCCAAGGACACGTGCAGGAACCCCAACAGGCCCCGGGCGGGAGCCCGCAGGACGGCCCGCCCGCGCCCCTGCCCGTGCGCGGGGCCCGACGGGAGCGGCCCACCCCGGCCGAGGCACGCCCCGGCATCACACCCGACGACCGGCGCGTCCTGGCCGAGAACGGGACCGCGCCGCCCACCCCCCGCAAGGGCACCGTGCGCGGCACCATGGGCAAGCCCCAACTGCCCCGTCGCCGCGCGCAGGAGCACATCGCACCACAGCTGCGCGACGGCCCGACGCCCCGTCAGGAGCCCGAGCACCTCGTGGGCCACGACCCCGGTCTGATGGCGGCCTTCCAGCGCGGCATCAGCCTCGCCGAGGCCCAGCAGAACATGGAGGCCGGCACCACCGCGTGGGGCGACGTGGAGGGGGCCCACATGGAGTCCGCCGATATGGGGTCCGCCCACATGGACTCCGCCGACACGGACTCTGCCCTCACGGACGTCGCCCACATGGACTCCGCCTACATGGACTCCGCCCACACGGACTCGGCATCCAGCCAGTCCGCCCACAAGGACCCGATGCCCGTTCGGCCGGTCCACCTCGAGGCGCTCCCCTCGGAGCTGTCCCCCTCGAACAGGCCGGCCCCCGGGGCCCGTTCCGACCACCGCACGACCACCACCCGGCAGGACGGGAGCGCACCCGCCGGATGACCACCCCCCGTTCCACCCCCACCCCCAGCGCTCCCGCAGACCTTCGTACCCCAAGGAGTCGATCCACCATGGCGAGCGATGCGCCGACCGCCCATGTTTCCGACCTCGACTGGCTGATGAGCGGCCTCGTGCAGCGCGTGCCGCACACGACCGCCGCCGTGCTGCTGTCCTGCGACGGGCTGGTGAAGTCCGTTCACGGCCTCGACCCGGACAGCGCCGACCACATGGCAGCCCTGGCCTCCGGCCTGTACTCCCTCGGCCGCAGCGCCGGTGTCCGCTTCGGCGACGGCGGCGACGTGCGGCAGGTCGTCGTCGAACTCGCCTCCACCCTGCTGTTCGTCACCACCGCGGGCTCCGGCACCTGCCTGGCCGTGCTCGCCGGCCGCGAGGCCGACGCGGCCGTGCTGGGCTACGAGATGGCGATGCTGGTCAAGAGCGTCCGTCCCTACCTGGTGACCGCTCCCCGGCAGTCCGTCGAATCCCCGGCGATGAGGCCTTGAGCGTGACGGCGGCCGGTGACGGGCCCTGGCTCGACGACGCGGCCGGGCGGCTGGTGCGGCCGTTCACGGTCAGCAACGGCCGCACCCGTCCCACCGTCGCGCTCGACCTCGTGTCGCAGGTGATGGCCACCGGGGCGACCCCCCTCGGCTATCTCGGCCCCGAGCACGCGCAGGCGCTCGAACGGTCCCGGGTACCCGTCGCCGTCGCCGAGGTCGCCGCCCATCTCAAACTGCCGGTGGCCGTCACCAAGGTGCTGCTGGCGGACCTCGTCGACTGCGGGGCGCTGACCACCAAGCCCCCCGCGTTCCACCACAACCCGACGGACCGGGCCCTTCTGGAGGCAGTGCTCGATGGACTACGACGACAGCTCTGACTACACCGGCGGACCGGCCCACGGCGCCGACCCGTTCCCCACCGCGCTGAAGATCCTGGTGGCGGGCGGGTTCGGCGTGGGCAAGACGACCTTCGTCGGCGCGGTCAGCGAGATCGCGCCGCTCAGCACGGAGGAACTGCTCACCACCGTCAGTGCCGCGACCGACAACCTCGACGGCATCGAGAACAAGGTCGAGACGACCGTGGCCATGGACTTCGGCCGCATCACCCTCGACCCGGAACACGTGCTCTACCTGTTCGGCACCCCCGGACAGGAGAGGTTCTGGTTCATGTGGGACGAGTTGTGCGAGGGCGCGCTCGGCGCGGTCATCCTCGCCGACACCCGCAGACTCCAGGAGTGTTTCGCGGCCGTCGACTTCTTCGAACAGCGCGGCCTCGGCTTCATCGTCGCGGTCAACGAGTTCGACGGCTCCTACCGCTACGACCCCGAGGAAGTGCGAGGTGCCCTCGACCTGTCCGACGACGTGCCCGTCGTGCGCTGCGACGCACGGATCTCCAGCTCCGGGGTCCAGACCCTGTTGACCCTGGTGCGTCATCTCATCGCCCACACGCCGGCCCCCGCGACCGGGTACGGCGCCCACATGTGACCCCCTCACACCCACCAGGGAGCCCCTATATGACGCAAGTCCACAGCCCAGGAGCACGCCCATGACCTACGACCCGCCGCGCCCGGCCGGTCGTCTGCTGCTCACACCCGAGGACAAGGAGGCCCCCGCCCGCACCCGCCGACTGCGCCGACTGGGCCTGGGGGAGCGCCCCGAACCCGCACTCGACGCCTTCGCGCACCGCCTCGCCGAGTTCACCGGGGCGCCGTACGCCATGGTCAACCTCCCCGACGAACAGGGGCAGTTCTACGCGGGCCTGTACGTGCCGGCTGTCGCACCGGTGGTGCGCAGCGACGGCACCACCCCGCGCCTCGGCCGTGCCCTGCCCCGCGACCACGGCTTCTGCCCCCATGTGGTGGCGCGCCGCAAGGCCCTCGCCCTGGAGGACGTCGGCGACTTCCCGCGGTTCGCCGGCAACCCGGTGGTCGACGAATTCGGCATCCGCTCCTATCTGGGAGCTCCGCTCATCGACGGCACGGGACTGGTGCTGGGCACGGTCAGCGTCGCGGACGTCGTGCCGCGGCCGTGGGGGAAGCCGGGCCTGACGGCGATCAAGGAACACGCCACGCAGCTCGTCATCGAGCTGGAGTCCCGGGACGGCCTGCCGCCCTACTGAAGCCCGGGGTCCTGGCGGGACCCCCGAGGGCGTGAAGGAAAGCTGAGGCGCCGCTTAAGAAAACCTCGATGGACCGGCGTGCCGCCGTACGGCAGATTGCTGTGCGATCCCACTCCTCTCCCGGTCCAGGGGTTCCTTCGGCATGCCCGGAGCCGGGACTCATCCTCAGGAGCCGTAGCGGTGAAGGCGCTGGTCAAGCAGAAGGCGGAGCCCGGGCTGTGGCTCGCGGACGTCCCCGAGCCCACCGTCGGGCCCCGAGACGTACTCATCAAGGTGCTGCGCACCGGAATCTGCGGCACCGACCTGCACATCCGGGCCTGGGACGGCTGGGCGCAGCAGGCGATCAGCACCCCGCTCGTGCTCGGGCACGAGTTCGTCGGCGAGGTCGTCGAGACCGGGCGGGACGTCACCGACATCGCCATCGGCGACCGGGTCAGCGGCGAGGGCCACCTGGTGTGCGGCAAGTGCCGCAACTGCCTGGCCGGACGCCGGCACCTGTGCCGGGCCACCGTGGGGCTCGGGGTGGGACGGGACGGGGCGTTCGCCGAGTACGTCGCGCTGCCCGCCGCCAACGTCTGGGTGCACCGGGTCCCCGTCGACCTCGACGTGGCCGCGATCTTCGACCCGTTCGGCAACGCCGTGCACACCGCGCTGTCGTTCCCGCTGGTCGGCGAGGACGTCCTGATCACCGGCGCGGGCCCGATCGGTCTGATGGCCGCCGCCGTGGCCCAGCACGCCGGCGCCCGCAACGTCATGATCACCGACGTCAGCGAGGAGCGGCTGGAGCTGGCCCGCAAGATCGGTGTCAGCCTCGCGCTGGACGTCTCCGGCTCCACCATCGCCGACGGCCAGCGCGCCCTCGGGCTGCGCGAGGGCTTCGACATCGGCCTGGAGATGTCCGGCCGCCCCGAGGCCATGCGCGACATGATCGCCAACATGACGCACGGTGGCCGGATCGCGATGCTCGGCCTGCCCGCGCAGGAGTTCCCCGTCGACTGGGCCCGCGTCGTCACCTCGATGATCACCATCAAGGGCATCTACGGCCGTGAGATGTTCGAGACCTGGTACGCCATGTCCGTCCTGCTGGAGGCCGGCCTGGACCTCTCGCCCGTCATCACCGGCCGCTACGGCCACCGTGACTACGAGGCGGCGTTCGAGGACGCGGCGAGCGGCCGCGGCGGCAAGGTCATCCTCGACTGGACCGCGTAATTCCCCTTCACCGCAAGCACCTTAGGAGCTTCCTGATGTTCGACTCCGTGCGCGACGACCTGCGCGCCACCCTCGACGAGATCCGCGCCGCCGGCCTGCACAAGCCCGAGCGCGTGATCGGCACCCCGCAGTCCGCCACCGTGAACGTCACCGCGGGCGGCCGCCCCGGCGAGGTCCTCAACTTCTGCGCCAACAACTACCTCGGTCTCGCCGACCACCCCGAGGTCGTCGCCGCCGCCCACCAGGCCCTGGACCGCTGGGGCTACGGCATGGCGTCCGTCCGCTTCATCTGCGGCACCCAGGAGGTGCACAAGGAACTCGAGGCGCGGCTCTCGGCGTTCCTCGGCCAGGAGGACACGATCCTGTACTCCTCCTGCTTCGACGCCAACGGCGGTGTGTTCGAGACGCTGCTCGGCCCGGAGGACGCGGTCATCTCCGACGCGCTGAACCACGCCTCCATCATCGACGGCATCCGCCTGTCCAAGGCCCGCCGCCTCAGGTACGCCAACCGTGACATGGCCGAACTGGAGGCCCGTCTGAAGGAGGCCTCCGACGCGCGCCGCCGCCTGATCGTCACCGACGGCGTCTTCTCCATGGACGGCTACGTGGCCCCGCTGCGCGAGATCTGCGACCTCGCCGACCGCTACGACGCGATGGTCATGGTCGACGACTCCCACGCGGTCGGCTTCGTCGGCCCCGGCGGCCGCGGCACGCCCGAGCTGCACGGCGTCATGGACCGCGTCGACATCATCACCGGCACCCTCGGCAAGGCCCTCGGCGGCGCGTCCGGCGGTTACGTGGCGGCCCGCGCCGAGATCGTCGCCCTGCTGCGCCAGCGCTCGAGGCCCTACCTGTTCTCCAACACCCTCGCCCCGGTGATCGCCGCTGCCTCGCTGAAGGTGCTCGACCTGCTGGAGTCGGCGGACGACCTGCGCGTCCGGCTGGCCGAGAACACGGCCCTCTTCCGCAGCCGTATGACCGAAGAGGGCTTCGACGTCCTTCCCGGCGACCACGCCATCGCTCCGGTGATGATCGGCGACGCGGCGGTCGCCGGACGCATGGCGGAGCTGCTGCTGGAGCGCGGCGTCTACGTCATCGGCTTCTCGTACCCGGTGGTGCCGCAGGGCCAGGCCAGGATCCGCGTCCAGCTGTCGGCCGCGCACTCCACGGACGATGTCAACCGCGCGGTCGACGCGTTCGTGGCGGCACGCGCCGAGCTGGAGGGCTGACCGACAGCACGGGGCGAATTTGAGACAATCGATCGCATGATCGAAGCGCGGCGGCTGCACATCCTCCGGGCGGTGGCCGACCACCGTACGGTGACGGCGGCTGCCGCCGCGCTGTACCTCACCCCGTCGGCCGTCTCCCAGCAGCTCGCCGCCCTGGAGCAGGAGACCGGCCACCGGCTCGTCGAGCGCGGCGCCAAGGGCGTACGGCTCACCCCGGCCGGCGAGATCCTGCTCAACCACACCAACGCCGTCCTCGCCCAGCTGGAGCGGGCCGAGGCCGAGCTCGCCGCGTACAGCTCGGGCGCGGCCGGCACCGTCACGGTCGCCTCCTTCGCGACGGGCATCGCCCTGGTCGTCGCGCCCGCCGTGGCCTCTCTCGCCCGGTCGGCGCCCGGGATCCGCATAAGCGTCCAGGACGCCGAGGGTGACGCGAGCCTGCCGATGGTGCTGGACCGGCAGGTCGATGTCGCCGTCGCCGTGGAGTATCGCGGGGCCCCGCCCGCCGACGACCCGCGACTGGCGCACCTACCGCTGTACGCCGAGCCCTTCGACGCCGTCGTCCCGGTCACCCACCGCCTGGCCGACGCGGCCGAGGTGCCGCTCGCCGAACTGGCCAAGGACCCCTGGATCGGTCCGTACCCCGGCAACCCCTGCCACGACGTGGTGGTGCTGGCCTGCGAGAGCGCCGGTTTCCAGCCCCGCATGGAGCACTCCTCGGACGATTTCCGCGCGGTCGTCGCCCTCGCCTCGGCCGACGCGGGCGTCGCCCTGGTGCCGCGCTCGGCGCTGCGCGGAATGGACCTCACCGGGGTGGTGGTCCGCCCCGTCGACGGAACGGCCCCCACCCGCCGGGTCTTCGCCGCCGTACGCCGGGGAGCCGAGGAGCACCCCCTCATCCGCCCGGTGCTGGACGCGCTCGGCGCGGCGGCCCAGGGGTGAGGAGTCCGTAACAGTGCTGTCTCATATCCGGGATAGCGTCCCGCATATGAGAAGCGACGAGACGGAGCCACTCGACGCCCGGCTGGGCGTGCGCCTGGCCGAACTGCGGGCCGAACACGGCTGGTCCCTGGGCGAACTGGCCGACCGCAGCGGGGTGAGCCGGTCCACCCTGTCCCGGGCCGAGCGGGCGGAGATCAGCCCCACCGCCGTACTCCTGAACCGCCTGTGCGCCGTCTACGGCCGCACCATGTCCCAGCTCCTCAGCGAGGTCGAGGCCGAACCGCAGGCCGTCGTCCGCTCCACCGGCCAGCCCGTCTGGCAGGACCGGGCCTCCGGCTTCGTGCGGCGGTCCGTGTCGCCGCCGCACCCCGCCCTGCGCGGGGAACTCGTGGAGGCCCGCCTCTCACCCGGCGCCGACCTCGCCTACGACCGCCCGCCCGTGGCCGGCCTGGAGCAGCACATCTGGGTCCTGGAGGGCGCCCTGGAGGTGACCACGCAGGACACCGAACACCGCCTGGACGCCGGTGACTGCCTGCGGATGCGAGTGTGGGGCCCGACCCGGTTCCGGTGCACGGCCCCCGAGGGCGTCCGCTATCTGCTGGCGGTGGTGCGGCCGTGATCCGCCTGGACGTACCCCGGCTGCTCGCCTGTTCGGCAGAGTTGGCGGACCTGCTGACCGCCACTGTGAACGGGGGCGCCTCGGTCGGCTTCCTCGCTCCGCTCGGCCCTGCGGAGGCCCGCGACTGGTGGGAGGAGCGGGCCGCCGAGGTCGCCGCGGGCCGGCTCGCCGTGTGGGCGGCGTGCGACGGGGACCGGGTGCTCGGCACCGTGAGCCTGGCCTTCCCCGGCAAGGCCAACAGCCGGCACCGCGCCGAACTCGTGAAGCTGATGGTGCACCCGGACGCCCGTGGACGCGGCCTCGCCCGTGGGCTCCTGGCCGCGGCTGAGGCCGCCGCCGCGGCGGCCGGTGTCACCCTCCTGCACCTGGACACCGAGACCGGCAGCCCCGCGGAACGTCTGTACCGGTCCGCCGGCTGGACACCGGTCGGAGCGATCCCCGACTACGCGGCGAGCCCCGACGGGGTCCTGAGGCCCACGACGATCTACTACAAGCACATACCGGCAACCGCTCTCACCAGGTGATGGTCGGTGAGAGCCGATACGGTGCCTGCCATGCCGGATGCCGAAGACGTACGACGGATCGCCCTGTCCCTGCCGGACACGACGGAGAAGATCGCCTGGAGCATGCCCACGTTCCGGGTCGCGGGAAAGATGTTCGCCACCCTGCCGGAGGAGGAGACCTCCATCGCCGTGCGCTGCCCCAAGGAGGAGCGCGACGAACTGGTGCTCGCCGAACCGGGGAAGTTCTGGATCGCCGACCACGAGTCCCAGTTCGCCTGGGTGCGGGCCCGGCTCGACGCCATCGAGGACGAGGGCGAACTGCGCGACATCCTCGCCGACTCGTGGCGTCAGGCGGCCCCGACCCGCCTCCTGGAGGCCCACCCCCGGCTCGGCCTGCCGGCGGTGTGACGCCTCGCGGTCTCACACCCTGACGGCCGCCCCGACGAAGCTCCCGATGCGCTCCCGCAGCGACCGGGCGTCGAGTCCGTGGGCGGCTGCGTGCTCCGCGGGCTGCCCGTACCGCCGCAGTTCGCGACGTCCCACGCCCAGCCCGAGGACACGGTGCGGCACGTCCGACAGGGCGTCGTTCGCGGCGGCCGTCGACGTCCCCGCCAGGTAGGGCTCGACGAGGACGACGTCCGTCCCGGCCGCCTCGGTGGCCCGGCGCAGGGCGGCCGCGTCGAAGGGGCGGACGGTGGTGGCGTACAGGACGGTGACGTCCAGCCCTTCGGAGGCGGCGAGCACCGCGTCGAGCATCGGCCCCACGGCGACCACGACGCCGGAGCGCCCCTCGCGGACGGTGTGGAACCGATTCCCGTCGACGGGCAGTGCGCGCTCGTTGGCCTGGACGGACAGCCGTACGTACACCTTGTCGTCGCCCGCCGCGACCGCGTGCCGCAGCAGCGTCTCGGCCTCGTCCGGATGCCCCGGCACATGGACGGTCCAGCCGTCCAGGGTGTCGAGCAGCGCCACATCGCCCGGCGCCATGTGGGTGTAACCGCCCGCGGGCCAGTCGAACGAGGCGGCGGCGCTCACCAGCACCGCGCCCGCGTCCTGGTGTCCGAGATCCAGCTTGATCTGCTCGAAGGGCCGTTCCACGAGGAAGCTGGCGAAGGTGTGCACGACGGGTCGCAGCCCGGTCAGCGCCAGCCCCGCCGCCGCCCCGACCAGGAGCTGCTCGCGGATGCCGACGTCGACGACCCGGCCGGGATGGCGGCGTGCGGCGTCGGCGAAGCCGTCCGTGCCGATCGCGGCGAGGACCACGGCGACCCGGGGGTCCTCGTCGAGCAGGCGGGAGACGACGGGGGCGAATCGGTCTCGCATGGTGTCCATGGGGATGAGGTTCCTTCCGGTGCGGGAGCTCAGGCGGACTTCGGCTCGACCCGGGCCACGACCACGTGCGGGCGGCCCGGGTGCGGCGCGGTGAAGGCGGTGTACAGGGCTTCGTGGTCACGGCCGTCGACGGTCAGCGCGGACCAGCCCGCCGCCTCGAAACGGGCGGCGATCCCGCCCGGTCGCGCGTACGTGGCGGAGGAGTTGTCGACGACGACGGTGTGCAACCGGTCGAGCCCGGCGGCCCCGGCGAAGGCGATCGCCTCGTGGTTGCTGCCCTCGTCCAGCTCGGCGTCCCCGATCAGCGTCCACACCCGCGGCTCGTCGAACCCCTGGGCGCGCAGCCCCAGCGCCGTTCCGACGGCGATCGGCAGTCCGTGCCCGAGTGATCCGCTGCCGATCTCGGCCCCCGGCACGAGCGTCCGGTCGGGATGGTGGCCGAGCGGGGAGTCGTACGAGCCGAAGCCCGGCAGCCACTCCACCGGCACGAAGCCCTTGGCCGCCAGCACGGCGTAGTACGCCATCGGCCCGTGCCCCTTGGACAGCAGGAACCGGTCCCGCCCCGGGTCGGTCCTGCTCTTCGGGCTCACTCGCAGCACCCGGTCGTAGAGGACCCACAGCACGTCCAGGGTGGACGTCGCGGCCGGGCCGTGCTTCTCGTCCCCGGTCATCAGGCCCATCAGGCCCGGCAGGTCGGCATACGTGTACGTGTGCGTCCGCGTCGCGTTGGTCATGACGACGAGCGTGCAACCTCGACCAAGCTTGAGGTCAAGCGGTGTCGCCGGGAAACGGATGCGCGATCACCGGCGCGAGTGCGGTATTGTTTCCCTGCGCGTTCGGCCGGGGGAATCCCCAGGTCAGACGGGCAACGGGACGTGGCGCAGCTTGGTAGCGCACTTGACTGGGGGTCAAGGGGTCGCAGGTTCAAATCCTGTCGTCCCGACAGAGTCGACCGGAGGGTCTGCCGACATCGGCGGACCCTCCGGTCGCGTTCGGGGCCGTCACCGGGCGGGGTCAGCCGCCGCCGTCCAGGTCGTCCCGTCGGCGGGAAACCTCCAGCTCGTGGCCGTCGAGTCGCATCTCGTACAGCTTGCCGCGGGCGTTCTCGAAGGGCCGGTGGAGGATCATCATCAGGCGGCCGTCGAAGGTGCGGAAGAGCATGCCGTGGCCGCTGTCGTCGCGGACCAGCGGGCGGCGCTGCTCCCAGGGTCCCGCGAGGTCCCCGGATCGCGACACGGCGTAGGTCTGCACGTAGCCGCCGCTGACGGTGCCGTCCCGACCGGCCGTGTTCTTCTCGTAGGTCGACCACAGCATGAGCAGGGAACCGTCAGGGGTGCGGTACAGCTGGGGGCCGTCGGTGATGTACGGCGGGAGCTGGTGCGGGACGCCGGCGGGGATCTGCTCGCCGGTCCAGGGCGCGTCCGAGGCCTTGAAGAGGAACACCGGGTCGCCGGCCGTCCGGGACAGGTCCGGGGTCAGGCGGACCGCCTCCATCGTGCCGTCGATGGTCTGCAGCCACTCGTGCGCGTACACCATCCAGGGCTGCCCGGACGGGTCGGCGTACAGCGTGCCGTCCAGGGTCATGAGGTGCTCGGGCGGCACCGGCCGGGACGGGTCGAGGACCGTGAAGGGGCCGAGCAGGGAGTCGGAGACCGCCGTGATCGTGCCGCGCATGTGGGTCGGGGTCCGGAAGGGCACACCCCATCGGTTCGGCGGCGGGGCGGCGAGCGGACGGCTCGCGTTGTGCAGGGTCGTGAACAGGTAGTACCTGCCGGCCCACGCGTGCACCTCCGGCGCCCACGCCCCGTCCACGGCCCAGATGCCCTCCTGCCCGGCGGTCAGGAAGACCACCACGGGCAGCGTCCAGTCGCGCAGGTCGTGGCTGCGGTAGACCATCGTGCCGGTGCCGTCCACGCCCGACACGGACGGGACGTTGGACGTGTACAGGTGGTAGGTGCGGGTCGTGTCGTCGGCGACGACGAACGGGTCGTGCAGCGGCATGTCGTCAAGCCGCATCGGCGAGGGTCCTCTCCCGGTCCTCCGCTGACCGCCCGGCGGTCAGATCACGCAGCCCGCATGCGCCAGCGCCTGCTTCAGCAGCACTCCGTGCCCACCCGGCATCTCGCTCTGCACCGCCTCCGAGACGGCCTCCCGCGGGCTGAACCACACCAGGTCGAGCGCGTCCTGCCGGGGCCGGCAGTCGCCCGTCACCGGCACGATGTAGGCGAGGGACACCGCGTGCTGGCGGGGGTCGTGGTACGCCGTGACGCCCTGCGTCGGGAAGTACTCCGCGACCGTGAACGGCTGGAGCGACGCCGGGACGCGGGGCAGCGCGACCGGGCCGAGGTCCTTCTCCAGATGGCGCAGGAGGGCGTCGCGGACGCGTTCGTGGTGCAGCACGCGGCCGGAGACCAGCGTCCGGCTGACCGTGCCGTCGGGGCCGATGCGCAGCAGCAGGCCGACGCTGGTGACTTCGCCGCTGTCGTCGACGCGGACCGGGACGGCCTCGACGTACAGGATCGGCATGCGGGCGCGTGTCATCTCCAGTTCGTCGGAGGACAGCCAGCCGGGCGTGGTTTCGGTCATGTCAGACATTGCTTGATCATACTTTCAGCCGTTCGGACTTCCTGGGTAGCCGCTCCAGGAGAACTGTGACCGGCCACACGCCCGTTCAATCGTCCTCCTGCCCCTCGGCCGCCGGCCGGTGGACCGTGAGGGCGTCGTCGCGCCCGGGCTCTGCTGTCTGCCGCGACGGCACCGCCGCGTGTCAGGGTTTCACGGCCACCGCGCCGTACTGCGGCACCAGCACGGCCGAGCCGGGCTCGGCACGCCACTGGCCGCACGACACCATGCCCGGCTCCAGCAGCTCCAGCCCCTCGAAGAACGCGGCGATGTCCGCGCCGGCGCGGGCGGTGATCGGGGGAGTGGCGTTCTCGTTCCAGAACTTCATGGCCGGGATCTGGCCCGCGCCGCCCAGCTCGTCGTCGAAGGTCGGGTGGGTGAGGACCAGGAAGCTGCCCGACGGCACCGCGGCCATCACCCGGCGCACGATGTCCCGGGCCTTGTCGACGTCCAGGACGAAGTTGAGGATGCCCAGCATCATCACGGCGATGGGCTGCGCGAAGTCGAGGGTCTGCCCCGCCCGTTCGAGGATGGCGTCCGGGTCGTGCACATCGGCGTCGATGTAGGAGGTGACGCCGTCGTGGGTGCCGGTCAGCAGTGTGCGGGCGTGCACCAGCACGATCGGGTCGTTGTCGACGTAGACGATGCGCGAGTCGGGCGCGAGGCGCTGGGCGATCTCGTGGGTGTTGTCCGCCGTCGGCAGTCCCGTGCCGATGTCGAGGAACTGCCGCACACCGCGCTCACCGGCGAGGAACGACACGGCCCGGCCGAGGAAGTCGCGGTCGGCGCGGGCGATGTCCCGGATGATCGGGAACATGCCGGCGACCTGCTCGCCGACCCGCTGGTCGACCTCGTAGTTGTCCTTGCCGCCGATCCAGTAGTTCCACACGCGCGCGTTGTGCGCCACACCGGTGTTCAGCCTCGCCGACCCGCCTGAAGGGGTGTGGCCATCACTCACGACTCGTCCTCTCCTCGCACTCGCACGAACGACCGAAACCGGTCATCGGCGCCATTGTGCCGCTCCGGTGATCACGCTGTCCCGGGAATCGGCGCAGCGGGGACGGAGGTTGGGGCGGGGCAGGCGTGCGGGAGGAGGCGGCTTGCCGTGCGGGCCGCTCTACTGGGGGCTCGCGGCGGGCGACTTCCCGGCCAGGACGTCCTTCAGACGCTGGGTGCCCTGTTGCACCGCCTGCTGGACGGAGTCGTTCTCGTCCCCGTCGAGCCCGCCCGCCGTGACGGTGATCGCGTCGTTGCCCACGCGGACGGCGGCGACGTCCAGGGTCAGCGTGGCCTCGTCGCCGCCGGTCGAGCCCCGCACCGTCACGCGCAGGCCCTGACGGGCGTCGCCGACCTTGGGCAGCGAGATCCCGATGACCTGGACGGTGCGCTGCTCCTTGCCGTCGGTCACGGTGAACTGATCGCACTTCTCCGGCAGGGTCGCCATCCACGTCAGGGAGTCCTGCGGGTCGGTGCGGTCGTAGGAGGCGACCTGGTACAGCAGGCGGGAGTCGCCCTGCTGGAAGCCGCGCAGTTCGGACGCGCCCGACGGTCTGCCCAGCAGATCGTCGTCGAAGAGGGAGTCGAGGAGCCGCCGGCAGTCGGCCGCCTGGGCCTTGGCGGTGAGGAAGTCGGAGACGTCGACGGTGCCGATGAGCAGGCTGTCGTGCCAGCTCTTCGCCTCCGTGTCCTTCACCTGCGTCCAGTCGTCCTCGATGTCCGCCTCGGTGATCAGCGCGGTCCGGGCGCCGTCCGTGGAGAGCGTGGCGGTGGGGGAGGGGGTCTGCCGCTGCGCGGCGGCCTGGGACGCGGTGACGCCCGGGACGCGCGCACCGTCCGTGCCGCCGTCGTCCGAGCAGGCCGCGGTGGCGAGCAGCGTGCTCGCCGCCAGGGCGGGGGAGAGGACGCGGACGAGGCGGGACGGACGACGGGTCATCGGGAGTGCCTCCTGGGGACGTGACGCGTGCCCTCAGCGCACCACCGCCCCCCACGGCCCACCACCGGCGCCGGACCGTTCGGGTGAGGACCGCAAGGCAGGGAACTTCCGGCTCCTGGCGTCAGAGGCGGCGCGCGCTGTTCAATGAAGCTGCACACGCAGCCCGAGCAGAGGAGCCGCCCGTGTCATCCGCCGTCGTGCCGCCCGTCGGCGCGCGTATCCGGCAGGCGCGCCTGGAGCGCGGGACGACTCTGCGTGCGCTGGCCCGGGAGATCGGCGTGTCGGCGAGTCTGGTGTCGCAGATCGAGACCGGGAAGAGCCAGCCGTCCGTCAGCACGCTGTACGCGATCACCACGGCGCTGGGGATCTCCGTCGAGTCCCTCTTCGATGCGGGGAAGGGAGCCGGGGACGGGGCCCAGGAGCCGGTCCGGGCGGGCGTCGGAGCGGGGCCGCTCGCCGCCGTCCCCGCCACCGTGCCGCACGCCCTCGCCGCCTTCGCGGCTGATCCGGGGCGGCGGATCGGGCCCCTGGTCGGTGCGGGCGGGCGGGAGACGCTGGAGCTGGACTCGGGGGTCGTGTGGGAGCGTCTCGGGCGGGTCCCGGGCGCGGAGGCCGACTTCCTGCTGGTGACATACCGGCCCGGTGGCTCGTCCTCCGGCTCCGGCGCGCTCATGCGGCACCCCGGAACCGAGTACGGCTATCTGACCTCGGGCGAGCTGATCCTCACCCTCGGTTTCGAGGAGTACACCGTGCGGCCGGGCGACTCCGTCTGCTTCGAGTCGACGACCCCCCACCGCTACCGCAACGATGGAGAGGTACCGGCTGTGGGCGTCTGGTTCGTGTCCGGCGATGCCGGGTGACAGCCTTGTTCAGTGACACTTGACACCCACCGCACTCGGGCGTTCACTCCGAAGTGGGGGTGGTCGCCATGGCGATCCACACATACGGACCCAACGCCGTCGACTGGGAAGAGCGCATCGACCTGGACCGGCTGCGCGGACAGCGGCTGGCCCGGCTGCACGAGTCCCTGAACCGCTCCGAGCTCGGCGCGGTGCTCAGCTTCGACTTCGCCAACATCCGCTACATGACGGCCACCCACATCGGCACCTGGGCGATGGACAAGCTGATCCGCTTCGCCCTGCTGGTGCGCGACGGCGAACCGGTCGTCTGGGACTTCGGCTCCGCCGCCCGCCACCACCAGCTGTACAACCCCTGGCTCGACTACAGCGACGGCAAGGGCGGCCCGCCCACCGGTGCCCGCGCCGGCATCTCCACCCTGCGCGGCGCCTTCCATCCGGACGCCGGGATCGCCGAGGACGTCGCCGCCAAGATCGCCGCCGAGCTGCGCGACCACGGTCTCGCGGGCGAACCCCTCGGTGTCGACGTCGCCGAGATGCCGGTCCTCGCCGCGCTGCGCGCCGAGGGCATCGGCGTCGTCGATGGGCAGCAGGTCTTCCTGGAGGCCCGCCGGATCAAGACCGGCGACGAGATCGCCCTGCTCACCCAGGCCTGCGCCATGGTCGACGCGGCCTACGAGGAGCTGTACGGGTACCTGCGCCCGGGGGTGCGCGAGAACGAGTGCGTCGGAGTGGTCAGCAAGGTGCTCTACGACCTCGGCAGCGAGTACGTCGAAGGCGTCAACGCCATCTCGGGCGAGCGCTGTTCGCCGCATCCGCACGTCTACAGCGACCGTCTGATCCGCCCCGGCGACCCCGCCTTCTTCGACATCCTGCACAGCCACCTCGGCTACCGCACCTGCTACTACCGCACGTTCGCCGTCGGCAGCGCCTCCGGTGCGCAGCGGGATGCCTATGTGCGCTGCCGTGCCTTCATGGACGAGGCGATCGCCCTGGTCCGGCCGGGCGCTACCACCGCCGACATCGTGCGGGTCTGGCCGCGTGCGGAGGAGTTCGGCTTCGCCGACGAGACCGCCGCCTTCGCCCTCCAGTACGGCCACGGCGTCGGCCTGTCGATCTGGGAGAAGCCGATCTTCAGCCGTCTGGTCTCCCTCGACCACCCCGAAGTCCTCGAAGAGGGCATGGTGTTCGCCCTGGAGACGTACTGGCCGGCCGCCGACGGCTGGTCCGCCGCCCGGATCGAGGAGGAACTGGTCGTCACCGCCGACGGCTGCGAGGTCATCACCAAGTTCCCCGCCGAGGACCTG
Source organism: Streptomyces sp. NPDC012466 (assembly GCF_042955215.1). Classification (NCBI taxonomy): domain Bacteria; kingdom Bacillati; phylum Actinomycetota; class Actinomycetes; order Kitasatosporales; family Streptomycetaceae; genus Streptomyces; species Streptomyces sp. NPDC012466. Next base: position 466,127 of record NZ_JBIBEQ010000001.1, on the reverse strand, counting down.
CTGGTGGCCGGGCGCAAGTACTGGACGGTGGGCGGCGAGCTGAACACCCGGCGCGAGGCGCAGTCCCACCTCAACACCCGGGACCGCTGATGGACGCCACCGCCCTCCTCGACTGCTACGAGCGGATGAACGTCATCCGCCGCACGGAGAAGGCCGCCCACGACCTGTTCCTGCGAGGTCTCGTGAAGGGCACCACGCATCTGGCCGCCGGGCAGGAGGCGATCGCCGTGGGCGCGAGTGCCGCCCTGCGCCCGGACGACTACGTGTTCGCCACCTATAGGGGCCACCACCATGCCCTGGCCCGGGGCGCCACGCCCGAGGAGTGCCTCGCCGAGCTGATGAGCCGGGCGACCGGGCTGTGCAAGGCCAAGGGCGGCTCCATGCACCTGACCAAGGCGGCCACCCACATGCTCGGCTCGTACGCCATCGTCGGTTCCCACCTTCCGATGGCGGTGGGGGCGGCCTGGTCGGCCCGGCTGCGCGGCACCGAGCAGCTCGCGGTCGCCTTCTTCGGCGACGGCGCGACCAACATCGGCGCCTTTCACGAATCGCTCAACCTGGCCGCGGTGTGGAAACTGCCGGTGCTGTTCGTGTGCGAGAACAACCTGTACATGGAGTACACGCCGATCGCCGACGTCACGGCCGTGGCCCGCCCCGCCGCCGACCGGGCCCCTGCCCACGGCATCCCGGGCGAGGTCGTCGACGGCAACGACGTCGAGGCGGTCGAGGAGGCGGTGGGGCGGCTCGCGCGGCGGGCCCGGGCCGGAGACGGGCCCGCCGTGCTGGAGGCCGAGACCTACCGTCACTTCGGGCACAGCCGCGCCGACCCGGCGGCCTACCGCCCGGCCGAGGAGGTCGAACGCTGGCTCAAGCACGACCCGCTGGACCTCGCGCGGGGGCGCCTGGCCGAACTGGGGGTGGGCGCGGACGCGGTCGCCGAGGCCGACGAGCGGGCCCGGACCGTGGTGGAGCGGGCCGTGGCGGCGGCGAAGGCCGCGCCGCCGCCCGATCCGCGCGAGGCGCTGACCGACGTGTGGGCGGACGGAGGTGCCGCATGGCGGACGTGATCACCTACCGGGACGCGGTCGCCGAGGGCATCGCACGCGAGATGCGCCGGGACGCCTCGGTGGTGTGCCTCGGGGAGGACATCGGCGCGGCCGGCGGGGTGTTCAAGACGACCACGGGGCTGCGAGAGGAGTTCGGGCCCGAACGCGTGTGGGACACGCCCATCTCCGAACAGGCCATCGTGGGCGCGGCGATGGGTGCCGCCATGACCGGGATGCGGCCCGTCGTGGAGATCATGTTCTCCGACTTCCTGGCCTGCTGCTGGGACTACCTCGCCAACGAGATCCCGAAGGTCCGCTACATGACCGGCGGCCAGGTGACCGTGCCTCTCGTCGTACGCACCGCCAACGGCGGCGGGCTCGGCTTCGGCGCCCAGCACTCCCAGGCCACCGAGAACTGGGCCCTGACCGTGCCCGGTCTGAGGATCGCGGCACCGGCGACACCCGCCGACGTCGTCGGCATGATGGCGGCGGCGATCCGCAGCGACGACCCGGTGGTCTTCTTCGAGCACAAGGGGCTGCTCGCGAGCAAGGGGTCACCGGCTCCGCCCGATCACGTCGTCGAGCTGGGCCGGGCCTCGGTCGTGCGGGAGGGCGCGGACGTCACGCTCGTCGCGCTCGCCTCCATGGTGCCCTTGGCCCTGAAGGCCGCCGACGTGCTGGCGGGGGAGGGGGTCGAGGCCGAAGTCGTCGACCTGCGCTGTCTGGTCCCCCTGGACGCCGCGACCGTCCTCGCCTCGTTGGGCAAGACCTCGCGGCTCGTCACCGTCGAGGAGAACCCGTACCAGGGCGGCTGGGGCGCCACCGTCGTCTCGGTCGTCGCCGACGAGGGCTTCGGCCTGCTGGACGCGCCCGTGCGCCGGGTGGCGGGGGAGTGCGTCCCGCTGCCGTTCGCCGACGCGCTGGAGGAGCAGGTCATCCCCACCGTCGACAAGGTCGTCACGGAGGTCCGCGGGCTCGCCGCGTACTGAGCCGCACACCCGCCATCGAACACCCCATGGGAGGAAGCGCGATGACCACCAGGACACTGCTGCGCTCCGGTCACGTGATCTCGATGGACCCCGACATCGGGGACCTGCCCCAGGGGGACGTCCTGGTCGAGGACGGCAGGATCGCGGCCGTCGAGCCCGAGATCAGCGCCGACGCCGAGGTCCTCGACATGACCGGGCACCTCGTGATCCCCGGCTTCGTCGACACCCACCGCCACACGTGGGAGGCCCCCATCCGGGGCGTCGCCCCCGACGCCACCCTCGACGACTACTTCGTCGACGTCCTCGACACCTTCGCACCCCTGTACACCCCCGAGGACGTCTACGCCGGCAACCTCGCGGGCGCGCTGGAGTGCATCAACGCCGGCATCACCACCCTCGTCGACTGGTCGCACATCAACAACACCCCCGAGCACCCGGACGCGGCGATCCAGGGCCTGACGGAGTCCGGCATCCGGGCGCAGTACGCGTACGGCAGCGCCAACACCTCCCTCGCGGACTACTGGTTCGAGAGCAGGATCGCCATTCCGGCGGACGACGTACGGCGGATCCGGTCGACGCACTTCGCGTCCGACGATGGCCTGCTGACCATGGGCCTCGCCACCCGCGGCCCCGGCTTCTGCGTCGACGAGGTCGTCACCGCCGAGTGGGCCCTGGCGCGCGAACTGGGCCTCCCCATCACGGTGCACGTGGCCATGGGGCGGCTCGCCGGCCGCTTCGGCATGGTCAGGCAACTCCACGGCCTGGGACTCCTCGGCCCCGACACCACCTATGTCCACAGCTGCCACCTCAGCGGCGAGGAGTGGCGGATGGTCGCCGACAGCGGCGGCACGGTATCGATCGCGCCCCAGGTGGAACTCCAGATGGGGCACGGCTGGCCACCCGTGATGCAGGCGATCGAGCACGGTCTGCGGCCCTCGCTCAGCATCGACGTCGTCACCACCGTGCCCGGCGACATGTTCACCCAGATCCGCGCGGCCTTCGGCGCCGAACGCGCCCGTGTCAACGCCGACTGCTGGCAGGCCAACATGCCGGTCCCCGCCACCATGCTGACAGCGCGTCAGATGCTGGAGATCGCCACGGTCAACGGCGCCCACGTCGCCGGGCTGGAGGACCGCACCGGCTCCCTGACCCCCGGCAAGCGCGCCGACATCGTCGCGATCGACGCCACCGCACCGAACGTCGCCCCCGTGCACGACGCAGTCGCCGCGGTGACGCTGTGCGCCGACGTCTCCAACGTGGACACCGTCCTCGTCGACGGCGTGCTCCGCAAGCGCGACGGCAGGCTCCTGGGCGACACCGCACGCGCCCTGCGGCTCGTCGGCGAGTCCCGCGACCGGCTCCTCGCGGCGAAGGAGACCAAGGGCGCGAAGGCACCGGCATGACGAATCACCTGGTGCGCCACGCCGCCGGCCTGACCGACCCGCCCTACGACCGACACGGTCACCGGCGCCGGGCGCTGGTCGGCGAGGAGGACGGCAGCGTCCACACCGGCTTCGGCCTGTGCGAACTGCTCCCGGACGGCCGGGTGCCCGCGCACGTGCACTCGTACGAGGAGACCTTCCACGTCCTCTACGGAGCCGTGGTCCTCGACGTGCCGGACGGCTCCTGCCTGCTGGAGGCGGGCGACTACGGCCTGCTGCCGACCGGTGTTCCCCACGCCTGGCGCGGGGCCGGGAGCACCGCAGGCCGCTGGGCGGACATGCTGGCCCCGGTGCCGCGCGCCCGCTACGGACACGACACCCAGGCCGTACCGGACCTGCCCGCGCGCCGGCCGGCCCGGGTGGACGTGCGCGATCCGCGCACCCGTTCCTTCGGCCACTTCGAGCCCGACCAGATGGATCCCGCCAGGCAGTCGCAGGATCTGCTGGCGGCCACGGCGAGCATGCGGACCGCGCTGCTGGTCTACAGCGGGATCACGGTGAAGATGATGATCGACGGCGATCTGGGCGCGGTCGCCTCGACGATGTTCATGGTGCAGTACGCCTCCGACGGGGTCATCGGCACCCACGACCATCCCTTCGAGGAGACGTATCTGATCCTGGAGGGCGTGGCGGAAGCCACCCTCGACGGCGAGCGGTACCGGCTGGAGCCCGGCGATCTGGCCTGGGCGGGCGCCGGATGCGTGCACGGTTTCGGCAACGCGGGGCAGGGACCGCTGCGCTGGCTGGAGACACAGGCGCCGCAACCGCCGTCACGGCACTCGTACCGGTTCACGCGGGACTGGGACTACCTGCGCGCGGCACTGGAGGAGAAGTCATGAGCAGTGTGCTCGTCGTCGGCGGAACATCGGGGATCGGGCTCGAGTTCGCCCGGGCGCGGGCCGGGCAGGGCGACGACGTCGTTCTCACCAGCCGCGACACCCAGCGGGCCGAAGTGGTCGCGAAGGAGGTGGGCGCCCGCGGACTGGCCGTCGACCTGGCCCGGCCGATGGAGATCGCGGCGGCCCTGGCCGACATGGGCCGCGTCGACCACCTGGTGATCGCGGGCGTCTCCCGGGACGACAACAAGGTGACCGAGTACGACATCGACGCGGCCCTGCGCCTGGTCACCCTCAAGCTCGTCGGCTACACCGAGGTCGTGCACACGCTGCGCGCCCGGCTGCACGACGACAGCGCCATCGTGCTGTTCGGCGGCCAGGCCAAGGAGCGCCCCTACCCGGGAGCGACGACGGTGGCGACGGTCAACGCCGGGGTGCGGGGGCTGATGAACTCCCTCGCCGTCGAGCTCGCCCCCGTCCGGGTCAACGTTGTGCATCCCGGAATCGTGGGCGACAGCCCGTACTGGCAGGCCAAACCGGAGAAGGTGCTCGCCGCGCTGCGCACCGAGACACCCACGGGGCGGCTCGCCGCGATGGCGGACGTGGTCGACGCGGTGGACTTCCTGCTGCGCAACCGGTCCGTCAACGCGGTGGAACTCACCGTGGACGGGGGCTGGCTGCTCGGGTGAGGGGGTGCCGGTCACCGGGCGCGGCTGAGCGTGTCCTCGGCGACGCCCTTGTCCACCGCCGCCCGTACCAGCGCGGCGGCGAGGACGGCCGGGTCGGTGTCCCCGGCCAGTGCGACGAGGCGCTTCGGCTCCGTCGGCAGGTTCAGCCGCTCGGCGCCCTGGAGGGCCTTGGCGTCCAGGTAGGGGGCGGCCTCCGGCCAGACGCCCTGCGCCTCGCGCAGGAAGATGCCGGCTCCGGCCGGGCCCATGCCCGGGAACTCCTGGAGAAGGCGGCTCAGTTCGGGCACCATGCCGTCCGCCTCCCCGCGAAGCCGCCGCAGATCGCCGCCCCACCGGTCGTTCAGCAGCTCTGCCGCGTCACCGAGCTGGGTGGCCGTGCGTTCGTCGTAGCGCCGGTAGCCGCCCCGGCCCAGCGCGTCGACCCGCTCCTGCCAGGAGGCTCGCGCCATGCGCCGCGGATCGCGCAGCCCCGCCTCGTACAGGGCACGGGCGGTGGCCAGCGCGATCGAGCCGCGGATGCGGGCACTGAGCAGATGGGACAGCACCAGCAGCCGGTACAGCGGCTGCGGGGTGTCCTTCAGCCCGATGCCCGCCTCCTCGGCGTACGTCCGGCCGTGCGCGCCGACGAGTTCCCGTACGACGCGCTCCTGGCGGCCCACGGTCTACCCCTTCAGCGGGTCGTGCCCGACCGTCATCAGCCGGTGCCGGCGGCGGGTGTCCTCGGCCGTCACCTCGGGCTCGGGCTCGTTCTCCAGGTCCACCTGCTCGGTGACCGTGTCCACGACCTTCCGCATCACGCGCAGGTCGTCCTCGGTCAGGTCGGTGCGCCGCTTCTGGAGGATGGCCAGGACGTGCTGCCCGGTGGGCGAGCCCGCCTGGTCCGGCAGCGGCTCGGTGGCCTCGTCGGCGTCGCGGACCCGCAGCCAGGCCGCGAGTTCCTGCGAGGTCATGTTCACCACGCGGTGGAAGTCCTCCCACAGCGCGTCGAGTTCGAGGGCGTCGGTCATCGCCTGCCCCTTCCGTACGTACGTCGGATGCTCTGTGCCGTCCCGCCGCGGGTCAGCGGGGGGGAGTCCGCGGATCAGCGGGGGAAGTTCTCGGCGTCGAACATCCACCGCTGCTTCTCCAGCTCCGCGGTGATGCCGATCAGCAGGTCCTGGGTGACCGGGTCCGCCTTCTCGGTCGTGTCGATGCGCTCGCGCAGGCGGCCCACCGCTTCCTGCAGCGCGTCCACCATCACCTGCACGGCGTCCGAGTCGCGCACCCAGCCCTCCGCGGGGGCGGGCAGCGTGAACGCCTTGGCGACGGTCTCCGGGCGGCCGTCCGGCGGGACGCCCAGCGCGGCGGACCGCTCCGCCACGGTGTCGGCGAAGTCCCGTGCCGCCGTGACCACCTCGTCGAGCTGGAGGTGGATGGACCGGAACCGCGGTCCGACGACGTTCCAGTGCGCCTGCTTCCCGACCAGCGAGAGCCCGAGCAGATCCACCAGGGTGTCCTGGAGCGCCTCGCAGGAGACCTTGCGGGCGTCGTCGGGCAGTGTGCTCCTCACAGCCGTCATAGGGCGCTTCTCCTTCTCGCGTCGTTCCTGGTCGTGCGGAGCAGTGCGTCGCGCTCCTCCTCACCGGTGCCGCCCCATACGCCCGAGGCCTGACCGTTGCCCAGCGCGAAGCTCAGGCACTGGTCGGTCACCGGGCAGCGCGCGCAGATCCGCTTCGCGGCACTCGTATCGCGCAGGGCGGGGCCGGCGGTGCCGACGGGAAAGAACAACTCGGGGTCCTCGTCCACGCAGGCGGCGCTCCGCAACCACTCCATGACGGCGCGGGTGCCCCGGGCGCACTGGTGCAAACGTGACGCATGAGGGGCGTCCGGCCTGCGATATGACCTGCAGGGAACCCCGCGAGGCGCAGAATCTTCACAAGCGGCGGGGTGAAGGTCTATAGTCCGAAACTAGCAGTGCTAATTAATGCGCGGTGTGAGGAGCCTCTCGTGCGTCCCGTCCACTTCGCGGCCGCCCGCCGCACCCCCATCGGCAAACTGCGGGGATCCCTCTCCTCGGTACGGCCCGACGACCTCGCCGCGACCGTCGTCCGCGCCCTGGTCGCCGGCGCGCCCGCGCTGGACCCGGCCCGGATCGACGACGTCTACTGGGGCGCCGCCAACCAGGCCGGCGAGGACAACCGCAACGTCGCCCGCATGGCCGCGCTGCTCGCCGGCCTCCCCGACTCCGTGCCCGGCGCCACCGTCAACCGCCTGTGCGCCTCGGGCCTGGAGGCCGTGACCACGGCGGCCCGCACCATCGCCGCCGGCGAGGCCGACATCGTGATCGCGGGCGGCTCCGAGTCGATGAGCCGCGCCCCCTTCGTCCTGCCCCGCCCCGACGAGGCCCTGCCGCACCGCATGGAAACCGTCGACACCCGCCTCGGCTGGCGCCTGGTCAACCCGGCGATGCGCGAACTGCACGGCCTGCTGGCCATGGGCGAGACGGCCGAGGAGGTCGCCACGCGGTACGGCATCCCGCGCGAACGCCAGGACGACTTCGCCCTGCGCAGCCACCAACGAGCCGCCCTGGCCCGCAAGAACGGTCACTTCGACGACGAACTCCTGCCCGTGGAACGCCCCGACGGCGTGGTCGTCGACACCGACGAATGCGTCCGCGAGGACACCTCGTACGAGAAGCTGTCCCGGCTGAAGCCCGTCTTCCGTGACGGCGGCACCGTCACCGCGGGCAACGCCTCGCCGATGAACGACGGCGCCGCCGGTCTCCTCCTCGTCAGCGAGGACGCCCTGAACGAGCTGGGCCTGGAGTCCCTGGGCCGCTACGTCGCCGGCGCCTCCGCCGGAGTCCACCCCGACGTCATGGGCATCGGCCCCGTCCCCGCCACCCGCAAGGTCCTGACCCGCGCCGGCTGGAGCGTCGGCGACCTGGAGGAGGCCGAGTTCAACGAGGCCTTCGCCGCCCAGGCCCTGGCCTGCGTCGACCAGCTCGGCATCGACCCCGACCTGGTCAACCCCAGCGGCGGCGCCATCGCCCTCGGCCATCCCCTGGGCTGCTCCGGCGCCCGCATCCTGACGACGCTGCTCCACCGGATGCGGCGCACGGGGGCCGGGCGCGGCCTGGCCACGATGTGCGTCGGGGTGGGGCAGGGGAGCGCGGTCCTCGTCGAACGGTCCTAGCGACAGCCGGACGGTCCCGACGGCCTCAGCGCGCCCACCAGGCGAGACAGCGCTTACGGGCACCTGTTCGTTGCACATAGCATCAGTGCTCGCATGAACACCATGACGCTCTGGCACATCACCGGCTGGGAGTTCGCCGTCCTCGCCTTCGCGGCCCTGCTCGTCGGCTTCTCGAAGACCGCCGTGAGCGGGGCCAACACGGTCAGCCTCGCCCTCTTCGCGGCGGTGCTGCCCGCTCGCGCCTCCACCGGCGTACTGCTGCCGATCCTGATCGCCGGAGACCTCCTGGCCGTCGCCACCTACCGGCGGCACGCCCACTGGCCCACGCTGTGGCGGCTGTTCCCGGCGGTCGCCGCGGGCGTCGTCGTCGGCACGGTGTTCCTGATCTGGGCGGACGACGCGATCGTACGGACCTCGATCGGCGCGATCCTGCTGCTGATGGCGGCCGTCACGGTGTGGCGGCGGCGCACGGCCGGCACGGAGGAGGAGCCGGAGTCGGTCACCACCCGCTCGGGCCGGCTCAAGGCCCGGTCCTACGGCGTCCTCGGCGGTTTCACCACCATGGTCGCCAACGCGGGCGGCCCCGTGATGTCGATGTACCTGCTCTCCGCGGGCTTCCGCAAGCTCGGCTTCCTCGGCACATCGGCGTTCTTCTTCCTGATCGTCAACGTCTCCAAGCTGCCCTTCAGCGCGGGCCTCGGCCTGATCGACGGCCGCTCGCTCCTCCTGGACCTGGCGCTCGTGGTGTTCGTCGTGCCCGGCGCGCTGTTCGGCAAGTGGGCCGTGCACCGGATCAACCAGCGGCTGTTCGAGCAGCTCGTCATCGCGGCGACCGTCGTGGGCGGCCTGCAACTACTGCTGCGCTGACTCCCGCAGCAGCGCCGGAAGGTCCGCGAAGGAGTCGATCACGTGGTCGGGCGTGCCGTCGGCGGCCCGCAGCGTCTCCGGCTGGAACTTCCCGGTCCGTACGAGCACCCCGGTGATCCCGGCCCGCTGCGCCGCCAGCACATCGGACTCGACGTCGTCCCCGACCATCACCGCCTCGCCCGCGCCGACGCCCAGCCGGGCGAGCGCCGACGCGAAGAACGCCCGCGCCGGTTTGCCGGTGATCTCCGCCTCCACCCGCGCGGCCCGCTCCAGCCCGGCCAGGAACGCCCCGGAGTCCAGCCGCAGCCCCTCGGCCGTACGCCAGTACAGGTTGCGGTGCATCGCCACCAGCCGGGCCCCGCGCTGCAGATGGCCGAACGCCCGGTCGAGCGCCGCGTAGCCGAACTCGGGGCCGGCCCCGCCGACCAGGACGACATCCGGCACGGTCTCGGTGTCACTCGCCTCGACGACGGTGACACCGTCGAGGTCCTCCGCGATGTCGCCGCTGTTGAGCAGCACGCACCGGGCGCCGGGGCAGTGCTCGGCGAGGTAGGCGGCGGTGGCGGCGGGCGCCGTCAGGATGTCCTCGGCGGACACCGGGAACCCCGCCTCGGCCAGCGTCCCGGCGATCGACGCCCGCGTGCGGGAGGTGGTGTTGGTGACCAGCAGGACGGCCGGCCCCGCCTCCTGGATCTCCCGCAACGCCGCTACGGCCCCGGGCAGCGGCCGCCACGACACGGTGAGCACCCCGTCGATGTCCACGAGCACGGCACGCACGGACTCCATGCCAGGACGATAACCACCCGGAGCGGTGTTCGCCGGTCGGGTCGTGAGCGGGACGGGGCACGGCCCGGAGCCGCGTTCACCCGTCGGCCCCCGTCCCGCCGGCGGCCGGTCCGGACCTCGTAGGCTCGACGCCGTGTCCCCTCACGTTCTGATCCTCGGCGGCACGGCCGAGGCCCGCGCCCTGGCCGCCGCGCTGGCCACCCGCCCCGGCATTCGCGTCACGACGTCCCTCGCGGGGCGGGTCGCCGAGCCGGGCGCGCTGGACGGACAGGTGCGCGTCGGGGGCTTCGGCGGGACCCGGGGACTCGCCCGGTGGCTGCGGGAGGAGGGCGTGGACGCGCTCGTCGACGCCACGCACCCCTTCGCCGAGTCGATCACGGCCAACGCGGCCCGTGCCGCGACCGAGACCGGCGTGCCCGCCGTGGTGCTCCGCCGCCCCGGGTGGCGGCCCGGGCCCGGGGACCAGTGGCACCCGGTCCCCTCACTGGACGCGGCCGCGGACCTGCTTCCGCGTCTCGGCCGCCGGGTGCTCCTCACCACGGGGCGGCTCGGCCTGGCCTCCTTCGCCCACCTGACGGGACTCCACTTCGTCGTACGGTCGGTGGATCCCCCCGAGCCGCCGATGCCGCCCGACACCCACGTGCTCCTCGCGCGCGGCCCCTTCACCGTCCCCGGCGAGACGGCCCTGCTGCGCGAGCACCGCGTCGACGTCCTGGTGACCAAGGACAGCGGCGGAGCGGCGACGGCGGCCAAGCTGACGGCGGCCCGGGACCTCGCCCTGCCGGTCGTGGTCGTACGGCGGCCGCCGCTGCCGGACGGTGTGACGGCCGTACCCGATGTGGAGGGGGTGCTGGAACGGCTGGGGATGTCTTAGGGCGCTGACACCGAGGCGGCCGTGAGGGACTTCTCCGGACTGTGCGGCAGTCCCTGGCTCAGGTCTTCCACCAGCAGCCGTTTCGCGATCGCGTCGACCGCCACGCGCAGGTCGCTGTCCGAGGGGCGGCCGATGTCCCGTCCGAGGCGGTCCTCCAGCCAGGCGGCCCAGGCCCGGGTGAGGACCGCCGCCTCGCGAGCACCCGCCTCGGTGTGGGAGAGCATGGAGCCGTCGCGGGTCAGGAAGCCCTCCTCCACCATCCGCTCGAAAACGGGCAGCAGGACCTCCGGCGGCAGCCGGCGCCGCGCGGCGATCAGCCCGAGGCTCGCGTGCCCGGCCATGCGCGTGAACAGCTCGACCTGCATCACCGCCCAGGCACCGGCCACGTCGAGCCGGGTGTCGGACTCCAGGACGATCCGCCGCGCGGTGTCCGGATCCGTGCTCCCGATGATCTTGCCGACGGCGGCTTCCAGTACCCGTCGGGAGTCCGCGCCGCTCGGCGACCCGAATCCCTCGCCCATGTCGGTCGACCCCGTGCGCGCCGTGTCGCGCAGCCGGACCTGCTTGAGGAACAGGGCGACCAGGAAGCCCAGTGCGGCGACCGGCACCGTCCACAGGAACACGGTCTGGAGCGTGTCGGCGTAGGCGCCGACGATCGGGGCGGCCGCGGCCGACGGCAGCTCGTGCACACCTTCGGGGCTGGTCGCCGCGCGGCCGAGGGCCGCCGGGTCCAGATCCCCGGTCCGCGCCGCCTGCGCCACCCCGTCGCGGAGGTGGGGGGCCAGCGCGGTGAACACCGGGTTCGTGAACAGCCGCATGGGCAGCATCGGTTCACGGGCCCGGGTCTCCACCCGGCAGAACAGGGCGAGGGCAAGGACGCCGCCCACGAACAGCCCGATGATCACCCCCGAGCCTCACGCGTACTGGTTGCCGCCCCAACTCGTGGCCAGGATCCTGTCGGTGGCCAGACCGCACAGGAACGAGCCCGTGATGAACACGACAGCCGAGACCTGGAAGACCACCTTGCGGCCGAACAGGTCGCCGAACTTGCCGACCAGCACGGTCGCGACGGTCTCCGCGAGGAGATACGAGGTGACCACCCACGACATGTGATCCGCCCCGCCCAGGTCCGACACGATGGTCGGCAGGGCGGTGCCGACGATGGTCTGGTCGAGGGCCGCGAGCAACATGCCCAGCATGATCGTCACGAAGACGACGTTGCGGCGACGGGCGTCCAGCACCGGCGGCTGGGAGACGGGCGGGGCGGTTTCCTCCACGACGGTCACGTCGTCACCTTCACACCTGTGGGCTACATGCGCATGCCAGAACGTCCGCACGGGTGCCCGCTGACGTGCCCGCCAGTCACGTCAGTCGCGGGGGTGCCGGCGCAGCAGATACGTGTCCATGATCCAGCCCTTGCGCTTGCGGGCCTCGGCCCGCAACCGCTCGATGCGGGGGGCCGCCTCGGCGATCGGCCCGGAGACGAGGATCTCGTCGGGGGTGCCGATGTAGGCGCCCCAGTAGATGTGGACGTCCTCCTGCGCGTACCGCTGGAAGGTCTGGTGGGCGTCGAGCATCACCACCACGTCGTCCACGCCCTCCGGGAACCCTTCCGCGAGCCGTCGGCCGGTGGTGATCTGCACCGGCCGGGCGACGCGGTTGAGCCCTGTCCGGTGCCGGGCGACCAGCGCCGAGACACTGCTGATGCCGGGCACGACGTCGTACTCGAAGGCCACGGCGCCCCGCTCCAGCACCTCCTCCAGGATTCCCAGCGTGCTGTCGTACAGCGACGGATCGCCCCACACCAGGAACGCGCCGGTCTGCTCCTCGCCGAGCTCCTCGGTGATCAGCCGTTCGTAGATGTCGGCGCGGGCGCTGCGCCAGTCCCCGACGGCCGGGGAGTACGCCGCACCGCCGGCGCTCCGGTCCCGCTCCGGGTCACGCGCCTCGACGACGCGGTAGCTTCCCTGCGGCACGTGGGCGTCGAGCATGTCCCGGCGCAACCCGGTGAGGTCCGCCTTCACCTCGCCCTTCTCCAGGATGAAGAACACGTCCGTGCTCCGCAGCGCCTTGACGGCCTGGAGGGTGAGCTGGTCGGGGTCGCCCGCACCGATACCGATGACATGAATCTTTCGCACGCCCCGAGTGTGCCGCACGGGGGTGTGGGCGGGTTCACCGCGGTGGGGGTCGGGGGCTGGTGCCGGCCGTCCAGGCGTGGTCGGCGTCGCCGCCGTCGCGTCAGCGACCGGCTGCCGCGCCCCGCAGCCGGGGTGCCCGGACCGCCGCGTCCACCGGGCGGCCGGTGCGCTCCACGTCTCCCGCCAGCTCCCGCGCCCACGCGGCCACGCTCCCCACGTCGATCCCGTGCGGCAGCGCCAGCCCGGAGCCGGCCGCCCACGCCTCGGCCGCGCCCGCCCCGCGCCGCAGCAGCCGGGCCCCGCCGGTCAGGTTGCCGCGGGCGGCGTGCGTGAGCCCCACGGCCAGCTGGGCGAGGCCACGCCACAGCTCGCGCTCCTCGTCCGGCCCGGACTTCCACGCGTCCTCGAAGACCTCGTGCGCGTGGAACGGCTTGCCCTCGTCCAGCAGCCGCTGCGCCTCGGCGACGGTCTCCTCCGGGACCCGGACGACACCCTCGGGCTGCCGGGGCACACCGTCGGTGCCGTACGGCAGGGGCCGCCCGAGACCGTCCCGGGGCCGGGCGTTGCGCGCCCGCCCCTCACTGTCGCGGTCGCGTGCGCCGCCCGTCCGGCCCGAGTGAGTCTCTCCAGTGCTGCCCATACGCCGATTGTCCCGCCCGGCCCGCTTTCGGCGCGGCCAGGGGTGTGGGGTAAAGTGCTGTTCGCGCGATCACGCGGTTCACCGCGGGTGGCGCGCACCGGGACGTGGCGCAGCTTGGTAGCGCACTTGACTGGGGGTCAAGGGGTCGCAGGTTCAAATCCTGTCGTCCCGACGGTGCGAAGGGCCTCGCAGGCCGATACCTGCGGGGCCCTTCTCCTTTGCGTACGCCCTTGACCTCGAGAGCGCTCCAGGACGCAGACTCCCCTGCGTGCCCGAAAGCCGGAGCACGCGGGAGGGAGCGACACCCATGAAGTACCGCACGATCGGCACGGACCCCACGACCCGCCGTCAGGTGAGCGTCCTCGCGCTCGGCACGATGCTGTTCGGCTCGGTGACGGACGAGGCGACGTCCTTCGCCCTGCTCGACCGCTACGTCGAAGCCGGCGGGAACTTCATCGACACCTCCGACAATTACGCCTTCTGGACGGACGGAGGCCAGGGCGGTCAGAGCGAGGAGCTCCTCGGCCGGTGGCGGCGCAGCCGCGGCGTCGGCGACGAGATCGTCATCGCGACCAAACTCGGCGCCCGCCCCCTGGCCCCGGGCACCAGCTACACCGACAACCCCGAGGGCCTGTCCGCGAAGGTGATCCGCGAGTCCGCCGACCGCAGCCGCGAGCGGCTCGGCCTGGCGAAGCTGGACCTGCTGTACGCGCACATCGAGGACCACGCCGTCCCGCTCCAGGAGACCGTCGAGGGCTTCGCCGCGCTGGTGGCCGAGGGCACCGTCGGGCTGCTCGGCGTGAGCAACCACGCCGTCTGGCGCGTGGAGCGGGCCCGGGCCCTCGCTGCCGCGGCCGGACTGCCCGGTTACGAGGTCCTTCAGTACGCGCACACCCATCTGCGCCCCCGCACCGACGTCCCCGACGACCTCTTCCCGGACGGCAGCCTCGGCCACGCCGGTCCCGACCTGCTCGGCTATCTGAGGGCCGAGCCGGGCCTGACCCTCGTCGCGTACTCGCCGCTGCTGAAGGGCGCCTACGTCCGCCCGGAGCGGCTGCCCGCCGACTTCGACCACCCCGGCACCCCGGCCCGGCTGGCCGCACTGCGCGAGGTGGCCCGCGAGACCGGTGCGAGCGTCAACCAGGTCGTGCTCGCCTGGCAGATCGGCGGCGAACTGCCCGTCGTGCCGCTGGCCGGGGTCTCGTCGGTGGCCCAGCTGGAGGAGAACCTGGCGGCGGTGGACCTGGAACTGACGCCGGAGCAGCGCGCCCGGCTGGACGCGGCGCACTGAGACCGTGGGACCGTGGAGGGGAACCGGCATCCGGACCTCCGGAGGGAGCACCGGCCATGACCACCCACCCGGCCCACCCCGCCGCACGCTCGATCAGGACCACCCCCGAAGGCCTCCTGTGGGAACCCAGCGAGCGCTGGGTGCGCGGCCGCAAGGGCGACGTCACCGTCGTCGACAGCCGGCACCCGGTGCTCGTCTGGGAGCCCCATCTGCCCGTCCCGCAGTACGCCTTCCCGCGCGAGGACGTCCGCACCGACCTCCTCCGCCCGGCGAAGAGCCCGCCCACCGGCACCCACACCGGCTCCCGGACCTTCTACGACCTCGACGCCGAGGGCGAGGTGCGCGAGAACGCGGCCTGGACGTTCCCCGCCGACGACCTGGCCGGCCACATCGCCTTCGAGTGGTTCCTGCGCGCCGACACGGGTCTCGACCACTGGTACGAGGAGGACGAGGAGATCTTCATCCACCCCCGCGACCCGCACAAACGCGTCGACGCGCTGCCCAGCAGCCGCCATGTGCGGGTCGAGATCGACGGGCGGACCGTCGCGGACAGCCACGCCCCCGTCCTGCTGTTCGAGACCTCCCTGCCCACGCGGTACTACCTCCCCCGCGAGGACGTCCGGCTCGACCTGTTCGACGCGACCGGCCACCACACCGGATGCCCCTACAAAGGCACCGCCGAGTACTGGTCCTGGGGCGGCGGGGGCGAGGTGCCGCCCAACATCCTCTGGAGCTACCCGGAGCCGCTGCCCGCGGTGAAGGCGGTGCAGGGGCGCGTCGCCTTCTTCAACGAGGTCGTCGACATCACCCTGGACGGCGAGCGCCTGGAGCGCCCGGACACGCCGTTCAGCCGGATGCTGCGGACGGGGAGCCGCTCGTGAAGCCGTCGAGCAGGGCATCCAGCCCGGCCGCGAGGCCCTGCGGACCGCCCCGCTCGGCGAGCGCCGCTGCCGTCTCCCGCAGGGTCGGCAGTTCCTTCGCGGACAGCCGGTGCAGCCCGAGACGGAAGGCGGGATCGGTCTCGTCCGGGTTGTCCACCATCGGGCGCAGCTCCACGGACACATAGCCCAGCAACCAGGCGGTGAAGGCGCGGAACACCTCGGCCGAGGCCGCCTCGTCGAAACCGGCTCCGCGCAGCAGGGTGAGCACCCTCTCGTGATCGCGCAGAACCGCTGCGGGCCGCCGGGCCAGCGGGACCGCCAGCAGGCGCGTGGCGAGCAGCGGCACCGCCTGCGGGTGCGTGAGGCACACGTCGTAGGTCGCCCGGGCGATCCGGTGCAGCCCCGCCCTCCAGTCGGGATCCTCGTCCGCGTCGGTGGCCAGCCGCTCCTCCAGCTCCAGGTACAGCGCCTCGACCAGCCCGTCGAGCAGGGAGTCCTTGCTCGACGCGTACCGGTAGAGCGCCATGGCCTCCACGCCGAGCTCGGTGCCGAGTCGGCGCATGCTGAGCGCCGAGAGCCCTTCACGGTCCACCAGCGCCAGGGCGCTGGCCAGCACCCGCTCCCGGTTCAGCCGGCCGTACCGGCCGCGGTCGCTGGCGCGGCGGGCCTCGCGTGGCTCACGGCCGTTCGCCATGCCGCCTCCTCGGTGTGCGGAAGGGGGGAGCCGACGGAGCCGGCTCCTCTACGACGTACACATACACGATCCGTGCCGAGTCGCACCTCAGCCGAGCGGCCTCGAAGATGAAAAGAGACGATATGAGGCATTTCCGGGCATCTGGCTGAAGGGAAGTGCCGGATGACGTTCACCGAGGAGCTGAGAGGTCTCCTGCCGCTGCGGCCCGCCGGTCTCCTGACGCGTCCCGCCGACGCGCGGGTGGCGCGCAGGCTCACGCACTCGCTCGGCGCCGACGGCCCCCCGCACCGGCCCCGGCGGACCTTCTCCGATCTCCTGGTCTTCCAGCTCGACGACGGCGGCTCGCCGGCCATGGTCAAGCATCCCCGTAGCCCACGCGCGACCGTCTCGCTGGCGCACGAGTGCGAGGCGGTACGGCGGCTGGCCCGTGACGAGCGGCTCGGCGCCTGGCGGCGGCTGCTTCCGGTGGTCGAGGAGCGCCGCTTGGAGGGGCCGCTGCCCCTGGTGGTGGAGAACCGCCTGCCCGGCGTCGAGGCCGATGCGGTGCTCCGGCGTTCCCCGGGGCTGGCCCGCGGGGTCACCGAGTCCGCCCTCGCGGTGATCCGCGAACTGCATCGCGCCACCGGGTGGACGGAGGAGGTGACGGCCAGGTTGGCCGGGTGGGTGGAACCCCGGCTGGCCGTCCTCGCCGAGGAGGTCCGCTGGTGCCGCCACGGGGAGGGCGCCCGGGCCCTGGTGGCCGTGCGTGAACTGGTGGAGCGCGAGCTGGCCGGGCGCCGGCTGCTGGTGGGCTGGACGCACGGAGACTTCCACCCCGGCAACGTGCTGCTGGCGGAGGGCCGGGCAACCCTTTCCGGGGTGATCGACTGGGCGGGCGCGGTGCCGGACGGCCCCTCCCTGCTCGACTGCCACACCTTCGTGCTGACCATGCGGCACCAGCTCACCGGACGGGAGTTCGGCGGTGTCGTGGCCGATGTGGTGCGGCGTGCCTCCCTCATGCCCGAGGACCGGCGGCTGCTCGCCGGGGTACGGGCCCTGGCCCCCGGCGCCGGAGCGGAAACGGCCGTGACCCTGCTGACCTGGTTGTGGCATGTCGCAGGGAACCTGGAGAAGTCGGCCCGCTATGCGCGCAGCAACCGGTGGGTCGCCGACAACGTCGTGTCCGTGCTCGGCGAGGTGCTCGCACTCGAAGGGGAGGTGTCGGCGGACCGAGGTCGAGGGGCGGTGGACCCGACCGTCCGGAGCACACCGTCTCCAGGAGAACGCCGTGAACGCACCCGCTGAGCTCCTGATCGACACCGTGGCCGGTCCCGCGCACGTCACCACTCCGGCCCCGCACGCCTCCTGGTGGGACCTGGTCGCGCGGGACCCGGACACATGCGTCACCCAGACGCCCGCCTGGCTCGACTGCCTGTGCGCCACCGGACCGTACCGAGACGCCAGCCGGCTGTACCGGTTTCCCGACGGCAGCCGGATCGTGCTGCCGCTCGTCGGCAGGGCCAGGCGTGTGCGCCGCCTCGACGCGGAGGAGTCCTGGCCGGCCGGCTGGGGGATCGGCGGGCCGGTGACACCCGACGGCGTGGGGCCCGAGCAGGCTCGGGCGGTCTTCGACGATCTGGCGCGCCTGCCGGCCCTGCGCGTCGGTGTGCGCTTCCGGCCGCAGGGCGCCGAGCTGTGGGAGCGGGCCGCCCCGGGGGTCTTCCGGCTGGAGCCCCACATGACGCAGGCGGTGGACCTCGACGGCGGCTTCGGCGCCCTGTGGCAGAACCGCTTCCATACGCGGGTCAGGCGGGACGTCAAACGCGCCGAGAAGGCGCACCTAGACGTGGAGGTGGACCGCTCCGGCCGCCTGGTGCCCGTCTTCCAGGAGCTGTACGAGCAGTCCATCGAGCGCTGGGCCGCACAACAGCACGAACCGCTGGCGCTGGCCCGGTGGCGCAGGAGGCGGGAGTTCCCCACCGGGCGGCTCGCGGCGGTGGCCGCACGGTTCGGCGCGTCGTGCGCGATCTGGGTGGCCCGGAGCGCCGGAGAGCCCGCCGCGTCCATCGTCGTCCTGCGGCACGGCCCGCACGCCAAGTTCTGGCGGGCCGCCATGAACCGGGACATCGCTCATCCGGTCCGGGCCACCCCGCTGCTGTACCGGCTGGCGATGGAGGAGGCCTGCGAGCAGGGCTGCCGGATCTTCGACCTGGGGGAATCGGCCCCGGGCTCCTCGCTGGAGCACTTCAAGGCCGGTTTCGGGGCGGTGGGCCGATCGTCCCCCCGCTACTGGCGGGAACGGCTGCCCGTCTCCTCGGCCGAGCGGGGGCTGCGCACGGCCGTCAAGCGCGTGATCCGGTTCCAGGACGCCTGACCGGGCCCCGGTCAGCCGCCGTCCTTCCAGATGTCCAGGGGCTCGGCCTCGTCACTGTGGCCGAGCGGGTCCAGGTCGTAGGCGTCCAGGATGGTGCGCAACAGCCCGTACAGGTTGTTGGGCTGATTGTGGTCGCCCGGCTTCACCCGCTCGCCGACGACGACGGTCGGGATGTGGTTGTCCTCGTCCTCGCCGCCCTCGTCCTCGTCCCACGTGACCACCAGCAGGCTGTTGTGGGACATCGCCCACTCGGCGTAGTCCCCGAGGTTCTCCCGGAGCCAGGCGTCGCCCTGCTTGATGCCCCCGTCGTGCATGTCGTTGTCCAGGTTGGGGATGACGAAGGACACGTCCGGCAGGTCCGAGAAGTCCTTCGGGAAGTCCGTCCAAGGCCGGTTGACGGAGTCCGGCAGGTTGGTGAAGTTCACCCACGGCGTGTGCCGGCGTACGTAGGGGCCGCTGGTGCAGCCCTTGAAGCCGACGCTCGGCAGGCTCTCCGCGTAGCCGGTGAACGTCAGGTCGTCCTGTATCAGCTGGGAGGCGAGGTTGCGGGACGAGAAGTCGTTCGGGCAGTCGTTGTCGACGCCCTGCGTGGAACCGGAGAACAGGGCCAGATAGTTCGGCTGGCTCGGATAGGTGATGGCGAAGAACTGGGTGAGGTTGGCGCCCTTGCGGGCCAGTTCGTTGATGAACGGGGCCTCGGGCGAGCCGATGATGTCCTCGTAACCCCGGTTCTCCTCGACGACCACCACGATGTGGTCCGGCCGGGGGACGCCGTCGCCCTCCTGCGAGGAGCCGCAGCCCGCGACCGGCAGGAGCATCCCCAGGGCGGCGGACGCGGCGACGAGCGACTTCCGCATGGGGCCCACCGGCCGGGACGGCGTCATCAGTCGTGCGGTCACTGCTTTCCCCTGACGGTCGGTCCATCCGCGCTGCCGGTCGCGGCAAAGGGCAGTAACGTAATTTTTAGCACTTATGGCGCATATTGGTCGGCATGGATCGCTGATGTGTGCCGATGGAGCGCCGCGCACGGCGCTCCCCGGCCTGGTCGTCGCACCCGCTGTGCGGGAGGCATATCCATGGGCAAGCGTTCGCCGCTGACGATGGGTCAGTGGGCGCCGCGTGCTCCCCTGGAGACGCGGCGGCCCGGCGGGACGCCGGCGCCGCCGCCCGGCCGCCGGCGTACCACGGCACTGCAGTGGGTGGCGCGTGCGGCCCTGCCCGTCGCGCTCGTCCTGTGGCTGCTCTCCCTGCGCCACGTGAACCTGAACGCCATGACGGACCTGGGTCTGCTCCAGGTGCTTCCGGTGCTCTTCTGGGTCGCTCTCGGTCTGCTCGCCGCCGGCTTCTGCGTGGCCCTGTCCGACCGGCGGACCCGGGGCGGCTGGTTCGCCGCCTACGTCCTCGGCCTGATCGCGATCCTGCACGCCACTCCGGCGCTGCTGTACCCCACCCTGCGCTACGGCTGGGCGTGGAAGCACGTCGCGGTCGTGGACGCCATGATCCGCAACGGCGGCAGTGTGCCCGGCGCGGAGAAACTCGACGTCTACGACCAGTGGCCGGGCTTCTTCCACCTCAACGCCCTGGTGGTGCAGGCCACCGGCCTGGAGTCGTCGCTCGGCTACGCGGTGTGGGCCCCGCCCGTCAACAACCTCCTGCTGCTCGCCCCGCTGCTCCTGATCTACCGGGCCGTGACCACGAACCGGAGGCTCATCTGGGGAGCCGTCTGGATCTTCTACTCCTGCTCGTGGGTCGGGCAGGACTACTTCGCGCCCCAGGCGTTCGCGTTCCTGCTCTTCGTCACGCTCATCGCTCTCGTGATGGGGCAGCTGCGGACCTGTGCCGAGCGGCCACCGGGCGACAGGGCCAGGGCATGGCCCGTCGGCCGATACCTGCTCGTCGTACTGGTCATGGCCGTGATCGTCTGCTCGCACCCACTGAGCCCGCTGATGATGGTCAGCGCCTTGGTCGCACTGTCGCTTCCGCGCCGCAACCGGCGGGTGCTGCTGCCGGTGCTGGGTGCCGGGGTGCTGCTGACCGTGGTCTGGGACGTCACCGTCGCGCGCCCCTTCGTCTCGGCCAATCTGAGCGAGTTCGTCAGCGCGCTGCTGGAGCCGGACTCCAACGTGGTCTCCGGGCTGGCCACCCTGGGCACCGCCGCACCCGGGCAGGTGCAGGTCTCATGGATCGACCGGAGTCTGTCCGCCGCCGTCTTCCTGCTGGCGGCCCTGGCGTTCGTCAGGCGCCGCTGGACCCGCCGCACCGGCTTGCCGCTGCTCGTCCTGGCGCCCCTGCCGGTGTTGATCGCGAACTCCTACGGCGGCGAGATGATCTTCCGCGCCTACCTGTTCGCGCTGCCCGCCGCCGCCCTGCTCATCTCGGCCCTGCTGTTCGAGCCGCGAAGACATCCGCGGCTGCGCGTGTTCATGGTCGCCCCGCTGCTGCTGGCGATGCTGGGCGGGCTGCTCTTCGGCTACTACGGCAAGGAGTCGGCCAACTACTTCACCAAGGAGGAGGTGTCGGCCACCCACTTCGTCACGGCCACCACGCCTCCCGGGTCCCTCATCGTCTCCCTCACGTCGGACGTGCCCGGCCTGGAGATGAACTACGACAAGCATCCGCGGATCCAGCTCAACGAACAGGACATCGAGGTCCGGCAACGGTTGGTGGAGGACCCGATCGAGGGTCTGGAGCCGTTCATCGACGGTGCGACCGTGCGCGAACCGGCGTACATCGTGCTGAGCCGCGCCCAGGCCGCGGAGTGCTACCTCAACGGCAGCCTGCCCGCCGACACCATGCAGCGCATGGACCGGGCGATGTCGGAGACCTGGGGATTCGTGCGGGTGTTCCGCAACCAGGACGCGGTGGTCTTCCGCTACCAGAACCCCGACGCGGGAGAGGCGTCATGACCACCCTCTCCACGACCCTTCCGCCGCGCTGGAGATGGCCGCTGCGCATCGCGCTCGCGCTGTCCGGCTGGCTCGCCCTCGCCGCGACCCTGACCCTGCCGGACGGGGGTGTCCCGCGGCTTCTGGTCATCTGCGTGTTCCTGCTGCTGTGCCCGGGGTCCGCGGCCACGCGGTGGGCCAGGCCCACGCCCTGGCACGAGCGGGGATGGCCGTTGGTCGTGGAGACCGCGTTCCTGGCCGTGGCGCTCAGCCTGTGCCTGGGTGTCCTCGCGGTGGAGCCGTTCTACCTCAGCGATTCCTTCACCACCACGCGCGTGATCGTCACCCTGGCCGTCATCACGTCCCTCCTGGCCCTGCTGCCCGCACCGGGCAGCCGCCGGCCCCGACCGCGGCCCACCGCCCCGTACGACGCGCCGCCGTCCCCCGGCACCCGGCCCGCGCCGGACACACCGCACGAGCCGGGCGCCACCGCACCGACGGCACCCGGTAAACCGCCCGCGCGGCCACGGGGCCCCGCCCCGCCGAGCGACCGGGTCGGCATCGCCGTCGTCGGAGCCGGACCCTACGGCCTGGCCACCGCCTGCCACTTGCAAGCGGCCCGCGTACGGCTGCGGGTCTTCGGGCAGACCATGGAGTCGTGGCGTGCCCACATGCCCGACGGCATGCTCCTGCGGACCGTCCCGGCCGCCTCGGCGATCGCCGCCCCACGGCACGGGTACGCCCTCGCGGACTTCCGCGCCGCACGGGGCCTGGACGGGGCCGGCGACCACCGCCCGGTGCCGATCGCCGAGTACATCGACTACGGACGCTGGTTCCAGGAGCACCTGGTGTCCGAACTGGAGCCGCGCCGGGTGCGCCGGATCCGCGCCGCCGAGGGCGGCTTCCGGCTGCTCCTCGACACGGGTGAGGAACCGCTCGCCGCCTCCGTGGTGCTCGCCACCGGCGCGGTGCCCTACGCCTACGTCCCCCGGGCGTTGCGGGCGTGTGCCGAGGAAGGGCTCGCCTCACACACCAGCCGGCACCGAGATCTGCGCCGCTTCACAGGAGAGCGCGTGGCCGTCCTGGGGGCCGGGCAGTCCGCTCTCGAGTGCGCGACCCTGCTGCACGAGGCGCAGGCCCACCCCACCGTCGTCGCCCGCACGCCGTCCGTGGTCTTCGACCCCCCGCCGCCGAACGGCGCGGGCGACCGTTCCCGGTCGCCGGGGCCAGGCTCACCGCTCGGCAGCGGGCGCCCGCTGCTGGGCGCCGTCTGCCGGAGCGGGGCGGCCTACCGCCGCCTCCCCGCGCCGCTGCGCATGGAGTTGCTGCGCGCCGTACCGCGACCGTCCGGCGCCTGGTGGCTGAAGGAGCGGGCCGCGGGCCGGTTCCCGGTGCTGTGCGGCCGTACCCTGGTCGCCGCCGAGCCGGGGTACGGGGCGGTCCGGCTGCGGCTGCTCGACGAGCACGGCCGGCCGGAGGACATCGTGGTCGACCACGTCCTGGCCGCCACGGGCTACCGGGTCGACGTTCGGCGCCTGGACCTTCTCGATCCGGGCCTGCGGCAGTCGCTGCGCGTCTTCGCCGGAGCGCCGGTGCTGACCTCCGGGTTCGAGTCGTCGACGCCCGGCCTGTACTTCACCGGGCTCGCGGCGGCCCCGAGCTTCGGGCCACTGCTGCGGTTCGTCACCGGCACCGGCTTCGCCGCCCGCCGCCTCACCGCTGCCGTGACGGCCGGAAAACGGCGGTAGCCCCGTGCGCGCGCGACGGCTGCGCCCCGCCCTGGCCGCGCTGGCACTGGTGCTGGCCTTCGGCTGCGGTGCCACCGAGCCGGACGTGGCCCGGCCGAAGCCCGTGCCGCAGGACTGGGAACTTTCGTTCCACGACGAGTTCGACGGCTCGGACCTCGATACCGACCGCTGGGCGACCTGCTACGACTGGAACAAGGACGGTTGCACGAACAGCGGCAACGACGAGGAGCAGTGGTACCTGCCCGGCCAGGTCTCCGTCGGGGACGGTGAGCTGAGACTGGACGCCGAGCGGCGCAGCACGCGCGGCAGCGACGACAAGACGTACCCCTGGCGGTCCGGCATGATCTCGACCGGCAGGGACGACTGGTACGGCGACCCCCGGCACGTCTTCACCTACGGATACTTCGAGGCCTCCATCCGCATCCCCGAGGAGACGGGCATGTTCCCGGCGTTCTGGATGATGCCGGCGTCCAAGTTCACACCCCCCGAACTCGACATCATGGAGTTCCTCGGAGGCACCGAGCAGGTCTTCATGTACGCGCACTGGCGCGGTCCGGAGGGTGACCAGCGGGCACGTGGCACCTACGGGCCCGTTCCCTTCCCGGACAAGCACCACGTCTTCGGCATGCTCTGGACCCCCGACGAGGTGAGCTGGTATGTCGACGGGATCCGGCGCTTCCGGGTGACCGAGCCCGAGCGGATCCCGCACGTGCCGATGGAGGTCCTGGTCAACCTCGCGGTCGGAGTGCCGCAGTCGCCGCCCCCCTCGGTGGACTCAGCCCGGATGACGGTGGACTGGGTGCGCGTCTGGCAGGAGTGAAGGACCTCACCCGGCGGGCGTGGGCAGCGACGGGTAGGGGTGGTCGATGCGGGCCAGCAGGCGCCGGTAGCCGCGCCAGGCCTTGGTGCTGGTCCGCTCGGGGAACGGAGCCACGGGCGCGCCCGTGCCGTGCACCCAGGCCAGGAAGCGGTCCCGTGGCGTGTCGGCGCGCACCATCAGCCGGGCGATGCGCAAGCGTTCGTCCGCGCCGGAGCTGAAGCCGTACCGGACGGCCGTGGCCGAGGTCCAGCCCGCCTCGTCCACCAGCCGGCGGACCGAGCGGCTGGAGTAGCCATGGGGGTAGGCGAAGGCGTCGACACGATGCCCGAGGGCGTCCTCCAGGCGGGCCTTGCAGCCCTCGACCTCCTCCCGGGCGTCCTGCCGCAGGAGAGTGTCCAGCTGCGGGTGGCTCCGGGTGTGCCCCCCGATCTCGACGAGCAGGTCCAGTTCCCGCATCTGACGCCAGGTCAGCATCGGCGCGGCCGGGAGGAGGCTGCCCCTCTCCGGCGGCCAGGACGGTCCACCCAGCGCGCCCGTCGTGACGTAGAGGGTCGCCGGCAGCCCCCGGGCGGCGAGCAGCGGTGCCACGGTGGAGTGGAAGTCCGCGAACCCGTCGTCGAAGGTCAGCACGGCCGAGCGGGGCGGCAGCGGCGGACCGCCGCGCAGCGCTGCGACCAGACGCCGCAGCGGGACGATCTTCAGACCGTTGTCCGTGAGGAGATCGAGCTGCTCGGCGAAAATCCGCGGGCGCACCGTGAACGGGGCGATCCACGACGGGGGGTCGGTGGACACCGAGTGGTACAGGAAGACGGGGACGGGCTGGTGGGTCATGCCGCCCGCTCCCTCGCCGGAACGCGGTGGGCCGGTTCAGCGGGCGTGGAGCGTCGGATGCGCACCGAGCCCACGGCGTACCCCGCGGCGGTGGCGCCGACACCGAGGGTCAGTGCGAGGACCGTCCGCGCCGGGGCGGGCCGGGCGCGGCGGAGGGCCTCGCGGTAGGCCCGGGGGATGGTCGACGCGAGGTAGGCGCGCTCGCTGGACAGGGCGGCGGCGCCTTCGCTGTACTTCGCCACCAATGCTTTGGAGAGCCCCTCGGCGTAGCAGCGCGCCCGGAAGTACGACCATGTGGCGCGTGCGGCGGGGACGTGGTGCCGGACGGCGGCCGAGGGGTCGTAGAGCAGGACGGCGTCCGGGCGGCGGGACCTGATGCGCAGGCACAGTTCGGTCTCCTCGCACCCGAGGGGCCGGGTCCCCACCCGGCCCAGGTCCGTGCGGAAGCCGCCGGCCGCGCGGAGCACATCCCTGCGGAAGGACATGTTGGCCCCGATGAAGTTGCGGACCGGTGCGGGCTCTTCGGGCAGTCCGCGGTACGAGCAGCCGACCACCCAGTCGAACTCCGGGGGGAACCAGGACGGCCGGTCCGTCTCCCACCAGGGCACGACGAGCCCACCGACCCCGGCGACCCGCGGATCGCGGTGGTCCGCCAGGAGGCGGGCGGTCCATGACGGATGTGCGGTGGCGTCGTCGTCGAGGAAGGCCACCACGTCCCCGACGGCCGCCTCGACGCCGGTGTTCCTGGCGCCGGACAGGCCCTTGTGCTGCTGGTTGGGCAGCACCCGGACGTCGTGCAGCATGCGGGTGGCGAGGCGGTGGAGTTCCGGGCAGTGGTCGACGACCAGCAGGATCTCGTCCGGCGGACGGCGCTGGGACTGGACCGAGGCGATGGCGGCCTGGATGTCCTCCCAGCGGCCGAGCGTGTAGGCGCACACGATGACGGAGAGGCTCGGTGAGGCGTTCATGAGGTACTCCCGGAGCTCATGGCGTCGTGCCGGGAAGGGGCCGTCAGCCAGCGGGACCGCCAGATCAGCAAGGGCGTGGCGATGAGGCACTCCGCCGCCAGCCAGGCGACACCCGCGCCCGTCACCCCGAGCACCGGCAGCAGCAGATGCACCAGCCCCAGCACCAGCACGCACAGGGCGATCTGCAGCCCGACCACCAGGCGCATGCGCCTCCGTGCCCGCAGCACGTCCACGGCCACGCTGAACACCAGGTTGGGCAGTGCGGAGAGGGCGAGCAGGCGCAGCAGGGTGGTGCCGTTCTCGGCGTAGCCGGGCCCGAACAGCTTCAGGATCCACGGGGCCGCGGCGACGATCACGGCGACACCGGTGGCCAGCAGCATCCCGGAGTGGCGCAGTACCCGCAGCCCGTGTTCCGCCAGCCGTTCGGGGCGGCGCACCGCCTCGACGACCAGCGAGCTGCCCATGTTGCGCACCACCAGGAACAGCACGTAGCCGATGATCCAGGCGAGTGAGAAGTAGGCGCTCTGCTCCGCCCCGAGGGCGCTCAGCACCATCAGGGGCACGAGTGTGTAGGCGGCCATGCGGAACAGGGAGCCCGTGTAGTCGGCCGCGGCGTAGCTGAGCAGCCGCGGCGGGCGCACGGCGTCCGGGTTCTCCCGTTCGTGGCGTGGCACCGCCCGTCGCAGCAGGAGGTAGTTGGCCACGATGAGGGAGACGAGCAGGGCTCCCGCCCAGGAGAGCAGGATCCCGGTCTGCAGGACCAGGAGCGCACCGCCGGCGAGCAGCGCGATCTTGACGAACGCGAAGACCATGTTCTCCGCCACCACCCAGCCGGGGCGGCGCATCGCCGTCAGTGCCCCGTCCTGCAGCACGAAGATGGTGTACGCGGCGGTCGCCGCCACGAACCAGACCGCGACCAAGGGGTCCCGCAGGAAGGCCAGTTCGGGCGAGAGGGCGGGCACGAGGAGGACGAAGACGAGGCAGACCACGGCGCTCCACGAGGCGGTCACCGCGTAGCAGGTGAGCAGCAGTCTGCGGGTCTGGCGTCCGGAGCACGGCAGGAACCGGATCAGGAAGTCGTTGAGGTTGAGCTGGCCGATGTTGGCCAGGAGCAGGGACGCTGACAGGGCGGAGTAACTCACGCCCACGACCTCGTCGTCGTACCAGTGGGTGGCGAACAGCCAGAAGATCGCGCCGACTCCCGCGTTGACCAGGGAACTGATCGCCAGCAGATGACCGTTGCGCACCAGCGGCTCGCTGGGCAGGACGCGGGCGATCCCGGCGCGCACCGCCGTGGTCAGAGACCGCCCCGGGCCGGGTGTGTCCGTGGCCTCGGGCATGGTGTCCTGCGTCGTGTACACAATCTCTCCTCAGGCCCCGGCGGCGCCGGAGTGGTTCCGGCGGCGGCTGCGCAGATAGCCGACCGGCCCGTACAGCAGGCCGCGCAGTTCCAGGTGGGCGAGCCGTCGTGTCCGGGTGCGGTCCGCGTGCGCCGCGCGGTGCGTCTG
This sequence comes from Streptomyces sp. NPDC012466, assembly GCF_042955215.1. Classification (NCBI taxonomy): domain Bacteria; kingdom Bacillati; phylum Actinomycetota; class Actinomycetes; order Kitasatosporales; family Streptomycetaceae; genus Streptomyces; species Streptomyces sp. NPDC012466. The sequence continues at coordinate 438,667 of NZ_JBIBEQ010000001.1, read as the reverse complement.
TGCCAGGGCGTACCGGACGCCCCGGGGCAGCCTGCGCAGCAGGGCCGGGATCATGCGGGGCTCGTTCACCAGGGCGCCGGTGAGGTACGCGCCGAGACCGGCCCCGTAGCCGAACGCCTGGGCGTCCAGGGCGTCTTGCGTGCGGCGGTGGCGGTGCCAGACGATCGCGTCCGGCTGGTAGGCCAGGGTGTGACCGGCCGTCAGGACCCGGAAGAAGGCGAGCAGGTCGTCGCCGCCGTGGGCCGGGGTCCCGGTGCCCGTGGCCGGGTCGAAGCCGCCCAGCGCCCGCAGCGCGGACATGCGGAAGGCCATGTTGGTGCCGGAGCCGAAGCGCCCCGCCGTGAACGGGAACAGGGGGTCCTTCGGCGGGTCGCGCAGGGACCAGGTGCGCGGTGCGTACCCCTTGGCGAAACCGCCATGGTGCTCCAGCGCCGCCTGGGCCGCGGTCTCCAGCTCGGCCGGGACGATGAGTCCGGTGACGCAGCCGACACCGGGATCCTGGGCGAAGCCCTCCGCGATCGCGGTGAGCCAACCCGGGTCGACCAGGGTGTCGTCGTCGGTGAAGGCGGCGATCTCGCCGCAAGCGGCGGCCAGGCCCCGGTTGTGCGCGTGGGCCAGGCCTGCCCTCGGCTCCCGGACGTAGCGCACCCGGCCCCCGTACGCGTCGCGGACCAGCCGCTCGGCCGCGTCGTCGGCCGGGGCGTTGTCCACGACGATCACCTCGAAGTGCGGATAGTCCACCCGCAGCAGGGAGTTCAGGCACTCCCGGAGCATCCGTGGCCGGTTGTGCGTCGCGATGATCACGCTCATGTACGGCGGCGCGAGCACCCGTGCCCGGCCAGGACTTCCCGTGCGCGGAAGCGGGAACCGCTGCCGTGCCGTGTCCGCCGCCGACCGCCACAGGTCCTCGGGCGTGCCACCCTCTTCGCCGTCTGCCGTGACCAGCCCCAGGGGACGGCCGCGCAGCCGCACCAGGGCCAGTACCGGCGCCGTCGGGCGGACCGGTCCCGGGCCCCCGGGCCGGCGGAAATCGTTGGGTCGCGTCAGATCCATGTCGACGACCGCGACCGGCGCGTACGCCGGCTCGGCCGGACCTGGATTCGCGGCCGGGGAGCGGGAAGGGGCCGCCGGGCGCCGGGTGGCGCTCATGCCAGGCCCCTTCCGGCCCGTCGGGCGGGCCGGGCCCCGGGCCGCTCGGACAGCAGCGTGCGCAGCACCCGGCGGCCGTCCGAGATCGCGTGCAGGTTGGAACGTCCGCTGCGCCGGGGCAGTTCGAGGCTCGGCACCTCGGCGATGCGCAGCCCCGAACGCAGGGCGTGCGCGATCATCTCGGTCTCGATCTCGAACCCCGAGGAGTGCAGGTCGAGGTCGTCGAGGAAGTCGCGGCGGAAGGCACAGAACCCGTAGCACAGGTCCGTCAGCCTGGCGTCGTAGAGGTGGTTCACGGCGGCCAGCAGCACCTGGTTGCCGAGCCGCCGGATGGGCGTGATGTCGAGGGAGCCGCCGCCCGCGATGAACCTGGAGCCCTTGACGAAGTCGAAACCGTTGTCGAGGAAGTGCAGGTAGTGCGGGATCTCCCCGGGCAGCATGCTGCCGTCCGCGTCCATCATCACGACGTGGTCGCCGGTCGCGGCGAGGAAGCCGGTGCGCAGGGCGTTGCCCTTGCCCGGGCCGCTCTGCTCGACGTGGCGGACGGTCGGCAGGCACCGGGTCGCCATGTGCACCGTGCAGTCGGCGGAGTCCCCGTCGACCAGGATGACCTCGTCGACGCAGTCCGGGATCTGCTCGAAGACCCAGGGGATGTTGCGCGCCTCGTTGCGGGCGGGGACGACCAGGCTCACGGTGGCGCGGGGCGGCGGACGGTCCCCGGCCCGGCGCAGGGGGTGCGCGGCCCGATCGGTGCGGGCGGAGCCGTTCCCGCCGGCCTGGGCGCCGAAGGAGGGGTGCTCGGTCAGACGATGCGTGTTTTCCATGGTGCCGTGTCTTCCGGTGCAGCGTCCCCGTGAAGGAGACGACATATATTTACGGCGTATACGTACATATTCCCCCTTTTGTTCCTGAGGTCAAGAGGTGCGTGTTTTCCCGCGGCCGGGGAGGCCTGTGCGGGGCGCTTCGTCCGGCGTAGGGTGGATGAAGGCAAAGTGCACGTCGGCGTAGCCCCCGATCATGAATGCACCCATCGAGGAATACGCCCTCGTCAGCGATCTGGAGACGGCCGCCATGGTCGGCCGGGACGGGTCGATCGACTGGCTCTGCTTGCCACGCTTCGACTCCCCGGCCTGCCTGGCGGCCCTGCTGGGCACCGAGGACAATGGACACTGGCGCCTGGCCCCCGTCTCCGGCGGCCTGTGCGCCCGCCGCTCCTATCGCGCCGACACGCTGGTCCTCGACTCCGTCTGGGAAACCCCCACGGGGACGGTGCGCGTGACCGACCTGATGCCTCCGCGGGCCGACGTGCCGTGCATCGTCCGGCTCGTCGAGGGCCTGTCGGGCACCGTGGACCTGCGCAGCGACCTGCGGCTCCGCTTCCACCAGGGCCGGGTCGTGCCCTGGGTCCGGGACGTCGGCCACTGCACCGTCGCGGTCGCCGGCCCGGACGCAGTCTGGCTCGGCGCCGACGGCCATGTGCGGGACCGGGGCGACCAGGACGCCACCGTCTGGGAATTCACCGTCACGGCCGGACGCCGGCTGGCCCTCACCCTGGGATGGACCCCCTCGCACCGCCCCGCCCCTCCGACGCCCATGTCCGTCCCGGCGGAGACCGCCCTGAAGGAGACCGCCGACTTCTGGCGTCGCTGGGCCGCCCGGTGCCGCTACCAGGGACCGTGGCGGGACGCCGTGGTGCGTTCCCTCATCACCCTCAAGGCCCTCACCTACGCCCCCACGGGCGGCATCGTCGCCGCCCCCACCACCTCGCTGCCCGGACGCATCGGCGGCGAGAGCAACTGGGACTACCGGTTCTGCTGGCTGCGCGACTCCAGCCGGACCCTGTCCTGCCTGCTGCGCAGCGGATACCGGGACGAGGCCACGGCCTGGCTCGACTGGCTGGTGCGGGCCATCGCGGGGGACCCCGCCGACCTGCAGACGGTCTACGGCGTCAAGGGGCAGCGGCTGCTGCCCGAGACCGAGGCGCCCTGGCTGCCCGGTTACGAGGGCTCCCAGCCCGTGCGGTTCGGGACCTCGGCGGTCAGCTGCTTCCAGCTGGACCTCTACGGCGAAGTCATGGACACGCTGTGGCTGTCGCTGCGCGCGGGGATCCCGATGCCGGCCCATGTGTGGGAGCTGGTCGAGTCGCTCATGGGTTTCCTGCTGCGGCACTGGCGCGAACCGGACCAGGGCCTGTGGCAGGTGGGCGGCCGGCGACGCCAGTTCGTGCACTCCAAGGTCATGACGTGGGTGGCCGCCGACCGCGCCGTGCGCATGGGCGAGCTGCTCGGGCGCAATGGCTCCTCCGGGCAGTGGCGGGCCATGCGCGAGGAGGTGCACCGGGAGGTCTGCCGGGAGGGTTGGGACGCCACCCAGCGGTCCTTCGTGCAGTCCTACGGGGCGCCCGGCCTGGACGCCTCGGCGCTGCTCATCCCCCGGGTCGGGTTCCTGCCCGCCGGCGACGAGCGGGTGTGCGCCACCGTGCGCGCACTGAGCCGGCTCGATCACGGCGGGTTCGTCCGGCGGTACACGCGGGGCGCCGGGCCGGATGAACCGGACGACGCCGAGGGCACTTTCGTCTCCTGCTCCCTCTGGTACGCCGACGCCCTCGCCGCCACAGGGCACCGGAGGCAGGCCCGGGAAGCTTTCGAACGGGTCCTCGCCACCCGTAATGACGTCGGTCTGCTGGCCGAGCAGTGGGACCCGGTCGCGGGTCGCCAACTGGGCAACGCGCCAAAGGCGTTCAGTCACATCGCGCTGGTGGAGACGGCGTTCGGACTGTCACCGGCGTCCCCGTGGAGCCGGCGGAATCCGCGGGCCCGGTGGTGAAGCCGGCGGGCCTCGCCCTCAACCGGCCGCCCGCTGCCCGTCGTTGCGCTGCCGCAGCACGGCCTCGCCCTGTTCCAGCGTCAAGGGCCGGGCGAACAGGAAGCCCTGCCCGTACCGGCATCCGATGCCCGCCAGCAGTTCCCGCTGCGGCTCCTCCTCGATGCCCTCGGCGATCACCTGGAGGCCCAGGGTGTCGGCGAGATGGACGATGCCCTCGACCAGGGCGACCTGCTTGGGGTCCTGAGGAATGCCGTCGATGAACGACTTGTCGATCTTCAGTACGTCGATGGGGAAGTCCCGGAGATAACGCAGCGAGGAGAACCCGGTGCCGAAGTCGTCGACCGCGATGCGCACCCCGCGGTCCTTCAGTGCCTGGATCTGCGCGTCGATCTGCTCGGTCCGCCGCATGAGCACGGACTCGGTGAGTTCCAGCTGCAGCGTGCCCGCGGCGAGGCCGGTGGTGTCCAGGGCCCTGCACACCTCGTTCAGGAAGGTGGTGTCCCGCCACTGCCGGGCGGACACGTTGACGCTGAGGTACGGCGGATCGAACCCGGGCGTGCGGTGCTGGAGCCGGGCGAGGTCGGCCGTGGCCCTGCGCAGCACCCAGGCGCCCAGTGCCGAGATGTGCCCGGTCTCCTCGGCGAGCGGGATGAACTGCCCCGGTGGGACCGGATCGGGTCCGAGTTCCGGCCAGCGGACGAGAGCCTCGAAGCCCACGACGTCGCCCCCCGCGATGTCCACCACCGGCTGATAGCGCATGCCGAACTGCTCCTTCCTTACAGCCTGGTCGAGCCGTGCCTGCAGGTCGTGCCGCTCCACCACACGAATCCGCTGCTGGGGCCGGAACCGGCGCCAGGTGCGCTTGCCGGACGTCTTGGCCGCGTAGAGGGCCAGGTCGGCCAGTGCCAGCAGGTCCCCGGCGTCCGTGCTGTCCTCCGTCGTGGCCACGCCCACGCTGGCCGAGACACTCACCGTCTCCACATCCAGATGGAACGGCCGGCTCAGCGTGCGGACCACATGGGCGGCCAGCACCTCGGCGTCGAGGGGCTGCTCCGCGTCCTCGACCAGCACGGCGAACTCGTCGCCGCCGAGCCGCGCCGCGGTGTCGGTGCGGCGCAGCGTTCCCGACAGGCGCTCGGCCACGGCGCACAGCAGCCGGTCGCCGACCGAATGCCCGAGCGTGTCGTTGACGATCTTGAAGTCGTCCAGGTCGATGAAGAGCAGGCAGGTGGTCGTCGACTCCCGGTGGCCCCGGCGCAGCGCGCGTTCGGTCCGCTCCAGCAGCAGGGCGCGGTTGGGCAGGCCGGTCAGGGAGTCGTGGAAGGCCCTCCGGGTGAGTTCGTGCTCCAGCTGCCGCTGCTCGGTGACGTCCCGCAGGGTGACGACCAGGCCGCCCACGGTCGGGTCCCGGCGCAGGTCGCGACAGCGCACCTCCACCTCGATGCGGTCCGTGTCCCGGAGCACCCGCCAGCTGTCGTGCGCTTCCTGCGGGCCGGTGTCGCTCGTGGCCGCCAGGATCCGGACGACCCGGTCCTGTTCCCGGGGGTCCACCAGGTCCGGCAGCCGGATGCCGGTGAGTTCGGTGCTGCCGAACACGCTCGGCGCGGACGGACTGGCGTAGCGGACGGTGGTGTCGTCGTCGACGATGAGGATGACGTCCGAGGCGTTGTGCACGAGCGTGCGGAAGTACGCCTCGTTCTCCTTGCGGATCACCTCCTGCCGCAGAGCGATGCGTTCCGTCGCGAGTCCCACATGCGAGGCGAGGAGCTCCAGCGAGCCGCGCATCTCGCTGAGCTCGCGTTCGGACCCGGCCGCCAGCAGCGCGCCCGGGAGCTCGCTGCCGGCCGGCCGCTCGGACTGGACCACGGGGCAGAGCAGGGCGGTCGGCAGCGCGCCGAGCCGGGCGGCGATCTCGGGCCCGAGCACGTCGACCGGAACCATGACGGTGCGGCCCCGGGCCACCTCGGCGGCCCCGTCTCGCGTGGCACCGGGGCCGTCGTCGCCTGCGGGGCAGCGCGCCAGGCGCGCGTAGAGGTCCCGGGCCTCCCCGGCCGACAGCAGCAGGGTCACGTGCCGGCCCTGCGGCCCGAACAGGGCGGTGACCGCGTCGTCGCACACCCGCTCGACCTCCGCCGGCCAGATGGTCCCGACCAGGGACGCGGCCGCGGTGCGCAGGGCCAGCTCTCGCGTCATGGCCCGGCGGTGCGCGACGACCATCAGGGCGAGCCGCAGGATCACCAGCAGGAACAGCGCCCCGGAGAACGCGGCCAGCACGGTGGCGTCGTAGGCCAGACCCAGGCTCTCCTCGTGGACGAGGATCGCGGGCGGGATCAGGGTCGCGGCGGCGAGCAGCAGCAGCCGCCACCGGGGTGGCAGCAGGGACGGCGACAGGGAGTCCGGGGCGGTCAGCCGTGCCATGGAGGGATGCAGCGCGGCGAGGCCGCACGCCGTGCAGAACACGATGCGGCCGGCGTCCAGCGGCGTTCCCGCCTGCCAGGTGCCGTTCAGCTGGAGGACGCCGCGGGCGGTGTCGAAGCCGAACAGGGCGCAGAAGCCCAGGACGAGCAACTGGACGGACGGCCGGGTGCCCGGCCGGGCGCCGCCGCGGGCGAGGAGCCGGGCGAGGAGGGCGAGCAGCAGGACGTCCCCGAGCGGGGAGGCGACGCTGACCAGGCGCTGCTGCCACGCGAGCCCCTCCTGCCGGGCCAGCGGCTGCAGCAGGTACACCCACACCGGCAGTGCGAGACCGGCCGTGATGACCAGGGCGTCGAGAAGATTGGGCAGGTCACGGCCCCTCCAGCGCACCAGACCCGACAGGCCCGCGGCGAAAAGCCCGTACGCGACGAGGTAGCCGGCGTCCGCCGGGGAGGGGAACGGGAGCGGCGCGGAGAAGTACGCCTGCTGTGCGGTGCAGTAGGTGGCGCCCGCGGTGAAGGCCAGCAGCCCGGCGGCGAGCAGCAGCCACGGCCGGCGGTGCGGGGGCCGGTGGACCCGCACCCCGACGACGACGGCGGTCGCCCCCGACAGACCGATGAGGGCCCACAGCGGCGTCCGCAGCACCGGGACGCTCATCCCGAGCACGGTGAGGATGCCGACCAGCACGAGGTGGGTGGCCATCAGCCTGCGGGCCGATGACGTCTTCGGACGCCGGATGCGGCTCACCGTACGGGTCGCGCGGAAAGCCGGGGGCCGCATGGCGGCTACTCCTTCTTCTCCGGCCCCGGCGCGGTGTCCTCGTAACCGTGCGGGTTGAGCCGCTGGAACCGCCAGGCGTCCAGGCACACGTCGGCGAGATCCCGGGTGGGATGCCAGCCCCAGGCGCGGCCCACGGCCGTCGCGTCGGCGACCAGCTCGGCGACGTCTCCGGGCCGGCGCGGCGCGATGTCGTACGGAATCGACCTGCCGCTGGCCCGGGAGAACGCCGTGATGACCTCGAGGACCGAACTCCCCGAACCCGCACCCAGGTTGTACACCTCCATGCCCGGCGGGCCGGCCAGGTGCTCCAGCGCGACGCGGTGCGCCTCGACGGCGTCCATGACGTGCAGGTAGTCCCGGATCCCGGTGCCGTCGCGGGTCGGGTAGTCGTCCCCGTAGACGGAGAGCTTGTCGCGCCGGCCGACGGCAACCTGGGCCACGTACGGCAGCAGGTTCTGGGGCGTGTGGCGCGGGTCCTCGCCGAGGAGTCCACTGGGATGGGCCCCGGCCGGGACGGGGTAGCGCAGGCAGAGCACGGAGTACTGGGGATGGCGACGGCACACGTCCGCGAGGATCTGTTCGCAGATCCACTTCGAGGACGCGTACGGCGTCCGGGGCCGGATCGGGGTGCTCTCGTCGAGCGGGCCGCCACCGGCGTCTCCGTAGAGCCAGCAGGAGGACGCGTAGAGCAGCCGGTGCACCCCGTGCTCGTGCATGGTTCGCAGCAGGGCGGTGGTGCCGCCCACGTTGATGTCGTAGTACGAAACGGGCATCCGTGTCGACAGGCCCCCCGCCTTGTGCGAGGCAAAGTGCACGACGGCGTCCACGGAGTGTCGGTCGAAGACGGCCGAGAGGGCGCGCCGATCACGGATGTCCAGCTCGTAGACGGCGCCGACGAAGCGGCCGGCGATCCGTTCCACCCGGGCGAAGACCTGCGGTGTGCTGTTGGAGTAGTCGTCGACCACGATCACTTCGTAGCCGTGGTCCAGCAGTTCCACGCAGGTGTGGCTGCCGATGAAACCGGCCCCGCCGGTGACGAGGACAGTCGAGGGCGCCCACGAGGAGCCGGCTCCTCGTGCGGTCGTCGCCTGTCTCCTGCGAGCCATATCAGCACTCTCGCGTCGGGTCGCACCGTATGTTTACGGTGTATATGTACGACTTTGCACCCGACGGTCGGGTCCGGTCAAGGCCGGACCAGCAACTGGAAGTCGAACGAATAGCGCGAAGCCCGGTAGAGGTGCGTCCCGTACTCGACCGGGCGCCCCGTGTCGTCGTACGCCGTGCGCTGCATGGTGAGCAGCGCCGCCCCCTCCCGCTCGTCCAGGCGGGTCGCCTCCTGTGCCGTGGCCGCGCGGGCGCCGATCGTCTGGCGGGCACTGTGCAGTGTGATGCCCGCCGAGCGCATCATCCGGTACAGGCCCGTCGCCTCCAGGCGCGCGCTGTCCAGATCCAGCAGGGACGCCGGGAGGTGGTTGCGCAGCAGGGCCACCGGACGGCCGTGGGTGCGGCGCACCCGGTCCAGGACGGTCACCTCGCCGCCCTCCGGCACACCCAGGGCGGCGGCCACGTCGCAGGAGGCCGGGACGACCTCATGGCGCACGACCTCGGTGGTCGGTGCCTGACCGGCCTCCTCCAGGTCGTCGTAGAGGCTGCTCAGTTCCAGGGGGCGCCTGACCTGGCTGTGCACCACCTGCGTGCCCACCCCGCGCCGCCGGACCAGCAGCCCCTTGTCGACGAGGGACTGGATGGCCTGGCGGACGGTGGGGCGGGACAGGCCGAGGCGCACGGACAGGTCGACCTCGTTGCCCAGGAGGTTCCCCGGGGCGAGGACCCCGTGCTCGATCGCCGCCTCCAGCTGCTGCGCGAGCTGGTGGTAGAGCGGCACGGGACTGCCCCGGTCCAGGGCGAAGTCCAGCGAGCCGAGCGCGGAGACGGCCGTGGTGCGGGCCCGGTCACCGGTCTTCGCCATGGCGGAACCCCCCTTCGGGTGTCACGAGTTGCTCGGGAACCCGAGGTTGATGCCGCCGTCGGACGGGTCCGGCCAGCGCGTGGTGATGACCTTGCCCTGGGTGTAGAAGGCGATGCCGTCGTTGCCGTAGACGTGCAGGTCGCCGAAGAGCGAGTCCTTCCAGCCGCCGAAGGAGTGGTAGCCGACGGGGACCGGGATCGGCACGTTGACGCCGACCATGCCCGCCTTCACCTCCAGCTGGAAGCGGCGGGCGGCGCCGCCGTCCCGGGTGAAGATCGCCGTGCCGTTGCCCCAGCGGGAGGAGTTGATCAGCTGGATGGCCTCCTCGTAGGTCTCCGCCCGTACGACCGCCAGCACCGGGCCGAAGATCTCGTCCCGGTAGGCGTCCGCCGTCAGCGGCACCCGGTCCAGCAGGGAGACGCCGAGGAAGAAGCCGTCCTCGTGGCCCTCGACCGAGAAGCCCGTGCCGTCGACGACGACCTCGGCGCCCTGCTCGGCGGCCGACGCCACGTACGACGCCACCTTGTCGCGGTGCTCGCGGGTGATCAACGGGCCCATCTCGGACGCCGGGTCGTCGCCCGGGCCGATCCGCAGGTTCTTCGCCCGCTCGGCGATCTTGCCGACGAGTTCGTCACCGATGTCGCCGACGGCGACGACCACCGACACGGCCATGCAGCGCTCGCCCGCCGAGCCGTACGCGGCGTTGATCGCCTGGTCGGCGGCGAGTTCCAGGTCGGCGTCGGGCAGCACCAGCATGTGGTTCTTGGCGCCGCCGAGCGCCTGCACCCGCTTGCCGTGCTCGACGGCCTTCAGCTGGATGTACTTGGCGATCGGCGTCGAGCCGACGAACGAGACCGCCTCGACGTCCGGGTGCTCAAGGATGCGGTCCACGGCCGTCTTGTCGCCCTGCACGATGTTCAGGACACCCTCCGGCAGACCCGCCTCGGTGGCCAGCTCGGCCAGGCGGAAGGAGGCCGACGGGTCCTTCTCCGACGGCTTCAGCACGAAGGTGTTGCCGCACGCGATGGCCAGCGGGAACATCCACATCGGCACCATCGCCGGGAAGTTGAACGGCGTGATGCCCGCGACCACGCCCAGCGGCTGACGGATCGAGGCGACGTCGACCCGGGTGGAGACCTGGGTGGACAGCTCGCCCTTGAGCTGGACGGAGATCCCGCAGGCGAGCTCCACGATCTCCATGCCGCGCGCGACCTCGCCGAGCGCGTCGGAGTGCACCTTGCCGTGTTCGGCCGTGATCAGCTCGGCGATCTCGTCGCGGTGCGCGTCGAGCAGCTCGCGGTACTTGAACAGGATCGCCGTGCGCTTGGCCAGGGAGGACTCACCCCAGCTCGCGAAGGCGGCCTTGGCGGAGGCGACCGCGGCGTCCACCTCGTCGACGGACGCGAACGCGACCTGCTTCTCCTGGGCGCCGGTCGCCGGGTTGTAGACGGGGCCGAACCGGCCGGAGGTGCCCTCGACGGGCTTGCCGTCGATCCAGTGGGTGATGGTCTTCATGGTGCGCAAGGGCCTTTCGTGGAGCCTGAGTTCAGCGGCAGCGGGAGGATCAGAGGTGGCGGCGGCGTCCGGCCACCTGGCGGTCGTAGCGCTCGCGTGCCTCGACGGCCGCCTCGCGGGAGGCGGTCTCGGCCACCGGCACGTCCCACCAGGCCTCGGCCGGGGGAGCGGTCGGGGCCGGGTCGGTCTCGACGTACACGCACGTCGGCCGGTCGGAGGCGCGGGCCGCGGCCAGGGCCTCGCGCAGCTCGCGCACGGTCTTGGCGCGCAGGACGTCCATGCCGAGGCTGGCGGCGTTGGCGGCGAGGTCGACGGGGAGCGGGGCGCCGGTGAAGGCGCCGTCGGCGGCCCGGAAGCGGTAGGCGGTGCCGAAGCGCTCGCCGCCGGTCTCCTCGGACAGGCCGCCGATGGAGGCGTAGCCGTGGTTCTGGAGGAGGACGATGTTGACCGGCAGACGCTCCTGGACGGCGGTGACGATCTCCGTCGGCATCATCAGGTAGGTGCCGTCGCCGACCAGCGCCCACACCGGGGTGCCGGGGGCGGCCTGCTGGACGCCGATGCCGGCCGGGATCTCGTACCCCATGCAGGAGTAGCCGTACTCCAGGTGGTACTGGCGCGGGCTGCGCGAGCGCCACAGCTTGTGCAGGTCGCCGGGGAGCGAGCCGGCCGCGTTGATGACCACGTCCTCGTCGCCGACGGCGGCGTCCAGCGCGCCGAGGACCTGTGTCTGGGTCGGGACCGCGTTCTCGTCGGCGGCCCGGTAGGCGGTCTCGACGACCTCGTCCCAGCGCTCCTTGCCGGTGCGGTACTCGGCCTCGTACGCCTCGCTCACCCGGTGGCCGGAGAGCGCCTCCAGCAGCTTCTCGAGACCGGACCGCGCGTCGCACACCAGGGTCCGCGCGGCCAGCTTGTGCGCGTCGAAGGCGGTGATGTTGAGGTTGAGGAACCGTACGTCCGGGTTCTGGAAGAGCGTGCCGGAGGCGGTGGTGAAGTCCGTGTAGCGCGTACCGACGCCGATCACCAGGTCGGCGGTGCGGGCGAGTGCGTCGCTGACCGCCGTGCCGGTGTGGCCGATGCCGCCGAGGTCGGCGGGGTGGTCGTGGCGCAGCGACCCCTTGCCCGCCTGGGTGGAGGCGACCGGGACGCCGGTGGCCTCCGCGAACGCCTTGAGCGCCTCCTCGGCCTCGCTGTGGTGGACGCCGCCGCCCGCCACGATCAGCGGCCGCTCGGCCGACCGGATCGCCTCGACCGCGGCGCTCAGCTCGGCCTGGTCGGGCGCGGGACGCCGCACGTACCAGACGCGTTCGGCGAAGAACTCCTCCGGCCAGTCGTACGCCTCGGCCTGCACGTCCTGGGGCAGGGCGAGGGTGACGGCGCCGGTCTCGGCCGGGTCGGCCAGCACTCGCATCGCCTGGAGCGCCGAGGGGATCAGCGCCTCCGGGCGGGTGACGCGGTCGAAGTACCTCGACACCGGGCGCAGCGTGTCGTTGACCGACACGTCGGCCTCGACGGGGTGTTCCAGCTGCTGGAGCAGCGGGTCGGGGGCGTGCGAGGCGAAGTAGTCACCGGGCAGGAGCAGCACCGGCAGCCGGTTGATCGTCGCCAGGGCGGCGCCGGTGACCAGGTTGGTGGCACCCGGGCCGATCGAGGTCGTCACCGCCTGTGCGGACAGGCGGTTGAGCTGCCGGGCGTAGCCGACGGCCGCGTGCACCATGGACTGCTCGTTGCGGCCCTGGTGGAACGGCATCACATCGGCGTACTCGACCAGCGCCTGGCCGACGCCGGCGACGTTGCCGTGGCCGAAGATGCCCCAGGTCCCGGCGATCAGCCGGCGGCGCACGCCGTCCCGCTCGGTGTACTGGGCGCACAGGAACCGCACCAGGGCCTGGGCGGTCGTCAGTCGGCGGGTGCGGGCGCTCATCGCGAAGTCTCCGGGGCGGTGTAGAGGGGGAGCCGGGGGTCGACCGGCTGGTCCGGCCAGGTGTCGCGGACCCAGGCGTGGTCGGGGTGGTCGCAGATCAGCCAGGCGCGCTCGGCCTCCGGGCCCGCCATGACGTTGAGGTAGTACATGTGGTGGCCGGGCGTGGCCATCGACGGCCCGTGCCAGCCGTCCGGGATCAGGACGACGTCGCCGTCGCGGACCTCGGCCAGGACGTCGGTGTCCCGGCCCGGGCCGGAGGGCGAGACGCGCTGGTAGCCGAGTCCGGGGACACCGTCGTGGCCGGCGAACTCGAAGTAGTAGATCTCCTCCAGCACGGACTCCTCGCCGGGCCGGTGCTCGTCGTGCTTGTGCGGCGGGAACGACGACCAGTTGCCGCCCGGGGTGATCACCTCGACCGCGATGAGCTTGTCGCACTCGAAGACCCCGGCCGCGCCGAAGTTGTTGACCTGCCGGGAGCAGTTCCCGGTGCCCCGCAGCTCCACGGGCACCTCGGAGGCCGGGCCGTAGCGGGCGGGCAGCCGGCGGGTGCAGCGCGCGCCGGTCAGCGCGAACCGGCCGCCGCCGGCGGACGTCACGCTCGCGCGTGCGTCGCGCGGGACGTACGCGAAGTCGCTGACGCCGCTGAACACGTCGGCCCGGCCCTGGAGCTCGAAGGTGTCCTGGCCGAAGTCGTCCGCCGCGGCGACCGTGCAGGCGCCGCTCAGCGGGACGACGATCCACTCGCTGTCGCCGGTGTCGAAGGAGTGCGCGCCACCCGGCGGCAGCTCCAGGATCCGCAGGCTGGAATGTCCCCAGCCGGCCTTCTCGGGAGTGATGTCGACGGTGTAGGGGCCGCCGAGGGCCTTACCCGCGGGAAGGTGATACGTCATCGTGTGCCTTTCGGATCACAGCGGAGCGACTCACAACTGACCGGTTCACAGCAGACCGACGGCCGTGTCCACCGCTTCTTCCACGCTGCCCCCGGCCGGGTAGAGCAGCGACCTCCCGACGACCATGCCCTGGACGGTGGGCAGCCGCAGGGCCTTGCGCCAGCGTTCGTAGGCGCCCTCCTGGTCGTCGCCGACCTCGCCGCCGAGCAGGACCACGGGCAGGGTGGAGGTCTCCAGGACCTCGGCCATGTCGTCCGGGTCGTCCGTGACGGGCAGCTTCAGCCAGGTGTAGGCGGAGGTGCCGCCCAGGCCGGAGGCGATCGCGATCGACCGGGTGACGGCCTCCGCCGACAGGTCGTTGCGGACCTTGCCGTCGACGCGCCGGGAGAGGAACGGCTCGACGAACAGGGGCAGCCGGTGGGCGGCCATGGCGTCGATCGCCCGCGCGGTGGACTCCAGGGTGGTCAGCGAGCCCGGGTCGTCGTAGTCGATGCGCAGCAGGAGCTTGCCCGCGTCGAAGCGGAGCCGGGCGATGTCCTCGGCGCGGTGGCCGGTGAAGCGGTCGTCCATCTCGAAGGCGGCGCCGGCGAGGCCCCCGCGGTTCATCGAGCCCATGACGACCTTGTTCTCCAGCACCCCGAGCAGGAGCAGGTCCTCCAGGATGTCGGCGGTGGCGAGCACCCCGTCGACGCCGGGCCTCGACAGCGCGGTGCACAGCCGCTCCAGCAGGTCCGCGCGGTTGGCCATGGCCAGGCGCCGGTCGCCGACCCCGAGGGCGCCGCGCGCCGGGTGGTCGGCGGCCACGATCATCAGCCGGCCGCTGTCGCCGATCAACGGCCGGCGCGTCCGGCGGGCCGCCGCTTCCGCGACGGCCTCGGGAGTGCGGGCTCGGACCGTGGCGAGGTCGGGGATGCCGATGTTCAAGGAAGGCTCCGTTTCAGTGGCTCGTGCTCGGCGACGGCACCCCGCCGAGGAGGTCCTCGACCTCGGACTCGGTGGGCATCGCGGAGGAGCAGGCGAGGCGTGAGGCGACGAGGGCGCCGGCGGCGTTGGCGTGGCGCATGGTCCGCTCCAGGTCCCAGCCGGCGAGCAGACCGTGGCAGAGCGAGCCGCCGAAGGCATCGCCCGCGCCAAGGCCGTTGACCACCTCGACCGGCACCGGCGGCACCTCGGCCCGGGTGCCGTCGCGGTGCACGGCGAGGACGCCCTTGGGGCCCTGCTTGACGACGGCCAGCTCCACACCGGCTTCCAGCAGCGCGTCCGCGCAGGCCTGCGGCTCGCGCACGCCGGTGGCGATCTCGCACTCGTCGAGGTTGCCGACCGCGACCGTGGCGTGGCGCAGGGCCTCGCGGTAGTACGGGCGGGCCTCCTCGGGGTCGCGCCAGAACATCGGGCGCCAGTCGAGGTCGAAGACGGTGGTGCCCGCCTTGTCGCGGGCCTTGAGGGCGGCGAGCGTGGCGGAGCGGCTGGGCTCCTCGCTCAGGCCGGTGCCGGTGATCCAGAAGATCCGGGCCCCGCGGATCGCGAAGAAGTCCAGCTCGTCGGTGTGGATCTCCAGGTCGGGGGCCTTGGGGCGGCGGTAGAAGTACAGCGGGAAATCGTCCGGCGGGAAGATCTCGCAGAACGTGATCGGTGTCGGGTACGCGGCGACCGGGGTGACCCAGCGGTCGTCGACGCCGAAGCCCTTCAGCTCCTCGTGCAGATACGTGCCGAAAGGGTCGTCGCCGGTGCGCGTGATCACCGCCGTGCGGCGTCCGAGACGGGCCGCGGCGACCGCCACATTGGCCGCCGAACCTCCAAGGAACTTCCCGAACGTCTCCACGTGGGCCAGGGGGACGCCGGTCTGCAGCGGATAGAGGTCGACCCCGATGCGGCCCATCGTGATCACATCGAAATACTGGGCTGGTTCGGCCATGCGCGACCTCCTCGGGAAGCTGGGGATGCGGGTCCCGGGGCGCCCTGACACGGTGGGGGCGTGGATCCACGGGACCTGCCGCCTCCCAGGTGTAGGTCGCGGAGGGCGGCGCTGTCAATAGTTTGTACTTACATTCGGACCTGCTTGTGAAATGATGTCTTAACAAAGTATTGACAGCGGGCGCGGCAGGGACTTGTATCCCGTGCCATCGCAACAGTCGGTTTGCGGCATCATGATCCGGACTCCGTAAGGCTCCGGGACCACGGATCCCTTCGTGATCCCTTCCTTTCCCCCGCAGTAGCACAGTGAGGTGCCAGGAAAGATGGACCGCTCTTCTCACCCCCGCTCTCGCAGGTTCGCGCCCGTCGTCGCCGTGGCCGCGGCGGCGGCCCTGACCCTCGCCGGCTGCTCCAGCAGTTCCGGGGGCAAGAAGTCCGAGGAAGGCGGCGCGAACGCCTCCGCCGGCAAGGCCAACACGCCGCGCATGACCGTCGCCCTGGTCACGCACCAGGCGCCCGGCGACACCTTCTGGGACACCGTCCGCAAGGGCGCCGAGGCCGCCGCCGCCAAGGACAACATCAAGCTCGTCTACTCCGCCGACCCGAACGCCGGCAACCAGGCCAACCTGGTCCAGAACGCGATCGACCAGAAGGTCGACGGCATCGCCGTCACCCTCGCCAAGCCCGACGCCCTCAAGGGCGTCATAGGCAAGGCCGAGAAGTCCGGCATACCCGTGGTCGGACTCAACTCCGGCCTGAGCGACTGGAAGAAGCTCAACCTGCTGGAGTTCTTCGGCCAGGACGAGTCCGTCGCGGGCGAGGCCTTCGGCAAGAAGCTCAACGAGGTCGGCGCCAAGCACGTCCTCTGCGTCATGCAGGAGCAGGGCAACGTCGGCCTCACCCAGCGCTGCGACGGCGTCGCCAAGACCTTCGACGGCAAGGTCGACCCGCAGAACGTCAACGGCACCGACATGCCGTCCGTGAAGTCGACGATCACCGCCAAGCTGAAGCAGGACCCGTCCATCGACTACGTCGTCACGCTCGGCGCGCCCTTCGCGCTGACCGCCGTGCAGTCGGCCGGCGACGCGGGCAGCAAGGCGAAGATCGCCACCTTCGACCTCAACAAGGACCTGATCAAGTCCATCAAGGCCGGCGACATCCAGTTCGCCGTCGACCAGCAGCCCTACCTCCAGGGTTACCTGGCCGTGGACGGCCTGTGGCTGTACAAGAACAACGGCAACTACAGCGGCGGCGGCGAGCAGCCCGTGCTGACCGGCCCGGCCTTCGTCGACAAGTCCAACGTCGACAAGATCGGGGAGTTCGCCGCGAAGGGCACCCGGTGATGAGCATGACCCAGCAGGCCACGCCGGCGGTGGGAACACCGCCGGCTCCCGGCCCGAAGCAGTCCGACGGCAGGACGCGGCAGCGTCCGCTGGCGCTGCGGCTGCTGGCCCGGCCCGAGGTCGGTGTCTTCCTCGGTGCCGTCGCCGTGCTCGTGTTCTTCCTGTTCGCCGCGCCGCCGGTGCGCGACGGCAGCTCCATGGCCAACATCCTGTACCAGTCGTCGACCATCGGGATCATGGCGCTGCCCGTGGCCCTGCTGATGATCGGCGGCGAGTTCGACCTGTCCGCCGGTGTCGCCGTGGTCACCTCGGCGCTCACCGCGTCGATGCTCAGCTACCAGCTGACCATGAACGTCTGGGTCGGCGTGATCGTCGCCCTGCTCGTCTCGCTCGCGATCGGCGCCTTCAACGGCTGGCTGCTGGTCAAGACCGGCCTGCCGAGCTTCCTGGTCACCCTGGGCACCTTCCTGATCCTCCAGGGCGTGAACCTCGCGATCACCAAGCTGGTCACCGGCAACGTCGCCACCGACGACATCAGCGACATGGACGGCTTCGGCCAGGCGCAGAAGCTCTTCGCCTCGACCTTCACCGTCGGCGGGGTCAACGTCAAGATCACCGTCGTGTGGTGGCTGGTCTTCGCGGCCCTGGCGACCTGGGTGCTGCTGCGCACCAAGTACGGCAACTGGATCTTCGCCGTCGGCGGCAACAAGGACTCCGCACGGGCCGTCGGTGTGCCCGTGACCTTCACCAAGATCTCGCTGTTCATGCTGGTCGGCTTCGGCGCCTGGTTCATCGGCATGCACCAGCTGTTCTCCTTCAACACCGTGCAGTCCGGCGAGGGCGTGGGCCAGGAGCTCATCTACATCGCCGCGGCCGTCATCGGCGGCTGTCTGCTCACCGGGGGCTACGGCTCCGCGATCGGCCCGGTCTTCGGCGCCTTCATGTTCGGCATGGTGCAGCAGGGCATCGTCTACGCCGGCTGGAACCCCGACTGGTTCAAGGCCTTCCTCGGCGTGATGCTCCTCGGCGCCGTCCTCATCAATCTGTGGGTCCAGCGCACGGCGACCCGGAGGTGACCGCGATGACCAGCAAAGAAACGGGCACCCACGGTGCCGTCCTGAAGGACACCCCGCCCGCCGACGAGCGTCCCCTCGTCGAACTGCGCGGCGCCGGCAAGTCCTACGGCAACATCCGCGCCCTGCACGGCGTCGACCTCACCGTCCACCCCGGCAAGGTGACCTGCGTCCTCGGCGACAACGGCGCCGGCAAGTCCACCCTCATCAAGATCATCTCGGGTCTGCACCAGCACACCGAGGGCGAGTTCCTCGTCGACGGCGAACCGGTGCGCTTCTCCACCCCGCGCGAGGCCCTCGACAAGGGCATCGCCACGGTCTACCAGGACCTCGCGGTCGTCCCGCTGATGCCGGTGTGGCGCAACTTCTTCCTCGGCTCCGAGATGACCAAGGGCCCCTGGCCCGTGCGCCGTCTCGACATCGAGGGGATGAAGAAGACCGCGGACGAGGAACTGCGCAACATGGGCATCGTCCTGGACGACATGGAACAGCCCATCGGCACGCTCTCCGGCGGCCAGCGCCAGTGCGTCGCCATCGCCCGCGCCGTCTACTTCGGCGCCCGCGTCCTCATCCTGGACGAGCCGACCGCCGCCCTCGGCGTCAAGCAGTCCGGTGTGGTGCTGAAGTACATCGCCGCCGCCCGCGAGAAGGGCCTCGGCGTCATCTTCATCACCCACAACCCGCACCACGCCTACATGGTCGGCGACCACTTCAGCGTGCTGCGCCTCGGCACCATGGAGCTGTCCGCCTCCCGCAGCGACGTCAGCCTCGAAGAGCTGACCAACCACATGGCCGGCGGCGCCGAACTGGCCTCCCTCAAGCACGAGTTGGCGCAGGTCCGCGGCGTCGACGTCGAGGAGCTCCCCGAGGAGGGGGACCTCACCGCTCCCGTAGCCACGTCTTCGGAAGGAAAGTCCTGACATGGCCTTCGCGCTCGACCGCATCCGGGTCGGCTCCGCCCCCGACTCCTGGGGCGTCTGGTTCCCCGACGACCCCCAGCAGGTGCCCTGGGAACGCTTCCTCGACGAGGTCGCCGAGGCCGGCTACTCGTGGATAGAACTCGGCCCCTACGGCTACCTGCCGACCGACCCGGCCCGGCTCACCGACGAGGTGACCAAGCGGAACCTCAAGGTCTCCGCGGGCACCATCTTCTGCGGACTGCACCGCGGTCCCTCCGAGTGGGACTCCACCTGGGAGCAGGTCAGCCGGGTCGCCGCCCTCACCCAGGCCATGGACGCGAAGCACCTGGTCGTCATCCCGTCCTTCTGGCGGGACGACAAGACCGCCGAGATCCTGGAGCCCCCGGAGCTCACCACCGAGCAGTGGCGCAACCTCACCACGGGCATGGAGCGCCTCGGCCGTGAGGTGAAGGACCGCTACGGCCTGGACATCGTCGTCCACCCGCACGCCGACACCCACATCGACACCGAGACGCACGTCGAGCGGTTCCTCGACTCGACCGACTCCGACGCCGTCAACCTCTGCCTGGACACCGGGCACTACGCCTACTGCGGCGGCGACAGCGTCAAGCTGATCGAGACCTACGGCGAGCGCATCGGCTATCTGCACCTCAAGCAGGTCGACCCGGAGATCCTCGCCGACGTCGTCAAGAACGAGATCCCGTTCGGCCCGGCCGTCGCGCGCGGTGTGATGTGCGAACCGCCCGCCGGCGTCCCGGAGCTGGGTCCCGTCCTCACGGCCGCCCAGAAGCTGGGCGTGGACCTGTTCGCCATCGTCGAGCAGGACATGTACCCCTGCGAGCCGGACAAGCCGCTGCCGATCGCGGTGCGCACCCGCAAGTTCCTGAGGTCCTGCGGCGCCTGACGACCCGAAAGGACGGCCATGACCGAGCGCGCCCCCCTCGGAATCGCGGTCATCGGTACCGGAAGGATGGGCGCCGACCATGTGCGCCGCATCCACGAAGTCACCAGCGGAGCACGGGTCGTCGCCGTCGCGGACATCGACGCGGAGCGCGCGAAGGCCGTCGCCGCCCGCATCGACGGCTGCACGGCCCACACCGACCCGGCCGCCGCGATGGCGGCGGCCGACGTCGACGCCGTCCTGATCGCCTCCCCGGGCCCGGCCCACGAAGCCACCCTGCTCGCCGCCTTCGAGCGCGATCTGCCCGTCCTGTGCGAGAAGCCGCTCACCCCCGACGCGGCCTCCGCCCTGCGCGTCCTCGAAGCCGAACTGCGCCTCGGCCACCGCCGGGTCCAGGTCGGCTTCATGCGCCGCTACGACCCCGAGTACGCGAAGCTGAAGGCCCTGCTGGCGACGGGCCAGCTGGGCCGGCCGCTGATGCTGCACAACCGGCACCGCAACGTCGCCAGCCCGCCCTTCTTCACCAGCTCCATGCTCATCAGCGACTCCGTCGCCCACGAGGCCGACGCGACCCGCTGGCTGCTGGGCCACGAGATCACGGCGGTCACGGTGCTGCGCCCCACCCCGTCGGCCAGCGCCCCGGACGCCCTCCAGGACCCCCAGTTCGTCGTCTTCGAGACCGACGGCGGCGCCCTCAGCGACGTCGAGATCTTCGTCAACTGCGGCTTCGGCTACCAGGTCCAGGCCGAGGTCGTCTGCGAACGCGGCACCGCCCGCATCGGCGACGGCCACGCCCTGGTCACCAACATGGCAGGCCGCTGGGGCGGCACCATCGCCCAGGACTGGACCGAACGCTTCGAGACGGCCTACGACCAGGAGATCCAGACCTGGATCGACGCCACCCGCCGTGGCGAGGTGACGGGCCCGAGCACCTGGGACGGCTACGCGGCGGCGGCGGTGTGCGAGGCGGGGGTCCGGGCCCTGGAGGAGGGCGGACGGGTGGAGATCGAACTGGCGGAGAAGCCGGCGCTCTACGCGTGACAAGGGGTTCGGGTCGCAGCCCCGGCCCCTTGCCGCATGTAGCGTGAACAGTGTCGTAGAGGAGAGCGCTGATGGGCACGGCACGCGACCTGATGATCGTGGCGCTGGACGGGGCGACGAGCCGTCCGGTGACGCAGGGTGACCTTTCGCTCGGACTGGCCGGGGCGGAGGTGTTCGACCTCCTCGGCGTCGAAGCGGTGACGCTGGACGACGACCGCATCGTGCCCCGCCGCACGCCGCCCCTCGACGACCCTCTGCTCGAACAGGCCGCGGCCGGGCTCGTACGTGACAAGCCGTACGAGACGGTCGAGGACTGGCTGTGGCGCAGGGGTCGCGGGCTGGCCGAGCGGTACCTGACCGTCCTGACCGAGGAGGGACTGGTCGCGCGGCCGCGCGCCTCCTGGATCCCCTTCCGCGGCGCCGCCGGGCCGACGCCGGTCGACTCTCCTGCCCGGCAGCGCGCCAGGGACCGCCGGGCGACCGACGAGCCGGTGCTCACCACACTCGCGGCCGCCGTCGGAGCGCGCGACGACGTGCCCGAGGACCTCGCCGTGCTCCACGGCGTCGCCCAGACCGTGTTCGCCGCGGTGGTCGGCGCCGTGACGGAGCTGGACGCCGTGCGCCGGCGCCGGGCCGTCGAGGACGCGGCGTTCGCCAACGTCTGGCGCGGTGCGTGAACCGTCGCGCTCCCGCTCGCCCGTGAGTCCCGAGAGGCCGGCCCCGCGCGCCCCGCGGACGGTGACCGCGCCGCACCGGCTGACCGCCCTGGTCCGTGGCCCGTCGGGGTGAGGGCGGGGCGGGAGCCGGGCCCCGCCCCGCCGCGGCACGTCAGACCGCCCGTACCTCCTCGATCGTCACCGGCCGGTGCTCCCGCAGCGACAGGGTGCACGCGTCGGCGATCCAGCCCGCCTCCAGGGCGTCCTCGATCGTGCAGGGCGAGGGGCGGGTGCCGGCGACGACCTCGGTGAACGCGGTCAGCTCGGCCCGGTAGGCGTCGGTGAAGCGGTCCATGAAGAAGTCGTGCGGGACACCCCCGGGGAAGGTCACGCCCGGCTCGACCGAGCGCAGCGGCAGCTTGTCCTCCAGGCCGACGGCGATGGAGTCCTGGAAGCCGTGGATCTCCATGCGGACGTCGTAACCACGGGCGTTGTGGCGGGAGTTGGAGACCACCGCGAGGGTGCCGTCGTCGAGGGTGAGGATCGCGCCGGTGGTGTCGGCGTCGCCCGCCTCCTTGATGTACTCGGCGCCGCGGTTGCCGCCCACGGCGTACACCTCGGTCACCTCGCGGCCCGTCACCCAGCGGATGATGTCGAAGTCGTGCACCGAGCAGTCGCGGAAGATGCCACCGGAGGCGGCGATGTACGCGGCCGGCGGCGGCGCCGGGTCCAGCGTGGTCGAGCGGACCGTGTGCAGCTTGCCGAGCTCGCCGCCGCGCACGGCGGCACGAGCGTTGACGAACCCGGCGTCGAAGCGGCGGTTGTAGCCGATCTGGATCGGCACGTCCGTGCCCTGGACGGCCTTGAGCACCTCGACGCCCTCGGCCATCGTCCGGGCGACGGGCTTCTCGCAGAAGACGGGCACACCCGCCTCGACACCGGCCAGGATCAGCGCCGGGTGGGCGTCCGTCGCGGCGGCGACCACGATGCCGTCCACACCGGCGGCCAGCAGCGCCTCCGGCGAGTCCACGACATCGGCCCCGAACCGCTCGGCGGCGGCCTTGGCGGCGTCCGCGAACGGATCCGTGACGACGAGGGAGTCGACGGCGTCGAGTCCGGAGAGGGTCTCGGCGTGGAAGGCGCCGATGCGGCCGAGGCCGAGGATTCCGATACGCATGGGGGTGTGCTCCTGGAGGAAGTGCGGGTTTCTTGCGGGGAAGTGCTCAGTCGAGTCCGCCGAGGACGTTCTGGTCCCAGTCGATCACCGACCCGGTGACCACCCCGGACCGGTCCGACAGCAGGAGGACCACGAAGTCGGCGATCTCGTCCGGTTGGCCGAGCTTGCCCATGGGCAGCTTCGCGGCGGCTTCCTCGCGCCAGTCGTCCCCGGCCCCGTGGAAGGTCCTCTGCGTGGCGTCCTCACCCTCGGTCGCCGTCCAGCCGATGTTGAGCCCGTTGATCCGGACCCGGTCCCACCGGTGCGCGTGCGCGGCGTTGCGGGTCAGGCCGACCAGCCCCGCCTTGGCCGCGACATAGGGCGCGAGGAACGGCTGCCCGCCGTGCGCCGACGAGGTGATGATGTTGACGACCGTGCCGGGCGACTCGCGCGCCACCATGTCCGCGACAGCCGCCTGCATCGCGAAGAAGGGTGCCTTCAGATTGATCGCGATGTGCTGGTCGAACAGCTCGGGCGTGGTGTCCAGCAACGTCCCCCGCGACGTGAGACCGGCGGAGTTCACGAGGCAGTCGACCCGGCCGTACGTCTGGACGACCCGGGCCACGGAGGCCTTCGCCTGCTCGGCGTCCGACAGGTCGGCCCGGACGTACAGGGCCTTGCCGCCCGCGGCGGTCAGCTCCCGCACCAGGGCCTCGCCCGGCTCGGGGCGCCGTCCGGTGACGGCCACGACCGCGCCCTCCCGGACGGCGGCCCGCGCGATGGCGGCGCCCACCCCCTGGCTGCCGCCGTTGACCAGGACGACCTTGTCGTCGAGAAGTCCCATCGAATTCCTCAGCTCTCTCGGCGTCCGGCGCCGGCCCGCAGCTCCGCCCGGAACGCCTCCGGTGTCCACTCCTCGCGCAGCGCGCGCCGCATCAGGTCCGCCTGCGAGAGCGGGGCGAGACCGTCGACCGGCGGGTCGCTGTCCAGGTTGGTCGGGAAGGGGTAGCCCTCGGCGCTCGCCGCCACGACGTTGTCCAGCCATGCCAGGTCGGCGCCCTCGGCCTTGCGCTTGAGGAGAACCGGGTACACCGCGCCCGCCAGGGCCACCCGGTCCACCGTCTCCATCGCGCGGCCGAACGCGGACGACACCTGGAGCAGGTTGGCCATGCGCCGGATGTCCGCCGAGCGGTTGCTGCCGGCCGCGTGGAAGAGGGCCGGGTTGAAGAAGACCGCGTCGCCCTTGGCGAGCGGGAGTTGCACCTGGTGCGCCTCGAAGTACGCCCGGAACTCGGGAAGCCGCCAGGCGAGGTAGCCCGGCTCGTACTTCTGCGAGTGCGGCAGGTACATCGTCGGACCGGACTCCACCGGCATGTCGCAGTGCGCGACCGCGCCCTGGAGCGTCAGCACGGGGGAGAGGCGGTGCGCGTGCGCCGGGTAGGCGGCGGCGACGTCGTTGGACAGGAAGCCCAGGTGGTAGTCGCGGTGCGCGGTCTGGGCGGCGCCACCCGGGTTGACCACGTTGAGCTGGGAGGTGACCTGGTAGCCGGGACCCAGCCAGGCCGAGGACACCAGGGCGAGGATCTCGTTGGCGTAGTAGTCGGCGAACGCCTCCGCGTCGTACAGGGCCGCCTTCTCCAGCGCGTTCCACACCCGGTCGTTGGCGCCCGGCTTGGCGAAGTGGTCACCTGCCGTCGCGCCCGAGGCGCGCTGCTCGGCGATCAGCGCCTCGAACACGCCGGTGGCCCGGTCCACGACGTCCGGGTCGGGAAAGGCACCGCGGAAGACCACGATGCCGGGCCCGTCGGCCAGCGCCCGCACCAGTTCGGCCTGGACGACCCGGTCGCCCTCCAGCAGCCCGCAGTCGTAGACCGGCACGTTCCGCTCCACGGCGGAGGCGTGCGGATAGTCGGCGGGGTCGGTCGCCTGCTCGACCAGCGCACGGAACGCGTCGAGGTCACAGTCCTGCTCGGACAGCCAGGCACGGTGGTGCAGGGAAGTGATGGACATCGTCGTCCCTTCGGGGGTCACTGGAGCGACGCAGCCCTGTCATTCTTGTCAGTACAAACCCCTCGAACAACCAGCAGCGAGCCATCAAAAACCCCTCAAGGAGCCGGCGCATGGGCCACCCGTTCCCGATCCGGGAGATCGCACGTCAGGCGGGCCTGAGCGAGGCGACCGTCGACCGGGTGCTGAACGACAGGGGAGGGGTGCGCGAGAGCACCGCGCGCGAGGTCCGCCAGGCCATCGCCGATCTCGACCGGCAGCGCACCCAGGTCCGGCTCGTCGGGCGGACGTTCATGGTCGACATCGTGATGCAGGCACCCGAGCGGTTCACCACGGCGATCAGGGCCGCCCTGGAGGCCGAACTGCCGTCCCTGCGTCCGGCGGTGCTCCGCTCCCGCTTCCACTTCCGCGAGACCGGCCCGGCCGCGGAGCTGGTGCGGGTCCTGGACCGGATCGCCCGCCGCGGCTCGCAGGGCGTGATCCTCAAGGCCCCGGACGTTCCCGAGGTCACCGCCGCCGTCGGCCGGCTCGAAGCCGCCGGCGTCCCCGTCGTGACGCTGGTGACCGACCTGCCCGCCAGCGCCCGGCTCGCCTACGTCGGCATAGACGACCGGGCGGCGGGCGCCACGGCCGCGTACCTGATGGGTCAGTGGCTGGGGGAGCGCCCGGGCAACATCCTCACCAGCCTCAGCAGCGGCTTCTTCCGCAACGAGGAGGAGCGGGAGATGGGCTTCCGCAGCGCCATGCGGGCCCGGCACCCCGAGCGCACGCTGGTCGAGATCGCCGAGGGGCAGGGACTCGACGCCACCCAGTACGACCTCGTCCGGGCCGCGCTGGAACGCGACCCGGACATCCGCGCGGTCTACTCCATCGGCGGCGGCAACATCGCCACACTGCGGGCCTTCGACGACCTCGGCCGTGAATGCGCCGTGTTCGTCGCCCACGACCTCGACCACGACAACACCCGCCTGCTGCGCGAGCACCGCCTGTCCGCCGTGCTCCACCACGACCTGCGCCAGGACGTCCGCGAGGCCTGCCACACCGTCATGCGCGCCCATGACGCGCTGCCGCCGGCGGGACCGACCCTGCCGTCGGCGATCCAGGTGGTGACGCCGTACAACATGCCGCCGCAGGCGGCCGTGTGATCCGGGCGGCACCACCTGGCGTTGGATCCGGAAGCGCGGCTCCTGCGGCGCCTGCCCTCGGGGCCCCTGCGGACCTCGCGCCCCGACGGCGGGCCGGACGGGTTGCCGACGCTCGCCGACGGCGTGTTCGCCATCGTCATCACGCTGCTCGTCCTGGATCTCTACGTGCCGCGGGGCCCGGAACCCGACCAGTACCGACAGGCCCTGCGACAGGTGCTCCCCGACCTCGGGGCCTGGGAGTGTTCTGAGTTGAGATCACGGGATCGGTCGCATTCCCGCTCCAGGAGGGTGCCGGCTGCGGTAGACCGGTCGCGTGACTCGTGGTGATCTGACCGATGCCGAGTGGAGTTGATCGAGCCGCACCTGCCGCTGGGGGCGTTCGGACCAGTCCCTGACCTGCGTAGCTATCCTCCTGCAACCTTTTCCCCCGCCCGACTGTCTCCTGATCATCAACCGCTCCTGTCTCTGTGGTCCCTGAGAAATCATCGGCACAGGAGCGGTCGCACAGAATCATCAGGAGACACTTCATGCGCATTCGCCCCGCAGCCTGCGCGGCACTCCTCGTGGCGTCCCTCGCCCCCGTCCTCACGGCACCTCCCGCCAGCGCAGCGGCGGCCAGGTACGCGGACGACTTCAACGGCGACGGCTACCGCGACTACGCCAGCTACACCTACGAGCAGTACAGCAAGGGCGGCGGCGTCCAGATCACCTTCGGTACCGCCTCCGGACCCGGCACCCAGACCCAGTTGATCACCCAGGACAGCCCTGGTGTCCCCGGCGCCGACGAGACGGAGGACCAGTTCGGCGACGTCCGGGTGCCCGCCGACTTCAACGCCGACGGATACGGGGACCTCGCCGTGTCGGTGTCGCGCGAGGACGTCGACGGACGCACGGACGAGGGCGGCGTCGTCATCCTGTGGGGAAGCGCGACCGGCCTCTCGGGTGGCACCGCGATCCCCAACGCCGGCGCCAAGGTGTCGAACGCCCGCTTCGGCCGCGACCTCGCCGCCGGGGATTTCAACGGGGACGGCAAGAAGGACCTGGCCGCGATCAGCGGGAGCAAGGCCTACGTCTACCGCAGCATCACGCGCACCGGTGTGGCAGGCTCGGTCACCAGCCACGACAAGACGACGAGATTCGCGCCCACGTCCCTGGTCTCGGGCAACATGAACGGGGACTCCAAGACCGATCTGGTGATCATCGGAATCACCGACGAGCCCGACAACTTCGGCACGGACGCGTGGTTCATCAAGGGCGGCTCCCCGCTCAGCGCGGGCAAGACCCTGCGCCTCGTCACGAACTACGGCGACCCCAGCGAGGCGGTGATCGCCGACTTCAACAAGGACGGCTACGGGGACCTCGCGGCGGGCAGCCAGATGTACAACAACAACCAGGGCCGGGTGTCCATCTGGTACGGCTCCTCCACCGGCCCCGCCACCGCCGTCCGTATCACGCAGGCCACCACCAATGTCGCCGGCACCCCAGAGTCCGGCGACCTGTTCGGCTCCTCCGTCTCGGCCGCCGACATCAACGGCGACGGCTACAAGGACCTCGCGATCGGCGTCTTCGGAGAGAAGATCAGCCAGGAGACGACCGAGGGCGGCGTCCACGTCCTGCGCGGCAGCGCGAGCGGGATCACCGGCACCAACTCCCAGTGGCTCGCCCGCAACACCGCCGGCGTCCCCGGCGACGTCGCATGGAACGACTGCTTCGGCGAGCCGGTCCGCCTCCGCGACACCAACCGCGACGGCAAGGCCGACCTCTACGTCGGCGCCATCAACGGCTCGCTGCGCTTCCCCGGCACGTCGTCCGGCGTCACCACGACCGGTGTGACCGACGCCGACAACGAACTCATCTGGGGCATGCTCCAGTAGGCCCGGCCTCCCGCCCAGCTGCCTGGGGTTCGCCTTGTTCGTACGAGTGCGCCCGCGTCGTGGCCGCTCGCGCAGTTCCCCGCACATTCCCGCTCCAGGAGGGTGCTGGCTGCGGTAGACCGGCCGCGTGACTCGTGATGACCTGACCGATGCCGAGTGGAGTTGATCGAGCCGCACCTGCCGCTGGGGGCGTTCGGACCGATCCCTGACCTGCGTAGCTATTTTCAACGCGGTGATGTGGCGGTTCCGTACCGGCAGCCCCTGGCGGGACGTGCCGGACAGCTACGGCTCCTGGTCGACGATCTACGACCGGTTGCGGATGTGGGCGCGTGACACGGTCTTCCAGACCCTCATGGACGCGATGATCGCCGAGGCAGCGGCCCGCGACGATGTCGATCTCAACCTGGCCAGTGTGGACTCGACGGTTGTCCGCGCGCATCACCATGCGGCGGGCATGGTGGTCGACCCGGAACTCCTTGAGGATCTGGAGAAGGCCGTGGCGGAGGAAAAGGGGCCGCAGCAAAGGGGCAAAACGACCCCGTAGAGAGGGGTCCGCGGACATGGAGCATCCCGAGCGGGACCAGCGCCGGGCCGTGCGCCGACGCCGCAGGGCCCGGCTGCGGGCCGCCGAACTGGGCCGCTCCCGGGGCGGACTGACCAGCACGGTCCACCTCGCCGTTGAGCGACGCTGCCGTCCGCTGTCCATCATCCTCACCCCCGGTCAAGCCGCGGACAGCCCGCACTTCATCCCCGTCCTCAAGAAGATCAAAATCCGCGGCCGGGTCGGCCGTCCCAGGACCAGGCCGGACGCAGTGGCCGGCGACAAGGCTTACTCCTCCCGCGCCAACCGTGCCCACCTGCGCAGACGCGACATCAAGGCGGTGATCCCGGAGAAGGCCGACCAGGCCGCCAACCGCAAGAAGAAGGGACACTCCGGCGGCCGCCCGGTCAGCCACGACGCCACGCTCTACAAAGATCGCAACACCGCCGAGCGAGCCATCAACAAGTTCAAGGAGTGGCGGGGTGCTGGCCACCCGCTAACGGCAAGACATCCCAGAGCTACGCCGCCGGGCTCCACCCTGCGCGGCTCCATCCTCTGGTTACGCAGCCTGCCAGCCCTCCCGTGATCCCAACTCAGAACAGGCCCTAGGCGCTCAGCCGCGGTGCTCGGCAGTTTCCGGCCCGACCACCGCAGATCTTCCGCAGGGCGCGAGAGGCCGACGGGCAGGTGATCAGCCTGTCCGTCCTCGGCCTGGGCGTCGCGGCCCTCGTGCCCTTCCCGACCCGGCTGCTCGCCGGAGTACGGCGACCGGCCCGTCCCGGTCGCCGTCTACGCGGGGGCCGTCGCCGCGCTCGGGCGCTTGCCACCTGGCGGTGGCCGCCGTCTCGGCCAGGCGCCCTGGCTGCGGCACGACATGCCCACCGAGGCGACGACCGCGCTCTACCTCCTCGACAGCGCCACGATCGTGGTGGTCTTCCGCGTGACCGTCCCGCTCGTCCTCGTGACCGTCCCGCTCGTGTGGCTGTGGCTGTGGCTGTGGCTCGTGCTCGTCCCGACCGAGGTCTGCCTGGGCCGGCGGCTCCAGGCCCCCGGCTGAGGGAGCCGCTTCACGCGCGCCCGGCCATCTCCACCCACGTGCCGCTCCGCGCCGAGCGCGCCATCGCGTCCAGGGCGGCCGCGCTGTGCACGGCGTCCGTGAGCGTCGCCCCGTACGCGGTGCCCTCGGCGACCGACCTCAGGAAGCGGTACGCCTCGATGACCTTCAGGTCGTCGTACCCCATCGCGTTCGCCGCCCCGGGCTGGAACGCGGCGAACTCCCCGTGCCCCGGGCCGACGTAGACCGTGGTGACGGCCTGGTCCTGGTACGTCGTGCCGCGGCTGATCCCCAGCTCGTTCATGCGGCGGAAGTCCCAGAAGACGGCGCCCTTGGTGCCGTGCACCTCGAAGCCGTAGTTGTTCTGCTCGCCGACCGAGACCCGGCAGGCCTCCAGGACACCGCGCGCCCCGGAGGCGAAGCGCAGCAGGCAGCTGACGTAGTCCTCGTTCTCGACCGGGCCGAGTTCACCTCCGGCGGCGCGGCTGTGGCCCGCCGTGGCGCCGGCCGGACGGGCCCGCTCCGGGAGGAAGACCGCCGTGTCGGCCGCGAGGGACGTGATGTCGCCGAGCAGGAACCGGGCCAGGTCCACACCGTGCGAGGCCAGGTCGCCCAGCACCCCGCTGCCGCCCCGCTCCCGCTCGTACCGCCAGGTCAGCGCGCCTTCGGGGTGCGCCGCGTAGTCGCTGAACAGCCGTACGCGGACGTGCGTGACCGTGCCGATCTCCCCGGAGGCGATCAGCTCGCGGGCCGCCTCGACGGCGGGCGCGTTGCGGTAGTTGAAGCCGACCGCGCCCTGCACGCCCGCCGCGGCCACCGCGTCCGCGACCGCACCGGCGTCCTCGGCGGTCAGACCCACCGGCTTCTCGATCCAGATGTGCTTGCCCGCCTCGGCCATGGCGACGCCGATCTCGCGGTGCAGGAAGTTGGGCGCGGTGATGCTGACCGCCCGCACCCTGGGGTCGGCGGCCACCTCGCGCCAGTCACGGGTCGTCGAGGCGAACCCGAACTGCGCGGCGGCCTCCTCGGCCCGGCCCGGCACCTCCTCCGCGACCGTGACCAGCTCCGGAACGAGGGGCAGCTGCGGATAGTGGTGCCGCACGCGCGCGTACGCCTGGGTGTGCACCCTCCCCATCCAGCCGAATCCGATGACGGCGACGCCGAGCGTGTCCACCATGAGAGCCCCTCTTTGGACCGTTCCAGAACCTGTCCAGGCCACCCTGAGCGGGGTTCGCCGACGCTGTCAACCCTTTGACAAGCCGTGGCGCCTCATGGAACGGTCCATCCCATGCGACCGCCGACGATCCGTGATGTGGCCGACCGGGCCGGCGTCTCCAAGTCGCTGGTCTCCCTGGTGCTGCGCGGCTCCGACCAGGTGCGCCCCGAGAAGCGGGACGCCGTGCTCCGGGCCGCCCGGGAGCTCGGCTACCGGCCCAACGCCGCCGCCCGCAGCCTCAGCGAACAGCGCACGCGCACGGTCGGTGTCCTCCTGAACGACCTGCGCAACCCCTGGTTCGTCGACCTCCTCGACGGCCTGAACTCCCTGCTGCACGCCAACGGCCTGCACATGCTGCTCGCCGACGCCCGCCTGAACCGCCGCACCGGGCAGGACCCGGCCGACCCGCTGCTGGACCTGCGCGTCGACGGCCTGGTCGTGGTCGGCACCCTGCCCGATCCGGCGGCCCTCGGGGTGGTGGCCGAGCGCATCCCGGTGGTGCTGGCCGGCTCGCGGGAAACGGCGCCGCCGGGCGTCGACGTCGTGGCGGGCGACGACGAGCGGGGCGCCCGGCTGGCCGCCGAGCACCTGATCGGCCTCGGACACCGCCGTATCGCGCACATCGCCGGATATGGCGCGGTGGGTGAACTGCGACGCCGCAGCTTCGAGGCGACGATGCGCCGGCACGGCCTCGCGGACCAGGTGGTGGTCGAGCCGAGCGACATGACCGAGGAGGGCGGCTACCGCACGACCGTCCGGCTGCTCAGCCGCCCCGAGCGGCCCACGGCCGTCTTCGCCGTCAACGACATCGCCGCCATCGGCGCGCTCTCGGCGGCCGCGGAACTGGGGCTGCGCGTCCCGCGCGACCTGTCCGTCGTCGGCTACGACAACACGAGCATCGCCCGGCTGCGGCACGTGTGGCTCACGACGGTCGACAACACCAGCCACGAGGTCGGCCGCCGGGCAGCCCGCTGCCTCCTGGAGCGTTTCGAGGGCGCAGGGGGCGAGGGCCGGGTCCACCTCGCCGTCCCCACTCTGGAGATCCGCGGATCGACGGCGCCCGCGCCCTGATCACGCACCGCCCTCAGAGGTTGATCGCGTAGGCCTTGCGCAGGGTCTCGTGCACCGTCCACGTCGTACGGTCGCCCTCGCGCAGCACGGCGAGGTCGCCCGGCCCGACCGTGAGCGTCGGCCCGCCCTCGACCTCGATCGTCGCCCGGCCGCTGATCACGACGAACAGTTCGTCGGCCTCGGTGTCGGTGACCACCCCGGGGGTGATCTGCCAGACGCCCCGCACCTGACGTCCGTCCGCCGACTCCCACACCACCTTCCCGGTCACCTCGGGCGTCCCGGAGACGATCTGCTCGGGCGCGAGGGGCTCGGGTTCGAGCTCGGCGTCGGGGACGTGGAGTACGAAGCTGTGCGTCATGCGGCGACCCTAGCCCCGGTGGGCGGGGGAGCGGCCTCGACAGAGTGTGGGGTGCCGGGGGAACCGGGCGGACACTCCGTCGCCCCCGGCGTCGCGACCGCACCGGCCCCGCGCCGCACACCGCGCTGCTCTCGATACGGCACTGATGTCCGTCTCAACCCCTATGCCCTGGTCGGGAGTTCCCGCCGACTCGCGTATTGTTTGCGGCATATGCCCGGGAGTTGGGATGTGCCGGGCGGCGATCGCGCGAGCGAAGGGGGACAGCACGTGGACGAGACGCGGCACCGACCCGTGAGGCGAGCCGAACTGGCCGGAGGTGCCGTCACGGCCCTCCTGGCCGTCGCGGCCTTCGCGGGCCACGCCACCAAGACGGGGCTCCCCTGGTGGGCCGTTCTCGCCGTCGCCGTCTCGACGGCGGGCCTCGCGGGCTGGACGGGCGCCCAGATCGGCCGCCGCCGCGGCCCGCGCGACGAACCCCTGGACCTCGGTGACCGCGTGCTCGTCACGCACCCGTGCCG
The DNA here is from genome assembly GCF_042955215.1 of Streptomyces sp. NPDC012466. Classification (NCBI taxonomy): domain Bacteria; kingdom Bacillati; phylum Actinomycetota; class Actinomycetes; order Kitasatosporales; family Streptomycetaceae; genus Streptomyces; species Streptomyces sp. NPDC012466. The sequence goes on along the minus strand of NZ_JBIBEQ010000001.1, from coordinate 406,414 downwards.
CGAGGTCCGCGACGCCGAGCCGCCTCCCCGTATGCGGTAGGGTTGACCTGCGTGATCACGCGGCTCGCCCGCGCGGGACGCATCGGGACGTGGCGCAGCTTGGTAGCGCACTTGACTGGGGGTCAAGGGGTCGCAGGTTCAAATCCTGTCGTCCCGACGGGTGAAGTACGGGTCCGAGACCGTTTCGGGTGAATCCGAAACGGTCTTTCGGCTTTTTTCGATGGACCGGACGAGGGGCGATGCGGACCGGACGAGGCCGGGCCGGTCACCGGCCCACCATGCGCTCGACGCCGCTCTGTGTCGGGGCCGGTTTGAGGTCCACCTGCACCCGGTGCACCGAGTCGTGGCTCACCGCGCCGCCGAGGCGCGCCTCCACGACGCCCAGGCGCAACCCCGCACCGCCCTCGCCGGCCCGGTGGAACTGCACCGAGAACTCCACGCTCACCTGTTCGACGGTGAACCGCCAGTCACTGCCCGCACCGTCCCGCTCCGCCTGGGCCAGTTCCGTGCGGATCGAGTCGATCGCCTGTGCAAGACCGATCGGTTCGGACTGATGTGCCGTCATGTCTGTTCCCCCGCACGGTGCTTGGCTGATTCGGCAAGGGCACGAGTCTAGTCCCGGCGGGTCCTGATGCGTAGCGTGATGAGGATGGGGGAACTGGCTGCGGACTGGCGGGTGCGGCTGCGGTGGGGGGGAGCGGCGGGCGAGGTACGGGGCGCCGGCGTACTCATCGATGCGCGGACCGTCCTCACGTGCGCGCATGTGCTTCCGGACCCGGACGCGGTGATGTGGGTCGAGTTCGTGGAGAATCCGCGCGTCGCGCCCGTCCCGGCGCGCGTCGCCGACGGCGGCTGGCTGTGGGACCTGCCGGACGGCAACGCCGAGGACGTCGCGGTGCTCCGCCTGGACAGCCCGCGCCCGCAGGCCCGCCCGGCCGTCCTGTCGACGGAGCTCACCGCGGGGCTCGCGGTCACCGTGACCGGGTACACGGAGCGCTTCGACGACGGCATGGTGCTCACCGGGACCGTGCGTGGCCTGAGGGGGCACCGGGTGCAGTTCGACGCGCGGCACCGCAGGGAAGTGGTGCGCCGCGGGTTCAGCGGGGCCGGGGCATGGACCGTGTCCGCGGACGGAGAGCCGGTCGTGGTGGGAATCGTGGTCAGCTGGCGGGGTGACCTGGACGAGCCGCTGCCGCAGGACAACGTGCTGGCGTACTCGTACCTGATCCCCGTCGCGCGCATGGCGGACATCTCCCCGGCGGTGCGTGAGGTGGCGCGTCCCGATGCCTGGGACCGGGGTTTCGACCGGCGGACGCGGCGCTGGCTGGCCGACCCGACCGGCATCCCGGTCAAGGTCAGCGTGGTCGAGCGCGGGGGCGGCCGGGAGCGGACCCTGCGCCACCTGGAACACCTCGCCGACCGCGTGCACCGGCCTGCCGACGCCTCCCGGGCCGAGCTGATCGACCGGCTCCTGGGCGGAGCGCTCACCTTCGCGCCCGGCGACTACCCCGCCTGCCGGCAGTGGTTGCTCGGCCGGGGCGAGCGCCCGGCCTGTGACTCCCCGTACGCCGCCGGACCGGGCCTCACCGTCCTCGTCGACGGCGTGGACGAGGCCCGCAGCCCCGCCCGCCTGGCCGGGCTGCTCGCCCGGCTCGTCGCGTGCGGCGTGCGGCTGCTGCTGGTGTTCCGTGACAGCGGCGGACCGGGATGGCGGGAGGTGCGCGACCTGGTGCTCGAGCCCGCCCTCCTCGCCCACGTCGACGAGCTGCTGGCCCGTGGGAAGGACTGGGAGGCCCGCCGCGCCCGCGAGGACGGGATGGTCGACGCGGAGTCCCTGCGCCACGCGACCGCCGCCACCGCGGACCTGATGATCCGCCGGGAGGCGATCACGGCCATGGCCGAACCGACGGAACGACTGCGCGCCTTGCGGGAGTTCGCGGACGAACTGCGGACGGCGTATCAGGGGGGCGGATGAATGGGGTGTGGGGCCGGCGGCTGCCGCCGGAAGGGCGGACCGCCGGCGGTGTGTGCTGAGCCGGGACGCCGATGAGCGGCGCGACCCGCCGTCGTGACATCGGCGTACCGACGGCCGCGGGACGAAGACGGGGGAGGACCATGCGCGTGAGTACGGAGCCGTGCCGTCAGCGACGGCTCACTGGAAGCCCCTGCGGCGGGGGGATCCTGCCCACCGGGTACTGCGACCGGTGCGGCCGACGACGGGACGCGCGGCCGCTGCCGCAGCTCGACGACCGACCGCGGGGCCCCAGGCAACTGCTGGCACTGCCGATCCGCACACCGCGCTCGCCCGAGGAGCGCCTCGACGGCGGCGCTCACATAGCGGACCAGGCGCAGCGCTGCCGCACACCGGACTGCGGTGCCACGATCCCCGTCCTCCCCGACAGCCCCGACCGGCAGTACTGCCCGCGCTGCGGCAAGCCGCACGCCATGCGGCCCGACTTCTTACGCGGCGCGACGCTCAGCGACCAGTACCACATCAAAGGCCCTGTCGCCCGCGGCGGTCAGGGCTGGGTGTACCTCGCCGAGGACACCCACCTCGACGACCTCGTCGCCGTGAAGACCCTGCGGGACCGTTACGGCGCGCACGGCGCCGCCCTCGCCGACCTCGAGCGGCGCACCCTCGTGGCCAGCCGGCACCCGTACATCGTGCGGATCCGCGACTTCCTCCCCTATGGGGCCCCCACATCGGGCGACGGCGCCCCGAACCCCGAACTCCGCGTCCGGGGCGGTCACATCGTCATGGAGGACGTCGGTGACCACACCCTCCAGTCCGTCATCGAAGAGGTCCGCCGCGGACACGAGACGCTCGACATCGAGCACGTCGCCACGTACGGCATCCAGATCCTGACGGCGCTCTCCCACCTGCACCAACAGGACCTCCTGTACGGCGACATGAAGCCGTCGAACGTCGTCCACGTCGATGACCACGTCAAGGTCATCGACATGGGCAGTGTGCGCAAGCTCCACCAGACCGAGCCGCCGCCCCACGTGACGCCCGGCTTCCACGCGCCGGAGCTGGCCGGCGAACTGACTCTCGCGAACGACCTGCACGCCGTCGGCGTGACCCTGCGCTGTCTCGCCGCTCCCGCCGTCCGCGACGACGTGCCCGGCCTCGGCACGACGTCGCTCGACGCCGTCATCGACCGGGCCACGCGGACCGTGCAGGAAGGGCCGCGCTTCAAGGACGCGGAAGAGATGGCCGACCAACTCCGGGGCGCCCTGCGCGAGATCAGGGCGCTGCGCGGCAAGGGCGGCTCACCCGAGCCGTCCGGCTACTTCGACCCGTCGCCGGAGTGGCTCGGTGAGCGGCTCGGCGACGTACCCACGACATCCGACCTGGCGCGCCCCGACGAGGTCCCCCCGCGTCGCGGTGCTCCGCCCGTCCTGCGCGTCCTGGACCACGGGCGGCCCACACCCGTCGAGATCGCCCGACGGCTCCCCGTCCCCAAGCCGTTCTCGAAAGACCCGCGGACTCCCGAGTTCGGCGTGAGCGGGGGTTATGCCAGCACCGTGCGGCTCCGGCAGACCCCCGACGACGAGCCCTCCGCCGAAATCTGCCTGCACAACATCCGCGTCGCCCTGGCCGCCGATCCCGCACCGCCCGACGTCGACGCGGCGGAGGCGGAGCTGGCCCTGGCCGAGGGCATCCCGGGGCCCGAGGAAGTGCGGCGCTGGCGCCTGGAGTGGCATCGGGGGCTGATCGCGCTCGCCCGGTTCGGCACGGGCGCGTCGGGGCGGCCCGCCGGCCTGGCGGCGGACCTGGCCGAGGCGTGCCGGAGCTTCGAACTGGTCCGCGCCGACCTGCCGGGGGAGTACGCGCCGAAACTGGCCCTCGCCTACGCCTACGAGTGCGCCGCCCACGCGGAAGCACGGGCGCCGGACGCCGCCGCGGCACGGGCCCGGGCCCGCGATCTGTTCCACGCGGTGCATCTGCGCAACCCGGCACACTGCGGCGCCGCCCTGGGCCTGGCCCGCCTCGCCCTCGACGAGCACGACCGTGACAAGGCGCTGGCCGCCCTCGAACGGGTGCCGCGTGGCACCCGTGGCCGCACCCTCGCCCAGCGGGCCGCCACCCGGATCCGGGCCGCCTGCCTGGGCCACGGCCCCGAGGATCTGCCCTCGCCGGAAGCCGCCGAGGCGGTGCTCGCCGCACACGCCGCGGACCGGGACCGCCCCTCACAGGAACGGGAGCTGGTCCTCGCCCCGCTCGACGAACTCCGGCTGCGCATAGAGGTCAACGAGTGGCAGCTCGCCGCGCTGCACCTGAAGCACGGCATCACCGACACGGGCGAGGCCACCGTGCGGCGTCGCCTGCACCGCCTGCGCCGCTGGTGGCACCCCGCGCACGAACCCGCCCCCGACGAAGGCCGGGCGATGGAGGTCCGCGTCCTGCTGGAACGCGACTACCTGGACCTCGCCGCAGCCGACCCGGACCTCAGCGAGGCCCTGGTGGAGCGCGCCCACGCCGTCCGCCCGACGACGTTGACATGAGACGCCGCCGGTGTCCCTGCCGCCGTACCGCAGCATCTGACAGGAGGAGCTGATGAGTTCTTCGGCCGAGCCGGACCCGATGCCGCCGCACGGCGGCGGCGAAACCGCGGGGCCCTACACCACCACACTCGTCGTCGACGTCGACGAGCCCGAACTCGTGCCGCGGATACCGGGCGAGTCGGTCAGGCTGCTCGCGCAGGTGAAGGTGACCGTCCTCGACCGGGCACAGGGCGACCACGCGGACGCCGGGCAGCTCGCCCTGCTCATCGCGCTGGACCTCGCCGAACACCGTAGGGAGCGCATGGTGACGGCGATGCGGGCAGCGCTCGCCGCCATGCCCTCAGGCGTGTCGTTCGCCGTGCTGACGGCGACCGAAGGGCGCGGAGACGGGCCCGTGCGCTACTACCCGGCGGAGCCCGGCGCATGGACGCCGGCCGACCGGAAGCACCGGGTCAACGCGGCCTTCGCGATCAGCGCGGCCCCGCTGGCCGCCGACGGCGCACCGAGACCCTTCGGCTACGAAGGATGGCTGGCCGAGGCCCGGCGGACGTTCGCCGGGTGCGACCGGCCGCTGTGCCGACTGCTGCTCGTCACCGACGGGAGCACCGGATACGAGGACGCCTCGCTCACCGAGGAACTGGCGGCGTGCGGCACCGGGTTCACCTGCGAGGTCGTGGCCGTCGGGGCGGACTGGGACTACCAGCCGCTGGAGCGGATCGCCAGCCGTCTGCGGGGGACGGCTGACGCCGCGGGACCGGACTTCGCCGCCGAACTCGCCGCGGCGGTCCGCCGGGCCTGCCGCCGGGCCGTTCCCGCGCTGCCGCTGGAGGTCACCGTGCGCCCCGGCGTGCGCGTCGAGTCGTTCGTCCAGTTCAAGCCCCAGCACCTGGAACTCGCCGCCGAGCCGTCGTCAGGACCGCACCGTCACGTGTTCCATGCCCTGCCGTGGGACCCGGCGGGCAGCGGCAGCGAGTTCCTGCTGGACCTGCGCGTCGACGGCGCCGGTGATCCGCTCGGCGAAGTACTCCAGTTCGCCATGGTCTCGCTGGGACCCCGGCACGAAGCCGTCACCGCCTGCTGGCGTGATCCCGGCCTCCCGCCCGCACGAACCGCATCGAGCGCGAGCGACGAGACGACCGGTGACAGCAGCCGCTTCCTCGACTCACAGAACAGGATGATCGCCCATCTCAAGAAGGGCCTCACCGCCTTGGGAGCCGGTCGAAGAGCGGACGCGGAACGGCACCTCGGTCAGGCCGCCGCGGTGGCCCACCGGCTGCGGGTGTGCTGGGTCCTCGACGAGATCAGGGCCTGGGGCGAGATCCACGACGCCGCCGCCGGATCCGTGAGCGTGAGGCTGCCCGCCGACACCCACCGGGTCAGCGTCACGCTGCTGCGCCTCGGCGCCCGGTCGGCGAACGGCGGCACGGGCCGCGCGCCAGGCCGACAGCGCACCGCCTGCCCCCGCCCGGACTGCCGGGAGCCGGCCGTCCCCGGGGCCTTCTACTGTGTGCGCTGCGGAGAGGAACTGTCGTGAGGGGAGGGCGCGAGCAGCGGCCCGGCGAGGCCCGGCGCGGCGTGAGCACGCGACGGCTGCTGTTGCGTCACCTGTGGGCCTTCCTCGGCTGCGCCGCCGTCGGCGTCAGTCTGCTCACCGCCGTGGCGGTGCCACAACTGGACGCGCAGGTAAGGGAGTTGCGCGACGATGTCGCGCCGTCCGTACGGGGCTCGGCAGCCGTCAGGCTCGCCGTGCTGCGTGCCGACGAGGCGGCCCGGCACTCGATCGAGCGGGGGGTCGCCGGCACGGTCGGGGCGGGTGAGACGGCCCAGAGCCAGCTCGCCGCAGCGGACCAGGGCCTCACCCAGCTCGCGGACCACGTCGGCAGCGGCATGGACCAGGACATCTCCGCGGCCAACGGCCTGCTCGAGGCCTACAGCAACGCCATCACGCTCGCCACGGTCAAGTACCAGGCGGACGGCGAGATGCAGAAGGAGAAACTCGCCGAAGCCCACGACCTGCTCAAGGGCCCGGACACCGGTCTGCTCGACCGCCTCGACAAGGTCGCCAGAGCCGAACAACGCCGGGCCGGCGAACTGTCCGATCAGGGCGCCTTGTTGACGGCCTCCTGGGTGGTGGCGGCCGCCGCGCTGGCCGCCGCCGCCACCGTGGCGGGCCTCGCGTGCCGCGCCATCAGCCGGCGCTGCGGTCGGCTGCTGGCCCCCTGGATCCTGGCCGGCGCCGCCGCTCCCATGGCCCTGGCCACCGTGCCGGCCTTCCTGGCGTGGCGTACCGCCCAGAGCCTGAACACCGCGCGCGACCATCTCTCGGGCATCCTGGACATCGCCCTGACGGACTCGCTCCCCGCAACCGCCGGGGACCTCACGGCCGCACAGCAACAGGTCGCCGCCACCGGCCTGCCCGACCTGTCCGCCTTCGGCTGGTGGAACGGTGCCTACGTCGTCGTGGGCCTGGCCGGCATCTGCGCCGCCGTCGCCGGCCTCGTCGCCCGGCTCACCACCGACTACCCGGAGCGCCCGGTCGACTGGTCGTGGGCGCGCGGCTCGTGGAACCGGGCGACCCGCACGAAGGGGCGCCGCTGGATCGCCGCGGCGGCCGCGTTGGCTGTCCTGGCGGCGATCGCCACCCCGCAACTCCTGGAGCGCGACCCCGTCGTCACCGTACTCGGCCCGTGGACGGGCAAGGAGGAAGACCGCTTCCGCGGCCTGATGGAAGCCGCCGGCATCCGGGTCAGCTACCAAGGCACCCCCGCCCAGCGCGAGGTGCTGCTCTCGCGGGTACAGGCCGGCGACCCGCCCGACATCGCGATCATGCCCGGCATCGGGGAACTGGCCCAGTACCGTGCCGAGAAACACCTGAAACCGCTCGACGACCTGGTCAAGGACCTGCGCTACGCGGGGCCCTGGCGCCCGGACGGCAAGGGCCACACCTACTGGTGGCCGGTCAACGCCAACCTCAAGAGCATCGTCTGGCAGTCGCGCGACGCCGTCGGCCGCCCCGGCGCCCCGTCCTCCTGGTGCCTCGGCATGGGCGAGGACGGTGCCGCCGGATGGCCCGGCACCGACTGGATCGAGGACATCGTGCTGCAGCGGGCCGGACCGGACGTCTACGCGGACTGGGCCCGCGGCACCGGCAAGAACGCCTCCGCGGTGTGGACGAAGGGACCGGTCCGGGAGGCATGGCAGCAGTGGGCCCAGTTCCTCGGCACGGACCGCGAACGGGCAGAGCAGGCACTGATCACCGACTGGCGTGGCCCCGACAACGGCACCGCCTTCCGCGAGACCACCCCCCGGTGCGCCTTCGAACACCAGGGCTCCTTCGCGCAGGGTGACGACGGCGCCCGCCTCACCGACGCCGCACCCCTCCTCCCGGGCGGGCCCTACCGGACACGGGCCTACGAGGTGTCCGGCGATTTCGCCGCCCTCTTCAATGACAGGGAACCGGCCCGCAAGGCGCTGCGCGCCCTCTTCTCCGAGGACGGGCAGAAGAGGTGGGCGGGCCAGGGCACCATGTACTCGGCGATGCTCCCGGTCATGACGGAGATCGCCGACCACGGTGAGGTGGACTCCACCGCCCACGCGATCTACGGAAGGTTCCTGCAGACCGAGGTGCCGCGCTGCCTCGACGCCTCCGACGTCATGCGGCCCGCCGTGCGGGACGCGTTCCACGAGGCGGTGCTGCGGACCGTGGCCGCCGTGGCCAGGGACGGGAAGTCCGCGAACCTCGGCGCCATCCTGGGCGGCGTCCAGAAAGTCCAGAAGGTGACGGACCAGGACGAGGACATCGAGGAACTCAGGGTGTGCAGCGAATCCCGAGCGTGAATTCGGGCCGCGTGGCCATGCCCCCGGCTTCGGGCACGCGAGGTCGCGTGGCGTGGTCGAGGACGTCACCCACCCCCATGGGCGACGTCCTCGACCGCTCCCCCGGTGCCGGACTGCGGCTCAGGTGTCCGCGCGGCGGATCAGTGCCGTCACCAGCACATCACCGCCGTCTCGCCGGAACCCCAGGCGGAGTACAGGCGTACGCGGACGGCATAGCGGCGGCCCTTGACGAGCCGGGCGCCGATCGTGGCGTTGTGCGGAGTTCCCCCGTCGTCTCGTCCGGCGAGGTAGCGGGCCTCCCCGTCCCGCTCCTCGAAGACCACGACGACGGCGTCGCAGTCGCCGAAGGTGCCCAGCGTGTACGTGCGGGTCTCCGGCGGGTCGATCACGAAGTCCGCCTGTTCGCCCGGGCCGAGCCCGAGCGGCGCCGAACGGAACGGCACCAGCGCGGGCGAACCCTGCGGATGCGCCGGCGGATACCAGCGCAGCACCGCCTCCTTGTCGGCGGCGGACAGGGTGCCGGGCGGATTCAGGCCACCGCGGTACTGCTCCGGTTCCAGGATCAGCCCCGACGGGAACGGGAACTCCATGATCGACTGCGGGTCCCAGACGGAGTGGCCCACCTCGTCGGGGCCGAGCTTGCGCAGGATGTTGTAGTGCGTCCGCTCCCGGCTCCAATGGTGGGGCGGGCCCGCCAGTTCGGCGTACACGGCCTCGTCGTCCCAGTGGATGCCGGCGAACGGGCTCTGGTGCTCGTGCAGCAGGCCGAGCGCGTGCCCGATCTGGTGCAGGGCCGTCGCGCGTCCCCCGGGCGCGGTCAGGTCCCAGCCGAAGTTCATGGTGCGTTCGTGCCGGCCGGCGGGCAGTGCCGCCCGGCCCACCGCGGACCAGGAGCCGTCGCCGGCCTGGAACCCGATGCGCAGTTCGGCCTCCGAGCGGTCGTCGACCTCGGCGAAGGTGATCCCGATGCCGAGGTCCTGCCACTCCCGGAAGCACGCGCGGACCACGTCCCGCTGCTCCTCGGCACCGGCCCACGACACCCGTCGCGTCATCCCCCTCCCCGGCACGGGGATGACGGACGCGTCGGTGTCGCCGTCGAAGAACCAGTAGTGCAGAACGGTGCCGTTGACCCACATCCGCCGCCCGCTCGCGAGTGCGCTCAGCCGCTCGGCCGCCAGCCCCGGTGCGAAGGCGGGCGCCGGCGCCTGTGCCAGCGAGCAGTAGCGTGCGGTCATGGGCCACAGCCTGCCCCGCGGCCCGTCCCGGGCGCCTGAGTCGGGGGCTACTCAAGTCACCCTGTATCAGGAGTGAGTAGCCGTGCTCATACCTGTGTGATGACCTACGAGAGGGACGCGACGACGCTGGAGCTGCCCTGGCCGTTCGCCGGGCGGCAGGACGAACTGGAGCTGGTCCGCCGGTCGTTGAGCGGTGTGCGGCGCGGCATCGTCGTGACGGGCCCGGCGGGTTGCGGCAAGACCCGCCTCGCCGTGGAGGCGGTCCGCGGCACCGACTGGGCCCGGGCGGCCGGTACGCCCGAGAGCCGGACCATCCCCTTCGCCGCGTTCGCCCATCTGCTGCCCGAGTCGGTCACCCTGCACCGCGCGGTCCGGTCGCTCTCCGGCATCCGCACGCTGCTGGTGGACGACGCGCACCTTCTCGACGACGCCTCCGCCGCCCTGGTCCACCAACTGGCGGTGCACGGGCGCACCCGGCTGCTGGTGGTCGCCACGGACGGCAGCCCGGCGCCCGGCGCGATCGCCCGGCTGTGGACCGGTGAACTCCTGCCCCGGCTCGCGCTGGAGCCGCTGCCCGAGGAGGCAACCGGCCGGCTCCTCACAGCCGGCGCCGGCCCGCTCGACGCGCTCACCGCGAACCGGCTGCGCCGCCTGAGCCAGGGCGATCTGCGGCTGCTGCGCGACCTGCTGACGGGGGTGCGCGGGCTGCTGACGCCCGTCCCGGACACCGGCGAACGGGCCTGGCGGGGCCCGGTGCCGCTGACCCCGGCCGTGCGGGAGCGCACCGCCGCCGTCCTCGGCCGTGACCGCCCCCTCGAACGAGAGGCCCTCGACCGCCTCGCCTTCGCCGAACCCCTGCCGTCGGACCTGGACGACCTGGACCTCGACGCCCTCGAAGCCCTGGAGTCCGACGGCCTGGTCGAGGTCGACGAGCACGGCGCCGTCCGGCTCGCCCACCCTCTGTACGGACCGGTGCTCCGGGCCGCGGCGGGCCGGCTGAGGGCGCGGCGGCTGGCCCGGACGCCGGACGCGCACGCCGCCGCCCTCGACACCGAATCGGCCGCCCTGGCCCACCGGATCGACCAGCACGACGTTCGGGCGATGCCCACACCGGTGGGGGAGTGGACGGTCGCCGAGGGTGGCCCGCTGCCGGGCGGGTACGCCGCGGTGCGCGCCCGGTTCGCGCGGCTGCGCGGGGAGGTGGGAGAGGCGGCGGCCTGGGCCCGGGAAGGCCTGCGGGGGGACCCTCGGAACGCGGCGTGCCGGACGGAACTCGCCCGCGCCGCGGCGGCCGTGAACAGCCCGGGCGACCTGGACCCGGCGGCCGTCACCGACCCCTACGACGCCGTGCGGCTCGGCGCCCCGGAGAAGGTCATCGACCGGCTCGACGGCGTCTTCGCCCGGCACGCCGACGCGCTCACCCGCGCCGACGGGCCGGGCCTGGACGACGTGGCCGGGGAACTGGAGCGGCGGGGCTTCCTGCTGTTCGCCGCCGAGGCGTACGCCCAGGCCGTGGCCGCCCACCACGACCCGCGCGCCGCCCGGCACTCCCGCACCCGGGCCGTCGCCCTGGCCCGGCGCTGCCAGGGCGCCCGCACCCCGGCGCTGTCCGGGCTGGTCCTCGGTGAACTCACCACCCGCCAGCGGCAGATCGTCGCCCTCGCCGCGGCCGGCCTGACCAACCGGCAGATCGCCGAACGCCTCACCCTGTCGATCCGTACCGTCGGCAACCACCTGTACAGCGCCTACGCCCGGCTCGGCGCGAGCGACCGCGGTGCCCTGCCGTGGCTGGAGCGGACGCCGGAGGCCCAACCGGCCTGAGCCGGCACCCCGACCGGCGGCCTGACCCGAACAGGGGACGGGTCAGGCCGCCCCGAACGCCGAGAACGCCCAGCCCGTGGCCTGGTGCAGCGCGTCGCCCGGCAGGGCGGCCCGGGCGTCGCGCAGCGCCTCCGCCAGGGACAGGCCGGCGTCGAGGCCCTTGTGCAGCGCGAGCATCAGCGGCACGACCGCGGCGTCGTTCACCGGCGCGCTGCACGCCACCACCCCGGCCGTACCGAGGGGCAGCAACGCCGTGACCAGGCCGAGCAGTTCGTCGGCACCGACCGAGGCGAGCCGGGCGGTGTCGCAGCAGGACAGGATGATCCGGTACGGGCTGCGGTCCAGCCGCTCGAAGTCGTGCACGACGATCGGCCCGTCGGCCATCCGCAGGGAGGAGAACAGCGGGCTGTCCGCGCGGAACGTGCCATGCGCGGCGATGTGCGCCAGGGCCACCCCGTCCAGCTCCTCCAGCACGCGCGGCACCCGCGCCTCGTCATCCTCCAGGACCGTGGCGCAGCCGTACCGGCCGGCCAGCTCGGGCACCTCGGCGCCACCGGTCGCCAGTCCCGGACCGCGCACCAGCACATGGCAGCCGTCCGCGGGCGGCGCGGTCTCGCTGGCCCGCAGCCAGCTGCCCGCCGAGGGCGACACGCTGAGCACCCGCTCCCGCAGCGAGGGCAGCAGCGCCCACGGCACCCGGTGCAGCCGCCCCGGCGGCACGATCACCACCGGGCCGCCGCCCAGGTGCGCCGCGGCCCGCCCGAGGAGGAGTTCCTCCAGCCGGTGCCCCGCCGCCTCCACCACCGGCAGCCGGGCCTCCGCCCCCGGGTGGGCCAGCCGCCGCAGCCCGGCCTGGACGTGCTCGGCCTCGGTCTCCGCCTCGGTGAGCAGCCCGGCCTCGAACCGGCGCACCCGCCCCCGCCCGCACAGCAGCACCTGCACCCGCCCGTCCAGCACGGCGAGTTCCACCAGCAGGACCTCGTCGCCCAGCCGCTCCAGCAGCCGGCCGACGTCGAACCGGTCGCCGTCCCCGGGCGCCTCACCCCGTATGTGCAGGGTCCGGGAGCGGATCTCCCGTTCCAGGCGCCGTTGCTCGCGTTCCAGCGCCGGGACCGGCCGGCCCTCCATCCGGGCGGCCTCCGCACGGGAGGCGATCTCGCGGAAGGCGGTCATGCCGCTGAGCAGTTCCGGATCGGCGGGCGGCCGGGTCGGCGGGGTGGACAGCACGGTGGCCCGCCAGCGCTCGCTCCACACCAGCAGCCGCCGCGGCCCGCCGGAGACCAGACTGGCTTCCTGCGCCAACGCCGCCAGCTCAGCGCCCTGTTCGGTGGCACGGGCCCGCAACTCCGAGGCGCCCAGCGTCATCCGGTGGTCGTCCAGCACGTCCAGGCCGCGCCGGCAGGCCTCCAGCACACCGCGGGCCGACCCGGTCGCCCGTGCCCGCAGCGCCTGCGCCGCCCAGCCCGTCATCCGCGCCAGCGGCGGGCCGCTGCGCCGGCTGCGGGCGGCAATGGCCAGATGCCGCTCGGCGTCCGCCGTCCAGCCCAGACCCAGCGCGATCCGGCCCGCGAGCAGCGAAGCCTCCGGCGCGGCCGGGGCACCGAACGACGCCAGCTTCGCCGCCACCGCGGCGGCATCGGCGACCAGCCGCCCCGAGCCGCGCCCGGCCGCGTGCCGCGCCTCGATCAGCACCAGCCGGGCGTGCGTCTCCCACCAGGTGCGCCGCTGCCCGGCGAACAGCCGTACCGCGAGCGCCGCGCGGGCGATGGCCGTGTGCGGATCGCCCGCGAGCCGCGCTGCCCGTGCGGCGGCCAGCAGCAGCTCCGCCTTGCGGGTGGACTGCCCGCCGATCCCGTCCAGCCTGCTGATCGCCGCGTCCGCCTCGGCCAGCGCCTCGGGCGCCAGCCCGGCCGCCATCAGCACCTCGCAGCGCCGGATGTTCAGCATGAACGTCGGCGTGCCGAGCCGGGCGTACCGCTCCTCCGCCTCGTCCAGCAGCCGCAGCGCCGCCGGCACGTCCCCGGACCGGAACGCGGCCAGGCCCCGGCTCTCCACCGCGTCGGCCTTGTCGTGCTCCTGGCCGGTGGTGTCCCACAGCGCCTCGGCCGCGGTGAAGTCCGCCTCGGCCCGCTCCACCGCACCCAGCGCCAGGTGCACGGTGGCCCGCAGGGTCAGGGCCCGCGCCGTCCAGATCACGTCGTCCGCCTGCCGCAGCACCGGCACCGCCCGGCGCACGTCCTCCAGCGCCTCGCGATGGTGACCGAGCACCCACCCCACATAGGCCCGCCGGTACAGCACCCGCGCCCTGGTGTGCCCCGTGCCCCGCGCGACACCCCGCTCGAACGCCGCCAGGCCCTGCCGGGTGCGGCCCGCGTGCACCAGCGCCACGCCCAGCGTGGCCAGCACGTCCGCCTCCCGGTCGGCCGACTCCGCGCGCGCCGCGCACCGACGGGCCCGCCACAGATGGTGCAGCGCGAGCCGCAGATCACCGAAGTCCCGCTGCCAGATGCCGATCACCTGGTGGGCGACGGAGGCGTCCAGCGGGGACGGATCGGCGTCGAGCAGCGCCCGGGCCCTCGCGAGAGCCTCGCCCGGGTCGGCGAACACCATCGGCAGCAGTTCCGAAACCGAGTCGCTTCCCGCTGTCACTCCTCGGATGGTAGTGCTCCCGGAGCGCACCACACAGGTGTCGAGCTGTATCAAGGGACGGCACGGCGGCTCTTGTTGACGACCGCTCCGCGGCACCGACCGACGCCGTCGCACCAACGGGAGGACCCGCCATGGCACCTCAGCGATTCCACGAGCAGTTCGACCAGGTCCAGCGTTCGATGCCGGACGTCCCGCTGGCGATGGGCCCGGACGACTCGGCGGAGTTCATGTACGAGAAGGGCGTGGTCCTCGTCCGCGACGGCGAGGAGGCCCGGATCGTCGAGGACACGGTACGGGCGCACTTCACGGCGGCACCCGACCTCGACCAGGAGCAGGTCCGCCGCGCGGGAGAGCAGACCAACCGCAGCGGCATCACCCGTATCCGCGTCGGCGACCCCGGCGAGGGCGGCCGGGACGCCGACCGGGCCGTCGCGCACGCCCTTCGCTCGGTACGGGAGCACGAGTCCCGGGCCGGGCGCCGGATGGTCGCCCGCAACCACGTCGTGCACATCGCGGTCAACGCCTGCCCCGGTGACGAACCCGTCCCCGCCCCGCTCAGCGAGCCACCCAACCCGGCCGCCGCCGACACGCCCCACGATCCGGACACCGCGGTCGGCGTCCTCGTCGTCGACACCGGCCTCATGCACGACTACCGCTCCTGCGGTCTGCTGGCCCACACCGACGGCGACGCCCAGCTCCGGGAGTGCGACGACCGGGGGATTCTCCAGCAGTACGTCGGACACGGCACGTTCATCGCCGGGCTCGTCGCCGCCGTCGCGCCCAACACCGACATCACCGTGCGCGGCACCCTCAACGACGCCGGCGCCATCCTGGAGTCCGAGTTCGGCGAGAAGCTCTTCGAGGCCGTCGACGCCGGCGGCTGGCCGGACGTCCTCAGCCTCTCCGCCGGCACCTCCAACGGCCGCGGTGACGGCCTGCTCGGCGTCGAGAACTTCATGCGGGAACTGCGCGAGCAGCGCACCCTGCTGGTCGCCGCCGCCGGCAACAACGCCAGCGCCGCGCCGTTCTGGCCCGCCGCCTACGCCGACCTGCCCGGCTGGGAGGACTCCGTGCTGTCGGTCGGCGCCCTGCGCAGCGACGGCGAGCACGGCGCCTGCTTCACCAACCACGGCCCCTGGGTGAAGGTCTACGCCCCCGGCGAGCGCCTCACCAGCCCCCTCACCGGCTTCGACTCGCCCGTCCCGTACGTGTACCAGCACTCCACGTACGACACCTGCCGCTACGGCTTCTCGTACGGCTGCACCTGCCAGCACCCCCGCCACAGCGGGGTGCTGAGCGACCAGGGCAACGCGGCCAAGCCGGACCAGGTGATGTTCGAGGGGTACGCGCAGTGGAGCGGCACCTCCTTCGCCGCCCCCGTGACCGCCGGCTTGGTCGCCGCCCACATGACGGCGCACAAGGAGACCGATCCGCGTGCGGCCCGGCGACAACTGCTCGCTTCCGAAGCGGAGTTCGCGGAAGTGCGTGGCGCGCACGTCCCGGCGCTGCGTCCGCCCACCTGGCGCCCGGTCCCGGTCGTGCGCCTCGGCGCCGCGCTGTGACGGCCGAAGCCGTCCCCTCCACGGCGTACCATGACCTGCCGTACTCGAGGGGTGGGGCTGCCGTGGACCGTACTGATGCCGGCGCGCTCGTCCAGGCAGCCGCCGACGGTGACGCGGCGGCCTGGAAGGCGCTCGTGGAAGGGCTGAGCCCCCTGGTGTGGTCCGTCGTCCGGGCCCACCGGCTCTCCGATGCCGACGCCCACGAGGTGTACCAGACGGCCTGGTTCCGCTTCGCCCAGCACCTGGGGCGGATCCGTGAGCCGGGCAAGGCGGGCGCGTGGCTGGCGAGCACCGCGCGCCACGAGTGCCTCAAGGTCATCAAGAACTCCCAGCGGCTGACCCTGACGGACGATCCGCGACTGCTGGACCGGGTCAGCGAGGACGGCACGCCGGAACAGTCGCTGCTCGACTCCGAGGAGGCGGCCGCGCAGAGCGAACGCGTACGGCGGCTGTGGCAGGAGTTCGAGGAACTGGGCGAGCGGTGCAGGCAGTTGCTGCGCGTGCTGATGGCCACGCCGCCGCCCAGCTACCAGGACGTGTCCGCCGCGCTGGGGATCGCGGTGGGCAGCATCGGGCCACTGCGCCAGCGCTGCCTGCGGCGCCTGCGGGCCCGGCTCGAGGCACGGGGGGCGATGTGAGCGGCATGAACGACGACATGAACGACGACGTGCACGACGACGAGCTGTTCGCCGAAGAGGACTGGGACGACGAGGAGTTCGACGCGGGGTTGCTGGAGGAGGAGCTGCGGCAGGCCGCCGCCGTCCTCGACCCGGTGCCGGCGCAACTCCAGCAGATCGCCGTCGACGCCTACGCGCTGCACGACCTCGACGCGCGCGTGGCCGAGCTGACCTTCGACTCGCTGGTCGACGCGCTCCCGGTCCGGGGCGCCGGCGACGTGCCCCGGATGCTGACCTTCCAGGCGGGCGAGGTGACCGTCGACGTCGAGGTGACCGCGCAGGGGCTGATGGGGCAGGTGCTGCCGCCGCAGCCGGCCCGGATCGAGGTCCTCGGCGGGCCGCGCCCCGGTTCCCCGCTCACGGCCGACGACCTGGGCCGCTTCACGGGCGACGCGCCGCCGTCGGGTCCGTTCGCCCTGCGGTTGCGGACCGGCGGGGACGTGGTGGTGACGGAGTGGCTGCGGGCCTAGGGGATGCGGGTGCACCGGCGACCGGGACGGGTACGGAGACCGTGGCGGATCAGCGGGACACGGCGTCGACCAGCCCGGCCAGCGCGGCGGCGAGCCGTTCGAGACCGGGCCCCGCGGGACCGCCCGGCTCGGTCATGTAGGTGTCCCGGCGGATCTCCACCATGAGGGCGCTCACCTCGGGCCGCTTCCCGTAGAACTCCAGGGGGACGTAGGCCCCGCCGAACGGGGTGTCGAGCTCCGTCTCACCGAACGCCTCCCGGGCGGCGCCCAGCAGCGCGGGCGGCGTGTGAAAGGAGTCCGTACCGAGGCAGACCGGGGGGCGGGCCCCCTCCCCGTGCAGCTCGTACGGCAGTCTCCGGCTCGGGTAGGAGTGCACGTCGATGATCACGGCCCGCCCGGCGGCTTCCAGCCGGTCCGCCACGGCCCGCGTCATCGCCCGCGCGTAGGGCTCGAAGTACCGCTCGACGAGCGGCGCGGCATCGACGTCCCCGGTCCGCAGCGCACCGCCGTGCGTGGTCCGGGTGTACACCGCTCCCATTCCGGCGGCGAGCATCTCCTCCCGCTCGTCCGGAAACCGCTCCGGGTCGACGACCAGCCGCGACAGCCGGTTGACGAAACGCCACGGCATGACGCCCGCCAGCTCCGCCGCCGCCTCGGCGATCCGAGCCGTGTGCGCGTCGGTGATGTGGTCCAGCTCCCGCTCCAGCTCCTCGTCGCCCAGCACGATCCCCGCCCGCACGGCGTCCGGTATCTCCCGCGCGGAGTGCGGCACATGCAGGATCACGGGAGACCGCCCGTCCCCGGACAGCAGCTCGAAGGGGTGCGGGGTGTCGGTCACGAGGCGGCTCCAGGGGCGTTGTCAGTGGCGTGCGGCACGATCAAGGTGTCACATCGCCGAACCACCGAGGCCTAGGACGTCATGCCGATCAGCAACGAGCAGGTGAGCACCCACCCGTTCCTCCGGGGGCTGTACGAGGACGACTACTACCCCGACCACGTGCTGGACCGCGGCCGCGCGATCCTGCTCGCCCTGTGCGAGCGCATCGAGGCGGAGCGGCCCGCCGGCCTCGACGCGCTGTACGCCCTGACGCAGGCGGCCACGGAGGAGTTCAACGACCTGGAGGCCGCGTTCGAGGCGGCCGGCAGCGAGATCGAGACGGTGGCCCGGGAGGAGATAGCCGAGGACTTCGGCTTCCTCGCGCGCGCGTACGGCTTCCCGGACGCGGACGTGGAGGAGCTGATCGCCACGCGGGAGTGGTGAAGGCGGGGAGGGGCGAGGGCCGGGGGAGGGGCGCACAAGGCTCCGCCCCGGCCGGGCGTGGTGCCGGCCGGGGCGGAGTCGGGGGCCGATCCGGCCCGGGGCGTCAGCTGAGGGACGCGAGGGCCTCGTTCCAGGTGGAGGACGGGCGCATGGCCGCCGCGGCCTTCTCCGGGTCGGGCTGGTAGTAGCCGCCGATCTCGACGGGCTTGCCCTGGACGGCGTTCAGCTCGTCGACGATCTTCTGCTCGTTGGCGGCGAGCGTCTCGGCGAGCGGGGCGAAGGCCTTCGCCAGGTCCGCGTCCTCGGTCTGCCCGGCCAGCTCCTGCGCCCAGTACAGGGACAGGTAGAAGTGGCTGCCGCGGTTGTCGATGCCGCCGACACGACGGGTCGGGGACTTGTCCTCGTTGAGGAAGGTCGCCGTGGCGCGGTCCAGGGTGTCGGCCAGGACCTGGGCGCGGGCGTTGCCCGTGACCTTCGCGAACTGCTCGAGGGACGGAACCAGGGCGAAGAACTCACCCAGGGAGTCCCAGCGCAGGTAGTTCTCCTTGACCAGCTGCTGCACGTGCTTCGGCGCCGAGCCGCCCGCACCCGTCTCGAACAGGCCGCCGCCCGCCATCAGCGGAACGACCGACAGCATCTTGGCGCTGGTGCCCAGCTCCAGGATCGGGAACAGGTCCGTCAGGTAGTCACGCAGGACGTTGCCGGTGACGGAGATCGTGTTCTCGCCTCGGCGGATGCGCTCCACCGACAGCTTCGTCGCCTCGACCGGGTTGAGGATCCGGATGTCCAGGCCCTCGGTGTCGTGGTCAGCGAGGTAGGTGTTGACCTTGGCGATCAGGTTGGCGTCGTGCGCACGGGTCTCGTCCAGCCAGAACACGGCCGGGTCGCCGGTGGCGCGGGCGCGGGTGACGGCCAGCTTCACCCAGTCCTTGATCGGCGCGTCCTTGGTCTGGCAGGCGCGGAAGATGTCGCCGGCCGAGACGCTCTGCTCGATGAGCGCGGTGCCGTTCCGGTCGACCAGGCGGACGGTGCCCGTGGTGGCGATCTCGAAGGTCTTGTCGTGGCTGCCGTACTCCTCGGCCTTCTGCGCCATCAGACCGACGTTCGGCACCGAACCCATGGTGGAGGGGTCGTAGGCGCCGTTGGCCCGGCAGTCGTCGATCACGGCCTGGTAGACGCCCGCGTAGGAGGAGTCCGGCAGCACCGCGAGGGTGTCGTGCTCCTGGCCGTCGGGGCCCCACATGTGGCCCGAGGTGCGGATCATGGCCGGCATGGAGGCGTCGACGATGACGTCCGAGGGGACGTGCAGGTTCGTGATGCCCTTGTCGGAGTCGACCATCGCCAGCTCCGGGCCCTCGGCGAGCTCGGCGTCGAAGGAGGCCTTGATCTCGGCACCCTCCGGCAGGGCCTCCAGGCCCTTGTAGATGCCGCCCAGGCCGTCGTTCGGGGTGAGGCCGGCCGCGGCGAGCTTGTCGCCGTACTGCGCGAACGTCTTCGGGAAGAAGGCGCGCACCACGTGGCCGAAGACGATCGGGTCGGAGACCTTCATCATCGTGGCCTTCAGGTGCACCGAGAACAGCACGCCCTCGGCCTTGGCCTTGGCGACCTGCGCGGTCAGGAACTCGCGCAGCGCGGCGACGCGCATCACGGAGGCGTCGACGACCTCGCCGGCGAGCACGGGTACGGACTCGCGCAGCACCGTGGTGGTGCCGTCGTCGCCGACCAGCTCGATGCGCAGCGCGCCGTCCTCGGCGATCACGACGGACTTCTCGGTGGAGCGGAAGTCGTTCTGCCCCATGGTCGCCACGTTCGTCTTGGACTCGGAGGTCCAGGCGCCCATGCGGTGCGGGTGGGACTTGGCGTAGTTCTTGACCGAGGCGGGGGCGCGCCGGTCGGAGTTGCCCTCGCGCAGGACCGGGTTCACGGCGGAACCCTTGACCTTGTCGTAGCGGGCGCGGATCTCGCGCTCCTCGTCGGTCTTCGGGTCGTCCGGGTAGTCCGGCAGCGCGTAGCCCTGGCCCTGCAGCTCGGCGACGGCGGCCTTGAGCTGCGGGATGGACGCAGAGATGTTCGGCAGCTTGATGATGTTGGCGGCGGGCGTCTTGGCCAGCTCACCGAGTTCGGCGAGGGCGTCCGGGATGCGCTGGTCCTCGGTCAGGTACTCCGGGAACAGGGCGATGATGCGTCCGGCCAGCGAGATGTCGCGGGTCTCCACGGGGACACCCGCCTGCGACGCGTACGCCCGGACCACCGGCAGGAAGGAATACGTCGCCAGGGCGGGGGCCTCGTCAGTGTGCGTATAGATGATGGTCGAGTCAGTCACCGGGTGCTCCGCTCCACGTCTGCAACATTGCTCGACATCAAGATATCTCGTGATCGACCTCGTCTCGACAGGGGTCCGCGTCCAGTTTCGTGCAACCGATCGGCTCGCTCCCGTGTCCTGGAGGGAGATCACTCACTCCAAGCCACGGCCGGATCTGACCACCCGGCCGTCCGAGCGAAAGCGGACCATGAGATATCGCACCAGAGTGACGGCCCCGGCGGTCGCCCTCATCGGCACGGCGGCGGCACTCACCACGGGGATCCCGGCCCAGGCGGCCACCAGGACCGGCGCCACCCCGGGCGCCGAGACCCTCGGGGACCCCGTCTACCCCGGCCTGGGCAACGACGGCTACCGCGTCTCGGCCTACCACCTCGACTTCGCGTACGACGCCACGACCAGGCTCGTCGAGGCGACCGCGACCCTGACCCTCCGCACCACCCAGGCCCTGAGCCGCTTCTCCCTGGACGCGCGCGGCCTGGACATACGCTCCGTCCGGATCGACGGCCGCACGGCCGCCTTCGAGCAGGTGGCCGAGAAGCTGCGGATCACCCCCGCCCGCCGGCTCGCTGCGAAGGCCCGGGTCACCGTGTGCGTGGCCTACGGCGCCGACCCGCGCCGGACCCCGCCGCCCGCCGGCGGCTGGGTGGCCACTCCGGACGGATTCGCGGTGTGCTGCCAGCCGGACCTGGCGCACACCGTCTTCCCCTGCAACGACCACCCCTCCGACAAGGCCGACTTCACCTTCCGCCTCACCGTTCCGGCCGGACTGCGGGGCGTCGCGAGCGGCCGGCTCGAGCGCACCGAGCAGCTGGCCGGTGACCGGACCGCGTACACGTACCGCTCCCGCTCGCCGATCGCCACCGAGGTGGTGCAGATCACCGTCGGCGACTACGTGATCAAGGACAGGCAGGGCCCGCACGGCCTGCCGCTGCGGGACGTCGTCCCCGTCGCCCGGGCCGCCGCCCTGGAACCGGCCCTGGCGCTCACCCCGGCCCTGGTGGAGTGGGTCGAGCAGCGGCTCGGCGCGTACCCGTTCGAGACGTACGGCCTGCTGCCCTGCAACAACGACGCCCCGGACGCCTTCGACTTCACCGGTCTGGAGACCCAGACCCTCACGCTCTACAAGCCGAACTACCTCCTCCAGGAGGAGAGCAAGATCGGCTCGCACATGATGCACGAGCTGGTCCACTCCTACTTCGGCAACAGCGTCAGCCCCGCCACCTGGGCCGACCTGTGGCTGAACGAGGGCCACGCAGACTTCTACGGGCTGCTGTACCGCTACGAGCGCGGCTGGGCCGACTCCAAGGGCATGACCACCATGGAAGCCCGGATGAAGGACACCTACGCCATGGGCGACCAGTGGCGTCGCACCTCGGGGCCGGTCGCCGCACCCAACGCGGCGAATCTGTTCGACAGCCAGCGCTACCTGGGTGGCGTCCTCGTCCTCTACGCGCTGCGGCAGCAGATCGGCGAGGCGGCCTTCAGCGCCGTCGAGCGTGCCTTCCTCGAGCGCTACCGCGACTCCTCGGCCTCCACCGAGGACTACATCGCGGTCGCCTCGGAGGTCTCCGGCCAGGACCTCTCCGGATTCCTGCGGGAGTGGCTGTACGGCACGAAGACACCGCGGATGCCGGGCCACCCGGACTGGACCGTGACGCCGGTCGCGCCGTCCCTCGCGGCGCCGCGCGGCCGGAGGGACAGCGGGCACCACGACAACTCCGCGACGCTGTGACGCGGTGAGCGGTGACGCCGTGAGGCCGTGAGGCCGTGAGGCACTAGTCGAGCCGGACGGAGGCCACTTCGCCCGGCTCGATCGCGCCGGTGCGCTGCTGGGGGATGACGACCGCGCCCTGCTGGAGCGCCACCGTCCGGGCCGGGGCGGGTATGCGGATGCCCTCCGCGCGGTAGCGCTTGTGCAGGCGCTTGATGAACTCGTGCTTGATCCGGTACTGGTCGCTGAACTCGCCGACGCCCAGGATGACGGTGAAGCCGATGCGGGAGTCGCCGAAGGTGTGGAACCGGATGATCGGCTCGTGGTCGGGCACGGCGCCCTCGACCTCGGTCATCGTCTCGGCGATGACCTCGTTGGTCACCCGCTCCACGTGGTCCAGATCGCTGTCGTAGGCCACTCCGACCTGGACCAGGACGGTCAGCTGCTCCTCGGGGCGCATGAAGTTGGTCATGTTCGCCTGCGCGAGCTGACCGTTGGGGAGCACGATGAGGTTGTTGGACAGGTTCCGGATCGTCGTCTGCCGCCAGTTGATGTCCTCGACGTAGCCTTCCTCGCCGCTGCTGAGCTTGATGTAGTCACCGGGCTGGACGGTCTTGGAGGCGAGGATGTGGATGCCCGCGAAAAGGTTGGCGAGGGTGTCCTGCAACGCCAGCGCGACCGCCAGACCGCCCACGCCCAGGGCGGTGAGCATCGGCGCTATCGAGATGCCCAGGGTCTGGAGGACCACCAGGAAGCCGATCGCCAGGACCAGGATCCGGGTGATGTTGACGAAGATCGTGGCCGATCCGGCGACCCCGGAGCGGGACTGGGTGACCGTACGCACCAGCCCGGTCACCACCCGGGCCGCCGACACCGTCGCGACGAAGATGAGCAGCACGGTGAGCACCTGGTTGGTGGTGTGCTGCACCACCCGGGTCAGGGGCAGCACCGCCGCGGCGCCCGCGGCGCCGCCCACGACCGCGGCCCACGGCACCACGGCCCGCAGCGCGTGCACGATGACGTCGTCCCCGGTCCAGCGGGTGCGGTCGGCGTGCCCGCCCAGCCAGCGCAGCAGGATGCGCAGCGCGAACGCCGCCAGCAGGCCCGAGCCGAGGGCGATGCCGGCGAACAGCAGATCGTCCACGGTGAGTGCCCGGTTCACCGGTCACCTCCGGGGCGGGGAACCGAGGCGGAGACCGCCATCGGCGGCCGGATGTGAAGTCTCGTCACGTCGTCACCTGCTCGTTTTCCGGGGGTGTTCGAAGGTGCCCGACCACCCTGACCTGCGGTCGGCACGATCGTTCATCCTGCCGTATCCCGTACGGGCTTCCGTACCGGAGACGGGGATGAGCGGAGGGTGAGTTAGTGCACATGACACACCGTCACGACCGGTTCGCCCACGGGACCGTGGGGGCTTCGGGCGGGTCCCGGTGACCGAGTGGGCACGCCACCCGGGTCAGATCACCTTCAGCCGTACCAGCGCCGCCAGGGTCAGCGCGCCCGGCACCAGGGGGAGCCAGACGGTGATGACCCGGAAGGCCAGGACCACGGCCGTGGCCACCGCGGCCGGGCCGCCCGCGGCCACCAGCGCCATGACGAGCGCCGCCTCCACCGAGCCGATGCCGCCGGGCGTCGGCACCAGAGCGACGGCGACGGTCGCCGCCAGATAGGCCACCGCCATGTGCGCGACGGGAACGTCCAGCCCCAGCGCCCGCCCCACCAGCACCAGGACGGAGGCCTGCAGCGCCGGGAAGGTGAAGGCCCCGCCCCACAGCGCCAGGGCCCGCGCCGGACGCCTGTGCACCGAGCGCGCCTCGCCGAGCGCCGTCCGCAGGAAGGACACCAGGGCCGAGCGCAGCCGCCGCACGAGGCCGAGCACGGTCGCGGCGATCACGAGCACCACGGCTACGCCGGCCAGCAGCGGGCCGAACGCCGCCTCCGGCACCAGCGTGCCGAGGCGCAGCGCGTCGGGGAACGCGATGAGCAGGGCACCCAGCAACAGCACCCGGCCGGCACTCTCGGCCAGCAGGTACAGGCCGAGGGCGGCCGAGGAGCGGGCGAGCGGCAGCCCGCACACCGTCATGAACCGCAGGTTGACCGCGCTCGCGCCCAGTCCGGTCGGCAGCAGGTGGTTGGCCGCGCCCGCCGCGAACTGCGTGGCCAGCAGCCGCCGTCGGGGCAGCCGCTCGACGACCGCGCCCTGCCGGGTGCAGGCGGCGGCGACCCAGGTCAGACAGGTCGCCCCGGCCGCGGCCAGCAGCCAGGGCCACTCGGCGGTGCCCAGATGCGCGAAACCCGCGGCCAGCACGGACCGGTGCCGCACCGCGACCACGGTGACGAGCAGGAGCGGGAGCAGACACAGGATCTGCCGCAGGCGGCGGACCGGGACGCGACGGGGGAGTCGTCCCGGGTGGAGTTCGGGGAGCTGGACCGCTGTCACATCACCAGAGGCTGTCCAGGCCGGGCCAACTACGGGTTGCGGGAGCGGGGACTGGGCATTGCGCGCGGGAAGCGGCTGGGTGGGGAGCGTCATCGGGGCCTTTGCGCGGAGGGGACGGAGACGAGGGGGATCGGGCCGATTGTGCGGGATGTCATGGCAATAGGCGAGCTCCTTGACCTCAACATTGCTTGAGGTTCTACGGTCTTCCTCATGAGCATGGAGACCACAGCGTGGACACAGCTGCACAGCGTCATGAACGCCGAGCGGGAGCGCCGCCCCTTCGCCCTGGCGACCCTGCGCCGCATCGGCGCGTTCGCCCGCCCGCACCGGCGCCGCATCACCCTCTTCGTCCTGCTCGGCGTGGGCACCGCCCTGCTCGCCGTGGCGACCCCCGTCCTGGCCGGATGGGTCGTGGACACGATCGTGTCGGGCGGTGACGAGGGCAGGGTCGTACGCCTCGCCCTGCTCATCGCGTTGATCGCGGTGGCGGAGGCGGCGCTGGGCATCCTCGGCCGGAGGCTGTCCGCGACGCTCGGGGAGAATCTCATCCTCGATCTGCGGACCGCCGTCTTCGACCATGTGCAGCGCATGCCGATCGCGTTCTTCACACGCACTCGTACGGGCGCCCTCGTCTCCCGGCTCAACAACGACGTCATCGGTGCCCAGCGCGCCTTCAGCAACACCCTCTCCGGAGTGGTCAGCAACCTCGTCACCCTGCTGCTCACCCTCGCGGTGATGCTCACGCTGTCCTGGCAGATCACCCTGCTCGCGCTGGTGCTGCTGCCGGTGTTCGTGATCCCGGCGCGGCGCATGGGCAGCAGGATGGCCCGGATGCAGCGGGAGGCGGCGACGCTGAACGCGGCGATGGGCACCCGCATGACCGAGCGCTTCTCCGCCCCCGGCGCCACCCTGGTCAAACTCTTCGGGCGGCCCGAGGAGGAGTCGCGGGAGTTCGCCGAGCGGGCCCGCCGGGTCGCGGACATCGGGATCCGGACGGCGACCGCCCAGGCCGCCTTCATCACCGCCCTCACCCTGGTCTCCGCCCTCGCCCTGGCCCTGGTCTACGGCCTCGGTGGCTGGTTCGCCCTGCGCGGCTCGCTGGAACCGGGCGCGGTCGTGTCGCTCGCGCTGCTCCTGACCCGGATGTACGCGCCGCTGACGGCGCTCGCCGGGGCGCGCGTCGAGGTGATGAGCGCCCTGGTCAGCTTCGAGCGGGTCTTCGAGGTGCTCGACCTCAGGCCGCTCATCGAGGAGAAGCCGGACGCGCGCCCGGTGCCCGACGGACCCGTGGCGGTCGAGTTCGAGAACGTCCGCTTCGGCTACCCCGCCGCCGACAAGGTCTCCCTGGCCTCCCTGGAGGAGGTCGCGTCCCTGGACAAGCGAGGCGGCGACGAGGTCCTGCACGGCCTGTCCTTCCGCGCCGAACCCGGCCGGACCGTGGCGCTCGTCGGCTCCTCCGGCGCGGGCAAGTCCACCATCGCGCAGCTGATGCCGCGCCTGTACGACACCGACGAGGGAGCCGTACGCATCGGCGGTGTCGACGTCCGCGACCTCACGGCGCGGTCGCTGCGGCAGACCCTCGGCATGGTCACCCAGGACGGCCACCTCTTCCACGACACCGTCCGCGCCAACCTCCTGCTCGCCCGCCCGGAGGCCACGGAGGAGGAGCTGTGGGACGCCCTGCGCCGGGCCCGCCTCGACGACCTGGTGCGGTCGCTGCCGGACGGCCTCGACACCGTCGTCGGTGAACGCGGCTACCGCCTCTCCGGCGGCGAACGCCAGCGCATGACCATCGCCCGGCTGCTGCTGGCCCGCCAGCGCGTCGTCATCCTCGACGAGGCCACCGCCCACCTCGACAACACCTCCGAGGCGGCCGTCCAGGAAGCCCTCGCCGAAGCCCTCGCGGGCCGCACGGCGGTCGTGATCGCCCACCGCCTGTCCACCGTCCGCGCGGCCGACCAGATCCTGGTCGTCGAGGCCGGCCGGATCGTGGAACGGGGCACGCACGAGGAACTCCTGGCGGCGGGGAAGCGGTACGCGGAGCTCTACCGCACCCAGTTCGAGGGGACGCGGGCGACCGCGGTGGAGGAGGCCGCCTAGAGCGGGTGAACACCCGCCCGGACCTGTCCGTACTCCCGTCGAGTACTCCTGCCGACAGCCGCACCCGGAGAGGCGAAGTGTTCCAGCAGCGACCGCACGTACGATCCACCCGCCGGACCCCGTCCCGCGCCCGGCGTCGCACCGCCGCCACGGCCGGGGTCCTGGCCGTGCTCCCCCTCGTCACGGCCTGCGGCGGCGGTGACGACCGCGGGGCGACGGCGACGCCGAGCGTGTCCGCGGCACCCGCCGCCGGGGTGGTCGCGCCGGCGAAGGTGGAGGTCATCGCCGGCCTGACCGGCTGCAAGGCGAAGATCCGCACCGAGGCCGACGAGCTGCGCGAGGGTGTGTGCCACACCAAGAAGGGCGACTACCTCATCACCACCTTCCCGGAGGAGGGGCTCAAGGAGACCTGGCTGGAATCGGCCCGCGTGTACGGGGGCACGTACCTGGTCGGCATGCGCTGGGTGGTCAGCGCCAAGCCCGCGATGCTGGAGCCGCTTCGCGCGAAGCTCGGCGGCACCGTCCGGAAGCTGACGGGCGTCGGCCCGCGCGCGAACGCCTCCTGACGTCACCGCGGTCCGGATCTTCTCCCGACACGTCTCTTTCGGTTTGCGCTGGTGGACGTCATGATGGTGCGACTCGGCAGATGAGCCGCCCCTCGCGCGGCGGCCTCGGAGATTGAGTTCGTCGTGGTCGCCACCTTCCGTCGCCACTCGCTCGCGGGCGAGATGCTGGTGCTCCAGCTCGCCATCGTCGTGGTGGTGCTGCTGGCTGTCGCCGCGGTCTCCCTGGCCCAGTCCCAGGCCACCTTCAACCGGGTCGAGGGACGCCGGGTGAGCGCGCTCGCCGAACAACTGGCCGCCAACCCCCTGGTGCGCAGCCAGCTCGTGCGCCCCGCGCCCGGTGAGGCGCTCGCCCCGCTGGTGCTCGCCACACAGGCACAGTCCGGCGTCACCTCGGTGACGGTGGCCGACGGCGCCGGGCGGATCGTCAGCTCCACCAATCCCACGGTGGTCGGGGAGCGGATGCGGCTGGGGCCGGGCACCGCGCGAGGGCGGGGCTGGTCCGGGCAGTTCACGCTGGACGGCAACCGCGAACTGGCCGCCCAGGTCCCCGTCCTCGGGGCCACCGAGGAGAACCTCGGCCGGATCCTCGGCACGGTGATGATCGGCGAGGCCGATCCGACGGTGTGGCAGCGGCTCAGCGGCGCCTCCTCCTTTCTGCTCGCCTACCTGGGCGTGGCCAGCGGACTCGGCGTCGCCGGCTCCTGGCTCCTCGCGCGCCGGGTGAAACGGCAGACCCTCGGGCTGGAGCCGGGCGAGATCGCCGGGCTCGCCGAGCACCGGGAGGCGATGCTGTACGGGATCGCCGAGGGCGTCGTCGCCCTGGACCCGCAGCACCGGCTCACCCTCGTCAACGACATGGGCCGCCGGCTGCTCGACCTGCCCGAGGACTGCGTCGGCCAGAGCCTGGAGGGCCTCGGCATCGACGGGCGGCTGCGCGACGTGCTGTCCGGCCACGCCGCCGGCGAGTGTGACGAGGTCGTCGTCCGGCACGGCCGGGTCCTGGTGATGAACCGGATGACCGTCACCAAGGACGGCCGGCCCCTCGGCTCGGTCACCACCCTGCGCGACCGCACCGAACTGGCCCGGCTGGAGCGGGAGATCGGCTCCTTCCGCAGCTCCTCGGAGCTGCTGCGGGCGCAGGCGCACGAGTTCGCCAACCAGCTGCACACCATCTCCGGGCTGATCCAGATCGGTGAGCAGGACGAAGTCGTCCGCTACATCCGCGCGTTGAGCCGGCACCGGCAGTCCCTGGACGTCACCCTCAGCCGCCGCGTCAGGGACACCGCGGTGGCCGCACTGCTGATGGCGAAGGCGTCCCTCGCGGCCGAACGGAAGGTCAGCCTGCGCATCTCGGACGACACCGCGCTGGAGCGACTGGCTCCGGAGGACGCCGCGGACGTGGCGACCGTGGT
The DNA here is from genome assembly GCF_042955215.1 of Streptomyces sp. NPDC012466. Taxonomy (NCBI): domain Bacteria; kingdom Bacillati; phylum Actinomycetota; class Actinomycetes; order Kitasatosporales; family Streptomycetaceae; genus Streptomyces; species Streptomyces sp. NPDC012466. The sequence goes on along the minus strand of NZ_JBIBEQ010000001.1, from coordinate 377,841 downwards.
GGGCAACCTGGTGGACAACGCCGTCGACGCCGCCGCCGCACAGGACGACGCCTGGGTGGAGGTGGCGCTGCGCCAGGACGCCTCCAGCGTGGAGGTCGTGGTCCGCGACTCCGGGCCCGGGGTGGCCCCGGAGCTGGCCCGCGAGGTGTTCTCCCACGGCTTCACCACCAAGGCCGCGCGAGAGGGCGGGCGCGGCATCGGGCTGGCCCTGACCAAGCTGGTCTGCGAACGGCACGGGGGAGAGATCTCGGTGGCCAACACCCCCGAGGGGGCCGTGTTCACCGCACGCATGACCGTCAGCCGCCTCACCGGCACGGTGGCGGAAGGAGCGGCCCCATGACCGCAGCGGGCGACAAGGCGGGCACGATCGGCGTCCTGGTGGTCGACGACGACTTCATGGTGGCCAGAGTCCACCGCGCGTTCGTCGCGCGCGTCGAGCCGTTCCGCGTGGTCGGCGTGGCCCACACGGGCGGACAGGCCATCGAGGCGGTGGACGAACTGCGCCCCGACCTCATCCTGCTCGACCTGTACTTGCCCGACCTGTCCGGGCTCGACGTCATCCCCCGGCTGCGCACCGCGGGCCACGACTGCGACGTCATGGTCATCAGTGCGGCGGCGGAGGCCGACACCGTGCGCGGCGCGGTCCGCCGCGGCGTGGTCGACTACCTCCTCAAGCCCTTCGAGTTCGAGGACCTGCGCCTGCGCCTGGAGAGATACGCCGCCCAGCGGGGCCGGCTGCTCACGACCGTGGTCCGGGGGCAGGCGGACGTCGACCGTGTCCTGGCCGGCGCGTTCGTCCCCGCCCCGGCGCACTCCCTGCCCAAGGGCATGAGCGTGGAGACCGCCGAACTCGTCGAGCGGGCCCTGCGCGAGGCCGACGGCACCCTGTCCGCCTCCGAGTGCGCCGCCGTCACCGGCCTGTCCCGGGTGAGCGCCCGCCGCTACCTGGAGTACTTCCACGGCACCGGCAGCGCGGAGGTGTCCTTGCGCTATGGCGCGGCCGGCCGGCCCGAACGCCGCTACGGCTGGCGGGCCTGAGCCGCCACCCGGAGCCCGGCCGCGGGGCTCGTCCCCTCGTGGTGGGCGTGCACGCGCCGCAGCAGCGAGGCGAGTTGCTCGCGTTCGGCCTCGCTCAGGGGCGCCAGGAGGTCGTCGTCCGCGGACGCGATGTCGGCGTTGAGATGGTCGAGGGCGGTCCTGCCCTCCGGGGTGATGCGGACGTCGACGCGGCGGCGGTCGACGAGGCTGCGGACGCATTCGACCTGCCCCGCGTCGGCCAGGTCCTTCACGATCTTCGCGAGGTCACTGGCGTTCATGTCCAGCCGAGCGGCCAGCACGCCCTTGGGCTGCGGAGCGAGGTCGGCGACCAGGGTCAGGACCGTCAGATGCCACAGCCGCAGGCCTCGGGCGGTGAGCTTCTCGGACAGGGTGCGGCGGGCGGTCTTTCCCGTCGCGTACATCAGGTACGCGCTGAGGTTCAGCACGCTGGGCGGGGTCATGCGTGCACGGTAGCCCGGCTGTGCCTCTGCTGTGAACGCCGTTCGGGCGTCGGCCACTTGGGCGCTGCGGCAGCACCCCGCACGATCGCCGCCGCGCGGCCCCGGCCCGCGCGGCGGTGATGCCGGCCCGGCCCCGGGACCGTGCCGGGCCGGCACGTCAGGGCTGGTTGGTGAGGTAGCCGCCCATGGAGGTGAAGTACTCGGCGGCGGGCAGCTCCCGGCCGTCCTCGGTGCGTACGCGGGTGAGGGCCAGGCCGCGGTTGCGTCCGGTGCGCGCGTCGGCGCCGGCGACGATCACCACGCCGTCGCCCTCGCGGTAGAAGATGCGGCCGGGCGTGCCGCCGTAACGGCCCTCGGACACGAACGACGCCAGGACCTCGAGCCGCTTGCCCCGGTGGAAGGTGTAGGCACTGGGGTACGGCTCGGACTGGGCGCGCACCAGGCGCTCCAGGTCCTCGGCCGGCCAGTTCCAGTCGATGCGGCTGTCCTCGTCGGCCCGCTTGTGGAAGAAGGACGCCTGGGTGCGGTCCTGCCGGGTGAACTCGGTCTGCCCGGAGGCGATCAGGCCGAGCGCGCCGATGGTGACGGGGGCGATGAGGTCGACGGTCTTGTGGAAGAGGTCGGTGGCGGTGTCCGTGGGGCCGACCGGCACGGCCTCCTGCCGGACGATGTCGCCGGCGTCGAGCTCGTCGTTCATCATGTGCGCGGTGACGCCCACTTCGGACTCGCCGTTGATGAGGGCCCAGATCAGCGGGGAGAACCCTGCGTACTTCGGCAGCAGCGAGTCGTGCACGTTCAGGGTGCCGTGGCGCGGCAGACCGAAGATGCGCGGCGGGATCCACGTACGCCAGTTGTTGGCCACGATGATGTCCGGGTCGGCCTCCTTGAGTCGCTCGAACAGCTCCTCGTCGTCGGGCCGGTTGCGGATCAGCACCGGGACGCCGTGCTCCTCGGCGAGGTCGGCGACGGAGTCGCTCCAGATCTTCTCGTAGGCGTGCTCGCTCTTGGGGTGGGTCACGACCAGCACCACGTCGTGCTCGGACTCCAGGAGGGCTTGCAGGGTGCGGTGCCCCCAGGTCTGGTAACCGAACATGACGACCCGCATGGGGTTCCTCCTCAGAGCAAGGGGTTGGCCGAAGCAAGTAAAGCAAGCCTTACCTTAGTCCGCAACGGGTGCGCCCAGTCGCCCAGTTGAGCGGAGGGTTGTGCGTGGGGAGTCCGTTTTGCCCTGTCGACACCTTCACGGGTTTAGCTTAGGCTCACCTAAGTTCCTTGGTGTGCCGCTCCGTTGGCATGCCCGCCTTTCGTTCCCTCCACACCTGACACGCGGCTGCCCCGCACGATGGGAGTGACATGTCGCAGGTTCTTCCTGGTGACACACCACCGATCCACGACCTGATCGGTATCGGCTTCGGGCCGTCCAATGTGGCCATGGCGATCGCGCTCCGCGAGCACAACACCCGCGTCGGCAGGCAGGGGGCGGTCTCCGCTCACTTCTTCGAGCAGCAGCCCCGCTTCGGCTGGCACCGCGGCATGCTCATCGACGACGCCACCATGCAGGTCTCCTTCCTCAAGGACCTGGTGACGCTGCGGAACCCGGCCAGCGAGTACAGCTTCCTCTGCTACCTGCAGAGCAAGGGCCGGCTGATCGACTTCATCAACCACAAGAACCTGTTCCCGCTGCGCGTGGAGTTCCACGACTACTTCGAGTGGGCGGCGGCCCAGGTCGACGACATGGTCTCCTACGGCCACGAGGTCGTCGGCGTCGCGCCCGTGACCCGGGACGGAGTCGTGGACCACTTGGAGGTGACCGTCCGGTCGGGCGGCGGCCTCGAGATCCACCGGGCCCGCAACCTCGTCATCGGCACCGGCCTGCGCCCCCTCATGCCCGAGGGCGTCGAGCGCGGCGAGCGCGTCTGGCACAACTCCGAACTACTGGCCAGGGTCGACGAGTTGGAGGGTACGTCCCCCTCCCGGTTCGTCGTCGTGGGCGCGGGGCAGAGCGCCGCCGAGAACGTGGCCTACCTGCACCGCCGTTTCCCGGGGGCCGAGGTCTGCGCGGTCTTCTCCCGCTACGGCTACAGCCCCGCCGACGACAGCAGCTTCGCCAACCGCATCTTCGACCCGCAGGCGGTGGACGAGTACTTCGCCGCGCCCGAGGACGTCAAGCGCCGGCTGATGGACTACCACGGCAACACCAACTACTCCGTGGTGGACATCGACCTGATCGACGACCTCTACCGGCAGTCGTACCAGGAGAAGGTCCTCGGCACCGAGCGCCTGCGGTTCCTCAACGTCTCCCGGCTCACCGGCGTCAAGGAGACCCCGTCCAGCGTCCAGGTGACGGTGACGTCGCTCGTCACCGGTGAGGACACCGACCTGGAAGCGGACGTCGTGGTGCTGGCCACCGGCTACAGCCCCGCCGATCCCACCAGCCTGCTCGGCGAGGTCGCCGACAGCTGCCTGCGCGACGCCGAGGGCCGCGTCCGCGTCGAGCGGGACTGGCGCATCGCGACCGACCCGGGCCTGCGCTGCGGCATCTACCTGCAGGGCGGCACGGAGCACACGCACGGCATCACCTCGTCGCTGCTCTCCAACACCGCCATCAGGGTGGGCGAGATTCTCGACTCGCTCCTCGGCCGTGGGGCCGGACCCGCCGCGGACCAGGAGCGGACCCTCGCCGACGACACGGGCAGCACGGCCCGCTAGGGAGGCACGTCCGGTCAACTCGCCGACAGCGCAAGGGATAACGTACGTCGTCATGGGCACGACTGTCGCAGTGGAGCGCCCCGCGTCCAGGGGCACGACGCAGATCCGTCGGCGACGGGTCGTGGGTCTGGCCACCCTCCTGGGGGTCCTCGTGATCGCCGTGGTCCTGTCGCTGGCCGTCGGTGCCCGCGCGTTGAGCCCCGCCGACGTGTGGCACGCCCTGACCGGCACCCCGGGCGCCGGCCGGCGGCTCACGGAGATCAGGCTCATCGTCGAGACCGTACGGGTGCCCCGTACGGTCCTCGGGATCGTCGCGGGCACGGCCCTCGGTGTCGGCGGGGCGCTCATCCAGGGGTTCACGCGCAATCCGATCGCCGACACGGGCCTGCTGGGCGTGAACTCCGGTGCCTCGTTCGCGGTCGTGGTGGCGATCGCCGTGTTCGGGCTCGGCAACCCGTTCCAGTACGTCTGGTTCGGCTTCGCCGGGGCGGCCGTCGCCGGTGTCGTGGTGTTCGGTCTCGCGAGCATCGGGCGGGGGACCGGCAACCCGCTGACCCTCGCCCTGGCCGGCCAGGGCGTCACGGTGTTCCTCGCGGCGATGACCACCGCCGTCGCGCTGTCCGACCAGGCGGCGCTGAACGCCCTGCGGTTCTGGAACGCGGGCTCCCTCGCCGGTGTCGGATTCGACGTCATCTGGCCGGTGACGGCGTTCATCGGCGTCGGGCTGGTGCTGGCCCTGATCACGCTGCCCTCCCTCAACCTGCTCAACCTGGGCGACGACGTGGCCCGCGGGCTGGGCGTGAACATCGCGCTGAGCCGGACCGTCGGCATCACCGCCATCACACTGCTGGCGGGCGCGGCGACGGCCGCGTGCGGGCCCGTCGCCTTCCTCGGGCTCATGGTGGCCCACGTCGCCCGGTACCTGACCGGGCCGGACTACCGCTGGCTCGTGCCGTACGCCGGTCTGCTCGGGGCCGTGGTGCTGCTGCTCTGCGACATCATCGGCCGACTGGTGGTCCGGCCGGGCGAGTTGGACGCGGGCGTCCTCGTGGCGCTCCTCGGCGCCCCCTTCTTCGCGGTTCTCGTCTGGCGCGGAAAGTTCAGGAAAGCATGAACGTGACCGATGTGAAGCCGTCGCTGCCGCCGGGTGTGCGGTTCGGCCGCGTGTCGTTCGTCTGGCGGCCCTGGCTCGTGGGCGTCACGCTGCTGCTGGCCGCGGCGGCCTTCCTGGTGTTCTGCGTGTCCATCGGCGTGGGGGACTTCCCGATCGGCCTCCCGCAGGTGATCGCCACGATCCTCGGGCGGGGCGAACAGGTCGACGAGTTCGTCATCATGGACCTGCGGATGCCGCGCGCCCTGGCCGGGCTCGTCGTGGGCGTCGCGCTCGGGGTGTCCGGCGCGATCACGCAGTCCGTCGCGCGCAATCCCCTGGCCAGCCCGGACGTTCTCGGCATCACCTCGGGCGCCAGCGCGGTCGCGGTCTGCCTGGTGACGGCCTCGGGCGGGACCGCCGCGGCGATCGTGGGCTCCGTGGGCCTGCCGGCGGCGGCGCTCGCGGGCGGACTCGGCACGGGCCTGCTGGTGTACTTCCTGGCGTGGCGGCGCGGGGTCGACGGCTTCCGGCTCATCCTCATCGGCATCTCGGTGAGCGCCGTGATGGAGGCGATCACGACCTGGCTGCTGGTCACGGCCGACATCAGGGACGTGGCCCGGGCCCAGGCGTGGCTGGTCGGCTCGCTGGAGGACCGCTCGTGGGGCGAGGTCTGGACGGCCCTGTGGTGCGGGCTCGTCCTGCTGGCCGTCGTGTCCTGTGTGGCGTTCCAGTTCCGCCCGATGCACTTCGGTGACGAGGTCGCCGCCGGGCTGGGCGTCCGGTACACGCGGGTGCGGGCCGTCCTGCTGCTGTGCGCGGTGCTGCTGGCCGGAGTGGCGGTGAGCGCGGCGGGGCCGGTCCCCTTCGTCGCGCTGGTGGCGCCGCAGGTGGCGATGCGTCTGGCGCGCTGCCCCACACCCCCGATGGCGGCTTCGGGCCTGGTGGGCGCGCTGCTGCTGATCGGCTCGGACCTCGTCGCGCGTACGGCGCTGCCGGTCTCGCTCCCGGTCGGGGTGGTCACCGCCGCGATCGGCGGGCCCTTCCTCGTCTATCTGCTGGTGCGGGCGAACCTCCGGTAGATGTACAAGAGTCAGGTGAACCTAAGCAAGGGGGGACCCGTGGTCGCACAGTCCGTCACCGAGGCCGCGGTCGGCGGCACGCCACGGCTGGCAGCCCGAGGCGTCACGGTCGGCTACGGCGGCCGGGTCGTCATCGACGAGCTCGACGTGGCGATACCGCCCGGTGTGATCACGACGATCATCGGCCCCAACGGCTGCGGGAAGTCCACCCTGTTGCGCACCCTGTCCCGGCTGCTCAAGCCGGCCAGGGGGACGGTCGTCCTGGACGGTGAGGACATCGGCCGGCTCAGGACCCGGGACGTGGCGAAGAAGCTCGGCCTGCTCCCGCAGGCGCCGGTCGCGCCGGAGGGGCTGACCGTGGCCGATCTGGTGGCCCGGGGCCGTCACCCGCACCAGAGCTGGCTGCGGCAGTGGTCCTCCGACGACGCCGACGTGGTGGCACGCGCCCTGGCCATGACCGGGGTGTCCGACCTGGCCGACCGTCCGGTCGACGCGCTGTCCGGCGGGCAGCGCCAGCGCGTCTGGATCTCCATGACGCTGGCTCAGGGCACGGACCTGCTCCTGCTGGACGAGCCGACCACCTATCTGGACCTGGCCCACGCGGTCGACGTCCTCGATCTGGTGGACGACCTGCACGAGTCGGGCTGCACCGTCGTCATGGTGTTGCACGACCTCAACCTGGCCGTCCGCTACAGCGACAACCTCGTGGTGATGCGGGAGGGCTCGATCCTTGCGCAGGGTCATCCCCGGGACGTCGTCACCGCCGAACTCCTGCACGAGGCCTTCGGGTTGCGTGCTCAGGTCATCGAGGACCCGGTCGGCGACCGGCCGCTCATCGTGCCGATCGGGCGGACCCATGTGCAGCCGGAGCACGTCCCGACACCGAGCTCTGGGTAAGGCTAGGCTTACCTCATTCTTCGCGGTAAGGTTTGCCTGCCCTTTAGGCGAGGGTGCAGTGAACTAGCGCGAAAGCAAGGGGATTTGGATGCTCCTCCATCGAACGACGCCCGGGAAGCCATGGCGGCGGCTGGCGGCGATCCTGTCCGCGGCCACCCTCGGCGTCGGTCTCCTCGCGGGATGCGGTTCCGACTCGGCGGACTCGGCGGACGGCAAGAGCGAGGACACCCAGGCCGCGTCCGCCGGTGCGTTCCCGGTCACCGTGGAGCACGCGTTCGGATCCACGACGGTCGAGAAGGCGCCCCAGCGGGTCGTCTCCGTCGGCTACACCGACGACCAGACCATCCTGGCGTTCGGCATCAAGCCCGTCGGCATGGTCGACCAGTACCCGAACCCGCCGGGCAAGAGCCCCGACATCAACACCCAGTGGCCCTGGGTGAAGGACAAGTGGGGCGACACCAAGCCCGAGGTCGTCATGAAGAACGGCGACTCGGGCCCCAACTACGAGAAGATCGCGGCCCTTCGGCCCGACCTGATCGTCGCGGTCTACTCCGAGATCGACCAGGCCGCCTACGACAAGCTCTCGAAGATCGCCCCGACCGTCGCCCGCACCAAGGGCGAGAAGGAGCCCTTCAGCGCTCCCTGGCAGGACAACGCACTGCACATCGCCAAGGCCCTCGGCAAGGCCGATGAGGGCCAGAAGATGGTCGACGGCATCCAGGGGCAGCTCGACACGGCCAAGAAGGCGCACCCCGAGCTCGGCAAGGAGACCGCCGTCGCGCTGTCCTGGTACAAGGACTCGGTGGCACCCTTCACCTCCACCGACGTGCGCGGCCGGCTGATCACGGGCATCGGCTACACGTACCAGACCGAGATCGACAAGGTCGCGGGCGGCAACTTCTACACCACGCTCTCGCCCGAGCGCATCGACCTCGTCGACGTCGACCGCATCTTCGTCATCAACGACAAGGCCGACACCGAGGCGCTCAAGAAGTTCAAGCTGTTCGCCAACCTCGACGCCGTGAAGAAGGGCAACGTGTCCTACCTGCTCGACAGCGAGGGGCCGGCGGTCGGCGCGGCCATCTCCCAGGGCACCCTGCTGTCCATGCCGTACGCGATCGACGAGCTCGTCAAGTCGGTCGAGTAGGGACGTGAGCACCACCGACACGCGCGTCGCTCCGGCGACCCTACGCACGACGACCGGACGCGAGGCCGCCCGATGGGTCGCGGAACACTGCCGCACGATGCCGGGGCTGACGGTCGCGACCGTGCTCACCACGGTCGCGGGGGCGGCGCTCCAGGTACTCCCGGTGCTCCTGCTCGGCCGGGTGGTCGACGGGGTCGTCGGGGGTGAGGACCGCTCGGTCCTGGTCACCATCGGGGTGCTGATCGGTGCCGCCGCGCTGCTCGGCGCGGCGGCCACCGCGGTGTCGACGTACCTGATCGGACGGCTGGGCGCGGATCTGCTCGCGCGGCTGCGCGAAGGCGCCGTCCGGGCGGTGCTCGGCATGCCGAGCGCACGGATCGAGCAGGTCGGCCGGGGAGACGTGCTCTCCCGGGTCGGTGACGACGTGGCCGTCATCTCCAAGGGCATCCGCACGGCCGTCCCGACGGTGTTCTCGGCGGGCGTCCTGGTCGTCATCGCCACCCTCGGGATGTTCGGCCTGGACTGGCGGCTCGGCCTGGCCGGAGCCGGCGCGCTGCCCGCCTACGCGCTGGCGCTGCGCTGGTACCTGCCCCGGTCCGCCCCGCTCTACCGCAAGCAGCGCGTGGCCCAGGCCGACCGGGCCCAGGCGTTCATCAGTGGCCTGAACGGCATCGACACGGTCCGGGCGTACCGCCTGGAGGATGCCTTCCGCGAGAAGGTCACCACCGAGTCGTGGCGGGTGCGCGATCTCGGGATCGAGGTGTTCCGGTTCTTCGGCCGGTTCGTGGGCCGGGAGAACCGCGCCGAGTTCATCGGACTGGTCCTGATCCTCGTGGTGGGGTACGCCCTGCTGGAGGCCGACGCGGCCACCCTGGGCGAGGTGTCGGCGGCCCCGCTGCTGTTCCACCGGCTGTTCACCCCGCTGGGTGCCATCATGTTCACCTTCGACGAGGCGCAGAAGTCCGGCGCGAGCCTGACCCGCCTGGTCGGGGTGCTGGGGGAGTCCGCCGAGGAGCGGCTGGTCGGCGACGAGTCCGTCGCGGTGGCGCGAGCCGGAGCGTACCCGGTGACCGTCGAGGGACTGACGTTCCGCTACCCCGGTTCCGAGGAGCCGGTGCTCCGGGACGTCAACCTCCATATCGCCGCCGGGAGTTCCCTCGCCCTCGTGGGGGCGACGGGGGCGGGCAAGACGACCCTGGCCGCGCTGATCGCCGGCATCGGCACCCCGGAGGCCGGGTCGGTGCGCATCGGGACGACCGACCTCGCCGATCTGGACGAGGCCGCGGCGCGGGCCCTGGTGAGCATCCTGACGCAGGAGACGCACGTGTTCTCCGGGCCGCTCGCCGACGACCTGCGGCTGTCGGCGCCGGGGGCGAGCGACGCCGAACTGACGGACGCGCTGCGCACCGTCGGCGCCGAGGGCTGGGTCCGCGCACTGCCCGACGGGCTCGGCACCCCGGTCGGCGAGGGCGGTGAGCGCCTGGACGTCACCAAGGTCGCGCAGATCGCCCTGGCACGGCTGGTGCTGGGCCGGGCGCCGGTGGTGGTGCTCGACGAGTCGACCGCCGAGGCGGGGAGCGAGGGCGCCGCCGAACTGGAGCGGGCCGTGCGGGCCGCCTGTGCGGGCCGGACCACGCTGTTCGTGGCGCACCGGCTGACCCAGGCGATGGCCGCCGACCGGATCGCCGTGCTGGACGCGGGCCGGGTCGTGGAGCAGGGAACACACGAGGAACTGGTGGCTCTGGGTGGCCGGTACGCACGACTGTGGCGGGCCTGGCGAGAGGGTAGTTAGGCAACCCTTATTTAGGTTAGCCTAACTCCACATTCTGGAAGGGACGCTGAGTCTTCGATGATGGAACCGCGCGCTCGTCTCACACTGCCTTCTCCCACACGTCTGGCCGATGTGCGCCGGCGGATCGGCGACTACCCGGACAGGACCATCGCCGAAGCCTGCGCCATCGGACTGTCGTACTGGGCGACGGGCGAGAGCCCCGAGGGCATCGACCTCACCCCCGGCACGCTCTTCGCCGACGTCCTCGGCTGGGTCGACAACGGCGGGACCGCACCCGGTGGTTGGGACGTCGCCCCGGACGGCCGCACCCTCGCCGTCCCCGACGGCGTCCGGCCGCAGGACGCGCAGCTCGCGCTGGACGACCTGGCCGACTTCCCGGACCGGCCCCTCGGCACCATCGGTCCGTCCAGCATCGCGGCCAGGCTCCGGACCCTGGGCGAGTGGAACGACAACCGGGCCGACCGGGTCCGCCCCACCATCGTGGAGATGTTCCGCGAGCAGGCGAGGGCCCGGCCGGACGCCGTGGCCGTCGTCGACGAGCACCGGTCCCTGACCTACCGTGAAGCCGCCGAGCACTCCGGCCAGTTGGCCCACCACCTGCTCGCCCGCGGCCTCGGCTCCGAACAGGTCGTGGGCATCTCCCTGACCCGCTCCGCCGACATGGTCGTCGCCCTGCTCGCCGTGCTCCAGGCCGGCTGCGCCTTCGTGCCGCTCGACCCGCAGTGGCCCGCCGCACGCCGGGCCGTCGTCATCGAGGACGCCCGGGTCGTCGTCCAGCTCAACGCCTCGGGCGAGCACGACCCGGCCGAACCGGACGCCGTGGCCGTCGACTTGGGCCACTGGCGGTACGGCTCGTACCCGGCGCGGGAGCCCGCGGTCACCGTCCTCGGCGACGCGCTTGCCTACGTCATCTTCACGTCCGGTTCGACCGGGCGGCCCAAGGGCGCGATGATCCGGCACGAGGCGATCAGCGAGCGCCTGCTGTGGCAGGTGAACGAGATCCTCGGCTTCGGCCACGACGACGCCTCCCTGTTCAAGGCGCCGCTGTCCTTCGACATCTCCATCAACGAGATCTTCCTGCCCCTGGTCTCCGGCGGCCGGCTCGTCGTCCTGCGGCCCGGGGGCGAACGCGACCCCCACCACCTGCTGAGCGTCATCGCCGAACAGCGCGTCACCTTCACCTACCTGGTGTCGTCCATGCTGGACGTCCTGCTGGAGATGGCGGGCGACTCCGGCCGCCTGGACAGCCTGCGGCACGTCTGGTGCGGCGGCGAGGTGCTCACCCCCGAGCTGTACGAGCGGTTCCGCACCAGACTCGACATCCCCATGTACCACGGCTACGGCCCCGCCGAGACGACCATCGGCGTCTCGCACGTCATCTACCGGGGCGCCGCGGAACGCCTGTCGACCTCCATCGGCAAGGCCAACCCCAACACCCAGCTCTACGTCCTGGACGACGAACTGCGCCCCGTCCCGGTCGGCGTCGGCGGAGAGCTCTACGTCGGCGGCTTCCTCCTGGGCCGCGGCTACGTGGGCGCGCCCGGCCTGACCGCCTCCCGCTTCGTCGCGAACCCCTTCGCGAACGACGGCTCCCGCCTCTACCGCACCGGCGACCTCGCGCGGTTCGCCCCCGACGGTTCGCTGGACTTCCTGGGCCGCGCCGACAACCAGATCAAGATCCGCGGGATGCGGCTGGAGATCGAGGACGTCGAGGTCGGTCTCGCCGAACACCCCCGCGTACGGCACACCTGCGTCGTCGCGAAGAAGAACGCCGCCGGCGGCACCTATCTGATCGGCTACGTCATACCGGCAGCCGGCGGCGAGGACCTGCGGGCGGACGAGGTCAAGGCGTGGGCCACCGCGCACATGGTCGAGTACATGGTGCCCGCCCACATCGTGGTGATGGAGGAGTTCCCCCTCACCGCCAACGGCAAGCTCGACCGCAACGCGCTGCCCGAGCCCACGATCGGGTCCGGCTCACTCGTGCGCCCCACCACTGACGACGAACGCGCGGTGTGCGCCGCGGTCGCGGAGGTACTGCGCCTCGAAGAGGTCGGAGTCGACCAGGACTTCTTCCAGCTCGGCGGCGACAGCATCCTGGCCATCTCCCTACTCAGCGCGCTGCGTGAGCAGGGCCTGCACGTCACGGTCCGGCAGATCTTCACCCACGGCACCGTGGGCGCGCTGGCCGCGGTGGCGAGCCGCGAGGACGTCTCCACCGTCGACCACGCCGATGTCGCGACCGGCACCGTCGTCGGCTCGCCCATCGTGCAGTGGCTCGGCGAGACCACGGACGCCATCGACGGCTTCGTCCAGTCGGTCGTCCTGAACACCCCCGCGGAGCTGACCGCCGACGCCCTCGACGCGATCCTCACCGCGCTCGTCACCCGGCACGCCATGCTCCGCGCCCGGCTGGTGCGCGGCAGCCGCTGGAGCTTCGACATCCCAGAAGCGGACCGTGCCGAGCCCTGCTGGCAGCGGAGCGACCGGCCGCTCGACGAGTGCATCGCCCTCGCCACGGACGGGCTGGACCCCGCGGGCGGCGCGATGCTCCGGGCCGTCTGGCGCCCCAGCGCCCGCCACCTCGTCCTCGTGGCCCACCACGTGGTCGTCGACGGCGTCTCCTGGCGCGTCCTGATGGAGGACCTGGCCACCGCCTGGCGGCAGTTCACCTCGGGCGAGCCCATCGAACCGCCCGCGGTGGGCACCTCCTTCCGGCGCTGGACCCAGCTGCTGGAACGCGCCGCGTTCGACGCCGACAGCTCCTTCTACCGGCGCCCCCTGCCCGGCGAGGACCAGCCGCTGGCCCACCGCGCCCTGTCCGAGACGGACACCGTCGCGAACGAACGCCTGCGGACCGTCTCGGCCGGCCCCGAGGTCACGGCCGCGCTGCTGAACGAGATCCCCGCGAAGTTCCACGCCGGCGTCAACGACGTCCTGCTCACCGCGCTCGCCGTCGCCCTCGCCCGCCGGCGCCGCGACCTCGGCCAGGACCAGACCTTCGCCCACATCGAGCTCGAAGGCCACGGCCGCGAAGGGCAGTTCGTGGCGGGCTCCGCCGGCTTCGAACCGGACCTGTCGCGCACCGTGGGCTGGTTCACCACCCTCTTCCCGGTGACCGTGGACCCCGGTACGGCAGCCGACCTCACCGCTCCCGAGTACCTGACCGCCGCCCTCAAGGCGGTCAAGGAGGACCTCGCCCGGGTACCGGACAACGGCGTCTCCTACGGCGCCCTGCGCTACCTCACCCACAGCGAGTTCGACGCCCCCGCCCCCCAGGTGCTCTTCAACTACCTGGGCCGCTTCGCCGCGGGCGCCCCCGGTGACTGGCAACTCGCGGGCACCACCGGCCAGCTCGGCGAGAAGCGCGACCCGAGGATGCGCCTGCCGCGCGCCCTGGAGTTCAACGCCATCGCCGAACCCTCCGCCAGCGGCGGATACGAACTGGTCACCACCATCTCCTGGCCCGACGGGATGTTCACCGACGCCGACATCACGACACTCGGCGACTACTTCCGCACGGCCCTGGCCGGACTCGCCGCGCTCGACCAGGGCGGCCACTCGCCCAGCGACTTCCCCCTGGTCCCGCTCACCCAGGCCGACGTCGACACTCTGGACGGCCCGCAGCTGCGGGACATCCTGCCGCTGACCCCGCTGCAGGAAGGCCTCTACTTCCACTCGGTCTTCGACGACGACTCCGCCGGCGCCTACGTCGAGCAGCAACTCCTCACCCTGGAGGGCGAGGTGGACGCCGACCGGCTCGCGGCGGCGGCCACCCGGCTGCTCACCCTCTTCCCGAACCTGGCCGCCCGCTTCACGGCCCTCTCCGACGGACGGGTGGTCTCCGTCCTGGAGAGCGGCGCCGAAGCCCCCTTCACCACCCTGGACCGCCCCGGCATCACCGACGAGGAGATACGCGAGCTCGCCGAACAGGACCGCCGCGCCGGCTTCGACCTGGCCACCGGCCCGCTGATGCGCTACACCCTCGTCCGCGCCGGCTCCGGCCGGAACGTCCTGGTGCAGACCGTGCACCACATCATCGCCGACGGCTGGTCCGTGCCTCCCATGCTCCGCGCGCTGCTCGCCGAGTACCACGCGCCGGGCACCGTCCACCCGCTCGGCGGCTTCGCCGACTACGTCCACTGGCTCGCCGGACGCGACGCCGACGAGAGCGACCGCGTCTGGCGTGAGGAACTCGCCGGCCTGCCCGGCCCCTCACTGGTCGCCGAGGGACACACCCCCTCCGACCGGTTCGCCGACACCGCCGTGGAACCCGAGGGCGACATCGACGCCGCCGTCCGCGAGGCCGGCGTGCCGCTGAGCGTGGCCGTGCACAGCGCCTGGGCCGTCACCCTGGGCGGCATCCTCCAGGGCCGGGACGTCGTGTTCGGCTCCACGGTCTCCGGCCGCGACGCCGAGGTCCCCGGCATCGGGGACATGGTTGGCCTGTTCATCAACACCGTTCCGGTACGCGCCCGTTGGGCCCCGGGCACCACCGCGGGAGACCTGCTCACCTCGGTGCGCGACCACCAGGGAGCGGTCCTGCCGCACCAGCACGTCTCCCTGGCACGCATCGCCCGCCAGGCCGGCACCGGCTCCCTCTTCGACACCCTCGTGGTGTTCGACGTGGCCACCGACGTGACCGCGCTCCGGCGCCCCGCCGACACCCTGGCCATCACGGACATCGTCAACGAGGGCGCCCCGCACTACCCGCTGACCCTGGTGGTCGAACGCGCACTCGACGGCCGCCCGCGCTTCAACCTCATCTACGACGCGCAACTGCTGGGAGAGCCGACCGCCCGGACCGTCCTGCGCAGCTTCACCCGGACCCTGACCGGTCTGCTCACCCACCCGGACACCCCGGTCGACGACCTGACGTCCGAGAGCGAACGGCGTCCCGCACCGATCACCCCGACGACCCTGGGCGGACTCTTCGACGCCGCCGCCCGCCGCGACCCGGCGGCCACCGCCGTCACCCAGTGCGCCCTCGACGGCGCCACCCGCTCTCTGACCTACGGCGAACTGTCCGACGCGAAGAACGGCCTGGCCTCGGCGCTGCGCGCGGCCGGAGTGGGCCCGGGCAAGCGGGTCGCCGTGGCCGTCCCGCGCTCCTTGGAGCAGGTCGTCGCCCTGGTCGCGATCGTGAGTGCGGGCGGCGCCTACGTCCCGCTGGACCTGGCGTACCCGGACGAACGGCTGGAGTACATCCTCGCCGACGCGGCCCCCCAGGCAGTCCTCGTGGACCGCGACCAGCACGACCGCTTCACGCGGCTCCTGGCCCGGGCGGGAGTGCCGGCGCGCGTCCTGGTGCAGGGCGAGGAGCCCCCGTCCGCTTGCGCGCACCCCGTTCCCGAGCCCGACTGGCACACCCCTGCCTATGTGATCTACACATCCGGGTCGACCGGCCGCCCCAAGGGCGTCGTCGTCCCGCACTCCAGCGTGGTGACCCTGCTCGCCAACACCCGACCCGCCATGGACTTCGGCCCGCACGACGTCTGGGTCCAGTTCCACTCCTTCTCCTTCGACTTCGCGGTCTGGGAGCTGTGGGGCGCGCTGGCGTACGGCGGTGAGCTGCTGGTGCCCGAGTACGGGCTGACGCGCTCCCCGGTCGACTTCCACCGGCTGGTCCGCGAGCGCGGCGTGACCGTGCTCAACCAGACGCCGTCGGCCTTCTACCAGTTCATCGAGGCCGACCGGCTGGCCGGCGAGCCGCTGCCCGCACTGCGCCGGATCGTCTTCGGCGGCGAGGCGCTGGACCCGGGGCGGCTGCGCGACTGGGTCGAGCGGCACGGCACGGCCGTCCCCGAGCTGGTCAACATGTACGGCATCACCGAGACCACCGTCCACGTCACCCACCGGGTCCTGACCGACGCCGACTTCGGCCCCGGCGACGACGTGAGCCCCATCGGCGGCCCGATCCCCGGCCTGGTCACCTACCTCCTCGACGACCGGCTCCGCCCGGTGCCGCCGGGCCGGGTCGGCGCCATCTACGTCGCCGGCGACCAGGTGTCGCTCGGCTACCTGGGCAGGCCCGGCCTCACGGCGGGCCGCTTCGTGGCGAACCCCTTCGCGGCCGACGGCTCCCGCATGTACCACACGGGCGACCTCGCGATCCGCACCCTCGACGGTGAGCTTCAGTTCACCGGCCGCGCCGACGACCAGGTGCAACTGAAGGGCTTCCGCATCGAGTCGGGCGAGGTGGAGTCCGCGATCAGGGCGCTGGACGGGGTGATCGACGTGGCCGTGACGGTGGCGGACACCGGCGACCACCTGGTCGCGCACGTGGTGGGCCGCGTACCCGAGGACCTCACCGCCCTGCTGTCCGAGAAGCTGCCCGTCCACATGATCCCGGGCCGGATCCTCACGATCGACGCCCTGCCCCTGACGATCAACGGCAAGCTGGACAGAAAGGCCTTGGCCGAACGCCCCCTCGACGGCGCGGGGCTGTATCAAAGTGCGGCTCCGCCGCGGGGCGCGACCAGCGACGCGCCCGCGGACGAGAACGCGGCACTCGCCACGCTGGTCGAGATCTTCACTCGGGCACTGCCCGGCTCGGAGGTGACCGCCGACACCGACTTCTTCCGCGCCGGAGGCGACAGCATCATCGCCATCACGGTCGTGAACCGGGCCCGGACACTGGGCCTGCCCCTCTCACCCCGGGACGTCTTCCTCCTCAAGACCCCGCGCGCCCTGGCCGCACACTTGACGACGCGGACACCCCAGGCCCCCCCGGCCCCCGTGCACCGCGAAGAGGGTCCGCTGCCCCCCACCCCGATCATCCTGCGCCAGCGCGAACTCGGCGGCTCCCTCACCCGCTTCGCCCAGGCCAGGACCCTTCGGGCGGCCGAAGGCACCGGTTACGCCGACGCCGTACGCGCCGCCGACGCGGTCGTCGCCGCCCACCCCGCCCTCCGGCTGCGGCTCCGGACGGAACACGGCGTGTGGACCCTGCGCACCGACCCCGCCCGCGAGATCACCGTCACACGCCCGGACACCACCGACGCGACAGCCGTCGCGAACGAGGCCGCCGGACGGCTCGACCCCGAGTCCGGTGAGGTGGTCGCCTTCGCGTGGCTGGAGGCGAGCCGGACCCTCGTGGTCACCGTGCACCACCTCGCCGTCGACGCGGTCTCCTGGCTGATCCTGCTGGACGACCTGACAGCGGCCCTGCGCGGGGAGCCCCTGCCCCCGCCCACCACGTCCTACGCCGAGTACGCCGAGGCCCTGACGCTCCAGTCGACCCGGGCCCTCGACGACATCGGCCGCTGGATCACCACCCTCCAGGCGCCGGACCTGCTGCCCGCCCCCGGCGGACTGCGCCGGACCACCGTCGTACTCGACCCCGACGTGAGCGACCGGCTCACGCGCACCGCACCCGCCGCGCTCGGCGTCGGCCTCACCGAGCTGCTGTGCGGCGCCCTGCGCACCGCACTGACCCGGATCCAGCCCTCGCCCACCGACCTCGCGGTCGACCTGGAGCGGCACGGCCGAGTCCCGGTGCTCGAACAGCACGACTACACCCGTACGGTCGGCTGGTTCACCTCCGTCGCACCCGTGCGGCTCACCCCGCACACCGACCCCGTCGCCGCGGCGCGCGAGGTCGTCGAGCGCCAGCCGGACGAGGCCGGGCACGTCGCCTACGGCCGGCTCAGGTACCTCAACCCGCAGACGGCCCCGCTGCTGACGGCCCGCCCGCAGGTGCTGTTCAACTACCTCGGCCGGGGCAGCGAGTCCCAGGCGCTGCACCTCGCCGGGGGCGACCAGGGCAGCCCGTACGCCGTCGAGGTCAACGCGTGGACCGACGAGGCCACCGGCAGCCTGCTCGCCGAGTTCGTCCTCGCCGAGGGCATCCCCGGCGAGATCACCGAGCACTGGCGCGGCGCGCTCCGGCAGCTCGCGGAAGCGGCGACCACGGCCGAGCGCACCGCCCCGGTCACCCCGCTCCAGCGCGGCCTGTTCTTCCAGGCCCAGATGGCGGGCTCCGCCGGACACTACGTCGCACAGAACTGGTTCACCTTCGACCGGCGCCTCGACACCGGCGCGCTGGCCGAGGCGATGGCGCACGTGATCGCCCGGCACCCGGTCGTCGGCGCGGGCTTCGGCACCGACGACGACGGAAACCCGGTGCAGGTCCTCAAGGCCGGGCGACGGGTCGGCGTCCGCGCGGTCGCCGTGTCGTCGGACGCCGAGATCGACGCCCTGCGCGCCCGGGACCGGGACACCGGGTTCGACCCGGGCGAGCCGCCGCTGATCCGGCTGACCGTCGTGCACCTGCCCGGCGACCGGGACGGCCTGCTGCTGAGCTACCACCTGCTGCTGTGGGACGGCTGGTCCCGCGAGATCGTCCTGCGCGACCTGTTCGACGCCTACCGTGCCGTCCTCGCGGGCGAGCCGCTCGATCCGGCGCCGGCCACGCCGGGCTTCGAGGAGTACGCCCGGACACTCGCCGCCAAGGACCCGGCGGTGTCGGAGCGTTTCTGGGCGGACCAGCTGGCCGCTCTCCCCGGCCCGACCCTGCTCGCCGGACCGTCGCCGTCCTTCTCGGACGACCTGCCGAGCGCGCTCACGCATACGCTGTCCGCCGAACAGTCGGACCTGGTGCGGGAAGCGGCCCGGGTGCACGGCGTCACCCTGAACTCGGTGCTGACCGGCGCCTTCGGACTGCTGCTGGGCGCGCACACGGGCCGCGGTGACGCCGTGTTCGGCGTGACCGTGTCCGGTCGCGAGGGCGAGGGGCTGTCCGGCATCGTCGGAGTGCTGCTCAACACCGTGCCGATGTGGACCCGGCCCCGCCCGGACGACACGGTCCGCGCCTACCTGTCGGCCGTCCAGTCGGCCCGGGTCGAGGCGATGGAGCACGAGCACCTCGGACTCGGCGAGATCCAGCGGGCCAGCGGACACGACACCCTGTTCGACAACCTGTTCGTGCTCCAGAACTTCCTGGACATGGACGCGTTCGCCGAGATGAACGCGCGGCACGGCATCACCTCGGTGAAGGCCGACGACTCCACCCACTATCCGTTCACCTGGGTCGTCACGCCCGGCGACCGGCTCACGGTGAAGCTGGAGTACCGCGACGGCGACACCGGGAACGCCCGCCGTCTCCTCGACGACT
Source organism: Streptomyces sp. NPDC012466 (assembly GCF_042955215.1). Classification (NCBI taxonomy): domain Bacteria; kingdom Bacillati; phylum Actinomycetota; class Actinomycetes; order Kitasatosporales; family Streptomycetaceae; genus Streptomyces; species Streptomyces sp. NPDC012466. Next base: position 358,510 of record NZ_JBIBEQ010000001.1, on the reverse strand, counting down.
ACCTGAGCGTCCTGGAGGACCTCGCCCGGACCACCGGACCGGTCGGCGCGCTGCGGGGCCTCGGACCGGTGCCCGAGCCGGGCGCACGCACCGACGTCGGCACGGACACCGTCGTCGACCGGTTCGACCGGGCGGCGGACCGCGACCCGGGGCGGGTCGCGCTCGTCGCCCACGGCTCGACGATGACCTTCGGCGAACTCCGGGACCGCAGCCGTGCCGTGGCGGGCGTGCTCGCCGCGCGCGGCATCGGGCCGGAGACGGCGGTGGGCCTCGCCGTCCCGCGCTCCCTCGACTGGATCGTGGCCCTGTTCGCCGTCCTGCGGACCGGCGCCGGGTACGTGCCGCTGGAGCTGGACCACCCGGACGAGCGGATCGCCGCCATCGTCGAGGACGCCCGGCCGGACCTGATCCTCACCGTGAGCGCCGTGTCCCCCCGGCTGACCGGCGAGCTGATCGAACTCGACCGCCCGCTCCCGGACGCGGAGCCGTACGTAACGTTCGCACCGGACGATCCCGACCGGCTGCGGCACCCGGCGTACACGATCTACACGTCCGGTTCGACCGGCAAGCCCAAGGGCGTGGTGACCGAGTACGCCGGGCTCACCAACATGCTGATCAACCACCAGCGCCGCATCTTCGAGCCGGTGCTGGCGGAGCACGGCCACCGGGTCTTCCGGATCGCGCACACCGTGTCCTTCGCGTTCGACATGTCGTGGGAGGAGCTGCTGTGGCTCGCCGACGGCCACGAAGTGCACATCTGTGACGAGGAGTTGCGCCGGGACGCGCCCCGGCTGGTCGCGTACTGCCTGGAGCACGGGATCGACGTGGTCAACGTGACCCCGACCTACGCACAGCAGCTGGTGGCCGAGGGCCTGCTAGACAACCCCGATCGGCGGCCGGCTCTGGTGCTGCTGGGCGGTGAGGCCGTCACGCCGACGCTGTGGCAGCGGCTCGCCGAGACCGAGGGCACGGTCGGCTACAACCTGTACGGGCCCACCGAATACACCATCAACACCCTCGGCGTCGGCACCTTCGAGTGCGCGGACCCGGTGGTGGGCGTCGCCATCGACAACACGGACGTGTACGTCCTGGACCCGTGGCTGCGGCCGTTGCCGGACGGCGTACCCGGCGAGCTGTACGTGTCGGGCATCGGCATCGCGCGCGGCTACCTCGGACAGCCCGCCCAGACCGCGCACCGCTTCGTCGCCTGCCCGTTCGGTGAACCCGGCGAGCGCATGTACCGCACCGGCGACCTGGTGGTCCGCCGGCCCGACGGCAACCTCATGTACCTCGGCCGCACCGACCAGCAGGTCAAGATCCGTGGCCACCGCGTCGAACTCGGCGAGGTCGAGGCCTTGTTCGCGGCCCACCCGGCGGTGCGGTTCGCCGCCGCGGTCGCCCAGCCCGACCCGCAGGTCGACGGCGCGTACCGGCTGGCCGCCTACCTGGTCCTGGAGGGCGCGGAACTCGCGACCGTCGCCGCCGACGTGGGCGCCGGACTGCCGGACTTCCTGCGCCCCACGCACTACGCGCAGGTCGACAGCATCCCGCTGACGGTGAACGGGAAGGCCGACACCAAGGCGCTGCCCGAGGCCAAGCCGCTGGGCGCGCTGACCACGGCGGGGGAGCGGGGACCCGAGACCGAGACCGAGACCGTGGTGTGCGAGTACTTCGCCGAGGCACTGGACCTGGACGACGACGAGGTGAGCGCGGTGAGCGACTTCGTGTCCCTGGGGGGACACTCCATGCTGGCGGTACGGCTCACCGGGCTGCTCCGCCGCGAGTACGGTCCCGTGATCACGATCCGCGATCTGTTCACCCTGCGAACCCCGGAAGCGATTGCCCGCCACATCGATGACAACTGACACGCAGCGGCCCCGCCAAGGGGCCGCCATCCTCCGGACCGCCCTGCGCCGCAACATCGGCGCCATGGCCTGGGGCACCCTCCTCATGGGCCTCTACCAGGCCGGTGAGACGGCCTTCCCCATCGCGCTCGGCCTGATCGTCGAGCACACGATGCGCGACGGCCGCGGCCTCCAGGCGCTCGCCCTGTCGATCGGCGCGCTGGCCGTGATCATCACGACGGTGTCGCTGTCGTGGCGGTTCGGCATGCGGATCCTGCAGAAGGCCAACACGACCGAGGCGCACCGGTGGCGGGTGAAGGTCGCCGCCTGCGGCCTGCAGCCCGTGGCCCGGGACGTCGACCTCAAGTCCGGCGAGGTGCTGACCATCGCCACCGAGGACGCCGACCAGACCGCCGACATCATCGAGGTGGTGCCGCTGCTGATCAGCTCGCTCGTCGCGGTGCTGGTCGCGGCGGTCGCGCTGGGCCTGGCCGACGTCCGGCTCGGCCTGCTGGTGATCGTGGGGACCGTCGCCATCCTGTCGATCCTCAGCGTGATGTCCAAGCGGATCGGCAGCAGCACCCAGGAGCAGCAGGCCCGGGTGGCGCGGGCGGGTGCGAAGGTCGCCGACCTGATCACCGGCCTGCGCCCGCTGCACGGCTTCGGCGGCAACCACGCCGCGTTCCGGTCCTACCGGAAGGTCAGCACCGAGGCGAGACACCAGGCGATCACCGTCGCCAAGGTGAACGGCGCCTACGCGGGCACCGCCCTGGCCCTCAACGCGGTCCTCGCCGGCGCCGTGACCCTGACGGCGGGCTGGCTCGCCTTCGAAGGCCGGATCACCATCGGGGAACTCGTCATGGCCGTCGGCCTGGCGCAGTTCATCATGGAACCGCTCAAGCTGTTCTCGGAGATGCCCAAGTACGTGATGATCGCGCGCGCCTCGGCCGAGCGGATGGCGTTGGTGCTGTCGGCCCCGCCGGTCATGACACCGGGCTCCGGACGCCCGTCCCCGGGCGGCGACCTGGAGATCGACCGCGTCCGCCACGGCACCCTGACCGACCTGAAGTTCCGGGTGAAGGCAGGGGAGTTCGTCGCCATCGCCCCCTACCAGCCACGCGCGGCGGCCGACCTCGCCGCCGTCCTGGCCGTGCGCGTCCCGCCCGCCGCGTACGAGGGAACGGTGCGGCTCGGCGGTCAGGAGCTGACGGACCTCTCCGTCGAGGCGGTCCGCGCGCACATGCTGGTCAACCCGTACGACGGGGAGATCTTCGCGGGCACCCTCCGCACGAACATCGACCCGGCGGGCACCAGCCGGACGGTCCCCGCCGCCGTCGAGGCCTCCCTGCTGACCGACGTCGTGGCCCTGCACCGCGAGGGCCTCGACTACGGCGTCCGCGACCGGGGCGCCAACCTCTCCGGAGGCCAGCGCCAACGCCTCTCCCTGGCCCGCGCCCTGGCCGCCGACACCGACGTCCTCGTCCTGCACGACCCGACGACGGCGGTGGACGCGGTCACCGAACAGCTCATCGCCCGCAACGTGGCGAAGCTGCGCCGGGGCCGCACGACGATCGTGATCACCAGCAGCCCCGCGTTCCTGGACGCGGCGGACCGGGTCCTGGTCCTGGACGACGGCACGATCACGGCGGAGGACACCCACCGCAACCTGCTGTCCAAGGACGAGGCGTACTGCCTGGCGGTCGCACGGTGAGCCGCCAAGGGGCTGGGTGACCTGCCTTCAGGGGCGCGGGGAACTGCGCGACCAGCCCCCACCGGCCCGCAGCCGACTACTCACCGAGGGCCCAGCCGACGTCCCTGAGCAGGGCATGACGCCACCCGGCCCGGTCATGCCCCGACGCGGACCGGGAGACCCGCACGGTCGCCCCGGCGCGCTCCACCAAGTTCTCGGTCATCTCGCAGTGGGGCAGCATCCGGCCCTCGTGCTCGCCGACGTCGAACGCCACCCGCAGCCCCGACAGTTCGGCCCCCTCCCGCAGCCGCTCGGCAACCGCGCCACCGGCCGGCCCGCCCAGCGGATCGGCCGACCCCGGGGCATCCGGCGTCCACCAGAACGACCCGGACTGACAGGCGACCCGCGACACCAACTCGGGAAACTCCAGCGCCGCGTACACCGCGCTCAGCCCGCCGAGACTCTGCCCGGCGACCACCAGCCGCTCCGGATCGGCGGGGACGCCCGACTCCGCCACCAGCGGCAGCAGTTCGTCCCGCACGGCCTCCCACAGCTCCGGCCGGCACGTGAACTCCGTTGCCCGGTCCTTGGCGGGCAGGAAAACGAGAGTGACCGGCGGCAGATCCCCCGCTTCCACCGCCGAGTCGAACGCCGTCATGGCCGGATGCAGATACAGCCAGTCGTCCCCGTCGAGCAGCAGCACCACCGGCCCACCACCCCCCGCCGGATGAATGCGCACCGTACGCCGCCCGCCCAGCCGCTCACTCGCCCAGCGGATCCGCGCCCGCGGCACCGGCAGGACCGCGTCGGCCCCGACGGCGGGCCAGTGCGGCTGCTCCGGGGCGTCCGGCGTCGCGGCGATGGACCGGTCACCGCCCGCCCCGGCGGGGTTGAACGGGTCGGCGTACGACACGTCCCCCACCAGGAACCGATACGTCACCCGCAGCCGCGCGGGCATGCGCACCTCGGCGTACCAGCAGTCCGAGCCGGCCCAGCGGCGCAGGGGGACAGGATCCGACCAGCTCTCGAACTCGACGGTCACCGGCTCGGGCCCACGCCACAGGAACAGCGTCACCCAGCCGCCGTCGCCGTCCGGCACCGCCACGGGTGCGCCCGCGGCGGCCCAGAACGCGTCACTGCCGGGCGCGCCCGGCAGCCCGAACCCGGCGAAGGCGTCCTCCCTGTCGGCCGCGGCCAAGCGCATGAACGTCTCCTTGTGAGAGGGAAGGGGCAAAGGCTAAGCTCCGTCAATTAGGCGAGCCTAACCTAATCTTGGCCCTCCGAGGAGGCACCGCGCATGAGCACCAACCCCTTCGACGACAACGAAGGCCGTTTCCTGGTCCTGGTGAACGACGAGGGCCAGCACTCCCTCTGGCCGTCCTTCGCCGAGGTGCCCGGGGGATGGACGATCGCCTTCGCCGAGAACACCCGCGAGGCGTGCCTGGAGTACGTCGAGACCCACTGGACGGACCTGCGCCCCCGGTCCCTCGCCGCGGCCCAGGACGCCTGATCCCACCGATGCTGTGCACCAGGCTGACCAACGCCCGTTTCCTCACGATGGATCCGGACCACCCGGTCGCTCATGACCTGGGCATCTGGCAGGGCCGGATCGTGGGTCTCGACGACGCCGTGGCGTCCCTGCCCGTCCGGGAGGTCGTCGACCTGCAGGGCGCCACGGTGCTGCCGGGGTTCATCGACGCCCATGTCCACCTCGCCTGGACCGGGTTCAAGCAGAACACCCCGAGCATCGCGGGCCGCACCCGCATCGACGACGTGCTCGCGGTCGTGGCCGAGGCCGTCGCCCGCAGCCGCGCGCCCGGCGACTGGGTGAGCATCGCCGGGTACGACCAGCGGGCCCTGGGCCGCCATCTGACCGCCGCCGACCTCGACCGGGTCAGCGACGGACGCAAGCTCTACCTGCTGCACGACTCCGGGCACGGCTGCGTCGTCAACACCGCCGTCCTGGACCTGCTCCCCGCCGGCATCCCGCACGAGAACGGCTTCCTCGCCGAGCAGGCCATGGGCGCCGCCCGGGCCCTGCGCCTGCCGCACTCCCAGGAGGACCTGGCCGAGGCGATCGGCCGCGCGGCCCGCACCTGCCTGGCCGAGGGCGTCACCGCCTGCGCCGAAGCGGGCATCGGCGGCACCCTCTTCGGCCACAGCACCGTCGAACTCGGCGCCTATCAACTTGCCCGGGACAAGGGGCTGCTGCCGCTGCGCGTACAGCTCATGGTCTCCGCGGACCGGCTGCGCCCGGTCGCCGCCCACGAGACCGACGGCATCCCGCGCGCCCTCGACCTCGGCCTGCGCACCGGCTTCGGCGACGACCGGCTCTGCGTCGGCGCGCTGAAGATCTACACCGACGGCGGCATGATGGCCCGCACGGCCGCACTGACCCGCCCGTACGAAGGGCTCGACCACGCCGGGCAGTTGCAGGACGACCCGGACGTGCTCACCGACGTCATCGTGGACGGTCACCTCGCCGGCTGGCAGCTCGCCGTGCACGCGATCGGCGACCGCGCGGCCGACATCGCCCTGGACGCGATCGAGCGCGCCCAGCGCCTGCGCCCCCGCCCCGAGGCCCGCCACCGCATCGAACACGCGGGGCTGATCCGGCCGGACCAGCTCCCGCGCTTCGCGCGACTCGGCGTCACCGCCGTCGTCCAGCCCACCTTCCTGCGCTGCTTCGGCGACGACTACGCCTCGATCATGGGTGAGGAACGGGCGCCCTGGATGTACCGGGGCAAGGGGTTCCTGGACCACGGCATCCCGCTGGTGGGCAGCTCCGACCGCCCCGTCGCCGACGGATCGCCCCTGCGCGCCGTCCAGTTCATGGTCGAACGCGCCTCCGTCTCCGGGCAGCTGATCGGCCCGGACGAGGCCGTCACCGTCGACCAGGCCCTGCACGCCTACACCGTCGCAGGCGCCCGCGCCTGCCACTGGGAGGACCGCCTGGGCAGCCTCACCCCGGGCAAACGCGCCGACCTGGTCGTCCTCGGCGACGACCCCCGGCGCGTCGACCCCTCGCGCATCGGCGACATCGAGGTGGTGGAGACGTACGTCGACGGCCTCCCGAGCCGCCCGCGCGCCTGATTCCCGGTCCGGAACCGAGGAAGGAACCCCTTGACCACGGCCACGCCGCGCCCTGCCGCGCCGCCACACGCCTTTCCGGCGCTGACGCCCTTCGTGCGCACCGCCCGCCCGGACGAGGCTCCCGCCCTCGCCGCCCTGTCCCGGCCCTTCGTCCGCTCGGGCGCGCTGCGTGAACGCCCCGTCTCCCTCTACGCCGCCCACGCGGCCGACTTCCTGGTGCTGGAGGCCTCCGAGGGCACCCTCGACGGCTGCGTGGGCCTGCGCGCGTACCCCGCGGACGCGGGGGAGGGCGACGAACGCGCGGGCGTCGTCTACAACTTCTGCGTGGCCGCGCACCGGCAGGGGAGCGGGGCGGGAGCCGGACTGTTACGCGCGGTGCTCGCCACGGCACACGCCCGGTCGCTCGACGCCCTGTACACGGCGACCACCGGGGGCGCCGGACTGTTCCTGCGCTACGGCTTCACGCAGACGACGGCCCGTCAGGCGCCGCGTGCCTGGGCCGATTCCCTGGACCCGCGGCGCGACGCGCACGTACTGGTCAGGAGGTGGTGACCTTGTCGGGGACCACGGTGGTGCCCGCCCCGGCCTCGGTGAGCACGCTGCGCAGTACCGCGTGCGGTACCCGACCGTCCACCACATGCGCTCTGCGCACACCGCCGCGGACGGCCCGCAGACAGCCCTCCATCTTCGGCAGCATCCCGCTCGCCAGCCCGGGCAGCAGCTCGTCCAGCGCACGGGCCGTCAGACGCCCGATCACCTCGGTGCTGTGCGGCCAGTTGGCGTACAGCCCCTCGACGTCGGTGAGCATCACCAGCCGCTCGGCGCCGAGGGCCACGGCGAGGGCCGCCGCCGCGAGATCGGCGTTGACGTTGTAGACCTGCCCGTCCGCGCCGCGCGCCACGGGGGAGACGACGGGGACGTGGCCCTGCTCCAGCAGCGCACGCACCATGGCCGGATTCACGTCCACGACATCGCCGACGAGACCGAGGTCCACCGCCCGGCCGTCGACCCGGGCCGGCCGCCGCACGGCCGTCATCGTGTGTGCGTCCTCCCCGGTCAGGCCCACCGCGAAGGGCCCGTGGGCGTTGATGTACCCGACCAGCTCCCGCTGCACGCGACCCGTCAGCACCATGCGCACCACGTCCATGGTTTCCGGGGTGGTCACCCGCAGGCCGGCCTCGAACCGGGTCTCCAGCCCGAGCCGGTCGAGCATCGCGCTGATCTGCGGCCCGCCGCCGTGCACGACGACCGGCCGCAGACCCGCGTGCCGCAACTCCACGATGTCCTGCGCGAAGGTGCGTTGCGCACTCGCGTCCACCATGGCGTTGCCGCCGAACTTGACGACCACCACACTGCCCCGCGGCTCCTCGGGCCGGGGAAGGGTCTGGACGGACGGATCCCCTGCTCGGGCGGGTGTCACGGTCACGCGGTCACTCCGTTTCATCACCGGCATGGGGAAGAAGCCACTTAGCTAAGCCTAACCTAAATCAGAGGGTTTTCGGTCAAGAGGGCCTAGGGAAACGGCAGTTCGGATGTCTCTACGCGCGCCTGACGGCCGGTGTCCTCCGGGGCGCCGGATGGGCTCTGTGGACGGATGCCCGTATGACGATCCCCGGGTGAGACTCAACCGGGGACGACCGGCTGCCAGATGCCGGCGAGCGTCGAGGGGGTGAGGAGTTGCTCGGGGCTCCCTTGGTCCACCAGGCGGCCCTCGCGCAGCAGGAGGCAGGCGTCGGCCGAGCGGGCGGCGTCCAGGTCGTGGGTGGCGTGGACGACGGTGACGCCGTCGGCGACCAGTTCCGTCAGCAGCGTCGCTATGCGTTCCCTGGCCTCGGGGTCGAGGCCCGTGGTCGGCTCGTCCAGCAGGAGCAGGTCCGACTCCTGGGCCAGGCCCTGGGCGATCAGGGCGCGCTGTCTCTGCCCGCCCGACAGTTCCCCGAGCTGGCGCGAGGCCAGGTCGGTGATGCCCAGGCGTTCCATGGCGGCGTCCACCGCGGCCCGGTCCTGGCGGGTGAGCCGGCGCCAGGGTCCGCGCTCGCCCCAGCGCCCCATCTCCACGGTCTGCCGGACCGTCAGCGGCAGCGCGTCGCCGACCGCGCCGCGCTGGGGCACGAAGGCCGGTGCCCGAGTCCCGAGGTGGCGCAGAACGCCCGCTGTGGGCTGGATCACGCCCGCCAGTACGCCGAGCAGGGTGGATTTTCCGCTGCCGTTCGGCCCGACGAGCGCGGTGGTCGTCAACGCCGGTATGTCGACGTGCAGTTGGTGCAGGACCGGGTGGCCCGCGTAGCCGGCTGACAGCTCCGCGAGCCGGACGCGAAAGGCGGCATCTTCGGTGACGGAGGGCGAGGGGCGGGGTGTTTTGAACATGATTTTCATTGTAGTGTGCTCGCTCATGGAGTGGTTGACAGGCCCTTTCGAGGTCACCTTCGTGCAACGGGCCTTGTGGGGCGGCGTTCTGGTATCGGCGATCTGCGCCCTGGCGGGGACCTGGGTGGTGCTGAGGGGGATGGCCTTCCTCGGCGACGCCATGTCGCACGGGCTGCTGCCCGGCGTCGCGATCGCCGCGCTCCTGGGAGCGAACCTGCTGGTGGGGGCGTTGCTGAGCGCGGCTGTCATGACGGCCGGGGTCACCGCCCTCGGCCGCAGGCCGCGGCTGTCCCAGGACACCGGGATCGGCCTGCTCTTCGTGGGCATGCTGTCGCTCGGCGTCATCATCGTGTCGCGGTCGCAGTCCTTCGCGGTGGATCTGACCGGGTTCCTCTTCGGGGACGTCCTCGCCGTCCGCGAACAGGATCTGGTGCTGCTGGGCGGGGCCCTGGCGCTGGCGCTGGCCGTCTCGATCCTCGGCCACCGGGCCTTCCTGGCCCTGGCGTTCGATCCGCGCAAGGCTCAGACGCTCGGTCTGCGTCCGCGCCTGACGCATGCCGCGCTGCTGGGACTGCTGGCGCTGGCCATCGTCGCCTCCTTCCACATCGTGGGCACGTTGCTGGTCCTGGGGCTGCTCATCGCTCCGCCGGCGGCCGCGCTGCCATGGGCGCGCAGCGTCCGGGGTGTGATGGTGCTCGCGGCGCTGCTCGGCATGACCGCCACCTTCGGCGGCCTGCTGCTGTCCTGGCACCTGAGCACCGCGGCCGGCGCCACCGTCTCGGCCCTGGCGGTGTGCCTGTTCTTCCTCTCCCACCTGGCATCCGGCAACCGCCACCGCCGCGGCGCACGCTTGCCCGGCATCCGTCCGGCGACAACCAACTGAGAAAGACCTGAAGCGATGTCCTTGTCCGTCGGAAGAAACGTCACTGCATGGGCGCCGGCCGCGCTCGTGGCCCTCGGGCTGCTCACCGCGGGCTGTGCGGGGCAGGACCACAACGCGACTGCCCCCAAGGCGGGTTCCTCACCCTCCGCCACCCCGCACGGCTACGTCGAAGGAGCGAAGGAGGCAGCCGAGCAGCAGTCCCGGCTGCTGCTCAACGACCCGGACACCGGTGACACCCGGGTGCTCGACCTGATCACCGGGAAGAAGCAGGACGTCTCCCGGACCACGGGCGCCTCCGGCCTCACCACGGACGGCCGGTTCGGATACCTCCACACCGGCAGCGGCACCCGTGTCCTCGACGGCGGTGCCTGGACGGTGGACCACGGTGACCATGTGCACTACTACCGCGCCGCGATACGCGACGTCGGCCGCATACCCGCACGCGCCGGCGCACACGTCCGCAGCGACGCGGCCGTGACCGCAGTGACCGGCGAGGACGGCCGGGCCACGGTCTACCGCCGGGCCGAACTGGAGCAGGGAAAGATCGGAACTCCCCGCCCGCTTCCCGGGACACACGCGGGCGCGGTGGTGCCGTACGAGGAGCACCTGCTCGCCCTCCCCGGCGACGGGGAAGTCGCGGTGTACGACCGCGAGGGCGGACGGTCCGCCTCTGTGGAGGCCACGTGCGAGGAACCGAAGGGGGACGCCGTCACCCGTCGCGGAGTCGTCTTCGGATGCGCCGACGGCGCCCTGCTGATCCGTGAGGACGGTGGGAGCTTCACGGCCGACAAGATCCCCTACGGAGTGGGCGTATCCGCGAAGCAGCGGGCGTCGGCCTTCCACCACCGGGCCGGAAGCGACACCCTGACGGCGTCGGCAGGGGACCGGGCCGTGTGGGTGCTGGACGTCACCGAGCGCACCTGGACCCGTGTGAAGACCGGCCCCGTCGTCGCCGTCAACACCGCGGGCGAGGGCTCGCCCCTCCTCGTCCTCCAGGACGACGGGGCCCTGCACGGCTACGACATCACCACGGGCCGGCAGGTGTCCAAGACGAAGCGGCTGCTGACCGGCCTGCCCGAAAGCCTCGCCGACAGCGCCACGACCCCCGTCATCGAGGTCGACCGCAGCCGGGCCTACCTCAACGACCCGGCGGGCAGGCGCGTGTACGAGATCGACTACAACGACAACCTGCGCGTCGCCCGCACCCTCGACGTCGGTATGAAGCCGGCCCTGATGGCGGAGACCGGGCGATGACGACACCGAAGCGCACCGTCCCGCGACTGCGCCGTCTGCCTGCGGCCCTGCTCACCCTCGCTCTCGTCGGCACGGCCACCGCCTGTGCGAGCAGCGACGACCGTCCCCGGGTCGTGGTGACGACCAACATCCTCGGCGACATCACCCAGCAGATCGTCGGCGACGAAGCCGACGTCACCGTCCTGATGAAACCGAACGCCGACCCCCACTCGTTCGGCCTGTCGGCCGTGCAGGCCGCCGAACTGGAGCGTGCCGACCTCGTGGTCTTCAACGGGCTGGGCCTGGAGGAGAACGTACTGCGGCACGTGGACGCCGCCCGCGACGCCGGGGTCGCCACCCTCGAGGTCGGCAAGGCGGTGGAGCCGCTCACCTTCCAGGCACACGCCGAGGGCGGCCCCGAAGAAGAGGCAGGGCAACCCGACCCGCACTTCTGGACCGATCCCGACCGCGTACGCAAGGCCGTCGGCCTGATCGCCGACCGGGTCGTCGAGAACGTCGACGGAGTGGACGCGAAAACGGTCCGGTCCAACGCCGCCCGCTACGACGGACAACTCACCGGCCTCACCGCCTGGATGGAGAAGTCGTTCCACCGCGTACCCGAGCAGCGGCGCGCGCTGGTGACCAACCACCACGTCTTCGGCTACCTCGCCGAACGCTTCCACTTCCGGGTGATCGGCGCGGTCATCCCCAGCGGCACCACGCTGGCCTCGCCCAGCTCCTCCGACCTGCGCTCACTCACCGAAGCCATGCGCGAGGCCGGGGTGCGGACGGTGTTCGCCGACTCCTCCCAGCCCAAGCGGCTCGCCGAGGTCCTGCGCACGGAACTGGGCGGCCGGGTGCGCGTCATCGCGCTGTACTCCGAGTCGCTGACCGGCAAGGGCGAGGGCGCCGCCACCTACCTGCAGATGATGCGCGCCAACACCACCGCCATGACCGACGGCCTCACCAACGACTGAACCCGCGCCACCGCGCCGGCACCAGCACGTCCGAACACCCCCACCCCGTCACCCACGCCGCAACCGTGCGGCGGGAAGGAACACACAGTGAAGAAGTCGGTACGCACCAGAGCCGCCACCGCGACAGCCCTCGCCCTCGCGGCCTCCGCGGTACTGACCGCCTGCGGAGGAGGCGACGGGGCCTCCTCCGACACGAAGGCGGCGAACGACTCGCCGGGCCCCAAGCCCGTCGCGGTGAAGAACCCGCTGGTCGCCACGTTCGACGGCGGCCTGTACGTCCTGGACGGTGAGAGCCTGAAGCCGGCCAGGACGATCGAACTGCCCGGATTCAACCGCGTCAACCCGGCCGGCGACGCCTCCCACGTCATCGTGTCCACCGACTCCGGGTTCCGCGTCTTCAACGCCGCCGAGCAGACCTTCACCGGCGTCGAGTACAAGGGTGCCAAGCCCGGGCACGTCGTCCGGCACGCCGGGCGGACGGTGCTGTTCACCGATGGCACCGGAGAGGTCAACGTCTTCGACCCCGAGGGCCTCTCGGGCGACAAGAAGCCGCAAGGCCGCACCTACACCTCCGCCGAGCCGCACCACGGCGTCGCCATCGAACTGGGCAACGGCGAACTCCTCAGCACCCTCGGCACCGAGGAGAAGCGCACCGGCGCCCTCGTCCTCGACAAGGACGACAAGGAGATCAAGCGCAACGAGAACTGCCCCGGCGTCCACGGCGAGGCCGCGGCCAAGGACGAGGCGGTCGCCGTCGGCTGCGAGGACGGCGTCCTGATCTACAAGGACGGCGAGTTCACCAAGGTCGACGCCCCCGACGACTACGGCCGCATCGGCAACCAGGCCGGCAGCGACGCGTCCCCCGTCCTCCTGGGCGACTACAAGACCGACCCCGACGCGGAACTCGAGCGGCCGACCCGCATCTCCCTCATCGACACCAGGACCGCGAAGCTGCGCCTGGTCGACCTGGGCACCAGCTACTCCTTCCGCTCACTGGGCCGCGGCCCCCACGGCGAGGCACTCGTCCTCGGCACGAACGGCACCCTCCACGTCATCGACCCGGAAACGGGCAAGGTCGAGAAGAAGATCCCCGTCGTCGACGACTGGCAGGAGCCGCTCGACTGGCAGCAGCCCCGGCCCACCCTCTTCGTTCGCGACCACACCGCGTACGTCTCCGAACCGGGCAAGCGCAAGCTGCACGCCGTCGACATCGCATCGGGCGAGAAGCTCACGTCGGTGACGCTCCCGAAGAGCACGAACGAACTGTCGGGCGTCATCACCGGCCACTGACCGGCGCGGGACATCGGACAGGGCCGGTACTCCGCCGACCGGTCGTCGTACGGGCGCCGAGTTGCCAGGACGAACCTCTGGACTTGCTCAAGGAGCGATTGAAGTCACCGGGGCGGGGGGCATCGTCCGGACACCCGGTGCGCCTGGCCCGGTGGAGGGGGGAAGCGATCGTGACTGCTTTGGTCGTGGTGGCCGTTGCCGTACTGGGGATCTCCGTGCTGTGCACCTGGCTCGTGCGTCGGGCCTGGCGGCGTGCCTGGAGCGATCTGGGCCGGCAGGCGTCCGGGTATGGCTGGGGGGCCGGGCCGGGAGCATGGCCGACGAGCAGCGGTACGGGGGCGGCATCCGGGACGGGAGGCGCCGGCACGTCGTTCAGCTCTTCGTCCTGGTACGCCGCGGGCGACGCCTGCGACGGCTCACCGTCCGGCTCATCCTGCGGCGGTTCCTCCGCCTGCTCCGGCGGCAGCTCGTCGTCCTGCGGTAGTTCGTCGTCCTGCGGTAGTTCCTCGTCCTGCAGCAGTTCGTCGTCCTGCGGCAGTTCGTCGTCCTGTTGACCGCGGGGGCGTTGTCGGGGACGTCAGCAGCGGGTCAGTGTGAGCCCTGAAACACCTGGGGGCAGTTGTTTCCGCAGGCCTGAGCCCTGCTCGGCAGGCTTGTTGCGTGGCCCGACCGCTGGAGTGCAGCGGGACGGTAGCTGATCACTGGTGGTCTCTTGACTGCCCGGGAGTCAGGGCGCTCGCCTGACTCCCGGGCTTCCGCCGCCGGCTACTTCGTCTCGCGGTTCGCGGAGAAGGCAGGCTCTTTCCCCAGCACTTCGATCGTCTTTTCCATTTCGCGGACCTTCCGGCGCAGTTGCACCAGTTCCTCGCGCTCGGCCGTGGTCAGCGCGCCCACCGGCCCTTGGCCTCGCTCCGCCGCCAGTTCCTCCGCGATCGCCGCCGCGAACGCGTCCACGTCGTCCTCGGTGGTGTCGAAGGAGGTCATCCAGCGGACCTCGCCGGCCTGCTCGTCCCAGGTGTAGAAGCGGAAGCGCTTCTGGAGACGCTCGGTGACGGCCGGCGGCAGGACGGCGAAGATCTGGTTGGCCTGCACCGGGCGGGAGATCTCCAGGCCCGGCAGTCGACGCACCGCCTCGTACAGCCGCTGGGTCATCGCGTTGGAGCGGGCCGCCGAGCGCAGCCAGAGGTCGCCGCCCAGCAGTGCCTCGAACTGCACCGACATGAAACGCATCTTGGAGCCCAGCTGCATGCTCGTCTTGCGCAGGTGGGCCATGCCGCGCACCGCGTCCTCGTTGAGCACGATCACCGCCTCGCCGAAGAGCAGCCCGTTCTTGGTGCCGCCGAGCGAGAGGACGTCCACGCCGGCGTCGGTGGTCATCTCACGCAGGGACGCGCCGAGGGTGGCGGCGGCGTTGGCGAGCCGGGCACCGTCCAGGTAGACGAGCATGCCGAGGTCGTGCGCGTGGTCGCAGATCGCACGGATCTCGTCCGGCGTGTAGCAGGTGCCGAGCTCGGTGGACTGGGCGATCGAGACGACCCTGGGCCGGGCCCGGTGCTCGTCCTCGAAGCCCCATGCCTGACGGTCGATCAGCTCAGGGGTGAGCTTGCCGTCCCACGCGGGCACCGTCAGGAGTTTGATCCCGGCGACCTTCTCGGGCGCCCCGCCCTCGTCGACGTCGATGTGGGCCGACTCGGCGCAGACCACGGCGTCCCAGCGGTCGAGCATGGTCTGGAGCGCCACCACGTTCGCGCCGGTGCCGTTGAAGACGGGATACGCGTGCGCGGTGGGGCCGAAGTGGCCGCGCACCACTTCCTGGAGGCGCTCGGTGTAGACGTCGGCGCCGTAGCTGACCTGGTGGCCGCCGTTGGCCAGGGCGATCGCCGCAAGGATCTCGGGGTGCGCGCCCGCGTAGTTGTCGCTGGCGAAGCCGCGCTCGTCCGGGTCGTGTCGTCGCTGTACGGTCATGGTGCTCGCCTACTTGTTTCGGTCGGACGGGTGTGACACATGTGGTCCGGACGGGCGCCGGCCGGTCCGCTCAGGCCGGCGCCGGCTCCGTCCGCGCGCGGGCCTTCTCCAGGCCGCGCACCAACGGCGGCGCGGCGAGCCCGAGCAGGGCGAAGAGCGCCGCGAGGACCAGCCAGCCGGTCCCCGCCGCACCGACGACCAGGGAGGTCATCAGCCACGGCCCGGCGAACTGCTGGAACCCGCGCCCCAGGGAGAACACCGCCTGGTACTCCCCCTGCCGGCCCGCCGGGGCGAGCCCGAAGGACAGGCCCCAGCTCGCCGACGCCTGGTACAGCTCGCCGAGGACGAGCACCAGCGCACCGCCCAGCAGGGCCGCGCTGTCCAGGAGCGCGCCGTGCCCCCCGCTCACCGCGAAGACCAGGCAGGACGCCCCCAGCGCCCACCCCGCCCAGCGCAGCATACGTGCCGCTCCCGCCGGGGTACGCGCGCCCCTGCTGACCGCGACCTGGAACAACAGCACCAGGACGGTGTCCACGATCAGCAGCCCCGACACCAGCAGCGCGGGCGCGTCGGTGCCGGTGACGATCCACAGCGGCAGACCGACCGTCAGCAGCGGGTGGTACAGCTCCAGAGCGCCGCACACCAGCGCGACCGCCACATAGCGCACGTCCCGCAGCGCGGCGCTGCGCAGCACCCCGCCCGGCACCTCGGCGGCGGCCCGGGGCCCGGCGCCCGCGGGCAGCCGCATTCCGAGCAGCACGGCGACGGAGACCAACTGGAGGGCGGCGTTGGCGAGGACCGTGGCGTACAGGGCGGTCGAGGTGCCGGCCGCGATGGCAGCTCCGGCCAGCGCGGCGCCGCCGAGGAAACCCAGGTTGAACAGGCTGCGCATCTGCGCGCTCACCCTGACCCGCTCCGCCTCGCCCACCAGCGCGTCGGTGAGCGACGCCTGGAGCGCGCCCGCCGAGGTCTCCAGGACCGCGATGGCGCAGGCGACCGCGAGGAACGCGGCGAAGCCGTCCACCAGGCAGTACGCGGTGAAGCCGACGGCCGCGAGCAGGAAGTTGACGGTGAGCACCCGGCCCGCGCCGAGCCGGTCCGCGAGTCGGCCGATGGGCACGGTGCAGACCAGACCGCAGAGCCCGGCGACCGACAGGGCGAGGCCCACGCGCTGGGCGGGGATGCCGATGGTCCGGGTGAAGAACACGGCGCTGGAGGTGAGGAACACCCCGAGCCCCAGGGACTGGATGAGTGTGAGGACGCCGAGCCTGCGCGCGTTCCCGGCGGCCGGAAGGGTCTCCCGGAACCAGGCGCGCAGCACGGCGGCGTACCGGCGTGCCTCAGCCATGCGGCTCAGCTCCCTCAGTTCCCTCGGCCCGCTCGGTCCGCAGCCCGTACACCTCCATCGCGGTGTGCACGGCGGCGCGCACCGCGGCGGCGTTCCGTCCCCGGAACCGGAAGATCCCGCAGCCCTCGTCATAACTGCCGGGCCCGGTCATGATCTGGCCGATCGCGGGCAGTTCCTCGTGGTAGACCTCGGGGACGGCCGACCTGGGCGAGGTGCGTGCGACGACCCGTCCGGGCAGCTCGCGCGGAGCGGGGTAGATGAGCCAGCCGCCGGCCCGGGGCCCGACCGGTTCGGACGGCTGCCACAGCGGGGGCAGGCCGAGGGCCGCCCGGAACGCCTCGGCGAACAGGTCGATGCCGTAGAGGTCGACGTGCAGGAACGGCACCTGCGCGCCACCCGGCCGCAGCCCGACCTCCAGGAACACCAGCTCGCCGCCCGGACGCCGGATCGCCTCCAGGTGGAACGCGCCGTCGCGCAGCCCGAGCGCCCGCAGACAGCGGTCGGCGAACGTGGTGAGCTCGTCGCGCTCGAGGCCCGGGTCGAGCAGGACCGAGCCGAGCGGGCGGCCGTGTGCGTAGTCCAGGCAGGTGTGGACGTACTGGGAAGCGGTGACGAAGTGCAGGCGGCTGGAGCGGCGGACGCCGTCGACGTGGAAGATGTCCCCCTCGACGTACTCCTCGCACTCGTACGCCGCGGGGTCGACGCCCCCCAGCGCGTCGCGCAGTTCGCCGGCGCTGCGGACGACCGTGACTCCCTGGGAGCCCGCCGCGGCGCGCGGCTTGAGGACCAAGGGCAGAGAGCCGAGGGCGTCGACGACCGCCTCCGTCGAGGGGGCGTCGTCGAGGCTCCGGAACCGGGGAACCCGCAGTCCGGCCGCGCCCACCGCGCTCTTCATGGCGGGCTTGTCCTTGAACCGCTCGACGAGGTCGAGACCGTAGCCGCCGGGGACGCCGAGTGCGGCCGAGAGCCGGGCGGCCGTCAGGATGTCGTACTCGGACTGGCCGAAGACGGCCTCGGGCGTGCCGTGCCGTTCCGCGATCTCCCGTACGAGGGGCAGCAGGTCGTCGTGGGCGAGGCTGTCGCGCACATGGACCTCGGTGGCCCCGTCCTGGTCGAGCGCGGGCAGCCCGCCGGGCGTGGTGAGGTACACCGTCCGGCAGGGATGGCCGTCGAGGAAACGGTGGTATTCGCCGAACTCGTCGCCGGAGCGGTTGAGGACGACGTACAGCGGGGCGGTCCGGTCGGTCACGCGTCCGCTCCCGGTCGAAGGGTGTCGGGCAGGCAGGCGTCGAGATCGGCGGCGCTCACCCGGCCGAAGCCGGGCGCGGGCCGGTCCCGGTGGGCCGGGGTCCTGGCGAGGAAGGCCGCCGCGCGAGGCTCTCCGGCGCCGCCGAGGCGCTGCCAGACGAGCTCGGCGAGGTCCGGCATCACCGGGAACGCCAGCAGGGACAGGCCCTTGAGCCACCAGTAGGCGCCGTCCTCGGCCGCGTGGGCGACCGCGTCGTCGGCGCACCAGCGGTCGAGTGCCGCGACCGCGCGCCGGGTCGAGACACGGGTGGCGTCGAGTGCCGCGGAGTGCTCGGCGAGCAGGGATTCCAGGAGGTCGGCGACGGCCGGGGCGGGCGCCTGCGGCGGCCCCTCGGGCAGCCGGCTCCAGGCGGCGTCGATCCGCTTGCCGAGGCCGTCGGCGAGCGTGGCGTTCGCGGTCCGAAGGAAGTCCGCCGTCTCGAAGCTCGTCGCCCCGGACTCCAGATCGGCCCCGGCGAGGTGGTACCGGACGGTGTCCACGCCGATGGCGGGCGACGCGGCGATGTCCGCCGCCCAGATGGCGTGCCGGGCGCTGGTGGAGAACTTCCGCCCGGCCAGCCGGTAGAAGTGGTTGATCAGGCACCGGTCGTACGGCTTCATGTCGCCGTGCAGCAGGCTGGTGCCGACGATCGAGACCAGGGTGGGGATCACGTTGTCGATCCCCAGGGTGGTGATGGTGGTGACCCCGGAGTCCGGGTCGAAGGCGTTCACGCCGGTGCCGGAGAGCCGGCCGTGGACGGCGCCGGCGAGGCGGGCGAACATGAAGATCCCGGCGTACGGGAAGAGGGCGCGCGGCACGTCCGCCTCGGGTCCGGGCAGCGGAACCCCCCACGTCTGCGGGGCGCTCAGCCGCACGGTCAGGCCGTCGCGCTCCAGGAAGCGCGCCACGGTCGCCCGGTAGCGGTCGGCGACGCCCAGGTCCACGAGCGTGCTGTCCAGGAGGTCGCGGTCCGGCAGCCGCAGGAAGAGGCTGGAGATCTCCCGCCAGATCAGCGGCCCCTCGTCGAGCAGGGGGCGTGGCTCGACGACCGACTCGGGCAGGAAGTGCGCACTGCACTCCTCGCAGAAGTAACTGGCGATGCCCGCACCGCACTCGGGGCAGCGGCCCTGGAGCCAGCCGCCCACCACCCAGCGGTCCGACGCCGCGCAGTGGGGCACGCGCTCGGTGCGCGTCAGCACCGCGCCCCGGGCCGTCAGCCGCTCGATCGAGGCGGCGACCTCCTGCTCGAACTGCTCCCGCCAGGGCTGCTGATCGGGGACGATGAACGCGTCGACGCCGATGCGCAGCGCGGCCAAGTCGTCCTGGATGCGCTGTCCGTAGCGGGCGGCGACCTCGCCGGGCGTGGAGTGCTCGGCGTGCGCCTTGAGCGCCACGTACGACTCGTACACATCGCTGCCCGTGATCACCAACGGCAGGTCGCCGCGGACCCGCAGATGCCGCGCGATCATGTCCGACCACAGGAAGGGGCCGCCGATGTGGCCGAGGTGCAGGGGGCCGTTGGGCGTGGCCTCGGGCGGCACCAGGAGGTAGTGCCGGGGGGTGTGCGTGTCCCCGGTCAGCAGGCTCATGTCCGCGGTCTCCCGTCGAGCAGGTTCAGTGCGCCCTCGGCCATGGCCGGGGCGAGTCGGTAACCGGAGCCGGAGCCGCCGATGGCCATGACCACGTCGTCGCCGCCGACCGTGTCCACGACCGGCAGATGGCCGGGGGTGAAGCAGTCGCTGAAGACCCGGCCGCCGAGCAGGTGCGGCAGGAATCCCGGTACGTGCCGGGCGAGCAGGGCTCGGGCGAGTTCCCGGTCGCGGGCGTCGATGACGAGCGGTTCGTCGGGGCCGCGGTCCCAGTCCGGCGAGGTGATGCTGAAGATCCAGTGGCCGCCGGGGCGGTGGGGCAGCAGGAAGGCGTCGGCGTCCTCCAGGACGAGTGCCGGGGCGCCCGGCGGCGGCGGCGTCATGATGTGGAACGCCACCACCTTCTTGACCCGGGCCCCGCACTCGCGGGCCGCCGCCGCCACCGGGCCGTCGAGGACCCAGGGGCCGGGTGCGAGGACCGTTTTCGTGGCGGTGATCCGGCTGCCGTCGGCGGCGACCAGTTCGACGCGCCCGCCCGTACGGCGCACTTCGGTCACCCGGAAGCCCTCCAGGAGGGTGTTGTCCGGGCGGCCGAGGACCTCGTCGAGAAGCCGGTCGGTGAGCCACTGGGGCTGACCTGCCGTCATGGGAGGGGTGGCCAGAAGGAGTTGGTCGTCGTCGTGGGCGAGCCCGGGGAACGTCCGGTCGAGCAGGGCCCGCTGCTCCCTGGTGACCGGGCGGGTACGGCCGCCGTCGGCCATGGTCGCGTCGAGGGCGGCCGTGTTCTCGCGCGCCACCAGCCAGCGGACGTCGACCGGCGTGCGTCCGGCGTCACCGAGTCCGGCGGCGAGCTCGTCGAAGAGCGCGGTGCTGCGGGCGGCCAGGGCGCGCTGGGCCGGGTTGTGCCCCGTGGGCGTGTCGAACCCGGCCGAGAGACGGGTCGCGCCCGTCCCCCGTCCGGCGTGCGTGATCACGGCGACGCGGCGGCCCGGGTCCCGGCGCACGGCGTAGTACGCGGCGAGGGCGCCGACCACGCCCGCGCCGACGACGGCGAGGTCGTAGTGGGGCGCCTCACCGGTCCCGGTGGTGCGCTCACTCATCGGGCGCCGACCACCAGAAGGAGTAGATCACCAGTTCCTCGCCCTGGTCGGCGAAGATCTCGTGGACGGCCTGCGAGGCGAAGCCCACCATGGAGCCGGGCCCGACGAGCGACCGTTCGCCGTCCACCTCCAGGGTGCCGGATCCGGCGTGGACCACCCAGATCTCCTGGACCGCGTGCCGGTCGGGCGAGCTGGTCCCGTCCGGCGGCACGGTGAAGCGGGCCGCCTTGAACGGCACGCGGGGGAAGACCGAACGCGCGAAGTCCGCCTCGGCGACGGTCACTCCGTCGGGTTCCACCTCGGTCGGGGCGAAGGGGACCAGGACGCCGACCGCCTCGGCCTGGAACTTCGAAACCTGACGACCGGTCATACGGGATACCTCGTTTCACCGAGCAGGCTGTTGAGGATGACCGCGCTGCGCCAGGCGAGCAGGCTGAGATTGGGATCGGCGACGCCCCAGGAGTGCCGGGCGCCGTTCTGGAGGTAGATCCGGTTCTCCGCAGGCCCGTCCCATGCGACCGAGAAGTCGTCGCCGACGACGAGCATCCCGCTGTCCCGCCGCAGCCGAGCGTCCAGCGGAGCCATGAAGTCCGGCAGCGCGTAGGCGTATCCGGTGCTCAGGATCACGATGTCGGCCGAGAGCACAGCGGGTGCGTCGTCCGGGCCCGAGGACTCGACGACGAGCTTCCATTCGTCGGGGTCACCCTCGATCGCGGTGACCGCGCAGTCCGCCAGGAAGCGCAGCCTGCCGGGGTCGTTCTCGATGAACTCGTCGCGGTAGCTCAACCGGTAGATGTCCTGGAGGACTTGGAGGTCGATGCCGTCACTGGTGTACCTCTGCCGCTCCAGGAGTCGGGCCTTGTGGTCGGAGGGCAGCGCGTGGAAGCGGCGTACGTAGTCGGGCGTGTAGAGGTCGTTGGCGAACGGCGAGTCGTCCATCGGCAGGAACGACGAGCGCCGGCTGACCCAGGTGATGCTCTCGGGGGCCGCGCCGGCCGCCAGGTGGCGCACGATCTCCGCGCCGCTCTGGCCGCCGCCGACCACGACGACCCGCTTGCCGGTCACCTCGGGGGCCCGCAGCAGGAACTCCCCGGAGTGGAAGACGGTGGGGCCGAGTAAGGAACGGAACGGCTCGGGGACGGACGGGGTGAGCCCGGTGCCGAGCACGAGGTGACGTGCCGTCACTTCATGCTCGTCGGTGCGGAGACGGAAAGCCCCGTCGCGGAAGTCCACGCTGTGTACGTCCGCCCCGAACGTCAGGCTCGGCAGCCGCCCGGCGACCCACTGGAGGTACTGGTTGAACTCGGCGCGCAGGACGGCCGGGAAGTCCGCGGCCAGGAACCGGTAGAGCCGGCCCTCACTCGCCAGGAACGACAGGAACGAGAAGGGACTGGTCGGATCGACCAGCGTCACCAGGTCCTTGAGCAGCGAGACCTGGAGGGTGGCCTCGGGCAGCAGCAGTCCGGGGTGCCAGGAGAAACTCTCACGGCGTTCCAGGTGGGCGCCGCGCAGCCCTTCGACCGGATGCGCGAGCGCGGCGAGGCTCATGTTCGCGGGGCCGATGCCGACGGCCGCGTAGTCGAGTATGTGTGCGTTCATGGTGGGAACCGCCGAGTCAGGCCGGGACGACGAGGTCGCCGAGCGCCTGCCAGCGGTCCAGGGCGCCCTGCGGCGAGTCGGCGGTGAACAGGGCGTGGCCGAGGCGCGAGCGGCAGTCCTCGACGCCCGGGATGGTCTCGCCCGGCGCGAAATACAGGGCGGTCTCCGTGACTTCCGGCAGTGCCTCCAGCTCCGGCCACCCGGTGAGCTCCCGGTACGAGGAGCGGCCCGCGGCGGAGAAGAAGCGGATGCCGGCGCTCTCGGCCTGCGGCCGCGCGAAGGCGCCGGCTGCCTCCAGGCCGATGCCGAGCGCGGTGGCGACTGCCACCCTGGGCAGGCTGACGCCGGTCACGAGCCGCAGCAGCTCCACGATCCGGTCGCCCGGCAGCCGGGCGCCGATCTCGATGAGCACCGGACCGTCGGCGGTCAGGCGCAGTTCGCAGTGGAAGGGGCCGCTGGTGATGCCGACGGCGCGGACGACGTCGCCGACGTACGCCTCGACGTTCTTCAGGGTGGCGTCGTCGACGAGCGCCGGGGTGAGGTGGCCCAGCTCCACGAAGTCGGGCTCGGGGCCGAGCAGCGTGCGGCTGAGGGCGACGACGGTGACCTCGCCGCTCTCCAGGACATAGCCGTCGGCGCTGAACTCGGGGCCCTGGACGTACTCTTCGACGAGCACCCGGTGCTCGTGCAGCTTGCCCATGTCGGGTTCCGGGTCGGTCACGAGCCGCTGGAACGCGGCGGTGAGCTGGTC
Organism: Streptomyces sp. NPDC012466; assembly: GCF_042955215.1. NCBI lineage: Bacteria > Bacillati > Actinomycetota > Actinomycetes > Kitasatosporales > Streptomycetaceae > Streptomyces > Streptomyces sp. NPDC012466. The sequence continues at coordinate 335,493 of NZ_JBIBEQ010000001.1, read as the reverse complement.
GAGGTCGTCGGCGCGGCTGACGTGGATGCTGCCGGAGCAGGCGACCGGCTTCAGCACGCAGGGGAAGCCGACCCGCTCGGCCGCGGCGCGCAGTTCGGCGTCGGTGGTCGCCTGGGCGAAGCGCGGGGTGCGCAGCCCGGCCTCCGCCACGGCGGCTCGCATGACGCTCTTGTCCCGGACCCGGTCGACGGTCGCCACGGGCAGGCCGGGCAGGTCCAGTGCCGCGGCGACGCGCGCGGTGGCCGTCACATAGATGTCGGAGCCCGGCAGTACCGCCTCGAACGGCTCGGCCCGGTGCAGTTCGAGCACGGCCGCTTCGAGGGCGGCCTGGTCGTTCGTCTCCACCGTCAGCACCGAATCGGCCGCCGCGCGCACGGCGTCGGAGAGCCGGCGGTCGCCGGAGTCGGCGGTGGCGACGACGACCCGCAGTCCCATCTCGGCCGCGACGCCGATCAGGGTGGCGCCTCCGGAGGAGGCGGGTTCGACCACAAGGACGCGGGCAGGACGAAGTGCATCTGTGTGCGGCAAAGCGAAATCCCCCGAGGCAGAGCTGTATGGACCGGACTCGCGATCGCGATCCTGGTCGTGATCTTTCTATCCGGGCGCCTCGGCCCCGGTCAATGGATGACCGCAAAATTATCTGCGAGAGCGCACCTGAGCCGCAGGTTTTCCGGTACGAGAGCCCTGTCGGTGCCTGTTCGACCCGGAAGCGACCGAACGCCTTCGTGAAGGTGCTCAGCGGCGCGACGTCACCTTCGGCCGGCTCGGGCACGGCGGACGGGGCATGCCGTCGCCGCCGGTCGGTCGCCTTGGCGAGGGCGGCCCACGTCGACTTCGCCGCCTCCCGCTACGGGTCGCAGGATCGCGTCATGGCTTCCAGCGCCGTGGCGTACCGGGCGCCCATGCGGCATGGGCAGGTCCCGATGAGCTGAGCCCTCGGGTGGAGTGCGGCGGGGGAGGCGTATGGGCTGGTTCTGGACACTTTCGCGATGCCTGGTGACGAACAGCGAGTCGTGCGCGGTTGGTCTGAATGGCCTGTATCCCTAGTGCTACAGCCGTAGATCGTGATCTTCATGCTTGAGCGGCTTGACGCCGGGTCCCAGTCGTAGAAGCGGTGGCCCTCGGCTCCGGTCCCTGCGGACAACTTCTGCCGGCCCTCTTGGGCACCTTCCTGGCCGACATGTCGGCGCGAAACCTCCCGGCGCCTGGGGTGACTTCGTGCGAGCAGGCCACCGCGAGGACGTAGCCGGTGCCGCGTTCCTCCAGCGCGGTGCGCAGGCTCGGGGTGCCGCCGTAGACCTCGTCTCCCGCGACCCAGGCGGCGCGATGGCCGGCGTCGAGGAATCGGGTGACCATGCGAGCGGCCAGCTCCGGCTTGGTCGCGCACTCCGTATCGTCACCGAGGCCGGCGGCCCGGCAGCGGTCGGGATCGGAGGTCCAGGAACCCGGAACATGGAGTTCCCGATCCCCTGCGGCGTGCCCGCGGCGGCCGACGTAGACCAGGTAGACGGCGACCTGGGCGTTCTCGAGGTCCGACAGCAGGCCGAGTACCAACTTCCGGGCCCGGCGTCGGGATTCGACCCGTGTGAAGCGTCCCGCTATCCGGCTCATCAGGCCCTCGAACGCCTCCTGCCAGCAGGCAGGGTCTACGCTGTGACCTGTGGCCACCGCATGATCGTTTGTCTTCACACGCCGATGATCAACGGTGGCCGCACCCGTCTCCACACCGCGTCAGGTCGCGCAGCGTCTGCCTGCCGTCCTGTGAATCGGAGGGCTTGTGCAACGTGGCGAAGTCTGGTGGGTCCAGTTCGACGAGCGGAGGTTGGTCGTACTGCTGTCAGGAGACGACGCGTCCGGGTTCCAGGCGATGCAGGTCGTCGCTCCGGCGGGCCTCGACATCAGCGGTCTGGGCATCGAAGTGACGGTCGGCGCCGGTGAAGGGCTGCCGCTCGAAGGCGTGCTGCGGCTCGCGTTCCCGAGTCCAGGCTTCACCCCGTGCACGTGGCTGACCACCGTGTCCCGGGACGACCTGATGGAGCGGGCGGCCGTCCTGTCCTCCGGGAAACTCAGCGAGATCGACGAAGCCCTCCGACTCGCTGAACAAGCACAGGAGCGGACCCCGGCAACGACCGCGAAGCTCAGCGAGATGAGGGACGCCCTCCGTCGCGGTGAACTCGGGTAGACGCAGAAGGAGCCGACGCCCGCGACGGCATGGGCGATCTCGGGCGAGATGATCCACGCTGGACACCTGCCGCCTCGACGCCCCTCACCATCGAGATCACGATCTACGGCCGGAGTACTAGCCGCAGGTAGATCGGAGCGTTCTGGTGAAGGCGGTTATTGGGGGATGAGTGAGAGTCTTGCCTTCTGATCAAGGAAGGTTGGAGCTCGCCGGAGGCCGGAACCTGGGGATGGCTCACCATGAGGGAATCCCTGGTGTGAGCGTTCATGGAATCCGTTCCACGGCATAGGCTCCATGCCCGCCTTTCCACGGGAACTCTCCCGCTGTGGCGGCTTGCCCTGGAGATCACCGCACGCGCCTCACTCGGGGTGAACCGGGAATTGCTGGCGTTCAGGGGCAACCCGCCCTCTTAGGGAAAGGCGCATGCCCCCGTGATACCGCAGCAGACGACCAGCCATCAGCCCCTACGACACCACGAGTTCAATCTCGGTAGCTCCTTGCTCCGGTTCCCTCGACTTGCCCGCTGAGTCATCAGGAAAGTCGGCATCCGATCAGCATCAGGCCGGGACAATCCTCCGTACCTGCTCCTGTCCGACGGCTCTGCGGCAGCTTGATTCGCGCAGACCGCGCAGGTGATAAGCCTGCTCGCCACCTGAGTGCACGATGCTGTGAAAAGTCTTCGAGTCGAAGGCATGCCGATGTACAGTGAACGACGCCCCTGACCTGCAGAAAGCCGGCGGGGAGCCGTCTTCTAGGAGTCCAAAGTGCTGCGTACTCTGTTCAAGTCCAAGATCCACCGCGCCACCGTCACCCAGGCCGACCTGCACTACGTGGGATCGGTGACCATCGACGCCGACCTGCTCGACGCCGCCGATCTGCTGCCCGGCGAGCTCGTGCACATCGTGGACGTCACCAACGGTGCCCGGCTGGAGACGTACGTCATCGAGGGCGAGCGCGGATCCGGCGTGATCGGGATCAACGGGGCCGCGGCCCATCTCGTCCACCCCGGCGATCTGGTGATCATCATCAGCTACGCGCAGGTGACGGACGCCGAGGCACGGGCACTCACCCCCCGGGTCGTGCACGTGGACCGCGACAACCGGATCGTGGCCCTGGGCGCCGACCCGTCCGAGCCGGTGCCCGGCTCGGACCAGCAGCGCAGCCCGCAGGCCGTCGGGGCCTGACCGAAGCAAGACGAGGAGCGTGTCCATGAGCGACCGGGAGACCAGTGCCCCGGAGATCCGTGACGACCGGGCTGCGGGCCGGCTGGAGGCCGTGTCCGGCGGCGAAGTCGTCGGCCGCATCGAGTACTTCGTGCTCGACAGCCCCGAGCGCGCGCTCGTGCCCGTCCACACGATCGTCGAGCCGGCCCACGAGGGCCAGGGCATCGCGGGTTCACTCGCCCGTGAGCTCTACGCCCTGGCCGGCCGCGAGGACCGCGCGGTTGCGTCTCTCTGCCCCTACGTCACCAAGTGGGCCGAACGCCATCCGGACGAGGCGAAGCCGGCCGATCAGGCCCTCCTCGCGGCGGCGAAGGACTGGCTGAGGGCCCACCCCGGCCGCTTCTGACGGCCGTTCCCGCCACCCCGGCCCCCGTTTACCCCCACCTGGTCCCGTCCCCGTCCTGCGGGGGAGTGACTGCGCAGGGGCGGGCCGGGTAGGCGGGGCAGTAGTCCAGAGCCGGAGTCGTCCCACTGGCTGGAGGACCTGATGACGAACCCGATTCCCGACCCCGTGCCGCCGGCCCCGACACCGGGACCGGACCCCCGGCGCCCGGAGCCGCACCCCGACCCCGTCCCGAACCCGCAGCCCCCGCCGGGCCCGGAGCCGACTCCGCCGCCGCCCGCGCCCACCCCGCCGCCGGGCCCGACCCCGCCGGCACCCCCGGGCCCCGACCCCGTGCCGGGCCCCGACCCCTCGCCGATCCCCCCGGGACCGGACCCCGTACCGAGCCCGGAGCCCGGCCCGCCCCTGTCCTGACAGACCCCCGTACGCGAACGGGGCGGTGGACGGCACACCTGCCGTCCACCGCCCCGCGTACCGCCCTCGGCGGCAGCGCTTACGCGGAGGTCTCCGACCGGTCCCCGCCCCACAGCGTGTGGAACGAACCGTCGCGGTCCACCCTGCGGTAGGTGTGCGCACCGAAGTAGTCCCGCTGCCCCTGCGTCAGCGCGGCCGGAAGCCGCTCCGCGCGCAGGGCGTCGTAGTAGGCGAGCGCCGCGGCGAAGCCGGGCGTCGGCACCCCCTGGCGGGTCGCGGCGACCAGCACCTCGCGCCAGTCGTCCTGGGCGTCCGCGATCTCCCGCGCGAACGTCGCGTCCGACAGCAGGCTCGGCAGGTCGGGCCGGGCGTCGTACGCGGCGCGGATCCGGTCCAGGAACGCCGCACGGATGATGCAGCCGCCCCGCCACAGCGCGGACACCGCGCCCAGGTCGATGTCCCAGCCGTACTCACCACGGGCCGCGTCGATCTCGTGGAAGCCCTGCGTGTACGACACGATCTTCGACGCGTACAGCGCCTGCTCCACCCGGTCGGCGAACGCCCGGGCCTCCGCCTCGCTCAGCGGCTGCGCCTTCGGGCCGGCCAGCCCGCGCGAGGCCTCCCGCAGCTCCGCGTGGCCCGACAGCGACCGCGCGAAGACCGCCTCGGCGATGCCGGACACCGGAACGCCCAGGTCCAACGCGATCTGCACGGTCCAGCGGCCGGTGCCCTTCTGCTCGGCCTGGTCGACCACCACGTCCACGAACGGCTTGCCCGTCTCCGCGTCCACGTGCGACAGCACCTCGGCCGTGATCTCGATCAGGTACGAGTCGAGACGGCCCTGGTTCCAGGTCCGGAAGATCTCCGCGATCTCGGCGGGGGAGTACCCGGCGACGTCCCGCAGCAGCTGGTACGCCTCGCCGATCAGCTGCATGTCCGCGTACTCGATGCCGTTGTGCACCATCTTCACGAAGTGCCCGGCACCGTCCGGACCGACATGGGAGACGCACGGCGAACCGTCGGCCGCCTTCGCCGAGATCTTCTCCAGCATCGGGCCGAGCGAGTCGTAGGACTCCTTCGGGCCGCCCGGCATGATGCTCGGCCCGTTCAGCGCGCCCTCCTCACCACCGGAGACGCCCATGCCGACGAAGTGGATGCCCTGCTCGCGCAGGTCGCGCTCCCGGCGCCGGGTGTCCGCGAAGTGCGCGTTGCCACCGTCGATGATCATGTCGCCGGGCTCAAGCAGCGGCGCGAACTCCTGGATCACCGCGTCCGTCGGCTCTCCGGCCTTCACCATCACGACCAGCCGGCGGGGCCGCTCCAGCGCCGCCACGAAGTCCTTCGCGCTCTCACACGCGACGAACTCCCCCTCGCCTCCGAACTCCTCCACCAGGGCGTGCATGCGCGAGGGCGTCCGGTTGTGCACCGCCACCGTGTAGCCGTTGCGGGCGAAGTTGCGGGCGAGGTTGCGGCCCATGACCGCGAGACCCGTGACGCCGATCTGCGCTGTACTGCTCATTCGGTTCGCTCCTAAAGACCTCGGTATCGGTGCTGCCGGTGGGTGGTGCCCAGGGGCATCCCCCGTCGACCATCCTTACGTGCCGCTACTGCGTCCGCACGCGCGGGTCGCACGGCGTGGCGCAGCCTGATACGGAACAGAGCCCCGTCGCACTCAGCCGATGTACGCGTCCCCGCGCACGGCGCACCCGCGCACCGCGTGCCGTACACGGTGCACCGCCGGGGCGCACGTCGCGCAACAGGGGCCTCATACCGGCCATTTGGACTCCCGGGCGGCTGATAGCCGTCTTGTTCTGGCCGGTTCGCTGCGCTTACTTTTGCCCCTCCAGACGCATGCCCAGGGGGGCTTTCGATGGCCGTACGGGGCCGGCACCGCCGGTATCAGCCGAACAGGATCAACCGCGCCTCACTCACCGTCACGGCGGGCGGCGCGGGTATGGCGCTGCCGTTCATGGGCACCGGCGCCGCCCAGGCGGCGGACGTGGACACCTGGAACAAGGTCGCCGCCTGCGAGTCCACCAGCAACTGGAACATCAACACCGGAAACGGCTTCTACGGCGGGCTGCAGTTCACCCAGTCCACCTGGGAGGCCTACGGCGGCCGGGCCTACGCGGCCCGCGCGGACCTGGCGAGCAAGGACCAGCAGATCGCCGTCGCGGAGAAGGTGCTCGACGGGCAGGGCCCGGGCGCCTGGCCGGTCTGCTCCGTACGGGCCGGACTGACCCGGGGCGGCGGCGAGCCCGACATCCGGCCGGCCGCCGAGCGCACGAAGCGGAAGGACGCCAAGAAGACCTCGCTCGAGGACGTACGGCCGCAGTCCACGCCGCAGTCCCGGGCGGGCAACGCCGAGATGTACACCGTGGTGCACGGCGACACGCTCTCCGGCATCGCGGACGACCAGGACGTACGGGGCGGCTGGCGGGGCCTGTACGCCGCCAACCGGTCGGCCATCGGCTCCGACCCCGATCTGATCGTGCCCGGCCAGCGCCTCGCGCTGCGCGGCGAGGGCGCCACGAAGACGCGTCCCGCGCACCGGCCGGCGCCGTCGGCCAAGCCCTCGACGAAGAAGCCCGCCCAGGACCGCGCCAAGGAGCGGCCCAAGGAGCGGACGAAGGACGAGAACAGGGAGCGCGCCGACCGGTCCACGGCCACCCGGCAGGGACTCGTCGCCCCCGTCAGCGCCTCTCTCGGGACGCCCTACCGCAAGGCGGGCTCCGCGTGGTCGAAGGGCTACCACACCGGCGTCGACTTCCCCGTCCCCACGGGCACGACCGTCAAGTCGGTCGCGGCGGGCAGCGTCGTCAGCGCGGGGTGGGGCGGCTCCTACGGCTACCAGGTCGTCATCCGGCACGGCGACGGCCGCTACAGCCAGTACGCCCACCTGTCGGCGATCTCCGTGCGGGACGGGCAGTCGGTGAGCGCCGGCCAGCGCATCGGCCGCTCCGGCTCCACCGGCAACAGCTCGGGCCCGCATCTGCACTTCGAGGTGCGGACGGGGCCCGGGTTCGGCTCGGACGTCGACCCGGTGGCGTACCTCCGGGCGGGCGGCGTCAGGATCTGACACGTACGCGGTGCCGGTCGACCATGGGCAGCGGTACGTACGGGATGCCGTAGAAGGGCACGTAGGAGAGCGGGCGCTCGTCGTCGAAGACCGACACCGACGGCTCCCCGCTCTCGCACGGGGCCTCCGCCACGGACGCCGCCACCACCGCTGCCCCTGACCCGGGCCCTGTGCCCGGCCCGGGCACGAGCACCGCTGCCTCCGGTACCGGCACCAGTACCTCCGCCGGTGCCTCCGGCCCGGGTACGAGCACCACGGCCTCCGCGCCCGGCCCGGGCACGAGCACCGCTGCCGCTGCCTCCGGTACCGGCACCAGTGCCTCCGCCGCCTCCGGCCCGGCCTTGAGTCCAGTCGCCTCCAGCCCCGGTACGAGCACCGCCGGTGTCCCCGGCCCAGGTACGAGCACGGCCGTGGCCGTCCCCCTCTCCGGCCCCGCCGCGAGCACGTCCTTCACGAGCGGTCGCCGGCCCGCGGGCAGCGCCTCGGCTCCGACGGTCACCGGCTCGGGCAGACCGCCCGAGTGCTCGGGGGCCCCGCCCGCCGGTGCGGGCAGCTCTCCGGAACCACCGTCCACGGCCTGCGACGCACGCCCCGCTGCCGACAGGGCACCCGCGGTCGACGGCTGCCCGTGTGTGAGCCGCTCCGTCGTCAGCAGGATCAGGCCACCCGCCGCCACCACGGCACAACTCAACGCGAGCGCCGTGCCCGTCGTGCCGTAGCGGAAGGTTTCCCCGAACATCGTGATGCCGACCGCGGCCGCCACCACCGGGTTCACGACCGTCAGCGTGGCCAGCGGGGCCGCGAGGCCGGCGCCCCGGTAGGAGGCCTGCGAGAGCAGCATGCCGGCCGTGGCCAGGACACCGATCACGGCGAGGGACGGCACGTCCGCCGCCGACACACCGCCGGTCCAGTCGACCGCGACGGTCTTGGTGAACACCGAGGACATGCCGAACGCGATCCCGGATGCGGTGGCCAGCAGCATGCTGCGCACCGCCGGGTGCCGGTGCGCCGCCCGCGCGGCGATCATCAGCGCCACGACCACGCCCGCGGTGACGAGGGCGACGGCCACCCGCTGCGCCGAGCTCAGCGACCGCGCGTCGGACGCGGCGACCAGGGACAGCAGACCGGCGAGCCCCACCGTCGCCATGATCGCGCCCCGCCACGCCGTGGCACCGGCCTTGCGGCCGACGAACAGCGCCGCCATCGGCAGAGCCACCACGATGGTCAACGCGCCCAGCGGCTGCACCAGGCTCAGCGGACCGTAGGCCAGCGCCACCACGTGCAGCAGCCCACCGAGGCCGTTCAGCGCGACCGCCGCCCACCAGCCCGGCCGGCGCAGCGGCGCGTACTGCTCGCCCGGCGAGGACTCCGCCACCCGCTCCTGCACGATCGCCCCGCCCGCGTAGGCGAACGCGGAGACGAGGGACAGCAGGACGGACAACGCGAGGGCGCTCATCGGCTGCTCCTCTGCGTCAGGCGGGGGCGCTCGGCCCGGCGCGGCGAAAGGTGGGCTTTCATGACCAACACCCTGCCGTGTCCAGGTCTTCCCGTCGTCGTCCCTGAGCACTCATTGGGTCCTACTGCCGATGGAGTACGAGGGGAGCCCCGTCATCCCCAGGGTGGGCGCCTCCGGTCGGGGCCACCGGGTCGCATCCCTTAGGGGCCTTGGTACTACTGCTCTTCGTGGACCTCGACCCCGACCTCGCCGCGCTCCGCCCGCTCGCCGGCTTCTTCGTGCTGCGCACAGAAGGAGCATCGGCCGGGTCTCTCCCCACTCTCGCACAGGCGTACGTCGCAACGTCACGGGATGTGTCAGGAAATCCTCTGATTTTTCGTGTGCGGAAGGTCGCGACCGCGCTGCGCGCCCCGGAGCCGCGCGTCGCCGCGTCCGTGACCCACCAGGGGCTCGCGGCCCGGCTCTGGTCGGTCGCCCTCGGCTGCGCCGCGCTGTACGGCTCCGTCCCCGACCTCGACGCCCGGCTGTTGCACTGGGACGCCGACGGCAGTGCACCCGACGACCTGTGGCTCACCGGCGTACGGCCTCTGCCCGGCACCGCGCCGACCGTCGCGGACGTCGTCCTGCACGGCCACCTCGTACCGCTGGCGGCGGCCCTGCGCGTCCACCACCGCCTGGCGCCGGGCCTGCTGCGGGGCAACGCCGCCTCCGCGCTGGCCGGCGCCGCCCGGGAGCTCGACCGCTGGGCACGGCGGCACGGCCGCACGGACGTCGCCGTCCGGGCCCGCTCCCTGACCGCGGAACTCCTCGCGCACCCCCTGCTCGCCGGCGCCGGAACCCTCACCGGATCCGCCTTCCGCCGCCGCAGTTGCTGCCTGTACTACCGGGTGCCCGGCGGGGGCGTCTGCGGTGACTGTTGCTTCACACGGCCGCCTCGCTCTTCCCCACGCGCCTCTTCTGGGTGACCATGAAAGGGAACGGCCGCTGAGAGCAGGGAGTTGCGGGTGCGCGTCGGACTGCTGACCCGGGAGTACCCGCCGGATGTGTACGGCGGTGCGGGCGTCCATGTGGAGTTCCTCGCCCGTGAGCTCAGACCGCTCGTCGACCTGGACGTGCACTGCTGGGGCGAGGGCCGCGCCGACGGTGTGCGGCGCCACCGGCCCTGGTCCGCGCTCGACGGCGCCAACGACGCGCTGCGCACCTTCTCCGTCGACCTCGCCATGGCCGCGGCCCTCGAGGGCCGCGAGCTGGTCCACTCCCACACCTGGTACGCCAACCTGGGCGGTCACCTCGCCAAGATGCTGTACGGCATCCCGCACGTGATGACCGCGCACTCCCTGGAGCCCCTGCGCCCCTGGAAGGCCGAGCAGCTCGGCGGCGGCTACGAGCTGTCCAGCTGGGCGGAGCGCACCGCGGTCGAGGCCGCCGACGCGGTGATCGCCGTGTCCGCCGCCATGCGCGAGGACATCCTGGGCTGCTACCCGGCGCTGGACCCGGAGCGGGTCCACATCGTGCACAACGGCATCGACACCGGGCTGTACCGGCCCGACCACGGCACGGACGCCCTGGACCGCATCGGCCTGGACCGCTCCCGCCCGTACGTCCTCTTCGTCGGCCGGATCACCCGCCAGAAGGGCGTGCCCCACCTGCTGCGCGCGGTGCGGGACATCGACCCGGCCGCGCAGGTCGTGCTGTGCGCGGGGGCGCCGGACACACCGGAGATCGACCAGGAGTTCCGCGAGCTGTTCGGGCAGCTGAGCGAGGTCCGCGACGGCGTGTTCTGGATCCCGAAGATGCTGCCGCGCCCGGAGGTGATCCAGCTCCTCACCCATGCGGCCCTGTTCGTCTGCCCGTCGGTGTACGAGCCGCTCGGCATCGTGAACCTGGAGGCGATGGCCTGCGGCACGCCCGTGGTGGCCTCGGCGGTCGGGGGTATCCCCGAGGTCGTGGACGACGGCACCACCGGCCTGCTCGTGGCACCCGGCGACGGCTTCGAGGCGGGCCTCGCCCGGGCCATGGACACCGTCCTGGGCGATCCGGCGGCCGCCCGGCGGATGGGCGAGGCCGGGCGGGAGCGCGCGGTCGGCGAGTTCGGCTGGGACGCGGTGGCCCGCCGCACGGTCCGGCTCTACGAGGAGATCGTCAAACAGGCTTAGTGGGTACTGCTCAGGGGCAGGCATCGGGAAATCGGCGTGAGGGGAGCGGCCATGCGAGGTGGTGGTCCTTCGGTCCTGGGGATCGTGCTGGCGGGCGGTGAGGGCAAGAGGCTGATGCCCCTGACCGCCGACCGTGCCAAACCGGCGGTGACCTTCGGCGGTACGTACCGCCTGGTCGACTTCGTCCTGTCCAACCTCGTCAACGCCGATGTCCTGCGCATCTGCGTCCTGACGCAGTACAAGTCGCACTCGCTGGACCGGCACATCACGACGACCTGGCGGATGTCCAACCTGCTGGGCAACTACGTCACGCCCGTGCCCGCCCAGCAGCGCCTCGGTCCGCGCTGGTACCTGGGCAGCGCGGACGCGATCCTGCAGTCGCTGAACCTGATCTACGACGAGCGCCCCGAGTACGTCGCCGTGTTCGGCGCCGACCACGTCTACCGCATGGACCCGCGCCAGATGCTCGCCCAGCACATCGAGAGCGGTGCCGGCGTGACGGTCGCGGGGATCCGGGTGCCGCGCACCGAGTCCTCGTCCTTCGGGGTGATCACGCCGGGCTCGGACGGGCAGACGGTGGAGCGCTTCCTGGAGAAGCCGTCGGCCCCGCCCGGTCTGGCGGACGATCCCAACTGCGTGTTCGCCTCCATGGGCAACTACATCTTCACCACCAAGGCCCTCATCGAGGCGCTCAAGCGGGACGCGGAGGACGAGTCCTCCGTGCACGACATGGGCGGCTCGATCCTGCCTCAGCTCACCGAGCGGGGCGAGGCGGCGCTGTACGACTTCAGCGCCAACCACGTGCCCGGCGAGACCACCCGCGACCAGGGCTACTGGCGGGACGTCGGGACGCTGGACGCCTACTACGAGGCCCACATGGACCTCATCGCCGAGCGGCCCGCCTTCAACCTGTACAACCGCAGCTGGCCGATCTACACGCACTCGTACCAGCTCTCGCCGGCCCGCTTCAACGCCGGCGGCATCGCCAGCGAGTCCATCATCAGTGCCGGCTGCCTGGTGCGCGGGCAGGTCACGCGGTCGGTGCTGTCGCCGGGTGTGGTGGTCGACCCGGGCGCCGTGGTGCAGGGCTCGGTGCTGCACGACAACGTGCACATCGGGCGGGGCGCGGTGGTGCGCGGTGCCGTGCTCGACAAGAACGTCGAGGTGCCGCCGGGCGCGACCATCGGCGTCAACCCGGAGCGGGACACGGAGCTGTACACGGTCTCCAAGGGCGGGGTCATCGCCCTCGGGAAGGGGCAGTTGGTCACCTGACGCGGGGCGGCCCCGGGGACTTTGTCCTGCCTCTGGACGAAGCCCCGGATCCGTGTTGTCATGCCAACGTCTTGTACATGACAACGTTGGCATGGAGGTTCCGTGCGTCCCCGACGCCCCAGAAACCGCCTCGCGTTACTGCTCGCCGCGCTCCTCGCCCTCACCGGCCTCGCGTCCGCGCCCGCCCTGGCGGACGAACCCGCCGAGATCCACGGCCTCAAGGGCGAGTACTACACCCACTCCGCCCCGGGTGCCTTCGACTTCCACACCCTCAAGGCGACGACCTTCGACCAGGACCTCGATTTCGACAACCTGGAGCCGCGCCTGAACTTCACCACCGGCCGGTCGGACGACGTCAGCGTCCGCTGGACCGGGAAGATCGTCCCGGAGAAGACCGGTCCCCACACCTTTTCCGTCTCCGCGGACAACGGCTTCCGCCTCTGGATCGACGGCACACTCGCCATCGACCACTGGGTCGACGACTGGGACCGTGAACAGACCGCCGAGCCCGTCGACCTCACCGCCGGCCGGGCCCACGACATCAAGGTCGAGTACTTCGAGCACTACGGCGGGTCCAACTTCCACCTGCGCTGGACGCAGCCCGGCGTCGCCAAGGCCCCCGTCCCGCAGTCGGCGTTCCGCATCCCCGACGGCTTCGACTACGACGGCGCCCTCGCGGCCACCGTGCAGTCCACCGGCCGCACCCTGAAGCTCGACTTCGCCCAGGCCCTCGCCACACCCCCGGCGGACTTCACCGACCATCTGGCCGCCGTGATCGGCGGCGCCACGTGGCCCCTGGGCGCGGCCCGCCCGGACCCGTCCGACCCCACCGCCCTCCTGGTCGCCCTCGACGAGCCGGTCGTCGGCAACAAGACGGGCACCGCCCGTGGCACGGCAGACGTCCGCTACGACGGGGAAGGCGGCCTGACCGACGCCGAAGGCAACGTTGTCAAGGCGTTCTGGACCAGCGGCCCCAACCACTCGACGCACCAGCTGCGTACCCGCTGGGCCGACGAGGTCGGACCCGGCAACGCCCACCCCGAGTACCCGCGCCCGCAACTCACCCGGGAGGCGTGGCGCAACCTCAACGGCCGCTGGCAGTTCGCCGCCGCCGAGCCGGGCGAGCAGCCGCCCGTCGGCAGGACGCTGAAGGAGCGCGTCCTCGTCCCGTACCCGGTGGAGTCCCAGCTCTCCGGCATCGAACGGCACGAGGACCGCATGTGGTACCGCCGCACCTTCACGGTCCCCGCCGACTGGCGCATCGGCGCCGGACAGCGGCTCCGGCTCAACTTCGGCGCAGTCGACTGGCGCTCCGAGGTGTACGTCAACGGCACGAAGGTCGCCACGCACGAGGGCGGCTACGACAAGTTCGGCGCCGACATCACCGACGCGCTGAAGCCCGGCCGCACCCAGGAGCTGATCGTCGGCGTCTACGACCCGACCGACGCGGCCTCGGGCGAGAACCCGCCGCTCGGCAAGCAGCGCCTGGACCCCAGCGGCATCTGGTACACCCCGTCCTCCGGCATCTGGCAGACGGTCTGGATGGAACCGGTGGCCCGCGACCACGTGGACTCGCTCAAGCTCACCCCCGACGTGGCCGGCGAGAAGCTGACGGTGGAGGCGCGGGGCGTCCGGGACGGCGTACCGATCACGGCGACGGCGTACGACGGACGGCGCAAGGTGGCCACGGCGAGCGGCCGCACCGGCCGGGTACTGACCCTGACCCTGAACGACCCGCACCTCTGGTCGCCCGACGACCCCTTCCTCTACCGGCTGGAGGTGAAGGCCGGCGCCGACCGGGTCGGCAGCTACTTCGGGATGCGCTCCATCGCCGTCAAGAAGATCGGCGGCGTCCCGCGCACGGTCCTCAACGGCGAGCCCGTCTTCATGATGGCCACGCTCGACCAGGGCTTCTGGCCCGACGGCCTGCACACCGCGCCCACCGACGAGGCCCTGGCCCACGACCTGAAGGCGCACAAGCAGCTCGGTTTCAACTCGGTGCGCAAGCACATCAAGGTGGAGCCGGACCGCTGGTTCTACTGGGCCGACAGGCTCGGGCTGCTGGTGTGGCAGGACATGCCGGCGATGACGGCCGGGGTGAACCCGAGCGCCACCTCCCGGGCCCGCTACGAGCGTGAGATGAAGGAGATGATCGATGAGCACATCAACAGCCCGTCGGTCGTCATGTGGGTGACCTTCAACGAGGGCTGGGGCCAGTACGACGTGGGCCGGGTCGCCGAGCAGGCCAAGGCCTGGGACCCGACCCGGCTGGTCAACGGCCAGTCCGGGCTGAACCTCGGCGCCGACGGCGGCACCGGCGACCTCATGGACGAGCACGGCTATCCGAGCCCGGCCCTGCCGCCCCACCCCGACGGCGAGCGCGCCCTGGTCAGCGGAGAGTACGGCGGCCTGGGCCTCGCGGTCCCCGGCCACGCCTGGTCGGTGCAGCAGTCCTACGTCGACGTCGACCCGGCGACCTACACCGAGGACTACCTGAGGAAGCTGGACGAGGTCCGGGCGCTGGTCTGCAAGGGCGGCAACGGTGCCGTGTACACCCAGATCGCGGACGTGGAGGGTGAACTGAACGGCTTCCTCACCTACGACCGGGCGGTGCTGAAACCCGACACGGCCAAGCTGAAGGCCGCACACGAGGCGCTGATCCATGACGCCTCCCGGGTGACTCCCACCGGGTGCCCGGCGGCGCAACCTGTGTTGGACTGACCGCACATGCACCATGAGTCCCGCCCCTTTCATCGGGGCGGGGCTTAATCTGCTGTTAACTGTACGTAGCGTGATCGTACTTGACCGTAATCGGCGGGGGGCGGTTGACTGCTGGCCCACCCGTCGTCCACGCGAGGCAAGCCCTTGACTGCTGACCTGCTAGCCCCCCTCGACCTGGCGTTCTGGAACATCGAGTCCGCGGAACACCCGATGCACCTCGGCGCGCTCGGGATCTTCTCGGCTCACTCACCCGCCGCGGGCGCCCATGCGGCGGACCTGCTCGCGGCCCGGGCCGCCGGTGTCCCCGGGCTGCGGATGCGTATCCGCGACGTGTGGCAGCCGCTGCCCTCCGCCCTGCGCAGGCCGCTCGCCTTCGGCGGTGCCGCCCGCGAGGCGGACCCGGACTTCGACCCTCTGAACCATGTGCGGCTGCACGCCCCGACCGCCGA
Source organism: Streptomyces sp. NPDC012466 (assembly GCF_042955215.1). Taxonomy (NCBI): domain Bacteria; kingdom Bacillati; phylum Actinomycetota; class Actinomycetes; order Kitasatosporales; family Streptomycetaceae; genus Streptomyces; species Streptomyces sp. NPDC012466. Next base: position 320,198 of record NZ_JBIBEQ010000001.1, on the reverse strand, counting down.
CTTCCACGCGGTCGCGGGCCGGCTCATGGAGCGTCCGCTGGAGCGTGGCAGGCCGCCCTGGGAGGCCCACGTGCTGCCGGGCGAGGACGGCGTCTGCTTCGCGGTGCTGTTCAAGTTCCACCACGCCCTGGCCGACGGGCTGCGGGCGCTGACGCTCGCCGCGGGCGTCATGGACCCGATGGACATGCCCGCGCCCCGGCCCCGCCCCGCCGCGCCCCCGCGCCCGCTGCTTCCCGACGTGCGCGACCTGCCCGGGATGATGCGCGGCGCCCTGTCCGACGTGAGCCGCGCCCTGGACATCGGCGCCTCCGTCGCCCGCTCCTCCCTCGACGTGCGCTCCACCCCCGCGCTGACCTGCGAGCCGAGCGGTACCCGCCGCACCGCCGGAGTGGTGCTCGACCTCGACGACGTGCACCGGGTCCGCAAGACCGTCGGCGGCACCGTCAACGACGTGCTCATCGCGGTCGTCGCGGGCGCTCTGCGCCGCTGGCTCGACGAGCGCGGCGACGGCAGCGAGCACGTCGCACCCCGCGCCCTGATCCCCGTCTCCAAGCGCCGCCCGCGCACCGCCTACCCGCAGGGCAACCGGCTCTCCGGGTACCTGATACGGCTTCCGGTGGACGACCCGGACCCGCTGGCACGCCTCGCCTCCGTCCGGGACGCCATGGATCGCAACAAGGACGCCGGCCCCAACCGGGGCGCGGGCGCCGTCGCCCTGCTCGCCGACCACGTCCCCGCCCTGGCCCACCGGCTCGGCGGCCCCCTGGTCGGCCAGGCGGCCCGGCTCTGGTTCGACATCCTGGTGACCAGCGTGCCCCTGCCCAGCCTCGGCCTGAAGCTCGGCGGCCACCCGCTCACCGCCGTCTTCCCCTTCGCCCCGCTGGCCCCCGGCCACTCCCTGGCCGTCGCCGTCTCCACCTACCGGGGGAGCGTCCACTACGGCCTCGTCGCGGACGGTGAGGCGGTCCCTGACCTCGACCTGTTCGCCACGGCCGTCTCGAAGGAGGTGGCCACGCTGATCAAGGCCTGCCGGTCGTGATCAAGGCGAGTTTGGCGGTGCGGCCCGACGCTCCGTAAAATTCGCCGTTCGAAAGCGGGCGCGACCGGCGCGCCGCGACGGCAGAGCAGGGAACGACAGCGGCGATGACGGTGACAGAGGACGGCCCGCAGGCCATGGACGAGGCCGGCGGGCTCTCGTACGGACCCGGCATCGACCCGGAGCGGCTGGCCGTCTGCCTCGGCGTGCTCGAGGAACTCGACAAGCTGGAGGTCGACCACCCGGACGCGATCGCGGTGCGCCGGGCCACGGCCGGCATCTACCGCACGGTCAAGCAGCGCCGCCGCCAGGAGCGCCGGGCCGCCAAGACCGCCCACGACAAGGCGGTCACGGAGGCCACCGCGACCGGCTCCGCCCAGCGCATCGACGACGAGACCGAGGGCCTGCTGCCGTCGTCGAACACCGAGGAGGGCAGGATCGCGGGGATACTCCAGCGCCCGCGCTCCTGCTACACCTGCAAGGCCCGGTACGTGGAAGTCGACTACTTCTACCACCAACTCTGTCCCGACTGCGCCCGCGTGAACCGCGAGAAGCGCGACGTCCGCGCCGACCTCACCGGCAAGCGCGCCCTGCTCACCGGCGGCCGCGCCAAGATCGGCATGTACATCGCGCTGAGGCTGCTGCGCGACGGCGCGCACACCACGATCACCACGCGCTTCCCGAAGGACGCCATCCGCCGCTTCAAGGCCATGGACGACTCCGCGGACTGGATGCACCGCCTGGAGGTCGTCGGCATCGACCTGCGCGACCCGGCGCAGGCCGTGGCCCTCGCCGACCAGGTCGCCGAGGCGGGCCCGCTGGACATCCTCGTCAACAACGCGACGCAGACCGTGCGCCGCCTGCCCTCCGCCTACGCCGCGCTGGTCGAGGGCGAGAGCGCGCCGCTGCCCGCCGGTGAGCTGCCCGCCCACCACGTCATCGGCGCCTTCAACTCCGGCGCCGTCGACGGCATCGCCGCGCTGCCCCTCGGCACCAGTGGCCTGGACGCCCAGCAGGTCGCCGACCTCGCCCTGGTCGCGGGCAACGCCAGTGTCGAGCGGCACCTCGACGGCACGGCGATCGACGCGGGCGGGCTCGTGCCCGACGTGGTCGACTCCAACACCTGGGTGCAGACGATCGAGCAGATCTCGCCCGTGGAGCTGCTGGAGACCCAGCTGTGCAACTACACGGCGCCGTTCATCCTGATCAGCAAGCTGCGGCCGGCCATGGCCGAGGCCGCGAAGAAGGCGGCGAGCGGACGCGCGTACGTCGTGAACGTCTCGGCGATGGAAGGCGTCTTCGGGCGTGGCTACAAGGGGGCGGGCCACCCCAACACGAACGCCGCCAAGGCCGCGATGAACATGGTCACGCGCACCAGCGCCCAGGAGATGTTCCAGACCGACGGCATCCTGATGACCTCGGTCGACACGGGCTGGATCACGGACGAGCGGCCGCACTACGACAAGCTGCGCCTCGCCGAGGCGGGGTTCCACGCGCCGCTCGACCTGGTCGACGGCGCGGCCCGGGTCTACGACCCGATCGTGCGGGGCGAGGCGGGGGAGGACCTGTACGGGGTCTTCATGAAGGACTACGCGCCCGGGAAGTGGTAGGGCCCGCACCTCCCGTGACGAGCCGTCAGTCGACGGCTCGGAAGCGGGAGTTGTGCGTGCGAGCGGTTCCAGGACCGGGCGCCGGTCCTCCAGGACCGGCGCCGGAACCGGCCGTGCGGCCCTCCTCGGATGCCTGGCGCAGGGCGAGGAGATCGCCGTCGGCCGGTGGGCTGGCGTGGTCCCGGAAGCCCCCGCAGGCGCACCAGCCGCGAGGCGGCCGTCGCCGTACGGCAGTGGGGCAGGGCGGCGAGCCCGCGACTCGGCCGACGGCACTCGAACTGCGCGACCGGCTGGAAAGCGCCGTCGCCGCCGTACGCCGTTCGAGTGATTCGTAAAACGCCCTTCTGCCTGCAAACCCGTACGGAAACGCCAGTTGAACGACAGATGACGCGCGATTGTTACCGGCTGTTTCCAGCCCCATCGAGCGGGGCTCCGCTCATCTGGTTAGTCTGATGCGGACGGACAGCACCACGGGGTCCTACCCACACCCACGGTCCGTCATGGGACCAGCCGGTTCACCACGGCCTGCTCTCCCGTGAGTCGACCGGCGCCACCGCGTCCGAACTGCATTTGGCATAGAGGCCCGAGCGGGCGTCAGGCGCAGCAGGACCGGCGCGTACGTCCCGAGGGTGACCGACACATAAGGAGTGCGCGGTGACACCGGAGAAGACGAATCGCGATCAGCGCCCCAAGGAACGCGGCGAGCGCGCCGGCCGACGGGTCGACGAGCTCGGCAGCCTCGACGTGTGGGCCCGTTCGGCCCCGATCCGCCTGGCGGGCTACGAGGAAGACCTCGCGGAGCCCCACATCCTGCCCAGCGTCGACTGACAGCGGGCAGACCCCAGCGCGATCGCAGCGCATGGGCGTGCCAGACTCACGACCATGCTGATCAGGGAAGCGACAGCTGACGACTGGCCTCGCATCTGGCCGTTCTGGCACCGCATCGTCGCCGCGGGCGAGACCTACGCCTGGGACCCGGGTACCTCCGAGGAGGAGGCCCGGGTCCTGTGGATGAACCCGGCGAAACGCGTCTACGTCGTCGAGGACGACAGCGGCGTCCTCGTCGCCTCCGCCTACCTCACCCCCAACTACGGCGGCCCCGCGGCCCGTATCGCCAACGCCGGCTTCATGGTCGACCCCGACCAGGGCGGCCGGGGCTACGGCCGGGCCCTCGCCGAACACCTCCTGACCGAGGCCGGGGCCGCGGGCTACCGGGGCATGGTGTTCAACGCCGTCGTCGAGACCAACCCGGCCGTGAGCCTGTGGACCTCCCTCGGCTTCACCATCCTCGGCACCGTGCCCGACGCGTTCGACCACCCCCGGCACGGCCGGGTGGGACTGCACATCATGCACCGGGCGTTGTAGAGCAACGGAGGAGACCCGTGACCGGTCTTCGCGCACAACCCCTGGACGTGGCCACCTGGCCGGATTTCGCCGCTCTGGTCGAGCGGCACAAGGGCGTGTGGGGCGGTGCTGGTGCATGGCCTTCCACCCCGAGGGCCTGAGCCGCGACAAGTCACCGGAGCGGAACCGTTCCGTGAAGGAGCGGCGCGTCCGCGAGGGCGGCGCCCCTGCCGCCCTCGTCCACGACGGGCAGGACTGCGTCGGGTGGTGCCAGTTCGGGCCGCCCACCGAACTGCCCCGCATCAAGCACCGGCGCGCCTACGAGAAGGACCTCGGTGCCCTTCCGGACTGGCGGATCACCTGCTTCTTCGTCGATCGGGCCCGCCGCCGCGGGGGAGTGGCCGCGAGCGCCCTCGAAGGCGCCCTCCAGGAGATCGCGCTGCTCGGCGGCGGATCCGTGGAGGGCTACCCGGAGGACACCGAGGACCGGTCGGTCTCCGCGTCGTTCCTCTACAGCGGCACGGTGGCGCTGTTCGAGAACCAGGGCTTCGAACGGACCCGGCGCCTCGGCAAGCACCACCGGGTGGTCTCCCGGAAGGCCCCGGGGGAGGCGGTCAGGGCCGGGCGTACGGGCGGGTCATGATCTCCAAGTTGTGGCCGTCCGGGTCGTCGAAGTAGGCGCCACGGCCACCGAACAGGTCGTTGACCCGGCCGGGCCGGGTGTGGTTCGGGTCGGCGTAGTAGGTGACGCCGAGCGCCTCCAGGCGGTCGATCATGCCGTCGAACTGTTCCTCGGGCACGAGGAACGCGTAGTGCTGCGGCTGGATCGGCTCGTCGGTCTTCTCGTAGTAGTCGAGGGTCACGCCGTTGCCCAGGTCGACGGGGAGGAACGGGCCGAAGGGGGTTCCCACCCGCAGGCCCAGGACGGCCGCGAGGAACTCCGCGGACAGTTGGCGGTCGCAGGCGTAGACGGCGGTGTGGTTCAGGTGGGCGATCGTGGTCGGCAGTTCGGTGGTGTGCTGGGTGCGGGACATGGGTGGGTTCGTCTCCGGTCTCGGTGTCCACGGTGAAGCGCCGCTGAGGGGCGCGGGGATGAAGACAGATGAAGTCACGGAGACGAGAGGCGGGGCGCGTGCCCTCTCCGGCTCTCGGGCGGGCCCGGGCGGGGTCACCCCCGCCGCGCTCACGCCGAGGCCGGGCGCCTCACTCGTGCATGGCCTACGGCCGACCCGGCAGTCACCCGGCCGACCTTAGTTCATCGGCGCCGTACGCTGCCACGGGTTTCGTTCCTCCAACTGCCCTGCCAGCTCCAGGAGTCGGGACTCCATGCCGGGGCGGCCCACCAGTTGCACGGCGCACGGGGCACCGGACGGGAGCGTCCCGCAGGGCACGGACATGGCGGGCCAGCCGGTCAGGTTCCACGGGGGCGTCAAGGGGGAGTAGTTCGTGTTCGCCAGTACGTTGCTCAGCCAGCCCCGCTCGTGCCAGGGCCCGGCCTTCGGGGAGCGGCGGGCGAGCGCGGGCGTGAGCAGCACGTCGTGCTCGGCGAAGAACGGCTCCAGCCGTCGGCGCAGCCGCTCCCGGCTCGCCCCGGAGCCCACGGTGCGCAGGAAGGGCCGGCCGAGCCGGGCGTGGACGCGGGTGCGTCGCGTCAGCAGTCGGGGGTCGAGGGGCCGCGCGTCCGCGGCGGTGCCCGCCGTCCAGTGGGCCAGGGAGGTCGTGGCGAGGGACATCGGGTAGGGCGGGTCGGCGCGCCGGACCTGGTGGCCCGCCCTCATCAGCAGCCCGGCCGCCTCCCGGGCGGCCGCCGCGTACGGGCGGCTGATGGTGACGCCGGCCAGCGGACTGCGCAGCGACACCGCGACCCTGAGGACACCGGGCCCGGACCCGGGGCCGGGCTCGACGCCGGCGAGGACCGAGAACATCAGGCGGGCGTCCTCGACGGTCGTGGCGAGCGGCCCGTTCTCCGACATGCCGAACCAGGTGCTGTCCCCGTCACCGGTCGGAATCACCCCCCGTCCCGGCTTGAGGGTGACCAGACCGCAGTTGGCGGCCGGTATGCGCAGGGAGCCCATGCCGTCGTTGCCGAGGGCGATCGGCACCATCCCGGCGGCGACGGCGGCCGCGCTGCCGCCCGACGAACCGCCCGCCGAGCGCGACGGGTCCCAGGGGTTGCGGGCGATGCCCAGCACGCCGTCCGTGGTGCCGAAGACGCACAGTTCGGGCACGTTCGTCAGCCCCACGACCACCGCGCCCGCCGCCCGCAGCCGGGCCACCGTCACATGGTCCCGCGCGGCCGGTGTCTCCGGTGTGGCGGCCGAGCCGACGCGCCGGGACTCGCCGCGCACGGCCAGGTTGTCCTTGACGGCCACGGGCACCCCGGCCAGCGGCAGTTCGGCGACGTCGCCGCGCGCCGCCACCTCGTCGGCCTCGGCCAGGGCCGCTTCGGCGCGCACCGCGCGGAAGGCCCCCACCCGGCCGTCGAGCCGCTCGATCCGGGCGAGATGCTCGGCGACGACCTCGCGTGGCGTCACCCGCTTCTCGCGGACGGCGGCGGCTGTCTCGGCGGCGGTGCGGCCGGCCCAGGTGGTCACAGGGGCTCCTCGGGATGCGGAAGGACGGGCTTACTGGCGAGTACGTACGGAGAACTGTGCACCCGGTGAGGACCGTGCGTCGAGGTCGCCGGCGGTGTCGGGACGGGGACGATGCCGCGGGAGAGGGCCCGGCTCAGCGCAGATGCCGCTCGAAGAAGGCCTCGGTGACGTCCATCGAGGCCGCCCACTTCGGCCCGAACGTGTGCCCCTCACCGGGGACGGCACGGAGCTCGACGTCCTTGCCCGCCTTCTCGAATGCGGCGGCGGCCTCCCGTGACCAGGCCGGCGGGCAGGTGTCGTCCGCGGTGCCGTGCTGGATCAGCAGGGGCTCGGTCACGCGGTCGAGGTAATGAAGGGGTGTGACACCCCGCCAGAAGGCCGGGCTCTGCTCGGGCGTGCCGTGCCGGTCCTCGATCTCGGCCACGACGGGATCACCGTCGGGCCGCTGGAAGTGGTCGATGTTCTGCTCCGGCCGTGCGCTGACCGGGGCGTACGCGACGGCCGCGTCGAACAGGCCCGGCGCCACGACCAGCGTGTTGTACACGACCCCGCCGCCCATGGACCGGCCGAACAGCCCGATGCGGTCGCCGTCGATCTCGGGACGTCCGGAGTCGCGCAGGGCCAGGGCGGCGCCGATGACGTCCTCGGTGTAGCCGAGGCGCAGATTCACGTCGTTGTCCGGGTCCTTGTCGGAGCGGGCGTGGTTGCGGTAGTCGGTGTGCAGGACGGCGTAGCCGCTGCGGGCCAGGCGGTCCTGCTCGCGGGGCATGCCCTGGCCGCTGACGTACACGTCGGGGTCGATGTAACCGTGCGCCAGCACCAGCGCCGGGAAGGGGCCCCTGCCCTCCGGGATGTTCATGATCCCCGAGACGGTCAGGCCGTCGGCCTCGTAGGTGACGGCGTAGCGGGTGTAGGCGGAGGTGCGGTCGAGCACCGCGCCGAGACGCAGTCCGGAGCCGGTGTGCTCGCGCCGCATCAGGGCCGGGAGGGAGACGGGGTCGACCGGGGTGGGAGTGGGGGTGGGTGTGGCGCGGGGGCTCTCTCCGGTGGCACGGGCCGGTGCCGGGGAGACCTGTGGCGTGTCGTCGTCCCCACCGCCGGTGCAGCCCATCGCGACGGCCAGCAGCACTCCGGCGGCCGCGCAGGCGCTGCCCCGAAGCCGCATACGGCCCAGTGTGACCCCGTCGGCCACGGGAGACCAGGTCCGGCCTTCGCCGAGTCCCGCGCCGCCCCCGTGCTGCCGCGCTCGATCAGTCCCGGCACCGGCACCCGCACCGTGCGGGCCGGGCCGCCGCCCCGCGCCGCGGCCGTGACAGCGCGGACAGCCACGGCTTGACCAGGCGGCCTGGTGGCGCCCCGGCTGCGGCGCGCCTGGCGGACAGGGGGAGACGCAGGTCACCTTCGTCCATGTCACATCGTGACGAGCCGCTGCCTCATAGGGGTGCACGCACCGACAACGGCAGAGGAGCTCACCATGAGCGCACGACTGGACATCTTCGGCAGCCCCAGCGCGAGCAAGCTCGTCAAGCAGTTCACCTCCGTGGGGCGGCTGGTGGTGGAGTCACCCTTGCCGGCCGCCACCCGGGAACTGGTCTCGCTGCGGGTGAGCCAGATCAACGGATGCGCGGTGTGCATCGACATGCACACCAAGGAAGCCACCGCCGCGGGCGAGAGCGCCGTACGCCTTCATCTGGTCGCGGCATGGCGTGAGGCGACGGTCTTCACCGAGGCGGAGCGCGCCGCGCTGGAACTCGCCGAGCAGGGGACCCGGATCGCGGACGGCGCCGGCGGGGTGCCGGACGAGGTGTGGGAGCGGGCGGCCAAGCACTACGACGAGGAGCAGCTCATGGCGCTGGTGACCCTGATCGCCTTCATGAACACCGCGAACCGGCTGAACGTCATGCTCGAACAGCCGGCGGGCGACTACCGGCCCGGTCAGTTCAAGTAGCGGTGCGGCGCCGGGCCCTGGGTCTGACCTAGGGCCCGAGCTGCGCCCGCAGCCACTGCTCCACCTCGCCCACGTGCGCGGCCGCCGCACGGGCCGCCTCCGGGTCGTGGGCCGCCAGGGCCCGGTGGATCGCGGCGTGCTCGCGCCGGGTGCGGGCGAAGGCGCCCTCCTCCTGGTAGCCGCGCCAGACGCGGGCGCGGAACGTCCGCGACGACAGGCCCTCCAGGATCGCGGCCATCGTCTCGTTGCCCGCGGCCACCGCGCTCTCCCGGTGGAAGGCCAGGTCGTGGGCGCGGATCTCCTCCGGATCGTCCGTGGCGTTCATCGCCGCCAGGTGCTTCTCCACCTCGGCCAGCTGGTCCTGCTCACCCTCGCGCAGGTCCCGTCGTTCTGGATCCAGGCCATCTACGGCGGGATCATCCTGGTCGCCCTCATGATCGCCCGGGTCACCACCGGCCGCGCCCAGGACTGACCCGCCCGCCACCCGCACCCGAATCGAAAGGCCCTCCGTGTCCCCGACCCCCGCCCGCATCGGCGTACCGGTGTGCCCGCACGCCGGGGCGTCGGCCTGTGCGAGCTCGTCCAGCACCTGTCGATGTTCGACTACGTGGCCCTCACCGGCACCACCGAGAACCGCGTCATCGAATACGTCGATCATCTGCACGACCACTTCCTCGACCCGGTGGTGATCCGCGAAGGTCACTACACGGCACCCACCGCGCCGGGCTTCTCGGCGGCCATGCGGCCCGAGTCGCTGGCGCGGTACGGCTACCCGGCCGGCGAGTTCTGGGCCGCCGACCTCGACGAGACCAAGAAGGAGCAGGTCGCATGAGCGACTTCGAGGGCCTGAAGGCCCTGGTGACGGGCGGAGCCTCCGGTATCGGCCGGGCCACCGCCGAGCTGCTGGCCGAGCGCGGCGCCCGCGTCGCCGTCCTCGACCCGTCGCCGGCCGGCAAGCCGCTGCTCGGTCACCGCGCGGACGTCACCGACGACGCGTCCGTGCGCGAGGCCGTCGCCGCCGCGGTCGCCGACCTCGACGGCCTCGACATCCTGGTCAACAACGCCGGCATCGGCGCCCAGGGCACCGTCGAGGACAACCCCGACGACGAATGGCACCACGTCTACGACGTCAACGTCGTCGGCATGGTCCGCACCACCCGCGCCTGCCTGCCACACCTGCGCGCCTCCGCACACGCCGCGATCGTCAACACCTGCTCCATCGCCGCCACCGCCGGCCTGCCGCAGCGCGCCCTGTACAGCGCCACCAAGGGCGCGGTGTACTCCCTCACCCTCGCCATGGCCGCCGACCACGTCCGCGAGGGCATCCGCGTCAACTGCGTCAACCCGGGCACCGTCGACACCCCGTGGGTCGGGCGACTCCTCGACGCCGCGCCCGACCCGGCCGCCGAACGCGCCGCGCTGGAAGCCCGCCAGCCCACGGGCCGGCTCGTCTCGGCGGCCGAGGTCGCGGGTGCCGTCGCCTACCTGGCGAGCCCGCTGTCCGGCGCCACCACCGGCACCGCACTCGCCGTCGACGGCGGCATGCAGGGCCTGCGGCTGCGCCCGGTGGCCCGGTGAACCGGCTCGGCCGCAGCGCCGTCGAGGTCAGCGCCCTGTCCTTCGGTGCCGCCGCCATCGGCAACCTGTACACCGAGGTCGGCGAGGAACAGGCGCACGAGGCCGTGGAGGCGGCCTGGCAGCGGGGCATCCGCTACTTCGACACCGCCCCGCAGTACGGTCTCGGCCTGTCCGAACGGCGCCTCGGGGCCGCCCTGCGCGAGCACCCCCGGGACCGGTACACCGTCTCCACCAAGGTGGGCCGCCGCCTGGAGCCCTCGGGCAGCGCCGGTGACGACCTGGCGAGCGGCTTCGCCGTGCCCGCGACGCACCGCCGCGTGTGGGACTTCACCGCCGACGGCATCCGCCGCACCCTGGAGGCCAGCCTGGAACGCCTCGGCCTCGACCGGGTCGACGTCGTCTACCTCCACGACCCCGACGACCACGCCGAAGCGGCCTTCCGGGAGGGCTACCCGGCGCTGGAGAAGCTCCGCTCCGAAGGCCTGGTCGGCGCGATCGGCGCCGGCATGAACCAGGCGGAGATGCTCACCCGCTTCGTCCGCGACACCGACGTGGACGTGGTGCTGTGCGCCGGCCGCTACACCCTGCTCGACCAGAGCGCCCTCACCGATCTGCTGCCCGCTGCCCAGGAACGCGGCACGTCCGTCGTCATCGGCGGCGCCTTCAACTCCGGTCTGCTGGCCAACCCCGAGCCCGGGGCGACGTACAACTACACCGTTGCCCCCTCCGAACTGGTCGAGCGCGCCCTGCGTCTGAAGTCCGCCGCCGACCGCCACGCAACCACCCTGCGCGCCGCCGCCCTGGCCTTCTGCGCCGCCCACCCGGCCGTGGCGAGCGTCCTGGTCGGGGCCCGCTCGGCCCACGAAGTCCGCGACTGCGCCCACCAGTTCGCCGCCCGGGTGCCCGCCGCCTTCTGGCAGGACCTGCGCGCCGAGGGCCTGCTGCCCGCCGAAGCACCCGTCCCCGCCGAGGCGCCGAAGGAGCCGTGATGAGAGTCGCCCTGCACACCAAGGTCCGCGCCGACCGCATCGACCAGTACGAGGCGGCCCACCGCGAGATCCCCGAGGAACTCACCGACGCCATCCGCGCGGCCGGCGCCACGTCCTGGACGATCCGGCGCAGCGGCACGGACCTGTTCCCTGTCCTGGAGTGCGAGGACTACGCCCGCCGGCCGCGAACAGGGTCTCCAGGTAGGAGGGGTGGTTCGGGCCGAGGTAGGCGATGCGGTCGCCGCGGCGCACGCCCCGGGCGCGCAGGGCGTGCGCCAGGCGGGTGGTGCGGGCGTGGAGCGTGCCGTAGTCGGTGGCGGACTCGCCGTGGATCAGGGCGGTGCGGTGCGGGGTCTTGCGGGCCCGGCGTGCGGGCCATGACCCCAGTCCTGGAAACCACGGCCACCCGCGTCTACGGCCTGTGAACCGGCTCCGCCAGCCGCGTCGGCGGCAGGAACTGCCGCACATACGTCCGCTCCCAGCACGCGCCCGTCTCCCGCAGCTCGCGCCACGTCGTGTAGCGGTAGCGGAACAGACGGGCGCGCACGTACCGCGGGGGCTCGTCCGGCGGGAACGGCGAGCGGCGCAGCAGCCTCAGGGTGTCCCGGTCGTTCTCCAGCAGCCGCTCCACCAGCGCCCCGAACCAGGGCTCGGCGTAGGCGGGGGACAGGGCCGCGAACCACATCAGCCAGTCGAGCCGCAGATGGTAGGGCGCGAACTGCCGCGGCCAGCGCCGCGGATCGCCCGGCTTGCCCTTGAACTCGTACTCCCGCCAGTCCGATTCGGCACGCGGCACGTCGTCCGCCGTGCCCTCCACCACCACCTCGTAGCGGACCCGGCTCACGCTGCCGAACGCCCCGTACGTGTTGACGAGATGGAGCGGGTCGAAGGAGCGGTTCATGACCTGGCGGCGGGAGAGCATGTTGCGGACCGGCCGGTAGCTGAGGCCGGCCAGCCCGCCGGCCACCGCCAGCACCACGACGACGTACCAGAGCGGTGCGTCGGGAACGTCCGGCGGATCGGCCGGGAACCGCACCGCCGACAGCGCCAGCACGATCGTGATCCAGTTCAGCCAGGAGAAGTTGCCCGACAGCACCAGCCACAGCTGGGTGACGATCATCAGCGAGGCGGCGGCCGACGCGACGGGCTGCGGGGTGAACAGGGCGAACGGCACCACGAGCTGGGTGACGTGGTTCGCGGCCACCTCGACGCGGTGCAGCGGCTTCGGCAGATGGTGGAAGAACCAGCTGAGCGGGCCGGGCATCGGCTGCGTCTCGTGATGGTGGTCCAGACAGGTGAGCTTCCGCCAGCACGCGTCGCCGCGCATCTTGATCAGGCCCGCGCCGAACTCCACGCGGAACAGGATCCACCGCAGCAGGAACAGCACCACGACCGGCGGCGCCACCTCGTCGTTGCCGAGGAACACGGCGAGGAAGCCGACCTCCAGCAGCAGCGACTCCCAGCCGAACGAGTACCAGGTCTGCCCGACGTTGACGATCGACAGGTACAGCACCCACGGCACCAGCCACAGCAGCATGCCGCCCCACAGCGGCAGCAGTGAGTCCAGCCCGGCCAGCAGTGCCGCCGACACGGCGCAGCCCGTCCAGGCGCAGAGCGCGAAGAACCGGTCCGAGTAGTGCAGCTGGAACAGGCTCGGCGCTCGCTTGAACGGCACCCGCTCGACGAACCGCGGCACCGGCAGCATGCCGCGCCGTCCGATCAGCGCGCGGAACTGAAGGGCCGCCGTCAGGAACGCCACCAGGTAGACGGCGGCCAGCGCCCGCTGGAACACCAGCCGGGTCAGCCAGTAGTCGGATGCGGTGAACCAGTCCACGGCCGTGCGGCCCTCCTCCCTGTGCGGCTCCGGACCCGGGCGTCACGCTCCGTGTGCCGCCGCTCCGGTTGCGTAACCCGGGTGAACGAAGCAAACAATAGTGACGCAGTGCCCGGAAAGGGCCGAGGTGAGCGGGAGGACGAGGTGCGGACACCCACCGGGACCCTCCTCCTGGCCTGCGTGCTCTCGGTGGCGCTCCTCCTCTCGGGCTGCGGCGGCGACACCCCCGGACACGGCGACGACGCGGGCACCCGGGAAGAGCTCCTCCTCCAGCCGGCCGCCGACCCGGGACCCGATCCCTTCACGGACTCCACGGCCCTCACGGCGGCTACCCCGTCCCCCGCCCCGCGAACGCCGCGGGGCACGGACCGGGCCGTGCCCGCCCGCAGCGGGCCGCGCTCCCTCTCCGGCGCGACGCCCGGCCTGTACGCCGGCGCCGAGCGGACGGGCAGCTGCGACATCGGCCGGCAGATCGGCCACCTCACCCGCGACCGCGCCAGGGGCCGTGCCTTCGCCCGGGCCGCGGGCGTCTCCCCGGCGTCCGTGCCCGACTACGTGCGCACGCTGACCCCGGTCGTGCTGCGCGCCGACACCCGCGTCACCGGCCACGGCTTCCGGGCCGGACGCCTCACCCGCCACCAGTCCGTCCTCCAGGCCGGTACCGCCGTCCTGGTCGACGACCGGGGTGTACCGCGCGTGCGCTGCGCCTGCGGCAACCCGCTCCGCCCGCCGACGGCACTGCGCGGGACACCGGTGACGAGGGGCACCCCCTGGCCCGGCTACCGGCCCGGCGAGGTGATCGTCGTGACGCCCGCCCCGCGGCTCCTTGCGGACCTCACGATCATCGACCTCACCGGGCGGATCTGGATCGAACGCCGTACCGGTCACGACGTCCGCCACGACCGGGCCCTGCCGCCACCGGTCTGGTCGACGACACGACCGGAGCCGTCCCGGCCGTCGCCTCCACCCGTGCGCCGGCCCTCTGTCCCCCCGGAGCCGGAGCCGGACCCGGGCACCGCGTCCCCCGGGGACGCCCCGGCCGACACGAGCCGGCAGGGCACGGAGCCGGACCCGGAGACGGTTACGGACCCGGCCGTGCCACCGGCCGACGAGAGTGCCCCGCCTCCCGACGGACCCGCCGCCCCGGAGGACCCCGGCGGTCCCGACGAGATCGGCCCCGACGCCGTCCCGGACAACCCCGATCCGCCCGACGGAGCCGGGCTGATCCCCGACGAGCGGGCCGCCGACCGCACCCCCGGAGGCCCCGCAGACGTCTTCACCCACTGAGCGCCGGTCCGGCGGAGCGGCTCGTACACTCGGCACATCCGGTCGAAGAATCGGACGAATCCTGGCAAGGTGGGCCCATGGCTGATCGGGGAGCGAGCGCCCTGTCCCTCCCGGACGACTGGCCCGCCCACCCGGACCCGATCCTCGCGCTCAACCGGATGGGCAGCTTCGACTGGGATCTCGACACCGGCCTGATGCAGATGGACGCCCAGGCCCACGAAGTCTTCGACGTGCGCCCCGACGAGTACGACGACCGCCCCGAGACCCTGTCCAAGCGCGTCCCGCCCGGTGAGGCCCGCCGCCTGGACACCGCGGTCTCCCAGGCCCTGAAGGACGGCAGCGAGAACTACGGCGCCTACTTCCGCATCCGCCGCCGCGACGGCGCGCTGCGCTGGACCCACACCCAGGGCTACATCCGGCGCGACGAGACCGGACGCCCCCGCCGCATCATCGGCATCGTCCGGGACGCCACCCAGGAGCTCGGCGAGAGCGACGCCCGCCGCGACCAGGCCGCCCAGGACGAGGCCCGGCGGGAGCAGACCAGCGTCGTCGAACTGACCACGGCCGCCCTCGCCCACGCCCGCACCGTCCAGGACGTCATCGACGTCCTCAAGGACACCCACGGCCTCGTCCACCTGGGCGCCACCAGCCTCGTCATGGGCCTGGTCGAGGCCGGCCGCATCCGCCTGGTCGCCGAGGGCCCCGCGGACAGCTTCGTGCCCGGCACCCGCGTCACGCGGATCGACGAGCCCTACCCGATGAGCGAGGCCGTACGGACCCTCGGGCCGTGCTTCATCGAGTCACCGCAGGAGTTCGCCGAGCGCTACCCGCTCCTGTGGCCGCACATCACCGACCTCGACATCACCTCGGCCGCCTATCTGCCGCTCATCGTCCAGGCCCGGCCGATCGGCGTGATGGGCCTGCTCTACAGCGACCGGTACGGCTTCACGTCCGAGGAGCGCAACATCCTCGTCGCCCTCGGCAGCAGCATCGCGCAGAGCCTGCAGCGGGCCATGTTCTTCGAGCAGGAGACGGACCTCGCGCAGGGCCTCCAGCAGGCCATGCTGCCCCGGACCATCCCGAGCGTGCCCGGCGCCGACGTGGCCGTCCGCTACCGCGCCGCCACCATCGGCGGCTCCGTCGGCCGGGACATCGGCGGCGACTGGTACGACCTGATCCCGCTGCCCGGCGGCCGGGTGGGCGCCGTCATCGGCGACGTCCAGGGCCACGACACCCACGCGGCCGCCGTCATGGGCCAGTTGCGCATCGTGCTGCGCGCCTACGCCGCCGAGGGGCACCCCCCGGCCACGGTGATGGCCCGGGCCTCCGTCTTCCTGCACGAACTCGACACCGACCGCTCCGCGACCTGCCTCTACGCCGAGGCCGACCTGTCGACGGGCGTGCTCCAGATGGTCCGCGCCGGCCACATCGATCCCCTGGTCCGCCACACCGACGGCTCCTGCCGCCGCGTCACCGTGCCGGGCGGGCTGCCGCTCGGGCTGTCCGCCGAGTTCGGCCGCCTCGAGTACCCGGTGGGCACCATAGAGCTCGACCCCGGCGAGACGCTGCTGCTGTGCACCGACGGCCTGGTGGAACAGCCCGGCGCCGACCTCGACGACGGCATGCGCACCCTGAGCGCGCTCGTCGACACCGGGCCCGACGACGTACGGGACCTCGCCGACCGGCTCATCGAGGTGGCCGCCGAGCGCGGTGGCGACGACGACGTGGCGCTGCTCCTGCTGCGCCGGCGCGGCCCCGACAGCCCGCAGTCCGGCCGCCGGCTCCAGCAGCACGTCGCCCCCGGCGACCCGGCGGCCCTGACCGGGGCCCGCCACATGATCCGCACCGCGGTCGCCGCCTGGGGAGCGGAGGACCGCGCCGACGAGATCGAACTGGTCGCCGACGAGCTGATCACCAACGCCCTGATGCACACCGAGGGGGCCGCGGTCGTCACCCTGCGGGCCTTCACCGGCTCCCAGCGCCGGCTGCGCGTCGAGGTCGAGGACTCCTCCAGCGCCCTGCCGCGCCGCCGTGAGGCGGGCGAGTCGGGCGTCTCCGGACGGGGCCTGCTGCTGGTGGAGCTGCTCACCGACGTGTGGGGCGTGGAGGCCCGGGGCGGCGGCAAGGCCGTGTGGTGCGAGTTCGTGGTGCCCGGCCACGACTGATCCCACGTGGCACTCTGGACCTATGCCGGAACTCCCCGAGGTCGAGGCGCTCAAGGACTTCCTGACCGAGCACCTCGTCGGCCACGAGATCGTACGGGTGCTGCCCGTCGCGATCAGCGTCCTGAAGACGTACGAACCGCCCCTGTCCGCGCTGGAGGGCCACGAGGTCACCGCCGTACGCCGGTACGGCAAGTTCCTCGGCCTCGCGACCGCGGACGGCCCGCACCTGGTGACGCACCTGGCCCGCGCGGGCTGGCTGCACTGGAAGGACCGACTGCCCGACGGGCCGCCCCGCCCCGGCAAGGGGCCCCTCGCGCTGCGCGTGGCCCTGGAGACCGGCGCCGGGTTCGACCTCACGGAGGCCGGCACCCAGAAACGGCTCGCGGTGTACGTCGTGGGTGACCCGCAGGAGGTCCCCGGCGTGGCCCGGCTCGGCCCGGACCCGCTCGCCGACGACTTCGACGAGCGGAGCCTCGCGGAGCTGCTGGCCGGTGAACGGCGGCAGCTCAAGGGCGCGCTGCGGGACCAGGGCCTGATCGCGGGCGTGGGCAACGCCTACAGCGACGAGATCCTGCACGCGGCGAGGATGTCACCGTTCAAACTGGCGGCGTCCCTGAGCGAGGAGGAGACCGGGCGGCTGTACGCGGCCCTGCGCGACACGCTCACCGAGGCCGTCGAACGCTCCCGGGGCGTGGCGGCCGGGCGGCTGAAGGCCGAGAAGAAGAGCGGACTGCGTGTCCACGGCCGCACCGGCGAGCCCTGCCCGGTGTGCGGGGACACCGTGCGGGAGGTGTCCTTCAGCGACTCCTCGCTCCAGTACTGCCCGACCTGCCAGACGGGCGGCAAGCCGCTCGCGGACCGCAGGATGTCCCGCCTGCTGAAGTGACCCCGGCCCGGGTCACCGGGGCGGCGGTGTCCACTCGAACATCAGGATGGTGGCGTCGTCCCGCAGCCGGCTGGTGGGCGAGTCGAGGATGGAGTGGATGAGCCGCCGCAGCGCCTCGGGTGCCAGCTCGCCCGCCGCCATCGCCCGGATGATGTAGTCGGCGAACCGTTCCAGGCCGAACTCGCCGCCGTCACCCGCCCGGGCCTCGGTCACCCCGTCGGTGTACATCAGCACCCGGTCGCCGGGCCGCAGCGCGATCTCGTGGGTCTGCCGCTGTCTCCCGGCGAGCAGGGACGGCTGCCCCATCGGCTCCGGCTCACGCCGCAGGGCGTCGACGAGCAGCCGCTGGCCGCGGACGAGCAGCGGGGCGGGATGCCCGCGGTTGCTCCACCGCAGCACTCCGGAGGCCAGGCCCAGCTGGGTCAGGACGCCCGTGCAGAACTGGTCGGGCAGCCAGTGCGCCAGCGCGTCGTCGACGCACTCGACCAGCTCGGGCAGGTCCGCCCCGGTCCGCCGGGCGTTGCGGCACGCGGCCAGCGCGACGGCCGTGGTGAGCCCCGAGGTGAACTCCTCGAGCCGGCCCTCCGCGGCCTCTGCCGTCGTCACCCCTCCCCCTCACCGGGACCGTGGACACCCGGCGGTCTCCCGGGTGTGTCGTCCAGCAGTCTCACACCGGGGCGCGGGGAGCGCCCGGCGGCAGGGGCGGACGGATGGTCAGCTCGGCCGGAGTCTCCACAGGACCTCGCCGGCCGCCGAGCGGATCTCGTAGCGGGCGATGTCCTCCGGATGCATGGAGGAACTGGCCATCATCGTGTCGGGCCGGTCGTCGTGGCCGGGCGCGTGCCAGCTGGTGGCGGTCTCCTCGGTGCCGTCGTGGCCGACGATCACCAGGTGGCAGGGGCGCGGGCCCGAGGCGTCCTTCACCTTCAGTTCGACCTGGCTGCCCGAGGCCTCGTCCTTTGTCGTGACCTGCGCCCACACCCCCGTGCGCGCGTCGGTCGCCGCGACCGTCAGGCGCTCCTCGGCGCTGCCCTCGGCCATCATCGCGATGCCGGGCACCGACGCCGCGAAGACCACCGAGGCGGCGAGGGCGAACATCAGGCGCCGGCGTCCGGCCCGGCGCCGGTTCGCCACCTCGGCCAGCAGCCCGTCCAGCATGCGCGGCCCGGGCTGTGCCATCGGGTGCACGAACCGTGGCGTCGCCCGCCGGTACAGCATCAACTGCCGTGTGGTCGCGCCGAATTCCGTCACCTCTGCAGCGCACCGAGGGCACTCCATGAGGTGGTCCTCGAAGCGGAAGGCCTCCGCCTCGTCCAGCACGCCGAGCGCGTAGGCCGCGACGTCGCGATGCCTCTCCAGGGACCTCATGCCGAATCCTCGTGCCGTTGGGTGCGGGTGGGGTTACTCCTTGCTCCCACCGGTACGGACCAGGCAGCGGAATCACTCAAGCCGGTGACACAATCGCAACCAAAGGATTCGGAGCCCTCCGGCCCCCGGATTGGTCCGGGGCCGCGGAAATCTAAAAAAGATGGATCGCGAGGTGTCCCAGCGGCAGTCCGAGCTGCCAGGCGGGCGTCCAGACCTTCGGCCCCTCGTCCTCCCCGATCACCGGAGCGCCCCCCGGCACCGCGTTCAGATCGGGTGCGAGCAGTTCCGTCTCCTGCAGCCAGCGCCAGGCCTCCTCGGCGAGGTCCAGGTCCGGTGCGGGCCGGCCCGCGCGTGCGGCGGCGACGGTGAGCTCGGCCAGCCGCTCGCGCACCCACTCCTGCCACGGCTGGTCGTACGCGGTCAGCGACAGCCAGGTCTCCAGCTGGGTGACGACCCGGATGCCGGACAGCTCCCCGTCGGTGTCGGACAGGAAGATGGTGAGCGCCAGGGCATCGCGCCCGGCGCGGAACTCGAAGGACGTCGGCGGCATCAGATCGCCGGTCCGCAGCAGCTCGTCGGCGATGTACTCGGCGTACAACCACGCCATGGGGACGGTCAGTTCACCGTCGGCACCGTCCGTGCTCCCCTGCTCTCTGTCCAGCATCCCTTCCTGCCTTCCTCCGGTACGTGCGCGTCGCCCGACACCGGGCCCCGGGAGCGCTGACGGCCCCCTCCGGAACACGGATGAGAACAGCCGATTACTCAACCGGGGTCATCGGCAAGGCGCTTTACGGAGGCTTGACCCACCCATTGGTTTCACCGCAGGTCGGCGGCGTATCCCGGTAGCACCCTGCGCAGGGCACGCAGCGCGTAGTACGCGCGGGACTTCACGGTACCGGGCGGGATCCCGAGGGTCGCCGCGGCTTCCGCCACACTCGCCCCCTGGAAGTACACCAGCACCAGGACTTCACGGTGCTCCGGAGTGAGTGTCTTCACAGCCTGGCGGACGTCCAGCATCGCCGCGGCCCGCTCCGCGTGGTCGGAGATGACCCGCGCGTTCTCCAGCACCGCGTCGCCGACCTCGGCCGGACGGGCCTGACGGGCCCGCCGGGCGTCGATCGCGAGCCGCCGCGCCACGGTCATCAGCCAGGGCCGCACGGAGTCGAAGTCGTCGGCGCGCAGGGCCTCGGGATGCTGCCAGGCACGCACCAGAGTCTCCTGCACCAGGTCCTCCGCGCGCTGCCGGTCGCCGTCGCAGAGCCGGAGCAGCAGCGCGAAGAGGGGCCGGCCGTGCTCCCGCTGCAGTGCGGCGAGCTCGTGCTCGGCGGTCGTCCCGTTCATGAGTGTGGATCCGGCCGTCATGGCCGTATGCCACCGCAGGGCGCGGCCGGGGCACAGGGCACGTACCCGGCTGTGCGGCGGACGGTCGATCGCGTCGACGAACGGTTCGACGAACGGTCAGGGCGCCCGGCCATGCGGGTGCCGGACGGGCCGATGAGCGTGTCGGAGCCGCGTGGGGCGGCATGCGCCTTCTTTCCTGTTTGTGTGTAAATACGACCACAACGCCCACAGTGGGGTGAATGCATGCTCGCACGCAGCCGACAGGTCGCCCTGGCCCTGACCGTCGTCCTCGCCGCAGGCGCCGCCTGCCAGGCCCGAGACCACGACAAACCCGACCGCGGACGCCCGGCACCGGCCGCCGCCGGGCCTCGCGGCTTCACGCTGGTCGCCTCCGGTGACGTCCTCCCGCACAGCCCGATCATCGACCGGGCCCGCTTCGACGCAGGCGGCACCGGCTACGACTTCCGGCCGATGCTCGCCGGGATCCGCTCCGTCGTCTCCCGCGCCGACGTGTCCCTGTGCCACATGGAGACCGTCTACGGCGCGAACGGCGCCTACACCGGCTACCCCACCTTCAAGTCCCCGCCCGAGGTGGCCCGGGCCCTCGCCGCCACCGGCTACGACGGCTGCTCCACCGCCTCCAACCACACCCTGGACGACGGTGCCGACGGCATCCGCCGCACCCTCGACGCCCTCGACCGCGCGGGCGTCAGGCACGCCGGATCGGCCCGCACCGAGGAAGAGGCGGGCACGGCGACCGTCCTGCGGGCCGGCCCGGCCGAGGTCGCCCACCTCGCCTACACCTACGACACCAACGGCCTCCCGCTCCCGGACGGGCAGCCCTGGGCCGTCAACCTCATCGACGAGGCCAGGATCGTCGCAGACGCCCGGGCCGCGCGCCGGGCCGGCGCCGACGTGGTCCTGGTCTCCCTGCACTGGGGCACCGAGTGGCAGGACGCCCCCGACGACCGGCAGCTGGCCCTGGCCCGGAGCCTCACCGCCGCGCGCACCGGGGGCCGCCCCGACATCGACCTGATCCTCGGCACCCACGCGCACGTCCCGCAGGCCTACGAGAAGGTCAACGGCACCTGGGTGGTCTACGGCATGGGCGACCAGATCGCCGGCGAGATGACCAACCACGAGGGCGCCAAGGACCCGCGCGGCAACCAGTCCACCCTCGGCCGCTTCACCTTCGCCCCGCCCGCACGGCCGGGCGGCCGCTGGGAGGTGACGAAGGCGGAGTTCGTCCCGCAGCTGTTCGACGTCGACGCTGGCCGGGTCGTGAACCTCAACCGGGCGATCGCCCAGGGCGCCGACGTCCGGGCCGTCCGCGACCGCATCCGTGACGTCGTGCTCAGCCGGGGCGCGGCCGGGGACGGCCTGGTGATGGGGGAGTAGCGCCTACCCCGGTTCCCCGGACCCGCGCCGCGCCATCTCCGAACTGCGGTACGAGTAGGCGAAGTAGACCACCAGCCCCAGCGCGAACCAGACGGCGAACCGCACCCAGGTCTGCCACTGCAGGAACGTGATCAGCCAGATCGAGAAGACGACGCCCACCGCGGGCACCACCGGCATCCACGGCGTACGGAACGTGCGCGGCAGCTCCGGCTGCCGGTAGCGCAGCACGATCACCGCCGTGCACACCACCACGAACGCCAGCAGGATGCCGATGTTGGTCAGTTCGGCCGCCTCGCCGATCGGCAGGAACCCGGCGATGGCGGCCGAGGCCACCCCGACGATCCAGGTGACCCGCGTCGGCACGTGCCGTGTCGGGTGCGTCTTCGCGAACCACTTGGGCAGCAGCCCGTCCCGGGACATCGAGAACCACACCCGGGTCACGCCCAGCATGAACGTGAACATCACCGTGAGGATGCCGATGATCGCGCCCACCGCGATGATGTCCGCCAGCCCGCTCAGCCCCACCGACTTGAACGCCGTCGAGAAGCCGCTCTCCTTGTCGATGTCCTTGTAGTCCTGCATGCCCGTCAGCACCAGGCAGGCCGCCACGTACAGCACCATCGAGATGACGAGCGAGTAGATGATCGCCTTCGGCATGTGCCGCTGCGCGTCCTTGGACTCCTCGGCCGCCGTCGACATGGCGTCGTAGCCGAACACCGCGAAGAACACCGTCGCCGCGCCCGTGAACGCCCCGCCCACGCCGTACGGGAAGAAGGGGTCGTAGTTCGCCGTGTCGATGTGGAACACGCCCACCCCGATCACCAGCAACACGACCAGGACCTTCAGGATCACCACGACCGTCTCGAAACGGGCCGCGTTCTTGATGCCGAGGTTCAGCAGGTAGGCGGTGAGCAGGCACAGCAGCGCCGCGAACAGATCGACCCGGTGGCCGTCTCCGGTGCCGGGGGCGCCCAGCATCCAGGCGGGCAGATCGGCGCCCATCTCACCGACCAGGAAGCTGAAGTAGCCGGAGATGCCGATCGCGACCACCGCCACGATCGCCGTGTACTCCAGCAGCAGGTCCCAGCCGATGAACCAGCCCGCCAGCTCGCCGAGCACCGCGTAGCCGTAGGTGTAGGCCGAGCCGGCCTTCGGGATGAGCCCGGCGAACTCGGCGTACGACAGGGCCGCGGCGGCACTCGCGACACCCGCGATGAGGAAGGAGATGAGCACGGCGGGCCCCGCCGTACCGTTGGCGACGGTTCCCGCGAGCGTGAAGATGCCCGCGCCGATGATGCCGCCGACCCCGATCGCGGTCAGCTGCCACAGCCCCAGCGACCGTTCCAGCCCACCGCCCTCGCCGGCTTCCGTCTCCTCGATCTGCTCGATGGGTTTGCGACGGAGAATCCCCTCACCCGTCCGGAGCCCGGCCATGCGCCTCACCTCTTCGCGATCGGCAAACGCTGACGGCGGATCATGATGGCCCAGGCGACCGCCGGACGGAAGACACCACGCACGGATCGGGCAGGACCCCGGCCCGGTCTACGGCACGACCGTCACCGGCCACCGGCCCGCCTTCACCAGGCGTACCGCCACCGAGCCGACGATGCGGTGACCCGCCTGTTCCGAGGCGCCCACGACCACCGCGTCCGCCTTGAGTTCGTCGGCCGCCTTCACCAGGCCGTTGTACGGATCGCCGCGGAACGTGTGGAACTCCCAGCGGACCTCGAATATCCCCTTCAGCCGCTCGGCGGCGTCCCGGATCTGCGCCACCAGGTCCTCGGCGATCTCGTCCGTCGTCTCCGCGACCGGCGCCCCCAGCGCCGCGCCCGCCGCCAGCACCGGCTGCACGTACACCACGGCGAGCAGCGCGCGCTGCCGCCGGGCCAGGCCGCCGGCGTAGGCCGCGGCCCGCAGGGAGGAGTCGGAGCCGTCCACCCCGACCACGATCACCTTCGGACCGTCCGTGCCCCGCTCGAACTGTCGGGAGTGCTGTTCCGTCACGCCGCGAGGCTATCGGAACCGCGTGATCCGGCGGCCGGGCGGGCGCTCGACGGGCGAGGAGGCCCGGGGGTTCCTACAGTCGAAAGCATGAGCGTCATCGCGGACACCGGGACGGCCGAGGACACCGCGGGCCCGATACGGCCATCCCGCCGGGCGCACGGCCTCCTGAGCCGGGTGCCCGAGGGTTTCGCGATCTTCTTCGGGGCTCTCGGTCTGCTCTGCGCCCTGCTCGCGCTGATCCCCCCGCTGCGCACCGGCCTGCGCCCGCTCGTGCGCTTCCTGGACCTGCTGCTCGTCCCCGTCAGCGCCAACCTCGCCTACGCCGTCTTCCTGTTCCTGCTCGCCGCCGCGACCGGCGCACGCAAGAAGATCGCCTGGTGGCTGGTGGTCGTCTACCTGGGTCTGCTGGTCCTCACCGACATCCTCGGCATGGCCGTCGGCGAGTTCGCCGAGTCCGTCCCCTCCTTCGTGGTGTGCGGCCTCGCCCTGATCCTGCTGGTCATCGCCCGCAAGGAGTTCTATGCCGCCTCCCGCCGCGCCGCCGTACGCCGGGCCCTGGCCGTCCTGGTGGCCGGCCTGGTCGTGGCGATCCTGGCCGGCTGGGTCCTGGTAGAGGCGTTCCCGGGCAGCCTGCCGAGCGGTCAGCGCCTGGCCTGGGCGGCGAACCGGGTCTGCGGCGGCCTCGTGCCCGCCGGCAGCTTCGACGGCCGCCCGCCGCACGCCCTGTTCTTCCTGCTCGGCCTGTTCGGCGCGCTCGCCCTGCTGAACGCCGCCGCCACCCTCTTCCGCTCCCAGCGCCTCGAAGCCGCCCTGCACGACGACGAGGAGGCCCGCATCCGCGCCCTCCTCGGCCGCTACGGCGACCAGGACTCCCTCGGCTACTTCGCCACCCGCCGCGACAAGGCCGCCGTCTTCTCACCCAGCGGCAAAGCAGCCGTCACCTACCGCGTCGAGGCCGGGGTGTGCCTGGCCAGCGGCGACCCGGTGGGCGACCGGGAGGCCTGGCCGCACGCGATCGCCGCCTGGCAGGAGGTGGCACGCCGCTACGCCTGGGTCCCGGCCGTGATGGGCGCCTCCGAGGAGGGGGCCCGGGCCTTCGTCCGCGCCGGGCTCGGCGCGCTCCAGCTCGGCGACGAGGCGATCCTGCACGTCCTCGACTTCGACCTCGACGGCCGCGACATGCGTATCACCCGCCAGGCCGTCAACCGCGTCCGCCGCCAAGGCGTCACCTGCCGGGTCCGCCGCCACTCCACCCTCTCCGAGGAGGAGATGCGGCAACTCGTCGAGCGGGCCGACGCCTGGCGCGACACCGAGACCGAACGCGGCTTCTCCATGGCCCTGGACCGCCTCGGCGACCCGGCCGACGGCGACTGCCTCCTCGCCGAGGCCCTCGACCCGGAGGGACGGCTCCTCGCCATCCAGTCCTTCGTGCCCTGGGGCAGGGACGGCGTCTCCCTGGACCTGATGCGCCGTG
Organism: Streptomyces sp. NPDC012466; assembly: GCF_042955215.1. Taxonomy (NCBI): domain Bacteria; kingdom Bacillati; phylum Actinomycetota; class Actinomycetes; order Kitasatosporales; family Streptomycetaceae; genus Streptomyces; species Streptomyces sp. NPDC012466. Next base: position 295,342 of record NZ_JBIBEQ010000001.1, on the reverse strand, counting down.
ACCGCACCGCCCCCAACGGCGTCATGGAGTTCATGGTCGCGGAACTGTGCGCCGCCGCCCCGAAACTCGGCGTGCGCAAGGTCTCGCTCAACTTCGCCGTGTTCCGGTCCGTGTTCGAGGAGGGCGCCCGCATCGGCGCGGGACCGGTGCTCCGCCTCTGGCGCCGCCTGCTGCTGTTCTTCTCCAAGTGGTGGCAGCTGGAGGCCCTGTACCGCTCCAACGCCAAGTACCACCCCGAGTGGTACCCCCGCTTCCTCTGCTACACGGAGGCCGCCTCCCTCGCCCGGGTCGGCCTCGCCTCCGGCATCGCCGAGGGCTTCGTCTCCGTACCGTCGATGCGCACGTTGTGGGGAAAGGGAAAGGGGCACCCGAAGGGCGGACAGCGGCCCGCCACCACGGAGGGGCTGCCGTCGTTGGCGGCGCTCGGCCTCGCCGGAGGGGACGGGACCGAGCCCGCCGACCCCCTCTCCGGCCTGTCCGACCAGGTCCGTGTCCGGCACCACAAGCTCGACCGGCTGCGCGCCGACGGCACCGACCCCTACCCGGTGGGCATCCCGGCCCGCACCCACACCCTCGCCGAGGTCCGGCCGGGCGAGCAGGTCACCGTCGCCGGCCGGATCATGCTCGTCCGCGACTTCGGAGGCATCGTCTTCGTCGTCCTGCGCGACTGGTCCGGCGACCACCAACTCGCCCTCACCCGCGACCGCTCCGGCCCCGCCCTGGACCGCTTCACCGCCGACACCGACATCGGCGACCACATCACCGTCACCGGCCAGGCGGGCGTCAGCGACCGGGGCGAGCCGACCGTCTTCGTCACCTCCTGGCAGCTCACCGGCAAGTGCCTGCGCCCCCTGCCCGACAAACGCCGGGGCCTGGCCGACCCCGAGGCCAAGGTCCGCCGCCGCTACCTCGACCTGGTCGCGAGCCCCGACGCCCGCGAGGTGATCCGCGCCCGCTCCACCGCCGTCCAGGCCCTGCGCCAGGGCCTGCTGGACCGCGGCTACCTCGAGGTCGAGACGCCGATGCTCCAGCAGATCCACGGCGGCGCCAACGCCCGCCCCTTCACCACCCACATCAACGCCTACGACCTCGACCTCTACCTGCGCATCGCCCCCGAGCTGTACCTGAAGCGGCTGTGCGTCGGCGGCCTGGAGAAGGTCTTCGAACTCGGCCGCACCTTCCGCAACGAGGGCGTCTCCTACAAGCACAACCCCGAGTTCACGATGCTGGAGGCCTACCAGGCCTTCGCCGACTACGACGTGATGCTCGACCTGGTCCGCGAACTCGTCCAGGGCGCCGCGACGGCCGCCTTCGGCAGACCCGTCGCCCACAAGGACGGCACGGAGTACGACATCTCCGGCCGCTGGCCCGTCAAGACCGTCTACGGCGCCATCAGCGAGGCCCTCGGCGAGGAGATCCACCCCGGCACGGAACTGCCCGCGCTGCTCCGGCTGTGCGACCGCGCCGACGTGCCGTACACCCCCGACGACGGCCACGGCGACGTCGTCCTGGAGATGTACGAGCGGCTCGTCGAGGAGAAGACCCGGCTGCCCACCTTCTACAAGGACTTCCCGACCGACGTCTCCCCGCTGACCCGGCAGCACCGCACCGACCCGCGCCTCGCCGAACGCTGGGACCTCGTCGCCTTCGGCACCGAACTCGGCACCGCCTACTCGGAGCTCACCGACCCCGTCGAACAGCGCCGCCGTCTCACCGCACAGTCCCTGCTCGCCGCCGGGGGAGACCCCGAGGCGATGGAACTCGACGAGGACTTCCTCGACGCCCTCGAATACGCCATGCCGCCCACCGGCGGCCTCGGCATCGGCGTCGACCGGCTGGTCATGTTCCTCACCGGCCTGACGATCCGCGAGACCCTCCCCTTCCCCTTGGTGCGTCGCCGCTGACCCGTCTGCGGGGGCCGAACGGGTGAATGTGTGCCGCCACACCGGTGTTGCTCAGGTGCGCCGGGCGTCCGCCGGGCGACTGATGAGTCATGAAGAAGGATCAGTTGCTCTCCCGGCCGCTCACCCGGCGCCGGGCGTTGATCGCGGGCGCCGGAGCCGTGGGAGCGGTCGCGACGGCGGGAGTGCTCACGACGGTCACCGGGGACGGGCCCGTCGCCTCCGCCCCGGCCGCGGGCCCGCAGCGCCGGCGGCCCCCCAAGTCCTCCGCGTACCGCCTCCAGCCCATCACCGGCTACGGCCCGCCGCGCGCCGTGCCCCGCCGGACCCTGGTACGCCGCGAACCGCTGCTGCGCGTGTCCGGCCGCGGCCGGACCATGGTGCTGACCTTCGACGACGGCCCTGATCCCCGCTACACCCCGGACATCCTGGACACGCTGGCCGAGTACGACGTGCGCGCGATGTTCTTCGTGTGCGGCGAGATGGCCGCCGGCAACAAGAACCTGCTGGCCCGGATGGCCGACGAGGGCCACGTCGTGGGGAACCACACCTGGTCCCACCCGTTGCTCACCCGGCTCACCCGGCGGCAGATCCGCTCCGAGATGGAACGCACCTGCGACGTCATCGAGGACGCCTACGGGGAGCGCCCCGAGTGGTTCCGCGCCCCTTACGGCGCCTGGAACCGGGCCGCCTTCCAGCTCGGTGCCGAACTCGGCATGGAACCGCTCGCCTGGACGGTCGACACCCTCGACTGGACCACCCCCGGGATCCGGTCCATCACGAAGCGGGTCGAACGCGGCGCCGCCCCCGGCGTCGTGGTGCTCTCGCACGACGCCGGGGGCGACCGCTCGCAGAGCGTGCGGGCCCTGCGGCGCTATCTGCCGGAACTGCTGGACTCCGGCTACCACGTCACCGTGCCCCGGCGGCACGACGCGTGAGGGACGCGTCGGGGCTCTCGCCCGTCCGGCCGGGAACGCTCAGCGCACCTCGACCAGGCGGGCGAACGCGACGACGTTCCCCGCATAGCCCTCCTGCTGGGAGAAGCCGCCGCCGCAGGTGATGACCCGCAGTTCCGGCGCGCCCTTGGAGGCGTAGACACGGTCGCCGGGGAAGTTGTTCTTCTCGAACACCTCGACGCCGTAGATCTCGAACACGGCGGTCTTCTCGTCCTGCCGGGCCACCTCGACGCGATTGCCCTTCTTCAGGGCCCCGAGCCCGTAGAACACGGCGGGGCCCTGCTGGTTGTCGACATGGCCGACCACGACCGCGGTGCCCTTCTCGCCGGGGGTGACGGCACCGGTGAACCACCCGGCCAGGTTGGGGTCCTCCGGCGGCGGCGCGCCGACCCAGCCGTCCGCGTCCAGACCCACCGGGATGATCGGCGCGTCGACCTGGATCGCCGGGATCCTGACCCGGTCCGGGAGGGCGTAGGGCAAGGGGCGTACGGTCCCGGCGAAGGTGTCGCCGGGCACCCGGCTGTCCGCCGCCGCCGCGGTCGCCGGCTGCGGCGGGCCCTCGTCGAACTCCCCCGAACCATTCCGGATGAGCGCGAGGCCGGTCAGCAGAACAAGCGCTATCACGCCCCACGGGGCGCGCTTCTTCCGCCGTGCCTCCTCTTCCGCCTCGGCCAGCTCGGACGCAGACATTCGCCATCCCCTCTCGACGCGGCCGTCGCCGTGTCAATCGCGCATATCAGCACGCTAAGCGGCACGTCCGAAACCGGCGACGGGGCGGGGGCGAACGGGTGGCCCGGGGCCGGAAGGGGCGGAGCGCGGATAAGAGGTGCGCCATCCGAGTTGCCGCCGCGAGGAAATTTCTGACGGCCCGTGACCTGCGGCGATATCCGATTGTGTGGTTTTGCCGCGCCGTCCTCTCTCACCAGGACGGACCATTCCCGAAATGCGGCTTGCCGCACGGCAACTGACTGTCTTTCTGGGAGGCGCTTTCTCGCCGATCGACCGGGGACGGGTCCCGGGGCGCCTTCCGCGGAGGTTCACATGCGTAACACTCGTGCCCTGGCGGTCGCCGGCGCGGCGGTCGCCGCCCTCGGCCTCTCCGCCCCCGCGGCCATCGCGTGGGACACGCCCACCAACATCACCGCCCTGCCCGGCGTGATCGCCCGCGGCGGCCAGCTGACCATCACGGTCGACGGCTGCCGCAACGGCGGCACGGCCACGTCCAACGCGTTCGCGCCGACCCGGCTGTCGCCCGCCCACCACGCCGGCAAGGGCAACGAGGGCGACAGGGGCGGCGCCGGCAACGAGGGCGACAGGGGCGGCGCCGGCAACGAGGCCGGCAGGGGCGGCGCCGGCAACGAGACCGCGCGGGGCACCGCCATCATCAACAGCAACGCCCGTCCTGGCTCGTACGACATCACGGTCACCTGCAACGGCAGGACCCTGACCAAGCCGCAGGCCTTCACCGTCATCGGCGGTGTCCGCGGCGGCCTCGGCGGCAGCAGCACCACCGGTGCCACCCCGACCGACATGGCCATCGGCGGCGGTCTGGTGGCCGCGGCGGTCGTCGGCGGCGGCGTGTTCTGGATGCGCCGCCGGGCCGAGCGGCGCATCTGACGCCTCGCTTTGCCGCTGCCTCGACGAGGTGTCGCCGCGCACGTGAACGGCCCTCGCCCCGGCCCCCCTCTCACCCGGGGGAGCCGGGGCGAGGGCCTGCGGCCGGGAGCATGTCAGCCGGCGTCCTCGTCGGCGCGGCGGCGCGAGAAGTGGTAGGCGACACCGAGCGACCCGGCGATCAGCGCGGCACCCAGGCCGATCTCCTTGAGGTCGAAACCGGCGACCGTGCCGCCCTCACCGGCGTGCACACCCTTGTGCGGGTGGTGCGCCTTGTGATGGGTGGGGTGATGCGTGGGGTGATGCGTCGGGCGGCCGTCCGCGATCGTCAGGAGCGCGCTGCCGCTCGACCTGTCACACTCGAACTCCACGTCGTACACGGCGCCGGGCTTGGCGTCCCAGTCCACGACGGCCGTCGCCCAGGACTCGTGCGGCGCGATGGTGACCATGTCGAAGACCGGTGAGTTGACCGCCGCCTCACCGCGGCACGCTCGGTTGCGCTCCACCCGCAGCGTGACCTCGCCCCCCGGCGCGACGGTCGAGGGCTCGACGCCGAAGACGAAGTCGGTACGGATCGCCGCGTCGGCGGGCACGCAGGAGGTGAGGGCGCCGGCACCCAGCAGTGCGGCCGAAGCGAGGCATATCGCGCGCATGGTGAATCCTCCGGGTCCCCGAGGAGCAATCGCGGACCTGTTCCGCTCACGTCACAAATGCACCTCGATGCCCGAAACGCTAGAAAGGCGCGCACGATGGCGCGATCGCAGTAGCGCGAATGGGGCACGGGTGTGGGCCGCCCGGGGGAACGACGTTGCGCGGCCGGGGGACGTCGACGGTGTGTCGCTCGCCCCCCGGACGGAATCCGTGCTCGGGAACGCCGTCAGTCCTTGACGCCCGGGAAGAGGTTGAGGAACGGGTCCGCCGACGCGGTCACGCCCCGGCTGTAGGGCGAGTCGAAGTCCCAGATGAGGAACAGCAGGAAGGCGATCAGCGCCGAGAAGAGACCGGCGAGGACCAGTTCACGGGTCGTTCTGCGGATCTGCAGGGCGAAGATCATCCCGATGGTGACGACGGCCCCGGCGATCAGCCCGAACCACACCACGCCCGGCATGGTCTCCCCGGTCGACTCCGCCCGGGCGATCCGGGCCTGGTTCGCCGCGGTGACCTGGTCCAGCAGCGGCTGGTAGGCCTGGGCCTCGAAGTCGGTCGCCGGCTCGTAGTCGGTGACGTCCTGGCGGATCCGCTCGAAGAGCTCGGTGCCGCGCTCGGTCATCTCGCCCTTGTCGGCCATGGTGTCCCACTCGGTGGTGACGACATGGCTGACATAGGTGTGGATGTCGTCCCGGATGCGGTCGCGCTCGCCGGCCGGGTAGACCCGCACCCGCTCCGAGATCTCGTGCAGCGCGGTGGCCTCGGCCTGGACGTGGTCCTGAGCGGCGCTGCGCCCCTCCCAGACACCGGCGATCGCCAGGCCCAGGACGATCGCGTAGATCACGCCGATCCACATCGTCATGTACTCGATGACGTCCGGGGTCTCACTGGGGTCTTCCTCCTCGGACGCCGTGCGGTGGCGTACGAAGGTGATGACGACCACCACGGCACAGGCGGCCAGCATCGCGAGGGTGAGAACAAGCCATTCCGGCAAGAGGTGCCTCCAGGGGCTTCAGGGATCAGCGCGCGCGCAGCGCGGCGACGGCCACCACCGCGGGCACCGTGACGAGCAGGACGAAGGTGAGCGGCGACATCGTGCCGTTCGCCGGCCGTGGCCGCGGCGGCGTGGCGCGGTACCGCGGGTAGTGCACCGGCGTCGCGGACGGACGCGGTGCCGGTGTGGCCGGCGGGGCCGGTGCGGGGGCCGGCGGAACGGGTCCTGGCGGCACGGGTCTCGGGGCCGGCCGGAGCGGGGGTGGCGCCGGGCGTGGCGCGGGCGGCGGGGGAGGTGGCGGCTCGGGTCTGGCCGTGGGGGCCGGTTCCGGGGGCGGGGGCTTGGGTGAGGGCGGCGGTTTCGGAGTCGGTGTCGGCTTCGGCGGGGGCGTCGGCTTCGGCGGTGGCGGTGGCGGCGGAGTCGGGGTCGGGGTGGGTGTGGGGGTCGGCGTGGGTGGCGGGCACGGCGGTTTGGTCGGCCAGGTCTTCCTGCTTCCGGCGTACGCCACCGCCTCGGTGCCGTCCGGCCCCGTCGAGGCGTACGCGCAGGCGTCGGCCACCGCCACGCCGGCCGGTGCGCCGACGAGCGCCCAGGTGAGCGTCGCCACCGCCAAGACCCGTGTGGCAAGGGCGGTTTGAGTCGCGAGGGGTCCATGCACGACGAAGATCATGAGCCCTCTGCCGCCAGGACGTGCCGGGACGCAAGGGGATTGCCCCGAAAGAGGGATATCGGGGTGCCGTCGGTTTGATCGGCGGTAGTCCGCAGGTGCTCGGCGCGCACGCGTGTGCGACGGGGCGCGGTGCCCGCCACGGGTCCCGGAAAGAAATGTGGCCGACGGTTGAACACAATGGCCACCCCCATGCGTACTCATGGTCGTGCGGCGGCGCAGCAGGGCGCTGCAACACCCTTGCGATTATGGGGAGTTGACGATGAAGACCTCCTGGCGGAGCGCCTCACTCGTGGCGAGCGCCGCGGCGGTCCTGGCGCTGACGACGGCGTGCGGTCAGGACAGCCCACCGGCGGCCAGCCAGAACGTGGGCGCCACGGCCGCGCCCGGGGACTACGGAAACATCGGTGCGGGCACCGGGACGGGAGCGAGTGGCACCGCGAGCGGCCAGCCGGCCGCGCCGAGCCCCTCCAGCCCGTCCAGCCCCGCGGGCAAGTTGTCCGTCTCCACCGCCGAAGAGGTCGGCAAGGTGGTCACCGACAGTCTCGGCCTCACCCTGTACCGGTTCGACCAGGACACGGCCGAGCCGCCCAAGACGAACTGCGACGGCGACTGCGCCAAGACCTGGCCGCCGGTCCCGGCCGACGACGCCGAGGCGGGCGAGGGAATCGACAAGGCGCTGCTCGGCTCGGTCACCCGGGCCGACGGCACCAAGCAGCTGACGGTCGGCGGCTGGCCCGCCTACCGCTACGCCAAGGACGTCAACGCGGGTGACGTCAAGGGCCAGGGCGTGGGCGGCAAGTGGTACGCGCTCGCCCCCGACGGCAAGAAGGCGCAGGGCGGCGGGGAAGCCGGCGGCGCTGGCGAAGCGGTCGAGGCCGGGCTGTCCACGCGCAACGACCCCAAGCTCGGCGAGATCGTCGTCGACAAGAACGGCATGACCGTCTACCGGTTCAAGAAGGACGAGGCCTGGCCCAAGCCCGTCTCGAACTGCAGCGGTGCGTGCCTGGAGAAGTGGCCGCTGGTGGAGCCCGTCGACTTCGCCGACACCAAGGGCATCCAGAAGAAGGGCTACATGACCTTCGACCGGACCGACGGCAAGGGCAAGCAGCAGACGATCAACTGCTCGCCCATCTACACCTTCGCCGGCGACAAGGCTCCCGGCGACACCAACGGCCAGGGCGTCGGCGGCACTTGGTACGCCGTCCGGCCCGACGGAAAGCTGGTCGGCGCGTCGGAGTAGCAGAGAGACCTCCCCAGGGTTGATCATCGCGTCCACCCGAAGCGCAGACCTGGTCCGCCCCTCCGTGCCCCCACGGAGGGGCGGACCGTTGTGCGTGCCTCACCTGAACCCATTCACCATGTGACGGTTTTCCCTTCCGGACGCGAACTCTCCGGAACGCCTCGGACACTGATCGTCATATGTTCGGGGGGTCTGCGGAGGGGTATCAATTCGGCACGTGCCGCAGGCAGTGACCGGGAACGGATGGTCAATTTCCGTTTCGGGTCGCTCCGTTGGCGGGCGATCAGTAGCCTCTGCTCGAACACCGGATCGCCTACGCCTTGGAGAGATAGATGGAGCGTCCCGCCTGGGCCCCACGGAGCATCGACATCTCGGTGCCCAGCGTCTCCCGGATGTACGACTACTACCTGGGCGGATCGCACAACTTCGAGGTCGACCGGGAAGCGGCCCGCAGGGCCATGGAGTTCATGCCGGGGCTCCCCAAGATCATGCAGGCCAACCGCGCCTTCATGCGCCGCGCCGTGCGTTACGCGGCCGACCAGGGCATCTCCCAGTTCCTCGACGTCGGTTCCGGCATCCCCACCTTCGGCAATGTGCACGAGGTGGCCCAGTCCGCTCGCCCCGGCGCGCGCGTGGTGTACGTCGACCACGACCCGGTGGCCGTGGCGCACAGCGAGGCGGTCCTGGAGGGCAACGAGGACGCGGGCGTCGTCGCCGCGGACCTGCGCAAGCCCCAGGAGATCCTGAGCAGCCCCGAGGTGGAGCGGCTGATCGACCTGAATCAGCCAGTGGCCCTGCTCCTCGTTGCCATACTGCACTTCGTGGAAGACGAGGACGATCCGTACAGGGCCGTGGCCGAACTGGGCGAGGCGCTCGCGCCCGGCAGCCTGCTCGTCCTCACCCACGCCTCCTACGAGGGGATCCCGCTGCCGCCGGAGCGGGCCGGGGGCGCGGTGGACGTGTACGAGGACATCCGCAACCCGCTGATCATGCGCTCGCGCGAGGAGATCGCGCGGTTCTTCGAGGGGTACGACATGGTGGAACCCGGACTGGTGGCGATGCCGCGCTGGCGGCCCGACACCGCACCGGACGACGAGGATCCGTACGCGTTCTCCGGGTTCGCGGGCGTGGGGCGTACGGCGTGATCGCGGAACCGGACGGGCCGGAGGACAGACTGCGCCGGTTCGCGACGATCTGGAGCCGGGCCGTCTTCCCGGTGACCTCGACGTCGTCGACCCGCCCCGAGTTCGAGGCGCAACTGCTGCCCTTGGCCCGCCGTCTGAGCGAGGCACTGCTGGCCCGGACCTTCGACGCCGACGCGGGCAGGACGGTCGGCGCCGCCTTGGTGGACGTGCACTGCACCGACCCGGAGGCGCTCAGCCGCACCCTGGACTGCGTCGACGCCTACCTGGTCCTGTACTGCGGCGGCGACGGTGACCAGGAGGGCCTGCGGGCACGGTGCGCGCGGCTCCAGCACGCGATGGCGGCCGGTTTCGCCCGGGCGCTGCGCGAGCGGACCCTGACCGAGCAGGAGGCCATCGCGCAGGCCGCGCTCCAGGCACAGGGCGTGGTGGCGCAGGCCCTGCACGCGAGCGAGGCGCGTTTCCGCGCCGTCTTCGAGGGCGCGGCCATAGGCATCGGCATGGCCGACCTCGAGGGCAACATACTGCAGGTCAACGGGGCGTTGCTGCGCATGTTCGGGGTCTCCGAGCAGACGCTGCGCAGCCGCAACGTCCGGGACTGGACCCACCCCGACGACGCTCCGCAGACCTGGCGCCTCTACGACGAACTCGTACGGGGCGAGCGGGAGCACTACCACCTGGAGAAGGCGTTCTACCGCCCGGACGGCACCGTCCTGTGGACCAATCTGACGGTGTCCCTGCTGCGTGACGCCGACGGCGATCCGCAGTACCAGCTCGCCCTCATGGAGGACACCACCGAGCGGCGGCTGCTCAACCTGCGCCTGCGCTACGAGGCCACGCACGACGCGCTGACCGGGCTGCCGAACCGCACCTTCTTCTTCGAGCGCCTGGAGAAGGCACTGGGTGCCGGGGAGGGCCAGCGGTTCGGGCTGTGCTACCTGGACCTCGACGGTTTCAAGACCGTCAACGACAGCCTCGGCCACGCGGCCGGCGACCGGCTGCTGGTGGAGGTCGCCGACCGGCTCCAGTCCTGCGCCACACGCCCCGGCGAGATGGTCGCGCGGCTCGGCGGTGACGAGTTCGTGGCGCTGACCACCGGGCCCGACACCCAGCGCGAGGTCGACGAACTCGCCGGGCGCATCATGAACGCGCTGCTCGCGCCGATCAGTGTCGACGGCCGGGAGCTGACCGTGCGCGGCAGCATCGGCATCGTCGAGGGCCCGGCCGGGGAACGCAGCCCCGCGGAGGTGCTGCGCAGCGCCGACATCACCATGTACCGGGCCAAGTCGGCGGGCGGCAACCGCTTCGAACTCGCCGATCCGGAGGCGGACGCCCGGGCCATCACGCGGCACGGACTGACCACGGCGCTGCCGACGGCGCTGGACCGGGGCGAGTTCTTCATCGAGTACCAGCCGCTGGTGCATCTCGGGGACGGCAGCGTCCGGGGCGCCGAGGCCCTGGTGCGCTGGCTGCATCCGCAGCACGGCGTCCTCGGGCCGGACCGGTTCATCCCGCTCGCGGAGCACACCGGGTTGATCGTGCCGCTGGGGCGCTGGGTGCTGGAGCAGTCGGTGCGTCAGGCCCGTGAGTGGCGGGAACTGCACGGCGGCGTCGAGGCGTCGGGGCCGCTGCGGATCAACGTGAACCTCTCCCCGTGCCAGTTGACGCACCCGGGCCTCGTCCAGGACACGATCGACATCCTGGAACGGACGGGCATCGAGCCGGACGCGCTGTGCCTGGAGGTCACGGAGTCGGCGCTGATCGGTGCCGACGACGATCTGCTGAAGCCGCTGCGGCGGCTGGCGGAGATGGGGGTCGACATCGCCCTGGACGACTTCGGGACGGGCTACTCCAACCTCGCCAACCTGCGCCGGCTGCCGGTCAGCATCCTGAAGCTGGACCGGTCCTTCACCCAGAGCATGCAGCAGTTCCCGGCGGACCCGGTCGACCTGAAGATCGTCGAGGGGATCGTCTCCCTGGCCCACAGCCTGGACCTCGCGGTGACGGTGGAGGGCGTGGAGACGGGGGCGCAGGCCGAGCAACTCCGCATACTGGGCTGCGACACGGCCCAGGGCTGGTACTACGCCCGCCCGGGCCCCCCGGAGAGGCTGCACGAACTGGCCTTGGTCGACGCGACGGGCTAGGGGGTCATGCCTTAGGGGGCGCGGGGAACTGCGCGACAAGCCCCAGTCGACTCGCACCCCTCAACGGTGCTCGCATCCGGTGGCACCCCCGAAACCGCCTCACCGCTCCAACAGCATCCGCTGCAACTCCCGAGCGGCCCGGGGCGGCGCCACATCGCTCCGGTGTGCCAGCGCGATCACGCGATGCAGTCCGGGCCGGGCCAGCGGAGTCACCCGCAGCCCGCGCCCGGACCGGGCCGCCACCATCCGAGGCACCACAGCGACCCCCAGCCCGGCCCGCACGAACCCCAGCACCGCGTCCATCTCCCCGCCTTCCACGGCGAAGTCGGGTTCGAAGCCCTCGGCCCGGCACGCCGCCACCGTCAGTTCCCGCAGGTCGTACCCGTGCCGGAACATCACCAGGCGTTCGCCCTCCAGGTCGGCGACGCGTACGGTACGCCGGCCCCGTCCGGGGCTCGGGGCATCCGGTGAGGAGACGACGACCAGGTCCTCCCGCAGCAGCTCCACCGTGGTCAGCGCCGGGGAGGGCGTCGGCAGCGGCAGCACCACCAGGGCGAGATCCAGCGCCCCGCGAGCCAGCTCCCGTACCAGGTCGTGCGAGCCGCCCTCCTCGATCAGCAGCCGGATGCCGGGGTAGCGGTCGTGGAAGGCGCGCAGCACGTCCGGCAGCAGACCCGTGCACAGACTCGGCGTCGCCCCCAGCCGCACGCGTCCGCTGCGCAACTGCACCAGTTCCTGCACCTCGTGCCGGGCCGTGTCCGCGTCGGCCAGGATGCGCCGGGCCAGGGGGAGCAGCGCCTCCCCGGCGTCCGTGAGCGTGATGTTGCCTCTGGCACGCAGGAAGAGATCCGCACCCAGCTCCCGCTCCAGGGCCTTGATCTGCTGCGACAGCGACGGCTGCGCGACGTGGACCAGATCGGCGGCCCGGGTGAAGTGCCGGGTCTCGGCGACGGCCACGAAGTACTGGAGCTGCTGGAACTGCATCCTCCTATGATAGCCCCAGGCTATGGAATCAAGCCGGACCATGTCTTGGACCGATCGGCCGTGGGTCCGTAGCGTGCTGTTCCATGGCTCTGGCAACGCGGACGGACAGGCGGCCGTCCTTCGCACGCACCGTGTGGGACTCCACCGTCGGCAAGAAGACCGTGATGGCGGTCAGCGGTCTGATCATGCTGCTGTACCTGGTCGCCCACATGATCGGGAACCTGAAGATCTACTTCGGCGCCGGCGAGTTCAACGCGTACGGGCACTGGCTGCGCACCGTCGGCGAGCCGTTCATGCACTACGAGTGGACGCTGTGGCTGATCCGCGTCGTGCTGGTGGCCGCCGTCGTCGCGCACGCCGTCGCCGCGTACCAGCTCAGCCGCCGCGACATCCGGGCGCGCCCCAGCAAGTACGTGCACAAGAAGCCGCGTGCGAGCTACGCGACGCGGACCATGCGGTGGGGCGGGATCATTCTCGGGCTGTTCATCGTCTGGCACGTCCTCGACCTGACCACCGGCACCGTGCACGCGGGCGGCTTCCAGGAGGGCCACCCGTACCAGAACGTCGTGGACACCTTCTCCACCTGGTACGGCAACGTCATCTACATCGTCGCGATGCTCGCGCTCGGCCTGCACATCCGGCACGGCTTCTGGAGTGCCGCCCAGACCCTCGGCGCCGGCAGCCGCACCCGCGACCGTGCCCTGAAGGCCGTCGCCAACATCCTCGCGCTGCTGCTCACGGCCGGATTCATCGCCGTCCCCGTGGGCGTCATGACCGGAGTGGTGAGCTGACATGACCTACACCGACTACGCGACCGGTGAGCCGGTCGCCGACACCAAGGCCCCGTCCGGGCCGATCAACGAGCGCTGGGACAAGCGCCGCTTCGAGGCCAAGCTGGTCAACCCCGCCAACCGGCGCAAGCACACCGTGATCGTCGTCGGCACCGGCCTGGCCGGCGGGTCCGCCGGGGCCACCCTCGCCGAACAGGGTTACCACGTCGTCCAGTTCTGCTACCAGGACTCGCCCCGCCGCGCCCACTCCATCGCCGCGCAGGGAGGCATCAACGCGGCGAAGAACTACCGCAACGACGGCGACTCCGTCCACCGGCTGTTCTACGACACCGTCAAGGGCGGCGACTTCCGGGCCCGCGAGTCCAACGTCCACCGCCTCGCGCAGATCTCCGTCGAGATCATCGACCAGTGCGTGGCGCAGGGCGTGCCGTTCGCCCGTGAGTACGGCGGCCTGCTCGACACTCGTTCCTTCGGCGGCGTCCAGGTGTCGCGGACCTTCTACGCCCGCGGCCAGACGGGCCAGCAACTGCTGCTCGGCGCCTACCAGGCCCTCAGCCGGCAGATCGCCGCGGGGAACATCGAGATGCACCCGCGTACGGAGATGCTCGACCTGATCGTCGTCGACGGGCGGGCGCGCGGGATCGTCGCCCGGGACCTGATCACCGGCAGGATCGACACGTACTTCGCGGACGCGGTGGTGCTGGCGAGCGGCGGCTACGGCAACGTCTTCTACCTGTCGACGAACGCCATGAACTCCAACGCCACGGCGATCTGGCGGGCGCACCGGCGCGGCGCGTACTTCGCCAACCCCTGCTTCACCCAGATCCACCCCACCTGCATCCCGCGCACCGGCGACCACCAGTCCAAGCTCACGCTGATGAGCGAGTCGCTGCGCAACGACGGCCGCATCTGGGTGCCGAAGGCGAAGGGGGACCGCAGGCCCCCCGGCGAGATCCCCGAGGACGAGCGCGACTACTACCTGGAGCGCATCTACCCGTCCTTCGGCAACCTCGTCCCCCGGGACATCGCCTCCCGTGCCGCGAAGAACGTCTGCGACGAGGGCAGGGGAGTGGGTCCCGGCGGGCAGGGCGTCTACCTGGACTTCGCCGACGCCATCGACCGCATGGGCCGGGGGGCCGTCGAGGCCAAGTACGGCAACCTCTTCGACATGTACCAGCGGATCACCGACGAGGATCCGTACGAGGTGCCGATGCGGATCTACCCCGCGGTGCACTACACGATGGGAGGCCTGTGGGTCGACTACGACCTCCAGACCACGATCCCCGGCCTGTTCGCGATCGGCGAGGCCAACTTCTCCGACCACGGCGCCAACCGGCTCGGCGCCTCCGCGCTGATGCAGGGACTCGCGGACGGCTACTTCGTCCTCCCCTCGACCATCAACGACTACCTGGCCCGCAACCCGCACCACGAGGCGGTGACCGACGAACACCCCGCCGTCCAGGAGGTGCTGGCCGACACCCAGGACCGGCTCAACCTGCTGCTGTCCGTCGACGGCGACCGCACTCCCGACTCCTTCCACCGCGAGGTCGGGGAACTCATGTGGGAGTTCTGCGGCATGGCCCGCACCGACTCGGGGCTGCGCAAGGCGCTGGAGCGCATCCCGCAGATCCGCGAGGAGTTCTGGCGGCGCATCAAGGTTCCCGGCACCGGTGAGGAGTTCAACCAGTCGCTGGAGAAGGCCAACCGCGTCGTCGACTACCTGGAGCTGGCCGAGCTGATGTGCCTCGACGCGCTGCACCGCGAGGAGTCCTGCGGCGGCCACTTCCGCGAGGAGTCCCAGACGCCCGACGGCGAGGCCGCCCGCAAGGACGAGGAGTTCGGGTACGCGGCCGCCTGGGAGTTCACCGGCACCGGCGAGGCTCCCGTCCTGCACAGGGAAGACCTCGTCTTCGAGTACGTCCACCCCACCCAGCGGAGCTACGCATGAAGCTCACCCTGCGCGTCTGGCGGCAGCGGAACGCCGACGCCGACGGCACGATGTCCACGTACGAGGTGGACGGGATCTCGCCCGACATGTCCTTCCTGGAGATGCTCGACACGCTCAACGAGGAACTCATCGTCAGGGGCGAGGACCCCGTCGCCTTCGACCACGACTGCCGCGAGGGCATCTGCGGGGCGTG
Source organism: Streptomyces sp. NPDC012466 (assembly GCF_042955215.1). NCBI lineage: Bacteria > Bacillati > Actinomycetota > Actinomycetes > Kitasatosporales > Streptomycetaceae > Streptomyces > Streptomyces sp. NPDC012466. The sequence goes on along the minus strand of NZ_JBIBEQ010000001.1, from coordinate 280,117 downwards.
TTCGCTCGTCATCAACGGTGACGCGCACGGGCCCGAGCGCACCACCACCTGCCAGCTGCACATGCGGTCGTTCCAGGACGGCGACACGATCGACGTCGAGCCGTGGCGGGCAGCGGCGTTCCCGGTGATCAAGGATCTGGTCGTGGACCGGTCGGCGTTCGACCGGATCATCCAGGCCGGCGGATACATCACCGCGCCCACCGGGGCGGCTCCCGAGGCGCACGCCACGCCGGTACCGAAGCCGGACGCCGACTTCGCCTTCGAACATGCCGAGTGCATCGGCTGCGGGGCGTGTGTGGCGGCCTGTCCCAACGGGGCGGCGATGCTGTTCACCTCCGCCAAGATCAACCACCTGAACGTGCTGCCGCAGGGGGCGCCCGAGCGGGAGACGCGGGTGCTGGACATGGTGGAGCAGATGGACGAGGAGGGGTTCGGGGGCTGCACCCTCGCGGGCGAGTGCGCCACCGCCTGTCCCAAGGGGATTCCGCTCATGTCCATCACCAGCATGAACAAGGAGTGGCTGCGGGCGACCCGCAAGGCCGCCAAGCGCTGACCCCGTGGGGGGGTAGGACGTTCGCCGGCAGGTGCGGACGGGCGGGACCGGGAGTGGTGCTCTTCCCGGTCCCGTCTGGTGTCCGCGTGTCACGGGCCGGGGAAATGCGAGCCAGTTCGAGTACGTCGACATCGACGATCCAGTCGTCGTCCTCGCCCCGGCACACCGCGGAAACCCCTTCGAGGCGGTGGCTGACCAGCTCCGTCAGCGCCTCGGCGGCGCGCCGAGCGGCCTCCCCGGCGCCGCGCACGTGCGCCGGCGCTCGGTGGACGAGGCCGAGCCCCTTCGACGCTCGCCGGCTCCGGGTTCTGTCATGCGGTTCACTCTCGCCGCCGGAGCCGGTGCGCGCGTGTCCGACCAGGCCGTCCGGGCCCCGCTCGCGGGCGCGAGCCGTTCAGCAACCTCACACCCGTTCTCTCTGCACATGACACGCGAAGGTCAGTCGGCATCGGCAGAACAGAGGCGAAGGATCGCACGACACCGCTCAGCGCCCCGCCTCACCGACCGGCCCGTGACCAGGAGAGAGCCATGACCGGCGTACTGACCGTCGACCGCCCCGCGCAGCCCGCGGCCCCCACCCGCTACACCGTCGCCCTCGCCCGGAACGAGGAGGACGTGCGAGCCGCCCAGCGGCTGCGGCACGACGTCTTCGCCGGGGAGATGGGAGCCCTGCTCTCCGGCCCGCAGCCGGGCCTCGACGTCGACCCGTTCGACGCGTACTGCGACCACCTGCTCGTCCGGGAGGAGACGACCGGGCAGGTCGTCGGCACCTACCGGCTGCTGCCGCCGGAGCGCGCGGCGGTCGCCGGGCGGCTGTACTCCGAGGGCGAGTTCGACCTGACCTCGCTCGACGGGATCCGGCCGCAGCTCGTCGAGGTCGGCCGCTCCTGCGTGCATCCCGGCCACCGCGACGGCGCGGTCATCAGCCTCATCTGGGCCGGTATCGCCCGCTACATGGTCGAGCGCGGCCACGAGTGGCTCGCCGGCTGCTGCTCCGTCCCGCTCGCCGACGGCGGCACCCTCGCGTCCGCCACCTGGGACCGGGTGAGCGGCAAGCACCTCTCGCCGGAGGAGTTCCGGGTACGGCCGCTGCTGCCGTGGACGCCGGGCCCCGCGCCCGCCGCCCGCGTCGAACTGCCCGCCCTGCTGCGCGGCTACCTGCGCCTGGGGGCCTGGGTGTGCGGCGAACCGGCCCACGATCCGGACTTCGGCGTCGCCGACCTGTACGTGCTGCTGCCGATGAGCCGCGTCAACGGGCGCTACCTGCGGCACTTCCTCTCCCTCGTACCGGCCTGATGAGCGCCTGGCTGCCCACCGCGCCCTGCACCCCGCGGGCCTGTGTCGAGAAGCCGTCGGCCGTGCGGGCACGGGCCGTGCCGCGTGCCGTGCTGCGGCTCACCGCGGTCCTCCTGCTCCTGTTCGGGGGGATCGCGCTGACGCCCGTCGGGGCCCGGGTACCGGCGTCCCTGGTCCAGTGGTGGTGCCGGTGGATCGTGCGGGCCGCAGGGGTCCGGGTCCGTATCACCGGTGCCGCCGCGCCCACCGGCGGACTGCTGCTGGTCGCCAACCACATCTCCTGGCTGGACATCCCGCTGCTCGCTGCCGTCCGCCCCGCCCGGATGCTGGCCAAGACCGAGGTACGGCGCTGGCCCGTCGCCGGTGCGCTGGCCGCGCGCGGCGGGACCCTGTTCATCGACCGGGACCGGCTGCGCGCCCTCCCGGACACGGTCGCCCGGATCGCCGGGGCCCTGCGCGAGGGCGCCGCGGTCGCGGCGTTCCCCGAGGGCAGCACCTGGTGCGGCCGGGCCCAGGGCCCCTTCCGCCGGGCCGTCTTCCAGGCCGCCCTGGACGCCGGGGTGCCGGTCCAGCCGGTGCGCATCGGCTACCGGCTCAGCGGCGGAACGGCCACCACGGCCCCCGCGTACGTCGGCGAGGACACGCTGATGGCCTCCCTGTGGCGGGTGGCGACGGCCCGCGGCCTGATCGCGGAGGTCGAGGTCCGGGACCCCATCCCCCCGGGCAGCAGTCCCGACCGCCGCGCCCTAGCCCACTCGGCACAGCCGTGGCAGACGGCCGCGCCGGCCTGGACGCACAAGGTGCTGGTGGCGTAGCGGCCCGGGCCTCGGCGGGACCCGGCGTGGGTGTTTCCGGGGCCTTCGGCGGGACCCGGTTGCCTGCTCGGGGGCCTCAGCGGCCCCCGGACAGCGTGCGCGCCAGATACGGCGCGGTCCGGCTCTCCGTCGAGCGTGCGACGTCCGGGGGCGGTCCCGACGCCACGATCCGGCCGCCCGCGTCGCCACCGCCCGGGCCGAGGTCGATCACCCAGTCCGCCCGCGCGACGACGGACATGTCGTGCTCGACGACGATCACGGTGTGCCCGGCGTCGACGAGGCCGTGCAGCTGGCGCATCAGGACGTCCACGTCGGCCGGGTGGAGGCCGGTCGTGGGCTCGTCGAGGAGGTAGAGCGTGTGGCCGCGCCGGCCGCGCTGCAGTTCGCTCGCCAGCTTGATGCGCTGGGCCTCCCCGCCGGAGAGCTCCGTCGCGGGCTGCCCCAGGCGGAGGTAGCCCAGACCCACGTCGAGCAGGGCGCCGAGGCTGCGTGCCACGGCCGGGATGTCCGCGAAGAACTCCGCCGCGCTCTCCACCGTCAGATCCAGCACCTGCGCGATGTTCCGCCCGCGGTACGTCACTTCCAGCGTCCGCGGGTTGTAGCGGGCCCCGCCGCAGTCCGGGCAGGGCGCGTACGTGCTGGGCAGGAACAGCAGCTCCACGCTGACGAACCCCTCACCCTGGCAGGTCTCGCAGCGCCCTCCCGCCACGTTGAAGGAGAACCGCCCGACACCGAAACCGCGTTCGCGGGCCCCGTCGGTCGCCGCGAACACCTTGCGCACGACGTCGAAGAGGCCCGTGTAGGTGGCGAGGTTCGAGCGCGGTGTGCGGCCGATCGGCTTCTGGTCGACCGAGACCAGCCGGCCCACCCCGGCCGTGTCCTGCGTGATCTCGCCGATGAGGGTGGATTTGCCGGAGCCGGACACGCCGGTGACGGCGGTGAACACGCCGAGCGGGAACTCCGCGGTCACGCCGCGCAGGTTGTGCCGGGTGACCGGGCCGGTCCTCAGCCACCCGGTCGCCTCGCGCACGGCCCGGGCCGGAACGGGGGAGCGGTCGAACAGGTAGCGGGCCGTCGCCGACTCCCCGACACCGGCCAGCTCGGCCACCGGGCCGCTGTGCAGCACCCGCCCGCCGTGCTCGCCCGCGTCCGGACCCACGTCCACCAGCCAGTCGGCGCCGCGCACCACGTCCAGGTGGTGCTCCACGACGAACACCGAGTTCCCGGACGCCTTCAGCCGCTCCAGCACCGTGAGCAGCGCCTCGGTGTCCGCCGGGTGCAGTCCGGCCGACGGCTCGTCGAGGACGTAGACGACACCGAACAGGCCGGAGCGCAGCTGGGTGGCCAGGCGCAGGCGCTGGAGTTCGCCCGCGGAGAGGGTGGGGGTGGGGCGGTCGAGGCTGAGGTAGCCGAGCCCCAGCTCGACGACCGGCGCGATACGCGACCTCAGGTCGTCGGTGAGGACCCGGGCGGCCTCCGCGTCCCCGTCGAGACCGGCGGCCAGGTCCACCAGAGGCACGGCCGCCAGCTCGGCGATGGTCCGGCCGCCGAAGGTCACCGCCAGGGCCTCGGGGCGCAGCCGGCTGCCGCCGCACGCCGGGCAGGGCGCGCTGGTGAGGAACCGCTCGGCCTTCGCCCGCAGGGTCGGGCTCTTGGAGTCCGCGAACGTCTTCATCACATACCGGTGGGCGCTCATGTAGGTGCCCTGGTACGGCCGCTGGATGCGGTCGGCGTCCCGCACCGGGTGCACGGTGACCACCGGCTGCTCGTCCGTGAACAGGATCCACTCCCGCTCCCCGGCGGGCAGCTCCCGCCACGGCCGGTCCACGTCGTACCCGAGCGCGTCGAGGATGTCCCGCAGGTTCTTGCCCTGCCAGGCGCCCGGCCACGCGGCGATCGCGCCCTCGCGGACCGACAGCGACGGGTCGGGGACCAGCAGTTCCTCGCTCGAGCGGTGCACCTGCCCGAGCCCGTGGCACTCCGGGCAGGCTCCCACGGCCGTGTTGGGCGAGAAGGAGTCGGAGTCGAGCCGCCCGGCGCCGGGCGGGTAGGTGCCGGCCCGGGAGAACAGCATGCGCAGGGAGTTGGAGAGGTTGGTGACGGTGCCGACGGAGGAGCGCGAGGTGGGCGCCGCGCGGCGCTGCTGGAGCGACACGGCCGGGGGCAGACCGGTGATCTCCCCGACCTTCGGGGCGCCGACCTGGTGGATCAGCCGGCGCGCGTAGGGCGCGACCGACTCGAAGTAGCGGCGCTGCGCCTCCGCGTAGATCGTGCCGAACGCCAGCGACGACTTCCCCGAGCCGGACACGCCGGTGAACACGGCCAGCACGTCCCGGGGGATGTCGACGTCGATGCCCTGGAGGTTGTGCTCGCGGGCGCCGCGGACACGGACGAACGGGTCATGGGGGTCGCGGTCGTGCATGGGAGACGACTCTAACCGGAGGTGATCGCGGCCAGCCGCCGGTAGGAGTCCAGCAGGGCGTCACGGTCGTACGTGCTGGTCGTGACGAGTACCTCCTGCGCGCCCGTCTCCTTCAGCACCGTCTCCAGCTCGTGCGCGACCTGCTCCTCGGTGCCGGCGATGTGCCCGGTCAGGCCGGACTCGTAGAAGCCGCGCTCCTTGCCGGTCATCGTGCGTGCCTCCACGCGCTCGGCGGGCGGCAGGGGCGGGAAGGTGCCGTGGGTGCGGGAGTACGCCATGGACCAGGCCTCGGGGATCAGCAGCCGCCGGGCCTCGTCGGGGGTGGCGGCCACGGCGATGGTGCCGGAGATGACGACGTAGGGTTCCGCGGCCCAGGGGGAGGGGCGGAACCGGTCGCGGTAGAGGTCGATGCCGCGCCGCATCTTCTCCCGGTTCCTGAGGTCGCCGATGACCATGGGCAGGCCCGCGCGGGCGGCGATGCCGGCGCCCTCACCCATCGCCAGGACGAACGGCGGCACGTTCAGGCCCTCCGCGGGCCGGGCGTGGACCCCGGTGGGGGAGGTGCCCCGGAACCAGCCGAGCAGCTCCCCGAGCTGGGCCTCGAAGTCCTCGGCGTCGCCCTTGTCGCGGCCCAGCGCCCTGCGCACGCCGTCGGTGAAGCCGACGGACCGGCCGAGGCCCATGTCGATCCGCCCGGGGAACAGCGATTCCAGCACCCCGAACTGCTCGGCCACGACCAGCGGCCGGTGGTTGGGCAGCATCACCCCGCCGGTGCCGACCCGGATCGTGCGGGTCGCGCCCGCCACCGCGGCGGCCAGGACGGTCGGCGCGGAACCGGCGACCCCGGGCACGCCGTGGTGCTCCGAGACCCAGAGCCGGTGGTAGCCCAGCCGCTCCAGCTCCCGCGCCAGCCGCACGGTGTCGCGCAGCGCCTCGGGGTGGGTGTGCCCCTCGCGGGTGCGGGAGCGGTCGAGGACGGACAGGCGCACGGGTTCCATACCAGGTTCTACGCCGGGCGGGGCCGTCGGTATTCCGCCGCCGCGGCGGGGCACCCGCGGAAAACGGGGTGACCGCGTCCGGGTGCGTCAGGACAATGTCACGGTACCCAGAAGCGAAAGGCGGCCGACCGTGACCGTCCCCAACGTCCTGCTCTCCGGCATCGTCGGATCGACCGCCTACGGCCTCGCCCGCCCGGGCTCGGACATCGACCGTCTCGGCCTCTTCGCCGCGCCCACCGAGGAGCTCCACGGTCTGCGCCGGCCGAAGGAGTCCCACGTCAGCACGGCGCCGGACCGCACCCTGCACGAGGCGGCCAAGTGGTGCCGGCTGGCCCTGGGCGGCAACCCGACCGCGATGGAGCTGGTGTGGCTCCCGGACGACCTGTACGAGGTGCGCACCCCGCTCGGCGACGAACTCATCGGCATCCGCACGGCGTTCCTGAGCGCCAAGCGGGTCAGGGACGCCTACCTGGGCTACGCCACCCAGCAGTTCCGGCGGCTGGAGGCACGCGGTGACGGTTCCTTCTCCGCGGACACCCGCAAGCGCACCGCGAAGCACGCCCGGCACCTGAAGCGGCTGTGCGGGCAGGGCCTGGAGCTGTACACCACGGGCCGGTTGACGATCCGGGTCGAGAACCCGGAGGAGTACCACGCCTTCGGCGAGCGGGTCGCCGCCGACCCGTCGGCCGCGCTGCCCCTGCTCAGGCACTACGAGGCCGCCTTCGACGCGGGCCCGACGGCGTTGCCGGACGAGCCCGGCGAGGCGCCGGTCGAGGCGTGGCTGCGCCGGGTCCGCGCACACTTCTACACGGAGGCGGCGTGCTCAGCCGTCGGGGCGTAGCAGCCCGCGCTCGTAGGCCTTGACGAGGTTCTGCGGTACGAGGTGACGGACGCCGTCGACGGTGACCGGCACCAGCGCCGGCATGGCCGCCTTCCACTGGGCGCGGCGGTGACGGGTGTTGCTGCGGGACATCTTCCGCTTCGGGACAGCCATGGGACTCCTCCTCGGTGGGGCGGGCACCGAGGACGCTACATGAAAATGGATCCCATTAACAATGTGCGTCCCGGTGCCCGGCCGCGGTAGCCCCGCGGGGACGTGTCAGTCGTCCGCGCCCACCAGCATCCGCACCTCGAACTTCTCGTGCGCGGAGGCCTCTTCGGCCGGACCCTTGTCCAGCACCGTGCCGAGCCAGCCCAGCAGGAAGCCGGCCGGGATGGAGACGATGCCGGGGTTCTGCAGCGGGAACCAGGCGAAGTCGGCCTCCGGGTAGAACGAGCCCGGGGCCGAGGAGACGACGGGGGAGAAAACGGCCAGCAGCACCGAGCAGAGCAGCCCGCCGTAGAGGCTGAGCAGGGCGCCCTTCGCGCTGAAACGCCGCCAGAACAGGGTGTAGATGATCGTCGGCAGGATCGCGGACGCCGCGATGGCGAAGGCCAGGAAGGCCAGGGTCGCGGTGTTCGCCCCCCAGGCGACGAGGGCCAGCAGGATGCCGAGGACGCCGATGACCGCCCCGGACAGCCGGGCGACGGTCAGCTCCTCCGTCTCGCTCGCCCGGCCCTTGCGGATCACCTCGCTGTACAGGTCGTGCGCGAGGGAGGACGCCGCGGCCAGCGTGAGACCGACCGCCACGGCGAGCAGCGTCAGATACGCCAGGCAGGTCAGCAGCGCGGTGAGGACACTGCCGCCCAGCTCGTGGGCGAGCAGCAGGACGGAGGCGTTGCCGGTGCGGTCCGTGCTCTCGATGGTGTCCCGGCCGAGCAGCGCGGTGGCGCCGAGGCCCATGATGCCGGCCCCGAAGCAGACCGCGCCGACCAGACCGACGGCCCACAGCACGGAGGAGCGCAGCACGCCGCTGGTGCGCGGGGTGAGCAGCCGCATCAGCACGTGCGGGAGGGCGGCGAGACCGAGGACGATGGCCAGTTCGAGGCTGAGGAAGTCCAGCTTGTTGCTGACCGTGCCGCCGTAGCGCAGCCCGGGTTCCAGGAAGCTCAGGCCCGAACCGCTGCGCTCGGACGCCCTCTCCAGCAGGGCGTCGGGATTCCAGTCGAAGTGGTACAGCACCCAGCCCGCGGTGAACAGCACGCCCACCACCAGCATCACGGCCTTGATGATCTGGATGACCGTCGCACCGGGCATGCCTCCGAGCGAGGCGTACAGGATCACGAAGGTACCGATCACGACCACGCACAGGGTGCGGGTGGTGCCGCTGGGCACACCGGTGAACTGGGTCAGCAGGGCCACGCTGCCGACGAGTTGGGCCACCAGATAGAGCGTGGCGATGGCCAGGATGCAGACCGCCAGGGCGACCCGCACCGGCCGTTGCCGCCGTGGCAGGCGCAGCGCCACCGTGTCGCCGAGGGTGAACCTGCCCGTGCGGTGCAGGGGTTCGGCGATCAGCAGCAGCACCATCATCCAGGCCACGGTGGTGCCGCCGAGGTACATCAGCCCGTCGTACCCGGTGAGCGCCACGAGGCCGGTGCTGCCGAGCAGGGTGGCGGCGGACAGGTAGTCGCCGCACATGGCCAGGCCGTTGCGCAGCGGCGACATGGCGCGGTTGCCGAGGTAGAACTCGCTGATCTCGTCGCGCTGGGGAGCCGTCAGCAGGGCCATGAAGAGGGTGATCACGACCACGGTGAGAAACAGGACGAACGTCAGTTGCAGGCTGCGGTCGTCGATGGCGGCGGCGGTCACCACGTGCGGAACCCCCTGGTTCCGTGGTGGAGCGGCTGTCCGGCCCCCTGCGAGGACGCCGCCGACCGGGCGCGGCGGCTCTCCGTCCCGTGCAGCCGGGATCTCAGGCCGCGGGCGAGCGGATCGACGCGGGTCCGCATGTGCCGGGCATGGCACCACGCTGTCACGCCCATGATGACGAACTGCCCGAGACCGAGGGTGAGTCCGATCGTGAGGCGGCCGAACAGCGGCTGGTTCATCACCTCGGGTACAAAACTCGACAGCAGCACATACAGCAGGAATCCGCCGACGGACAGGATCGTCGCCCGCAGCCCGAACCGGCGTTGCGCACGACGCAGAGAGTGAAATTCCGGGTGGTCGGATATGCGAGACGGCGGAGTATGTTCGATGTGCGGAAGCGGGAATGTGGGAGTGTCATCCCGCCGCGGTGAGAATTCGGGCACAGGCGCACCTTCTTCGCTGCATCGTGCCCCGCACTCGACCCCGTCGGGTCGGTGGACGCGTCCGGTTTCCGGGCAGGGGGAAGCCATGCCGGACGCGCGAGGGGGTGCGGGCTCGTGGGGGGTTCGTGCATCCGAAGAACTCACTGTTCGGATTCACGCGGACGGCCTCGGGGTTCTGTGTGGAGTCCCCGGACAGCCCCGGCCACGGGTGGTGGTGAGGCTGAAAGCGGAGTATGTCAGTGCTCTGCTTGAGCCATCAACTGTGAGGATGAATTGTCTTGCGTTCGTGGCTCGTTCACGCCCCCATGGCGGGTTGGCCCTACGGCGACAGCCTGCGTGAAAAGGGCCGGTCGCCGGACGGTAGGGACCAATTCCCGGCTCGGCCTGTCTCGAATGCGCTCCCCGCGCGAGGGACCCCTTACGCTGGGCGCGTGAGCGACGACCGCAGCAAGGCCCCGCTGGCCGTGTTCGACCTGGACAACACCCTCGCCGACGCCTCGCACCGGCAGAGCTTCCTGGAGCGCAGGCCGAAGGACTGGGACGGGTTCTTCTCGGCGGCGCCGCAGGACCCGCCGATCCCGGAGGGCATCGCGCTGGTCGAGGAGAGCGCGCGGGAGTGCGAGATCGTCTACCTCACCGGGCGGCCCGAGCGCTGCCGGCGCGACACGCTGGACTGGCTCGCCGCCCAGGGGCTGCCCGAGGGGCGCGTGTACATGCGGCGGGACACCGACCGGCGGCCCGCCCGGTTCACCAAGCTGGAGATCCTGCGGCGCCTGGCCCGCACCCGCGAGATCCGTGTCCTCGTCGACGACGACGAGCTGGTCTGCGCGGACGCCCGTCGTGCGGGCTTCACCGTCGTGCGGGCCGACTGGGTGAGCCGGTCCGCCGAGATGAAGGCGGCGCAGGAACGGGAAGGGCGGACCTGAGGCCGGGAGCCGGCCCCGGCCGGAGCGAGAGCGTCACCGGGACGGACGATCCCTAGACCGCCCGCCCCGGCCGCTCGCCTACGCGGACTCGTCGAGGCGGAAGCCCACCTTGAGGCCCACCTGCCAGTGCGCGATCCGCCCGTCCTCGAGCTGGCCGCGCACCTGCGTCACCTCGAACCAGTCCAGGTTGCGCAGCGTCTGCGAGGCCCGGCCGATGCCGTTGCGGATGGCCTCGTCGACGCCGTCGGGGGAGGTGCCGACGATCTCCGTGACCCGGTAGGTGTGGTTCGACATGCCGCTGCTCCTCTTCCAGTGACGGGTATGTCACGCGTCACTCCACCGTGCCCCAAGCGGCGGCGAAGCGCGAGACGTCGTCCCCCGCCGTCGCCGCCGCCCCGGGACGCACCGGTGTCAGCGCGCCACGCTCAGCGACAGCGCGAACCGTCCCTCACCGTCCGTCCACCAGTGGGCGAGGTCCAGCCCCGCCGCGGACAGTTCGGCGCGCACGCCCTCCTGCCGGAACTTCGCCGACACCTCGGTCCGTATCTCCTCGCCCGCCGCGAAGTCCACGGCGAGGCCGAGCGCCGGCACCTTCACCGTCTGCGCCGTACGGGAACGCAGCCGCATCTCGATCCACTCGTGCCCGGCGTCCCACAACGCCACGTGGTCGAACGCGGCGGGCTCGAAGTCGGCGCCCAGCTCGCGGTTGATCACGGTCAGGACGTTCTTGTTGAACGCGGCCGTCACCCCGGCCCCGTCGTCGTACGCCCGGACCAGCACCTCCTCGTCCTTGACCAGGTCCGTGCCCAGCAGCAGGGCGTCGCCCGGAGCGAGCAGGGCGCGTACGGACGCCAGGAACGCGGCGCGTTCGGCGGGCAGCAGGTTGCCGATCGTGCCGCCGAGGAACGCCACCAAGCGGGGTCCCGGCGTGTCCGGCAGGGTCAGTTCCGCCGTGAAGTCGGCGATCAGCGCGTGCACGTCGAGCCCCGGCCGCTCGGCGGCGAGCGCCTGCCCGGCCTGGGTGAGGGCGCTCCCGCTGACGTCGACCGGGACGTAGGTGTGCAGGTCCGTGAGGGCGTCGAGCAGGTGCCTCGTCTTCTCCGAGGAGCCGGAGCCGAGCTCGACCAGGGTCCGTGCCCGGGCCGCCGCGGCGATCTCGCCGGAGCGCGCGAGGAGGATCTCCCGCTCGGCACGCGTGGGGTAGTACTCGGGCAGTTCCGTGATCTTCTCGAACAGGTCGCTGCCGTGCGCGTCGTAGAACCACTTCGGCGGCAGGGTCTTGGGGCGGCCGGTCAGCCCCCGGTGGACGTCGGCGCGCAGCGCGGCGTCCGTGGCGTCCTCCGGCAGGGTGCGGGTGAGGTGGAACGGGCTCACGTACGGGGCTCCTTCGGCGAGGGGGAGGGCACGGCGACGTCGGCCGGCTCCTTGAGCGGCGTGAGCAGCACGTCGGTGCGGCTCGCCGCCAGCAGGGTGCGGTCGGGGACCTCCCGCCAGTGCGGATCGTCGTCGTAGGGCTCGGAGGCCACGACGGTGCCGCCGCCGGGCCGGGTGAGGTACCACAGGGCGTCGCCCCAGGCGGTCGCGGTGATGGTGTCGCCGTTGGTGAGCAGGAGGTTGAGCCGGGAACCGGGGGCCGCGGCGGCGACCTCCAGGACCGTGTCGGCCATCGCCTGGCCCTCCTCGTCACCGCTTCGCAGCCGCGCCAGGACCAGCGCCCACACGAGCGCCGAGTCGTTGCGGGCCTCCAGCGACAGCAGCTCCTCGTGCGGCAGTGTCCGGGACACCGCGGCCAGCGAACCGGGCCAGCCCTGCACCGCGCCGTTGTGGCTGAACAGCCAGGTCCCCGCGGCGAACGGGGCCGCGGCGGCCTCCGCGTCCGCGCCCGAGAGGGTCGCGTCCCGCACCGCGGCGAGCAGCGCGGTGGACCGTACGACCCGGGCGAGATCGGCGAACGACAGGTCGGCCCAGATCGGCCCGGCCCGGCGGTAGCGGGCCGGTACCGGGTCGCCCTGCGCGTACCAGCCGACACCGAAGCCGTCGGCGTTGACCGTCCCGTACCGCTGGTGCCGGGGCGCCCACGACTGCCGGTACAGCCCGTGCGGGGGGCGCACGAGGAGGCTGCCCAGCGGCTCTTCGGGCCCCACGTACGCCACGTGACGGCACATCAGACGTCCTCCGACCGTGCCGTGCGGAATCCGGAGAAGATCTGGCGCCGGATCGGGTAGTCCCAGTTGCGGAAGGTGCCCCGGCAGGCCACCGCGTCCACCGCGAACGAACCGCCGCGCAGCACCTTGTGCTCGGGCCCGAAGAAGACCTCCGAGTACTCCTTGTACGGGAACGCCTTGAACCCCGGGTACGGCAGGAAGTCGCTGGCCGTCCACTCCCACACGTCGCCGATCAACTGCCGTACGCCGAGCGGCGACTCGCCGGCCGGGTAACTCCCGGCGGGCGCCGGACGCAGGTGCCGCTGGCCGAGGTTGGCGTGCTCCGGCCCCGGGTCGGCGTCGCCCCACGGGTAGCGCATCGAGCGGTCGGCTGCCGGGTCGTGCCGGGCCGCCTTCTCCCACTCGGCCTCCGTGGGCAGCCGGCGTCCCGCCCAGCGGGCGTAGGCGTCGGCCTCGTACCAGCACACGTGGAGCACCGGCTCGTCGGGCGGGACGACCTCGGTGACGCCGAAGCGGCGCCTGAGGAACTGCTTTCCGTCGCGCCGCCAGAACAGCGGGGCGTCGATGCCGTGCTTCTGGATGTGCGCCCAGCCGTCGGCCGTCCACCACCGAGGGTTGCGGTAGCCGCCGTCCTCGATGAACGCCCGGTAGGCGCCGTTGGTCACCGGGGTCGTGTCGATGTGGAAGGGCGCCACCTCGCGCCGGTGCGCGGGGCGTTCGTTGTCCAGGGCCCACGGTTCGCCGGAGGTGCCCATGGTGAACGGCCCGCCCGGCACGAGGACTTCGGACGGCCCGGTGAACAGCGGCACCGGATCCGGGTCGGGCGCGGTCAGGGCCTGCGGGCCCGTACGGAGCTGATGGGTGATCAGCATCGTCTCGTCATGCTGCTGTTCGTGCTGCGCGATCATCCCGAAGGCGAACCCGGCCTCCGTCAGCCGCGTCCCGTGGAACGCGGCGCGCTCCAGCACGTCCAGCGCCCGGCCGCGCACCTCGGCAGCGTACGTCCGCGCCTCGGCCGGTGACAGCAGGGGCAGCTTCGGCCGCTCGGCGCGCGGGTGCTCGAAGGCGTCGTAGAGGCCGTCGATCTCCGGGCGTATCGCCTCGTGCCCGGCGACGGTCCGCAGCAACCACTGCTCCTCCTGGTTGCCGATGTGCGCGAGGTCCCAGACCAGCGGCGACATCAGCGGCGAGTGCTGGGCGGTGAGGTCGGGATCCTCCACGCAGCTCGTCAGCAGGGTGGTGCGGTCGCGGGCCACGACGAGTGAGGCGACCGCCCGCTCACGGAGCATCTCGGGGTCGACGCTCCCGGCATCGACGGCGGGATCGGTGTCGGTCATGGGCGGAAGTCCTTCCCGTGGGCGCGACCGTCCGTGCCGCGCTGTCGGTCGAGCAGGTCGTCGGCGGGGCAGCGGCCCAGGACGACGTAGCGGTCCAGATAGGCCGTGACGGCCTCGATGACCTCGGGGGCGGCGCCGAGCCGGGGCAGGGCGTCCAGCGCGGTCGTGAAGCAGGTGACGGCCACCTCGCGCAGTTCCGCGTCGGCCAGGCCGGTGCGGGCCGCGTCGAGCCACAGCGGGTTGTGCGGCGCGGGCAGCCCCAGCGTCCGCTCGGCCAGCGGCTTCACGGCCCGGTAGACGGTCTCGGTGGCCTCCGGGTCGTCGAAGAGTGCCGCCGTCACGGCGAGCGGCACGATCCAGCCGTCGTCGCCGGGCTGTGCGTCGATCATGCGCAGTTCGAGGTGGCCGCGCGGCCTGACCGGCGGGAACAGCGTCGTGACGTGGTAGTCGAGATCCTCCCGGGTGGGCGGCCGGGGCGCGCCCGTGCGGATCCAGTCCCGGAAGGTGAGCCCCTCGGGAACGTCCCAGGGCCCGCTGTCCTGCCGTACGCACATCACGGGGGCGTCCAGCACGTGCCGGGTCCAGGCGCCCCGCGGGTCGGTGTCCAGCCGCGGTCCGCCCGCCCGGCCGGCGCCGATCCGGGTCCACGCGAGCTGCCGGGTGGACAGCCAGCCGGTCGGCCGGTGCCCGGCGAGCGGGGAGTTGGCGAACGCGGCGACCAGGACGGCGCCCAGATGGTGGGCCAGCCACCAGCGGCGCACCAGGCCCTGCGGCCCGGGCTCCTCGTGACCGGCGTCCAGGCACACCTGCACGGAGGCGGAGGCGCACATCATGGCGCGGCCGGCGGGACCCGTGCGGTCCAGGCATGTCTCCATGGCGTCGTAACGAGGTTCGCGCAGGAACCGGCGGGGTTCGTGCCAGGGATCGTGACCGAGGCCGACGAGGGTGAGGCCGTCCTGGCGCAGGACCGCGCGGACGGCGTCGAGGTCGGCGGAGACGGTGCTGATGACTTCCGTCAGCGAGGCGGCGGGGGGCGAGCTCAGCTCCAGCTGGCCGCCGGGTTCCACGGTGAGCGCCGACCGCAGAGACAGCGGCCGCAGTGCTGCGTAGGCCGCTTCGAGTCGTTCGGGTGTGACGGGGAGCCGCGGTTCGCGCAGCTCGTGGACGAGCCATTCCACCTCGACACCGAGGCGGCGTGGCGGGCCGGTCTTGAAGCAGATGCCGCGGACCAGAGCCTCGACCTCGGCTTCGGACAGTGAGGTGCGTGGCCGGGTACAGCCACTTGCCGAATCGGACATTGCGGGATCCTCCTGAGATTCCACCATGCCACCGGTCCGGGCTCTTCGGCGGCCCGGATCGGGATCACTCGTCCCACCCAAGACGCTCACGCCGTTCGGCACAAGGGGGCGAAGCGGGGCGTTTCCGGGCGGTCATACGGTCCGGCCCGGCGTTTCCCGGCGATTTCCCCCGCGTTTCTCCGACGGCGAAAACTCCGTTGCGCCGGAGATCGCACATCGCCCACCATGCCTGCGTGAGCACGACAAGAAGGGCCGCGTGGCGCGCGGTCACAGCGCGTACGGGGGTCGCGCCGTGAGCGCGCGCCTGCGCGGTATCGCCCAGCAGACCGAACAGATCGTCGCGGCCGGGTCCTACCGCGCCCCGGACGGGCGCGAGGTCTCCATCGCGGCGGAGCTGCGGGCGGCACGCGAGGGCACGCGCCTGTACGGACCGGAACCGGTGCCCGTGCCCGCCGATCGGGTGACGGGGACGCTCAAGACGCGGGTGGAGGTCACGGGCGAGAGCAGCCTGGAGGCCGCCCGCCGGCTCGGCGGGCGCGTGGCGGTGCTGAACTTCGCCTCGGCCCGGAATCCCGGCGGCGGCTATCTGAACGGTGCCCAGGCCCAGGAGGAGGCCCTGTGCCGGGCCTCCGCGCTCCACACCTGCCTCCTTCAGGCCCGCGCCTTCTACGACCATCACCGGGCCCACCGCGACCCGTTCTACACGGACCGTGTCATCCACTCACCGGCCGTGCCCGTGTTCCGCGACGACCGTGGCGGCCTGCTGGCCGAGCCGTACACCGCCGGCTTCCTGACCTCTCCCGCGCCCAACGCGGGCGTGGTGCTGCGCACGGCGCCCGAACGGGCCGCCGAACTGCCGCGGGCCCTCGCGGTGCGCGCCGAGCGCGTCCTGGAGACGGCCGCGGCCCACGGGTACCGCGGGCTCGTCCTGGGCGCCTGGGGCTGCGGGGTGTTCCGCAACGACCCCGCGCAGGTGGCACAGGCGTTCCGGGCGCTGCTGGAGCCCGGCGGCCGGTTCGCGCGGACTTTCGAGCATGTGGTGTTCGGGATCCTGGACCGGACGCGGGACCGTGCGGTCCTGGGAGCCTTCGAGCAGGCGTTCAGCTCCAGCCGTAGCGCTCCTGCAGGCGGCGCCTGACCAGGTTGAAGCGCATCCGGTCCAAGGCACAGGCCTCCCGGCGCATGCCGTCCTCGTGCAGACGCAGCACGCGGTCCACGTCGACCCACGAGTCCCGGCCCGTCCGGTCCCACGGCCCGCCGCCGATCGGCACCCACTCGCGGTCGCCGTCGTGCCGCTTGCTCGACAACTGCACGGCCAGGAACGTACCGCCCGGCTCGCGGGCGACCACGAGCACCGGACGGTCCTTGCCGCGGCCGTCGTTCTCCTCGTAGGGCACCCACGTCCAGACGATCTCCCCGGGGTCCGGGTCGCCGTCGTGCGCGGGGGAGTACTCCGTCCGCACCCGGCCCACCTGGCGCGGGTCGGCCTGGACGGTGGCGGAGGGGCCGTGACGGCCCGGGACGTTCTCATCGGTGTACGCGGTCACGGGGGCACCCTAGAGGCTGCCCCCGTGATCACGCCCGACGGGGCACCTGTCGCCCGTCGGCACCTTCCGCGCCTGCCCGTTGAGGGCGGAGGTGTCCTGCGGTGCCTGCCCGGTCCGGTCCGTCGAGGCGCGCAGCCGGCGGGCGGGGCCCAGCCCCGTGCCCCTCACGGTGAGCGCCTCGGCGAACAGGTCCGCGATGCCGTCGGCGCCGTCCGGCGGCACCATGTCGTCGACGTTGTCGAAGGCGGACGCGCCCGCCTTCACGATCTCCGGCCCGTTCGCGGCGAGTTGCTGGCCGGCGGCGGCCTCGCTGCAGATCCACGGGATCGAGGACCCGACCAGCTTGAACGGGCCGATCAGAACGAGGACGGCGGCAACCGCCACCCCCGCAACGACGCCGACGGCCATCGGCATGCGCTCCCTTCGCATGGTGCCCTCTCGGCGCCGAACGAAGGGGAGTGTGCTCCGGTGCGGAGCCCGGGTACGGACACCGGCGCATCCTTGGCCGGAGCGTGACACCCACGGCTCTCACCCGCGTCGCAGTGGGCTGGGCTGTCGTACGCCGGCGTGACGTGGACGGTTCTCGGCGGGAGGTGCTCAACCATCGTCACGACCGTGCCCGTCTCGATGCGGTCGACCGCGGAGGCGGGGTGGGCGAGGAAGCGCTCGGCTCCGCCGCGCACCCGGACGCTCACCTCACCGACCGGGCCGGGCCCGGCCGTTCCGGTGACCCGGCCCATGAGCCCGACCAGCGACGCGTCCGCCGAGAGGACACCCTGCGGTCGCTCAGGCGGCAGCGGAACGCGCCGTGACCGGTGGTGACGGCCACTTCTCCGCCCAGCGCAGCTCCGCCTCCAGTTGCGCGGCCACCTGCACGAGCAGGGGCTCACTGTTGGCCGGGCCCAGCAACTGCGCGCCGACCGGCAGGCCGTCCGGTGTGAAACCGGCGGGCACGTTGACGCCGGGCCAGCCCAGCACGTTCCACGGCCAGGCGTACGGGCAGGCCGCGATCATCGCCCGGTCGGTGGCGAACCCGTTGAGTTCGAGCAGGGCGCCGATCCGGGGCGGGGGAGCGGCGGTCGTGGGCGCGAGGACCACGTCGTACGAGGTGAAGAAGGCGCCGATCCGCCGGTGCAGCACGGTCTCCGCACGCCGGGCCGCCCGCAGCGGGGCCCCGCCGAGCAGCCGGCCCAGCCTCGCCGCGTCCCGGGTGCGCCGGTCCAGCAGCGCAGGGAAGGGCGCCTCGCCCACGCGCTCGGCGATCCCGGCTGTGGCGCGCGGTACGAAGGTCAGCCCGATCTGCCCGTACGGCGGGTCCGCCTCCTCGACGAAGTGGCCCGCCGCGGCCAGCCGCTCGGCCAGGTCGACCACCCGGGCGCGCACCTCGGGCAGGAGTCGGGCGGGCACCGCCGTGAAGGGCGGTTTGAGCGAGAGCGCGATGCGCAGCCGCCCGGGATCGCGGCCGACGGCCCGGGACACGTCCAGGGCCGGGGGCTGGTGAGGGTCCTGCGCGTGGTTGCCGCTCGCCGCGTCCAGCAGCAGGGCCGCGTCGGCGACCGAGCGGGCCAGGGTGCCGTTGACGGTGATGCCCTGGAAGGACTCGCCGCGGGGCCAGGTCGAGACACGGCCGCGCTGCGGCTTGATGCCGACCAGATGGGTCCAGGCGGCCGGGATCCGCACGGAGCCGGCACCGTCCGAGCCGAGTGCGGCGGGCACGAGCCCGGCGGCGACCGCGGCGGCCGAGCCGCCCGAGGAACCGCCGGGTGTGTGGTCCGTGCTCCACGGGTTGCGGGTGGCGCCGAAGGCCGGCCCCTCGGTGAAGGGCCACTGCCCGAACTCGCAGGTGTTGGTCTTGCCGATGATCACGGCTCCGGCCGCGCGCAGTCGCCGGACCGCCTCGCCGTCCTCGGCGACCGGCGGGAACTCACCGCAGCAGCCGAACGCGGTCGGTTCGCCGGCCACGTCCATGTCGTCCTTCACCGCGACGGGAACGCCGAGCAGCGGCTTGTGCGCGCTGTGCGAGGCCGCGTCCCGGTCCGCGGCAAGCTCCCGGTCGGCGGCGTCGGCCTCGGCGAGCGCGGCCTCGGTCCGGACGATCCGGAAGGCGTTGAGGCCGGACTGTGTCGCCTCGATCCGCGCCAGCGTCCGCTCGACCAGCGCCCGCGACGTCACCTCCCCGGCAGCCAGCGCACGGGCGGTCTCCGCCAGCCCTTCGCAACGGTCGAGCGTCATACGGACACCTCCGGAAGCGGCTTGTCTACCGAACGGTAACGTCCGGTGGCCGGTGGTGGAATGCCGGCGGCGGGAGTGAAGGTTCACCCACGGGCCACATCTTCCTCACTGGGCACATCGTCCCCTGTTCAAACCATTGACGCCCCTCCGCTTCGCCCTTACGTTCTGAGCCCTCACTTCTGATCGAGTAGCCGAACCCTGTTCGCTATATCGAATTCGGTGTCCTAGGGAGAGCCGCCCGTGACTCCACACCCCGCTGCCCCGTCCCGCCGCACGCTGCTGCGTGCCCTGGCCGCCCTGCCCGCCTCGGCGGCCCTGCTCGGCGAAACCCCCGGACTGCTCGGCAGCGCCCTGGCCGCCGCACCCCCGAGCGGCTCGGCCACCCGCTACACGATCGTGCCGTTCCTCAACAGCGACGACGGCACGGTCAACGTCTACCAGTCGGACGACGCCACCGACTTCCGGCTGCTGCGCTCCTCCGCGTACACCCCGCCGGCGAACCGGATCCGTGACGCGAGCGTCATCAGGCACACCGACGGCTTCTACTACGTCACCTACACCACGCACACCTGGCAGGACCCCAGCACGACCATCGGCTTCGCCCGCAGCTCCGACCGCGTCAACTGGACGTTCCTGTACGACTACACCGTCCCCGTCGCCAACCTCTCCCGCGCCTGGGCGCCCGAGTGGTTCGTCGACAGCGACGGCAGCGTGAGCGTCATCGTGTCCTGCTCCACCGCGAACGACGAGTGGATCTTCACGCCGTACCTGCTGAGAGCCACCAACTCGGCTCTCACGGCGTGGAGTTCCCCGGTCGCCCTCTCCGGAATCGGTGCCAACCACATCGACACGTTCATCGTGAAGATCGGCTCCACCTACCACGCCTTCCCGAAGAACGAGACGACGAAGTACATCGAGTACGCCACCGCCTCGAACCTCACCGGTCCGTACACGATCCGCCGGACCGGCGACTGGGCGGGCTGGGGGAGCTACCGCGAGGGCCCGGCGCTGGTGCAGCTCGACAACGGCGGCTGGCGGATCTTCTTCGACGGCTACGGCGACGGGAACTACTACTACAGCGACAGCTACGACACCTTCGCCACCTGGTCGGCCCCGGCCGCACTGCCCGCGATCTCCGGTACGGCGCGGCACTTCACCGTCGTCAAGGAGACGGTCGCGGGCGGCCCGGCTCTGGCCCGGAACACCACGCGTTCCTTCCGCTCGGCCAACTACACGACCCGCTATTGGGAGCAGCAGTCCTCCCTGCTCAACCTGCCCGTGGTCAGCGCCTCCAGCAGCACCGCCGAGAAGCGGGCCGCCACCTTCACGGTCGTCGCCGGCCTCGCCGACGGCAGTGGCTACTCCTTCCGGGACGCGGCCGGCAACTACCTGCGCCACTGGGACTTCCGGGCCCGGTTCGACCCGAACGACGGCACGAGCACCTTCGCCAGGGACGCCACGTTCGTCCTCCGCGCCGGCGCGTCCTCGGGCTCGGTCCGCTTCGAGTCGTACAACTACCCGGGGTACTACCTGCGCCACTACGCCTACCAGCTGCGCGTGGAGCGCTCCGACGGAACGGATCTGTTCCGGCAGGACAGCTCGTTCGTGCCGGTGACGGCCTGGGCGTAGGGGCGGCACGGAGAAGCCGGGCCACCACGGTCGCCCGTGGGGCCCGGCCGGAGGGGGTCAGCGGGTGAAGGTGACCCGGTGCTCCTTCAGGGAGCCGCAGTTGGAGCCGTACACCTGCACGTACGTGTTGGCGATGCTGCCGCCCCAGTCCACGCAGTGGCCCTTGCCGTAGGCGTAGGTGGGTCCGGCGTACGACGTGAAGAGGCCCTCGTCGTAGTCGCTTTCCTCGGTGTCCGGAACGGAGACCCAGGCGGACATGGCCACGGCCGTGCCCGGGTTGTTGCGGATGGTCGTGACGCAGTTCCGGCCGTTGGAGGCGTTGTAGGTCAGGTAGACGGTCCCCAGCGAGCCGACGGCCGCCGAGTTGACCGTCTTGTAGCCACTTCCACAGACCTTCTGCGGGGTGGTGTTGGGCGCGGCCGAGGCCGGCGACGCCAGGGCGGTCATGGTGCCGACGGACAGGGCCGCCACGGCGGACGCGGCCAGGATGGAACGGGTGAATCGCATATTTCCCCCATGCAACTCTTCGAGGTGGTTGCTCCTGCATGGTGTGACCCGCGGGGTGCCCAAAGGGTTGTGCGTCAGTTCGCGGGAGAATTAAGGGAGTTGAGATGAGCGCATGCGGAGGCGGCGTCCCCTGCGCGGTGGCCGAGCTTTCCCGGACGCCGCCCCGTTTACTCACGCGTCACTGATGGCACACGCGAGATCCAGAGGATCTGTGCAGGGGTGTCACACAGACTGCACACCGCCCTTTCAAAGTCTCGTTAGCGTTACGGCTCGATCCCACGTGCGAACGTGACCAGGCCGCGGCCGGCGAGCCGCCGGAACAGCCAGATCGGGAAAACCACACATGGACTACTGCTCCTCGTGCCGTCGGCACCTCAACGGCGCCTTGGTCTGCCCGGGGTGCGGCGCCTACGCCCCCGACATCGACCCCTCCGCCGCGGGCGGCCGCTCCGGCCCGGCCCCCGTGCCCGCCATGACCACCGGTGGAACGGCCGCCTGGGAGTACCCGGCCGCCACCGGCACCTGGCACGACGGGACCGTGTGGGACGAGACTCCCGCCCTTCCGCAGGAGAGCACCGGCCCCGGCGCGCCGGAGGGGTACGACGACCCGGACACCGGCACGACCGAGGGCTATGAGGCCCGGCCGGAGGGGCGGGCGGCGCGGCGTCGTCAGATGGCCCGCTGGAAGAAGAACCAGCGCCGGGCCGTGGTGGCGACGGCGGTCGCGCTCGTCGGAGGCGGTCTGACCGTCGCCGCGATGAACGGGAACGCCAAGCCCGGCGTGCAGGCGGCCACGACGCCGGAGGACACGACCATGGGCGGCGCCGCCGGGGAGGCGCCCACGTACACCGAACCGACGTCGAGCCGGCAGGACGGCCCGCGCTCCTCGCCCGCCACCGCGCGGGACACCGACCGCGCCTCGCGCCACCAGCGGTCCCGGGCCGCCGCCGACCCCCTCGCCACCCCGTCGGACACCCACACGGACGCGGCCGCCGCGCCCCGTGAACTCCCGCTGACGACCTCGCCGCAGCGCAGGACCGTCCCGGACACCGTCGACACCGTCACCGGCGGCGCGGGTACCTCCGGTTCCTCCGGTTCGACGGTCACCGAGCCGACGCCGCCGGCCGCCGGGTCCGATCAGGACGTCCAGCAGCCGACGTCCCCCTCGACACCCCCGCCCGCGTCGACCACCCAGCCCGACACGCCTCCCTCCGGCTCCCAGTCCAAGGAGCTCTGCCTGCTCGTCATCTGCCTCGGCTGACGAGGTGCGGCCACTGAGGAACGGTGGCCGCACGCAGCCGCCCTCCGTACCTTCGGGCGCATGACCGAGGAGTGCTTCCGGCATCCGCGGCTCGCCGCGGTGTATGACGCTCTCGACCCCGGCCGTCGCGATCTCGACCCGTACCTGCGCATGTCTCGCGGAGACCGGCCCGCCGCGCCAGGGAGGAGTGGAACCGCGAGGCCGCGTACGGCGTGACAGAGGTAGCCGGCGTCGGCGTCGTCGAGTCCTCCTGGGCCGATTCGACGTGAGCGGACCGCTGGTGACGTTCCGGTGGACCTATGGGTTCGCCGCGGACGGGCGGACCCTGACGCCGGTCTCGACACCGCGCTTTCGCGAGCGGCGGAAGGTCGAGACGGAACTCGTCGCGCAGGCTTGCGTGGTGGAGGGCGTACGGGACGCACCGGACCGGCCGGGCCGGGAGTTCGTGTTCGTCGCGCGACGCCCGGAAACGGCCCGCTGAGGCGGCCCCGCCGGCTCCGCGGGAAGCGGAAGCCGACCGTACAATCCTCGCGACCAAATCGGGGGCGACAGCAGCGGGGGAGTCCGCGTGGAAACGATCATCGTGCAATTGCCCGGTACCGCCCAGTGGGGCGCGGACGAGACGGGCAGTCCCGAACTGATCCACCTGGGGCCGGGGGACATCGCGGATTTCGGGCGCGGCGGGGCGGGCGTCCGCATCGTCCTGACCGACCCGGGGATCTCCCGCCGGGCCGGGCAACTGGAAGCGGCCGGGGACTACTGGCGGCTGTCCAACTTCAGCCGCAGCGTCTCGTACGTGGTGGAGAACCTGGAGGGGGCCGGCGAGTACCTCACCGTCGCGCCGGGGCGGCTCGGGGCGCCCGTGCCCTTCGAGTTCTCCCGCGTGGTGCTGCCCGCCCTGTCCGGCACCGCCACGTTCAAGGTGTTCGCGCCCCAGCACGCCTATCTCGGCGAGCAGTCCGTGCCGGGCGGCGGCGAACAGACCGTCCACCCCTTCGCGCTGGACCCGACGTCGAAGTACTTCCTCGTCCTGGTGGCCCTGTGCGAACCCCGGCTGCGTGACCCCTCCGACTCGGCACTGCCCGGCGTCGGGCAGATCGTCGAGCGGCTCCGGCCGCTGGAGTCCTGCCGGGACCTCACCCGCTCCGCGGTCAACTACCACATCGACTACCTCGCCTTCGCCAAACTGCGCCTGGACCTCGGCGAGGAGGCCACGGCCGCCGCCGACGGCGGGCGCACCGGCGCCAAGCGCACCCGGCTCGCCTCCGTCGCCCTGCGCTTCGGCCTGGTCCGCGAGGAGCACCTCGGCCTGCTGCCGCCCCGCGGCGCCGCCCGCCTCACCGACCCGCAGGAGGCAGGCGCATGACGACGCCCGGCGAACGGGACGACGAACTGGAAGCACCCCGCCCACCCGGCCTCCCGGAGGGGTTCCGCGTCGAGGGATGGGAACTGGGCCCGGTCATCGGCTCCGGCGGCTGGGGCACCGTCTACGAGGCCCGCAGGGCCGACGACGGCACGCCCGCGGCGGTGAAGGTGCTGCCGACCGGCGCCCTGGGCCCCGGACAACGCGCCGCACTCGGGGAACTCGTGGCCCGCGAGGTCCGCTTCAGCGCCGAGGCCGACCATCCCCACCTCGTCCGCACCCACGCCGTGTGCACCGTCGAGGCACCCGGACTGCCCGCCCTGGACGGCGCGATCGCGCTGGTCATGGACCGGGCCGAGGCCAGCCTGAAGGACGTACTGGACGCCGCGGAGACGGGCGGGCCGATCGCGGACGCCGACCGCGTCCTGCGCGGCGTCGCCGCCGGACTCGCCCACATGCACGACGCCGGCTGGGTGCACGGCGACCTCAAGCCCGCCAACGTCCTGCTGGGCCCCGGCGGTCAGGTGTGGCTGGCCGACTTCGGTCTCGCCACCGAACTCGACGGAACCCACGCCCACTTGCCGCCGCTGGGCACCCTCGACCATCTGCCGCCCGAGTGGTGGTCGCAGCGCACCGGCACCCAGGGCGCCGTCGTCCGGCCCACCGCCGACATCTGGGCCTTCGGCGTCCTCGCCCACCAGGTGCTCACCGGCGGACTGCACCCCTTCCCCGGCGCGACGGCCCGGGCCCGCTCGCTCGCCGCCCAGACCTACGCCCGCGGCACCGCGTCCCTGCGCCTCGACGCCGGACTCGACGAGGACATGCGCCGGCTGATCGCCGACTGCCTGGCCCCGGACCACGCCGCCCGCCTCCCGCACACGGCCGCCGGTGTCGCCGCCCGGGTCGAGGCCATCACCGGCGGCCCGCACCGCCGCCGAAGACGCCTGGTGCCCGCAGCCGCGGCCGGACTCGTCGTCCTGACCGCCGCCGCGGTCGCCGGGGCGGCCCTGCTCGGGGGCGGCGGAGGCGGCACCCAGGACGAAGACCGCGACACCCCCGCCGTCACCGGTACGCCCACGTCGGTCCCGCCGGCCGGCGAGATCCCCGAGGACTCCGACGTGCCCGAGGAGCTGCGTCCCGTCATCGCCCGCGCGGCGCACCGCTGCACCGACGAGGAGATCACCCCCGCCCTGCTCGCCGCGCTGGTCAAGGCGGAGAGCAACTTCGACGCGAACGCCTCCCGCCCGGAGAGCGAGGAGTACGGCATCGCCATGTGGACACCGTCGGTGTTCCGCGCCTGGGCCGTGGACGGGGACGGAGACGGCGACAAGGACCACATGTCGCCGCCGGACGCCATCTCCACCATGAGCCTGTACGTGTGCTGGCTCGACCAGCGCTTCAAGCAGGCCGGGCTGCCGAAGAAGGACCTGCCCGCGCTCGTCGCGGCCGGCTACCGCACCAGCGACCGCACGGTCATCGAGGAGCGCGGCGTCCCGGAGCGGGTACGGCCGCACGTGGACAAGGTGATGCGCTACCTCGCCGAGTACCAGCGCTGAGCCGCACGAACGCGAGCGGTGGACGGGGCCGCAGCCCCGCCCACCGCTCGTCCCCCGTTCCCGTCACGGCAGCGGCTGGCCGCACTCCGGGACGTTCGGCAGCCGGTTGTCCGGCGAGCTGATGTAGATGTTGGAGATGTAGCCCTCGTACTGGGGCAGATAGGCCCACCACTCGTTGGTGTACGGCGGCACATTGACCACCTCGCCCCGGGTCTGGCAGCCCACCAGGACCTCGACGCCGGCCGGGAGCCGTGTCATCGGGTCACCGCCCGTGGACGGCCCCTTGCGGACGTTCACGGACTCGCCCCAGGTGCCGAACCAGGTTCCGGCGGGCCGCTTGGCCCCCGGCACGTTCAGCGAACGGGTCAGCCGGCCGAGGTCGGTGTACGCCTTGCCGTACGACGTGCCGTCCGGGTGCAGCGACAGCACGGCCACGATCGCACGGTCGGTGGCACCCACCGTGCCGGTGGTGTGCAGTGCGGGGTGCGTGAGGTCCACGGCCGCGTCGGCGCGGGGAGCGGGGGCGGCTTCCGTCCGCGCTGCCGAGGACGTTGCCTGAGAGCCGCACGTGCCCTTCCCGAACTGGCCGGACCAGCCCTGCTTCACCGCCCAGGGCCGGTCGAAGGACCCCGCGACACCGAAGTGCTGGTCGAAGTGGTCGGTGGTCGAGCAGCGGGTGGAGCGGCGCAGGTTGTCCATGATGAAGGTGCGGACGGGTGCGGGCGCCTTGTCCAGGATGTACCGGTAGACCGCCACCGTGTCCCGGGCCGAAATGGCGGTGTAGCCCCAGAAGCCCGCGTACCCGGCGGGTGGTGGCGCCGTGTCACGCAGACCGAGCGCCGGCCGGTCGAGCATCCGCTTGATGATCGCCGGGCCGCCGTACGTCGACCAGTAGTGGTTCGCGGCGTCGTCGTCGCTGCCGCGCAGCATCGGTTCCAGCCGGGCCCGGTCGGCCGGGGGGATGGTGTAGTCGGGCCCGCGGTCCCACAGGAAGTCCAGGGTCAGCAGGAGCTTGACGACCGAGGCGGAACGGAACTGCGCGCTGTCGTTGATCTGTTCGGTGAACGTGCCGGTCTCGCGGTCGAAGACGGCCACGCCGGCGGTGACGCCGGGCGGGATCTGGGCGGTCGCGGAGGTCTGGACGGTACCGGCGGGCCTGCCCGTCCGGGGTTGCGCCGCCGCACCGCTCGTGAGTGACGCGACCGTGACGACGGCCGCGAGCGCGGCCGCGCCGCGCAGGAGCATGCGCATGGTTGCCCTTCCTGGATCACCCGGGTTGTCCTACGGGACCTCGGCCCGCGGCGCCACGATAGGAGCTCGGGCGGGGCCACGGTCCTGACGAATGTCAGGGCTCGGGCGGAGCGGGGTGACCTGCGGATTCGACCCTGATAAGTGTCAGGTGTCGGCGGTGCGGTGACGCCTCGTACGGTCACGGCAAGCGAGCGACGGCCGGCCGGGGGCCGGTCGCCGCGCACGCCCGGATCAACCGCCGACACACGAAAGAGGGCTCATGAGCCGCCGATCACTCAGGACACTGCTGGCCGCGGGGGGCGCCGCCGCGGTGATGGCGCTCCTTCCGACCTCCGCCCAGGCCCAGCCGTACTCGGGCGGCAACTACGGGGCCTACGGCATGGAGGGGCAGTACCCCACCACCTCGTTCTGCACGGGCACCTTCCGGCAGATCGGGCCCACCCTGTACGCCGAAGGCATGGCCCTGAAGTACTTCTACTCCGACAAGTGCGGCTCGTTCGCCCGGATCGAGAACTCCCGGCCCGGATGCGCGGCCGTACTGCAGCGTTCCGACAACGGCGCGGGCCGGGTCGACGGCTGGGTCTCCGAGACCGTCGACTCCGGCATCAACTACGCCTACACGCAGATGGGCAACAACCTCAACGGCCGCGTCTCGCGCGCCCTGCTCGCGTGCGACGGCCACGACCTGGTGAACACCGGCTGGTACTGAGCCGCGCACCACACGCGCAACGGGGGCGGCCGGATCTCCGGTCCGCCCCTTCGGCGTCCCCACGGGGAACGGGGTCAGCAGGCCCGGACGCCGGCGGACCCCCAACACGGCCGAAAACCGCTCGACGCCCTCCGCCACCGCTGTCTACGATCCACCGCGCGGCATCGCGTGCCGGTCACCGGCCGGGTGAGGCATGGAGGCGCCGCGGAGATGCCCGTGGAGGCATTCAACCGTGTCAGTCGAGTTCAACCACACCATCGTCCTGTCCCGTGACCGGGAGAAGTCCGCTCATTTCCTCGCAGACATCCTGGGACTGGAGGTCGGTGCACCGACCGGGGTGTTCCTGCCGGTGACGACCGACAACGGCGTCACGCTGGACTTCCTCACCATCGACGCCGACATTCCCATGCAGCACTACGCGTTCCTCGTCTCCGAGGACGAGTTCGACGAGGCCCTGGCCCGCCTCGTGACGGCCCGCGTCCCCATCCAGGCCGACCCGCACGGCAACCACCCCCGCCGTATCAACCGCAACGACGGCGGCCGGGGCGTCTACTTCCTGGACCCGGCGGGCCACGGCATGGAGATACTCACCCGCCCGTACGGCACGGATCCGGCCTCGGAGCTGAACGGGGTCACGGAGGACGTGCCCGGGGCGGTCTGAACCGGCCCCGGGCCGGTCAGCCGCCCTCCGAGTCCACTGTCACGGGGGCCGGTTCGGAGCCGGCCCCCGTGGCGTGCTCCCGGCGCGGGAGCAGCAACGGCGTGGCGAGCAGCAGGGCACCGGCCAGTGCGAGGGCCGTCCGGGGACCGGTCCGGGCGGCCAGCACCCCCCACAAGGCGGTCGTCGCGGCGGTGGTGGCCTTGCCGGTGGCCGACCAGGCGGCCAGGGTGCGGGTGACCCGGTCCCTGGGGGTGCGGTCGAGGCGGTGGGTGGCGAGGACCGGGTTGAACACGCCGCAGCAGGTGATCAGGCCGAACTCGACCAGCATGATCAGGGCCAGGCCGGGCGCCCCGGGGCCGGTGAAGGCCAGGCCGATCGGCCAGCAGGCCCGGAGCGCCCCCGCGGTGAGCAGGACGCGGTGCCGGCCGTGGCGCGCGACGAGGCGCGGAGCCAGGCGGGAGCCGAGCAGGCCGCCGGTGCAGGGCACCGCGAAGGCGAGGGCGTACTGCCACGGCGCGAAGTGCAGGTCGTCGACCATCAGGATCAGCAGCGGTGGCGACGCCGCCATGATCAGGGAGTTCACCAGGAGCGAGTTGAGGAACAACGGGCGCAGGGCCGGGTCGGCCAGGATGTGGCGCCAGCCGTCGAGCAGGTCACCGGCCCGGGGCACCGCCGGGTGCGGCCGTACCGGGTGTTTCTCGGCGTCGCCCATGGCCCGGATGCCGATTGCCGAGAGCAGGTAGCTCACGGCGTCGGCCACCACCGTCGTCACCGGGCCGAACAGGCCGATCGCGGCCCCTCCCAGCGGCGGGCCGATCATGCTGGCGGTCCAGGTCGTCGCCTCGAAGCGTCCGTTCGCGACGAGCAGGTCCCGCCGCGGCAGCAGGTCCTTGAGGAACGCCCCCGCCGCCGCGTTGAAGGTGATGTCGGCCGCCGCCACGGCCACCGACACCAGCAGTAGCTGGCCGAAGCCCAGCCGGCCGGCGGCGAACGCCACGGGGACGCTCAGCAGCATCCCGCACCGGATCAGGTCCGCCGCGATCATCACCGGCCGTTTGCGGCGGATCTCCACCCACGGCCCGAGCGGCACCGACACCGCCGCGCCGACCGCCGGTCCCACCGCGGCCAGCAGCGACACCTGCGTGGGCCCGGCGTCCAGCGCCAGGACCGCGATCAGGGCGAACGCGTCGAACGCGAGCCATGTGCCGGCCGTGCTGACCGCGTACGCGCCCCACAGCCACCCGAACCGTCGCCCCAGCGACCGTCTGCCCGCCATATCCGGCGCACTCCCCGCTCTCCCGGACAACCCGATGTTGTCCGGGAGCCATCCAAGCGAGAAGCGGGGAGGCCGGGCAAACAACCACCCGCAGCCCGCGCCACAACCGACCGTTGTGACGCTGTGAGGACGCGCGGGGGCTCAGCGCTGGTACAGCCCCACCAGTGTCCCGTCCGCGAGGCGGCGCCTCTCGACCTCCTCGTGCACCTGGTCCGCGCGCGGGGCGTCGGGCAGGACACACGGTTCGGACAGGGCGTAGAGCCGGAAGAAGTAGTGGTGGGCGTCGTCACCCGGCGGCGGATGCGGGCCGCCCCAGCCGTGCTGCCCGTAGCCGTTGATGAGTTCCGTACCGCCCGGCGGGCTCTGCCCGGCCTCGACGCCGTCGCTGTGCGGGTCGATGCCGACCACGACCCAGTGCGCGAAGGTCCCCGACGGGGCGTCGGGATCCTCGCACAGCAGGACCAGTTCGGCCGCGTCGTCCGGTACACCGCTCCAGGTCAGCGGCGGAGAGATGTTCGGTCCCTCGTAGGAGTACCGGCGCGCGATGAAGGAGTGGTCGTTGAACGCGTCGCTGCTGAGTTCGATGCCGGTCATGTCGCCCGGGGTACCCCCGGGGGTCCCGGGCCACACGGTTCGGCACCCGATCCCCCGGGTACCCGGCAGGGCGAGCCGAACGAGGCGGGGGAGTGAGGAACCCGACGATGTCCCCCCTGGCAGAAGACCCCGCGGACGAGGTCCGGGAGGACCGCCGCGCCCCCGCCCGCACCGCGCGGCTGCGCAGCCGCATCCCCGAGCCCGACGAGGAACCGGACCTCCTCGGCCAGTACCTCGCACAGATCTCGGCGACCCCGCTGCTCACCGCCGAGGACGAGGTACGGCTGGCCCGGCGGATGGAGGCCGGCGTGCGGGCGCTGGAGGAGCTGGACCTGGCCGACGCCGGTGAACACGGCCTCACGGCGAAGCGGCGCCGGGAACTGGAGGGCGCCCTCCGCGACGGGCTGGCTGCCAAGGACCACATGGTCCGCGCCAATCTCCGGCTCGTCGTGTCGATGGCCAAGCGGCACGCCCACCGCGGTCTGCCCCTGCTGGACGTCATCCAGGAGGGCAACCTGGGGCTGATCCGGGCCGTGGAGAAGTTCGACCACACCAAGGGCTTCAAGTTCTCCACGTACGCGACCTGGTGGATCCGCCAGGCGATCGAACGGGGCCTGGCCGCGCACGCGCGCTCCGTGCGGCTGCCGATGCACGTCGTGGAACAGCTGCAGAAGATCGCCAAGGTCGAGCGGCGGCTGCGACTCGACCTGGAACGGGAGCCGACCGCCGAGGAGGTGGCCCGGGAGAGCGGCCTCGCCGAGGACAGGATCGGCTGGCTGCGCCATGTCGGACGGGACGCCGTCAGCCTGGACACGCCGGTGGACGACAGGGGCGAGACCGTCGTCGGCGACCTCATCGCCGACACCGAGGTGCTCCGGGCCCCGGAGGTGGCCGAGTTCCGGGCGCTCGCCGAGGAACTCCGCGAGGCCGTCGGCACGCTCGCGCCCCGGGAGGCCATGATCCTCAGCCTGCGCTACGGGTTGCACGACGGACACACCCGCACCCAGAACGAGGTCGCGCGGCGCGTCGGTCTGACCCGCGAGCGGGTACGCCAGCTCGAGAAGGAGTCGCTCGCCCGGCTACGGGAGCCGGGCAACCGCGAACGGCTGGTGGCCTGGGCGGGCTGACGCCCCGTCTCTGCCACCTCACGCCCTCGACGTCCGGCACCGCGACGATCAGCTCGCCGCCACAGACGTGCCCCGCCGCCGAGGTCAGGCGTCGACCGTCACCGCACACGACCACCCGAACGGATCCGGTCCGATGCGCAGCCGGTTCCACACCACCGCCGTCGGAACCGCCCCCGTGATCTCCACGTCCGCGATACCGGTGACCGCCAGGCGTACGTCCAGGCCGCCATCGGCCTCGTCCGCCTCCACGTCCACGGGCACCTGGCCGTACACCTCCAGCCGGAAGATGATCTCGTCCAGCAGCGAGGCGAGCAGGTCGTCGTCGCTGGCCTCGGGCAGCCGCACCCGGTCCACGGCGGTGGCCCGCACCCCGGAGACGTCCGCGAAACACTCCACCATCGCCAGGACGGCCTCCGCCAGACAATGCTCCCGGCACGACGCCCACGCCTCGATCCGGATATCGCCTGGATGCGGCACCACCCGGTGCCCGCACTCGCCCGGCTGCCGCCCTTGCCCGCCGTCGCCCGTGTCACCGCACATGAACAACGCCTGCCCGAGGCTCGCCCACCCATGCGGCCCCGGCCCCGCCGTGTCGATCAAACGGGCTCGTCCGCGAGGTACGGCGGCGCCGGGTCGTACTGGACGCAGCGCCGCACATCCCGCGCGTGCTCCCGCCCGTGCAACCTCCCGACCAGCCACAACGCGCTGTCGATACCGGCCGACACACCCTGGCTGGTGACCAGGTTGCCGTCCACGACATAGCGGGCGTCCCGGACGACGGTCACGTCCCCTCGCGCCTCCAAGGTGTCCTCGTGGCTCCGGTGTGTGGCCACCCGACGCCCGCGGGCGGGCCCGGCGGCGTGCAGCAGGAACGTTCCGGTGCACACGCCGTGCACCCACGCGGTCCGCTCCGCCGTCTTCCCGATCCATCCGGTGACCACCGGGTTGTGCGGCTGGACCTCCCGCGCGCCGCGTCCGCCCGGTACATGCAGCACGTCCAGCGGCGGATGGTCGTCGAGGGTGTGGTCGGGCAGGACACGCAGGCCCTTGTTGCAGCGCACCGGCCCGGGGTGCTCGGCGATGAGCACGGCCGAGTCGGCGCTCTCCCGGAGCCGGGCCGAGACGGTGAACACCTCCCAGGGCCCCACGAAGTCGAGCTCCTCGGCGTCCTCGAAGACCAGCAGGCCGTAGGTCGTCATGCGCTTCTTCCTTCCTCTGCGGGATCTGCCAGGGACCCCGCGGTGGAGCGGAACCTGGCGCGGTAGTCCGACGGCGCGACACCGAGCCGGCGGTGGAACGTACGGCGCAGGGTCTCGGCCGTGGAGAAGCCGTAGCGGCGGGCGATGGTCTCGACCGGCTCGTCCCCGTCCGTGAGCGCGCGCTGCGCCGCCTCGACACGCACCCGCTCGACGTACGCCGCCGGCGGGACGCCCAGTTCGGCGGTGAAACGGCGCTGCAGGTGGCGGGGGCTGAGCCCCGCGTGCGCGGCGAGACCGGCGATGTCGTGCCGGGCGCCCGGATCGGCGTGGATCGCGACGACGGCGGCCCGCACCGGGTCCGTCGCCGGCTGCCGTGACCACAGCGCCACACTGAACTGCGACTGGCCCCCCGGGCGGCGCAGGAACAGCACCAGCCGACGGGCCACCTCGTGCGCGACGTCCCGGCCCAGGTCGTCCTCCACCAGGGCGAGCGCGAGATCCATCCCGGCCGTCACCCCGGCCGACGTCCACACCCGCCCGTCCCGGACGAAGATCGGCTCGCAGTCCACGCGCACTGCGGGATGCTCCCGGGCCAACTGCTCCTCGCGGGCCCAGTGCGTGGTGACCCGCCGCCCCTCCAGCAGCCCCGCGGCCGCCAGCAGGAACACCCCGCTGCACACCGAGGCCACCCGCCGGGCACCGGACGCGGCGGCGGCGACCCAGGCGACCAGTGCCTCGTCCTCCCGCGCCCGGTCGACGCCCCGGCCCCCGACCACCACGAGGGTGTCCGTCCCGGCGGGGTCGAGGTCCGCCACACCGTGCCCGGCGTGCACGAGCAGCCCGCTCACCGACCGGACCGGCCCCGCCCGGGTGGCCACGACCTCACAGGCGTACTCGCCCGCGCTGTGGAACACCTCGTGCGGCCCGGTGAGGTCGAGCGGCTGGAAGCCGTCGAAGACGACGAAGACGACACGGCGATCGGTCACGACCTCACGCTCCACCGGCCCCCGGCACGGCGTCAACGACACGCACCCCACAGATCGCGCCATGGGACGTCCCTCCCGGGGCGGGTACCACGGGAGGCGGGGGAGAGGAGGCTGACGATGATCTCCCGGACCGTCACCGTGCCCGCGGGTGGCGTCGGACTGACCGGCGATCTGGCCGTGCCGGAGGACGCCCGTGCGGTCGTGCTGTTCGCGCACGGCAGCGGCAGCTCCCGGCACAGCCCCCGCAACCGCGAGGTCGCCGCCGGTCTGCGCACCGCCGGACTCGGCACCCTGCTGATCGACCTGCTCACCGAGGAGGAGGAACGCCAGGACGCCGCCACCGCCGAACTCCGCTTCGACATCCCCCTGTTGGGTCGCCGGCTGACGGACTCCCTCGACTGGCTGGCGCGGGAGCCCGCCACCGCGGGTCTGCCCGTGGTCCTGTTCGGCGCCAGCACCGGCGCGGGTGCGGCCCTGGTCGCCGCGGCGCAGCGCCCCGACCGGGTACGGGCGGTCGTCTCGCGCGGCGGACGCCCCGATCTGGCCGGCGACGCCCTGGACTCCGTTCGGGCCCCGGTGCTGCTGATCGTGGGCGGCCGGGACACGCACGTGCTGCGGCTCAACCAGGAGGCCGCCCGGCGGCTGCCCGGCCCGCACACCCTCCACGTGGTGCCCGGCGCCACCCACCTGTTCGAGGAACCGGGCGCGCTCGGACAGGTCACCGAGGCGGCCCGGCAGTGGTGCGGCGAGCAGGTGCAGACCGCCGACGGCCGGTGACCGTCGGGCGTGCTTCGCCCCACGGGCCCGGGGGTACGCGGGAGACGGACCGGCCGGGGGCCCTCTCCGTGCGGGAAGCAGAGGTGACCGTCATGCGCTTCCGTGATCGCCGGCAGGCCGGTGAGGAACTGGCCGGAACACTGCGCACCCGGCAGCGCGAGGGGGACCTGCCCGACCCCCTCGTCCTCGCCCTGCCCCGCGGTGGTGTCGCCGTGGCGCGCGAGGTCGCCGCCGCGCTGGGCGCCCCGCTCGAGGTGCTCGTCGTACGCAAGATCGGGGCGCCCCGCCAGGAGGAGCTCGGCGTCGGCGCGATGGCCGGGGACGAGGTGCCGCTCCTGGACGAGGACGCCCTGCGCCACCTCGGCATCAGCGAGGCAGCCCTGGCCCCCGTCATCGAACGGGAACGCGCCGAACTGCGTCGCCGCGAGCGGCTGTACCGGCAGGGACGGCCCGCCCCGGACCTGCGCGGACGGACCGTCATCGTCGTCGACGACGGCCTGGCGACCGGCTCCACGGCCCGCGCCGCGCTGCGCTTCGTACGCCGTCAGGCGCCCGCACGGGTGCTGCTGGCCGCGCCCGTGTGCTCCCCGGAGGGGGCCGGTCTGATGCGGGCGGAGGCCGACGAGGTGATCTGCCTGCACCGGCCGGCCGCGTTCATGGCCGTGGGCCTGTGGTACGAGAACTTCGACCAGCTGACGGACCAGGACGTTCTGGAAGCCCTCCACGTGCAGCTTTGACCCATTGTTCACCTGGCAGGAGTGGCGGAATCCGGCCACCGCGGACCACGATGTCCTTCCCCCCACCTGTACCAGGAGTAACAGTGAACGTCTCGCTGTCCGTGTGGCTGCTGACCGTGGCGGCCCTGTGCGTGCTCGTCGCCGTCGACTTCTTCGTCGGCCGCAAGCCGCATGACGTGTCCATCAGAGAAGCCGGGACGTGGACGGTGGTGTGGGTCGTCCTGGCCGTGCTGTTCGGCGTGGGGTTGTGGTTCTTCGGCGGGAGTGGTCCCACGGGGGAGTTCTTCGCCGGGTACATCACCGAGAAGTCGCTCAGTGTCGACAACCTCTTCGTCTTCGTCCTGATCATGGGGAAGTTCGCGGTGCCCACGCAGTACCAGCAGCGGGTCCTGATGGTGGGCGTCCTGATGGCCCTGGTGCTGCGGGCCGTGTTCATCGCGGCCGGCGCGGCGATCATCTCCGCCTTCTCCTGGGTCTTCTACCTCTTCGGCGCGTTCCTGATCTGGACCGCCTGGAAGCTCGTCCAGGACGCCCGCACCCAGGACCACGAGGAGGAGTACCAGGAGAACAAGCTGCTGAAGATGGCGGAGCAGCGCTTCGGGGTGGCCGACCGCTATCACGGCACGAAGCTGTTCATCACCGAGAACGGCAAGCGGATCATGACCCCGATGCTGGTCGTGATGCTCGCGATCGGCTCCACCGACGTCCTGTTCGCCCTCGACTCCATCCCGGCCATCTACGGCCTGACGCAGGACCCCTACATCGTGTTCACCGCGAACGCCTTCGCCCTGATGGGCCTGCGCCAGCTGTACTTCCTCATCGGCGGCCTGCTGAAGAAGCTGGTCCACCTCTCCTACGGCCTGTCGATCATCCTGGGCTTCATCGGTGTGAAGCTGGTGCTGCACGCCCTGCACGAGTCGGGCGTCCACGTCCCCGAGATCGGCATCCCGTTCTCGCTGGGCTTCATCGTGCTGGTCCTGGCGGTGACGACGTTCACGAGCCTGCGGGCGTCGAAGAAGCAGGCGGCCGAAGCGGCGGCACAGCCGGCCCCCGAGTCTTCCTAGGCACCCCGCGCATGACGGGGCCCGTCAGACGACTCCGTCCGCGCGCAGGGCGGCCACCTCGTCCGCGGTGCGGCCGAGTTCGCTGAGGATCGCCTCGGTGTGCTCGCCCACCGCCGGAACCGGGTCCATGCGCGCGGGCACGCCGACGAGGTCGGCGGGCGGGAGCAGCGCCTCCACGGTGGCGCCCGGCACCCCCACCTCGGTCCAGCGGCCGCGGGCGGCCAGCACGGGGTGGTCCAGGAAGGCGGCGACGTCGTTGACCCCCGCGCAGGCGATGCCGATGCGCTCCAGGTCCTTGAGGATCTCGTCGGAGCCGGAGCGGGCGAACCGCTCGGCGACGACGACGTCGAGCTCGTCCCGGTGGGCGACACGGTCGGACCCGGTGGCGAAGCGCGGATCGTCGACCAGCTCCGGCCGGCCGAGGAACTCGGCGCACAGGGCGGCCCACTCCCGCTCGTTCTGGATGGAGAACAGCACCTCCTTGCCGTCGGCGGCGGTGTACGTCCCGTACGGCGCGATGGTGGCGTGCCGGGTGCCCAGGCGCGGGGGCTGGGTGCCGCCGTGCCGGGTGTAGTAGGCGGGCTGGCCCATCCACTCCGCCAGCGCCTCGAACAGGGACACCTCCACGGGGTGGGCCTCGCCGGTGGTGGCGCGGGTGTACAGGGCGGTGAGGATGCCGCTGTAGGCGTACATCCCGGCGGCGATGTCGGCCACGGAGATCCCGGTCCGGGCGGTCCCCTCGGGGGTTCCGGTCAGTGACACCAGCCCGGTCTGGCACTGCACGAGCAGGTCGTAGGCCTTGCGGTCGGCCCAGGGGCCGGTGGTGCCGTAGCCGGATATCGTGCACGGGATCAGGTTGGGGCGACGGCCGGTGACGGTGGCGGCGTCCAGACCGAGCCGGGCGGCGGCGCCCGGGGCGAGGTTCTGCACGAAGACGTCGGCGCCGTCGAGGAGGTCGTGCAGGATCTCGTGGCCGCGGGGGTCCTTCAGGTCCAGCGTGAGCGACTCCTTGGAACGGTTGAGCCAGACGAAGTAGCTGGAATGGCCGTGCACGGTCGTGTCGTACCGGCGGGCGAAGTCGCCGCCGCCCGGCCGCTCCACCTTGATCACCCGGGCACCGAGGTCGGCGAGTTGCCGGGTGGCGTAGGGCGCGGCCACGGCCTGCTCCAGACTGACCACCGTGACCCCGGCCAGGGGATACCGCTGCACGCTCATGCCTCAAGCTCCCGAATCGTGTACGGAGGGCGCTGGACAGTCTGCCGCAGGGGCACGGCGCCGGCGCGGGCCGCCGACGCGATCCGGATCACGCCGGCGGAGGGTTTCGCGGGGCGGTGATGCCGGTGGCGTGCGGCTTTTCACCGGCGCGACGCGGCTCGGGGCGGCAGAGCCCTCGGCCGGGCGTAGGGCGGATACGGGCGGGCGTACGGCAGATGCCCCCTGGCGTACGGCTGCTACGGCCGGGACAGGTGCCGCATGGTGAGGGCCAGTTGCAGCCGCAGCCGGCCCTGCGGGGTGCGGATCGGCCAGCCCAGGAGGTGCTCGGCGTGGGCCAGGCGGTCCTGGAGCGTGGAGTGGTGGACGTTGATCTCGGCGGCCGCCGCCCGCAGGCTCGCGGTGGACACGACCGCGTGCACCGTGGCGAACAGCCAGGGCGTGGTCGCCGCGGCGGTCTCCAGGGCGCGGACGTCGGGCGGCGGCTCCGCGCCGGGTACGACGACATCGGCGAGGAGCGCGATACCGCCCAGTTCGTCGGCGTACACGACCCGGGGCCCGGGGTCCTGCGGGGTGCCCTCGGCGGTGAACCGCAGGGCGGTACGGGCCTCGGCCCAGGACCGGGGCAGGTCGAGCACGGGGACGGCGGGGCCGATGCCGAGGCGGCCGGCGGGGAGGCCGGGCTCTGCGAGAGCGGTTCGCTGACCGGCGACGGCGACGGCGACGGCAGCGGCGGGGGCGGGGCCGGTCCGGGCACGCGGAGCGGCCTGCGCGGCTTCCGGGTCGACAGGCTGCCCTGGGGGAGGGGTTGTCCCCGGGCCTGTCCGGGGTCCGGGCAGGGCAGGAGGGGTCCGAGGCCGGGCGGGGGCTTCCGCCGCGGCGTGACGTGCGTGCGGAACGGCCTCCGGGCCGGCGGGTATCACCCGTGGGCGGCCGTTCAGCGGGGCGAGGGCCCGGGCCGGGGCGGTGAGGTCCAGTCCGAGGCGGCGGGCGGCGTGCAGACGGGCCGGTTCGGGGGCCGTGGCGTCGAGGAGCGTCTCGACCAGCGCCGGGTCGTCGGCCGGGGCCCGGCCGCGGGTGCGGTCGAGCACCAGCCGTACGGCACCGGCGGCCCGTTCGAGGATCACGGCGTCGACCACGCTGGGAGTGTGCCGCGTTCGCACCTTCTCGGGCGTGGACGCGTCGGGCACCTTCGCGGCCGGGCCGCCGTGCTCGGCGTCGGCCCCACCTCGGCCGGCTCCGTCTCGGACGACCCCGTCCGAGGTGGCGCCGTCCCCGCTCCGTTCCAGCCACAGCGTCGCCGTACCGTCGGTGCTCAGTCGCGCGGCGGGCCAGGCCGGGTCGGGCGGGGTTTCGCTGTCCCCCCGGGTGCCGTCGGCCTCCACCCTGACGTGCACGCGCCGGTCCGGATCCACCAGCCGGGCCGGGCAGCCGGCCAGGACGGCGGCACCGCGCACGAGTGCCTCGAGCCCGGCTCTGGACTCGGTCAGGCGGTCGAAGTAGGCGATGACCCGGACCGCCGCACCGGCGTCCGGGTCGAGGGCGGTCAGCCGCCCGGCCAGCTCTTTCATAGGCCCCATGGTGCGGTATGCGGCCGCTTTCGGGGACGGCCGGCGTTCGACGGCTTCCCCGCCACCGCGACCGACGCCCCACCGCCCCGGTCGCTCAGGCCCCCAGCAGCCTGCGCAGCCAGTTCAGATGCGCCGCCCGCGCCGACTGCGACACCGCCGCCTGAGGCGCGAACCCGTCGAAACCGTGGAAACCGCCCGGCCACACATGCAGTTCGGCCACCCCGCCGGCCTGCCAGATGCGCGAGGCGTAGGCGACGACCTCGTCGCGGAAGGTCTCCGCCGAACCGACGTCCAGGAAGGCCGGAGGCAACCCCGTCAGGTCCTCGGCCCGGGCCGGTGCCGCGTACGCCGGCACGTCGGGGCCACCGCGGCGCGAGCCCAGCAGCGCGGTCCAGCCGGTCTCGTTGGCGGTGCGGTCCCACACCCCGAGACCCTCCATCTGGTACGTCGACGGCGTGTTGTTGCGGTCGTCGAGCATCGGGCACATCAGCACCTGCCCGAGGGGCTGCGGACCCTTGCGATCCCGGGTGAGCAGGGCCAGGGCCGCGCACAGCCCGCCGCCCGCGCTCGCGCCCGCGACGACGATCCGCTCGGGGTCGGCGCCGAGTTCGGCGGCATGGTCCGCCGTCCACAGCAGCCCGGCGTACACGTCCTCGACCGGCGCGGGGTGCGGATGCTCCGGTGCCAGCCGGTACTCCACCGACACCACGACCGCGTCCAGGGCCTGCGCCCAGGCCAGCGGGACGTCGACCCCGACCCGGTTGTTCCCGATGATCATGCCGCCGCCGTGCACGTGGTAGATCACGGGGCGTGGCCCGGCATTCTCCGGTGCGGCCGGGCGACAGATCAGCAGGGAGATGTCCGGCTCGCCCTCCGGCCCCGGCACCTGCCGGTCCTCCACCTCGAACGTCCCGCCCATCGTCAGGTCGAGCTCGGCCAGCATCCGGATGCCGGGGCCCTGGCGCACCTCGGCGATCTCGTCGAGCGTGAGCCCCGGACTGATCATGTCCTTGATCAGTTCCAGGGCGGCGGCGAGTTCGGGGTCGAACGGGGGCGGAACGTACGTCATGGACGTCTCCTCACGCGGGGTCGCGGCGGCTCGTGCAGCCATCGTCGGTTCCGCGGGCCTGCCCGCGGGCGCCGCCGAGCGGCGGAAGCTGCCCGCCGTTCGGCGGGTGGCGTCACGGCGGCGGGCCGGGCCACAGCGACGAGCGGGACACCAGCGCCCCCGCGCGAATCCCGCCGCGAGCCGATAGGCGTCCGCGCCCCGCCGCGAGCCGACGGCGCCACCAAGATACGCAGGTCATGAGCGCGCTGGTGAGCCGGCTGCCGCGCACTCGGCCGAGGCGCCCCGAGCCGCGGCTCGTCGGCGACCGACGCGCGTGCCCCGGTCAGCGGCGGCAGCGGCTCGCCGTGCCCGACCGTGCGGGGGCCGGCGCGGGCGCCGGCCTGCTGCGCGAGACGACACGTGTGCCGCGGCCGTCGGAGACCCGGACCTGGAGCGAGCCGCATCCGCAGCGCGTCCACTCCGTGCGGCCCGTCGCCGTGGTGTGCCGCGACAGCACCCGGAACGGTTCGCCGTCCGGCCGGCCGCAGTGCGGGCAGGCGGTGGCGTCGGTGCTGGTCATGTCTGACTCCTCGTCCCTCGTGGCTGGTGGATGTCGCGACACAGCCAGGGTGCGTCCGCGGGTCCGTACAGGTCCAGGTTGACTTTCCGGATGTCACTGTGAAGCCTGGCCTTCATGATCGACCTGCGCCGACTCCACGTCCTGAGGGCGGTCGCCCACTACGGCACGGTCACCGCGGCCGCCCGGGCCCTGCACTTCACGCCGTCCGCCGCCTCCCAGCAGATCCGTCAGCTCGCCCGGGACCTGGGCGTCGACCTGCTGGAGCCGCTGGGGCGCGGGGTGCGGCTCACCCCGGCCGCCGAGAGTCTGCTCGCGCACGCCGATGCCATCCAGGCCCGCTGGGACCAGGCCGAACTGGATCTACGGGCCGACCACGGGACGCCCTCAGGGGTGCTGCGGGTGACCGGCTTCCCGGTGGCCGTCTCGGTGCTGCTGGCGCCGATGGCGGCCCGGCTGGGGGAGCGGCATCCGCGGCTGTCCGTCCGGATCACCGAGGCGGGTGTCCCGAAGAGCTTCGACCTGCTCTTCGAGGGCGAGACCGACCTGGCGGTCGTCGAAACGACCCCGCACAACCCGCCGATGAGCGACGCGCGGTTCGATCAGCGGCCGCTGCTCGACGACCCGTTCGACCTGGTCGTACCCGAGGAGCACCGGCTGGCCGGGCGGGCCCGGGTCGATCTCGCGGAGGCGGCACGGGAGGCGTGGATCGCGCCGGTGGAGGACAGTCCCTGCCGTCCGAGCGTCCTCTCCGCCTGTGGCGCGGCCGGGTTCACCCCCGACATCGTCCATCACGCCCTCGACTGGAACGT
Organism: Streptomyces sp. NPDC012466; assembly: GCF_042955215.1. Lineage (NCBI taxonomy): Bacteria > Bacillati > Actinomycetota > Actinomycetes > Kitasatosporales > Streptomycetaceae > Streptomyces > Streptomyces sp. NPDC012466. The sequence goes on along the minus strand of NZ_JBIBEQ010000001.1, from coordinate 239,476 downwards.
CTGCGCCCACCTCGTGGCCCACCGGCTCGGCGTCGCCCTCATCCCGCGCCTGGCCCATCTGCCCCCGCACCTGCCGGTCACCCGGGTCCGCTGCGCAGGCAACCCGCACCGCAAGCTCCTGACCTGCACCCGGGGCGGCGGGCACGCCCGGCCGGCGGTGGCGGCGGCACTCGGGGAACTGCGCGAACTGGCACCCACGGCGATCGCCTGAAGTGCCCGGGCGGTCCCAGGGCCCGGCCCTGTCTGCCGCACGCCACCCCTGCGGACCCGGCCGGGCCCGCACCCCGTGTCATAGGCCGGACCCGCCCCTGTGCGTCTCGGCCGGGCCTGCCCCCGTAATGTCATCGGCCGGGCCTGCCCCCGTAATGTCATCGGCCGGCCTGCCCCCTGTGTTTCACCCGCCGGACCCGACCTCTGCGGACCCGGCCGGGCCAGCCCCTTGTGTGTCACCGGCCGGGCCCGCCCCTGTATGTCACCGGCCGGGTGCCCCCACGCGCAGCGCGTCCATGACGAAGTCCAGCAGGCGGGTGGCGCGCGGCTGCCAGTCGCCGCCGCGGGGGTCCATCGTCCAGAGTCCGCCGATGGCGAGGAAGAGGTCGTCCGCGGTGATCCCCGGCCGGATGGTGCCGGCCTTCTCGGCGGCTCGCAGCAGGAGTTCGGCCGCCTCGGTCACCGGGGCGTGCCCCGGCTTCGCCGGCTGCCCCGGTGCGCTGGTGGCCTGGCGGATGGCGTCGGCCAGGCCCGCCTTGGCCATGGCGAACCGCGCCAGCCGGTCCATCCACTCGCGCAACGCCCGGTCGGGCTCCCGGCTCTCCAGCAGCGGTGCCGCGGTGTCGGCCACCTGCTGCATCTCGTGCCGGTAGATCTCCAGGACGAGTGCCTCACGGGTGGGGAAGTGGCGGTAGAAGGTGCCCTGCCCGACACCCGCCTTCCTGGCGATCGCGCTCAGCGGGGCGTCCGCCGAACGCGTCAGTTCGTCCAGCGCCACCGCCAGGATGCGCTCGCGGTTGCGCTGCGCGTCCGAGCGCAGCGGAGCGTCCCTGTCCTGCCGCACTCGCCCTCCTCGTGATCCATGGCCGAAAGCCGGCCCTTGTTAAGCGGACAGTTGTCCGTTACGTTTTCCCGGTAGCGGACAACTGTCCGCTTGTCTCATCGTATCGGCGTGCCGTCCGTACGGACAGCCCGTGGCTGCCGCGCCCGGGACCGGCCCGCCCGCATCCCGCACGGTCGCGCGACGGCACCTCCAGCCGCAGCGCCGTGCTCCCCGACCTCGCGATGTGAGAGAGAAGGCTTCCATGCCCCCATCGACGTCCAGCGACCTCACCCTGTCCGTCAACGGCGAGAAGTACACGCTGACCGTCGACCACCGCACCACCCTGCTCGACGCCCTGCGTGAGCGCCTCGACATGACCGGCACCAAGAAGGGCTGCGACCAGGGGCAGTGCGGCGCCTGCACCGTCCTGGTCGACGGCCGCCGGAGCGTGGCCTGCCTGCAACTGGCGGTCGCCGCCGAAGGGCGCGAGATCACCACCATCGAAGGTGTGGCCGACGGCGATCGACTGCACCCGGTTCAGCAGGCGTTCCTCGACCTGGACGGTTTCCAGTGCGGCTACTGCACGCCGGGGCAGATATGTTCGGCCATCGCCGTGATCGAGGAACACGCGGCCGGCTGGCCGAGTGCGGTCACCGGCGACGTCCGGCCCGAGGCGGGACCGCCACCGCTCACCCCGGAGGAGATCCGGGAGCGCATGAGCGGCAACCTGTGCCGCTGCGGCGCGTACGTGTCGATCGTCCAGGCCGTGGCCCGGGCCGCCGAGGAGACGAAGGGAGCCGCGGCATGAGGGAGTTCGGCTACCAGCGGGCGTACGACGTCTCCGGCGCCGTGGCGCTGCTCGACGGCGACGGGCAGGCCCGTTTCCTGGGCGGTGGCACCAACCTCGTCGACCTGATGAAGACCGGCGTCGAACGGCCCGCCCGGCTCGTGGACATACGCGAACTGCCCCTGAACCGCGTCGAGCCGGCCGCGGACGGCGGGCTGCGCATCGGGGCGACCGTCACCAACAGCGACCTGGCCGCCCACCCCGAGGTCCGGCGCCGCTACCCCGCACTCGCCCAGGCGGTGCTGGCCGGCGCTTCCGGGCAGCTGCGCAACATGGCCACCGTCGGCGGCAACCTGCTCCAGCGCACCCGCTGCGGCTACTTCGCCGACATCGACTCGCCCTGCAACAAGCGCGATCCCGGCAGCGGCTGTCCGGCGATCGCGGGCGAGCACCACAACCACGCCATCCTGGGCGCCTCCGGCCACTGCGTGGCGACCCACCCGTCGGACATGGGCGTGGCCCTGACCGCCTTCGACGCGCGCGTGACCTACGAAACGGCCGCCGGGCCGGGGGAGTTGCCGCTCGCCGACCTGTACCTGCCGGTGGGGGAGACCCCGCACCGGGAGACCGCCCTGCCGGCGAGCGCCCTGATCACCGGCGTCACCCTGCCGCCCACCGTCGCGGCCGTCAACTCCCGCTACCGCAAGGTGCGCGAGCGGGCCTCGTACGCCTTCGCCATCGGCTCCGTCGCCGCCGCGCTCGACGTACGGGACGGGCTCGTGCACGACGTGCGCCTGGCGTTCGGCGCCGTCGCCTCCCGCCCCTGGCGCGCTCGCACGGCCGAACGCCTCCTGACCGGCGAGCCGGCCGAGGCGGGGAACTTCGCGGCCGCCGCGGACGCCGAACTGGCCGCCGCCCGGCCCCTGCCCGACAACGGATACAAGGTGACCCTGATGCGCAACCTCGTCGTGGCCGTGCTGAGCGAACTCGCCGAGGAGGCCGCCCGATGACCACCGCCACCAGGGGAGCCGCCGGCACCGCGCACACGCGCGTGGAGGGCCGCGACAAGGTCACCGGAGCGGCCCGCTACGCCGGCGAGATCCCGTTCGCCGCACTCGCCCACGGCTGGCTGGTGCTGTCCACCGTCGCCCGCGGCCGCATCCGTGCCCTGGACACCGAGGCCGTGCTCGGCATGCCCGGTGTCCTCACCGTGCTCCACCACCACAACGCCCCGCGCGTCGACACCGGTTACATCGGCGTCATGGGCGTCCCGCCGGACCCGAGCGTCGGCCTCTTCCAGCACGACCGGGTGCCCCACGCCGGCTGGCCGGTGGCCCTGGTCGTCGCGGAGACCTCCGAACAGGCCAGGGAGGCCGCCGAGGCCCTCGTGGTGCACTACGACCAGGAGCCCCACGACGTGGCGTTCTCCGCCGGGCGCGACGCCGAGGCGTACCCGGTCGACGGGCACATGCCGGCCGTGGTGGAGAAGGGCGACCTGGAAGCCGGACTCACAGCGTCCGCCGTCGTGGTGGACGCGCGGTACACCACCCCCGAGGAACACCACAACCCGATGGAGCCGCACGCGGCGGCGGCCCGGTGGGAGGGCGGCCGGCTCGAGGTCGTCGACTCCAACCAGGGCACCAGCTGGGTCGCCGACGAGCTCGCCAGGCTGTTCTCCCTCGACCCCGGCTCGGTGCGGGTCCGCTCCGAGCACGTCGGCGGCGGCTTCGGCAGCAAGGGCGCCCGCGCCCACCAGGTGGCCGCGGTGATGGCCGCGACCGTCCTGCAGCGTCCCGTCAGGGTCGTCATGACCCGCCGGCAGATGTTCTCGCTCGCCGGCTACCGCAGCCCCACCGCCCAGCGGGTCCGGCTCGGCGCCGACGCGGACGGGCGGCTGCGCGCCCTGGAGCACCGGTCGCTGAACCAGACCTCGACCGTGCACGAGTTCATAGAGCCGAGCGCCGCGGCGAGCCGTTCGATGTACGCCGCCGACGCCCACCACACGGCCTGCCGGCTCGTGCGGCTCGACGTCCCCACCCCGACCTGGATGCGCGCCCCGGGCGAGGCACCGGGCTCGTTCGCGCTGGAGTCGGCGCTCGACGAGCTCGCCGAGCGGTGCGGCGTCGACCCCATCGAACTGCGGATCCGCAACGAGCCCGCGGTGGGCCCGGTCTCCGGGCTGCCGTTCAGCGGCCGCAACCTGATCGCCTGCTTCCGGGAGGGCGCCCGCAGGTTCGGCTGGGACGGGCGGGATCCGCGGCCCCGCGTGCGCAGGGAGGGCCGCTGGCTGCTCGGCACGGGCACCGCGGCGGCCTCCTTCCCCACGCTGGCCATGCCGTCCACGGCGGCCGTGACCGCGGAGGCGGACGGCACCTTCACGGTGCGGATCAACGCCGCGGACATCGGCACCGGCGCCAGGACCGCGCTCACCCTGGTCGCCGCGGACGCCCTGGAGGTGCCCGCGGACCGGGTCCATGTGCGGATCGGGGACAGCGACCTCGGCCCCGCGTCGATCGCCGGCGGCTCCGCCGGCACCCGCTCCTGGGGCTGGGCCGTCACGGCCGCCGCCGGGGAACTGCGCCGGAGCCTCGCGCCCGGCGCCGACATCCCGCCGGAGGGCGTCACCGTACGGTCGGACACGGCCGAGGCCGTCGGCGCGCTCGCCCAGAAGGAACGGCACGCCTTCGGGGCGCAGTTCGCCGAGGTCGCCGTCGACCCCGCCACCGGTGAGGTCCGTGTGCGCCGCATGCTGGGCATCTTCGCGGCCGGCCGCATCGTCAACCCGCTGACCGCCCGCAACCAGTTCGTCGGCGGCATGACCTGGGGCATCTCCATGGCCCTGCACGAGGAGGCCGTCCGGGACCGAACGAGCGGCGGCCTCTACGGAGCCGACCTGGCCGGCTACCACGTCGCCGCGCACGCCGACGTACCGCACATCGAGGCCGACTGGGTGGACGACCCCGACCCGGACGACCCGGTCGGCATCAAGGGCATCGGCGAGGTCGGCATCGTCGGCGCTGCCGCGGCGGTCGCCAACGCGGTGTGGCACGCCACCGGCGTACGCCACCGCGACCTGCCGATCCGGCCCGACCGCGTCCTGATGGCCCGCGGCGATGCTTGATCTCGCCGGGCCCCTGCACGCGTGGATCGAGGAGGGCCGTGACTTCGCCGTCGCCACGGTCGTCGGCGTCGGCGGCAGCGCCCCACGCCCTCCCGGCGCCGCGCTCGCCGTCCGTGCCGACGGCACGGCGGTCGGCTCGGTCTCCGGGGGCTGCGTGGAAGGAGCGGTGTACGACCTGTGCCTTCAGGCCCTCCAGGACGGCGAGGTGCTCGTCGAGCGGTTCGGCTACAGCGACGAGGACGCCTTCGCGGTGGGGTTGACCTGCGGCGGGACCATCGACGTCATGATCACCCCGTTCGTGGGCGGCCGTGCGGTCGAGTCGGCGGCGCTGGCGGCCGCAGCCCGGAGCGAGCCCGTGGCCCTCGCCCGGGTGGTCCGGGGCCCGGCCGCCCTCCTCGGCCGGGCCCTGCTGGTCCGCCCCGACGGCTCCGGCGACGGCGGGCTCGGCGGCGACCCGGACCTGGAGCGCACGGCGGCCGGCCAAGCGCGTGCCCTGCTCGACACGGGCCGCACCGGCACGGTGGAGCTCTCCGAGGACGGGGCGCACTGCCCCGGCGGTCTCACCCTGCTCGTCGAGTCGGCCGTCCCGCCGCCCCGCATGATCGTGTTCGGGGCGATCGACTTCGCGGCGGCCCTGGTCCGGGTGGGCAGGTTCCTCGGCTACCACGTCACCGTCTGCGACGCCCGCCCCGTCTTCGCGACCCGGGCCCGCTTCCCGGAGGCCGACGAGATCGTCGTCGACTGGCCCGACCGCTACCTGCGGCGTACCGGGACCGACGGGCGGACGGTGCTGTGCGTGCTCACGCACGACGCGAAGTTCGACATCCCGCTGCTCACGGAGGCACTGCGGCTGCCCGTCGCGTACATCGGCGCCATGGGCTCCCGCCGCACCCACGAGGACCGTGACCGGCGGCTGCGCGAGGCGGGCCTGAGTGAGCGCGAGCTGACCCGGCTGAGGTCGCCGATCGGCCTCGACCTGGGGGCCCGCACGCCCGAGGAGACCGCCGTGTCCATCGCGGCGGAGATCATCGCGGCGCGGCAGGGCGGCACGGGGGCACCGCTCACCGGCTCGGACACGCCGATCCACCGGCCCGGGCGCGAGCCGCAACCGGCCTGAGCACCGGCCGGTCCGGGCACCGGCCGGTCCGGGCACCGGCCGGCGGAGGCCGCTGGGGCGGGGCGGACAGCCGGGTCCCTGTCGGCGAAGATCCTGCCGACGGCATGCCGGAGGGGCCGGGGCCGTTGCCGGCCGCGGCCCCTCCGTGGGCGCGAGGTGAGGACGGTCAGGCCGCGGCGGGCGCGGAGGCGTGACCGTGCAGGCGGGCGATGACCTCGGTCAGCTGCTCGGCGACCTCGGCGTCGTCGGCCGGGTGCGTCTCGGCGAAGCGGGTCATCGAGCCGGGGATGGAGAGCTTGACGTCCTCCAGGACCTTGCCGCCGGCCACGCCCACGGACTTGCGGGTCTCGTCGTGCGCCCAGACACCGCCGTACTGGCCGAAGGCGGTGCCGACCACGGCGACCGGCTTGCCGCTGAGGGCACCGGCACCGTACGGGCGGGACAGCCAGTCGATGGCGTTCTTCAGGACGGCCGGGATGGTGCCGTTGTACTCGGGCGTGAAGAGGATCAGGCCGTCGGCGGTGTTCGCGGCCTCGCGCAGGCGCGCCGCGGCGGCCGGGACGCTGCCCTCCACGTCGATGTCCTCGTTGTAGAAGGGGATCTCGGCGAGACCCTCGAACAGGCTCACCTCGGCGCCCTCGGGGGCGAGCTTGACGGCCGCCTCGGCGAGCTGGCGGTTGTGCGAGCCGGCACGAAGGCTGCCGACGAGGGCGAGGATACGAACGGACATGCTGACTCCCACGTATGAGGCACTGCTCTGAAAACACTGCGTATCGATCCGGACCGGGGTCCGTTTAACGTTCTAGCATCCTAACCGGACCGCGGTCCAGTTTTGTTCCCGATGCTTTACGCTGGCTTCATGTCCGCCGTCCCGCCGCCCGCCCCGACGCCCCAGGAGCCCGTCGACCACCCCGAGCTGCTGCAGCTCGGCACCGCCCTGGAGGCCGACGAGCCATGTCTGCGGGCCGACGCCGCGCGCAACCGCGCCCGGCTGCTCGAGGCCGCCGGCCGGCTGGTGGCGGAGCGCGGCGCGGAGGCCGTCACGATGGAGGCGGTGGCGGCCGAGGCCTGCGTCGGCAAGGGCACGGTCTTCCGCAGGTTCGGCGACCGCACCGGCCTGCTGACGGCGCTGCTCGACCACTCCGAGAAGAAGTTCCAGGCCGCGTTCCTCGGTGGCCCGCCGCCGCTCGGCCCCGGAGCGCCGCCCGTGGAGCGGCTGCGGGCGTTCGGCTGCGCCATGCTGCGCCGCTCGGCGGACGAGCTGGAACTGCAACTGGCGGCCGACCCCGGCGCCGGCCGCCGTTACGTCGTCCCCGCCCGCCGCGTGCTGCGGCACCATATCGAGATGCTGCTGCGGCAGGCGGTCCCCGGAGCGGACAGCGAACTCCTCTCCCACGCGCTGATGGGCCAGCTCGACCCGGCCCTGATCCACCACCTGACCGAGCAGTGCGGCATACCGCTGGCCCGCCTGGAGGCCGCGTGGATCGACCTGGTGGACCGGGTGACGGGCGCGGGCTCGGCCCGCTGAGAACTGCCCGCCCTGCTTCGTGAGCGCTCACGGCTTCCTCACAACTCCCCCGCCGGAAGGGCGCATTGGGGCTTCTGCCAAGATGCCGTACGTCATGGTGCAGATACCGAAAACGCCCGCGCCCCCGTCCCCCGCACCGTCGCGCTCCGTGCCCACGAGCGCCGATGTGGCCCGCCTGGCCGGCGTCTCGCGCGCGACCGTCTCCTACGTCCTGAACAACACCAGCGCCGTACGGATCAGCGAACCCACCCGCCGCCGTGTGCACGAGGCCGCCAGGGAACTCGGGTACGTACCGCACGCGGCGGCCCGCAGCCTGCGTGCCGGGCACAGCCGGATGGTCCTGATCCCCGCGCCGACCTTCCCCGTCGGCCCGCTCTACAGCCGGTTCCTCGCCGACCTCCAGGGTTCGCTCGCCGGTCTGGACTACACGGTGGTGCAGTACGGCACCGGCGGCCCGCACGGCGACGAAGCCGCCCGCGCCTGGGCCGAGTTGCGGCCCGTCGCCGTCCTGGTGCCCGGCTCCGGACTGGGCCCGCGCGGGGTGGCGGTGCTCAAGCGCTCGGGGGCGCGGGCCGTGGTCACCCTCGGCCCCGAAACCATCGAGGGCGCCCACGCCCTGCTGATGGACCACGACGTCGTCGGCCACAGCGCGGGCGCCCACCTCTACGACCGCGGCCGGCGCCGGATCGGCGTCGTCGTGCCGCAGGACCCCGGTCTCGAGGCGTTCTCCGCGCCCCGCCTCGACGGCGTGCGCCAGTCGCTGCGCGGCACGGACGCCACGGTGACCGAACTGCCGCTGGCCTACGACGAGCAGGCCGCGGCGCGCCTGGCCGCCCGCTGGCGGAGCCTCGGTCTGGACGCCGTGTTCACCTACAACGACGAGTACGCGATGCTGCTGATGCGGGCCCTGCTCGACGAGGGCATCGGCATCCCCGAGGAGACGGCCGTGATCGGCGCCGACGACCTGGTGCTCGGACGGCTGTTGCGGCCCCGGCTGAGCACGGTCCGTCTGGAGCTGCCCTCCGGCCGTGAACTCGCCGAGCTGGTCGACCGCACGGTGCGCAGGCCCACCACCGAGCCCGAGACGCACAAGGTTCTGGGCGCGACGGTGCTGCACCGCGAATCCAGCTGAGCCGACGGGGGTGCGACCGGCCGACAGGCGGCCGGTGAACCGGTTTTCGGCCCGCGGCACGGCTAGGATGTTGCATGCTCAACAAAACGGGGGCGCGTTCCCAGCCGGGCCGCGGCGCACTCCGCCGCGCCCGCTCGGCGCGTCCCGCCATGTGACCGCCGAACCGGCCGCGCACACACGGGAATCGACCGTCCCGTCCGCCGGTGACCGATCGATCGGAGAGCCGTCATGCCGTTGCTCGACACCAGGAGCTGGCAGCCCCGCAGCCTCACGGGGCCCGGGTACACCGTCACCGAGCCCGCCACCGGCCAAGCCCTCGGCTCCCTCACCCTCGCCGGGCCCGAGGACGTCGGGGCCGCCGCCGAGCGGGCGGCCACCGCCCAGTACGCGTGGGCGCGCACCCCGCACTTCGCGCGCGCCGCCGTGCTGCGCAAGGCGGGCGACCTGTTCACCGAGCACGCCGACGAACTGCGCGCCTGGCTCGTCCGCGAATCGGGCTCCGTACCCGGCAAGGCCGACTTCGAACTGCACGTCGCCGCCCAGGAGTGCTACGAGGCCGCCGCCCTCGCCTCGCGCCCGGCCGGCCAGGTCCTGCCCAGCGAGGCGCCGCGCCTGTCGTACACGCGGCGTGTCCCTGCCGGTGTGGTGGGCGTGATCTCGCCGTTCAACGCCCCGCTGATCCTCTCCATCCGTTCCGTCGCACCGGCCCTGGCGCTGGGCAACGCGGTCCTGCTCAAGCCGGACCCGCGCACGGCCGTGTGCGGAGGGCTGTCCCTCGCCGCGGTCTTCGCCGCCGCGGGCCTGCCGGAGGACCTGCTGCACGTGCTCCCCGGCGGCCCGGACGCCGGACAGGCCCTGGTCGCCGACCCGCGGGTGCCGGTCATCTCCTTCACCGGCTCCACCGCCGCCGGACGGGCCGTGGGCGAGGCCGCCGGCCGTCACCTCAAGCGGGCCCACCTCGAACTGGGCGGCAACTCGGCCATGATCGTGCTGGAGGACGCCGACCTCGACGCGGTGATCTCCACCGCCGCCTGGGGGTCGTTCTTCCACCAGGGCCAGATCTGCATGACCACCGGGCGGCACCTGGTGCACGCGTCCCTGTACGACGAGTACGTCGAGCGGCTGGCCGCCAAGGCCGACTCACTCGCCGTCGGCGACCCCTACCGGGACCAGGTCCACCTGGGCCCCATCATCGACTCGGGCCAGCTCACCAAGATCAGCGCTCTGGTCGAGGCCAGCACGAGCGCGGGCGCCAAGCTCGCCGCCGGCGGCACCCACGACAGGCTCTTCTACCGGCCGACGGTCCTCGCCCACGTCGACGACCGCTCTCCCGCGTACACAAAGGAGGTCTTCGGCCCGGTGGCACCCGTCCGCTCCTTCAGCACCGCCGACGAGGCGGCGGCGCTGGCCGCGCAGAGCCCGTACGGCCTCTCCCTGGGCATCGTCACCAGGGACCCGGCCCGCGGTCTCGACCTCGCCGATCGCATTCCGACCGGCATCGTCCACATCAACGACCAGACCGTGAACGACGAGGCCGTGGCACCCTTCGGCGGAGTCGCCGCCTCCGGCACCGGCGCCCGCTTCGGCGGTGAGGCCAACCTGGAGGCCTTCACCGAACTGCGCTGGACGACGGTACGCGGAGACGTTGCTCCGTACCCCTTCTAGGATCCGGCCGGACGGGCCTCGGAACCCCGAGGCCCCTCACTCCGCCGGCTGCTGCGCCTGCTGCTCGGCGATCGCCTTGCGCACCTCGTCCATGTCGAGGTTCCGGGCCTGCCCGATGACGTCCGTCAGGGCGGCCTCGGGCAGGGCGCCCGGCTGGGCGAACACGGCGACCTGGTCCCGGACGATCATCAGCGTGGGGATGGACTGGATACCGAAGGCCGCGGCCAGCTCGGGCTGCGCCTCGGTGTCCACCTTGCCGAACACCAGGTCCGGGTTCTCTCCCGCCGCCTTCTCGTAGACCGGGGCGAACTGCTTGCACGGCCCGCACCAGTCGGCCCAGAAGTCGATCAGGACGAACTCGTTGTCCGTGACCGTCTGGTCGAAGTTCTCCTTGGTGAGCTCCACGGTGCTGCTCATGGCGTCATTCCCTGCTTCCTGGGGTGGGGTCAAGCCGTCGGCACAACACGGCCGACCGGACACGTATTCCGCGCCCCTACCCATGTGGCCAGGGCGCACACCACCCACCAGACTGACCCCATGACGGAAACGGAAACCAACGCGTACGACGTCGTGGTGCTCGGGGCCGGGCCCGTGGGGGAGAACGTCGCCGACCGCACCCGCGCGGCCGGACTGACCACCGCGGTCGTGGAGAGCGAGCTGGTCGGCGGCGAGTGCTCCTACTGGGCGTGCATGCCCAGCAAGGCCCTGCTGCGGCCGGTCATCGCCCGCGCGGACGCCCGCCGCGTACCGGGCCTGCGCCAGTCTGTGCAGGGCCCCCTCGACGCCTCCGCGGTCCTCGCCCACCGCGACTACTACACCTCGAACTGGAAGGACGACGGGCAGGTCGGGTGGCTCGACTCCATCGGCGCCGACCTGTACCGCGGCCACGGGCGCCTCACCGCCCCCCGCACGGTGACGGTCACGGGCCCGGACGGCGGCGAGCGCGTCCTGACCGCCCGGCACGCCGTCGCCGTCTGCACCGGCAGCCGCGCCGCCCTGCCCGGCCTGCCCGGGCTCGACGCGGTCAAGCCGTGGACCAGCCGGGAGGCCACCAGCTCCAAGACCGTGCCCGGCCGGCTGATCGTGATCGGCGGCGGAGTGGTCGCCACCGAGATGGCCACGGTCTGGCAGGCCCTCGGTTCGAAGGTCACCCTGCTGGTCCGCGGCAAGGGCCTGCTCCCCCGGATGGAGCCCTTCGCCGGGGAACTGATCGCCGAGGCGCTCACGGAGGCCGGCGCGGACGTCCGCACGGGCACCTCCGTGGAGTCGGTGACCCGGGAGAACGGGACGGTCGTGGCCGTCACCGGCACGGGCGACCGCATCGAGGCCGACGAGATCCTCTTCGCCACCGGCCGCGCCCCACGCACCGACGACATCGGCCTGGAGACCATCGGCCTCGACCCCGGCTCCTGGCTGCCCGTCGACGACAGCCTCCGCGTGACCGGCCACGACTGGCTGTACGCGGTCGGCGACGTCAACCACCGCGCCCTCCTCACCCACCAGGGCAAGTACCAGGCCCGCATCGCCGGTGCCGCCATCGCCGCACGGGCGAGCGGCGAGGCCCTCCTGGCCGAGCCCTGGGGCGCGCACGCCGCGACCGCCGACCACACCGCCGTCCCCCAGGTCGTCTTCACCGATCCGGAGGCCGCGGCCGTGGGACTGTCCCTGGCCGAGGCGGAACGGGCGGGCCACCGGGTGAAGGCCGTCGACGTGGACCTGTCCACCGTCGCCGGGGCCGGCCTCTACGCCGACGGCTACCAGGGCCGCGCCCGCATGGTCGTCGACCTCGAGGACGAGATCCTGCGCGGCGTCACCCTCGTCGGCCCCGGCGTCGGCGAACTCATCCACTCCGCGACCATCGCGGTCGCCGGGCAGGTCCCGGTCAGCCGCCTGTGGCACGCCGTCCCGTCCTACCCGACGATCAGCGAGGTGTGGCTGCGGCTGCTGGAGGCCTACCGCGACGCCTGACCCGCGGCTCGTCCGGCGCCCCGCGCCGGACGGCGGCCCCGGCCGGGGTCACAGGTGCGCGGGCACCACCAGTTCCCGGTAGTCGTCGTCCCACAGGTCCTCCTCCGCCTCCGGCAGCAGCAGCACCCGGTCCGGCCGCAGCGCGTCGACGGCGCCCTCGTCGTGCGTGACCATGACGATCGCGCCCGGGTAGGTGCCCACCGCGGCCAGGACCTCGGCACGGGAGGCCGGATCGAGGTTGTTGGTGGGCTCGTCGAGGAGCAGGACGTTCGCGCCCGAGTGCACCAGACCCGCGAGGGCGAGCCGGGTCTTCTCGCCGCCGGACAGGACGCCGACCCGCTTGCCGGCGTCGTCGCCGGTGAACAGGAACGCGCCCAGGACCCGGCGCACCTCCCCGTCGGTGAGGTGCGGCGCGGCTCCGGCCAGGTGCCCGCGGACCGTCGACTCCGGGTCCAGGGTGTCGTGCTCCTGCGCGAAGTAGCCCAGGCGCAGACCGTGCCCGTGGACCACCCGGCCGCTGTCGGGCGTGTCCTGCCCGGCCAGGATGCGCAACAGGGTGGTCTTCCCGGCTCCGTTGGGCCCCAGCACCACCAGGCGGCTGCCCCGGTCGACCGCCAGGTCGACACCCCGCAGCACATGCTGACCGCCGTACGACCTGGTCAGGCTCACCGCGCCGAGCGGGATCCGGCCGCAGGGCGCCGGCTCGGGCAGCCGGATCCTGGCCGTCTTCGCGGCGTGCCGGGCCGGTTCGAGGTCCGCGATCAGGCGGTCGGCGCGGCGGGCCATGTTCCGTGCGGCCACCGCGGTCGCCACCCGGGCGCGCATCTTGTCGGCCTGGGCGTGCAGCGCCGCCGCCTTGCGCTCGGCGTTCGCCCGCTCGCGCGTCCGGCGCCGCTCGTCGGCGTCCCGCTGCTCCAGGTAGGCGTCCCAGCCGGTGTTGTGGATGTCGAGCGCGGCCCGTCCCGGGTCCAGGTGGAAGACCCGGTTCACGGTGCCGGCCAGCAGGGACGTGTCGTGACTGATCATCACCAGCCCGCCCTGATGGCTCGTCAGGAAGCCGCGCAGCCAGGCGATCGAGGCCGCGTCGAGGTGGTTCGTCGGTTCGTCCAGCAGCAGGGTGCCGTGCCCGGCGAACAGGATGCGCGCCAGCTCCACGCGCCGGCGCTGACCGCCCGACAGCGCGCTGAGCCGCCGGTCCATCAGGCCCGTCGGCAGACCGAGACCGGCGGCGACCCGGGCGGCCTCCGCCTCGGCCGCGTAACCCCCGCGGGCCTGGAACTCCGCCTCGGCCCGCACATAGGCGTCCATCGACCGGTCCGTGCCGTCGGCCATCGCGGCCTCGGCGCTCCGCAGCGCCCGCACGGCGAGGTCCAGGCCGCGCGCGGAGAGGATCCGGTCGGTGACGGTGACCGACTGGTCGGCGGCGCGGGAGTCCTGGGGGAGATGCCCGACTCCGGCCGTACGGGAGACCGAGCCGGCGGCGGGCCGCAGGACGCCCGCCAGGGTGTGCAACAGGGTCGTCTTCCCGGCGCCGTTGCGGCCGACCAGGCCGATGCGGTCGCCGGGGGACACGTGGAAGGAGACGTCGGACAGCAGCAGACGCGCGCCCACGCGCACGTCGACGTCACGAACGGTGATCATGAGAAAACGCTCCGAACAAGCAAGAGGACACACGGGTGGCGTGGGAGTGGGTCCTCGGCTAGGAAATTCGGGGCGTAGACATGCGGTCACGGTAACGGAGCCCCCGCCGCGGGCGCCTCCGAATTTCGGCGGGGCGGCTCCGCGTGCGCTACGGCAGCTCGAAGCCGAGCGCCCGCGCCGCCTCCTCCGGTGTCGGCTGTGCCCAGCGCTCCGCCATCGCCTGGTTGGACGACAGCGAACGCGTCGCGGCGCGGTCCAGGTACAGGACGCCGTCGAGGTGGTCCGTCTCGTGCTGCACGATCCGGGCCGGCCAGCCCGTGAACACCTCGTCCAGCGCCCGCCCGTGCTCGTCCTGCCCGGTCAGCCGCACCTCGGCGTGCCGCGCCACCACTGCCTGCCAGCCCGGCACGCTCAGGCAGCCCTCGAAGAACGCGGCCCGCGCGTCGCCGACGGGCTCATAGACGGGATTGACCAGCACGCGGAACGGCTGCGGCACCCGCCCGCGTGCCAGACGCACCTCCTCCGGCACCGGCGCGGGGTCCTCGATCACCGCGATCCTGAGCGGCACCCCGACCTGCGGAGCCGCCAGGCCGACCCCGGGTGCCGCACGCATGGTGACCCGCAGGGCCTCGACGAACCGTGCCAGCAGGGCGGGCCCCAGCTGACCGTCGTACGGCTCGGTGGCGTGCCGCAGTACCGGGTCGCCGGCCGCGACGATGGTCAAGGGGAGGCCCTCGTCGAGGAGTTGCCCGACCCGCTCGGCCAGGGGTGCGCGATCGCTCGGTGTTCCCATCGCGTCAGGATGGCACGGCACCCCCCGCCCCCGCGTGATGCACGTCACAGGAGTTCTCCGGGAACCGAACGCCCCGCCGTCCCGACTACTGCACCGCCACGGCCGCCGCCCACAGCGCGACGGCCCAGACGACGTCCCCCGGAGAAGCCCGCCGATGACCACCGCTCCCTCGACCACCACGGACGAGGCCCCGCAGCCAGCCGCCCCGGCACCGTCGAAGAGCCGCTGGGCCCCCTTGCGCCCGCTGATCCTGCGGCTGCACTTCTACGCCGGGGTGCTGGTGGCGCCGTTCCTCCTCGTCGCCGCCGTCACCGGCCTGCTGTACGCCGGCTCGTTCCAGGCCGAGAAGCTCGTCTACGACCACGAACTGGCCGTCCCCGCGGGCGAGAAGAAGCTGCCGATCAGTGAGCAGGTGTCCGCCGCCCGCAAGGCGCACCCCGAGGGCACGGTCTCGGCCGTACGCCCCTCACCCGAGGCCGACGCGACGACCAGGGTCATGCTGTCCGGCGTCCCGGGCGTCGACGAGGGCCACGCGCTCGCGGTGTTCGTCGACCCGTACACCGCGAAGGTGCGCGGCTCCCTCGAACAGTACGGCTCGACCGGCGCGCTGCCGCTGCGCACCTGGATCGACGAGTTCCACCGGGATCTGCACCTGGGCGAGCCGGGGCGGCTGTACAGCGAGCTGGCGGCCAGCTGGCTGTGGGTCATCTCGGCGGGCGGACTGGCGCTGTGGTTCTCCCGCCGCCGGGCCCTGCGCAAGGTACGGGGGACGAAGGGGCGGCGGCGCACGCTCGGCCTGCACGGCAGTGTCGGCGTGTGGGCGGCGGCCGGCTTCTTCTTCCTCTCGGCGACCGGTCTGACCTGGTCGGCCTACGCGGGAGCCACCATCGACGAGCTGCGGACCTCTCTGGGCCAGGCCACCCCGTCGGTGTCCGCGGCGGCCGGCGGTGAACACGCCGGCCACGGCTCCGCCGCCGGGCAGGCGGGTGACGCCGCGCACGGCGTGGGACTGGACAAGGTCCTTGCCGCGGCGCGGGCCGAGGGACTCGGTGACCCGGTGGAGATCGTGCCGCCCGCCGACGCCGAATCGGCGTACGTCGTGAAGCAGGTGCAGCGCGGCTGGCCCTCGAAGCAGGACGCCGTCGCGATCGACCCGTCCGACGGCGAGGTCACGGACGTCGTACGGTTCGCCGACTACCCGGTGCTCGCCAAGCTCACCCGGTGGGGCATCGACCTGCACACCGGCATTTTGTTCGGTCTGGCCAACCAGATCGCCCTGATGCTCCTCGCGCTCTCCCTGATCCTGCTGATCGTCTGGGGCTACCGCATGTGGTGGCAGCGCGGCCGCGGCACCGCCTTCGGCCGTCCGATCCCACGCGGCGCCTGGCAGCAGGTCCCGCCGCAGCTCCTCGTACCGCTGCTGGCGGGCATCGCCGTCCTCGGGTACTTCCTGCCGCTGTTCGGCATCCCGCTGGCGGGCTTCCTCGCCGCAGACATCGTGCTGGGGGAGATCGCCTACCGGCGGGGGCGGCGGTCGTACGGGACACCGGTCGAGTAGCGGACCGCCGCCGGTACACGGATGCCCGGCTCCTCGTGGAGCCGGGCACCCTCATGTACGGCGCGGGTCAGCGCTGCTCGAAGTCACCGCCGAGCGCCGAGGCGATCCGCAAGTGCGACTCCGCCTCCTCGTGCCGGTTCTGCCGCTGCAGGGTGCGGCCGAGCATCAGCCGGGCGTAGTACTCCACGGGGTCCCGCTCGACGATCGTCCGCAGCTCGCCCTCGGCCCGCCGCAGTTGGGCCGAGTGGTAGTAGGAGCGCGCCAGGAGCAGCCGGGGCCCGGTCTGCTCGGGCACCTCCTCGACCAGCCCGACCAGGACGCGCGCGGCGGCGGCGTAGTCCTTGGCGTCGAAGAACAGCTGCGCGCGCTCCCAGCGCTCGGCCGGGGTTCCGTGGGCGTAGTACGTGGTGTCCTGGGTGGTGTTCACTCGGTGCCTCCTTCGAGGCCGACAACCGCGCCCGGCGGTGCGATATTCCACTGGCCGGACGCGGCCCGGACTAGCGGGTCAGGGCGGCCAGTTCGGCGTCGGCCCGCTCGGTGATCAGGCTCAGCACGCGGCCCGTGACGGCCAGGTCCTGCGCCGGTATGCCGTCGTAGATCCGGGCCGTGATGGGCGCCGTCTCGCCGGAGGTCGTGGCGTACAGCTCGCGGCCGGCGTCCGTGATCCGTACCTCCGACGCCCCGGCGGGGGTCAGCAACTGCGCGGCGATCAGCTCGTCGAGCACGTGGTGCGCCTCGGCCGCGTCGATCTTCAGGGCGCCGGTGACACCGTCGGCGAGCTGCTCGCGCCGGACCGGGCCGTCGGCGACGGCGGCGAGCCGCAGGGTCACGGACTGCTGGAAGGTGATGCCGTGCCGGGTCAGCACGTTCTCGAGGAGAGCGCGGCCGGCGTAGTGGGCCAGGGCGATGACGCGTGGGTCGACGCGGGGTGTGGCGGTGGTCATGACTGCTCCGTCTCGTTCTCGCTGAAGGGATCAAGCTGTGTGTCGAGCAGGATCGTGAGGTCGCGCGTGAACTCCCGGGTGCGCGCGCTGTCGAGGCCGCCGAGCGGGTCGAGGAGCTGCTGGAGCAGCCCGTGGACGACCTCGATCGCCCGCCGGGTGACCTCCTGGCCCTGCTCGGTGAGCGCGAGCTGCACCGCGCGCGGGTCGCGGGGGTCCCGGGTCCGTTCCAGGAGGCCGGCGGTCTCCAGTGCCCGGGCGAGCTTGGACACGTAGAGCGGCTCCAGCCCGGTGTGGTCGGCGAGGCGGCGCTGGCTGGGCCGCTCACCGGAGCGCTGCATGCCGTGCAGCGAGGCCACCAGCGAGTACTGCGCGTGGGTGAGCCCCAGCGGGGCCACCGCACGGTCGACCGCGACCCGCCACTTCATCGACAGCCGCCACACCAGGAACCCGGGCGTCGCGCCTTCGGAACCGTTGCTCATGCCGGATACCGTACATGGCTACTATGTACATGGCTACTGTTTTACGAGGTACCTGCGGCGCGGCCCTGAGGTGACGCTGACGCGAGCCCCCGTGCCGGACTAGGTTGTGCGCCATGAGCAATCTTGAGCGCGAGGCGGCCCCGTCCCTGTGCGGCGGCCGTGGCTTCGTGGTGGCGGAGCCGGTGCGTGAACTCCTCAGCCCTCGCCAGGTCAAGCTGGGAGAGTCCAGCGAAGTCCGCCGGCTGCTGCCCAACCTCGGCCGCCGGATGGTCGGGGCCTGGTGCTTCGTCGACCACTACGGTCCCGACGACATCGCCGACGAGCCCGGCATGCAGGTGCCGCCGCATCCCCACATGGGCCTGCAGACGGTGAGCTGGCTGCACGAGGGGGAGGTGCTGCACCGCGACTCCACCGGCAGCCTCCAGACGATCCGCCCGCGCGAACTCGGCCTGATGACCTCCGGCCGGGCGATCAGCCACTCGGAGGAGAGCCCGCGCTCGCACGCCCGCTTCCTGCACGGCGCGCAACTGTGGGTCGCCCTCCCCGACAGCCACCGCCACACCGAGCCACGCTTCGAACACCACGCCGATCTGCCGGTCGTCACGGCCTCCGGCCTCACGGCCACGCTGATCCTCGGCGACCTCGACGGCGCGACCTCACCCGGCACCGCGTACACCCCGATCGTCGGCGCCGACCTGGCGCTGACCCGAGGTGCGGACGTCCGCCTCCCCCTGCAACCGGACTTCGAGTACGCCGTCCTGTCCATGTCCGGCGAGGCCCACGTCGACGGCGTCCCGCTCCTGCCCGGCTCCATGCTCTACCTCGGCTGCGGCCGCACCGAACTGCCCCTGCGCGCCGAGTCGGACGCGGGCCTGATGCTCCTGGGCGGCGAACCGTTCGAGGAGGAACTGATCATGTTCTGGAACTGGATCGGACGGACGCAGGAGGAGATCGAGCAGGCGCGCCGGGACTGGATGGAAGGGACACGGTTCGGCGAGGTGAAGGGCTACGACGGGGCGCCACTGCCCGCGCCGAAACTGCCGCCGGTGCCGTTGAAACCGCGGGGAAGGGTGCGCTGACCTGCGGAAACGCGTCAGCGTTGGTGATCGCAGGGCGGAAGGTGGTCGGGTCGTTCTCGCTGTCTTCCACCCGCTTGTCTGCGGGCGGCTGTGGCAGGACTCCTGCTGACCTGATGCCGACTTTGCTGACACCTCGTCAGGATCGGGCAGGGGCTGCGGCACCCTGGACGTCCTGTTGCCGATCGCCCAGGACTCCGACGCCTACGCCCGCCTGGTGCGCCAAGCCGGCCGCGGCCAACTGCACCGCTACCACCGCTACTACCGCGTCGACGACGGCACCCGCACGGACGCCCTCGTCGACACCTGCCCGGATCGTCTGCGCCGAACGTGTCCGGTGAGGGGCTTGCGGCGGTGTTCCCCGGATGGTGGACCTGCTTCGGGACGGCGGCGATCCGTGAGATGCGCAGGACCGCACCCCGGATGTCCGGAGTGCGGTCCTCGAAAGGCGGTGCGGGCAGGTGACCGCTAGCTCTCCGACGGGGTGCCGGAGGTGCCGGAACCGGAGCCGCCCGGTTTCGGCGGAGCCCAGGTGGGCTTGGCCGTCGCCTCCTTCGGGTCGGGCTCGGCGAGGGTGAGTCCCCAGGAGTCGTCCTCGCCGATGCGGGCCTCGATCTCCTTGACCTGGCCGCTCTTGGCGAAGTACAGGACCACGACCTGCCGCACGGACCCCTCGTCGTAGAAGTCCGCCGTCACGTCTCCCTTGGCGGCGGCTCCGAAGGCCTTGACCCAGTTGCGGGCCGTGGCGTCGGCGTCCGCGTCGTCGACGGCGAGCGCGGCCAGCCCGTCGGCGTCACCGTCGGCGAGCCGCCACACGGCCTTCTGAACCGTCTCCAGACTTCCCGTGGAGGGGTAGCCGACGACCCGCAGCGGCTGGTGATTGCTGTAATCCGTCTGATACGTCAGGGACGCGTCGTCCGACGAGCAGCCCGTCAGAAGTCCGCCCGCGAGGAGGCCGGCCAGTGCGAGGGCGGAGAGCCTTGCCTTGCGCACCATGATCAGGACCTCGCCTTCGGACGGAGGATGGTGACTCGCTCGATGTAGTTGGGCTTGCCGCGGTACCGCAGGATCGCAGCCGCGAGGCTGGTCCTGTTCGAGCTGCCGTGCTGGATCAGTTGGAGCCCGTGCCGCTTGCGCTCGACGATGGCCACGTGGTTGTAGCCCCGTTCCCGCTTCCACTTGAAGAGCACGAGATCTCCCGGCTTGGCGGACAGGGCCGTGACGTGTTTGGCCCCGCGGTAGCGGATCATGTGCCGGCGGAAGTTCTCGGCGGCGGCCCAGGTGTAGCTCTTGTTCTTGATCTTGCCGAAGAGGTAGTACTGCTGCCACCAGGCGCGGTCGTGCTTGCGCCCGCCGTGCCGCGTCTTCATCTTGCCACCGTGGTACAGCGCCTTGGACACGAAGTTGGTGCAGTCCTGGCCGTACTCCCAGCGGGTTCTGACGTTGTGGGAGGCCCACTTGACCGTCCCGGAGCCGGACACCTGCGCGGCGGCGCGCTTGACGCGCAGTGACGCCTTCTGAGCGGCCGGGGCGGGTTCCTCGACCGGCAGGCCGTCAGCGTCGAGCGCGATCGGCTCGTCGGGCACCTCGCTGATCGGACCCAGTGAGGCGTCGGTGGTCTCCAGGCCGTTGGCGGCCGAAGCCGACGCCGAGAGCACGGTCTCCACCGCCGGGGCGTCCGCCTCGACGTGGAGGATCGGCGCGCCGCTGTTGGTGCTGAAGGTGAAGCGCTGCTCCCGCCGTCCTTCCTCCGGTTCGCCGCCCGGGTCGCCCGGGTCCGCCGGGGTCCCGCCCGTCAGCACGGCCGAGTCCTCGAGGACCGCGCGCAGGAACACCGTGCCGTTGTCGTCGACACCGACCAGGACGTCGGACAGCTTGGTCGTCATCTCGGTGTAGCGCTGACCGCGCCGGGCCAGTATGTCCCGGGCCTCCGCGAGGTCCGCGGCCTGGGCGCCGAGCAGGTCCTGGAACGCGGCCCCGCGCGAGCTCGCCGTGAGCGCCGCCGCGGCGGTCGGACGCTTGTCGGTGAGGATCGCGCCACGGGCATCGACGTACTGCTGCACGATCTCCCGGTAGGTGGCCGCACCGCCCGGAACGGCCACGGGTGTGAGAGCTTCCGACGTCGTGCCGGGACCGGTGCCGTGCGGGGTGCGCGCCGTCACGGTCACTCGATGCGCGGTGCCGTTCTTGAGCCCGTCCACGACGATGTGCGCGTCGCGGGTGGTGGCCCTGGCGGCCTCGCTGCCGTCCGGCTTCGTGACGACGACGGTGTATTCCGCGCCGTCCGTCGACGAACCCGGATCCAGCGGCGGGTTCCAGGTCGCCAGGAGCCCGCCGTCACCGGCACTCACGCGCAGGTCCTGCGGTGCTCCGGGCGCGGTCGGTGCCACGTAGGTGATGACCAGCCGCGGCCGCTTCGCCTGGTCCGTGCTGCGGCTGGAGTGGTAGGCGACTGCCGACGCGGTGTCGGCGGCGGGCAGCCGCACCGCGACCCCATCGCCTGCCTGCTCGTCGATCCAGGACTGCACCAGTGGCGCGAGGTCCTGGGTGTCGGCGAGGGCGGATTCGGTGAACGGGGCGTCGTCCAGTACGTCCAGCAGACCGGTTCCGGTGCGCGGCGTGGCCCAGGGCTCGTGCAGCTGGTACACCTCGACCGGCCGCTGCGCGCAGGTGCCGGTGCCGCATTCGGCCGGAGTCAGCACGAGCCGGGCCCGGGTCACTCTGGCGCCTTCCGGCACCTTGCCGAGGTCCGGCTTGAGCCAGGCGGCCCGCTCACCGTCGGTGCCGCCGCCCAGCGTCAGCCGGCCGTCGGTGACGGCGGGGCAGCCGCCGTCCGCACAGGCCTTGGTGCCGACCGGCACCGTTGCGTCATCGAGGGAGGGGCCCGTGAGGGTGACGGACGTGGTGTCGGGTGCCTTCGGGTCGCCGGCGTCGGTAGCGGTGAACTCCTGCTCGTAGGACCAGGCCGAGCAGCCCCGGTCGGTGCAGGCGCGCATCGCCCAGAGGTACGTCGTGCCCGCGCGCAGTGCGCCATCGGGGACGCGTGCCGCGGCGCGCTGACCGCTGTCCACCCAGGCCTCCGGGACGCTCACCCCCGGAAGCTGCTTTCCGTCGGCGTCGCGCAGGACGAACTCGGCCCGAACGCGGCCCTGTTCGGGGCTGGATACCAGCCCGGACAGCAAGGGGGTGAGGGACTGTGTGGCCCCGGACTCCAGTGCCTGCGGCATGTCCGGCAGACCGCCGGGACGGCGCCCGGTGGCGACCGTGAAGGTGGCCCAGTCGGACCAGGCGAGGTTGAAGTGCGAGCCGTCATAGGGGCTGGTGCGGAACCGGTAGGTCGCACCGTCCTTGAGCGTACCGTCCGGGACCGTCACGGCCGCGGCGCGTCCGGAGTCCACTCGCGGCGAGACGAGGTAGTCCCCGACCCGCTTGCCGGTCGCCGCGTCGACGATTTCGAAGGTGCCGGTGACGCGGTCGCCGTCCTTGTCGGAGAACGTGTCCCGCAGCGTCGGCGTCGTGGTGTTGACCTGCCAGGCGCCCGAGGCGTCCGCGGTGAACGGAGGGCCGGCCTGGCGGTTGTTGCCCGACCGCGGGCGGAAGTTGTAAGTGACCGTCAGTTTGGGCGGGTTGCTGGTGGCGTTGGCGGAGTTGACCCGCTTCCACTGCCCGACGACCGACTCGTCGGCGGCCCTCAGGCCCATGCTGGACTGCGGCGCCTTCGCGGAGGCCCAGGTCTGCACGAGCGAGGTCACATCCGCGTTGATCCAGCCGCCCGCGCCGCACTTCGGATTGCCCTTGGTCTCGGTGGACGTCGAGTGCTGAGTGTGCAAGGCGGGCTGCGACGTCCAGCGGCTGGAGACCGAGGCCTTGTCGGCCGACCAGACAGCCCAGGGCTGGGCCTTGCAGTCGATGTTGCCCGAGTGGAAGTTCCACAGGCTGAGCTCGGCGCTCGTCACCAGGGCGTCCGCGAGGGGGGCCGTTCCCCAGGTGATGAAGGACCGTGCCGTGCGCGGTGTGCCGTTGGCGTTCTCCGTACCCGGGTTGCCGAAGTCCAGCTCGGTGTCGGTGGACCAGTCGCGGGCTTCTCCCTGCTGGACGTACGTGTCGAAGACGTTGCTGAGGACGGAGGTCGACGGGTCCACGGTGACCGGGTACCGCGTCGCGGGGTCGGCCAGGAACGCGGCGTCGGGTTTGACCACGAGGTCGATCTGCGAGCCCCGCTGCTTCACCTGCATCGCCACCGGCACGCGGCGGGTGTGCTCGCCGGACCGTTCGTCGACGGTCGCGTCCCACATCACCGGGGCGGGCATGACGGCCCGCTCCTGACCGGTCTCGCGGTCCGTGAACAGCACACTGCCGTCCGGCTGTTGATCGGCACGCAGTCCTTCGGCGCGCAGCGGGAGGGTGTAGCCGTAGTCCTTCGTGGACGGGCGCTGCTTGATCTCGACGTACTGCTCGAATCCCGTACGGGTGGCTTCCACGACGACGTCGGCGCCCGGGACGGCGTCGGGGTAGGTGGCGCGGTTGCCGTCCAGTTCGGGCTGCGGCAGGCCGCCCTTCCACTGGAGGGTGACCTGCTGCTCGCCCTCGCCGAGAGTGACGAGGTCGCGCGCACCTGCCGTGCGGGCGGCGCCGAGGGAGGAGGCGGGTGTCCCGCCCTTGCCCGCGAGGGTCAGTGAGGCGGGGTGTGCCTTGGGCGCCACGGTGCCGTCACGGCGTTCGGTGAGATCCGTGTCGACGGTGACCCAGCTGCCGTTGCGGTCGAACCGTACGGGACCGGCGGTGAGTTCGGTCGTCAGTGAGCCGTCCTGGTTGACCCACGTGGTGGTCGTCTCGGTGCGCTCGGACAGCGCCTCCACCCGCTTGCCGGAACGCTTCGCCTCGGCGAGGGCGGACGGCACGTCGGGAGCGGAGGGCTTCCCGGCCGACTCGTTCACGGCGGGTGTCGCCGCGACGGCCGGCCGGGGCGCCGTCAGGGCCGCCCCGCTCAGCAGCGTGAGTGAGAGGGTGATCAGAGCAGTGGTGCGCGGCAGGCGTCTGAGCGCACGCGAGGGGTGCCGTTCCCCCGGAACGGGCGGTGGTATGTGCATGGTGTGCATTCGACCCTTGGTCAGATGGTCATGGAGCAATGAAGAAGTCGCAAAGCTAATGCCTGGCTGGTGTGCACACATCACCGAGCGGGGTGTTTTGCTCCACTCTGATCATGGATGGGCTGCGGTGGGCTTTGTCACGGCGAAGTGAGGGAACCTCAGGCTCCCTCTGCCCTCCGCCCCTGCGGTGCCCTCGGATTCTGGCCCGGTCGTACCGTCCGCCACCTGAATTCCGGGTCAGCCGTACATCGCCACGCGGTACGGCGTCATAAGCGCGTCGTCGATCGGGTGGGGCTGCGGCTTGCGGGAGGGGTCGAGCTGCGAATGCGTCCCGGTGCGGTGCGGTAAACCGTGATCGCGGCACCGCGTTCTCCGGGACCGGCTTCGGAAGGTTCCGGCCGGTCGGTGTGTCGAGCCCGAGCTGACCGCTCTCGGCCTGCCGCAGCACCGCGGCGGCGGTGAACGTCTCGGTGATGCTGCCGACCCGGTGCCGCATGCCGACGGTGACGGGCCGGCCGGTGGCGACATCGGCGATGCGCACCCGGCCGGCCAACGGGCTCGGCCCGGCGGAAGGGGGCGAAGCGGGCGAGGAACGGGACAGGTGGGGGAGCCGGCCGTCCGGGAGGCCCCGGCATTCCCGGTCGGTTCCCCGCCCGGGGCGTACGGCAGCCATGCGCCGACGGCACCGGCCAGCAGCACGGCAACCGCCACCGCCTCCATCAGCGCGGGCTTCGCCACGGCCGAGCGGCGCGGTGAGGTGCGGCCCAGGTCGCCGGCCCCTTCGCGCCCGCAGGAACCTCGTCGGCGAGTCCGGCTACGGCTGGCAGGTCTGCACGGGCCCGGCCGGGCACCCGTTCCGCCTCTGCCGCAACCGGTCGTCGTGCCGGTCCGACGCGGCGCGGCCGCGGTCGAGGTCCGAGCCAGTCCCGCCGCTCGGGCCCGGAGACAACCGCCGGGCACGGACTGATGCACGGCGGTCGGTTGAGAAGGACCGGGAGAGCGCCTGCACCTGGCCCCCGAGCCGGCCGGGCCGGCCCAGCGGGCCCGGTCTAGCCCACCGAGTGGGAGACCACGCTCGGAAACGACTGCCTCGACACCGTGGACGGGACCCTTCTGCGCCGGGACTACGGGCTGGTGGAGCCAGGGCAGTCGGGTGTGGTCCGGCGTATCTCCCGCGTGGGGGAGCGAGGCGGGCTGACCGGACCCTCGGGACCCGCCCGCCCAACGCCTCGATCCTGATCTGCCTGGACTCGGTCACGGCGGCGGTTCTGTTTCCCCCTGCGGCGTGGCTGCTGGTCCGTGGTCGCTTGTGCCGGGGGCGAGCTCGTGCTCACGTGCTTCCGATGTGGCGCCGGCCGGGGTGTTGAACGTTGTCGGTCGTCGGACGAGAAGGTGGCTCACCTCGTACGACATCTCGGTCGTTCCCGGTCGCGGTGCTGGGTGGTACCGCCCGGCGCACACGGACAGGTTGACGATGAGATAGGCGTGCCAGGTCCGGCCGACACCTCGGCCGTCGGTGAAGACCGGTCTGCCGTTGAGCCACCAGTCCACCGAGCGGGTGCCGAAGACGGTACGCAGGTCCACCCATGCGCCCGGGCGGATTGCCTGGTCGCGGTGGTAGCGGTTGGTGCCGCGCACGTGGTTGGTGAATTCGAGGAGGTCGGGGTTGTCCGGGTGGTATTCGAAGATGTCGATTTCCTGGTCACCGTCGCGCCAGGTCCAGATCGCCGGCCACGCGCCGATCTCTTCCGGCAGACGCACCCGGGCTTCGAGAACATCCCCGGCACGAACGGTGAAGCCGTCCTGGCTTCCCTCGGTGGTGAGCAGTCCGGTGTTCCACCGGCCGTCCTGCCGTCGTCGGGCCCGGAAAACGCCGGAGCGGCTGTATACGGCGTCGGCCACCAGGTGGTCGAGCTTGTCATCGCGTGGGTTGACCGGGCCGCCGCCGGGATAGGCCCAGGAACGGCCCGCGACCCACTGGGTGGTGGAAGTGAAGTCGGCGGTGAAGACGACCGGTGTGGACGGTGGGCGGCCGGGAGCCGGAAGTGAGCCGGGCGGTAAGGATTCGGTCATGGCGAATTACTCACCGGTTGGCGGCCTGATATACGCCCACGCCCCTTCCCGGAAGCAGATTTGATCCCTTCAGGTGAATGGCAGGGAACAGGACCGTCGGGAGTTTACGCCCGTGCCGCTATGGAGCTTTCGAATGCCTGGATGTCAGTCCCGTGCGTTGAAGAGCACGCCGCCCGGCCGGTGACTCGTCGGCATAGCATCGCTGATCGCCTGCACCTGTCTCACCGGCGAGGTCGTCGTGCTCGACGGCGGGCTGAATCCGACCTGAGGAACCGTCCCGGTCGAGCCGTCACGCCGGATCACCGGTGCGCTTGTCACGGATCCGCTGTGCGACATCGCGCAGCTTGATGTTGTGATGCTGGGAGATGTTGCGCAGCACGTTGAAGGCGTCGTCCTCACTCATCCCGTGGCGTTCCATGAGCATGCCCATGGCCTCGCCGATGGCGTGCCGGGTCTCCAGAGCGTGCTCCAGCTGGTCGATGGTGCGGGCGTCCGCGAGGGCGACGGCGGCGTGCGAGGCCAGCAGCCAGCCGGCGGTGGCGTTCTCCTCGGTGAAGACCCCCGGGCGGTGGGCGTACAGGTTCAGCGCGCCGAAGTCCTCGTCGTGGGTGTAGAGCAGAATCCCGGTCATGCTCCCGATGCCCAGTGCGCGGGCGGCCTCGGCGTACCGCGGCCAGTCCGGCTGGGGCCGGGTCATGTCGGTGATCCGGAACACGCGGTCCTCGTCCGCGCGACGGGCGAGATCGAAGCACGGCCCCTCACCCAGTTCACCCTGCACCCGGTCGGATTCCTCGACCATGTCGCCGTAGGAGGACAGCGTGACGGCGCGGCCCTTGCGCACCGCGAGGATCCCGGCCGCGTCACAGCCGTCCACCAGTTTCACGGCCGACGCCGCGATCTCGTCCAGCGTCTGCTGCACCGAGTCCTGCTTGAGCAGGGTCCGGGCGAGCACGGCCATCTCCTCGGCGAACTTCTGCCAGTCCATGTGCCACCGCCCGTGTCGATCACCAGTTCAGTCACCCTACGCACAGCCTGGCCGCTCCCGGCCGAAGGCGCCAGGACCGGGGAGCGTGGCGCGGGCCCCGGCGGCGTCTCCCCGGGGCAAAGCGATACGAGAGGACTCCGCCCCCGCGTGCCCGACGACCCCGTCCCCTAACCTCGTACAAGGAGACTCGGACGTCGGGTGTATCCGCCGTGAGGAGGCGAGGGTGCTCGGTAGGGGGACGGGCGCGCGGTTGTTCGCGGGCGCCATGGCGGCGGTTTTCGTGGTGCTCGTCGGCCCCAGCGCACCGGGCGGCGCCTTCTACGCCGGGGCGCGGCGCGCCGACGCCGTCCGGGACGTCGTGGCGAACCGTGTCATGACGTGGAACATCTGCAACCCCTGCGAGACGAGCGACGTCGACCGGGCCGCGGAGATCGCCGCGTACGCGCCCCAGGTCATCGGCCTCCAGGAGGCGTGCGTGCGTGACGTCGAGAGGATCCGGGAGTACCTGGAGAACCTTTACGGGCTGGTCTACCGCGTCGAGTACGGGAGCGTGCTGCGGAAGTGGGGCCGCTGCGGCGGCGCGCCGTGGAGTCCGGGCGCCTACGGCCAGGCCATCCTCTCGGCCGCGCCGATGACGGACCCCGTCACCGTGGAGTATCCCGACGGCGGATCCGAGGACCGCGGGTACATGGCCGTGACCACCACCGTGGGCGACCGGTCCGTGCGGGTCTTCAACACACATCTCGCCCAACGGCGGCAGGAGGATGTCCGGGCCGGTCAGACCCGTGTGCTCGCCGCGGAGTTCGCCCGGCACGACCGTGCGATCCTGCTCGGCGACCTCAACGCCGTGCCGGAGGCCCCCGAACTCGGCCGGATATGGGCACTGGCCACGGACGCGGACCCGCAGTGCCGTCCGTCGCCCACCGGGGCCTGCCGGCCGACCACCGACTGGCAGAGCAAGTTCGACTACGTGTTCCTGCGGGGCATCGTCCCGCTCGGGCACCGTGTGCTTCCCAGTCCGTACTCGGACCACCACCCCCTGTACGCGGACCTGGACGTGACCCCCTGAGCGGTCGCCCGGCCGCCGCCGGGCCAGGGCCGACGTCGGCCCGGCCAGGTCCGGCCCGATTCCCCGAAACGCCAGGTCAGGGGCCCGCACGCTCTGCGCGTCGCCGTATGACGTGGAATTCTTCCTCGTAGGGGCATACGGGGAAGGCAAGCAAGCAGGGCATGCCGGCGACAGGACGCCGGTCCGATCAGCAGGGAGGCCGCGATGACGGGGCCGGAGCACACGGAGACCTTTCACGGGTCGTCCGTGCCGACAGCGTCCGTCGTGCTGGCCGGGACTCTGGAAGTCATCGGCACCGGTGCCTACGTCGTGAACGAGCAGGGCTGCATCGTCGCCGCGAACACCCGCGCCGAGCAGCTCCTGGGCCGCTCCGCCGACGAACTGATCGGCCATGACGCGCACGACCTGCTGCACCGAGGCCCGCAGGGGCAGCCCCTGCCGAGAACCCAGTGCGCCATGCGGCAGCCGTTCCACGCCGGGCGCACGGCCCAGGCCGACGAGGCCTACTTCGTCTGCGGCGACGGCACCCTGCTGCGCATCTCCTGGCTGATCACGCCGTACGACGTCGGTGGCCGGCACGCGGGCACGCTCGTCGTCTTCCACGCCCCCGGCCACCAGGACTTCGCCGACCCGCAACCGGAACCGGTGGCCCAGCCGCTGTCCGAGCTGCACCGGCTGGCGCTGCTCGCCGAGACCACCGCGCAGCTGACCTCCACGCTGGACGTCGACGAGGCGCTGCGCCGCCTGGTGGGCCTGGTCGTGCCGCGCCTCGCGGACTGGGTCGTCGTCGACCTGATCACCGAACGCGACGAGGTGTGGCGCAGCGTCGTGGTCCACGCCGAAGGTGACACGTTCACGCACCGCGAAGACCTCCAGGGGCCGATGCCACCGATCCCGGAGGAATCTCCGATGCCCCTGTCCAGAGCCCTGCGCGGCGTCGCGTCCAACCTGGCCGGACCGCAGACCTACCAGGGGCCACCGGATTCCGGCATCGCGGTCGAGCAGCGCCGCCTGTTCGAAGCCACGGGGATGCACTCGGCGGCCATCGCACCCATCCGCAGCACCCGCTCGGTCCTGGGAGCGCTGACCCTGGGGCGCGACGAGAACCGGCCGGCGTTCACGCCGGTGGATCTCCCGCTGATCGAGGACATCGCCCGCCGTGCCGGTCTCGCCCTGGACAACGCGCGCCTCTACCAGCGTCAGCGCAAGGTGGCCGAGACCATGCAGAACCATCTGCTGCCGCAGATGCCGGGCGTCACGGGCCTGGAGATGACCGTCCGCTACCTGCCCGCCCCCGACGCCTCACAGGTGGGCGGCGACTGGTACGACGCCTTCGCCCTGGCCGACGAGTCCACTGCCCTGGCCATCGGAGATGTCGTCGGCCACGACCTGGAGGCGGCGGCCGGCATGGCGCAGGTCCGCAACATGCTCCGCGCCTACGCCTGGTCCCAGCACGAACCCCCCAGCCGGATCGTCGAACGGCTCGACGAGGCGATCCAGCACATCACCGACGTCAGCATGGCCACGACGATCTTCGCCCGGGTCGAACCGGCCGACGACGGGCAGTGGAAGTTGTCCTGGACCAACGCCGGGCACCCTCCGCCGCTGCTCATCAGCCGGGACGGCCTGGCCCGCTACCTCACCGAGGGCCACGGCATCCTCCTGGGCACCCAGACGGGCACCCGGCGCCCTGACGCCACCGTGCTGCTCCCGCCCGGTTCCACCCTGGTGCTGTACACGGACGGCCTCATCGAGGCGCCCCGCCACACCCTCGACGAGGGACTGGAGCGACTGCGCCAGCACGCCGCCGCCCTCGCGCACCGTCCCCTCGCCTCGTTCACCGACCAGCTCCTGCGTCGTGTCCGGCCCGTCGGCAACGACGACGACGTGGCCCTCTTGGCGGTGCGCGTCCCCGCGAGCTGACCAGATGTGCGCCGCCGTGCCCGTGGCGCCCACCCCTTCCCCGACGGCAGGCGCGGCCGCGTCCGCCTCCTGCCGGGGCAGGCGTTCTGACCTGGTGAAGTGACGGTGAAAACCCGGTGGAGACAGTGTCGGTGGGTCCGCTTATGCTGCACCGGACGATCACGCGGGACCAGGGGAGGGCGCGGCATGTTCGGCAAGCTGTTCGGCAGGGGTGCGGAGAGACCGGCGGCGGATCCGCACGTCCTTCCGGCGCCACGCAGACAGAAGAACGGGATGTACACGCTGCGCGCGCTCGGGGACGCTCGAGTGCTCGCGCTGATCGAGGCGGCCGAGGCGGGCGACTGGGAGGCGGTCAAGGCGGCGCTGGTCCCCTTCGACCTCGGCCGCGACCACGGCGTCCTCGGGGAACTCGCCGAAGTGGACGGCGTGCAGGACTGGATCGGCCGGGCCGTCGAGGACGACAAGGAGCACCGGGCGACGGCCCTGCTGATATCCGGAGCGCGGCACATCACGTGGGGCTGGGAGGCGCGCACCGCCGAGCGGGCCGTGAACGTCACGCAGGAGCAGTGGCGGGTCTTCCACGAGCGGCTCGAGATCGCCGAGGAACAGCTCCTGGAGGCCGCCGAGTTGCGGCCGGAATGGGTCACGCCCTGGTGCCACCTCCTGACCTCCGGCCGCGGCATGTCACTGGACCGCGCCGTGACCGAGACCCGCCGCGACGCCGCCCTGCGCCGTGACCCGCTGGACCTGGAGACCCACCTCGAGTGGCTGTCGCAGCTCCAGCCCCGCTGGGGCGGCGAGCCGGGACAGGCCCTGGCGTTCGCCCAGGAGGCGTTCTCCCGCGCCCCGCACGGGCACCGCCTCGGGTGCCTGATCGCCATGGCGTACATCGAGGAGTGGGTCGAGGCGGATCGCGGGGACTACCTCGTCACCCCCGAGATCCAGGCCCAGTTGCGCGAGGCGGCCGACCACAGCATCCTCCACCCCGCCTACGTGTGGCGCCCGGGCTGGCAGAACGACTTCAACATGTTCGCCATGGCCCTGTCCCTGGCCGGTGAGCGCCACACGGTCCGGCGCGTCTTCCAGACCCTGGACGGTGCCTACACCAGGTGGCCGTGGACCTACTTCGCCGAGCCCGAGAAGCAGTTCGCCCGAGCGCAGCGGCGCGCCTAGCACGCCGACGCGAGCGCCCGCACCCCGGCGCCCGTGCGTGAGTGAGCCCGCGCGGCCGGCCCACCGCCCGTGCCCCAGCCCTCCGCGCGCCCTCCACGTCGCGCCGTCCGGCCTCACCGCCCGCTCGGCCCCCCGGTGCCGACCGCGGCCCACCACCCGTCACCCCGCCACCCTTCCCACCCCGGACTGCCTCATGACTCTCCCCGACACCGCCCCGACCCCGCCCGGCGCCGACCGCACCTTCCAGGTGGACCTGCGCGGCCTCGTCGATCTCCTCTCCCACCACCTCTACTCCAGCCCACGCGTCTACCTGCGCGAACTGATGCAGAACGCGGTGGACGCGCTGACCGCCCGGCACGCCCTCGA
Source organism: Streptomyces sp. NPDC012466 (assembly GCF_042955215.1). Taxonomy (NCBI): domain Bacteria; kingdom Bacillati; phylum Actinomycetota; class Actinomycetes; order Kitasatosporales; family Streptomycetaceae; genus Streptomyces; species Streptomyces sp. NPDC012466. The sequence goes on along the minus strand of NZ_JBIBEQ010000001.1, from coordinate 207,955 downwards.
ACCGGCCGCCCCCGCCGACGCCTTCGGTGTCCGGCTGTACGCCGACGGCTCGGTCGTACGCGTCGAGGACGACGGCGTCGGTCTCACCGAGGCCGATGTGCACAGCTTCCTCGCCACCATCGGCCGCAGCAGCAAGCGCGCCGACCGGATCGCCGAGCAGCGCGGGGACTTCATCGGGCAGTTCGGCATCGGCCTGCTCTCCTGCTTCCTCGTCGCGGACGAGATCCACGTCCTGAGCCGCTCCGCCCGTACCCCCGACGCGCCGGCCGTCGAGTGGCGGGGCCGCGGCGACGGCAGCTACACCGTCCGCACCCTGCCCGCCACCGCCCGCCCCCGTCCCGGCACCACCGTCACGCTGACGCCGCGCGCCGACGCGGGGGAGTGGACCCGTCCGGCCCCCGTGCACGCGCTGGCCCGTCACTTCGGCTCCCTGCTGCGCCACCCGGTGACCTTCGACGACGGCACAGGCGGCTCGGGCGCCGGCACCGGCGGTCCGGGCGTGTCCGTCAATCCCGAGCCCGCCCCCTGGGCACGTACGTACCCCACACCGGGAGCCCGTTCCCGCGCGCTCGCCGCGTACGGCGAGGAGGTCTTCGGCTTCAAGCCGCTGGACACCATCGAACTGGACCTGCCGGCCGTGGGCCTCAAGGGCATCGCCTGCGTGCTGCCCGAGACGGTGCCGGCCGGGCGCCGCCACGGCCATCGCGTGCACGTCAAGGGCATGCTGCTGTCCGAGCAGGCCGAGGAGATCCTGCCCGAGTGGGCGTTCTTCGTCCGCTGCGTCGTCGACGCCGAGAGCCTGCGTCCGACGGCGTCCCGCGAGTCCCTCTACGAGGACGACACCCTCGCCGCCGTCCGCGACGCCCTCGCCGAGCGGCTGCGCGCGTGGATCGCCCGGGCCGCCGCCAGCGATCCGGAGCTGCTGCACCGCTTCCTCCAGGCCCACCACCTGGCCGTGAAGTCCCTCGCGGTGCACGACGACGAGATCCTGCGGATGCTGCTGCCCTGGCTGCCGTTCGAGACCACCGACGGGCACACCACCCTCGACGAGTTCGCCCGCACCCACCGCACCGTCCTCGTCACCTCGAGCGTGGAGGAGTTCCGGCAGGTCGCGGCGATCGCCTCGGCCGCCGGACTCGGCGTCGTCAACGGCGGCTACACCTACGACCGTGAACTGGTCCACCGGCTGCCCGAGATCAGGCCCGAGGCCACCGTCGCCGATCTCGACCCCGCGACCCTCACCGCCCACCTCGACCCCGTCGACCGGGAGACGGAACTCGCCGCCGCGGCCTACCTCGCCCTGGCCCGTGACACCCTCGCCGTCTTCGACTGCGACGTCGCCCTGCGCACCTTCCAGCCCGTCTCCGCGCCCGCCCTCCTCATCGACAGCCGCGAGGCACGGCACGAGCGCACCCGCTCCCAGCTCGCCCGCGAGCAGGAGGGCGGCCTGTGGGGCGACATCCTCGGCGCCCTGCGCCAGGAGGCACCGCGGGCCCAGCTGATCCTCAACCAGCTCAACCCCCTGGTCCGCACCGCCGTCTCGATCGACGAACCCGAACTGGCCCGCACCAGCGCCGAAGCCCTCTACGGGCAGGCCGCGATGCTGTCCCGGCGCCCGCTCAGGCCCGCCGAGTCGAGCCTCATCAACCGCTCCTTCCTCGACCTTCTCGCCCACGCCCTCCGCAAGGACAGCTGACGATGCCGACGACCGCACCCCAGACCACCGACGAGCTGTACCAGGCGCTCCAGGACAACGACCGGCGCCCCTACGGCCGCACCCGCACCGTCACCGCTGAGGAACTCGTCGAGGCCGCCGAGCAGTTCGCGGAGCCCGTGCCGCTCGTCCACGCGCTCCTCGAACTCCAGGAGGCCTACACCTACGGCTCGGAGCCCCGGAAGTCGCCCGTCGTCTTCGCCCGCCTGCTCACCCTCTTCGACGAGCAGCCCGATGTCTTCGACGACCGCCTGCGCCACATGCTGTTCTGGCGGTTCAAGTGGGTGAGCCACGCCCTGCGCCAGCTGCCCGAGATACCGCTGGCCAGCCTGCGCCAGTGGCTGACGGAGATGCGCGACCGCTACGAGAAGGCCGGCCTCGGCCTCCACCCCTACTACGGACAGGCGTACCAGCTCGCCGTCCACGTGGGTGAGGACACCACCCACGCCTACGAGTTGTGGGCGGGCCGCGCCCGCACCCGGCTCAGCGACTGCGAGGCCTGCGAGATCTGCGAGCGCGCCCTGCACCACCTCACCGCGGGCGACGACGCGCGGGCGCTGCGCGCCTGGGAGCCCGTCCTGGCCGGCAAGGAATCCTGCCAGGAGGAGCCGGCCCGCTCCCTGTCCTACGCGCTGCTGCCCCTGCTGCGCACCGGCAGCGCCGACCGGGCCCGCGAGCTGCACCTGGCCGGTTACCGCGGCTGCCGCCGCAACCCCTCGATGTCCGGGGAGGTCGGCCGGCACCTGGAGTTCTGCGCGCTGAGCGGCAACGAGGCGCGCGGACTGGAGCTGCTCGCCGAGAACCGGAGCCTGTTCGACGAGGTCGACTCGCCGCTGGACCAGCTCGACTTCCTCACCGGCGTGGAGGTCCTCCTCCAGCGCGTCGAGGTCCTCGGCCACGGCGACCTGCCCGCCGCCGGGTACGCGGGCCGCACCTGGACCGTGGCCGGTCTGCGCGCGGAGGTGCGAAGCCGCGCCGACGACCTCGCCGCCCGCTTCGACGCCCGCAACGGCACCACGGCCCACACCGACCGCCGCCGGGTCCGCCTCGACCGCGCCCCGCTCCTGGACACACTGGAGCTGACCCTGCGCACCCGCAGCCTCGACGACGTGGCCCCGGCCGCCCCCGTCGCCCCCGCCACCACCCGCCCGGCCGCCGCCGTCCCCGACTCCCTTCCCGAACTCATCCTCAGGGCAAGGACGTTGGACGAGCAGGGACACCCGGACGCGGCGGCCTGCTGGGCGCGGCTGCGCACGCTCGTCGCCGCCCGCGACTACAGCCACCCCGACGACCCGGCCGTGGGCCCGCTCGCGCGGCTGCGCGCGGACCTGCTGGCCGACGAGGCGAACAAGGCGGGTGAGAAGGACGAGTTCGCCGAAGCCGCCGCCCTCCACGACGAGGCCGCAGGCCTGTACGACGACGCCGGCGCACCGGGTGACGCGGCGCTCGCCCGCGCCGCCGTCCTGCTCGCCACGGCCGAGATCCCCGCCGAGGGCACCGACGAACCCGAGGCGAAGGCCGCCGCGCTGACCACCGCCCACGCCTCCATGGTCCGCCTGCACGAGGAGACCCCCGGTCTCACCCCGCGCCAGGAGGCCCGCCTGCTGCGGCTGCGGGCGACCGCGCTCGCGCTCCGCCTGCAGACGACGCGCAGCGAGGAGCACGTCGCGCCGGTCTTCGCCGAGGCGGACCTGCTGAGCGCCTTCGCCACCCGGCACGACATCGCCGGACAAATCTCCGGTGCCCGACTGCTGCGGGCCACCACGTACGCCCTCTCCGGCGACCTGCCCGCCGCGGTCACCGAGACCGACGCCCTCCTCGACCGACTCAAGGCGCAGGGCCCCGCCTGGCACCTGCCTCGCACACTCGGACTGCGCGGCCGGCTCCAGCTCGTCCTCCAGGACCCCGAGGCCGCGTACGGCGACCTGGCCGAGGGGCTGCGCCTGGCCGCCGACTGGCCGGCCGAGACGGTCGGAGCCACCCGTCTCCACGCCGACCTGGCCGAGGCCTGCATGCGCCTGGGCCGCCCCGACGAGGCACTGCGGCACCTGACGCGCTCGGCTGAACTGGACCTGCGCGGCGGCAACCGTACCGACGCCTACTGCACCTACAGCAACGCCGCCCAGCTCAGCCTCGACCTGGGTCGTGTCGAGGACTGCATCGCCCTGCTCGACTCCCTGCTGGCCGAGCCGGACGTCGCCGCCGGAGAGCTGGACGACCGGCTCGTCGCCCAACTGCGCCTGACCCGCGCCCGCGCCCTGCACGCGGGGGAAGACCTCAAGGCCGCCACGGCGGAGTTCGTCGCCCTCGCGTCCGAGTCGGCCGGCTGGGACGACGACCCGGGCAGCCACGCCATGATCGCCGCGGAGACGGCCGTACTCCTCGCCGAGTCCGGTGAGTTCGGCCGGGCCCGCGAGGCCGCCGACCAGGCACTCGCCGCCCACGCCCGGGACCCGCGCTACGAACTCCTCAGCAACTCCCTGCGCGAGATCGCCCGCCTCCAGGCACAGCGGCAGGGCCCCGACGGTCTCCCCGACGCCCTCGCCCTGCTCGCCGACGCCGGCCGGATCGCCGACGAGGCCCGCGCCGCCGGGTACGAGGCGCACGGCCGCTCCCTGGACACGGCCCTGGCCTACGAACACGGGCGGGTCAACGCCTACGCCGGCGCGTACGAGGACGCCCTGGCCGCCCTGGAGAAGGCCCTTGCCCTGCTCGGCGAGCCGGGCCGGGAGGACGACCGCGTCGGCGAGTGGGCCGAGTGTGTCCGCCTCGCGGGAGCGGTGGAGGGCCTGTACCTGGAACGCCCCGCTCCCGCCCTCACCCGCCTGGACGCGGCGATCACCCGGCTGACCGCCCTGGGCCACACCGGGGAGACGGAGTCGCTGGTCTCCCTGGCGGGCAGGCTGCGCGACGAGGAGTGACACGGGGGCACGGGGCCGGGACGGAAATTCGCTGTCCGTGGGCCATGGCGCGCGCTCATACTGACGCGGTGGATCCAGTGACTCTTGAGACCGAGCGTCTGGTACTGAGGGCCTTCGAGCCGGGAGACGCGGACGCCGTGCTCGACGCCTGCCAGGACGAGGACATCCAGTTCTACACGCCGGTCCCCGTGCCCTTCACACGACAGCACGCCGAGAAGAAGGTCGGTGAGGAGTGGCCCGAGGGCTGGTCCACCGACAAGGACTACGTCCTCGGAGCGTTCCGCAAGGACACCGCGGCGCTCGTCGGCTCCTACTGCCTGACCAAGGTGAGCCAGGGCGTCTACGAACTGGGCTACTGGGCGGTCAAGGAGCAGCGTGGCCAGGGCTTCTCGGTCGAGGCCGCGCGGGCGCTGTGCGACTGGGGGTGGGCCACGCTCGACGTCCACCGCATCGAGTGGTGGGCCATGACCGGGAACACCGGCTCACGGGCCGTCGCCGAGAAGCTCGGCTTCACCGTGGAAGGGACACTGCGCCACCGCGGCATCGCCAACGACGGCAAGCCCCACGACTGGTGGGTCGGCGGACTGATCAGGCCCTGACGTGGGGGCGTGGTAGGGAGCGATGAGACCCGGCTGGTCGTGTTGCGGGGCAACAGCGGGTCGGGGAAGTCGTCCGTGGCGGCCGGGGTCCGTGAGAGGTTCGGGCGGGGGCTGGCGCTGGTCGGACAGGACCATCTGCGCCGCGTCGTGCTGCGGGAGAGGGACCGGCCCGGCGCGGCGAACATCGGTCTGATCGACCTGACCGCCCGTTACGCGCTCGACGCCGGGTACCACGTCGTGGTCGAAGGGCTCCTGTACGCCGACCACTACGGCGAGATGCTCACCCGGCTGCGGGCCGACCACCGGGGGCCGACCCACGCGTACTACCTGCACGTGCCCTTCGAGGAGACCCTCGTCCGCCACGCCACCAAGCCGATCGCGAACGAGGTCGGCGAGGCGCGGTTGCGGGACTGGTACCGGGAACTGGACCTCCTGCCCGGCGGCATCGAGACCGTCATCGGCGCCGACAGCACCCTGCGGGAGAGCGTGGACCGCGTCATGCTCGACACCGGCCTGGCCGGTCTGCCCGCACGCGACCTCTAGTCCTGCCCTCGGCTCGTCTCCCGAGTGCACCGGGGTCACCCGTCCGTACGCGCCGGGCAGGGCGTGACCGGCGCGCCGCGACCAGGATGGGCGGTGCCGGGGCGTCCGCCGGCAGCTCGGTGCTGCCTGATGTGACGCGCGGCTGTCGCTGCCCGTACGCGCGAGGGAGAGGTATGACCGAGACCGACGAGGCCGGGACCTTCTCTGCCGGGGCCGAGTGGCCCTCGGAGCATCGCGACCCGGTCACCGGCACCATCGACCTCCGGCGAGTCGGGGCGAACCCGGACTTCTGGTATCCCGTGGCGCTGTCGAAGAACGTGCGCAGCAAGGGGACGTTCGCGACGACGTTCGCCGGGGAGCGCATCGCGCTGTACCGCGGCGAGAGCGGCACCGTGTACGCGCTGGAGGACCGCTGCGCCCACCGTCAGGTGCCGCTGAGCATGGGCGTCGTGGAGGGCGAGGCACTGCGCTGCTGCTATCACGCCTGGGCCTACCGCGGTGACGGCCGCATCTCGCAGATCCCTTACCTCTCCAAGGGCGACGGCCGGCCGCCGCGGGGCGTGCGCGGCTACCCCGTCCGGGAGGCGTACGGCCTGGTGTTCGCGTTCCCGGGCGACCCCGACAAGGCGGCCGACACGCCGCTGCCCGACCTGCCGGCGTTCGGGTCACCGCGCTACAAGACCATGACCTACTCCCGGACCGTGCACTGCCATTACTCGTTCATGCACGAGAACCTGCTCGACATGAACCACCAGTTCCTCCACCGGGGCGTCGTCGGCAGACTCCATCCCGAACTGCTGGACTACCGGACCGACGAGCGGTCGGTGGAGGCCAGGTACCTCTTCCGTCATGCCGGGGGCAAGCGGAACCGCGGGGCCAGCCTGCTGGCCTCCGAGGGCATCGGCGGCAGCGACTCCCGCGACGTCATGACGATCCGCACCGCGTACCCGTACCAGACCCTCGATCTGGTCCCGGAGAACGCGGAGCGGCCCGCCTTCCGCCTCTGGGTCGCCTACGTGCCCGAGGACGCCGAGCAGCGCAGGTGTCACACCTTCGGCCTGCTCATGATCGAGAAACCGCGGGTCCCCGGCGCCCTGCAGCTCGCCTGGCCCCTCATCAGGCGCTTCACCGAGCGTGTGTTCGCCGAGGACCGGATGGCTGTCGAGGCCGAGCAGCGGGCCTGGGACGAGCAGGGCGAGGACCGCAACCGCGAGGTGTTCTCGCTGATCCTGGACGTCCGCGAGGTACTGCGCACCAACGGTGTCCCCATCCGCCCCCGGCCTGCCGTGTGCGGCGCCGCCTCGGTGTGCGACGGCCGGGGGCGCGGCTAGACGGAGGGGCGGCGGGTGCCGCAGGCCCCGCGCTCCGGACCCGCGGACGCGGACCCGCACGGCTTCAGGCCAGGAACTCCGTCAGCAGCCGGTTCAGCTCCGCGGGCCGTTCGGTGGGGAGGGAATGGTGAGAGGCGCCGGGCAGGGTGACGACGCTCGCCGCGGGCAGAAGCCGGCGTGCGGCGGTCGCCGCGCGTCGCGGATCGTGGGCTCGGCTCCGTTCGGCCAGGACCACCAGGGCCGGCACGGTGCACGTCGCGAGATCCCGCGCCGTGGGGCGCCGCATGGCGACGACCTTCGACCGGCGGACGGTCGCGGTGCTCTCCAGGAACGCCTGCCACACGGGATCCTCCGGGGCCCGGCCGGTCTCCCACCGGTGGAAGGCGCGCACCCGCTCGGCGGTGGGCCTCAACAGCATCGGCAGGGCGTGCGCGAGGTAGCGCGGGCTCATGCCGGTGAAGCAGTTCACCGGGTCGAGCAGCGCGAGCCTGCCGAGCCGACGGGGCGCGTGCAGCGCGTAGCCGAGGGCGATCCGGGCTCCGTAGGAATGGCCGCACAGGTGCGCGCCGTCCAGGCGCAGGGCGTCGAAGAGGGCGTCGAGCCAGGCCGTCAGGTCGGCGGCGCCCCGTAGCGGTGCTCCGTCGTGCACGCTGCGGCCGATGTCGCCCATCAGATCGACCGCGTGGATCCGGTGAGTGGGGGCCAGGGCGCCGACGTTGGCGAACCAGGCGGTCGAGGTCGTTCCGCCGCCGGGCAGCAGGACGAGCGGCACACCGTCCTCGCGCCCGCTGATGTGGACCCGGGTGCTGCCGTAGGGGGTGGGGACGTCGACGCCGTGCACCTCGACGGGCCAGCGCCGGAGCACCGCGTCGTACGCCGCCAGGAAGGTCGCCTTGTCGTCCATGGTCCCACCCCGTATGACTCGTTCACCGATAGTCTCGACCACCGAGATATTAGGGGAGTGAACCATGGACGACCAGGATCCCGGGCTGCGACTGGTCCATCTGCTGCGAGCCGTGACGCTGGAACTGGACCTGTTCGCAGCGGAGTTCGCCGGCCGCAACGGCCTGCATCCCACGGATGTGCGCGCGTTGATCCACCTGCTCGACGCCGGCCGCGAAGGGGTGCGGGCCACGCCCGGGTGGCTGGGCGCGCAGTTGGGGCTGAACTCGGCGTCGACCACGGCCCTGGTCGACCGGCTGGAGCGGCTGGGGCTGGTGCGCCGGGAACGGGACACGCAGGACCGTCGGCGCGTGCTGCTGGTCGTGCGGGAGGAGGCCGTCAGTCTGGGCTGGTCCTTCTTCGGGCCGCTGATCCACGAGATGGTCGACTCGATGCGCTCCTTCGACGAGGCGGAGCTGGCCGTGGTGCGGCGCTTCCTTCTGGCCATGCGCGATGTCGCCGCGGCGGGGCGGCGGGTCCAGCGGGACGGCCCCGGGGAACGGTGAGGTTCCGGCGGCGACGGTCCGGACAGGGGCGGGACCGCCCCCGGCACGCGGGTCGGAGCGCGACCCGCACGGCCGGGCTCGGGCTCCGGCGCAGCCGGGATCGGCCTCACGGACGAGGACGGGTGCGCTGCCACCGCGGGCGGGCATCGGTGCCCCGGCGTCCCGCCACCGAGGCGCAGCGCGGGCATTGCCGCTGTACCCGGTCGGCCGCGCCGCCCGACTCCGGGAAGGTGTCCGGCCAGTCGACGTGCGGGAAACGGACCAGCCGGGAGCGGCTGAGGGACAGGCCGCAGACCGTCTCGTTGCGGCCGGGCACCCACGCGTGCACCTCACCGGCGGGCAGCCTGCGCCGGCCTTCCTCCTCGTCGGTCCACTGCCCGGACGCTGCGACGCCGTACCTCTTGGCGCGCGCCATGGCGGCTCAGCCGGCCGCGTGGTCGACGTGCAGCCGCACCTGCTCCTCCAGCCGCCGCAGGCTGGTGTCCAGGGCGTCGGCGACGGCCCGCTCGCCCGGGTCATGGCTGTCGTCGAAGAACGACAGGTGCACGGTCACCTCACTGGCACCGCCGTCGATCCCGGCCACCTGGAGCCAGCCCGCGTAGCCGCCCTGGTCGCGGGTCCCCCACTCGAGCCGCATCTGGTCCCGCCGGGCGCGCAGCAGGGCCGAGGTGTCCTCGTCGGTGCGGTCCTCGTGCACGGTGACGGCCGGCAGTTCCCCGGCCTCCACGTGCAGGGCCTCCGGCAGCCAGCTGTCCAGCCGGCCGACGTTCGCGGCCTGGTCGAAGACCTGCTCGGCCTGTGTGGGCATCGTGCGGGAACGTTCGTCCTCGGTCATCGCCTCACCGGCCCTCGCCTCGGGTGTCGTGGCGCGTACCGCGTTCCCGGCCCGGCCGGGCCCAACCGGGAAAGGCCCCGTCCGCGTTCCGTGCGGACGGGGCCTTTCGCGTCGGTCAGAACCGGGGCTGGGGGGACTGCGCCTGGACGAGTTCCCGCGCTTCCGCCTCCGTCTCCACGGACGGCGGAGACCCTGCCAGGGGCTTGTTCGCGGTCTCCCGCATGCACAGCACCGCGATGACGCCGACGACCGCGGCGCCGGTGGCGTAGTACGCCGGCATGAGGGTCGAGTCGAAGGCGCTGATCAGGGCGGTGATCACCAGCGGTGTGGTGCCGCCGAAGATCGAGGTGGCCAGGTTGTAGGCCACCGAGAGCGACCCGTAGCGCACCTGGGTGGGGAATATCGCCGGGAGCGCCGCCGACATCGTGCCGAGCATCGCCACCAGCGAGAGCCCCATCAACAGCAGGCCCAGGGTGATGAGGACGACACCGCCCTGCCGGATGAGCAGGAACGACGGCAGGGACAGGAACAGGAACCCGAGCATCCCCGTCATCAGCAGCGGCTTGCGCCCGAAGCGGTCCGAGAGCCGTCCGACCTGGTTGATGAGGCACATCTGCACCACCATCACGACGAGCAGGATCAGCAGCCCGTGGTTGGTGCCGTAGCCCAGCTCGTCGGACAGGTACGTCGGCATGTACGACAGCAGCATGTAGTCGGTGATGTTGTACGCCGCGACCAGCGCCAGGCACAGCAGCAGGGGCCGCCAGTACCGGGTGAAGATCTTGCCGAGGTCGGCCGCCGCCGAGGTCTCCACGGCGTCGGCTGCCTCGCTCGCCTTGGCCTGGCCGCCCTCCAGCTTCTGGAAGGCGGGCGTCTCGTCCAGCTTGAGCCGCAGGTACAGGCCGATGAGGCCGAGCGGGGCCGCGACCAGGAACGGCACGCGCCAGCCCCAGGCCAGCATCTGCTCGTCGCTGAGGAGGGTCTGGAGGGCGACGACGAGGCCGGAGGCCCCGACGTATCCGGCGAGGGTGCCGAGCTCCAGGAAGCTGCCGAAGAAGCCGCGCCGCTTGTCGGGCGCGTACTCCGCGATGAACGTCGAGGCGCCCCCGTACTCCCCGCCGGTCGAGAAGCCCTGCACCAGCCGGAAGAAGATCAGCAGCGCCGGGGCCCACAGACCGATCACGGCGTGCGAGGGCACCAGACCGATCGCGAAGGTCCCCACCGCCATCAAGATCATGGTGAGGGAGAGGATGCGCTTGCGCCCGACCTTGTCCCCGAGCGGCCCGAAGACCATGCCCCCGAGAGGACGCACCAGGAAGGCCACCGCGAAGGTCGCGAAGGAGCCCAGCAGCTGGGCGGTGTCGTTGCCCGAGGGGAAGAAGACCCTCCCGATGGTCGACGCCAGATAGCTGTAGATGCCGAAGTCGTACCATTCCATCGCGTTGCCGAGAGCGGCGGCCTTGGTGGCGCGCTTGACCGCCGCCTCGTCGGTCACCGTGATGTCGCTGCGACGCAGCTTCGGATTGCGTCGTTTGTCGATCGCCCGGAACAGCACCCGGTGTCGTCTCACAGCCGCGGGATCCACCGACTCGTCGTTGTCGGTCGCCGCCATCACGTGGTTCCTTTCGCCGTTCGTCTTTCCCGCACCACGCCTGCACAGATCTCGTGCACTCAAACGAACCCCTTCGCGCGGCGTCCGTCCGAACACGCAACGTGATGCACGGGCGCTCAGGGTGAGTAGGGCGGGCGCCGCGCCGGGAGGATCCCCGGCGCGGGGTGTGCCCCCGAGACGGCGGGGAACCTGGTTCGCCGGGTGCGTGCCTGGTGAGAGGAGCCCAAGTGACGACGTCGGCGGCGGGCGGCCGGAACCGGGGCGGGCAGGAGGACGGCTACGCACCGGACCCGAACCGGTGGCGGGCCCTGTGGGTCACGCTGGTGGCCGGCTTCATGAGCCTGCTGGACGTGTCGATCGTGGCGGTCGCCCTGCCCACCGTCCAGGAACAGCTGCACGCCTCCGCGGCCGAGGTGCAGTGGGTGGTGTCCGGCTACGCCCTCTCCTTCGGCCTCGCCCTCGTCACCGCCGGCCGGCTCGGCGACGCCCTGGACCGGCGCCGCATCTTCCTGCTCGCCCTCAGCGGCTTCGTGCTGTTCAGCGCGGCCTGCGGGGCGGCCCCGAACATCACCTTGCTGGTGGTGGCCCGGCTCGCCCAGGGCCTGGCGGCCGGCTTCATGGCGCCGCAGAACTCCGCGCTCATCCAGCAGATGTTCCGGGGCGGGGAGCGCGGTCGGGCCTTCGGCTTCTTCGGCGCCACCGTCGGCATCTCCTCCGCCGTCGGCCCCCTCACCGGCGGTCTGATCCTCGCCCTGGCCGACGGCGCCCAGGGCTGGCGGTGGATCTTCTACGTCAACGTCCCCATCGGCATCCTCGCGGTGCTGCTCGGCCGCCGCCTGCTGCCCCGCACCCGGCGCTCCGGCCGCGAACACGTCGACCTGCCCGGTGTCCTGCTCCTCGGCCTCGGCGTCCTGGCGCTCATGTACCCGCTGGTCCAGGCGGAGACCGGCGGCCTCACACGGCTGTGGTGGCTGTTCCCGGCCGGCGCCGCGCTCCTGTTCGTCTTCACCCGCTGGCAGCGCCGCCTGCTGAACCGCGGGAACCAGCCGCTGCTCGACCCGCGCCTGTTCACCACCGTGCGCGGCTACGCCGTCGGCGCCGGCGTCGGCACGCTCTACTTCATCGGCTTCAGCGGCGTCTGGCTGGTCTTCGCCCTCTTCTACCAGCACGGCCTGGGCTTCTCCCCGCTCAAGTCGGGTCTCGCGGTCACTCCCTTCGCCCTCGGCTCGGCTCTGGCCGCCGCCGTCTCCGGGCGCCTCGTGGACCGGCTGGGCCGCCTGCTCACCGTGGGCGGGCTCACGGGCGTCATCCTCGGGCTGGGCGGCACCGCGCTGCTGCTGCGCTTCGCGCCCCTCGACGTCGCCCCCTGGATCGCCGCCCCGGTCCTGTTCCTCGGCGGTGTCGGCGGCGGGTGCGTGATCTCGCCCAACATCACCATGACGCTGCGCGAGGTGCCCGTGCACATGGCGGGAGCGGCGGGCGGCGCCCTGCAGACCGGGCAGCGCCTGGGCGCCGCGGTGGGCACCGCCACCCTGCCCGGCCTCTTCTACCTGGTGCTCGGCAGCAGGAGCGACGACTACCGCGGTGCCCTCTTCCTCGCGATGGCCGCCGGGCTCGTCGGGATGGCCGCGTCCCTGGCCCTCGCGGCCTACGACTGGCGGCGCGACCGGCGGACGCGGAAGCCGCACCGCCGGTGCCCGGACGATGTCGCCCACAGTCCCGTGCACGCCCGGCAGACCTGAGCGGTCACCCGCTCACGAGGTCTGCGGCCGGGGCCCCCGCGGGGCGGGCGCGTCCTCGTCCAGCTCGCCGCGCAGCGCGCCGAGGGCGAAGGCCGTCATGGACGCCAGGAGCAGCAGCGCGAGCGGCCCCCAGATCGCCGGGATGGCCCACAGCGGCCAGTCGTTGGAGGCCTGCGCCCAGAGCGTCAGGATGGCCGTGGCACCCAGGCCGACGCCGTGCCACCGCACCATCTTCGCCGCCGTCACATGACGCCCCTCGCCGCGCGCGAAGAGCGGCCACAGCCCGCCCACGAGGGCCGCCAGCCCGAACGAGACACAGGCCAGCGCACCGCCCAGACGGTCCTCGGGCCATCCCACGGGCCCGTCGGACGTCTGCTGCCGCCGGTCCTCGGCGTCCCGGACCTCGACGACCCGGCCGTGCCAGATCACACCGACGACCTTCTCGCCCGGCTCCATCTCGGACATCACGGGCTCGGTGCGCAGGAACGTCACCTCCCACGGCTCGCCGGACGGCGGCACCAGCTCCGCCTCCGGAGACTCGCCCCGCTCCCCGCGGTTCATGTCGGCGCCGCGCACGGTGAACTCCTGCTCCCACACGCAGCCGGACGCCTCGACGGGGACGGCGGCGCAGTCCGGCGCGGCGCGGTACTCCCGCTCCCGCTCCAGGGCCCCGCGGATCTCGAGGGCCGACGCCACCCCGACGCCGAGCGCCACGACGGCGAGCAGCACCCACATCACCGACCGCATGGCTCCGTGCCCCGACGACCCCACCGCGCCTCATCCCCCTCCGGACGTGGAAACCCCGGAGCATTGGACCACGCCTCAGGCAGCGGTGTGGACGCGCCGGCCCTCCACGAAAGTCTCCAGGACCCGAGTGGCGGCGATCTCCTCGGGCGGGCCCGCGAACGGGTCGCGGTCCAGGACGACGAGGTCGGCCGCCTTGCCGACGGTGATGCTGCCGGTGATGTCGTCGAGGTGGTTCACATGGGCGCTGCCCGCTGTGTACGCGGCGATGGCGGCACCCAGGTCGAGGCGCTGTTCCGCAAGGAAGGCCGGGGTGCCGTCGGGGGCTTCGGGGGAGACGCGGTTGACGGCGACATGGATGGCCTGGAGCGGATCGGGGCTGCTGACGGGCCAGTCGCTGCCCGCCGCGAGAGTGGCCCCGGCCCGCAGCAGATCCCCGAAGGGGTACTGCCGCGCGCCGCGTTCCGCCCCCAGGAAGGGCAGGGTCAGCTCGTCCATCTGCGGTTCGTGGGCGGCCCACAGCATCTGCAGGTTGGCGCTCGCGCCCAGCGCGCGAAAACGCGGCAGGTCGCCGGGGTGGACGACCTGGAGGTGCGCCAGGTGGTGGCGTGTGTCGCGGTTGCCGTTGGCGGCCCGGGCGGACTCCACGGCGTCGAGCGCCTCACGCACGGCGCGGTCGCCGAGCGCGTGGAAGTGGACCTGGAAGCCGTGTGCGTCCAGCTCGGTGACGTACTTCCGCAGCTCGTCCGGCTCGACGAAGCTGATGCCGCTGTTGTCCGAGGCGCAGCCGCAGCCGGTCAGATAGGGGTCCAGCATGGCGGCGGTGTGGTTCTCGGCGATGCCGTCCTGCATGATCTTCACGGTGCCGGTGCGGAACCGGTCCCGGCTCAACTCCTCCCTCCGGGCCACGAGTTCGGCGATCTGCTCGGCGCCGCGCTCGCGGTCCCACCACAGGGCGCCGACGACCCGGGCGGTGAGCAGGCCACGGTCCAGGGCCGTCAGGTAGGCGGGAGCCGGGTCGGTCAGGTTGGCGTACGTGCCGACGATGGCGTCCTGCCAGGCGGTGACGCCATGGGAGTGCAGCACGGCCTGGGCGCGCAGCAGGCCGGCGAGCTGCTCCTGCGGCGTGGGGTCGGGCACGAGCCTGCCCACCAGGTGGACCGCGCCCTCCTGGAGCATCCCGGTGGGGTTGCCCTCGGCGTCGCGCTCGATCCGGCCGTCGGCGGGGTCGGGGGTCTGGGCGTCGATGCCGGCGCGTTCCAGGGCCCGGCTGTTGACCCAGGCGCCGTGGTGGTCGCGGTTGGGCAGGAAGACGGGCCGGCCGGGGACGATCGCGTCGAGGGCGGCGGCCGTGGGGGAGCCGCCGGGGAACGCCTCCAGGGACCAGCCGCCCCCGGTGATCCATTCGGCGTCCGGGTGGGCATCGGCGTACGCCCCGATCCTGCGCAGGTACGCGTCCGCGTCGGTGGTGTCGCCGAGATGGCACAGGCCGAGTTCGAGGCCCGCGCCCATCGGATGGACGTGGGCGTCCTGGAAGCCCGGCAGCAGCAGCTTCCCGGCGAGGTCGACGACCTCGGTGCGCGGCCCGATCAGCTCGCGCACCTCGTCGTGGCCGACGGCGGCGATCCGCCCGCCGCGCACGGCCACCGAGGTGGCGCGGCTGCGGGCCGGGTCGACCGTGTGCACGGGACCGCCGGTCAGGACGAGGTCCGCGGGTCCCTGGGCAGGGGGGTGTGACATCGGGGAGAACTCCAAGGAGGGTCAGACCGCCGTGCGGTCCATCGGCAGGGTGAGGGCTTCGGCGTCCGTGCCGCGCCCGGTGGTGAAGTAGGGCGAGCGCCGGACGTACTTGGCCACGGCGGCCATGCCGAGGCCGGCGAGCACGATCACGGCGGGCAGCGAGAACATGAACCAGCCGTTGTCCGGGCTCAGTTCGAAGTGATCGCTCATGGTGAGGTACGAGTATCCGAGGTAGCCGCCGAGGCCCAGCAGCACCAGCCCGGACACGGCGGGCACCCCGACGGCGAGCAGCGCCTCGCGCGGCCCTTGGTGCCGGGCGGTGCGGAAGCGCACGGCGCAGGCCAGCGCGGTGAGGCCGTAGTAGAGGGCCACGATCAGGCCGATGGCGTTGACGGCGGCCAGCAGCATGTCGCTCAGCCTGGGGATGGCGAAGGCGAGCAGGGCGATCACGGCGGCGACGGACATCACGACGGCCGTCCCGGCGGCCGGTGTGCCGTAGCGCGGGTGGACCCGGGTCCACAGCCGGCCCATCGTGCGGTCGCGGCCCATGGCGAGCAGGCCGCGCGCCGTGGGGATCAGGGTGGCCTGCACGGAGGCGACCGCGGAGAACATCAGGGCGAGCAGGGGCAGCGTGGCCCAGGGCTCGGCGGCCAGCTTCTCCCCGAGGTGGCCGAGGGCCTGCGGGCCGTTGCGGACGAGTTCGGCCAGGCTCATCTCCCGCTGGAAGGCGACCGAGGCGAACAGGAACAGGCCGAGCATCGCGAACAGGGCGATGAGCCCGCCGCGGGCCGCGTCGCCCGGTTCCTTGGTCTCCTCGGTGACGCTGAACGCCGCGTCCCAGCCCCAGAAGAAGAACACCGCGAGGACCATGCCCTGGGCGAAGGCGGTGCCGCTGGAGATCTCGAACGGGTTGAACCAGGACAGGGAGACGGCGTGGTCGCCGGTGACCAGGGCCCAGCCGCAGAAGCCGAGCAGCACCGCGTACTCGAAGACCAGCAGGCCGAACTGGAAGCGGGTCGCGCCCCGGACGCCGGTGACGGCCAGCGCGGTGAGGGCGAGCAGGATCACCAGCCCGACCGCCGTGCAGACACCCGTGGACGTCGGGTCCAGGGCGACGCCCGCCAGACTGCGCAGTCCGGCCTTGTTGGCGAAGGCCAGCACGA
Source organism: Streptomyces sp. NPDC012466 (assembly GCF_042955215.1). NCBI lineage: Bacteria > Bacillati > Actinomycetota > Actinomycetes > Kitasatosporales > Streptomycetaceae > Streptomyces > Streptomyces sp. NPDC012466. The sequence continues at coordinate 191,563 of NZ_JBIBEQ010000001.1, read as the reverse complement.
CCGAACCCATGATCGCGCTGGTGTAGGCGCAGAAGATGACCGAGCCGACCAGGGTCACCCAGCCGGTCAGGAACCCGGGCCAGGGCCCCAGGGATCTGCCGACCCAGGTGTAGCCGTTGCCGCAGTTGGGTTCGGAGCGGTTGAGGCGGGCGTAGGCCAGGGCGATGCCCAGCACCGGCAGGAAGGCCAGCAGCAGGAGCGCGGGGGCCTGAAGGCCCACGACGGTCGCGATCGTGCCCATGCCGATGGCGATGCTGGTGGTGGCCGCGGTGCTGGACGCGGCGATGGCGACGCCGTCGACGACGCCGAGGGAACGGCGCAGCGCGGGGCGTGGCGGGGGCGGGACGGACGACATGATGGGCTCCTCGGGGACGGGGGTGGGAAGAGCCGCGCGGGACTGTGATGGAACAACCGGTGTCCACATTCGGTCAACCCTGTTGACGTAAGGCGCTCACGGGTCGTTCACTGCGTGACGCGGGGACCCGCCGTCCGGCGAGAAACCCTCGCAGGACGGGAAGCCTTCGGTGCGCAGGGGAGAGGAGTCCGGTCATGACCACCCGTGTCCCGGGGGAGCGCCGGCGTCGCAGACCGACCCGGTCGGGGGTCCTGCTGTCGGAGGACCTGATCGTGGAGACCGCGTTGCGGCTGATCGGCGAGCACGGACCCGAGGCGCTGAGCGTGCGCCGGCTCGGCGCCGCCCTGGGCTGCGACCCGACCGCGCTGTACCGCTACTTCCACGGCACCGACGACCTGGTGCTCGCCATCGCCGACCGGATCATCGGCGACGCCATGGCCGGATTCGTCCCCGGGGACGACTGGGCGGCCTCGCTGCGCGAGATGGCCCTCAGGGTCCGTGCCGGGTACCTCGCCCATCCCCGGGCGGCCGCCATGGCCGCCCACCGCGTGACCCGGCGCCGCAACGAGATCCGTGCCGTGGAGACCGGGATCGGCCTGCTGCTCACCGCGGGCTTCCCACCGGCCGACGCCGCACGGCTCTATCTGGCCTTCATCGACACCGTCCTCAGCCACGCCGCCACCGAGGCGGCGTTCCACGCGCTTCCCCCACAACGGCGCGAGGCCGACCACAGGTCGTGGCGAGACGTCTACCAGGACCTCGATCCGGCGACGTACCCGTCCCTGACCGCGGTACGCAGGGAGCTGCCCGCGATGGCGGACAGCTCCTTCGAGGAGGCGGTGGACCTCCTGCTGGAGGCCCTGGAGGCCCGGGCCCGTGCCCTCACCCGGCGGCCGGCGTAGCGGCGCTACGGCACCTCAGCCCCTCCAGGGGTGTCGTCCAGGAAGCCACCCGACTGGTGCTGCCACAGCTTCGCGTAGGCACCCTCCATCGCGAGCAACTCCTGATGGGTGCCCTGCTCGACGATCCGGCCGCGGTCGAGGACGACGAGCTGGTCCATGCCGGCGACCGTGCTCAGCCGGTGCGCCACCACCAGCGCGGTCCGCCCGTCCATGAGCCGCCACAGGGCCTCCTGGACCAGCAGTTCGCTCTCGGAGTCCAGGGCGCTGGTCGCCTCGTCGAGCAGCAGGATCGGCGCGTCCCGCAGGATCGCCCGGGCGAGGGCGACTCGCTGGCGCTGACCGCCGGACAGCTTGACGCCCCGCTCGCCCACCATGGTGTCGAAGCCGTCCGGCAACGCGTCGGCGAACTCCGTGACATGGGCCGCCTCGGCCGCCCGGCGGATGTCGGCGTCCGTGGCGTCCGGCCGGGCGAAGGCGATGTTGTCCCGCAGGGTGCGGTGGAACATGGCCGGGTCCTGCGGAACGTACGCGATCCGACGGCGCAGGTCCGCCTGGCGCACCCGGCTGATGTCCTGGCCGCCGATCAGGATGCGGCCGCCGTCGATGTCGGTCATCCGCAGCAGCAGCCGGGTGAGGGAGGTCTTGCCGCCGCCGGACCGGCCCACGAGACCGAGTTTCGCCCCGCTCGGCACGGCCAGGTCGAGTCCCTCGAACAGTGGCCGCCCTCCCCGGTGGGCGAAGGTCACCTTCTCGAAGCGGACGTCGGCGGCCCGGGGCCGCAGCGGTTCCGGCGCCGGCGGGTCGAGCACGGTCGGCGGGGTCAGGAGCAGTTCGGTGAACTGCGCGGCCTCCGTCATCGAGCTCTCCAGCCGGCGGTAGATCTGATTGAACTCGAACATGATCCGGGTCGCGTTGTTGTAGTAGGCGAAGGCGACCACGATCGCCTCGACGCCGTGCGCGCCGCCGCCCAGCGTCACGGCGAGCAGCAGGCCCATCGCGTTGGTGAGCACGGACATCGGCGCGACCAGTGTGTCGATGCGCAGGTTGCCGTAGTCCCACGAGCGCACGGTGAGGCGGCGCGACATCGCGACCCGCGACCGGTGCTCGGCGGCCTCCCGCTCCTCCGCGGCGAACGCCCGCACCGTGTCCATGTTCATCAGGCTGTCGGCGACATGGCCCGACACCCGGGCGATCGCCTCCTCACGCTGGTCGACGAGCGCCTGGCGGCGCCGGATCAGCGGCACGACCAGCACCGCCGTCAGCGTGATCATCACCAGGAGACCGACGACGAGCAGCGGTTCGTAGCGCCACAGCACCACCGCCCCGAACGCCAGTGGCACGAAGCTCCCCACGATCTGGAACGTCAGCGTGTCGACGAACTGCTCGAAACGGGAGGCGAAGCTGAGGACCCGCTTGGTCAGCGAACCGGCGAAGTTGTCGTGGAAGAACGCGGCGTCCTTGGCGAACAGTTCGTCCATCCCGATCACGTACAGATGCTCGATGCCCAGGGCGTCGAGACGGTTGAGGCAGTGCAGCGCGACGCGCCACAGCGCCTCCGCCACCAGCAGGACACCGGCGAAGGCGAGCACGTACGGCAGCATCGAGCCGGCCGTGATGTCCTTGTTCCCCGCGATGTCGCCGACGAGCTTGGCGACGATCAGCGGGGCGACGTAGTTGATTCCGATGTTGCCCAGCGCCGAGAGCAGCATCGCGGGTGCCGTCCACCGGCGCAGCCGGGACAACTCCCGTCCGTAGTAGCGAAGTGCGAGCAGCACCGAGCGCCTGCCCGGTAAAACCCTGTGTGTTTCCGGCGTTTCCATCCCACCCCTGTGTCGTCCTGTGGCCGCCCGCCACGCCGCGCGTGCGGGCAGGGGCCATCGCCGCAACGGATGTGTGAGGTTTCGGGTCGAGTCCGGAAGTGTCCCGCGATGCCGGCGGCGGCGTCCAAGCGTTTTCCGGCCGGGGGGTGGTGTGCGGGGAGCGCCCTGGGGCGCGGCGGGCGGATTCGGGGTGGGACGGTCGCGCGCGCCGGTGAGCGACGTGAAGGCGCCCCTGCCGGTGCGTCAGACGAGGTCGGAGAGGTCTTCCGGGGTGAGGGTGATCGACCGGGCGGCCATGTTCTCCTCCAGGTGGGTGAGGGAGCCCGTGCCGGGGATGGCCAGTGTGACGGGGGAGGACGCCAGCAGCCAGGCCAGGGCGATCTGCGGGACGCTCGCCCCGTACCGGTGCGCCACCTTGGTCATACCGTCACCGCTGAGGTCGCTCATGCCGCCGCCCAGCGGGAAGAACGGCACGAAGGCGATGCCGGCCTCCTCGCAGGCGGCAAGGAGCCGGGCGTCGTCGCGCCGGCCGGCGTGGAAGTGGTTCTGGACGGCCGCGACGGGCGCGATCGTCCGCGCCTCGGCGAGGTGACCGGAGTCGATGTTGCTCAGCCCGAGGTGGCGGATCAGGCCCTCCTCGCGCATCGCGGCCAGTGCTTCGAAACGTGCGGCCACCGACTCGCCGTGCGGCGCTCCCATCAGGCCGATGCGCAGATAGACGAGGTCGAGGCGGTCCACGCCGAGGGTTTCGAGGTTCTCCTCGACCAACGGGCGCAGCGCGGCGGGGTCGGTGGTCTGGGTCACGCCGCCGTCGGGCGTGCGGGCGGGGCCGACCTTGGTGGCGATGACCAGGTCGTCCGGGTAGGGGTGCAGGGCCCCACGGATGAGGTCGTTGGCGCGCACGGTCCGGTCGTCGCTGACGTAGAAGGCGGCGGTGTCGATGTGGTCGACGCCGAGTTCGACGGCACGGCGCAGGACGGCGCGGCCGGTCCCGGGGTCCCGGGCCGGGCCGGTGAAGCCGTTCGCGGACAGGCGCATGGCGCCGAAGCCGATGCGGCCGACCGGAAGGTCGCCGCCGAGGAGGAAGTCGTTGCTCATGAACGCAGCCTCGGCAATGAGGCGTCCGGGACGCCAACGCGTGGCAGTTAGCTGCCACGAGGCAGAATGGCCGGGTGGCAGACATCGTGACGGTCCGCGGTGACCTCGATTTCGTCGCGCGCACCGAGCACCTCTTCTCCTCCGTCCGCGAGGAATTCATCTGCGCCGTGCGGGATCTCGACACCTTCTCCGAGCTGCGTCGCGCCCGGCAGGCTTCCTACGGATGGCTGCGCGAGCCCGGCGGCCGGCAGGTCCGCAAGCTGTGCAGCCCGGCCGCGCTGGCCGACGAGCGCGGCCGTGAGCACCTGCGTGACATCGCCGCCAAGGGCGCCCGGGTCCGCGTCGCCGCGACAGCTCTGCCTCACGAGACGATCATCATCGACCGCAGGTACGCGATCCTCGCCGGCCTGGACGCCCCGGGCGGCCGCGAGTACACGCTCACCTCGGGCGCCACCCTGGTCGGCGCCGTGTACGCGCTCTTCGAGGCCGCCTGGGAGAGCGCCCTCGACCTCGATGCCTTCCTCGACATGGACAGGCCGCGGCTCGACGCCGTCGGCAGCAGGGTTCTGCGCGCGCTGGGGTCGGGCGCGACCGACACGGCGGCGGCCAAGGAACTCGGCATGTCCGTGCGGACCTATCGCCGCCGGGTCGCCGAACTGCTCGACACCCTCGACGCGGGGTCACGGTTCCAGGCCGGTGTGCGCGCGGGGGAACTCGGCCTCAGCGGCTGACGAACCGGCGGGGGAGTCCGGGGCGGAAGCGGTCAGTCCCCGATCGCGGCGGCGATGAGCGCCTGGAGCTGGGCGGCCGTGTGGTCCAGCGGTTGCGTGCTGCGCTTGGCGCGGCACATGGCCACGGTTCCCTCGACCGCCGCGACGATCAGCGTCGCGAGCTGGGCCGCCTGCGCGGGTTCGGCGCCGTGCTCCCGCAGCGAGCCGGCCAGCAGGCCCTCCCACTCCTCGAACACCTCGGCGGCCGCCGCCAGGGCGGTGGGCGTCGCGTCGGCGGGGGGTTCCTCGATGGAGACGGCGAGGACCGGGCAGCCCGCCCGGAAGTCGCTGTCCACCACGATCCCGCGCCACAGGGCGAGGAAGGCCCGCAGCCCGGCGACCGGCCCCGCCTCGAGCTCCTCGCGCAGGCTGCGGGCGGCCCAGGCACCGGTGAAGCGCACCGCCTCGGTGGCCAGTTGCTGCTTGCCCTCGGGGAAGTAGTGGTACGTCGAGCCCAGGGGCGCCCGGGCGTGCTTGGCCGTCTCGCGGATGCTCGTCGCGTTCAGACCGCGTCGGCTGATCATGTCGGCCGCACCGGCCACGATCCGCTCCCTCGCCGTCGGGCTGGGCTTGGTCACGTCCACGGTCCCTTCCGAGCCGAGCGCTATAACAGCCGTCATAGCCTAGCGTGGCCGTGCTTTATAACGACTGTCATAGAGCTGCGTCGCCCGACACGACGCCCGAAGAGAGAGGCCTGCCCATGCCGATGATCCGGCTCACCGCCCCCGCCGTGGCCCTGACCGCAGAGGCCGCGCCGGCGTCCAGCGTGATCTCGCCACGGTGCTGCTGCGCTGGAGGACCTGCCGGCCGCGCTGCCGGAGAAGCACCTCAAGCCGGTGTTCGTCCGGGCCGCCGGCCAGGACGGGTCATGACGCGGCGCTGGAGTCCGGGCGCAGGGTGAAGACCTGATCGAGACCGACCAGGGTGAGGACGCGCAGCAGGTTCGCCGGTACGGCGGCCAGGACGACGTCGGCGCCGGCGGCCAGGGCGCGCTGCCGGGCGGCGAGGAGCGCGGTGATGCCCGAGGAGTCGCAGAACTCCAGTCCGGACAGGTCCAGGACCAGACACTGCCCCGGTGCCAGGGAGAGCTGGTCGAGCCTGCCGCGGAGTTCGGGGGCCCGGTCGTAGTCCAGATCGCCGGTCACGTGCAGAACGGGGCCGGTCGCGGTGGCGTGCTCTCTGATGGTGAGCGGCTTCATGAGGTGTGACCCGTTCCCGGGCCCATGAGGGAAGGTGCGGCGGGAACGCCGAGGGCGAGCAGGGCGGTGTCGTCGTCCAGACCGTCGCCGAAGCTCTCGAGGAGCCCGGTGAGGGCGTTGATCGCCTCGCGCGGTGCGGCGGGAGCGTGGTCGGCGGCGAAGGCGTGCAGGGCGTCCTCGCCGTACAGGTCGTCGCGGCCGGCGCCGATGCGGGCCTCGGTGAGGCCGTCGGTGTACAGCACGACCGTGTCGCCGGGGGCGAGGACGGTCTCGGCGGTGCCGATGGGGGCGCCGGGGAGGACGCCGATGAGCAGCCCACCGGGGGTGGGCAGGAACTCGGCGCTGCCGTCGGACCGCAGCACGAGCGCCGGCGGGTGGCCGCCGGAGGCCACACGCACGGTCGTCGGCCCGTGCTCGCCGCCCGGCTCGATGATCCCGAAGATGCAGGTGCAGTACCGGGGGTCGCCGTCGGCGGTGTAGCGCTCGTGCAGGACGGCGTTCAGCGTGGTCAGTGCCGAGGCCGGATCCGGGTCGTGGTGGGCCGCGGCGCGCAGGGTGTAGCGGGTCAGCGAGGTCAGGGAGGCGGCCTCGGGGCCCTTGCCGCACACGTCGCCGAGGAAGAAGGCCCACCGGTCGCCGGCGACGGGGAACAGATCGTAGAAGTCGCCGCCGAGCTGGTCCGGCGCGGCCGTGTGGTAGTGGACGGCCGTCTCCACGCCCGGCACGGCGGGCAGCGAGTCCGGCACCAGGGAGCGTTGCAGGACGGCGAGCGCCTCGGCCAGCCTGGCCCGGTCGGCCTCGGCCTGCCGCCGGGCCTCGTCCGCCTCGGCGCGGGCCCGCTCGGCCTCCTGCCGGCGGTGCAGGAGTTCCTTCTCGTAGGCGCGGCGGTCCGAGGCGTCGAAGACGGTGATGCGGATCAGCAGGGGCTCGCCCTCGGTCCCGTACTTGATCACGGCGGAGGCCAGCACCGGCAGCCGGCCGCCGTCGCCGCGCCGCAGTTCCAGGGCGATCCCCCGCAGCTCGCCCTGCATGCGCAGCAGCGGAGCGAAGTGCGTCTCGTGGTACAGCTTCCCGCCGACGGTGAGCAGGTCCGTGAAACGCTTGCGGCCCGCCACGGCCTCTCGGTCCAGACCGAGCCAGTCCAGCAGGGTGTTGTTGATCTTGGCGATGGTGCCGTCCATCAATGTGGACAGGTAACCGCACGGCGCGTACTCGTACAGGTCCTCCACGCTGTCCTCCAGCAGCGCTGTGAAGGCCGCGTCCGTGCTCGCCTCGCCCCCCGTTCCGGCGGGCTCCGGCACGCCGCCCGCACGACACATCACTTCAGGGACTCCAGGAAGTCGAGGATGGCCTCGGCGGTGGCCTCCGGGGCGCTGAGCTGCGGGCAGTGCCCGGTGGCGGCGAGTGTGACCAGGCGGGAGGCGGGGATCGCCGCGTGCACGTAGGCGCCGACCTCGCGCGGCGCGATGGCGTCCTGCTCGCACTCCAGTACGAGCGTCGGCACGGACACATCCTTCAGGTCCTCACGGCTGTCGGTGAGGAACGTCGTACGGGCGAAGACGCGGGCGATGTCGGGGTCGGTGGCGCAGAAGCTGTTGGTCAGTTCCTGGCCCAGCTCCGGCCGCTCCGGGTTGCCCATGATCACCGGCGCCATCACCGACGACCAGCCCAGGTAGTTCGCCTCCAGCGAGCCGAGCAGCTCGTCGATGTCCTCGGTGCTGAAGCCGCCGCGGTAGCCCTCGTCGTCGATGTAGCAGGGCGAGGGGGTCACCATCACGAGCGCCCCGATCCGCTCCGGCGCGGCCTGCGCCGCCAGCACCCCCACCATGGCACTCACCGAGTGCCCCACGAACACCGCCTGCCGCAGGTCCAGCTCCTCGCAGACGTCGACGACGTCTGCGGCGTAGCCCTGGAGCGAGGAGTACCGCTCCTCGCTCCAGGCCGCGAGGTCCGAGCCGCCGGAACCGACGTAGTCGAACAGCACCACCCGGTAGCGCTCGGCAAGCACCGGCACCACCAGCCGCCACATGTTCTGGTCGCAGCCGAACCCGTGTGCCAGGAGCAGCACCGGCGCGTCGTCGCGGCCGATGACGTTGACGTTGTTCCTGCTGCGGATGTCCATACCGACCATGCTCCCACCTCAGCCGGAGCGCTTCGACGGCGGGCCCGTGAGCAGGGCCTTCGCGACCGCGAAACTAGCCCAGGTACAGCGGCACCTTCGAGGCCAGCGCGCCGAGCCGGGCCTGTTCCGCCCCGGTCGGCGCCCGCCTGCCGGTGCCGATCAGCAGCGCGTCCACGTCGTGGAAGGCGGCCGGGAAGGGGCTCCCCGCGATCCGCTCCAGCATCTCCCGGGACCGGGCGAGCCCCTCCGCCGGCGGCTGCCGCGCGTCCGGGAGGTGGGCGATCAGGTCGAGGTGGTGCAGCGTCCACTCCATGACGTACGTGGAGAGGAAGTCGCCCACGGTCAGGACTTCGCCGCGGGTGGCGACCCGGCCTGCCGGGTCGGCGAGCAGGGCGGCGCGGCCGGCGGCGGAACCGACGTCGTCCAGATGGAACGTCAGCAGACGCGGATCCTCGTACGCGGCGGCCAGCCGGACGGTCAGCGCGTCGAGCGGGTCGTCACCCGTCGGCGGGGTGTCGGAGATCTCCCAGTACGTCAGCGCGTCACGGGTCGGATCCCGGTCGGACGGGGTGGCCAGGGTGATGAGGACGTCCTGGGCGTCGACGATCAGATGGCACACCAGGTCGCGCACCAGCCAGCCCGTGCAGCCGGAGGGCCGCCCGAAGTCCTCGTCGGCGAGATCCGCCACCGCCGCGCGCAACGCCGTCCAGGTGCGTGAGAAGAGATCCACCTCGGAACCGTAGTGCGGCTCCGCGAGCCGGACAAGCACGTTTCGGGCGACTGCCGGCGTCGTGGACGCGGTCGTCCGCCCCGGCGCCCCTCACCCTCCGGAGGCTCCGAGCCGCGCTGTCGTGAGAGCGGCGAGTTCGTCCGGTGTGCGCGGTCCCGCTTCCGTCTCGGCCAACAACCCCTGGACGCGCAGGAGTTCCGCCGTCGCGGCCCCCCAGGGCAGACGTAGTCCCGCCTCCCGCAGGAGGTCGGTGCGGGCCAGTGCCGTGGCCGCGGGCCCGGTGCGGACACCGGACGGGGTGAGGAGCGCCGCGTCGTCGGCCCAGCGCAGGGCCAGGTCGACGTCGTGCGTGGCCATCACGACCGTGGTGCCGGCGGCACGGAGCCCGTCGAGGGTCGTGAGGAGCCGTTCCTGCCCGTCGGGGTCGAGTCCGGCCGTCGGCTCGTCGAGGACGAGGACGCGGGGCCGCATGGCGACCGCGCCGGCGATGGCGGTGCGTTTGCGCTGCCCGTAGGAGAGGAGATGGGTGGGCCGGTCGGCCAGGGCCGTGATGTCCAGGGCGGCGAGCGCCTCCGCCACCCGCGCCCGCACCTGGGTGTCGTCCAGGCCGAGGTTCAGCGGCCCGAACGACACATCCTGCTCGACGGAGGCCGCGAACAGCTGGTCGTCCGGGTCCTGCACCACCAGCTGCACGGTCGTCCGCAGCCGGGTCAGGCCCTTGCGGTCGTACGACACCGGCCGGCCCTCGACCGTCAGCACGCCCTCGTGGGGCCGCAGCCCGCCGGACAGCAGCCGCATCAGCGTGGTCTTGCCGCTGCCGTTGCGGCCGAGCAGCGCGAGCGCGCGCCCCTCGCGGATCTCGAAGTCGAGGCCGCTGAGCACGGCCGGACCGTCCTCGTAGGCGAAGGACGCGCCCCGCAGGGCGACGAGGGCGGGCTCGCTCATGTCAGCGGCCTTTCCAGTACGAGGGTGAGGACGGCCAGCGCCGCGAGCAGCGCGCAACTGGCCGCCGTGAAGCGGACGGAGACCCGGGCCTTGGGCACCAGGACGCGCAGGGTGCCGTCGTAGCCGCGCCCGGCGAGCCCGGCCTGAAGACGGGTGGCCCGGTCGAAGGCCCGGACGAACGCGGTCGCGCCCAGCCCGGCCAGGGAACGCCACTCCGCGCTCCGGCTGGTGTGCCCGAGCCGGGCCGCCTGGGCCTCCCGGATGCGACGCACGGAGTCCAGCAGCAGGAAGCTCATCCGGTACGTCACCAGCGCGACGTCGACGACCGGCGCGGGAATCCCGGCCCGGACCAGGCGCGGCAGCAGGTCGGACATGGGGGTGGTGAAGGCGAACAGCAGCACGCCCAGCGAGGCCGCCGAGGTGCGCAGCAGCAACTCCCCGGCCCGCAGCGGCCCGTCGGCGGCGAGGGAGACGAAGCCGCCCGGGCCGCCCACCTGGACGAGCAGTGTGACCGCGCCGGTCACACAGAAGCCCAGCGGCACCCGGTAGGCCCGCCACAGCCGCCGCCCGGGCACACCGGCCGGCCCGAGCAGCACCACCAGGGCGGTCAGCAGCACCAGGGCCGCGCCCGGCCAGGGCGGCAGGGAGATCGCGAGCACGGTCAGGCCGAGCCCGAGCACGGCCTTGTCCACGGGATGGCGGCGGCGCCAGCGACTGCCGTGCGCCGCCGCGTCGATCGGCAGCACCCGGCTCAGTCCTGTTCCGCGGTGGACTTCCCCGCGGCGCCCGCGAGCGCGCTGCCGGCCTCCCGCTCCAGCGCCCGCCGCTCGCCCTGCCGGCGTCCCCGGCGCAGGCCGAAGTAGTAGGCGAGGACTCCGGCACCGAGAGCCGCCTGGAGGGCGAACAGAGCCGACTCGATCTCTCCGGACGGCGGCTCGTACAGCGGCGAGAACCACGGCTCGTAATCCGGCTTCAGCTCGGTGATCGCCGTCTCGGCCTCGGCATCGGATCCCGTGAACGGCTCCTTCTTGTGGTCGCCGAGGCCGAGTGCCAGGGGCAGCACCGCGAGCGCGGCCACGGCGAACAGCAGCACCAGGTTGATCTTCGTGTTCCTGCTCATCGGGCCACCGCCTCGGTCTCGGTCCGGGTCTGCTTCTTGGTGAGGAGTACGCCCAGCCGGGTCAGTTCGCCCTTGCTGGACTGCACCAGCAGCCGCATCACGAGCACGGTCAGCAGGCCCTCGCTCACCGCGAGCGGGATCTGGGTGACGGCGAAGATGGAACCGAACTTGCCGAGCGCGCCTAGGAATCCGCTGCCCGGGTCGGGGAACGCGAGCGCCAGCTGCACGCTGGTGACGCAGTAGGTGGACAGGTCGGCGACGAACGCGCCGGAGAACACGGCCACCATCAGCGGCGCGTTGAAGCGCCGCAGCAGGGCGTAGACGGCGTATCCGGCCCAGGGACCGACGATCGCCATCGAGAAGACGTTGGCGCCGAGCGTGGTCAGGCCGCCGTGCGCGAGCAGCAGCGCCTGGAAGAGCAGGGTGATGGTGCCCAGCACCGCCATGATGGGCGGCCGGAACAGGATGGCTCCGAGGCCCGTGCCGGTGGGGTGCGAGCAACTGCCGGTGACGGACGGCAGTTTCAGGGCGGACAGGACGAACGTGAAGGCGCCGGACGCACCGAGGAGCAGGGTGCTCTCGGGGTGCTCGCGCACTTCACGGGTGAGCGACCGGACCCCGTGGACGACGAACGGCGCCGACGCGACGCCCCAGGCGACCGCGTGCGCCGGAGGAAGGAAACCCTCGGCAATGTGCATGGCTCAGCAGACCCTCTCCAGCACCTCGTGGATGGTTGACGCGCCTTGGCCGGTCTCCTGGCTGACGGGTACCACCGCCCGAACTCCGCCTTCCCGGGTCGCGAGGACCCAGTGGCTGCCCGTGAGGGCCGGAGCCGGACTTCCCGATTCACAGTGGCGAGGGCCGCACCGGCATCACACCGGATTTCCCGTTCACCAAGGCCTGGTGACAATAAGGCCGGGGTAAGGGCGATGACAAGCCACCCCTGGGGGCGCGCGAGGGGGCGCCCGCTCGCACACCGGCGCATCCCCCGGCTGATCCACGCGCTGCGGGAAGGGTCCCGTCACGCGATGTCCGGGCCGTGTCAGTCGTCGCCCCCGTCGTCTCCGCCGTCGTCGCCCTCCCCGCCTTCCCCGGCGGGGCCCGGCTTCTCCGGCTTCGGCTGCTCCGGGCCGCCGTCGCCCGCTTCCCCGGCGGGAGCCGGGGTGCCGGACGCGGGCGCGGGAGGGGGCGGGGAGGCGGCCGGCGTGGACGGAGTGACATCGGCCACGGTGCCGGTGCCCGGCGTGCCGGCGGCCCCCGGAGCGGCTGCCGGGCCGGCGTCCTGGTCGGGGGAGACGGACGTGGCGGAGTCGGTGGCCGGCGTGGCGGCGGGGCTGCTCGCGGACGGGGACGCGTCGGGTTCCGTGCCCTCCGCGGTGGTGTCGGGCGAGAACCAGCGCATGCCGAGGAGCATCGCGGCGAGGAAGAGTGCCGCGGCGGCGGCCGTCGCGACCACCCGGGAGCGGTTGCCGGGGCCGCCGCGCCCGCGTGAGCGCCCCGAACGACCCGCCTGGGCCGCCCGGGCCGCGGTGCGGTGTCCCGTGGTCGCGGGCAGCGCGTACGTGGTCGGGCTGCTGGTCTCGGCGGTGTACGGGCCCGGCCCGGCGGACGGCGCCGCGGACGCGGTCTTCGGCCGCAGCGGCGGCGAGACCTCCGGCAGCGGCTCGGGCAGGCCCCGCCAGGCGCCCCCGGTGAACCACTCGGCGGCCTGCTGGGCGGTGGGACGGTCCTCGGGCTGCTTGGCGAGCAGGCCGAGGAGGTAGTTCTCGAACGCCGGCGGCAGTCCGGAGACCCCGAGTTCGCGAGGCGGCACGGGAGCCGAGTCGAGATGCTGGTGGAGCAGGGCGACGGCGGTGTCGGCCTGGAACGGCGGGCGGCCGCTGAGGAGCTGGTAGAGCACGCAGCCCAGGGAGTACATGTCGGAGGCGGGCCCCGCGGGCTTGCCCAGGGCCCGTTCGGGCGCGAGGTAGAGGCCGGTGCCGACGATCTGGCCGGTGGCGGTCAGCGCGGCGCCGGGGTCGTCGAGGAACCGGGCGATGCCGAAGTCGCCGATCTTCAGCGTGCCGTTGGCGTCGAGCAGCAGGTTGGCGGGTTTGACGTCGCGGTGCACGATGCCCTGCCCGTGCGCGGCGGCGAGCCCCGCGGACGCCTGCGCGGCGAGATGGGCCACCCGCTCGGCGGGCAGCGTGCCGGAGCCGTTCAGCACCCCGGCGAGACTGTCGCCCTCGACCAGCTCCATCACCAGGTACAGCCGGTTGTCGAACTCGCCGAAGTCCAGGACGCCCACCACGTTGGGGTGGTTGAGGCGCCCGGCGGTCTGCGCCTCCAGACGGAACCGGGAGGTTGCCGTGGCGTCGGTGTCCTGGGGCAGCAGCAGCTTGACGGCCACCGCTCTGGCGAGCGTCTCGTCGTACGCACGCCAGACCTCTCCCATTCCACCGCGCCCGATCTCAACATCCAGCCGGTAGCGGCCCGCTAGCAGCACTCGTCCTCGTCTCATGCGTGTGGGAAGGTCATCGCCGCAGGCCGAACTCCCCGCTTCCGCACGGGGATTGGTGGGGGGGTGCCGCAGCCGACCCAGGATACTGGCGCGGCACGGCCCATGATCGCCACAGTGGTCTCCCCGGACGGTGCGCTCCCGGAGATCCCCGAGCGGGGAGAGCGTCCGCCGGGGTGACACTCCCGCGCGCCGGTCGCCGGGGCGCGCCGGGCGCCTCCCGGCGCCGTATCAGGCCGCCGCGCCCGCCCCCTCCGCCCGGCGCGGCAGCAGGGCCACCGCCAGGGCGGGTACGGCCGCGAGGGCCAGCCACGGCACGGCGGCCGGCAGGTCCAGGTCGAGCAGGGAGCCCGTGGCCGCGCTGCCGGCGAGGACGATCAGGCCGGAGACCGACGACAGCGCACCCATGTAGAGGCCGAGCCGGCCCTCTTCGGCCAGGTCGGGCACCCAGGCGCGGGCGGCGGGCACGACCAGCATCTGACCCACCGTGAGCAAGATCACGAAGCCCGCGGCCGGCAGCAGCCCGGCGACACCCGTCCAGCCCGCGGGCCGCGCCACGGCCACCACCGCGAAACCGGACGCGATCAGCAGCAGCCCCGCGGTCATGGAGTGGCGCAGATCGAGCCGGTCGCCAACCCAGCGCGTCACCGGCAGCTGGGTGAAGACCACCAGCACGGAGGACAGCGCGAAGAGCCAGGACAGGGGCGCCTGGGAGCCGGTCGCGCGCTGCACCTCGTCCGGCAGGGCCAGGTACAGCTGGTTGTAGGCGAGGAGATAGGTGCCGTACGCGCAGCACAGGGCGAGGAAGCGGCGGTTGCGCAGCAGGACGCGGGCCCCGCCCCGCTCCCGGACGCGGACCCGGCCGGGGATGTGCTGCGGCATCAGCCACAGGTGCCCGGCGAGGACGAGCACGAACACCGCGGCACCGGCGAGGCACGCCGTGCGGAAGTCGACGGCGAGCAGCAGCGCGCCGAGCAGCGGCCCGACGAACGCCCCGGCCTGGCCCGCCACACTGAACAGGGCCAGGACCCGGGTGCGCGGGCCGTGCCCGTCCTCCTCCCAGACCACCGCCTGGCGGGCCACCTCGGACTCCACGGCGGGGGAGAACAGCGCGGCGGCGAAACCGATCACCAGCACCGCCCCGATCACGGCCCCACCGGTCTGCGCGTACCCGAGCCAGGCGAACCCGGCGATGCGCAGCACACAGCCCGCCAGCACCACCGGCCGCACCCCGAACCGGTCGACGAGCCAGCCGCCGACCACGAACAGGCCCTGCTGGCTGAAGGTGCGCAGCCCGAGCACGAACCCGACCAGCCACCCCGCCATGCCGATCGCGGTGCCGAGGTGCTCGGCGAGGAACGGCAGGACGGCGTAGAAGCCGATGTTGAAGGCCAGCTGGGTGAGGATCAGCAGCCGCAGCAGCGGTGACAGCTCCTTGCAGAGCCGCCAGGTGCTCTCGCGCGGCGGCCGGGACGCCTCCTTGCCGGTGGACGCGCGGGCGGTCTTGCGGGCCAGTACGCGGGAGATGAGATCGGTCATCGTTCTTCTGTCGGTGAGGCGGACACAGGGGTCAGGAGGGCGTCGGGGCGGTCCGGCCGCCGCTGCGGGGCGGGGGTGCCCCGGTCCCCGGGCGGTAGGGCCGGGGCCGTGGGCCGGGTGCGCCGCCGGGGCCGTCGCAGGCCGCCGGCGGCCGTCACCGCGAGCGCCCCGAGCAGGGCGAGCACGGCGGCGGGGAAGAGGACGGCCCACGGGGCGCGCTCGGCGTACGGCTGGTTCTCGGCCAGCAGCAGGCCCCACTCGGGGGACGGCGGCTGGGCGCCCAGCCCGAGGAAGCCGAGCGCGGCGAGGCTCAGGGCGATGCCCGGCAGCCGGAGCAGGGCGTGCCGGGCGACCGGGGGCAGGACGGCGGGCAGCAGTTCGTGCCGGAGCAGGTACCAGCGGCCGGCGCCCAGGGCCCGGGTGGCCGTCAGATGGACGGTCGCCCGCTCCTGCCGCAGCAGCGAGGAGGTGTGCGCGGCCAGCGGGGACCAGGCGACGACGGCCACGGCCAGCGCGGGCGTCCAGGGCCCGCTGCCCGCGATGCCGGTGACGAGGAGGCCGGCCAGCACCGGCGGCAGCGCGCTGAGGGTGTCGACCAGCGGTCCGGACAGCCTCGGCAACAGGCCCAGCAGGAGCCCCGCGACGAGGGCTGCGGCGCTCACCGCGAGGGCGAGGCCGAGGGTGGTCAGCGCCCCGTGGGAGATCCGGGCGAGGACGTCCCGGCCGAGGGCGTCCGTCCCGAAGGGGTGTGCCACGGAAGGGGCTCGCAGCCGGGCGAGCGTGTCCAGGGCGAGCGGGTCGCGGGGCAGCCCGAAACCGATGACGGCCGCCAGCAGCCCGCCGTAGAGCAGCGGGAGCGCGCGGGGCGCGGGCGGCCGGGGCCGGTGCAGGGACTGCAGGGCGCCGTCGCGCAGCGCCGGCCCGATCAGCAGCCGGGCGGCGAGCCGGGCGAGGACCCCGGCGGTGGCCGCGACCAGTACGAGGGCGAGCGTGCCGGTCTGCAGGACGGGCAGGTCCTGGGCGAGCGCGGCGTGCAGGGTGAGCCGGCCCAGGCCCGGGATGTCGAAGATCTGCTCGACGGCGACCGATCCACCGGTCAGACCGACGACGAACAGGCCCAGGTTGGGCAGCAGTCCGGGCACGCAGCGGCGCACCGCCTGCCGCGCCACGGACCTCTGCGGAACACCGCGTGCCGCGGCCGCCATGGCCCAGGGTTCCGCGAACGCGCCGGGCAGCAGGTCGTCGAGCATCCGTCCCAGGACCGCCCCGGCGGGCAGGCCGAGGGCGAGCGAGGGCAGCACCATCCACTGCGGTCCGTACCAGCCCAGCGCGGGCAGCCAGCCCAGTTGCACGCCGATCACCGAGACCAGCACCGAGGCGACGAGGAACTCGGGCAGCGCGGCCAGCACGGCCGTCGCCGTCCCGCCGGGACGGCGCGCCCCGAGCCGGCCGCGCGCGCCCAGCCGGAGCGTACGGGCGCAGACGGCGGCGGCCGTGCCCGCGGCGACCACCAGGGCACCGGCCATCAGCAGCAGCGACACGCCGAGCGCCGGCGCCACGCCCGGCAGCACCTGGCTGCCGGACACCCACGACGTGCCCGCGTCCCCGTGCAGCAGCCCGGCCAGCCAGCGGCCGAGCAGCGGCAACGGGCCGTCGTCGAGGCCCAGTTGGTCCCGGATGGCGCGCAGGGTCTCGGGAGTGGGGTCGCGGTCCGCCGACCGCGCCCTGAGCACGGTCAGCGCGGGATCCGTACGGGACAGCCACGGCAGCAGGCCGATCCCGCACACCAGGGCGGCCACGAGCGCGGTCCGCCACAACAGTGCCGGGGCGCCGCTGCGGGCCAGTGCGCGCAGACCCGCGGCGGCACGTTTCATCGGGGGCGACGTGTCGTTGTTCAGCGCCGGGTCCCCGTACCGATGAGGGTGCGCTCGTACGGATCGGGCAGCGCGCCCTGCACGGTCGTCGCGATGCCCGCGACGAGCTTGAGATGCACCAGCGGGATCACCGAGTCGGTGCCGAGGACGGCCGCCTCCGCCTTCATGGCGGCGTCCTGCCGCTCGGCCGTGTCGGACTCGTTCTGGGCGGCGGCGACCAGCTTGTCCACGTTCTTGTCGCACAGGAAGGACAGGTTGTTGGAGCCGTCGCAGGTGTAGTCGCTCGCGAGGACCGTGACCGGGTCGCCGGTGTCCAGCATCATGTTGCGGGAGAAGACGACGGCGTCGAACTTCCCGGCCAGCATGTCGCCTTCGAGGCGTGCGTACGTACGCACCTCGAGCTTCACCTTGAAACCGGCCTTCTGCAGCTGCTGCTGAAGTATCTGGGCGGCCTCCGGCATCTCGGGCCGGTCGGTGTAGGTGGCGAGGGTGATGCCCTTGCCCTCGGGGTCCGTCGCCTTCGCCCGCCCGGTCGGCTCGGTCCGCTTGCCGGCCGCCCAGGTCAGGGCGGGCCCGTAGAGGCCCTGGGCGGGCACGGCGTATCCCTCGTAGGCGCCCTTGGCGATGACCGAGGTGTCGATCGCCTCGCGTGCGGCTGCCCGCAGCCCCGCGTCGGTGAAGGCGCCGGACTTGGTGTTGAGGTAAAGGCTGGTGTTGCGCGCGGTGTTGACCTCGTGGACGTCGTCCTCGTCCAGGGAGGCGACCTGGGCGACGGGAAGGGACTCGGCGATGTCGACGTCGCCGGTGCGCAGGGCGTTGGCGCGGGCGGTGCCGTCGGAGACGAACCGGGCGGTGACGCCGGCCGCCTGGGCCCGGCCGCCCCAGTAGTCGTCGAAGCGGTTCAGTGTGGCCTCGGTGTCACCGTCGATCTTGGCGAGTGCGAAGGGGCCGGTGGCGGTGCCGACGACGTTCACCGTGCCCTTCTTGTCGTACGCCTTCGGCGCGAACACGGCGAGGGACGGGTTCGACAGCCGCAGCGGCAGGACGGGGTCGGCCTGCGCGGTGCTGACCCGGACCCGCTTGTCGTCCTCGGCCGTGGCGGTCAGCTTCACGCCGGAGAGGGCGGACGGTGCCGGGTCGGCCTTCCCGGCGGCCGTGAGGGCGGCGGCGACGGCCTTCGCGGTGACGGCCTCGCCGTCCTGGAACCTCGCGTCCCGCAGGGTGAACATCCAGCTCCTGCCGCCGTTCTCACTGCTCCACGACTCGGCCAGCGCGGGTACCGCCGTGCCGTTGGCGTCCAGCTTGGTCAGCCCCTCGACGACACCGAGCCGGGACAGGAGCATCGCGTCCTGGCCGTACGGCGAGTAGTTCTCGGTCGGGGCGAAGGGGAGGGCGACACGCAGGCGTGCGCCGCCGGCCGAGCCGGAAGAGGCCGGGACGTCGTCGCCGGAGGACGCGAAACAACCGGAGAGCAAGGGCAGCGCGAGCAGGCCGGACAGGAGCCGACGGCGGGAGGTTCTCATAGCGTATATGAATATCATTTTCGTTAGATGAGCGGTATCTCGAAGTGCACGGCGCCGCTGCCCCCGCCGGGCACCTCCTCCCGCTCGTCGCACAACTCCTTGCCCAGCGCCCGCCACAGGCCCATCGCGCCGGGGGAGTGGGGGTACGTGTGCAGATACACGGCCCGGTATCCGCCGTCGGTCCGGGCGAACTCCAGCAGGGCTTCCACCAGGTGGCGGGCCAGCCCGCGCCGCCGGTGCTCCGGGCGCACGTACACCCGCCGGAGCTGGGCGGTCTCACCCGACGGGAATCGCTCGGCCAGCCAGCGCGGGTTCGGCGGGTGCGCCGGGCCGCGCGCGTCCAGGGCCGCCGTGGCCGCCACCGTCCCGTCCCGCTCGTCCACGGCGACGAGGAGGGTGTGCCGGGGCGGCGTGACGTAGAACGACACCGGATCGATGATGTCGGCGTGCCACCGCGGCACGTAGCCGGTGGCGAAGTCGCGGTACACCGTGTCGAGCATCACCGCCCGGGCCCCGTCGATGTCGGCCGCCGCGGCTTCCCTGATGCTGTAGTCGCGCATTTGCACATCATATGCAAAAGGGTTCCGGGTGATCGCTGCCCACCCCTGACCCCGTACTCCCCGGCGACGGGCCGGACTTCAGCTCTCGGACGGGGTGAGCACCACGAAGTCCGCGTTCGCCGGGTCGAGACAGACGGCGAGCCGGCCGACGCCCGCCACGTCCTCCGGGCCCATCTGCACGCTGCCGCCGCTCTCGGTGACCGTGGCCACCGCGGCGTCGCAGTCGCCGACGGCGAAGACCGGGTGCCAGTACGGCCGCCCGCCCGTCAGCGTCAGGTCCTCCGCGCGAAGCTGCATGAGGCCGCCGTGCATCCGGTCCTCGGACAGCCCGGCCGGGGTGATCAGGGTGTAGGTGCCCGCGTCCCCCGGCAGCGGCATGTCGCTGAACTGCCAGCCGAACAGGGTGCCGTAGAACTCCCGCGCGCCCGCCGCGTCGGTCGTGAACAGTTCGGTCCACGACAGCGAGCCCGGCTGGTCCACCAGTTCCAGGCCCTTGTTCGTCCCCGGCTGCCAGACGGCGAACTGGCCGCCCAGCGGGTCGCTGTACTGCGCCATCCGGCCCCAGTCGTCGAGGTCCATCGGCGCGACCCGCACGGTGCCGCCCGCCTGTTGTACGGCCTGTGTCGTGGCGTCCGCGTCGCTGACGCAGTAGTAGAGCATCCAGGCCGGGCGGGCGCCCTCCTCGGTGAGCTTGCCGAGCCCGGCGACGATCTTGCCGTCCTTCTTGAACATCCCGCCCTCGAAGTCCTCGCTCTCACCCATGGACTCGTAGTCCCACCCGAGGACCGCGCCGTAGAAGTCGGCGGCGGCCCGGACGTCCGGAGCGCCCAGGTCGAGCCAGCAGGGGGAACCGGGGACGTACTCCGTGGTGATCATGGCGATGCTTCCCTTCCGCGGGTCGTGTCTGCCCAGCGTGACACCGGGCACCGGCCCTCGCCCGTCGGCCGCTCCCCGTTCGGGGGAGTGCCGGTGGCCGGGCCGGGCGTGGAAGCATCGGGATCATCACCCCGGGCGGGTGGTCGCGGACCTGCGTGCGGTGAGGGCGGTGGTGGGCGTGGTGGCCGGCTGGGAGTGGGACGACACGTTGTTCGCGGGGACCGCCGCCCACTACGGGCGCGGCCGGCTCCCGTACGCCCCCGGGCTCGCGGACACGCTGGCCGAGGCGCTGCGGCTGGACGGGCGTGGGCGGCTGATCGACGTGGGCTGCGGTCCCGGCACCATCGCCCTCGGCCTCGCCCATCTGTTCGGCGAGATCGTCGGTGTGGACCCGGACCCCGGGATGATCGACCAAGCCGGACGCGCCGCCGCCGGGCGCGCGGTGGCCGGGAAGTGCCGGTGGGTGCGGGCCCGCGCCGAGACCCTGCCCGCGGGGCTCGGCACCTTCACCGTCGCCTCGTTCGCCCAGTCCTTCCACTGGATGGACCGTGACCCGGTGGCGGCGAGAGTCAGGGACATGCTCCGGCCCGGCGGGGTCCTGCTGCACATCGCGGACCTGAAGACGGAGCCCCGGGCCGTCGACGGCCTGCCGCACCCGGCGGTCCCCTACGCGGCCCTCGAGGACCTGGTCAAGCGGTATCTGGGGCCCGTGCGGCGGGCCGGGCGCGGGGTGCTGCCGCACGGGACGCCGGGTGGCGAGGCCGAGGTGTTCGCCCGTGCGGGATTCTCCGGCCCGCGCCGGCTCGTCGTCCCCGGCGGGCAGGTGCTGGAGCGGACCTGCGACGACGTCGTCGACCAGGTGTTCTCGATGTCGTTCTCCGCTCCGCACCTGTTCGAAGGGCGCCGGGACGCCTTCGAGGCGGACGTACGGCGCTCGTTGCGGGAGGCATCACCGTCGGGCCGGTTCTCCGAACGGGGGCCCAGCACAGAGGTCTTCGTGTGGTGGAAGGACTCGCCCGGAGGGTGACCCGGCCGCCGGGGGCGGCATCAGTGGACGGACAGCCCGCCGTCGACGAAGACCGACTGCCCGGTGACGTAGGCGGAGGCCGCACTCGCCAGGAAGACCGCCGCGCCCGCGAAGTCCTCGGGCAGGCCGTTGCGCCCCACCATCGTGCGGGCGGCGAGGGCGGCCACCTTCTCCGGGTCCGACGACAGGCGCGCGTTGAGCGGTGTCATGACGAAGCCCGGCACCAGGAGGTTGCAGGTGACGCCGCGCGGCGACCACGCCTCGGCCTGGGAGCGCGCCAGTGCCTCCAGCCCGCCCTTGGACGCGCCGTAGGCGCCGCTCTGCACGAACGCGCGATGCGCCTGCTGCGAGCTGATGTGGATGATCCGCCCGTACCCGCGCTCCGCCATGCCGGGGCCGAAGCGCTGCCCCAGCAGGAACGGCGCCTCCAGGTTGACGGCCATCGTGGCGTCCCAGACGTCCTCGGTGAGCTCGTCCATCGGCGGACGCAGGTTGATCCCGGCGCTGTTGACGAGGATGTCGGGCTCCCCGAACGTCTCGACCGCCCGCTCGGCGGCCGCCCGCACCCCCTCACGGGTGCTCAGATCCGCGCTGACCCACGCGGCGCGGCAGCCCTGTCCCGTCAGCTCCTCGACCGTCGCGGTCAGGTCGGCCTCGCCACGGGCCACGACCACCACGCTCGCCCCGGCGCGTGCGAGGGCGCCGGTGATGGCGCGGCCGATGCCGGAACTGCCACCGGTGACCACCGCGACCCGCCCTTCGAGGGAGAACAGCTCCGCCAGGTAGGCCCGAGCTGCGGGCGTCGGCTGTGTCGGTGGGGTCGGCTGCGTCGTCATGGCGGCCCACTCTATGTCGATCACCGTCTCGGGTCTCGCGTGCATACCCCTAGGGGGTATATAGTCGGGGTCATGGACCACACCGCTCACGAACCCGGGAAGCCCGCGCACGGGACCGCGTCCTGGGGGACCGCCGTGAAGGCGACCCTGCACTGCCTGACCGGCTGTGCCGTCGGGGAGATCCTCGGCATGGTGATCGGCACGGCACTGGGGTGGGGCAACGTGCCCACGATGGTTCTGGCCATCGGGCTCGCGTTCCTCTTCGGCTACTCGTTCACCCTGATCGCGGTGGTCCGGGCCGGCCTCGACCTGAAGGCCGCGATCCGGGTCGCGCTCGCCGCGGACACCGTCTCGATCGCCGTGATGGAACTCGTGGACAACCTGATCATCGCGCTCACCCCGGGCGCGATGGACGCCCATCTGTCGGACGGCCTCTTCTGGTCCGCGCTCCTGGGCGGCTTCGCGGTCGCCTTCCTGATCACGACCCCGGTCAACAAGTGGATGATCGGCCGCGGCAGGGGGCACGCCGTGGTCCACGCCCACCACTGACGCGACGTCACCGGTCGTGCGCCACCGAGGGAACCCGGCGGGGCCACGGGCCGTTGTCCCGGCATGACGCATACCGTCTGGGCGGGTCAGCTGCTCCCGCTCCTGATCGTCGTGGGTGCTCTGACCGTCGTCATGGGCTTCCTGACCTGGCTCGCGTCCGTGGTCCGGCGTCGCGGGCTCGCCGGCTCCGGAATCAGCGCGGCCATGGCCTCGTACGAAGAGGCCTTCAAGGTGACGGCCCACGACGCCCACTACGAGATCCAGGCCCGGGCGCAGGCCCTGAGTCCCACCGCGGTGCCCGGCGACCCCTGGCGCCCCGCCCGGGACACCCCGGCCCCGGGCGGCGCCGGACGATCACGGCGCACCCGCCACCGGAGCGGACTGCGCCGCCGCCTCGGGACGTGGCAGCGGAGCATCACTCGGGATCGGTGACGCGGTGGATCGCGCCCTCGTTCGACCGCGGGCGCCGAGTCCACGGCAGTGGCCTGGATCACATGGCTGGGATTGAGTGCCCGGCCCCGGCGATGTCCGTACTCATGGGTGTCGGAGCGGGGCCGGATGCGAGGATGAGGCGCCATGACAGCTGGGTGGTGTGCTCGCACGATACGGGCCGCGGTGTTCGCGGCCGTCTGTGTCGTGCTCGCCGCCCTGGGGCACGTCATGATGTCCGGCGATCATGTGCCCTTGCCGACGCTGGTGGCCGGCTGGGCCGTCACGGGCGTGGCGGGCTGGTGCCTGGCGGGTCGCGAGCGCGGACTGCGGACGGTCGTGGCCGTCGCCGTGGCCGTCCAGACGGCTCTGCACTCGGCGTTCTCGCTCGGTCCGCCGGCGTCGACGCCGGCCGCGCGTGGGACGCACTCCATGGACCTGGCCTCCATGGGCCACGCCTCCGTGGGCCACACCATGCCGTCCACGGGGCACGACATGGGATCCATGGCGCACGACATGGGCTCCCTGCCCCTTCCGATGGGGCATGCGGGGCACACGCCGGGCGGTGACGCGTCCCTCGGCATGCTCGCCGCCCACCTCCTGGCCGCGCTGCTGTGCGGCCTGTGGCTGGGCCACGGGGAGCGGGCCGTCTTCCGGCTGCTGCGTGCCGTGGGCAGCCGGCTCGCCGCCCCACTGAGACTCCTGTTCGCCCTCTCCGCGCCGCCGCCCCCGCCCGTGCGCGTGCGGCGACGGTCGTCGCACCGCACGCCACGACGCCTCCTTCTCGTCCACGCGATCACCACCCGGGGACCACCCGCGGGGGCCGCTGCCGCCTGACGGCAGCCGGTGGTGACCCGGGGCAGCCCCTGCGCGCCCCGGCCGCGGCCGTTGCTCCGTACCCGTGCGCACCCGCAGGCGGCCACGCCCGCCGGTGCGCCGTACGGGCACGCCCGCACCCCCCGCTCACCGGACCGCGCCCGCGCACGGCCCGCATCACGGCCCGCTCGTGTCCACGTGGTCCCGGAATCCCGAGAAGGACATCAGGTGATCACTCCTGCCCTGCCCCTTCCGCACGAGAGATCGGCGTCGGCCGACGAGTCGATAACCGCCTGGGCACTGGCCGCCCGCGGCGGCGACTCCCAGGCCGTCGACCACTTCGTGCGCGCCCTGCACCGTGACGTCATCCGTTACGTCGCCCATCTGTGCGCCGACCCGCAGGCGGTGGACGATCTCGCGCAGGACACGTTCCTGCGCGCGCTCGGCAGCCTGCACCGGTTCGAGGGCCGCTCCTCGGCACGGGCCTGGCTGCTGGCCATCGCCCGGCGGGCGGTGGCCGACAGCATCCGGTACACCGCGGTACGCCCCCGCCCGGCCGACCTGCCGGACTGGGAGCCGGCGGCCGAACTCGCCCAGCCACGCGGCCTGCCCGGCTTCGACGACGGAGTGGCACTGCAGGAACTGCTGGCCGGACTGCCGGACGAACGCCGTGAGGCGTTCGTCCTCACCCAACTGCTCGGCCTGCCCTACGCGGAGGCCGCCGCACTGAGCGACTGCCCGGTCGGCACGATCCGTTCCCGCGTGGCCCGCGCGAGAGCGACGCTCATCGCGCTGCTCGCCGAGGCGGAGGAGCGGGAACCCGCCCTCGCCGCCGCCTGACGCACCGGCGTCTGCGGTGCCCACCGGACCTGCCCGGCGGGCACCGCAGGCGACGGCCGCGCGGAACCGGCGACAGCCGCGCCGCCGGCCACCCGTCGATCGCTCACCTGACCCGCCGTACCGGCTGCCGGACCACCGACCGGGTGCTCAGCACCACGCGGTCGTCAGCCGCGACCCGCTCCTTCCGCTCCGGCGCCGGCCGTACGGCGGTCCGGCCCGGTTCCTCGTACGGCACCCGGACCGTGGCGAACGGCACGCCGTCGCGTCCGCCCCGGCGGAGGGGATCAGGCGAGGGTGACCTCCACCGGCAGCTTCTTGATGCCGTTGACGAAGTTGGAACGCACGCGCGGTACCTCGCCGGCCAGGCGGATGTCCGCCAGGCGCGGGAGCAGCTCCTCGAACATGATGCGGATCTCGGTACGGGCGAGCAGATTGCCCAGGCACAGGTGGGGGCTGCCCTTGCCGAAGGTGACGTGGTCGTTGTCGCGGCGCGTGACGTCGAAGTCGTAGGGGTTGCCGAAGACCTCCTCGTCGCGGTTGCCGGAGGCGAACCACATCACCACCTTGTCGCCCTCCTTGACCCGCTTGCCGCCCAGCTCGACATCGCGCGTGGCGGTGCGGCGGAAGTGGTAGACGGGGGAGGCCCAGCGCAGGAACTCCTCGACCGCGACCGGGATCAGCGAGGGGTCCTCCTGGAGGCGGGTCAGTTGCTCGGGGTGCTGGATGAGGGCCAGCATCGAGTGGGAGATGGTGTGCCGGGTGGTCTCGTTGCCGGCGACGACCAGGAGCAGGAAGTAGTTGTCGAAGTCCTGCGGGGAGAGCGGGACGCCGTCGCGGGGCGTGGTGTTGACCAGCCGGGAGATCAGGTCGGTGCCGTCGCCGCCCCGGCGTTGCCGCGCCAGCTCGCGGCCGTACTCGAACACCTCCAGCGACGCGGGGGAGCGGAAGGGCAGATCGCGGTACTGCTCGCTCTCCTCGCTGTGCAGCAGGACGTCGGCGTAGTCGGGGTCGGTGTGGCCGATGATGCGGTTGCCCCAGTCGATGAGCTTCTGGTTGTCCTCCGGGGGCACGTCCAGCAGCCGGGCGAGAACGTTGATGGGGAAGTCCGCCGAGACGTCCTCGACGAAGTCGAAGCGTCCCTTGGCGAGGGCTGCGTCGAGGGTCCTCGCGGTCAGCCCGCGCAGGAAGTCGGTGTAACCGCTGATCACGTTCGCGCCGAACTGCCGCTGGATCAGGCTGCGCAGCGCCCGGTGCCGCACCCCGTCCAGTTCGAGGATCGAGGCGCGCTTCTTGATCTGGTCGTCGTCGACCTCCTCCAGGTTGACGAACTTCGTCGAGGTGAACGTCTCCGCGTCACGGTCGACCCGCACGATGTCCTCGTGCCGGGTGAGGGCCCAGAAGCCGGAGTTGGGCGCCTCCTCGGGCTGCCAGTGCACCGGGTCCTCGTGGCGCAGGGTGTGGAACATCCGCCAGGGCGTCACGCCGTCGGTGAAGCGGTCCAGGTCGGCGAGGTCCACCTCGGCCAGGGGCAGCGGCTCGCGCACGGCGTCGGTCGGGGTCTCGGTCGTCATCGGCATGCTCCTCGGTGTCACAGGTGGTAGGCGTACTCGGTGAACTCCCAGTCCGTGACATGCCGGTGGAAGCGTTCGACCTCGTCGCGCTTGTAGGAGAGGAAGGACGTGGTGAAGCCCTTGCCGAGCAGGTCGGTCAGGGCGGTGTCCGCCTCCAGCGCGTCCAGCGCGGCGGACAGGGTCTGCGGCAGGACGGCGGAGCGGGCGGTGTCGTAGCCGTAGCCCTCCAGCGGGGCGGGCGGCTCCTCGCCGGCCAGCACGCCCAGCAGTGCGGCGGCGGCCGTCCCGGCGATCGCCAGATAGGGGTTGGCGCTCGCGTCGCCGAGGCGCAGTTCGAGCCGGGCGCCCGTGCCGCGCTCGGGCGGGATGCGCACCATGGCGCTGCGGTTGTCCAGGCCCCAGTCGATCAGCCAGGGCGCGAGGGTGTCCGGGCCGAAGCGTTTGTAGGAGTTGATCGTGGGGTTGAGCAGCGCGGCGAGGGCCGGTGCGTGGGCGAGCACTCCGGCGACGGCGTGCCGGGCGGTGGCGGACAGTCCGAAGGGGCCCGACGGGTCGTCGAAGGTGTTGCGGCCCTCCTCGTCGTCGCAGGAGAGGTGGAGGTGGAAGCCGGAACCGCCGGCGTCGTTGAAGGGCTTGGCCATGAAGGTGGCCAGCCGGCCCTCCTTGCGGGCCAGTTCCTTGATCGCGGCCTTGAAGCGGAAGGAGCGGTCGGCGGCCGAGACGGCCTCCGAGTGGGACAGGTTGATCTCGATCTGACCGCCGTCGAACTCGTGGTTGCCGCTGATCGCCCCGACCCTCAGATCACGCACGTGGCGCAGGGTGCGCAGCAGGTGGTTGTCCGGGTCGGCGCGCAGGCCGGCGGTGTAGACGACCCCGGGGTCGGGGGCGTAGCGGCGCCAGCCGCCGGACGGGTCCGGCTCGCACAGGAAGTACTCCAGCTCGGGCCCGACCACCGGCCGCAGCCCGTGCTCGGCGCACCGGGCGAGGACGGACCGCAGCAGATCGCGGGGCGACTCGGGCGCGGGCGCGCCGGTCGCCGGGTCGACGACCTCGCCCAGACAGGCGGCCACCCCCGGCTCCCAGGGCAGTGGCACCAGCGTGCCGAGGTCCGGCCGGACACAGATGTCCGGCAGGCCCGCGTCCAGCCCGCCGCTGACCGGGACCACATCGCCCTGCGGGCTGGTGTGGTAGACGGCCCGGCAGAACGCCAGGCCGTGCTCACAGGCCCGGGGCAGCTCTTCGAGCAGCACGTCACGCGCCCGGTCGGTGCCGATCAGGTCGGGGTAGGTCACCCGGACCACGTCGATGCCGTCGGCGGCGAGCCGGTCCATGTGGCGGCGGACTTCTTCAGAATCGTGAGCGCTCACCGTTGTCTCCTCGGGCGGACGTCGGGACACCTCCGGGACACGGGGCCGGGGAGGCGGGTGGCGTGAGAGCGAGCGTCCGGGCGCGGCGGAGCCATGACCGCCCGGAGCTCGTTTGGTGCCAAACGGTAGGGGTGGGTGAGAGGTGCCGCAAGAGGGCGGGGGCAAGAATTTATCCATCCGGATAGCTCTTGACCAGACCCCTGCCCCTGCCTACCTTGTTTGAAGCCAAACGAGTTCGGGGCGCTTCCCTCGCACCCCGTTGGCCGGGGCCCGGCCCTTCCGGCCGGGCCCCTCTTTCCTTCCGCTTCGACGCCCTCACATTCAGGAGGACCGGCCATGAAGGTCGTCGTCGACATGAACAAGTGCCAGGACCACGGCCAGTGCGTCTTCTCGGCCCCCGACGTCTTCCGGATGGACGACGACGGCCGCCTGGCCTACGTCCCCGACCCCGACGACGCCCTGCGCGACGAGGTCGATGAGGCCGCGGACGTCTGCCCGCTGCAAGCCATCCGGATCGAGGACTGACGTGAGCGGGCGCATCGTCGTCGCCGGCGCCTCCCTCGGTGGACTGCGGGCCGCCGAGCAGCTGCGCGCCGCGGGCTGGGCCGGCGGCATCACGGTGATCGGCGACGAGCCGCACCCGCCGTACAACCGGCCCCCGCTGTCCAAGGAGGTCCTCGCCGGCAAGGCGGCCTTCGCGTCGCTGGCCTTCACACCGAAGGCGTCCGCGACGGACATCGAGTGGCGGCTGGGCACGAGAATCGTCTCGGCCCGGCTCGCCGAGCGGACCGTCGCCCTCGACGACGGCTCGGTGCTCTCCTACGACGCCCTGGTCGCCGCCACCGGGATGCGGCCCCGCCGGCTGCGCTGCCCCGGCCCGGTCGCCGGCCGCCACACCGTCCGGACCCTCGACGACGCCCAGGTGCTGCGGGACGAGCTGACCCGCCCCGGTGTGCGGGTCGTCGTGGTCGGCGCCGGATTCATCGGCTGCGAGGTGGCCGCCACGGCGGTCGGGCTCGGTGCCGCCGAGGTGACCGTGGTCGATCCGCTGCCGCTGCCGATGGTCGGGCCGCTCGGGGAGCTGCTCGCGCGGGAGCTGCGCACCCGGCACGAGGAGCGCGGGGTCCGCTTCGTGCTCGGTGCGGGTGTGGCCGGGTTCGAGGGCGACGACCGTGTCGGCGCTGTCGTGCTCGGTGACGGGTCCGTGCTGCCCGCGGACGTGGTGGTGGAGTCCGTGGGATCGGTCGCCAACACCGAGTGGCTCGACGGCAACGGGCTCGACCTGAGCGACGGGGTCCTCACCGACGGGCATCTGCGCGTCGGCGGCCGTCCCGAGGTCGTCGCGGTGGGCGACGTCGCCCGCTTCCCGAACGCCCGCTACGACGGTGTGCCGCGGCGGGTCGAGCACTGGTCCGTGCCGGCCGACTCGGCCAAACACGCGGCGAAGGTGCTCGTCGGAGGCGACGCCGGCCTGCCGCCCTTCGCGCCGCTGCCCACCTTCTGGAGCGACCAGCACGACTTCCGGTTGCAGTCCTTCGGTGCGCCCGTCCTGGGACTCGGCGACGTCCGGGTCCTCGACGGTGACCCCGCGGGGGACGTGGTGGCCGGCTACCACCACGACGGGCTGCTGGTCGGTGTCGTCGCGCTCGGTGGACCCTCCGCGGCGCGGGCCGCCGCCCGGTACCGCGCCGAACTGCTGAAGCAGCCCGCCCTCACCTCGCAAGGAGCCCTCTCGTGACCGGTCTTCGTGGTTACTTCCATCCCAAGACGGCGACGGGCGCGTCGTCGCTGATCCCCGCTCCGCCCTGGCGGTACTCCGGTGACCTGCTCACCGTCGAGTACCGGACGGACCCCGCGCGGGTACGTGAACTGCTCCCCGAACCGCTGGAGTTGGCGGACGATGATCCGGGGGCCGTCGCTCTGATCTGGGCCGACTGGCAGTCCTGCTCGGCGTCGGGGGAGGAGCTGCTGGATCCCGTGCGGGCGCAGTACAAGGAGGCGTTCGCGGTGGTGCGGTGCCGGTTCCGGGGGCAGACGTACTCGCGGTGCGTCCACATCTGGGTGGACAAGGACTTCGCGATCGCGCGGGGCCTGCACCAGGGCTATCCGAAGAAACTGGGCTCCATCCACCAGACGCGGCCGCATCCCTACGGGCCCGCCCCCCGGATCGAGGCGGGGGCGCGATTCGGGGCGACCCTGGCGGCCGCGGACCGGCGTCTCGCGCAGGCCGTGGTGACGCTGCGGGAGCCGTCCGAGAGCGGCGGGTTCGTCAACGCGCATCCCATGGCGCATCACCGGTGGCTGCCGTCGATCGAGAAGGGCAAGGGCCTGGCGCTCGACGAGCTGATCGAGTCCGGGGCCGCGTCCTTCGAGGGCGGGCAGGCCTGGGCCGGAGACGCGGAGCTGGAGCTGTTCGAGGCCCCGACGGAGGAGCTGGCCCGGCTGGAGATCCGGGAGCCGATCGCCGCGTACTACCGCCAGGTCGGGGTGGTCTGGGACGGGGGGCGGCTGCTCGAAAGTGGTACGTCCGGAGCGGTTGCCGAGTGACGTATGCGGACGGCAGCGGGTCTCGTCGTGGTTGATCGCGCCCACGCGGCGGAGCCGCATGTCGATACAGCCCCGCGCCCCTGAGGACGTGCAGTAACCCCTCGTCGAATGGAACTCTTCTCATGTCCGACAACATCACCGTCGCCGGTGTTCCCGTCGACACCCGGCACTGGATCGGCGGCGAGCGCGTCGCCTCAGCCGGGACCTTCACCGATCACTCTCCCATCGACGGCGGCGCACTCGGCGAGATCGCCCGGGGCGGGCCCGCCGAGGCCGAGGCCGCTGTCGCCGCCGCACGGGACGCGTTCCCCGCCTGGGCCGCCACCCCCCGCGGCGAACGCGCCCGCATCCTGCACGCCATCGCCGACGGTGTCGAGAAGCGGATCGAAGAGCTGGCGATCGTCGAGACCACGGACAACGGGGCGCTGCTGCGCTCCCACCGGCGGGGCGTCATGCCGCGCGTCGCCCACAACTTCCGCTTCTTCGCCGACTGGCTGCTCCGGCTCGACCACGAGGACTTCGAGACGCGCGGTCACACCAACCACGTCAGCTGGGACCCGGCCGGGCCCTGCGTGCTGATCACGCCGTGGAACGCGCCGCTGATGCTGGCCACCTGGAAGGTCGCCCCGGCCCTCGCCGCCGGCGACACCGTCGTCCTCAAGCCCGCCGAGTGGTCCCCGCTGACCGCCTCCCTGCTGGCCGACATCGCCGCGGAGGCCGGCCTGCCCGCCGGTGTCCTCAACGTCGTCCAGGGATACGGCTCCGAGATCGGCGACGCGCTCACCTCCCACCCCGACGTGCGCCGCATCAGCTTCACCGGGTCGGTGCCGACGGCCAAGCGGATCGCCGAGTCCGCCGCCGCGAACCTCACCCCCCTCAGCCTCGAACTCGGCGGCAAGTCACCGCTGCTGGTGTTCGCGGACGCCGACCTCGACCTGGCCGTCGACCTCGCCGTGGAGCAGTACGACAACGCCGGGCAGGTCTGCCTGGCCGCCACCCGGCTGCTCGTCGAGGAACCGGTCGCCGAGGAGTTCACCCGCCGGTTCGTCGAGAAGGCCACAGCCCTGCGGCAGGGCGATCCACGAGACGAGAGCACCGACATCGGGCCCAACATCCACCCCCGCCAGCTGGAGAAGATCGACGGTTTCGTGCGGCGGGCGGTCGAGGCGGGGGCCCGTGCGGTCATCGGCGGGCACCGCAAGGACGGGCAGTACTACGCGCCGACGCTGCTCACCGACGTCGCCCAGGACGCGGAGATCGTGCAGGAGGAGGTCTTCGGGCCGGTCCTGACCCTCCAGACCTTCCCCGGCGAGGACGAGGGCGTACGGCTCGCCAACGACACCCGGTTCGGCCTGGCCGCCACCGTCGCGACCGGCGACCGGGAGCGTGCCGAGCGGGTCACCGCGCGGCTCGTCGCCGGCACCGTCTGGGTCAACTGCTTCTTCGTGCGTGACCTCCGGGCCCCCTTCGGCGGCTCCCGGCAGTCCGGGGTCGGCCGCGAGGGCGGGACCTGGAGCTTCGACTTCTACTGCGATCTGAAGAACACCGTCACCGCCCCGAAGGGATGGAACCAGGACCATGGGTGAGATCGTCGGGGCCGGGCTGCTCGCCCACGTGCCCACCATCGTGCTGCCCGAGGCCGACCGGCTGGAGCTCAACGAGGGCAAGGAGATCACCCTCGTCACCGGGCTGCGGCAGCTGCGCAGGGACGTCTTCGAACGTGACGACTACGACACCGTCGTCGTCCTGGACTCGCACTGGGCGACCACCGTCGAGTTCGTCGTGACCGCGCAAGCGCGCCGGGCCGGGCTCTTCACCTCCGAGGAACTGCCGCGCGGCATGTGCAGGATGCCCTACGACTTCCCCGGCGATCCCGAACTCGCCCACAACGTGGCCGCGTTCGCCGACAAGCACGGCACCTGGATCACGCCGATCGACGACGCGTACCTGCCGATCTACTACGCCACCCTCAACCTCTGGAAGTACCTGGGCGAGGGGCTGCCCGACAAGCGGTGGGTCACCATCGGCGTCTGCCAGACCGGCGACATGGAGGACCATCTGCGGCTCGGGCGGGCCCTGGCCGACGGGATCGCCGCGACGCCCGGGCGGCGGGTGCTGCTCATCGCCTCCGGCGCCCTCTCGCACACCTTCTGGCCGCTGCGCGAACTGCGCGAGCACGAGGCCAGCGACCCGGTGCACATCCGCACCCCCGAGGCCCGTGCCGCCGACCTCGAACGCATCGCCTGGTTCAAGGAGGGCCGCCACGACAAGGTCCTCGACACGATGGACGAGTTCTGGCGCCACAAGCCCGAGGCGAAGTTCTTCCACTACCTGATGATGGCCGGCGCCCTCGGCGAGCGGGCCTGTGCCGCCAAGGCCCGCCCGTACGGCTCGTACGAGAACTCCGTCGGCACCGGCCAGGCCCACCTCTGGTTCGACCGCCCCGACGGTGGCTGGACCGCAGACCACACCCCCGCACAGGAGTCCGACCATGCCTGAGTACCGCCGCATCCTCCTCGACGGCGCCGCCGTCCAGGTCACCGTCGACGGTGACGAACTCGTCGCCGGGGACGGCCGCCGCGTCAAGACCGAGGACGCCCCGCACCTGCCGCCGGTGGTGCCCAGCAAGGTGATCGCCGTCCACCTCAACCACCGCAGCCGGGTCGACGAGTTCCGGATCGACCTTCCCGACACCCCGACCTACTTCCACAAGCCGACCTCCGCCCTCAACTCCCACCGCGGCGCGGTCGTCCGGCCCGAGGGCTGCAAGTGGCTCAACTACGAGGGCGAGGTCGCCATCGTCATCGGGAGGACCGCGCGGAACGTCCCGCCGGACGAGGCGGGGGAGTACATCGCCGGGTACACCGTCGCCAACGACTACGGCCTGCACGACTTCCGCGACACCGACGCCGGGTCCATGCTCCGGGTGAAGGGCTCCGACACCCTCTGCCCGCTCGGCCCCGGCCTGGTCACCGACTGGGACTTCCACGGCAAGCGGCTGCGGACCTACGTCAACGGGGAGGTGGTGCAGGACGGCTCGACCGACGAGATGACCTGGGACATGCACTACCTCGTCGCCGACATCGCCCGCACCATCACCCTGTACCCCGGGGACGTCCTGCTGTCCGGTACGCCCGCCAACTCGCGGCCCGTCCAGCCGGGCGACGTCGTGGAGGTGGAGGTCGAGGGACTCGGCCGGCTCACCAACCACATCGTCACCGGCCCGACCGCCATCCGCACGGACGTGGGCGCCCGGCCCACGGAGTCGGAGGAGGTCCTGTCGACCGCTCTCGGCGGCGACTGGGAGTTCCGTGGCATCCGCCCCCCGCGCCGATGACGACGTGAGTCCCGGCCGCCCCGCCGCCGGGCACGACGCCCCCGGTAGGGTCACGGGCATGACCGAGCCCGCCGGGCGCCGACCCCGCAAGCGTGTGAACTACGGCACGGGCCGTGAGGCCCTGCTGGAGGCCGCCGTGCGCGTGGTGGCCCGGGGCGGTCTGCGCCGGCTCACCTACCGGGCCGTGGCGGACGAGGCCGGGGTCACCCACGGCCTGGTCGTGCACCACTTCGGCTCCCGTGACGCGCTGATCGAGGAGGCCGTGGCCCACGCCATCCGCTCCTCGCTCAACAGCAGCGCCCTCGAACCGGGCACGGGCGAGGCCGCCGACTTCTCGGTCGGCCTGACGGACATGGTCGAGTCGGGTCCCGACCTCCAGGCGTTCCAGTACGAACTGCTGCTGGAGGCCCGGCGCCGCCCCGAGCTCCTGGCCCACCTGCGGTCGCTGTACGACGAGTACTTCGGCGCGACCCGGCGCGAACTCACCCAGATGCTGCCCGGCCCGGTCGGCGAGGGCCTGTCCCGGATGGTCTTCGCCACGCTGGAGGGACTCGTCCTGCACCAGCTGGTCTTCGGCGAGCGCGAGATCATCGACGAGGCCCTGGACGAGCTGCGCTCGGTGCTGCGGCTGCTCGCCGAGCGGCGCGACGAAGAGGCCTGACCTCCCCCTGTCCTCCCTCGCACCGCGGCGCTGGATTTCCTCGGCCCTCACCCCTTGCCAAACGGATAGTTCCGCCTCACGATGAGGCAACTCGTTTGGCCTGAAACGATCCTTCCTCCCCCTTGGCAGGTGATCCGAGTGGACAGTCAGACGGTCTCCCGGCACGCGGCGAAACCGGACGCGCCCACCGCAGGCACGCTCAAGCCCAACGCCCTCGGCGTCCTGGGCATCCTCTTCTTCGTCCTGTCCGCCCAGGCCCCGCTGACCGGCATCGCCGGCGCGGCCCCCATCGCCGTGGCCCTCGGCAACGGCCCCGGCGTCCCCGCCGCCTACCTGGTGGCGGGCCTGGTGATCCTGCTGTTCTCGGTCGGCTTCGTCGCCATGGGCCGGCACGTGGTCGACGCGGGCGCCTTCTACACCTACATCGGCAAGGGCCTCGGCCGGACCACCGGCATCGGCAGCGCGGGACTCGCGCTCTTCGCCTACTGCACCATCCAGGCCGCCATGTACGGCCTCTACGGCTCCATCGTGAGCGGACTGGTCGCGAGCCACA
This sequence comes from Streptomyces sp. NPDC012466, assembly GCF_042955215.1. Taxonomy (NCBI): domain Bacteria; kingdom Bacillati; phylum Actinomycetota; class Actinomycetes; order Kitasatosporales; family Streptomycetaceae; genus Streptomyces; species Streptomyces sp. NPDC012466. Next base: position 157,100 of record NZ_JBIBEQ010000001.1, on the reverse strand, counting down.
CCGGCCTCGACCTGCCGTGGTGGGTCTGGACGCTGGCCACCGTGGCCGTCGTGCAGGCGCTCGGGGCGGCCGGCGTCGAGATGGGCGCCAAGGTGCTCGCCGTGTTCGTCCTCGCGGAGTTCAGCATCCTGTCGGTCTTCGCTCTGGTCACCCTCTTCAAGGGTGGCGGACCCGAAGGGCTCGGCCTCGCCGACAGCTTCTCCCCGTCCGCAGCCCTGGAGGGCGCGCCGGGTGTGGCCGTGATGTTCGCGGTGGCCTCCATGTTCGGCTTCGAGGCCACGGCCATCTACGGCGAGGAGGCGCGCGAACCCCGGAAGACGGTGCCGCGGGCCACGTACCTCGCGGTCGTCGTCGTCACCGGCTTCTTCGCCCTGGTCTCCTGGATGCTCGTCTCCTCCTACGGCGCCTCCAAGGCCACCGCGGCCGCGGGCAAGGCCCTGGAGGGCGGTGACGGTGCCGGGTTCGTCTTCGCGCCCATCGCGGCGGACTTCGGCGGCTGGGTGGGTGACGTGCTGCCGGTCCTGCTCGCCACGTCCCTCTTCGCCGGCATCCTCACCTTCCACAACTCGGCCAACCGCTACCTGTTCTCGCTCGGGCGGGACCGGCTGCTGCCGCTGCGGCTGTGCCGGCTCAACAGCCGCCACGCCCCCTGGGCTGCCGGGTGCGTCCAGACCGTCCTGGCCGTCCTGCTGGTGGTGCCCTTCGCGCTGGCGGGCAAGGACCCGGTGCTGACGCTGTTCTCCTGGTTCAGCGGGGTCGCCGTCCTGGCGATGATGCTGCTGTACCTGCTGACCTCGGTGTCCGTCGTCGTCTTCTTCCGCCGCGGCCGCCTCGACGCCCGCCTCTGGAACACGCTGATCGCACCCGCCCTGGGCGCGCTCGGCATCGCGGGGGCGATCTGGCTGATCCTGGCCAACTTCACCACCCTCATCGGCGGCGAGCGCACCACCGCCCTGTGGCTGACGCTGTCCGTGCCGGTCGTCATGGCGCTCGGCCTGGCCGCCGCGCGGGTGCGGGGGAGGGCGGCGGCGGCCGCCGACGGCTGACCGCACGCGCCGCCGTCCGCGGACCACCGTACCCATATCGTTTGAGACCAAAGGAGATCTGCCATGCCGGCCGTCCCGCACGACGAGTGGCTGCGCCGCGCCGAGGCGTTCCAGCTCTCCGGTGGCCATCACATCGACGGCGCCGAGGAGGCCGGGGCAGGGGCGACGTTCCCGGTCGTGTCCCCGCGGGACGGCCGGGTCCTCGCCGAGGTCGCGGACGGCGGCACAGCCGAGGTGGACGCGGCCGTCGCCGCCGCCCGGCGGGCCTTCGACACCGGCCCGTGGCCGCGCCTGGCCCCCGCCGACCGGGGCCGGGCCCTGCTCCGCCTCGCCGACCTGCTTCAGGAGCGGCGCGAGGAACTCGCCCTCACCGTCAGTCTGGAGATGGGCAAACCGATCACGGACGCGTACGGCATCGAACTGCGCGCCGTCATCAACACCTTCCGCTGGTACGGCCAGCTCGCGGACAAGCTCACCGACGAGTCGCCGCACACCGCCCCGGACGCCCTCGCCCTGGTCACCAGGGAACCCGCCGGGGTGGTCGGGGCGGTGGTCCCCTGGAACTTCCCGCTGACCCTGGCCGGCTGGAAGGTCGCCCCCGCTCTCGCGGCCGGCTGCACGGTCGTCCTCAAGCCCTCGGAGAACTCCCCCCTCTCCGCCCTGCTCCTCGGACGCCTCGCCACCGAGGCCGGCCTCCCGCCCGGCGTGCTCAACGTGGTCACCGGCGACGGCCCCACAGCGGGCAGCGCCCTCGGCCTCCACCCGGACGTCGACGTCCTGGCGTTCACCGGCTCCGCCGCCGTCGGCCGCCACTTCCTGCGCTACTCCGCCGACTCCAACCTCAAGCGCGTCTGGCTCGAACTCGGCGGCAAGTCGCCCAACATCGTGCTGCCCGACGCCCCGGACCTGGAGAAGGCGGCAGCGACCGCCGCCTGGGGCATCTTCTTCAACCAGGGCGAGATGTGCACGGCCCCCTCCCGGCTCCTGGTGCACTCCTCGATCGCCGAGCGGATCACCGAGGCCGTCGTCCGGCGGGCCCGCGAACTGAAGGTGGGCGACCCGCTCGACCCGGAGACGGAGATGGGCGCGCTCGTCGGCCGGGCGCACCTGGACCGGGTGGCCGACCACATCCGCCAGGGCGTCGACGAGGGTGCCCGGCTGCGCACCGGCGGCGACCGCGTCCTCGCCGAGACGGGCGGGACGTACCTGGAGCCGACCGTCTTCGACCGTGTGGACCCCGGCTCGCGACTGGCGCGGGAGGAGATCTTCGGCCCCGTCCTGTCCGTGCTCGCCTTCGACGACCTCGACGAGGCGGTCCGGCTGGCCAACGCCACCGAGTACGGCCTCGCCGCCGGGCTGTGGACCTCCGACCTGTCCACCGCCCACCGGGTCTCGCGCGCGCTGAAGGCCGGAACGGTCTGGGTCAACTGCTACGAGGAGGGCGACCTGAGCGTGCCCTTCGGCGGCATGAAGCAGTCGGGCAACGGCCGCGACAAGTCCGCCCACGCGCTGGAGAAGTACACCGAGCTCAAGACCACCTGGATCCAGCTGTGACCCGCCCCCTGATCGCGGTCCCCGCCCGCTTCTCCGCCACCACCTCCGCCCTCCGGTACGCCGCCGAGGTCAACGCCCGCGCCCTGATCGAGGCCGTCTGGCGGGCCGGCGGAGAACCGGCGGGCATCCACCCGGCGGACACCGGCACGGCCGCCCGGCTCGCCCGCTTCGACGGCGTCCTGCTCCCCGGCGGCGGCGACCTCGCCCCCTGCCGCTACGGCGCCGCCGACACCCACGACGCCGTCTACGACGTCGACACCCTCCAGGACACCTTCGACCTCGACGTGGCCCGCCACGCCCTGGCATCGGGTCTGCCGCTGCTCGCCGTCTGCCGCGGCCTCCAGGTCGTCAACGTCGCCCTCGGCGGCACCCTGGAGCAGGACATGGGCGGCCCCGGGCGCGAACACCGGCACCTGGTCCACCCCGTCACCCTGGAGCCCGGCTCGCTCGTCGCCCGGGCCGCGGGCGCCGAGAAGGCGGACGCGTCCTGCTACCACCACCAGCGCGTCGACCGCCTGGGCACGGACCTGCGCGTCACGGCCCGGGCGGCCGACGGCACGATCGAGGCCCTCGAACTCCCGGGCGCCCACGGCTGGTTCACCGCCGTCCAGTGGCACCCGGAGGACACCGCCCACGAGGACCCCGCCCAGCAGGGCCTGTTCGACGCGCTCGTGCGGGCCGCGACCCGGTGAGGGGGCGGCGGGGATCAGGCCCGGGGCCGCCGCCCGCTGCGCCGCGGGGCGGGCTCGGCGCCGCCCCGCAGCGACTGCCGCCGCTCCTCGCCGTGCTCCTCCACCTGGAGCACCACACTGCGCAGCCCTTCGGCGAGCCGGCGGCACTCGGCGTCGCTGAGCCCGGCGGTGACGAAGGCCTCCTCCTCGTTGAACGCCGGGAACACCCGCGCCATGAACTCCTCGCCCTGCGCGGTGAGGCTCAGCAGCACCAGACGCCCGTCGGTCGGATGCCCGTCGCGCCGCAGCAGGCCCCGGGACTCCAGCGTGCGCACCACACCCGTCAGCGTGCCCTTGGAGATCCCCGCCTCCTCCGCCACGTGCCGGGTCTCCGACTCGCCCCACACCCAGACCACCCACAGCACCACGAAGGCCGTCCAGGTCAGGTCGGAACCGCGCAGCACCGAGTTCTCCAGGTGCTGCCGCACCGCGGACGCGGCCCGGTAGATGTTCGCCACCGCCGCCATCTGCTCCCGGCGGATCGGAATACCGCCGAGCTTCGCCGCGGCGAGCTTCTCGGCTTCGGTGATGGATCGGTGCCCCGGCACGGGTGGCTCCCTCGTCTGGTCGCGACGCTTCACGCGCGGGCGGCTCAACCTCGCCGCCCGATCGTTCGGATTCAAATTGTACGAAGTCGAAAGGTAGACCCGTCATGCCCAGCCCTGCCCGCATGCTCCTCGTCCTCAGTGAGAACTGGACCCTCACCGGCGGCCGGGCCGATCTGCCCGCCGCCGTCCGCTGGGCCCGCGAGGCGGAGGACGCCGGCTTCGACGCCGTCATGGTCAGCGAGCACATCGTCCTCGGCCCCGACGCGGCAGCCGCCGGCATCATGGGCAACCCCCGCGACTACGCCCTCCCCGGCAACCAGGACCCCCACACCCCCTGGCCGAACTCCCTGCTGCTGCTCGCCGCCATCGCCTCCGTCACCTCCCGGCTGCGCCTGGCCGCCGCGGCCGTCCTCGCCCCGCTGCGTCACCCCCTGGTGCTCGCCCGCGAACTCGGCACCCTCGACCTGATCAGCGAGGGCCGCCTCGTCGTGCAGCCCACGGTCAGCTGGAGCAAGGACGAGTACGACGCGCTGGGCGTGCCGTTCGCCCGGCGGGGGCGGCTCCTCGACGAGCACCTGGAGGTGTGGGCGAAGGCCTGGGGCCCGTCACCGCTCTCCCACGACGGGCCGCACTACCCCTTCCGGGACGTCTGGTTCGAGCCCAAGGCCCACCGCCCCGAAGGCCCCCGGCTGTGGTTCGGCGGCCAGCGCCTGCACGGCCCGGTCCTGCGCCGCCTCGTCCGGTACGGCCACGGCTTCCACCCGCTCGGCCGGCCCACGTCCGAGGAGCTCCAGGCGCTGAAGGAGGCGATGGCCGCCGCCGGGCGGGACAGCGCCGATCTGGAGATGATCGGCGGCACCCGTGCCGTCTTCCCCGACGACCGCTCCCCGGCGGACCTCGGCGCGGCGCTCTCCGTGATCCCGGAGCAACTGGAGGAGGGCTTCACGACGTTCTGCGTCAAGCCGAACCAGTTCATCGACGACCCCGACGGCGTGGGGGAGTTCTGCCGCGAGGTCATGCGGCGCGTCGCGGCCCTGACGTCCTGACCCTCCCGGCCCGGATCACCGCTCGACGAACCGCGCCAGGTGATCCGGGTCCGGCCGCAGCAGCCCGTCCCGCACCGCGAGCGCGGTGGCCTCGGCCCTGGAGGCGCAGCCGGTCTTGCGCAGCAGGTGCTCGACGTGGCTGTGCACGGTCCGCGGGGACAGGAACAGTGCCTGCGCGATGGCCTGGTTGGTCTGCCCCGTGGCCGCCCGGGTGAGCACCTCCAGCTCCCGGGGGCTCAGCCCGTACGGCAGTTCCGTGGGCGTCTCGTGCACCAGCACCGCGTCCGCCGCCAGGCCGGGCCCGGCCGGATGCCGGTGCACAACGACCCGCCGCCAGCTCCCGCCGGCCGGCCACAGCAGCCGCAGGCGCTGCCCGCCCGTGCCGGTGAAGGCGCGCAGCAGCGCGCCGAACCCGCCCTCCTCCCGCAGTACCAGGGGCCGGTCGCGGCCGGGCAGGTCGATGACACGGTCGCCGGTGACCAGGCTCGCCGCGTCCGCCTCCGCCAGGCCGTGCAGGTCGCCGGCGTGCGCCAGCGGGTCGGCGAAGGCGGCCAGGGCGGGGATCACGGAGGCGAGCAGCAGCCGGGCGTCGGTGTCGTAGGCGTCCGCGCTCTCGGTGGACAGATGGACCAGGCCCACCAGCCGGCCCCGGTGCCGCAGCGCTCCCGTGACGCCGTCCCGGAAACCGGCCGGGCGGACCCGCTCGGCGTAGAACCAGCCGTGCCGGAAGCGCGGACCGGCGTCCTCGGCGTCCTCCGAGATGGACGGCGGCAGCTCCCGCCGTACGACGTTGCGGTACCACGGGGTCGCGACGAACTCCCCGGCGAGGGCCTGCGAGGCCTCGGCGGTGTAGCCGATGCTCGCGATCTGCACGTGGGAGCCGGTCAGCGGGTCGATCGTGAGCAGGGTCGCCGCGTCCAGGGGCAGCGCGCGGGCGAGTTCGCGCAGGGCCTGCGCGGAGGCCGAGGCGGTGTCGCGCTCGCGGGTGAGCATGCCGATGCGGGCGGCTGCCGCGATCTGGTGGTGGCTGGTCATGGCGAGCCTCCGGGCGGCTCGGACAGCAATGTCGTTTGGGGCCTAACGATAGGGGTCCTGTCCGTGCCCGGCAAGGGTTCACCGCGGTCCCGCCGTCCCGACGGTCGGTATTTGTACGGATGGTGCGGCGGGCCCCGTCGGGTCTTTCCTGTTCGGCACAGCCGGACGCCCGCTCCAGTCGGGCCCGCCCCCTCGGAGAGCCCCCGCCATGACCCCACCCCCGTACGCCGCCTCGCGCAGACACTTCCTCGCCCTGTCCGCCGCCACAGCGCTGACGGCCGCCGGATGCTCGGCTCCGCAGAACACGGCCGCCGCGACGACCCCCTCATCACCCTCCGGCGGTACCCGCCTGACGAAGATCGGCTTCGACTACCCCTTCACCCAGCTCCCGATCTACTCGGCCCTGGTGAAGCTCTCCACCGCCCAGGCCGAGCGGCACGGCATCTCGCTGCTGACGACGAGTGACAACGCCAGTGCCGACACCCAGGCCACCAACCTCAACACCTGGGTCGCCCGCGAGGTCCCGGCGATCGTGTCCTTCCCCATGGTGTTCGAGGCCGCCGAGCCCCTCGCCAAGGCGGCCCTCGACGCCGGCCTGATCTGGGTGACCTACGGCGGCTCCCTGCACCACCAGAGCGCCGACATCCGGTTCAGCTTCCGCGAGGGCGGCACCCTGCTGGGCGCGGCAGCGGCGCGGTGGGCCCAGGAGCACCTCGGCGGCAAGGGCAAGATCGCCTTCCTCACGGACAGCACCATCGAGCTGGGCCGCGAACGGACCAAGGGCATGATCGACGCCTTCACCAAGGCGGCACCCGGCGTCGACGTCGTGGCGCGCGAGCAGTCCATCGACCCGGACACGGGCCTGTCCAAGACGAAGGCGATCCTCGCCAAGCACCCCGACCTCAACCTCGTCCTCGGCGTCACCGACGCCGCCGCGTACGGCGCGTTCAAGGCACTCCAGCAGGCGGGCCGGGCGAAGGACGACGCCAAGACCTTCGTCGGCGGGCAGGACGGCTCCGCGCCCTCCCTCCTCGCCGTCAAGCAGGGCACGTTCTACCGGGCCTCCGCCGCCCTCGCGCCGAAGGACATCGCGGCCGCCGTCGTCGACGTGCCGCGCGCGGTCGCCGCCGGAAAGGCGAACCCCAGCGCCCAGGTGCCGATCACACTCGTCCAGCGCGCCGACACCGCCGAGATCGACGCCCTGCTCGCGCAGAACGCCTAGGGCCGACGCCATGACGACCGCGAACCTCCGCATCCGCGGACTGACGAAGTCCTTCGGCGGTGTCCGGGCCCTCGACGGTGTGGACCTCACCGTCCCCGCCGGCCAGGTGCACGCCCTGCTCGGCCACAACGGCGCGGGCAAGTCCACCCTCATCAAGTGCCTGGGCGGCGCCCACCCGCCCGACGCCGGCACCATCGAGGTCGGCGGGACGCCGTACACCCGGCTCACCCCACGCGAGTCCATCGCGTCCGGCGTGGCGATCATCTTCCAGACGCTCAGCGTGGTCGACGCTCTGACCGTGGCGGAGAACGTCTTTCTCGGCCAGGAGTGGACCCGGCACGGCCGCATCGACCGGCGCGCCCAGGAGGAGGTCGCCGCCGGACTGCTGGAGCGGGTGGCCGCCACCTGCTCCCCGCGCGACCGGGTGGGAGACCTGCCGATGGGCCAGCGCCAGTTGGTGGAGATCGCCAAGGCCCTCAGCCGCAGCGCCTCCGTCCTGGTCCTCGACGAACCGACGGCAGCCCTGTCCGGCGCCGAGACCGACGCCCTGGCGGAACGCGTCGAGGACCTGCGCACCCAGGGGCTCGCCATCGTCTACGTCACCCACCTCCTGGGGGAGGTGGAACGGCTCGCGGACGCGGTGACCGTGCTGCGCGACGGCCGGGTGGCCCACCACGCGACGGTCGCGGGGCAGACGCGGGGAGAGCTGGTGGAGGCGATCGCCGGCCGGCCGGCGGAGACCGTACGGAAAACGCGGCGACCCGCCACCCCACCCCGTCTCGTCGCCGAAGCCCTCCAAGGACCCGGCTTCGGCCCCGTCGGCCTCACCGTCGGCGCAGGCGAACGCGTCGGCCTGTTCGGGCTCATCGGCTCGGGCCGCACCCGCATCCTGGAGACCCTCTACGGCAGGCGCCGTGCCACCGCCGGCGCGATCCGGGTCGGCGACCGTGCCGTCACCCCCGCCCGGCCGGCCGACGCGCTCGCCGCCGGGATCGCGCTCGTACCGGCGGACCGGCGGGCCCAGGGCCTGTTCCCCTCGATGACCGCGCAGGACAACGCGCTGCTCCCCTCGGTCCGGTCCCTGTCCCGCCACGGGGTGAGGGCGCTGCGCTCCGAGCGGCGGGTGTTCGCAGCGCTGGCCGCCGCGGTCGGGCTGCGCCCGCCCGGCCCCCGGCTGCCGGCGGGCGCGTTCTCCGGCGGCAACCAGCAAAAGCTCGTCCTCGGCCGCTGGGTCAACGAGGCCCGGCACGTGGACGTGCTGCTGCTGGACGAGCCGACGCAGGGCGTCGACGTGGGTGCCCGGCAGGAGATCTACCGGGTGGTGTCCACCCTCGCCGAAGAACGCGGCACCGCCGTGCTGTTCGCCTCCAGCGACCCCGAGGAGATCGTGGCGCTCGCCGACCGCTGCCTGATCGTCGCCGGGGGACGGATCACCGGCGAACTCTCCGGCGCCGAACTCACCGAACAGGCCCTGCTGTCGGCCGTCCACGACCCCCTCACCGCCGAAGGAGCAGCATGACCACCGCCGACCCGGCCCTGCCGCGGCCCCGCCCGATCGCCACGGGAGGGCTCGCCACGGTGCGCCGCAACCCGCTCCTCGTGGTGCTCGTCGCCATGGTGCTGGTCTTCCAGCTGACCACGGGCAGCTTCCTCGATCCGGGCAACCTGAGCGGCATCGCCACCGACGCCGCCACCCTCGCCATCGTCGCGGTCCCGCTGGCCCTGCTCGTCATCAGCGGCTACCTCGACCTGTCGGTCGGCTCCACGCTCGCCCTCGGCGGGCTGGTCGGGGGCTGGCTGGCCGGGCAGCACCACCAGTCACCCGCCGTCGCGCTCCTCGGGGCGCTCGCCGCCGGGGCGCTGGTCGGGGCGGTCAACGGCGTCCTGTGCTGCTACTTCGGCCTGTCCGCGTTCATCGTGACCCTCGGCATGCTGACCGCCGTACGCGGCCTGGCGCAGCAACTGTTCCCGCTGCCGCTGAGCGGCTTCGGCTCCGGGTTCGCCTGGATCGGCGGGGCCCGCGTCGCGGGGATCGCCGCGCCCGTCGTCATCGCGGCGCTCGTGCTGGCCGCGGGCGCCCTGTTCCTCGCGCTCACCCCGGCCGGGCGGCACGTCTTCGCCATCGGCGTGAACCGGGAGGCCGCCCACCTCTCCGGCATCCACGTCCGCCGCACCCCGTTCGCGCTGTTCGTCGCCACCGGTGTGGCCGCTGCCCTGGCCGGGGCCATCAAGGCGTCGGTGCTGGACAGCGTGGTGGCCGGCACCTCCGGCGCCGGATTCGAACTGACCGTGCTCACCGCCGTGCTGCTCGGCGGCGTCGCCCTCACCGGAGGCTCCGGCTCCATTCTCGGCGTCCTGCTCGGCGTGCTCTTCCTCGGCGGCCTGCAGAACGGCCTCACCCTGCTGAACGTGCCGACGTTCTGGCAGCAGATGGCCCAGGGCACCGCGCTGGTGGCCGGCGCGGCCCTGGCGTACTTCGCACCCCGCCCCGGGCGCTGACCCGCCCTTCCCCCCGAAATGAGGTCATCCGTGAGCGACACCGCCCCCACCCTCGTCCTGACCGGTGGTCAGGTCCTCACCGTCGACGCCGGGTTCACCGTCGCCGAGGGCGTGGCCGTGCGCGGCCGGGACATCCTGGCCGTCGGCAGCGACACGCAGATGCGCGCCCTGGCCGGGCCCGGCACCCGGATCGTCGAGCTGGGCGGCCGGACCGTGCTGCCCGGCATCAACGACTCGCACCTGCACGGCGCCGCCTACGGCATGACGAAACCGCCGTTCGCCCTCGACGTCGGCCACCCGGCGGTGCGTTCCCTCGCCGACATCGCGGCGGTGATCGGCCGGGCGGCACGACAGGCACCGGAAGGCGAGTGGATCATCGGCCTGGGCTGGGACCCCGGCTACCTCGCCGAGTGCCTGGCCGACCCGGGCCGCTTCCCGCACCGGCGGGACCTGGACGCGGTCGCGCCCGATCACCCGGTCTGTCTGACGGACTTCTCCTCGCACATGGTGTGGGTCAACTCCGAAGCCCTGCGCCGCTGCGGCGTGGACGCCGGGACCCCGGCCCCGCCCGGCGGTGTCATCGACCACGACCCCGACGGCCGGCCGACCGGCATCCTGCGCGAGGCCGCCGGGCGGCTCGTCCAGGCCGCACTGCCCGCCCCGACCCCCGCCCAGCGGCGCGAGGCGATCCAGGGCGTGATCCGCGAGCTGCACTCCCGCGGCATCACCAGCTACACCGAGCCCGGCCTCGGCCCCGGCGGGGCCGGCTCCCTCTTCGGCGGCCTGAGCACCGACAACTGGACCGCCTACGCCGACCTCGCCGCGAGCGGCGAACTCCGGGCCCGCGTCAGCGTCCTGCTCCTGCCGGCCCCCATGGGCGGCTCAGCCGCCGATGTCCGCGAGGGACTGGCCGAACTGCGCCGCCCCGAGTCGGCCGACCCCCGGCTGCTGCGGGCCATCGGCGTCAAGATCTTCGCCGACGGCGTCCCGCCCAACCGCACGGCGTGGATGAGCGAGCCGTACCCGGACGGCGGGCACGGCGCCCTGTGCGTGCACGGCGACACACCCGCGCTCCAGGAGCACGAACTGCGCGAGATGATCAGGCTCGGCCACGAGGCCGGCTTCCAGCTCGGCGTGCACGTCACCGGCGACCGCGCCATCGACCTCGTGGTGGACGCCTTCCTCGCGGCGAACACGGCCGTGCCCCGCCCCGACGCCCGCCACTACGTCATCCACGGCGACTTCATCAGTCCCGGCAGCCTGGCCAAGCTCGCCGCGCACGGCTACGGCGTCAACATGAACCCCGCCATCAAGTGGACCATCTCCGACCTGATGGACGAGGTCGTCGGTCCCGAACGCTCCGCCTACCAGTGGCCGGTGCGCTCCGCGCTCGACGCCGGGGTGCGGGTCTGCGCCAGCTCCGACGCCCCCATCACCGAGCCCGACTGGCGTCAGGGCGTGGCCTCGATGATGCTGCGCGAGTCCAAGGCCAGCGGCCGCCCCAGCGGCCCCGAGCAGTGCGTCTCCCTCGCCGACGCCCTGCGTGCCTACACCTCCACCGCCGCCTGGCAGGACTTCGCCGACGACTGGAAGGGCACCGTCGCACCGGGCCGGGCCGCCGACCTGTGCGTCCTGGACCGGCCGCTGCGGGACCTCGACCCGCACGAGATCACTCAGGTGCAGGTGGATCTCACGGTGTTCGACGGGCAGGTCGTCTTCGAACGGTGAGGCGGCCTCAGGCCGCCGGCACCGCCGTGCGCCGTGCCCCCCACCGCCGGTTCCGGTACCGGCCGGCCACCCGGCACACCACGTAGATCGTGAACGAGATCGTCGTGACGTACGGGCTGATGGGAACGCTGCTGCCCAGTGCGAGCAGGATGCCGCCCTCGATCGAGGTCACGGCGAACAGCACGCTCAGCACGGGCAGCAGCACCGGCGACGCGGTGACACGGGCGGCCGCCGCGGCCGGGGTGACGACCAGGGAGAGCACCAGCAGCGCACCGACGATCTGCACCGACAGGGCGACCGCGAGCCCGAGCACCAGCATGAACGCGAACGACAGCGCCCGCACCGGTACCCCGCGGGCCTGCGCCACGTCCGGATCGGTACTGGCGAAGGTGAGCGGCCGCCACATCACCGCCAGGGCCACCAGCACCAGGACGGAGGTGCCGAGCAGCCACGCCGTCTGCGGGGTGTCCACGGCGACGATCTGCCCGGTGAGCAGCCCGAACTTGTTCGCCGCCCGGCCCTTGTAGAGGGCCAGGAAGAGCACACCGAGCCCCAGTCCGAACGGCATGATGATGCCGATCACCGAGTTGCGGTCCCGGGCCCGGCTGCCCAGGACGCCGATGGCACCGGCCGCGAGGAGCGAACCGGCGATCGAGCCCGCCACGATGTTCGCGTCCAGCAGCAGTGCCGCCGACGCCCCGGCGAAGGACAGCTCGCTGATGCCGTGCACCGCGAACGGCAGGTCCCGCATCAGGACGAACACCCCGGCCAGCCCGCCCACCAGGCCCAGCGCCACGCCGGCGAGGAGGGAGTTGCGGACCAGGGCGAGGAGTTCGCCGTAGTCGGTGAAGTCGAAGATCTGGTGCCAGATCCCGTCGGCGAGTGTCATACGCCCACTCCGTCCGTCTCGTGGAGCCGCTCGGGGTGGTGCGGCGGGCCGGGCGTCTCGTCGGGTGCTCCCGCGACCACCACCCGGCCCCGGACGCGCAGCACGTCGACCTGGGTGCCGTAGAGGCGGGACAGCGACTCGGAGGTCAGGACCTCGTCCGGGGTGCCGGCCCGGTGGCCGCCGCGGGCCAGGTACAGCACCCGGTCGGCCATGCCCAGCACCGGATTGATCTCGTGCGTCACGAACACCACCGCCGTGCCGTGGGCGCGGCGCCGGGCGTCGATCAGCTCGGTGACGGCCCGCTGGTGGTGCAGATCGAGCGACAGCAGCGGCTCGTCGCACAGCAGGAGGCGCGGGTCGGTCGCCAGGGCCTGCCCGATGCGCACGCGCTGCCGTTCGCCGCCGGAGAGCATCCCGAGCGGGACGTCCGCGTAGGAGGAGGCGCCGACCGATTCCAGGATCTCGTCCACCCGGCGGCGGATCCCGCCGGTGCGCAGCCGCGGTCCGAAGCGGTGGCCGTCGATGCCGAACCGGACGAGGTCGCGGGCGCGCAGCGTGGCCTGCGCGGACAGCGCCGCCTGCTGCGGGATGTAGCCGATGTGCCGGGCGGCCTCGCGGGCGGGCCGGCCGAGGACGGTCAGGGTGCCGGCGGACAGCGGCTGCCGGCCGAGCAGCGCCCGGACGAAGCTGGTCTTGCCCGCTCCGTTCGGGCCCAGCACGGCCAGGAACTCCCCGGGCCGTACGTCGAGGTCGAGACCGCTCCACACCTCGCGGTCGCCGTAGGACAGGGCGGCTCCCCGCAGACCGATGACAGGCGGGCCGTCCTGCCGGGATATCGGGGTCACTTGGCCAGCGCTCCGGCGAGCGCGTCGACGTTGGCGGTCATCCAGCCGAGGTAGTCCTCGCCCTTCGGCAGGGTCTCGGTGACGGGTACGACGGGGATGCCGGCCGCCTTGGCCGCCGCCTCGGCCTTCTCGGTCTGGGGGCCGGAGGTCTGCTCGTTGTAGACGAGTGCCTTCACCTTCTTGCCGCCGAACAGGGCGAGGCTCTCCTGGAGGATGCGCGGGGAGACGTCGTCGCCCTCCTCGATCGCCTCGCTGAACTGCGGGGGCGTCCGGTTCACCAGGCCGCTCGCCTCGATCATGTACAGCGGCACGGGTTCGGTGATGGCGACTGCCTCACCGCCGTGCTCCTTCTTGATCCGCGCCTCCCCGGCCTCCAGCGGTGCGAGCTTCGCCTTGAAGGCGGCGGTGTTCTTCTCGAAGGCGGCGGCGTCGTCCGGGTCGGTCTTCGCGAGGGCGGCGCAGATCCGGTCGGCGACCTTGGCGACGGTGGGGAAGTCGTACCAGACGTGCTCGTTGAGCTCCCCGCCCTTGGGCGCGGTCCTGCCGGACACCCGGACCGCGTTGATCACCTCGGCGGAGTCGTTGTGGCCGCTCTTCAGCATGCGGTCGACGAAGTCGTCGTAGCCGCCGCCGTTCTCGACGACCACCTTCGCCTTGGACAGGGCCAGCTGGTTCTGGGGGTTGGCCTCGTAGGAGTGCGGGTCCTGGTCGGGGTCGCTGATGACCGAGGTGACGTCGACCCGGTCGCCGCCTATGCGCCGGGCGATGTCGCCGTAGACGTTCGTGGAGGCGACCACGGCCACACGGTCCGATGTGCTCTCGGCGCCGGTGGAGTCCGACGAGCTGCCGCAGCCCGCGAGCAGGGCCAGTGACGCGCTGGTCAGCAGCGCGAGGCGGCGGGACGTGGACAGGGGCATGGCTCCTCCAGGGCGTGCACGGTGTTCGTCGGGCGTCACGCTAGATGGGAATGAATGTCAAAAGCGGGTTGCGGCCGAAGTCATGTGAAAACCATTGCCAACTATTGGGGATCGGTTGGACTGACTATCCAACTGCTGGACGGATCGTCTAATGTGGAGCAGGTGAGAGGAGACGGGATGACCGGCGAACTGAACACCGAACGGGACGCGATCCTCGCGGCGCTGACACCGGTCGTGGAGGGCATCGCCGCCACGTTCGGGCCGGTGTGCGACGTCGTGCTGCACGACTACCGGACCCCGGACAAGTCGGTGGTCGCCGTGGCCGGATCGGTGACCGGGCGAACGGTCGGCGGCGCGATGAGCGAGATCGGCATGCGCGTCCTCGCCCGCGGCGACGAGGCGTCCGACGAACTGAACTACGTCACCCGCACCAGGAACGGGACGCTGGTGAAGTCCTCCACGATGGTGCTGCGCGACTCCTCGGGCGCCGTGTTCGGCGCCCTCTGCGTCAACGTGGACGTCGGTGCCGTCACTCAGGTGCACGGCCTGCTCGGCGCGCTCGCCGGACTCGGCGCCGCCCCGGCGGAGCTGCCGACGACCACGTTCGGCAACGACATCGACTCCGTGGTCGACGCCCTCTTCGACGCCCACCGGTCGAAGCAGCGGGGCAGCTGGGCGGAGCTCGACCGCGCGGAGCGCCTGGAACTGTTCGGCGGGCTGGACACCCGCGGTGTCTTCGCCGTGCGCGGCGCGGTCGAGCAGGTCGCCGCCCGGCTCGGCATCTCCCGCGCCTCCGCCTACCACTACCTGGCCCAGGCCCGGGCCACCCACGACACCGCCACCGGAGGACCCGCGTGACGACCACCACCCCACCGGTCACCCTCGACGACGTCCGGGACGCCGCAGCCCGGCTCAAGGGCGTCGCCCACCGCACACCCGTACTGCGCTCCCGGACCCTGGACGCGCTCGCCGGCGCCGAGATCTCCCTCAAGTGCGAGAACTTCCAGCGCGTGGGCGCCTTCAAGTTCCGCGGCGCCTACAACGCCGCCTCCCGCCTCACCCCCGAGCGACTGTCCCGGGGCGTCGCCGCCTACTCCTCGGGCAACCACGCCCAGGCCGTCGCCCTGGCCGCCCGCGAGCTCGGTACCACCGCCGTGATCGTCATGCCCGAGGACGCCCCGCCGTCCAAGCGCGCGGCCACCGCCGCCTACGGCGCCGAGATCGTCACGTACGACCGATACACCGGCGACCGCGTCGCCATCGCCGAGGCCCTCGCCGCCGAGCGCGGCCTCACCCTCATCCCGCCGTACGAGCACCCGCACGTGATGGCCGGGCAGGGCACGGCCGCTCTCGAACTCCTCGAAGAGGCGGGGGAGCTCGGGGCGCTGCTGACGCCCGTCGGCGGCGGCGGGCTGATGGCCGGCAGCGCCACCGTGGCCAAGGCCCTGCACCCCGGCATCAGGACCATCGGCGTCGAACCGGAGGCCGGGGACGACACCAAACGCTCGCTGGAGGCCGGCCGACGCGTCAGCGTCCCGGTCCCGCACACCATCGCCGACGGCCAGGCCCTGCACACACCCGGGGAGCTGACCTTCTCGGTCAACCGGCGGCTGCTGGACGAGGTCGTCCTGGTCACCGACGACGAGATCCGGGACGCGATGCGCTTCGCCTTCGAACGCCTGAAGATCGTCGTCGAGCCGAGCGGCGCCACCCCACTGGCCGCCCTGCTCACCGGCCGCGCGGGCACGCTTCCACCCCGGGTCGGCGTCATCATCACCGGTGGCAACATCGACGCCGGGCGCTTCGCCGAGCTCTGCGGCGGCTCCCGCTGAGATGGCGCCGCCCGTCGGTCGGACGGACGATGGAAGCCCACCCTCACCGAGGAGGAGCGTCATGCTTGAAGTGAAGACGCTCGACAAGCCGGACGAGCGGCGCGACTACCCCCGAGGCCACCTGGAAGCCGTCCACATGACAGGACTGGACTTCGCCGTGGCCACCTTCGAACCGGGCTGGCGCTGGTCCGAGTCCGTGGCCCCGATCGCCGGGACGGACAGCTGCCGGATCCACCACAACGGCTATGTCGTCTCGGGCCGTATGCACATCCGCATGGACGACGGCGCGGAGAGCGAGGTGGGACCCGGCGACGTGTTCGTCTGCTCGCCCGGCCACGACGCCTGGGTCGTCGGCGACGAGCAGTGCGTGGTGTACGACTTCGCGGGCAGCATGGCCAAGGAGTACGCCAAGAAGGACTAGGTCGTTTGGATCATCCCTGCGTGGCGGGGCCTGGCACCGCCCGGGTCGGCTGCTGGCGCCGAGCCTCACACCCGGCCTGATGCGGACGACAGGTCCTCGCACCGGCACCCGCGCGTCACACGGTGACCACCACCTTCGCCCGCGCGTGTTCCACCTCCAGGTACCGGATCGCCTCGGCCGCCTCGCTGAGCGGATACGTCCGCTCGACGACCGGGGCGATCTTCCCGGACTCGGCCAGCTCCCGCAGCACCGCCAGATTGGCCCTGCTCTGCCGCGCCGAGACCTCCAGCAGCCGCTGGCCGCGTGCGAAGGGAGCCAGGATCCGGCGCTTGAGGAAGAGCCCCATCGGCCCCACGACGCTGCCGCCCTCGTACACCCCTCCGCCGGACAGGACGAGCGTCCCGGAGGGAGTCAGCACACGCCGGAACTCCCCGAGCGAGCGGTTGCCCACCAGGTCCAGCACGACGTCGTACCGCCTCCCGCTGCGGGCGAAGTCCTCCCGCGTGTAGTCGACGACCCCGTCCGCGCCCAGTGAGCGGACCAGGTCCACGTTCCGCGTGCTGCACACCGCCGTCACGTCCGCTCCGAGGGCCTTGCCGAGCTGCACGGCGAACGTGCCCACGCCGCCGGAGGCCCCGTTCACCAGGACCGCCTGCCCCGGCCGCACACCGGCGGCGTCGCGCAGGGCCATGAGGGCGGTGTTCCCCGCCAGCGGCACCGCGGCGGCCTGCTCGAACGTGAGGTTGGCGGGCTTGAGGCCCACCTCGCCGTCCCGCGCGCACACGTACTCCGCGAACGCGCCGTCCGCCTCCCCGTACACCTCGTCACCGGGCTCCAGCCCCGTGACCCCGGGGCCCAGCGCCTCGACACGGCCCGCGAAGTCCCGCCCCCGCACCGCCGTCCGGGGCCTGCGCAACCCCATCACGCCCCGGCCGAGCAGGGGTCGCCGCGCATGAAGTGCCAGTCGTAGGCGTTGACCGAGGCCGCGTGCACCCGCACCAGCACCTCACCGGCGCCCGGCACCGGCCGGTCGACCTCCCGGAACTCCAGCGTGTCGGCCGAGCCGTACCGGTCCTGCACCACTGCCTTCATGAGACCCCCTCCGCTCACGGCGAGCGTAGGAAGACACCCGGGCGCGGGCCATCGGGGACGCACCCTGATCTTTCCCGGAGGCCGGATGCCTGTCCCCGGAAGACAACGCCCGTCCGCCTGTCCCTCCCCTTGCCCTCGGAAACCGATCGGTTTACGCTTCCCGGCATGGGAAACCGATCGGTTTCCAAGCTGAGAACATCATGGGAGACTCGCATGACCGCCATCGAAGGTTCCGTCGCACTCGTCACCGGCGGCAGCCGCGGCATCGGCCGGGCACTGGTCGAGGCCCTGTACGAGCGGGGCGCGCGGAAGGTGTACGCCACCGCCCGCGACCCGCGCACCGTCACCCACCCCGACGCCGTGCCGCTGGCCCTGGAAGTGACCGACCCCGCGTCCGTCGCCGCGGCGGCCGAGCAGGCGCAGGACGTCACCCTGCTGATCAACAACGCCGGTGCCTCGGTGAACGCGAACTTCCTCGACTCGCCCGTGGAGGACGTGCGCCGGGAATTCGAGACCAACTTCTACGGGCCGCTCCTGGTGACCCGGGCCTTCGTCCCCGTCATCGAGCGCAACGGCGGCGGCCACATCCTCAACGTCCACTCCGTGCTGTCGTGGATCGGCCTCGCCGGCTCCTACAGCGCCTCCAAGGCCGCCTTCTGGTCGCAGACCAACTCGCTGCGCCTGGACCTGAAGCCGCGCGGCATCGACGTCACCGGCCTCCATGTCGGCTACGTCGACACGGACATGACCGTCGGCGTCGACGCCCCCAAGTCCACGGCCGCATCCGTCGCGGCCCAGGCCCTCGACGGCATCGCGTCCGGCGCCTACGAGGTCCTGGCCGACGACGTCTCGCGGCAGGTCAAGGCCGGGCTGGCGGCCGACCCCGCGGCCCTGTACCCGCAGCTCGCCGCCGCCTGATCACACCGGCAGCAGCCGCGCCACCAGCGCGCTCAACTGCCGGGCGGTGCGGCACTCGTGCATCTCGACCAGCTCGGCGTAGGCGGGCGCGACGGAGTCGCCGGTGCCCCAGCGGGAGCGCGGCTCGGGATTCAGCCAGTGCACGCGACGGGCGCGTTCGGCGATCCGCCGGACGGCGGGCAGATTCGGGTCGCTGCGGTTCGTGCGGGCGTCACCGAGGACGAAGACCGTCGTGCGCGAACCGACCGCGTCCCCGTACCGCTCGGCGAACTCGCCCAGCGCCATGCCGTAGTCGCTGCTGCCGTGATAGCCCGTGACCGCCGCTTCCGCCTGGATGCGGACGCCCAGTCCTTCCGGGTCGGCCCTGCCGTGCTCCAGCAGCCCGGTCACCTCGTCGATCCGGTTGACGAAGGCGAACACGCGCACCTTGCTGAACTGGTCGTGCAGTGCCTGCACCAGCAGCATGGTGAAGTCCGAGAAGCCGGAGACCGACCCCGACACATCGCACAACAGCACCAGTTCGGGCCGGGCGGGACGCCGTCGGCGCAGCACCGGCTTCATCGGCACCCCGCCCGTGGACAGCGAACCGCGCAGGGTCCGCCGCAGATCGATCATGCCCCGGGAGGCGCGTCGGCGCCGGGCCGCGAGGCGCGTGGCGAGTTTGCGGGCCAGCGGCTGGACCGTCCTGCGCAGCTCGGCCAGCCGGTCCTGCCCGGCGAACAGGAACTCGACCCGGTCGGCGGTCGGGGCGACCGCCCGCCGGGCGATCTCGTCCCGGCCGCGCCGCTCGGCGACCCGCCGCCGTGCCTCCGCGGCCACCAGGGCGCGGAAGGCGTCGATGCGCCGCCGGATCTCGTCCTCCAGCAGCCGGTCCGCGAATCCGGAACTCCCGCCCTGCCCCCGGATGTTGTCGCGCACACGGGCCAGCAGCGTCTGCGGCCGCAGCCGTTCGAGCGTCTGGTACGACGACCAGCCGTCCGACTCGGGTGAGGAACCGTAGCCGCCGAAGCCGTCGACCGCCTCGATCGCCAGCCGGCTGAGCATCGCCCGGTCGTCGGCTGCCAGGGCGCCGACCAGCCGGTCCCGCAGTTCCTCCCGCCCCGGCGCCCGCTGCTCGGGGCCGCCGACACCGCTCGGGAAGTAGAGGTCGAAGACCGGGTCGAACACCTGGCGCTGCCCGGGCCCGTGCAGCAGCGTGGCCGCGAGCCCCTCGCGCAGCAGCTCCCGGTCCGCGAGGCCGAGTTCCTCCACCGCCCGTGCCGCGTCGACGCTCTCGCCGGTGCCGATCCGCACGCCGTGCGCGCGCAGCGCCCCGACCAGGGACGTCAGCCGTTCGGCGACGCCCTCCGGTGTGGTCACAGGGCGTCCAGGTCGAGCTTCGCGGACGCCTTGAGGACGTCGTCCTGGTGCTTGAGGAGCACGCCGAGCGTGGCCCGCACGACGGTCTCGTCCAGGGTGCCGGCGCCGAGAGCGAGCAGGGTGCGCGCCCAGTCCACGGTCTCGGCGACCGACGGCACCTTGCGCAGGTCCATCGCCCGCAGCGCGCCCACGACCCGCACGACCGAGCGGGCCAGCGTCTCGTCGAGGCCCGGCACCTTCAGCCGTACGATCCGGCGCTCCAGCTCCTCGTCGGGGAAGCCGATGTGCAGGAAGAGGCAGCGGCGGCGCAGGGCCTCCGACAGCTCCCGGGACGCGTTGGAGGTGAGGACGACGAAGGGGCGGCGCGTCGCCGTGATGGTGCCCAGCTCGGGGACGGTCACCTGGAAGTCGCTCAGCACCTCCAGCAGCAGGCCCTCCACCTCGACGTCGGCCTTGTCGGTCTCGTCGATCAGCAGCACCTTGGGGTCGTCACCCCGGATCGCGGTCAGCAGGGGCCGGGTGAGCAGGAACTCCTCGCTGAAGATGTCGGTGCGGGCCTCGTCCCACGTCTCGTCGCGGCCCGCGCTGATGCGCAGGAGCTGCTTGGCGTGGTTCCACTCGTACAGCGCCCGGGACTCGTCGACCCCCTCGTAGCACTGGAGGCGGACGAGCCGTGCCCCGGCGACCTCGGCGACCGCCTTGGCCAGCTCCGTCTTGCCGACACCGGCCGGGCCCTCCACCAGGAGCGGCTTGCCGAGGCGGTCGGCGAGGAAGACGGTCGTGGCGACGGCGGGCGAGGCGAGGTAACCGGTCTCGGCGAGGCGTGCGGAGACGTCGTCGACGGATGTGAACAACGGGGCCTCCAGGACGCGGCGTCGGACGGACGGGCAGGGCACTATCTAAGCGCTTGTTCACCCACGCTGTCACGGGGTCCCCGTCCCACCAGACGGTAAAACCGATCGGTTTCCCCCGGGGGCGCGGCGCGGTACTCTCGCCCGTATGGCCACAACCGACAAGGCGTCCACCAGGGACCGGCTCCTCGACGCGGCGGCCGAGCTGTTCTACCGCGAGGGCGTCTCCCTCGGCGTCGAGACGCTGTGCCGCAGCGCCGGGGTCTCCAAGCGGTCCATGTACCAGCTCTTCGCCGGCAAGGACGAGGTCCTCGCGGCGAGCCTGGCCCGGCGGCTGCCGGAGTACGAGGAGCGGCTCGCGCCCGGCCCGCGGGAGGAGGCGGGCAGCCCGCGCGAGAGGATCCTGCACGTCTTCGAACGGCTGGAGAAGGCGTCCGCCGAGCCCGCCTACCTCGGCTGCCCCTATCTCGCCGCCCTGGTCGAGCTGAAGGCCCCCGAGCACCCGGCGAGTGTCGTCGCCCGCGGGGCGAAGGAGTGGCTGCTGGGTTTCTTCCGCACGCAGGCCGAGGAGGGCGGGGCGCGGGACCCGGAGCTGCTCGCCCGCCAGCTGATGCTGGTCTTCGACGGGGCCAGCGCCCGGGCGGGAGCCAGGATCGAGACACTGGACGGCCTGACCACGACGACCGTGACCGCGCTGCTGGACGCCTCCGGCACCCGGTGAGGGGGCGGCCGGCGCAGCGCCCGCCCCCTCGCCGGGTCCTCCGCTCACGCGGCCGGCGCCACCGCCCGCACCGCCCGAGTGTGCGGAATCCGCCGGGCCGTGGCCGGGCCGTCCTCCGTCGTCACCGCCGCGGCGACCGCCACGACCGTGAGCCGTACGCCGCACGCCTGCCCCGCAGCGCCGCCCGGCGCGGACCACGGTGAACGGCACGATCCCCGCCGGCGCCGCCGCGGTGCCGAAGAGGACACCGGTGACCGTCAGGACCAGTCCCTCGACGCCCACCACGCCCCGCACCTGCCCGGGTGTCGCCCCGGCGAGCCGCTGCCGCCCGATCATGCGGCAGCACCGGCCGCAGTCGCTGCTCCAGCGGCTGATCGAACCGGAGGAGATCGCCGCCATGGTCGTCTACCTCGCCTCCGACCAGGCCTCGGCGACCTCGGGCGGTGCCCTGCGGCTCGACGGCGGCTACGTCGACTCGATCCTGCCCGGACTCACGAGCACCACCTCCAGCGTGCGCGGACCGTGCACCCCCTCGACCCGGTCCAGCTCGATGTCACTGGTCGCCGACGGCCCGGAGATCCACGTCAACGGGCGTGCCGGATCCAGGCGTTCCAGCCCCTGGGGGACGGACGACACGACCTGGCCGGGGACGCGCACCACACAGATGTGGTGGTCCGGGACGAGGGTGATCCGGCGACGGCCCTGGTCGGGCGAGCCGTCCAGCACGAGAGTGCCGGTCTCGGCGATCGCGACCGCACAGGCCGTCACCACACTGTCCACCCGGTCCAGTTCGCCCGGGGTGCTCTCCACCCGGTCCGCCACCCGTGTCACACCGGTCGCCGACAGCCACCCCTCGTCCAGTCCCGGCGGCACGAGCACCGAGGCCGAACCGTGCTTCTCCAGCAGCCCCGCGATCAGGGCGGGCAGACCACCGGCGTCCGTGCGGTGCACGAGCGCCCGGTAGTCAGCCAGGTTCTCGGCGAGCAGTTCGACGGTCTGCTCGACACTCCGGTCCCCGTGCTCCCGCACATAGTCACGCGGCACCGCCCGCTCATACGGAGCGTCGTCCCGCGGTACGTCCGCCAGTGCGCGCCGTACCCGCCCCAGGACCCGTTCCCTGCTGTTCACTTCGCCCCGTCCTTTCCACCGCGCGTGCGCTGCCACCAGTCCCGGAACGGCTCGGCGGGCACCGGCGGAAGCTCCCGGGTCCCGCTCCAGGCCCGGCCGGGGCCGGGCAGCGTACGGGGATGGAAGCGGCGTGTACGGGAGGCGGCGCGCTGGCCGGTGCGCAGCGCGCCCGGGTGGGTGAAGGCCCAGCGGGCCGCCCGCATCGCCGCCCGCTCGGCGGCATGCCCCTTCGCGGGCCGCAGCACCACCTTGTTGCCCTCCCGCGTGACCTCGCCGCCCTGAACGACCCGCTCCCGCAGATGCACCAGCACCTCGGGGATGTCGATGGCGACCGGGCACACCTCGTAGCACGCCCCGCACAGCGAGGACGCGTACGGCAGCGAGGCGTCGATCTCGCTGGCGGTGCCCCGCAGCTGGGGACTGAGGATCGCGCCGATCGGCCCCGGGTACACCGAGCCGTAGGCGTGGCCGCCGGCGCGTTCGTACACCGGGCACACGTTCAGGCACGCCGAGCAGCGGATGCAGCGCAGTGCCTGCCGGCCGACCTCGTCGGCGAGGGTGTCGGTGCGGCCGTTGTCCAGCAGCACCAGATGGAAGGTGCCCGGGCCGTCCTGATCGCTCGTGCCGGTCCACGTCGAGGTGTAGGGGTTCATGCGCTCGGCGGTGGAGGAGCGGGGGAGGGTCTGCAGGAACACCTCCAGGTCCCGCCACGTCGGCACGATCTTCTCGATGCCGACGACCGAGATCAGCGTCTCGGGCAGGGTCAGGCACATCCGGCCGTTGCCCTCCGACTCCACGACCACCAGGGTGCCCGTCTCGGCGACCATGAAGTTGGCGCCGGAGATGCCGACCTTGGCGCGCAGGAACTTCTCCCGCAGGTGCAGCCGGGCCGCCTCGGCGAGTTCGGCGGGCGTGTCGGTGAGGCCCTCGGGGGCGGGACGGCCCCACTCGCTCATCTCGGACCGGAAGATGTCCCGGATCTCGCCCCGGTTGCGGTGGATGGCCGGCACCAGGATGTGGGAGGGCCGGTCCTTGCCCAACTGCACGATCAGCTCGGCGAGGTCGGTCTCGTAGGCACGGATGCCCTCGGCCTCCAGCGCCTCGTTCAGGCCGATCTCCTGCGTGGCCATCGACTTGACCTTGACGACCTCCGACTCGCCGGTCATCTTCACGAGCCGGGTCACGATGTCGTTGGCCTCGGCCGCGTCGGCGGCCCAGTGCACGACGCCGCCCGCGGCCGTGACCGACTCCTCCAACTGTTCCAGGTAGCGGTCCAGATGGCGCAGCGTGTGGTCCTTGATCCGCTTGCCCGCCTCGCGCAGCTCGGCCCAGTCGGACACCTCCGTGACGGCCTTGGCCCGTTTGGCGCGGATGGTGTGCGTGGCGTGCCGCAGGTTGCCGCGCAGGGTCGGGTTCGCCACCGCCTCCCGCGCGGCCTCCGGAAACGCCGGCATGCCGACGAACGTCCCGCTCATACGGCCGGTTCCTCCTCCGTGCTCGCCAGGATCTCCGCGATGTGCACCGGCCGCATGCCGGTCCGCAGCCGGGCCATCGTCCCGCCGATGTGCATCAGGCAGGAGTTGTCGGCCGCGCACAGCACCTCGGCGCCCGTCGACTCGGCATTGCGCACCTTGTCCGCGCCCATCGCCGCCGAGACGTCGGCGTTCTTCAGCGCGAAGGTGCCGCCGAACCCGCAGCACTCGTCCGCGCCCGGCAGCTCGGCGAGCTCCAGCCCCTTCACGGCCCGCAGCAGCCGCCGCGGCCGTTCGCCGAGCCCGAGGCCGCGCAACCCGTGGCAGGTCGGGTGGTAGGTCACCTTGTGCGGGTAGTACGCCCCGACGTCCGTCACGCCCAGCACATCCACCAGGAACTCCGTGAGCTCGTACGTCTTGGGCACCACCGGGGCCAGCGTGGCCGCGAGGGTGTCTCCGCGCCCCTCGGCCCGGGCCCGCTCGCCCATCCGCGGATACAGCTCCCGCACCATCGCCCCGCACGACCCGGACGGCGTCACGATCGCCTCGTACCCGCCGAAGACATCGGAGAAATGACGGGCGAGCGGCTCGGCCTCGTGACGGTATCCGGTGTTGTAGTGCGCCTGCCCGCAGCAGGTCTGCGCCATCGGGAAGTCGACGTCGACGCCCAGTCTGGTCAGCAGTTTCACCACGGCGCGCCCGGTGTCCGGATAGAGCGTGTCGTTGACGCAGGTCAGGAACAGGGCGACACGCATCGCGGCTCCTCGTGGTCGGTCATCGGATGAATGCTGGGGCCCTCACACGCGTTCAGCGTAGTGGGGGAGTAGGTGGGGACGAGGAGCGGGGGAGACCCCGTCAGTGCCCGGCGAGCCGGTCCTGTGCGGCGCGCCACCGCTCGGTCCCGCCGCGCGGCTCGTACCGCGTGAGCGGCTGTGTGTTCACGAGCAGCCGCCGCATCCCGGCCAGGTCGCCGGCCAGCCCGTGCGCCCGCGCCTGCACCAGTACGTTCCCGAGCGCGGCGGCCTCCGTCGGCCCGGCCACCACCGGCAGCCCGCAGGCGTCGGCGGTCAGCTGGCACAGCAGCGCGTTGCGCGTACCGCCCCCGACGACGTGCACGACGTCGACCGCGTGCCCGGCGAGCCGCTGGGCGTCCTCGACGGCCTTGCGGTGCGCGAGGGCGAGGGAGTCGAGGATGCAGCGCGTCACCTCGGCCGGCGACTCGGGCACGGGCTGCCCCGAGACCCGGCAGGCCTCGGCGATCCGCTCGGGCATCCGCCCCGGCGCGAGGAACGCCGCGTCACCCGCGTCCACCACCGACCGCAGCGTGTGCACCCTGGACGCCTCCAGCAGCAGCGTGCCCAGATCCGTCTCGCCCCAGGCCCGTACGCACTCCTGGAGCAGCCAGAGCCCCATGATGTTGCGCAGATAGCGGACCGTGCCGTCCAGGCCCAGTTCGTTGGTGAAGTTGGCCGCCCGGCTCTCCTCGGTCAGCACCGGCGCCGCCAGCTCCAGACCGGCCAGGGACCAGGTGCCCGTGCAGATGTAGGCGAACCGCTCGCCCGACGCCGGTACCGCGGCGACCGCCGAGGCGGTGTCGTGCGACCCGACGGCCGTCACCGGCACGGGACCGGTGAGCCCGGTTGCCTCCAGCACCTCGGGCCGCAGCAGCCCCGCCGCGTCACCGGGCTGCCGCAGCGGCGCGAACAGCCCGAGGTCGATCCCGAGACGCTCCGCGACGCCGTACGCCCAGTCGCGGGTGCGCGGATCGACCAGCTGGGTCGTGGAGGCGTTGGTGAGCTCGGTGCCCTGCTCGCCGGTGAGCCAGTACGTCAGCAGATCGGGCATCAGCAGCAACCGCCGGGCCTGGGCGAGCTGAGCCGTCGACCGCGCGGCGGTCAGCTGGTACAGGGTGTTGAAGGGGGCGTACTGCAACCCGGTCGCGGCGTACAGCTCCTGCGCGGGCACGGTCGCCCACACCTTCTGCGCGACCCCTTCCGTACGGGAGTCCCGGTAGTGCACGGGGTTGCCGAGCAGCGCCCCGTCCGCGTCGAGCAGCCCGTAGTCCACCGCCCAGCTGTCGATGCCGACGGAGTCGACCTGCCCGGCCGCCTTCAGCCCGTCCAGCACCCCGGCGTACAGCCCGAGCACGTCCCAGCGCAGCCCCTCGGGCACCCGGACGGGACGGTTGGGGAAGCGGTGCGCCTCGGCGAGCTCCAGGCTGTCCGGGCCCACACGGCCGACCATGACGCGCCCGCTGGAGGCGCCGAGGTCGACCGCGGCGTAGGACTTCACAGCCGCGCTCATCGCAGGAAGGCGGCCGCGACGCCGGCGTCGACCGGGATGTGCAGACCGGTCGTGTGGGTGAGGTCCCCACCGGTCAGCGCGAACACGGCGCCCGCGACGTGCTCGGGCAGCACCTCGCGCTTGAGGATGGTCCGCTGCGCGTAGAACTCACCCAGCTTCTCCTCCTCCACCCCGTACACGGCGGCCCGCTTGGCGCCCCACCCGCCGGCGAAGATCCCCGAGCCGCGCACGACACCGTCCGGGTTGACCCCGTTGACCCGGATGCCGTGCTCGCCCAGCTCGGCGGCGAGCAGGCGCACCTGGTGGGCCTGGTCGGCCTTGGTGGCGGAGTAGGCGATGTTGTTGGGACCGGCGAACACGGCGTTCTTCGAGGCGATGTAGACGATGTCACCGCCCAGCTCCTGGGCGATCATCACGCGCGCCGCTTCCCGCGACACGAGGAAGGACCCGCGCGCCATGATGTCGTGCTGGAGGTCCCAGTCCTTGGCGGAGGTCTCCAGCAGCGGCTTGGAGATCGAGATGCCCGCGTTGTTGACGACGAGGTCCACCCCGCCGAAGGCCAGCACCGCCGCCCGGAACGCCTCGGCGATCTGCTCCTCGGAGGTGACGTCCACCGTCACGGCGACGGCCTTGTCCGGCCCGCCCAGCTCCTCGGCGACGGCCTCGGCGTTCTCCGCGTGGAGATCGGCGACGACCACACACGCCCCCTCGGCCACGAGCCGGTGCGCGATGGCCTTCCCGATGCCGCTGCCGGCACCGGTCACCAGCGCCACCCGGGTCGCCAGCGCCTTGGGCTTCGGCATCCGCTGGAGCTTGGCCTCCTCCAGCGCCCAGTACTCGATCCGGAACTTCTCGGACTCCTCGATCGGCGCGTAGGCGGACACGGCCTCCGCCCCGCGCATCACGTTGATGGCGTTGACGTAGAACTCGCCCGCCACCCGGGCGGTCTGCTTGTCCTTGCCGAAGGAGAACATGCCCACGCCCGGCACCAGCACGATCGCCGGGTCGGCGCCCCGCATGGCGGGGGAGTCCGGCTCGGCGTGCCGCCGGTAGTAGGCGGCGTACTCCTCGCGGTAGTCCGCGTGCAGCTCCTTCAGCCGGGCGATCGCCTCGTCGAGCGGAGCGGTCGGCGGCAGGTCCAGCACCAGCGGGCGGACCTTGGTGCGCAGGAAGTGGTCGGGGCAGGAGGTGCCGAGCGCGGCGAGGCGCGGGTGCTCCGCGCTCGCGAGGAAGTCGAGCACGACCTCGGAGTCGGTGAAATGTCCCACCTGGGGCCGGTCCTGCGAGGCGAGGGCCCGCACGTGCGGCGCGAGGGCGGCGGCCCGCTCCCGCCGCTCGGCGGCACCCAGCGCGGCGTACCCCTCGATCACCGGCCCGAAGGGCTCGGGCTTGCCACGCTCGGCGAGGAACCGCTCGGCGGTCCGGATGATGTGCAGCGAGTTCCGCTCGCACTCCTCGGAGGTGTCCCCCCAGGCGGTGATCCCGTGGCCGCCGAGCACACACCCGATGGCTTGCGGGTTCGCCTTCTTCACGGCCGCGATGTCCAGCCCGAGCTGGAAACCGGGCCGCCGCCACGGCACCCACACCACGCGGTCCCCGAAGCACTCCGCGGTCAGCTTCTCCCCGTCGGCGGCACAGGCGAGCGCGATCCCCGAGTCCGGGTGCAGATGATCGACGTGCGCGGCCTCGACCAGCCCGTGCATCGCGGTGTCGATGGAGGGAGCGGCCCCGCCCTTGCCGTGCAGGCAGTAGGCGAAGGCGGCAACCATCTCGTCCTCGCGCTCGACTCCCGGATACACGTCGACGAGCGCCCGCATCCGGTCGAGCCGGAGCACGGCCAGCCCCGCCTCGGTCAGCGTCCCGAGGTCACCGCCGGACCCCTTGACCCACATCAGCTCGACGTCCCCACCGGTGACGGGGTCGGTCTCGGTGCCCTTGGCGGAGGCGTTGCCCCCGGCGTAGTTGGTGTTCCGGGGATCGGAGCCGAGCCGATGCGACCGAGCGAGCAGAGCGGCGGCTTCGGGATGGGTAGCCATGGATACGTGTTCCTCTCGAGGGACGTGGGTGACTTGCTCAGGGGCGCGGGAACTGCGCGACCAGCCACAACCGGCCCGCAGCCCGAAGGGAGACAGAACCCGGCAGGCGCTCACGCCCCCCAACCGGCCTGCTGCCCACCGACCCGCTCGGCGACGATCTGCTCGGCCCACCCGGACCGCCGGTACGCGGCGAGCGGCTCGGGGTCCAGCCCCATCTCCTCGCGCACCTCACGCAGCAGAGGCCGCACGTCCGTGTTGTACGCGTCCATCACCACGGCGTTCGCCTCCAGCACGTCGCCCGCCCGCTGCGCCGCGGCCAACGCGTCACCATCGACCAGCAGCGCCTTGGCCGTGGCCTCCTGCACGTTCATCACCGACCGGATGATCGCCGGGATCTTCGCCTCGATGTTGTGGCACTGATCGAGCATGAAGGCGACGTCGGGCGAGAACCCACCGCCCCGCACGACCTCGTACATGATCCGGAAGAGCTGGAACGGATCAGCGGCCCCGACCATCAGGTCGTCATCCGCGTAGAACCGCGAGTTGAAGTCGAACCCGCCGAGCTTCCCCTCGCGCAGCAGGGTCGCCACGATGAACTCGATGTTGGTCCCCGGCGCGTGATGCCCCGTGTCGACGACGACCTGCGCCTTCGGCCCGAGCTTCAGGCAGTGGGCGTAGGCGGTTCCCCAGTCCGGCACATCCGTCGTGTAGAAGGCCGGCTCGAAGAACTTGTACTCCAGCAGCATCCGCTGGCCGTCCCCGAGCCGCTCGTAGACCTCGGCCAGCCCTTCGGCCAGCCGGTCCTGCCGCCCCCGGATGTCGTCCTGCCCGGGATAGTTCGTCCCATCGGCGAACCACAGCTTCAGATCCGTCGAGCCCGTCGCATCCATGATGTCGACGCACTCCAGCAGATGATCCACGGCCTTCCGCCGCACGGAGGCCTCCGGATGACAGATGCTCCCGAGTTTGTAGTCGTCGTCCTGGAAGGTGTTGGAGTTGATCGCCCCGAGCCTCACGCCCCGCTGCTCGGCATGCTTCGCCAGCGTCGCGTAGTCGTCGACCTTGTCCCACGGAATGTGCAGGGCCACCGTCGGGGCGACGCCGGTGAACTCGTGGACCTTCGCCGCGTCGTCCAGCTTCTCGAACGGGGTGCGCGGCACGCCCTGCTGTGCGAACACCTTGAACCGTGTGCCCGAGTTCCCGTACGCCCACGACGGCGTCTCGACGGCCTGTGTCTTGAGAGCGGCCTTCGCCGCGGCGAGCTCGGTCACGTCAGGCTCCTGTGACATCGGGTCGTGACGACCACTGAATGAAACGATTCAGGACGCGAAGCTATGGGCCCCCCGAAGGGGTGTCAACCCCTCCCGCCAAGACGCTCTTCCGTGACCCATGTGCGACCTTGCGTCCTCGAAACTTTTTCGACCGGAACCCATTGACGTGACATGCGCGGCCCGCCTAACGTCCCGGCAACCCAGTTGAAACCTTTCACGACGCCGAGAGGGCCGACCCGCCGGCGTCGTCGAGGAGCCCTCATGACCCACCCGTCCACCACGGGTCCGGCCCCGGTTCTCGCACTGAGGGACGTCTCCAAGTCCTTCGGAGCGGTCCGCGCACTGCGGGACGTCTCCCTGGAGCTGTTCCCCGGGGAGGTGCACGCACTCGCCGGTGAGAACGGTGCCGGCAAGTCCACCCTGATCAAGACCCTCGCCGGAGTGCACCGCCCCGACGCCGGCCAGGTGCTGCTCGACGGTGCGCCCGTCGCCTTCCACGGACCCGGCGACGCCCGCGACGCCGGCATCGCCGTGATCTACCAGGAGCCCACGCTCTTCCCCGACCTGTCGATCGCCGAGAACATCTACATGGGCCGCCAGCCGCGCCGCGCCCTCGGCCGGATCGACCACAAGGCCACCCACAACGCGACCGCCGCCCTCATGAAGCGCCTCGGGGTCGAACTCGACCCCGACCGGCCCGCCCGCGGCCTGTCCATCGCCGACCAGCAGATCGTCGAGATCGCCAAGGCCCTCTCCTTCGACGCGCGCGTCCTCATCATGGACGAGCCGACGGCCGCCCTCACCGGCAGCGAGGTCGCCCGCCTCTTCGGCGTCGTCCGCACCCTGCGCGACCAGGGCGCAGCCGTGCTGTTCATCTCCCACCGGCTGGAGGAGATCTTCGAGATCTGCCGGCGGGTCACCACCCTGCGCGACGGCGCCTGGATCACCAGCGAGCCCCTGGACGGCATGACCGAGGACGACCTCGTGCGCCGCATGGTCGGCCGCGACCTCGACGAGCTCTACCCCAAGCAGGACGTGACGCCCGGCGAGGTCGCCCTGAGCGTGCGCCGGCTGACCCGCGAGGGGGTCTTCACCGACGTCTCCTTCGAGGTCCGGCACGGCGAGATCGTCGGCCTGGCCGGACTCGTCGGCGCCGGGCGCACCGAGGTCGCCCGGGCGGTGTTCGGCATCGACCGCTGGGACGCCGGCGAGGTCTCCGTCCGCGGCGAGGCCCTGGTCAACGGCGCGCCCTCCGCGGCCATGGCCGCCGGACTCGCCCTGGTCCCCGAGGACCGCCGCGCCCAGGGCCTGGTGATGGACATGTCCATCGAGCGGAACATCGGGCTCACCGGGCTGCGTACGACCGTGAAGGCCGGGCTGATGGACCGCGGCGCGGAGCGCAGCCGCTCCCTCGACTGGGCCGTCAAGCTCCAGGTCAAGTACGCCCGGATCGCCGACACGGTCAACACGCTCTCCGGCGGCAACCAGCAGAAGGTCGTGCTCGCCAAGTGGCTGGCCACCGGCCCGAAGGTGCTGATCGTCGACGAGCCGACCCGGGGCATCGACGTCGGCACCAAGGCCGAGGTGCACCGGCTGCTGTCGCAGCTGGCCGCCGACGGCGTGGCCGTCCTGATGATCTCCTCCGACCTGCCCGAGATCCTCGGCATGGCCGACCGCGTGCTGGTGATGCACGAGGGCCGCCTCACCGCCGAGATCCCACGCTCCGACGCCACCGAGGAAACCGTGATGGCCGCAGCCACCGGGAGGGCCGCCGCATGACGGTCGTCACCCCGCAAGAAGCCCCCGTGGCCGACGTGCCCGAGTCGAGCGGCACCCGGCTGGTCGACCGCGTCTTCAAGATGCGCGAACTCGCCATCCTGCTCGTCTTCCTGGTGATGATCGGCGTCACCCAGGCGGGCAACAGCGAGTTCCTGTCCGAACAGGGCATCAAGGACCTGCTGCTGAACGCGACCATCCTGGTCCTGGTCGCCACCGGCCAGTCCCTCGTCGTCATCACCCGCAACGTCGACCTGTCCGTCGGATCCACGCTCGGCATCAGCGCGTTCGCCGCCGGCACGTATCTCCAGGGCGGCGGCGACTCCGTCGTGGCGATCGCCCTGGCGGTCCTGCTCGGCATCGGCTTCGGACTGCTCAACGGACTGCTCGTCAGCCTCGGCCAGGTGCCCGCGCTCGTCGTCACCCTCGGCACGCTCTACATCATCCGCGGCATCGACTCCATCTGGGTCGGCTCCCGCCAGATCACCGCGGCCGACCTGCCCGGCGGATTCGTCGACTTCGGCTCCGGGGGCATCTCGGCGGTGCCGTACCTGGCGCTGATCGCGCTGGCCGTGCTCATCGCCACCGCCTACTACCTCCGGCACTTCGCCAGCGGCCGCGAGCTGTACGCGCTCGGCTCCAACCCCGAGGCCGCCCGCCTCGCCGGCATCCCCGTCCGCAAGCGGATCCTCGCCGCCTACACCTTCTGCGGCGCGCTCGCCGGACTCGCCGGCGCGATGTACCTGGCCCGGTTCGGCAACGTCGACTCCGGCACCGGCACCGGCTACGAACTGACCGTCGTCAGCGCGGTCGTGGTCGGCGGTGTCGTCTTCACCGGCGGCTCCGGCAGCGTCTACGGCGCGGCCCTCGGCGCCCTGCTGCTGACCTCCATCAACAGCGTGCTGCCCGCCCTCGGCGTCAGCTCCGTCTGGGTGCTCGCGATCAACGGCATCCTGCTCATCCTCGCGATCGCGGTCGACCGGGTCGTCGCGCTGCGCGTGGCCTCCGCCCTGAAGAAGAGGAACGCCCGCCATGGCTGACATCTCCCTGAGCCGAGCGGTCCGCTGGGACACGGTGGTCGGCGCACTCCTGATCGTGGTCCTGCTGTTCTCCTTCGGGTTCGTCGACGGGTTCGGCAACGCGCTCAACCTGTCCTTCCTGATCGGCAACACGCTGCCCATCGCGCTGATCGCCCTGCCGATGACCCTGCTGGTCGTCTCCGGTGAGATCGACCTGTCGGTCGCCTCCACGGCCGGTCTGTCGGGTGCCGTGATGGGCGCGCTGTGGAACCAGGGCATGACCATCGAGACGATCATCCCGATCTGCCTGCTGCTCGGTGTGGTGTGCGGTCTGGTCAACGGGCTGCTGGTGACCAGGCTGGGACTGCCGTCCCTCGCCGTCACCATCGGCACCCTCGCCGCATACCGGGGCATCGCGCAGATCGTGCTCGGGTCCGACGCGGTGACCGACTTCCCGACGCAGTACCTGGACTTCGCGGCCGGGCGCATCGGCGACACGTTCCTCCCGTACGCCTTCCTGCCGTTCCTCGTCCTGCTCGCCATCGCGGTGGTCGCGCTGCACGCCACACCGTTCGGGCGGTCGCTGTTCGCGATCGGCGCGAGTGAGGAGGCCGCCCGGTTCGCCGGCATCCGGGTCAGGCGGCAGAAGCTGATCCTGTTCACGCTGACCGGCCTGATGGCTTCGCTGACCGGCATCTTCTGGGCGTTGCACTACGCCAGCGCCCGCTACGACAACGCCACCGGCCTCGAACTGTCCGTCGTGGCCGCCGTCCTGCTCGGCGGCATCGACTTCGACGGCGGCAAGGGCACGCTGGGCGGCGCGATCGCCGGGGTGTTCCTCCTCGGCGCGCTGCAGAACGTGATGAGCCTCCAGGACGTGTCCGCCCAGTCCCAGATCGTCGTCACCGGCGTCCTGCTCGTGCTGTCCGTGCTCGGCCCCCGGGTCGTACGGCAGATCTCCACAGCGAGGGCGGGCCGCAGAGCCGCCTCGACTCCCACCTCGTAACCAGCCCTTCCTCGTAAAGGACCATCGCCATGCGCAAGTCGACCCTCCGCCGCAGCTGCGCGGCGCTCGCCACCGCCACCTGCCTCGCCCTGGCGCTGACCGCCTGCGGCGGCACCACCAAGAAGGACGTCGCGAACGAGGGCGCCTCGGCCGCCACCGCCGGCAAGGCCGACCCGAACGCCGCCACCAAGAAGGGGCTCACGGTCGGGTTCCTGCCCAAGCAGGTCAACAACCCGTACTTCACCAGCGCCGACAAGGGCGGCGAGAAGGCACTGAAGGAGCTCGGCTCCGGCTACAAGGAGGTCGGGCCCTCCAGCGCGACCGACACCGCCGGACAGGTCTCCTACGTCAACACGCTCACCCAGCAGCAGGTCGACGCGATGGCCGTCTCCGCCCAGGACCCGGGCGCCCTGTGCACCGCGCTCAAGCAGGCCATGAAGAACGACATCAAGGTCGTCACCTACGACTCCGACACCACGCCCGACTGCCGCAACGCCTTCGTCTCGCAGGCCTCCGCCGAGGACCTGGGCCGTACCGAGGTGCAGCTGCTCGCCAAGCAGATCGACTACAAGGGCGAGATCGCGATCCTGTCCGCCGCGCAGACCGCGACGAACCAGAACACCTGGATCGACTTCATGAAGGACGAGCTGAAGAAGCCCGAGTACAAGAACATGAAGCTGGTGAAGACCGCGTACGGCAACGACGACGCCCAGCAGTCCTTCCAGCAGACCCAGGGCCTGCTCCAGGAGTACCCGAACCTCAAGGGCATCATCTCCCCGACCACCGTCGGCATCAAGGCCGCGGCCCAGTACCTGTCGGGCTCCAAGTACAAGGGCAAGGTCAAGCTGACCGGCCTCGGCACCCCCAACGACATGCGCAAGTACGTCAAGAACGGCACCGTCGAGGCGTTCGAGCTGTGGGACCCGGCCAAGCTCGGCGAGCTGGCCGCCCGCACCGCGGTCGCCCTGTCGTCCGGGCAGATCACCGGCAAGGAGGGCGAGACCTTCAAGGCCGGCTCCATGGGCGAGTACACCATCGGCAAGGACGGCGTGATCAGCCTCGGCAAGCCGACCGTGTTCGACGCCAAGAACATCGACCAGTTCAACTTCTGATCACCGAAAGGGCTGTTGATGCAGCGCGTGTGCTTCCTGCTGAAGGTCAGGGCGGACCGCCTCGACGAGTACCGCGAGCGGCACGCCACCGTGTGGCCCGAGATGCGCCAGGCGCTCTCGGACACCGGCTGGCGCAACTACTCGCTCTTCCTGCGCGAGGACGGACTGCTCGTCGGCTACCTCGAGACCGAGGACTTCGCAGCCGCCCTGGCCGGAATGGAGGCCACCGACATCAACGCCCGCTGGCAGGCGGAGATGGCGCCGTTCTTCGAGTCGCTGGACGGCGCCCGGCCCGACGAGGCCATGAAACCGCTCACCGAAGTCTTCCACCTTGCGTGAAACCACCGTGTTAAGTCTCGCCCGACAAAGGAGTCCACCCGAGATGAAGAGACGTACGCTGCTGGCCGGAGCGGTCCTCAGCGCCGTGGCGGGTCCCGCCCTCGGCTCCGGCATCGCCCGGGCCGCCGACCCCGGCCCCTCCGTCACCCGGACCGGCACCACCACGCTCGACAGCCAGGCCATCTTCTTCGTGTCGTACGACGGGCTGGTCAACAACAACTCGTTCCAGAAGAACGGCCTGCTGACCTACAAGGGCTACCAGTACGCCGTCTGGTACACCGCCGACCGCAACGCCGTCGTCGCACGACGGGTACTCGGCGGCAGCACCTGGTCGACCGTCAAGGTCGGTCACACCCTGAAGGTCAACGACTCCCACAACGTCATCTCCATGGGCGTCTCCAAGGTCGACGGCCGGCTGCACCTCAACATGGACTCCCACAGCGACGGCTTCACCTACGTCAAGTCCGTCGCCGGGCTCATGGACGATCCCGCGGGGCTGAGCTGGACCGCGAGCCGTTTCGGCGCGCCGCAGTCGACGCTGGACGGGCTGGCGCTCACCTCGCAGTTCACCTACCCGCAGTTCGTCTCCACGCCCGACGGCAAGCTCCAGCTGAGCTACCGCGTCGCCGTCTCCGGCAACGGCCGCAACGCCCTCGCCGAGTACGACGGCACCAAGTGGACCAACCTCGGCGAGTGGTCCGCCTCCACCGGCACGTACACCAGCGAGCACGGCTCCTCGACGGCCCGCAACATGTACCTGCACGGCATCGACTACGACCGCAACGGCCGGCTGCACTCCTTCTTCACCTGGCGCGAGCAGAACGGCGCCGTGATGTGCAACAGCGGTGGCATCACCAACCACGACACCGGCTATGTCTACTCCGACGACCGGGGCCGCACCTGGCGCAACAACGCCGGCACCGTCGTCGGCGTCACCGGCGGCTCCGACAAGGTGTCGGTGACCGACTCCGGCCTGGTGATCGACCCGCTCAACCCGGACCACTCCCTGATGAACCAGGAGAGTCAGTTCACCGACTCCGCGGGCCGGCCGCACGCGATCATCTCCTACGTCCCCGGCCGCTTCGGCCAGTGCACCACGAACTACGTGGCCGACCGGACCGCCAACGGCCGTGCCTTCCACGTCCGCAGGAACGCCTCCGGCACCTGGCAGAAGACCGAGATACCGGTCCCGCTGAACTCCAGCCAGCGCACCAAGCTGATCCTGGACAAATACGACAACGCGTACGCGGTCTTCCCGTTCGGCCGGATCGCCGGGGCCTCCGCCGCCTCCGGGTACACGGACTGGAAGATCCTCTTCGACGGCAGCGGCCTGGGCGCCTTCGGCGAGGTCGTCATCGACGAGACGCGAGTCGCGCAGGACGGGGTGCTGTCCTTCATGTACCAGGAGAAGTCCAGCGGTACGACGCCCTCGGCTCTGCACGTGGTGGACTTCCGTCTGCCCGCCTGACCGGACCGGTCGCCGGGGCGGCGTGCCGGTAATGTGAAGCCGCTCCGGCCGCCGCCCCCTCATCTCCCCCTGGAGGTCCCTGCCCGATGTCCCAGTCGGTGGGTATCAAGGACGTCGCCCGCGTCGCCGGAGTCTCCGTCGGAACGGTCTCGAACGTGATCAACCGCCCGGACACGGTCGCGACCGAGACCCGGGCCCGGGTGCTGTCCGCGATAGACCGGCTCGGATACGTCCGCAGCGAGTCCGCGCGCCAGCTGCGCGCGGGCCGCAGCCGCATCATGGGGCTGCTCGTCCTCGACATGGGCAACCCCTTCTTCGTCGACGTCGCGCGGGGCGCCGAACGCGCCGCCCGGCAGGCCGGACTCGGCGTGATGGTCTGCAACAGCGCCCAGAGCGCGGGCGAGGAGGCCGAGTACCTGTCGCTCTTCGCCGAGCAGCGGGTGCGCGGCGTGCTGCTCACCCCCGCCGACGCGACCGGCCGCAACATCGAGGCGTTCCGCCGGCACAACATCCCGTTCGTCCTGGTCGACCGGGTCGCCGAGGGCACCACCGAGTGCTCGGTCTCCGTCGACGACGTGGCGGGCGGCGCCCTCGCGGTACGCCACCTCGTCGACGCCGGGCACCGCTCCCTCGCCTACGTCAGCGGCCCGCCCGGCCTGAACCAGGTCCGTGACCGGCGCACCGGCGCCCTCGAAGCGCTCGCCGAGGCCGGGCTGGGCCCCGACGCGCTGCGCGAACTGCCCACCGAGCGGCTGGACGTCGCCGCGGGCCGCGACGCCGGGGCCCGGCTGCTCGGACTCGCCGACCGGCCCACCGCCGTGTTCTGCGCCAACGACCTGCTCGCCCTCGGCGTCCTGCAGGCCATGTACGCGGCCGGTGTCGGCGTCCCCGACGACCTGGCCATCGTCGGCTACGACGACATCGAGTTCGCCGCCGCCGCGGCCGTCCCCCTCACCTCGGTACGGCAGCCGGCGGTCACCATGGGCGCCCTGGCCGCCGAGCTGCTCCTGGAGGAGACGGAGGAGGAGGGCGCGGCGCGACCGCACGAGCACCGGCGGGTCGTCCTCCAGCCCGAACTGGTGGTGCGCCGCTCCAGTCTCTCGGCGCGCTGAACCTGAACCGCCGTTCAGCGGGATTTCATGATCCGAAGGGCCTCCCCCCGGACGTTCCCTGTGATGAACTGGGACGCGGCCAGTACATCCTTCCGTCCCGGGAGCCCTGTTGTCCCTCAGCTACCGCCAGCCCGGAGTCGTCCTCACCGACCGCCGCTTCACCGTCCCCCTGGACCACGACCGGCCCGAGGGAGAGACGATCGAGCTGTACGCCCGCGAGGTCGTCGCGAGCGACAAGACGCACCAGGACCTGCCATGGCTGCTCTACCTCCAGGGCGGCCCCGGATTCGGCGCCGACCGGTCCGTCGGCCGGCCGGGCTGGCTGGGCAGGGCCCTGAAGGAGTACCGCGTCCTGCTCCTCGACCAGCGCGGCACCGGCCACAGCACGCCCGCCAACCGGCAGACGCTCCCGCTGCGCGGCGGCCCCGCCGAGCAGGCCGGCTACCTCACGCACTTCCGCGCCGACGCGATCGTCCGCGACTGCGAGGTCATCCGCGCGCAGGTCACCGGCGGCAAGCCCTGGACCGTCCTCGGCCAGAGCTTCGGCGGCTTCTGCGTCACCAGCTACCTCTCCCTCGCGCCCGAGGGCTTGGCCACCGCCGTGATCACGGGCGGTCTGCCCTCCCTCGACGCCCACGCCGACGACGTCTACCGGGCCGCCTTCCCGCGCATCGAGCGCAAGGTCGCCGCCCACTACGCCCGTTACCCGCAGGACGCCGAGCGGGCCCGCCGCATCGCCGACCACCTGCTGACCCACGACGTGGTCCTGCCGAGCGGCTACCGATTCACCGTCGAGGCGTTCCAGTCCCTCGGCATCGTCCTCGGGACCGGCGACGGCACCCACCGACTGCACTACCTCCTGGAGAACGCCTTCGTCCGCACCCCGCAGGGCCACACGCTCTCCGACGCGTTCCAGGAGCAGGTCCAGGCCATGCTCTCCTACGCCCGGCACCCCCTGTACGCCCTGATCCACGAGTCGATCTACGGCCAGGACGCCCGGCCCACCGCCTGGTCGGCCGAGCGGGTCCGCGCCGAGTTCCCGCAGTTCGACGCCGCCAAGGCGCTCGCGGGCGACGAGCCGCTGCTCTTCACCGGAGAATCGATTCACCCCTGGATGTTCGACTGCGACCCGGCCCTGCGCCCGCTGCGCGAGACCGCCGACCTGCTCGCCGCCCGCACCGACTGGACGCCCCTGTACGACCCCGCCCGCCTCGCCGCCAACACCGTGCCGGTGGTGGCGGCCGTCTACCACGACGACATGTACGTCGACACGGCCCACTCCCTGCGCACCGCCCGCGCGATCCGGGGCCTGCGCACCTGGATCACGGACGAGTTCGAGCACGACGGCGTGCGCACCGGCGGCCCCCGCGTTCTCGACCGGCTGCTCGCGCTGGTCCGGGGCGAGGAGTGATGCCGCGCCGGAGCCGTGGTGATGTCGGTGGCGCGGACTAGTCTGCGGACATGACGACCACTCGACTCCAGCCCATGCCCGGCGACTGGCGGCGTGCCCTCGCGGTCGTGGCCCACCCGGACGACCTCGAGTACGGCTGCTCGGCGGCGATCGCGGCCTGGACCGACGAGGGCCGCGAGGTCGCCTACGTGCTCGCGACCCGGGGCGAGGCGGGCATCGACACGCTGGAGCCCACGCGGTGCGGGCCGCTGCGTGAGCGGGAGCAGCGGGCCAGTGCGGCGGTGGTCGGGGTGTCGGAGGTGGAGTTCCTCGACCACAAGGACGGCGTCATCGAGTACGGCATCGCGCTGCGCCGCGACATCGCCGCCGCGATCCGCCGGCACAAGCCCGAGCTGGTCATCACCCTCAACCACCGCGACACCTGGGGCGGCGTCGCCTGGAACACCCCGGACCACGTGGCCGTCGGCCGGGCCACCCTCGACGCGGCCGGCGACGCCGGCAACCGGTGGATCTTCCCCGAGCTCGTCGAGCAGGGCCTCGACCCGTGGGACGGAGTGCGCTGGGTGGCCGTCGCCGGTTCCAGCACCCCCACCCACGCCGTCGACGCCACCCCCGGGATGGAACGGGCGGTGCGCTCCCTGCTGGAACACCGCACCTACATCGAGGTGTTGACCAGCGAGGACCCGGAGACGTACGTGCGCGGCTTCCTGACGCAGCACGCCGAGACGACGGGGGAGCGGTTCGGGGGCCGTCCGGCGGTGGCGTTCGAACTGTTCGGCAGATGACCGGCTACTGACCGACGGACGACGGGGGAGACCATGACAGGCAACGCGGAACTGGCCGACCGGTTCGAGGAACACCGGGGGCATCTCAAGGCGGTGGCCTACCGCATGCTCGGATCGCTGACCGAGGCGGAGGACGCCGTCCAGGAGGCCTGGCTGAAGCTCAGCCGCACCGAGGCGGACGACATCCAGAACCTCGGCGGCTGGCTGACCACGGTGACCGGCCGGGTCTGCCTGGACCTGCTGCGCTCGCGCGCCGCCCGCCGCGAGGAGCCGATGGGCGACGCCTTCGTACCGGACCCGGTGCTCAGACCCCTGGCGCAGGTCGCCGACCCGGCGGAGGAGGTGCTCCAGGCCGACTCCGTGGGCCTGGCCCTGCTCGTCGTGCTGGAGAACCTGGCGCCCGACGAGCGGCTCGCGTTCGTGCTGCACGACATGTTCGCCGTGCCGTTCGACGACATCGCGCCGATCGTGGAGCGCGGCCCGGCCGCCACCCGTCAGCTGGCGAGCCGCGCCAGGCGCCGCGTGCGGGGCGCCACCCCCTCGTCCGAGCCCGACCTCGGCCGGCAGAAGGAGGTGCTCGACGCCTTCCTCGCCGCCTCGCGCGCCGGGGACTTCGAGGCGCTGCTGGCCGTCCTGCACCCGGACGTGCTGCTGCGGGCCGACTCGGGCGCGCTCGTGCGGGGCGCGGCCGCCTCCCAGCTGGTCCGGGGCGCCAAGGCGGTGGCGGAGCAGGCGCTCATGTTCGCCCCCTACACGCGGTCCGCGCGGCTGGTGCTGGTCAACGGCTCGGTCGGCATGGTCGACGCGGCCGACGGGCGCGTGCGGTCGGTCATGGGCGTCACCATCGAGGACGGCCGCATCACCGGCATGTACATCCTGGCCGACCCCGAGCGGCTGGAGCGGCTGGACGCCCCCGGGGTCGCGGGGTGAGCGGATCCCACCGATGACGGGTCGTTTCGTATGCTGATCGGCATGCGAGATCATCAGGCCGGGCGGGTGGAGCTGCGCGGCGACTGCGAGCAGTGCTTCGGGCTGTGCTGCGTCGCCCTGCCCTTCGCGGCCTCGGCCGACTTCGCGGTCGACAAGGCCGCCGGCACGCCCTGCCGCAACCTCCGGGACGACCACCGCTGCGGCATCCACGCGAAGCTGCGGCAGAAAGGGTTCTCCGGCTGCACGGTCTATGACTGCTTCGGCGCCGGGCAGCAGGTCTCGCAGATCACCTTCGGCGGCCGGGACTGGCGCTCCGGACCGCCGGAGCAGGCCCGCCGCATGTTCGAGGTGTTCCCGGTCGTCCGGCACCTGCACGAGCTGCTGTGGTACCTGACCGAGGCGCTCGCCCTCCCGGCGGCCCGCCCCGTCCACGCCGCACTGCGCAAGGCGCTGACGAAGACCGAGGAGCTCGCCGCCGGGACCCCGGAGGAACTCGCCGGGCTGGACGTGGCGGCCCACCGCCAGGACGTCAACGCGCTGCTGCTGAGGACGAGCGAGCTGGCCAGGGCCGGCACCAAGGGCCGCAGGAAGGACCGCCGGGGCGCGGACCTCATGGGCGCCCGTCTCAAGGGTGCCGACCTGCGCGGTGCCAGCCTGCGCGGCGCCTGTCTCATCGCGGCCGATCTCACCGGCGCGGACCTGCGGGGCGCCGACCTGATCGGTGCCGACCTGCGTGACGCGGACCTGACGGACGCCGACCTGACCGGGGCGTTCTTCCTCACCCAGCCGCAGCTGAACGCTGCCCGGGGCAGTGCCGGGACCCGGCTGCCCGGATCAGTCACCCGCCCCCGGCACTGGACGCCGCAGGTCTGAGGCCGGCTCCCGTACCGGGGTGCGGCGCTCCGGGCGCAGGAGCAGGCCCTCCGGCATCAGCGTCAGCCGTTCCGTCACGCGCAGCCGGTAGGCCGGGTCGGGCCGCAGCTCGTAGCGGCGCAGCAGCAGCCCGAGCACCAGCGTGGCCTCGTGCAGCGCGAACTGGCGCCCGATGCACGCCCGCGCGCCCGTCCCGAACGGCTTGAAGGTGTGCGGGGCGCGGGACCGTACGGACTGTGGGTCGAAGCGGTCGGGGTCGAACCGCTCGGCGTCCGCGCCCCACACCTCGGGGTCCCGGTGCAGCATCGGCGTCAGCACCAGTGCCCACGCCCCGCGCCGCATGGGATGCTCCCCGGCCAGCACCGTGTCCTGCCGGGCCTCCCGGGAGAACGCGGGCGCGGTGGGCCACAGCCGCAGTGACTCGTCCAGGACCCGGCGGACGTGGCGCAGCCTCGCCACCTGCTCGTAGGCGGGTTCCGCCGTGTCACCCCACACCCGGTCCACCTCGGCGCGGGCCCGGGCCGCGATCTCCGGATGGCGGGCGAGGTAGTGCAGGGCGAAGGAGAGCGCGCCGGAGGTCGTCTCGTGGCCGGCGACGAGGAACGTGATGACCTGGCGGCGGACGTTCTGCGGTGTCAGCCGTTCCCCGGTGACGGGATGGGCCGTCTCCAGCATCCGGTCGAGCAGGTCCCCGTCGCCGCCGCCGGTGGCGCGCCGGGCCCGGACGAGTTCGTCGACGGTGTGGTCGAGGAAGGCCATGTCGGCCGCGTTGCGGCGGCTCGCGCCGCGCAGCAGCAGGGGAGCCAGCGGGAAGGGCACGGTGTTGAGCCGCTGCGCGTAGGTCAGCGTGCCCACCATCGCGGTCACGAAGGGGTGCGGGCGGGAGCGTTCGAAGGAACCGAAGTCGTGTCCGAAGCCGGTGCGCGCGATCGTCTCCAGCGTCAGCTTGGTCATGTCGCCGGGCACGTCCACCGCCCGGCCGGCCGCCGCCGCCCGGTCCCAGTGCTCCGTCAGCCGCCGCGCGACGGACAGCATCATCGGGTGGTACCCGGCCATGGCCTCGCGGCTGAACCCCGGCGCGAGCACATCGTGGGCCAGTTGCCAGTTGGGCTCGTGGTTGTACGCCGTGAACAGACCGTCCCCCGCGACCGGCCGGAGGTTGGCCACGCCGAGCCCCACATGCTTGGCGAACCGCGTCTCGTCGGCGAGGTCGGCGGCGTACCGGGCGCCCCACACGAACACGAACTCCTTGCCGAACGCCTTCCGCCGGAACACCGGTCCCAGCCGGCGGGCGTGGCGCAGTGAGTCCTGAAGGGGGGTGCGCCGGTTCACGCCCACCACGTCACCGAGCAGCGGAATCCGGTGGGGCGGATGCGGAATGCGGTCCAGCTCCGGCCAGCCCAGCTCGGCACTCCGGAAACCGTTGGGCTCCCCGGTGCGTGTCGGCGCCTGGGTCATGACGCGATCTCCCTTGATCCGGTGGCGGGTTCGCACGTGTTGTACGTGGGTTCAATAGCGCGGTTCAGTCTGGTCCCGTTGTTGAACCGACGTCAAGTAGAGTGCGGGCATGGCCGCGAACCAGGGCGGACGCACGCGCCGCCGGCTCAGCACCGAGGAGCGCCGGGAGCAACTCCTGTCGGTCGGGGCCCGGCTGTTCTCGGAGAGTCCCTACGACGACGTGTGGATCGAGCAGGTCGCCGAGATCGCCGGGGTGTCGCGCGGGCTGCTGTACCACTACTTCCCGACCAAGCGGGACTTCTTCGCGGCGGTCGTCGAGCGCGAGAGCGAGCGGATGCTGCGCATGACGGCGGCGGTGCCCGGCGTCCCGGTCCGCGAGCAACTCGCGGCAGGGCTGGAGACGTTCCTGGAGTACGTCGAGGCGCACGCGCACGGCTATCGCGCCTTCCACCGCGCCGACGCGGCCGGGGACCAGTCGGTGCGGCGGGTCTACCGGCGGGCCCTGGCCGAGCAGGAGCGGCAGATCCTCGCCGCGCTCGCCGCGGACCCCGAATTCGGGCCGGCCTTCGAGGAGCGGCCGGAGGTCCGGCTGGCCGTGCGCGGCTGGCTGGCGTTCACCACGGCCGTCTGCCTGGAGTGGCTGCGCGACACGGAGTTGAGCAGGGAACAGGTGCGTGAGCTGTGCGCACGAGCGCTGCTGGGCGTCCTCACTCGCTGAAAAAGGCTCTCGCAAAGAGCGCCTGACGTGGTTGGCGTGCACCTC
This sequence comes from Streptomyces sp. NPDC012466, assembly GCF_042955215.1. NCBI lineage: Bacteria > Bacillati > Actinomycetota > Actinomycetes > Kitasatosporales > Streptomycetaceae > Streptomyces > Streptomyces sp. NPDC012466. Next base: position 113,583 of record NZ_JBIBEQ010000001.1, on the reverse strand, counting down.
GATCTTCGGTAGGTTAGGTGAGCCTTACCTAAGGAGGTCTGGGATGGGTGACGACAGCCACAGCTGGACGGCGGCTCCCGCCGCCGCGGAACGGGCCCGCTCGGTGCTCGCCGCCGCGTGGTCCTGCTCGGTGACCGCGGAGGGCACGCGGGAGGAGCTGGTCGGCGCGCACACGGTGGAGGAGGACGGCCGGGTGCTCATGGAGGTGCCCGAGGACAGCGCCCTGCTCGCGGCCGCGATCTGCGCGCCCCGCGGCGAGCCGTCCGCGGTGCTGGAGTTCGCCGATGTCGCGCCCGTCCCCGTACGCAACCGGATCCGCGCCCGGCTGTGGCTCGCCGGCTGGTTCGCCGTCGAGGGGGAGAGGCTCGCCTTCACGCCCACGCGTGTGGTGCTGCGGCGGCCCTCCGGCTCCGTGGTCGTGGACCTCGACGACTTCGCCGCCGCCGCTCCCGACCCGCTCACCGCGGCCGAGGCCCGGCTGCTGACCCACCTGGCCGACTGCCACGCCGACGCGGTCGAGCGCCTCACCCGGCTCGTCGACTCCGAGAGCCTGTACGGCGCGGTCCGCGTCCAGCCGCTCGCCGTCGACCGGCACGGACTGACGCTGCGCATCGAACGCGCCCGCGCCCACGGCGACGTACGCCTGGCGTTCCACGCGCCCGCCGACGACGTCGCGCAGCTCACCGAGCGCATGCACATCCTGCTCTCCCAGGCCAGCGCCGCGTCCTGCCCGCGGGCCCTACAGCGGCAGCGCACAGACGGCGACGGGTGAGGGGAACGATGCGCCCGCGCGCCGCAGTTCGCCGTTCGCCTCGTCCACGTGGAAGACGGTGACGGTGGAGGACTTCTGGTTCGCCGCGAACAGCAGCGTGCCCTCCGGTGAGAAGGCGATCTGGCGCGGGAAGTCCCCGCCGACCGGCACCGTGTCGAGCAGCCTGAGCCGGGCGCCGTCCGCCTCGACGGCGTAGCGGGTGAGGCTGTTGTGGCCGCGGTTGGCGAGGTAGGCGTACCGGCCGTTCGCGGTCACCAGCAGCTGCGCCGGGTAGTTCGTCCCCGGACCGGTGCCCGTGGACTGCGCCTCGCCGACGGTCAGCCGGCCGGAGGCCCGGTCGTACGAGCAGACCGCCACCGTGTTGTCGACCTCGTTGGCGAGATAGGCGTACCGGCCGCCCGGATGGAACGTGAGGTGGCGCGGTCCGGCGCCCGGCCGGGTCCGCGCCTGCGCGACCTCGGTGAGCGTGCCGGCCTTCTCGTCCAGCCGGTACGTGTAGACGGTGTCCGTGCCCAGATCGACGGCGAGGACATGGCGCCCGTCGGGACTCGTGACGAACTGGTGGGCGTGCGGGCCCTCCTGACCGGGGCCGGGCGGCGGGCTGGAGTGCCGGACGAGGGCGGTGCGCTCGCCGAGCGCGCCCGAGGCGTCGATGGGGTGCACGGCCACACTGCCCGAGCCGTAGTTCGCGCTGAGCAGCCAGCGCCCGCCCGGGTGCACCGACAGATGGCAGGGCGCCGCGCCACCGGTGCTCCGGCGGCCCAGGAGCTTCCGGTCGGACAGCCGGACGGCGGTCACGGCACCGTCGTCCCGCTCGTCCACCGCGTACAGCGTGCCGCGGTCCGGGTGGATCGCGAGGTACGACGGGTCGCCGACGCCGGTGATGGTGCCGTCGGCGGTGATCCGGCCCGTCGCCGGGTCATAGGTGGCCAGGCCGATGCCCTTGCCGCCGCCCTCGACGGAGGTGTAGGTGCCGAGGTGGAGCGGGCGGGGCCCGGAGGGGCGCCGGGCCTCGCGGGACGGGCCGGCGCTCGCCTCGGGCACCGGGGTCGCAGTCGTCGTGGGCGCGGGTGCGTCGTCGCAGGACGGCAGGGCCGCCGCGGCGGCCCCGCCCGCCAGTGCGCCGACGAACCGGCGCCTGCTCCAGCCACCACTGTCCATGTCGCCCCTCAGGTCGTCACTCGTCCCCGTCGTGACAGCCACCTTGACGTTTCCCGGCCGTCGGGTGCAACAACGGCAGCGGGTGGGCGCGAAGCGCAGCGGGGCCGGTTACCAGTTCCCGTCCTCGACGGGCTTGCCCGGGGCGTCCCCCAGTTGCTGCGTCTGGCCCGGCGTGGGCGGCTGCCAGGGCTCGTGGTCGTCACCGAGCCAGTCGCCGACCGGCTTCACGGAGCCGAGCGTGTCCGTGGGGGCGAGGTCCTCCCCGTCCTCGTCGTAGTAGTCGAACCAGGGCAGGCCCGCTCGGGTGTACGCGGCCCGGTCCACCGGCGAGGGCGGCGCGGCCTCGCCGGTGATCCGGCGCCACTCCGGCGGCGTCACCAGGTGCACGAACACCCGTCCCTCCGGACGCTCCGACCAGTGGGAGAGCGGCCGGTCGTCCTGGTAGACCTCCTGCCGCATGGAGCCGCCGACGCCGAGACCCATCGCCACGGCCGCGCGCGGCGGGCCCGCCGGGGCGGCACCGGCGGCGGGCGCCGGAACCGCTCCGGGCGCGGGCGGGGCCGCCATGGCCATCGGGGCGCCGAAGCCGCCGGACGAGGACGGGGCCGCCATGGGCATCGCGGCGCCCCAGCCGCTGGGCGGCTGCATCGCCCGCTGCCGCTCCGCCCGCTGCCGCTCCTCCGCACGCCACCGCGCCAGCTCCCGGTCGTTCAGCGCGAAGGACTGCAACTGGACCCCGCCCCACACCTCCTCGCCCGTGACCTGCCCCTCCACGGTGGCGCCCAGGCCGAGCGGGACGGCCACGAACTGCCGGACCGTGCCCGTGCCGGAGTTGATGCCGTCCAGCCAGGGCTGGCGGGGGAGCACCACGTAGTTCTGGGGGCCGCGCGCCAGGCGGTCGCTCCAGGGGCGGCCCGAGACCGCGCACACCTTGCCGACGCCGACCTGGAGGGCGGCCGGCTCCGAGGTGCCCGCGAAGCTCAGCCACATCGCCTCGCGCAGATACACCGGCAGCATCACACCGCCGCGCGCCCGCCACGCCTCGGGCACTCTGTCCGCGTAGTCCGCGACCCGCCGCACCGGGAACTCGCCCAGGCCCGGCGGCAGCGGATGGGTGCCCGTCTCCGGCAGGCGCAGGGTGCGGATGAACCGGACCGCCACCCCGCCCGGCAGCCGCAGTGTGTTTCCGTCGATCCGCACGGTCGTGTCGGCCATCGGCCCGCTCCTCACCTCAGGTGCCGGCCCTTGCCGACGTTCCCCTCAACGAGAACGCCCGCCGAACCCCGCGCGGTTCCGCCACATCTGTTCCGTGACGCCCAGCCGCTCCCGCAGCCGCGTCAGGCGTGGCATCCGCGCGCGTTGTTCCCGCGACACACGGTCCAGTTCCTCGAACAGGCGCCGCGTGCGGTGCTCGGTGTCGAGCTCGTCGAGGATGCGGTTGACCTCCGTCAGGACGGCGCCCGGAAGCTGCCAGTGCCGCGGGTCGCGCTCGGCCTCCTCGCGCAGCAGCAGACCCAGTTTGTCGCGGGTGCCCGCCGCCGTGCGCAGCTCCGCGGCGAGACGTTCCTCCGCCGACTCGGCGCTCGCGCTGAGGTGGGTGGTGACCAGCACCGCGAAGCTCACGACGGCGTCGGCGATCTCGGAGAGCAGCTGTTCCAGGGCGGCACCCGTCTCGGCCTCGAACAGCGGCTCGGGTTCGCGCTCCTTCGCGAGGTCGGTGAGGGAGCGGGCGAGCACGCGCAGCACGACCGTGCAGATCTCCAGCGTGTCCAGGCCGGTGCGCATCACGACCCGGTGCAGCACGCTGTCCTGCACACGCGGGTTGAGCCGCAGACTGTCCTCGGCCTGCCTGAGCGCCGCGTCCACCTCGACGATGTCGTGATCCAGGCGGCGCGCCTCGTGCAGCTGCTTCTCCGCGCGGTGCACGGGCGTGCCGCCGGCCGCCTCCTCGCCCATGCGCAGCATCAGCTGCCGCAGCCGGCGTGCCAGGCCCTCGATCGACTCGCCCGCCTCCTCCACCCACACCGGCGGAGCCAGCAGCAGGTTGCAGGCGAGTCCGACGACGGCGCCGATCAGCGTCTCCACGACCCGGGCCCAGGCCGTGTCCCCGACAGTGGTGACGCCGAGGACGAGCATCGCGCTGATCGCGACCTCGGGTACGTACTCCTCCACCCGGACCAGCCGTCCCACCGCCAGCGAGGCCACGAGGAGCAGTGCCAGGCTCCACCAGGTCAGGCCCACCAGCAGGCTGAAGGCGATCGCGACGAGGACGCCGGTCACCACGGCGTTCACCCGCCGGAAGCCGTTGGTGATCGTGGCGTACAGCGTCACCTGCACGACCAGCAGTGCCGTCAGGGGAGCGGTGAGAGGTGCCGGCTCGGGGCTCAGCCGCAGTGCGATGACGTACGCGATCGTCGCCGCGATCGCGGACCGCAGCGTCTGGACGACCACGGGGTCACGACGCTTCCTCACGATCCGCTCGGCGCGGGCCGTCCACTCACGTACCTCTCGCATCCTCTGGCTGTTCCCCTTCCCCGGCGTAACGAACGCATCCATGATCACATCCATGACGGACGCTCACGAAGGACGTTAACGCCGGGGGAAACCAGGGGCGACCGAGGGTGCTCGGGCGGACACCTCGTCTCAGGCGGACACCTTGGCGAGGAAGGCGGCCAGATGGCCCGCGGTCCGCTCGATCTGCTCCTCCAGGGTGAGGCTCTCCTCGAACCGGGCCCCGGTCTCCGGTGTCTTCTTCCCGCGTACGTACAGGGAACAGGCGAGGTCGGTGCACATGTACACGCCGACGGAGTTGCCCTCGCGCCCCGCGGCCCCCGCCTTGCGCGCGGTCATCAGCGCGACCCCGCCGCGCGGGTGCGTCGTCAGGCACAGCGAACACATGCTGCGGTGCAGGAACCCGCGCTGCGCGGCCTGGAATCGCATCGCGACCCCGACGAGCCGCCCTTCCCGTTCGGTGACCAGATAGCTCCGATCCGGTGCTCCCGGATCCCGCCACCCGAGAAAGTCGAGGTCGTCCCACGGGCGGTCGTCGAGGTCCCGGGGCACGGCGAGGCGCTTGGCCTCTCCCTTGGAGCAGTTGACGAAGGAGGTGCGGATGTCCTGCTCGCTGAGTGGTTTCACGGGGATGCTCCCGGGGTGGTCGTCGCGAAACCTAGGGGTCCTAGGTTTTGTGGGCCAGGTCAGGGTAGGCAGTCGCGCCGGAACGAGGCCACCGGATTTTCGTCAGGCCTCGTCGGCCGGGACGCCCGGCGGCCAGACCCCGGCCCTGAGGACCCCGAGCGCATACGCCCGGGCCACGAGTTCCGTCCGGTTGGACGCACTCCAGCGGGAGGACAGGCGGCGCAGATGGTAGGTCACGCCGTCGGTGGTGAGGCCGGTCTCGCGGGCCGCCCGGGCCGTTGTGGCACCGGCGGCCAGGAGGGCCAGGATGCGGGCCTCCATCGGTGTCACCCGGGCCTGCTCGGCGGGCGCGGCGGGGGAGGGGGAGGGCTTGTTGTCCACCCGGAGCATCACCAGCAGGGCCGGGGTGTCCTGCACCGTGTCGCTGACCGGATCCGCCGTCAGTTCGCCGTGGCGCTCGGTGCCGCAGGGTGCCCGCCAGCGCACCGAGACCTGGTAGCGCGAGCGGTGGCGCAGACGCAGGGCCTCGGCGATGCGCTCGACCTGCGTGGCCTCCCGCGGACTGAACAGGTCCAGCACGTCACGGCCGCGCAGCCGGCCCGGCGTCGTACCGCACTCCGCGGCCATCGCCGGATTGGCCAGCAGCACCGCCCCGTACACATCGCACACCGCGACCGGCATCGCGACCCGGTCGAACAGGAGCAGGGCGCGGTTGCGCCACGTCACGGCCTCCCGCCGGGCCAGGTCCACGAGCATCTCCTGCCACGCCGGGCCGCTCTCCCGCAAGAGCGGCGCTTCTGCTCGCACTACACAATCATGTAGGGCCGCGGCACGGGCCCCGGGGCCCGGTGGATCACGCTGGAGCGCAGTACTTCCGTAGCGCGAAAGGCAGTTGCCCGTCATGCCCCCCACCGGACAGACTCCCCCGACCGCCGACACCCTCCCCGGCGTCCCCGTCGCCGACATCTCCGCCACCGGACCCGGCGGCGCGCCCGTCCAGCAGGCCATGGACCTGATGCGTGAGCACGGGCCCGTGTTCGTGCGGCGGCTGTACGGCCGGGACACCCTGTTCGTGGGCGACCTCGATCTCGTGGCCGACCTGGCGGACGAGCAGCGGTTCGCCAAGCACATCGGGCCCGGCCTGGAGAACGTCCGCGAGTTCGCCGCCGACGGCCTGTTCACCGCGTACAACGACGAGCCCAACTGGGCCAAGGCGCACGACATCCTGATGCCCGCCTTCGCGCTGGGCTCGATGCGCACCTACCACCCGGTGATGCTGAAGGTGGCCCGGCGGCTCATCGCGTCCTGGGACCGCGACGCCCGGGCCGGGCAGCCGGTGAACGTCCCCGACGACATGACCCGCATGACGCTCGACACCATCGGGCTCGCCGGCTTCGGCTACGACTTCGGCTCCTTCGAGCGGGCCGAGCCGCACCCCTTCGTCGAGTCGATGGTCCGCTGCCTGGAGTGGAGCATGACCCGGCTCGCGCGCGTGCCCGGCAAGGACTACTCCGCGCGGGACGCGGCCTTCCGCGACGACTCCGCCTACCTCGCCCGGGTCGTCGACGACGTCATCGACGCCCGCACCGGTGCCGACCAGAGCGACGCCGACGACCTCCTCGGCCTGATGCTCACCGCCGAGCACCCGGCCGACGGCACCACACTCGACACCGCCAACATCCGCAACCAGGTCATCACCTTCCTGATCGCCGGCCACGAGACCACCTCCGGCGCCATGTCCTTCGCGCTGTACTACCTCGCCAAACACCCCACCGCCCTGGAGCTCGTGCGGCGCGAGGTCGACGAGTTGTGGGGCGGCCAGGCCGACCCCGAGCCGACGTACGACGAGGTCGGCAGGCTGACCTACACCCGCCAGGTCCTCAACGAGGCCCTGCGGCTGTGGCCCACGGCCGCCGTCTTCTCCCGGCAGGCCCGCGAGGACACCCTGCTCGGCGGGCGCATCCCGCTGCGCGCCGGACAGTCCGCCCTCGTCCTCACGCCGATGCTGCACCGGCAGCCCGTGTGGGGCGACAACCCCGAACTGTTCGACCCCTCCCGCTTCACGCCCGAGGCCGAGGCGGAGCGCCCGGTGCACGCGTTCAAACCGTTCGGCACCGGCGAGCGCGCCTGCATCGGGCGCCAGTTCGCGCTGCACGAGGCGACCATGCTGCTGGCGATGCTCGTGCACCGCTACCGGCTGAGCGACCACGCCCACTACCGGCTCACGGTCAAGGAGACCCTCACCCTCAAGCCCGAGGGCTTCACCCTCGCGCTCACCCCGCGCACCCCCGCCGACCGTGTCCACACCCCGCTGCCCGGAGCCGCCCCGGCCCGGGACGCCGAGTCGGCCGCGCCGCAGGGCCTGCCCGCCCGCGTCCGGCCCGGCACCGCCGCCCTCTTCCTGCACGGCAGCAACTACGGCACCTGCCGTGACTTCGCCGGCCGGCTCGCCGACGAGGCCGCCGCCATCGGCTGCGACACCGAGGTGGCACCCCTCGACGCCTACGCGGGCGGCCTGCCCACCGACCGGCCCGTGGTCATCACCGCCGCCTCCTACAACGGCCGCCCCACCGACGACGCCACCGCCTTCGCCACCCGGCTGGAGGAGACCCACGACCTGTCCGGTGTGACGTACGCCGTCCTCGGCGTCGGCGACCGCAACTGGGCCGCCACCTACCAGCACGTCCCCACCCGGATCGACGAACGGCTCGCCGAGTCGGGTGCCGTCCGGCTGCTGGAGCGCGCCGCCGCCGACGCCTCGGGCGATCTCACCGGCACCGTCCGGGAGTTCACGACGGCACTGCGCACCACCCTGCTGGAGCGGTACGGCGACCCGGACGCCACGGCCCCGGACCCCGGGCCCACCGCCGCCTACGAGGTCCGCACCCTGACCGGCGGTCCGCTGGGCGTCCTCGCCGAACGGCACGGACTCGTCCCCATGCGCGTCACCGAGGCCCGCGACCTCACCGCGCCCGGGTACGCGCGCCGCAAGCGGTTCGTCCGCGTCGCCCTGCCGGAGGGCGTCACCTACCGCACGGCCGACCACCTCACCGTGCTGCCCGCCAACGCCCCGGACCTCGTCACCCGCGCCGCCACCGCGCTCGGCGTCGACCTCGACACCGTCCTGGACATCCGCGCCACCCGCCCGCGCCGCGACGGCATCGCCGTGGACCGGCCCCTGACGGTACGGCAGCTCCTCACCCACCACGTGGAACTGCAGGAACGCCCGGGCGCCGGGCAGCTGGCCGCGCTCGCCGCCGCCAACCCGTGCCCGCCGGAGCGCGCGGCCCTGGCCGCCCTCACCGACGACCCGCGCACCCTCGTGGAGATCCTGGAGGACCACCCGGCGCTGCGGGGCGCACTGGACTGGCCGCGGCTCCTCGACCTCCTGACCCCGCTGCGCCCGCGCCACTACTCCATCTCGTCCTCGCCCGCCGTCGACCCCGGCCACGTGGACCTGATGGTGTCGCTGCTGGAGGCACCCGCCCGCTCCGGCAAGGGTGTCTACCGGGGCACCGGCTCCGGACACCTCACCACCCTCGGTCCGGGCGACACGGTGTACGCGCGCGTGCAGCCGTGCCGGGAGGCGTTCCGCATCGACGTCCCCGGCGACTCGGCACCGGTCGTGATGGTCGCGGCCGGCACCGGCCTCGCCCCGTTCCGCGGCGTCATCGCCGACCGTGCGGCGGCGGCCGCGACGGGCGCCGAACTGGCCCCGGCCCTCTGCTACTTCGGCTGCGACGCACCCGAGGCGGACTTCCTGCACGCCGAGGAACTGCGCGCCGCCGAGGCGGCCGGAGCCGTCTCCCTCCGCCCCGCCTTCAGCGAGACCCCCGAGGGCGAGGTGCGGTTCGTGCAGCACCGGATCGCCGCCGAGGCCGAGGAGGTGTGGACCCTGCTGGACGCGGGAGCGCGGGTGTACGTCTGCGGGGACGGTTCCCGAATGGCACCCGGGGTGCGGGAGGCGTTCCGTACCCTGTTCCGCAAGCACACGCCGGATGCCGACGAGGCCGCCGCCGAGCAGTGGCTGGACGGGCTGATCGCGGACGGGCGTTACGTCGAGGACGTGTACGCGGCCGGCTGACCGAAATGGCGGGGAGGGGTGGGGCGCACGGTGGCGGACTCCTGGGAACGGGCCCGGCACATCCTTCAGACGGCGGGTCTGGACCCCGGTCGCCTCGTCCACCTCGCCCCGCTCACCGGCGGCACGTACAACACCGTCGAGGAACTCCGCCTCACCGACGGCAGCCGCTATGTGCTGAAGATCCCGCCCGCCGCGGCCGTCCCCGGCATGCGGCACGAGAAGCGGCTGCTCGTCTCGGAGGCCGAGTTCTACCGCTCGGCCGCCCGGGCCGGGGTGCCCGCGCCGCGGGAGGTGTCCGCCGGGGACGACTTCCTGCTGATGACGGCCGTCCCGGGCGATCCGTGGGACGGCACGCTCACCGGCACGGAGCGGACCGCCCTGCGCACGGAACTGGGACGCCAGGTGGCCCGCCTGCACCGTGTGACGGGCCCGGGCTTCGGCTACCCCTCCGGTGCCCTCGGGCCGCTCGCCCCCGACTGGCGGACCGCCTTCACGGCGATGTTCGACGCCGTCCTCGACGACGCCCGGCGCTACGGGGCCCGGCTGCCCCGGCCCGTCGACGCGGTGGCCCGTGCCGCCGCGTCCGCGTACGGCGTACTCGACGAGGTCGGCGAACCGTGTCTCGTCCACTTCGACCTGTGGCCGGGCAACATCCTCGTCGACCGCCCGGACGGACAGGCCCGCATCGGCGGCCTCATCGACGGCGAGCGGATGTTCTGGGGCGACCCCCTGGCCGACTTCGTCTCCCTGGCGCTGCTCGGGGACATCAGGAGCGACGAGGCGTTCCTGGCCGGCTACCGGCAGGCGGGCGGCCGGGCCGGCTTCGACGCCGCGGCCCGCCTGCGACTCGCCCTGTACCGGACCTATCTGTACCTGATCATGCTCACCGAGACGGTCCCCCGCGAGGCCGGTGAGCAGCAGGAGCGCTGGGTGCAGGAACGGGTCGCCCCGGAACTCGTCGCGGCTCTGGACGAGATCGAGGAGGGTCGCAGGCCCCGCTGAGCGGACCTCCGGTTAGCTCACACCGTGAAATAAGGGGTGGAGGAATGTCGCGCCGTGCCCGGCCCCGACGGTATGTTGCAGGTCGGACAGGGGATGCGAGGGGAGCCACATGGCGGCGCGGAACGGGCGCACGGTACGCGATCTCAGGCGGGCCAACCGCACGGCCGTGCTGCAACGGCTCTACTTCGACGGCCCGCTCAGCCGCTTCGAACTCGGCCCGGCCACCGGGCTCAGCTCGGGTTCCGTCAGCAACGTCGTCGCCGACCTGGTCGCCGACGGGCTGGTCGAGGAGGCGGGCAGCGTCGACTCGGACGGCGGCCGGCCCCGCACCCTGCTGCGCGTGGCGCCCGGCAGCGGCCACATGATCGGCGTCGACGTCGGCGAGACCAGGGTCCGCGTCGAACTGTTCGACCTCACCCTCACCGAACTCGCCCGCGCCGAGCACCCGCTCACGCCGCAGCGGTACGACGTCGAGGTCATCGTCGACCACGTCCGCCAGGGCATCGCCGAGGTCCTGGACACCGCCGGCCTGGCGCCCGAGAGGCTCCTCGGCGTCGGCATCGGCGTCCCCGGCATCGTCGAGCGCACCCCCGACCGCGGCGCGCTCGTGCACGGGCAGACCATCGGCTGGGACGCCGTCCCGCTGGAGGCCCTGCTCCGCACCGGCTCCCCGCTGCCGGACACCGTCCCGTACTTCATCGACAACGGCGCCAAGACGCTGGGCCAGGCCGAGATGTGGTTCGGCGCCGGCCGGGGCGCCCGCAACGCCGTCGTGGTGCTCTTCGGCTCCGGCGTCGGCGCGAGCCTGGTCACCCCCGACGTGGAGCAGGGCCGCGCCGTCGAATGGGGGCATCTGACCGTACGGGTCCGGGGCCGCCGCTGCCGGTGCGGGGCCCTGGGCTGCCTGGAGGCGTACGCGGGCGCCGAGTCGCTGCTCGCCCGCTGGCGCGAGGAAGGTGGCCGGGTCCCCGACGGCACCGACGAGGAGACCGCCCTCACCACGATGCTCGCCGCGGCCTACCCGCCCGAGGGCGGCACGGCCGACCCTGTCGCGCTGGCCGTCCTGGAGGAGACCGCCGAATACCTGGGCGCGGGCCTGTCCGACCTGATCAACCTCTTCCAGCCCGAGCGCATCCTCATCGGCGGCTGGGCGGGCCTGGCGCTCGGCTCCCGCTTCCTGCCCGCCGTACGCCGCCACGCCATGTCGTACGCGCTGCGCCACCCGGCCGGGAAGGTGACCGTCGACCTCGGCAGGCTCGGGCCCGACGCGGTCACCGTCGGCGCCGCGATCCTGCCGCTGGCCGACTTCTTCGCCCGCGGCGGACGACGCCCCGACCCGGCGCCGGAGTATCCGCTCCCCGCCTGGCGCACCGCACTTCAGGAACGGACACCGCGCTGAGGTTTCACCGATCACCGCGGAGGTACTCGCGTGGCGCCCGGACCACAGAAGGGAGCGCGCCGTGACCGACCACCGCCTCGAAGGACCCGGCGAGAACGGTGAGCCCATTCCGCGGGACATGCCGGACCAGCAGGCCGACGACGGCGAGGACCCGTGGGAGGTCGCCCCGCGCTTCACGGGCACCGGCAAGGACGACAGTCGCGAGAGCGGCGACGAGACCGACGAGCCCGCCGGTGACGTCCCCGACACGGACGAAGCGGGGACGGGCCGGCAGGGCGCACCGCGCTCGGGAACGGTCCACCCCGAGCATCCGGTGCCGGACGAGCCCTCCGCATAGGAGGGCATCCCAGCGAGGGCCGCAGCCGACTGTGGGGGTCGGCTGCGGCCCTCGCGCACGTCCTCATGCCCGAGGATGTGCGCGAGCCGCCCGGATCAGCCCACCTTGCGTCCCCGCAGCGGTTCCGTGCGCGCCCCGGCGCCCTCCCGGAGGCCCAGCAGGAACTCCTCCAGCACCTCGGGCGCCGTGTGCTCCGGTCGCCAGCCGAGCTCCGTACGCGCACGCGTCGAGTCCATCAGCGGCAGCCGCAGCACCGCGTCGAACAGGTGCGGTGAGGCGGGCAGCAGATGCAGGCCCCAGGCGGCGGCGATCGCCGACCGGGCCGCGGTGCGCGGCAGCCGCACCGGACGGGCGTCGAACATCTCGCTCAGCAGCCGCGCGTCGACCGGCGGATCGGCCGCCAGGTTGAAGGCACCCCGGACATCGGAGCGCAGGGCCAGCCGGTACGCGTTCGCCGCGTCGTCCGTGTGCAGGGCCTGCATCCTCAGCCCCGGGATGTCGGGCAGGAAGGGCAGCAGCTCCGGGCGGGCCAGCGGGCCGGGCAGGAAGCGGCCGCCGAAGATGCGGCGCTGCTCGCTCGCCGACTCCCGCTGGAAGAGGAAGGCGGGCCGCATCCGCACCACCCGCGTCCCCGGACGGTCACGCTCGAAGGTGTCCAGCGCCCGCTCCAGATACGCCTTCTCCCGGCAGTACGCGGCGTCCGGCCAGCCGTGCGTCGGCCAGGACTCGTCCACCGCCTCGTCCTTCGGGCCGGGCGAGTACGCGCCGACCGACGAGGCATGCACCAGCGTCGGCACTCCGGCCGCCGCCACCGCTTCGAAGACCCGCATGCTGCCCAGCACGTTGGTGCGCCAGGTCACCGCCGGGTCGTGTGTCGGCTGGAACGCCCAGGCCAGATGGACCACCGCGTCGGCGTCCGTGAACCGCTCCACCAGATCGGGCCGCTCGGAGGACAGATCGACGGCGGCCCAGTCCGTCTTCGGGGGCGACCAGTCCGGGATACGCCGGGCCAGGCCCAGCACGGAGGCGACCTCCGGGTCCTGCGAGAGGAGGCGCACCACGCTGGTGCCCACGTTGCCGGTGGCGCCCGTGACGACGACCCTCATGCCTGTTCCGCTGCTCACCTTGCGCTCCTCTCGGCCGCGTGGTTCCACGAGACGTGCCGAGTACCCGGGCGGAGCGGATTGCACGTGGGCAAGGGAGAAGCCCCGGCCGGACGGGGGAATCACGGCCGGGGCGGCTGAAGGGCGGGTCCTGGTCCGGACCCACGCCTTGTTCAACGGGCAACCATCTCTGGGTGTTCCGTGCTCACGGCGCCCGCCCGGTGAGGTGCGTCACTGCTCCCGGTCGTCCGGGACGGTCTCGGCCCAGAGGTTCTCCGCCTGGAGGAGCAGCGTGCCCAGGACGGCGGTGGGGGCGGCTCCCTCCCCCGCGTGACGGCGCAGCTTGTCCTGCAGTTCCTCGTGCAGCTCCCGCATCGCCTCCTCGGCCTCCTCGTCCGGCCGGGCGGTCACGCCTCCGTCGAGCAGGCCGTCGGCCTGAGCGCGCAGGGCGTCCCCGATCAGCTCCAACAGCCGCGCGTACGAGCGCAGGGCAGGCCCCTCGGGCGGGGCGGGCGACCGGTTGTCGTCCACGGACACCGCGAGGGCCCGGGTGAGCGTGGTGACGTGCCCGGTGACCCGGCCGAGCCGCTCGTCCTCCTCCTCCGCGGGCAGGACACCCTCGTGCGGGACGCGGTGCAGGGCGCGCAGCGGCGCGTAAGTCAGGCGCAGGCTCTCCTGGCTCCACCGGCGTGCCGAGCGAAGCGCCTTAAGCCGGTGGTCCAGCCGGGCCGAGGCCCTGACCCAGCCGTAGGCGGTCTGCGCGTCCCACTCGCCCTCGCGCAGATCGGCGGCGACGGTGTGCAGGACGTCCCCGGCCTCCCGGGCCAGCGCCGCCAGGTTCTCCCGCACGTCCCGCAGATGGATCGGGGGCAGGATCAGCGCGTTGACGGCGACGCCGATGACCGCGCCGATCGCGGCCTGACCCACCCGGTGCCCGACGGCGGACAGGCTCACCATGCCCGAGGAGAGGGTGAACAGGGCCGTGGTCGCCGCGTAGATGCCCTGGTCGCCGAAGCGGGGCCAGTTCGCCAGCAGCATGAGCACCGGTACGGACAGGGCGAGCGCGCCCGTCGTGTCGTCGGTGAGGGCCTGCGCCCCCGAGGCGACCAGGGTGCCGACACAGATCGCCCCGAACTGGCGCGCACCCTGCACCAGCGAACTGAAGACGGTGGCCTGGACCAGCACCAGCGCCACCCAGGGCGCCATGAGTGCCAGCGGGTCGCCCATCCAGACGCCGCCCACCAGCCAGGCGATCACCGCCGCCCCGGCCGCCTTCAGCGACTGGACGACCAGGTCCCGCTGCCGGCCGGGCCCGCGCCACGCCGCTCGCAGGGCGTTGACGGCCCCCAGCGTGTCGCGCCGTACGGCATCCACCGGCCGCACGGAGCGCGCTCCCTGCTCCAGGCTGCGCATCCGGCCCCGGGCCGTCGGCGCTCCGCGAGGCGGCGTACCCGAGGCCGCCCCCTGGTCTTCGTCCTTGTCCTTCCGTCCGCGGAAGGCTCTCGCCGTCCGCCGTACCGCACTCGTCACACGCGTCATGCGCTGCGGGTATCCGCGTGACCGTGGGTTTCACGTCGCGTCATGACAGCGGGCTGTCGCCGAGGGCCGACAGCAGGTGTGCGGGGTCGGCGTAGACCGCGTCCGCGCCGGACTCCTCCAGATCGGCGCGCGGGACACCGCCGCACAGGACGCCCACACAGCGCACCCCGGCCCCGGTGCCCGCCCGCATGTCCCACACGGTGTCGCCGACGAACACCGCCCGCTCCGCCGGCACCCCGGCCAGCTCCAGGGCGTGTTCGACCGGCTCGGGGGAGGGCTTGCCCTCGTCGACGTCGTCGGCGCTGGCCGTGGCCGCGATGGCCTCGTCCGCGTCGATCGCCCGGCGCAGCGCGCTCAGCTCCGCGCCGCCCGCCGAGGTGGCCAGCACCACCGTCCAGCCCTCCCGGTGCAGCCGCCGCAGCAGCCGGCCGGCCTCCGGCAGCGCGGGCAGCCGGTCGAAGTACTGCCCGTACAGCGCCTTGTGCCCGGCGCTGATGTCGGCGTCCTGGTCCGTGTCCCGGTCGTCACCCAGCAGATGGGCGATCAGGTCGGTCGACGGCAGGCCCACGGCCCGGTGAACGGCGTGCATCGGAACCTGGTGGCCCGCCTGCCGGAAGGCCTCCCACCAGCTCACGACATGCAGATGATTGGTGTCGACCAGCGTGCCGTCAACATCGAACACGGCCGCCCGTCCCGCGCTTCCCATAAGTGCAGTCCCTTCCTCTCCGGCCGCGCGGGTACCACGTCAGGCGCCCGCCACGCCCGACGGCACCCGCCGCTCTCGCGTCCAGGCCAGAAGCTCGTCGAGGGACCACGTGGTCACCACCCGCTCGGGCGGCACCCCGCACTCCTCCGCCCGCATGCACCCGTTGATCTGCCAGTCCAGCTGCCCCGGCGCGTGCGCGTCGGTGTCGACGGAGAACAGCACTCCGGCGTCCACCGCCCGGCGCAGCAGCCGCCGGGGCGGGTCGAGCCGCTCCGGCCTGCTGTTGATCTCCAGGGCCGTGCCCGTCTCCGCGAGCGCCGCGAACACCTCGTCCGCGTCGAACTCCGACTCCGGCCGCCCCCGGCCGGTCACCAGCCGCCCCGTGCAGTGCCCGAGCACGTCCGAGTGCGGATCGCGTACGGCGGCCACCATCCGCCGGGTCATCGACCGGGCGTCCATGCGCAGCTTGGAGTGCACCGACACCACCACCACGTCGAGCCGGTCCAGCAGCTCCGGCTCCTGGTCGAGCGAGCCGTCCTCGAGGATGTCGCACTCGATGCCGGTCAGCAGCCGGAACGGCGCCCAGGTCTCGTTCAGTTCCGCCACCACGTCCAGCTGCTCCCGCAGCCGTTCGGGCGACAGGCCGCGCGCCACCGTCAGCCGGGGCGAGTGGTCGGTCAGCACCGCCCACTCGTGGCCCAGCTCCGCGGCGGCCCGTCCCATCTCCTCGATGGGGCTGCCGCCGTCCGACCAGTCGGAGTGCAGATGGCAGTCCCCGCGCAGCAGGGCCCGCAGCGTCTCCCCACCCCGCACGGCGGGCCGCTCCCGGGCCTCGCCCTCCAGTTTCGACAGGTAGCCGGGCACCTGGCCGGCCAGCGCCTCCCGCACCACCTGCGCGGTCTTCGGACCGACCCCCTTGAGCCTCTCCAGCGATCCGTCCGCAGCCCGCCGGCGCACGTCCTCGCCGAGGTCCTTCAGCACGCGGGCCGCCGTACGGAAGGCGCGCACGCGGTAGGTCGGTGCCAGGGACCGCTCCAGCAGGAAGGCGATCCGGTCCAGTGCCTCGACGGGGTCCATCGCCACCTCCATCTCAAGGGTTCCCCAGCGCCCGGCGGGCCGCACGACGGGCCCGCGGTTTGCCCCGTATCCCCCCGGGTACTGCGATGCCTCGTCCCGCCCCCGCCGACGAGGAGGCTCGTCATGCCCGCTCCCAGCGCGTCACCCAGCAAGGTCGCCGTGATCACCGGCGCCGACTCCGGCATCGGCCGGGCCACCGCCGTACGCCTGGCGCAGGCGGGTATGGACGTCGGGATCACCTACCACAGCGACCGCGAGGGCGCGCAGGAGACGGCCGACGAGGTGCGCTCGCACGGGCAGCGGGCCGAGGTCGCCCGGATGGACCTCACCCGGCTGCCCGACGCCGCCGACACCGTCGACGCATTGTGCGAGCGGCTCGGCCGGATCGACGTGCTGGTCAACAACGCCGGCACCGGCACCATGACGCCCTTCCTGGACCTGGAGCTGTCCGATGTGCGCGAGGTCCTGGACGTCGACCTCGTCGGGCCGTTCCTGTGCGGGCAGAAGGCGGCCCGGCACATGATCGGGCACGGTGAGGGGGGCCGGATCATCAACGTCACGTCCGTCCACGAGCACCAGCCGCGGGTGGGCGCCGCCCCCTACTGCGCCGCCAAAGGCGGTCTCGGACTGCTCACCCAGGTCATGGCCCTCGAACTGGCCGAGCACCGCATCACCGTCAACGCCGTCGCGCCCGGCGAGATCTCCACGCCCATGACCGGCCAGGAGGACATCGACCCGCACACCGAGAGCCGCCCGGGCATCCCGCTCGGCCGGCCCGGTGACGCCCGCGAGGTCGCCGCCGTCATCGCCTTCCTCGCCGGCCCGGACGCCTCGTACGTCACCGGTGCCTCCTGGAGCGTCGACGGCGGCATGCTCCGGATGGGCCCACAGGCCGGGTCCCACCTGACCGGCCACGACTGGCGCCGTCCCTGAGCGGGCCGGCCGATCCGCGGGCGCCCAGGACCCGCGTCGGCGCCGGTTGCGTTCTACGCTCGATGCATGACCGAAAGCGCGAGCCCGTACATATCCCACCCGCGGATCATGGTGCTCGGGGTGCAGCCGGCCACACCGCCGTTCCGGATCGTGCAGATCGACGGCCAGGTGGTCGGGGAGGCCCGGGCCGTCACCGACGTGCTGTCCGCCGCGGCCGCGTTCGGCATCACCGTGCACGACATGGACGATCCGGACGTGGTCCGCTGGGTGGGCGGAGACAAGTTCACCTGGACGGTGCACTAGGGCCCGTCGGCGGCGCGCCAGGGGGTGTCCGCGAAGCCGCGTCGGCCGCCCGGAGGGCGGGCCCTGCGGCGTCATGGGGTGCCCTCTGCCCGAGCGGAGCCGAAAGCTCGGGGGAGGGTGCCGGGCGTCGCGGGGCGGACGGGACGTTGCGGACGCCCCTTAGGCCTTGCCGGTGGAGGGTTCCTGGTCCGCCCGGTCCGGGCGCGGCTTGCGCGCGTGCACGGCCCTGCTGAGGCGGCGCCCCAGGAGCAGGTAACCGATGAGCGCGCCCGTCGTGTTGAGGATGACGTCGTCGATGTCGAAGGCGCGTCCGGTGACCAGGGCGCCCTGCGCGAACTCCACGAGGAGCATCACGACCGCGGTCAGGAGCAGCACGCGCAGGATGCCCCGGGTGCGGGGGGCGACCACCGGCACGAGGACGCCGAAGGGAATGCCGAGCAGGATGTTGCCACCGATCTGTTTGACGGCGTCGCGCAGCGCGGGCTGGTCGAGATAGGCCTTCAGGGAACTGCCCGGCTGGAGATTGCTGTGGGTCAGCGCCTCCGAGGCGGGGGAGGGCTGCAGGGTCAGCCGGGCCAGCACCACGGCGAAGGCGACCATGAACAGGAACGCGCACAGTGTCGCCAGCAGCCGGACGGGCCAGGGGAGCGGGCGTCGCTCGCTCCCTGACCCGGTGGTCCGGTGACGTGAGGCTGCACTGGCCATGGGGGTCCTCCAGTCTTCAACTGCGCTGCGTGACACGGCGGTTACCCCCGGGCGGGCCGACGATGCCGTGGGGGGTCGTTCTCGGCCACGGTCCCCGGCGATGTCGCCGGGGACCGTACCCACCCTCGGTTGCCCCGTGTCCGCCAGGGCACTCCAGGCCGGGAGCCCGTGCGGAGCCGATCAGCTCCCGTACGACACCCGCACCTCCTTGAAGCCCAAGGAGCGCAGCAGGCCTTCGAGCATGCCGGTGGTGTTCGACTCGGCGCGTGCGGTCAGCTCGCTCTCCTTCGCCGCGTCGCCGATGTGCCGCACCGCGAGCTTCTGCACGGCCTGTTCGCCGTTGGGGTTGTCCGAGAAGAGGTCGCCGAGGCGGTCGAAGAGACCGCGCTGCTTGGAGACCGCGTAGGAGCGGTCGGGGTCGAGGGCGGGCTTGCCCAGTCGCGCGTGGGGCAGCCGGAGCGTGGCGGACGTGCGGTCGCCGTTGACCTTCACGTCGTTCTCGCCGACCTTGCCGAGGTCGACATAGGCGTCGACGGTGCCCGCGCCGACGTACAGGGTGCGGGTGCCGCGGATCGCGTCGGGCAGGAGCTTGGCGTCCTTCTCCAGGTCCACGACCACCTGGAAGTTGCCGGAGGCCGCGTCGTAACGGCTGATGTCCTGGATGGACTTCAGCAGCGCGGGGCCGGACCGGTCCTGCGTCTCGGTGCCGAACAGGTCCTTCAGGCCCGGGAGCACGCTCAGACGGAGCCCGGCGAAGAACACGACGAGCACCAGCACGAGCGCGGCCACCACCTTCGCCCAGCCGGGCATGCGCCTGGGGAGGCGCTTGACGGGAGTCGTCATGCGACGGCCCTCCTTCCTACTGTCCGGATGCCCGCCACAACCCGGGCCAGACCGCCGAGTTGAGGATCGGGTGGCCTCGGCGGAAGCACGCGGGGCGCATTCCTCACGGGTGGGACGTCGCCTCCGGCTGTTCCAGCGCCGCGTCCAGCGTCGGCTGCGGAGGCAGCACCCGGGACAGTCCGGTGATCCGCAGGACGCGCAGGGTCAGCGGATGGGAGCAGACCAGGAGCACGTGTCCCCGCCGGTCGAGCACCCGCCTGCGGGCGCGGTACAGCAGCCGCAGACCGGAGCAGTCGAAGAACTCGATCCCGCTGAGGTCGATCACGACCCGGGCGGCGGGGCGGTTCGTCTCCCGGTCCAGGTGCGGGGCGATCTCCGAGGCCGCGGCGAGATCGATCTCGCCGCGGAACTCCAGCACCGTGTGCCCCCGTTCCTGGCGGACGCGCAGATGCCGGGTGAGCGGTGCAGGTTCCTGCCGCACGACGAGATCGCCTCCAGCCTGCTCCGTGCGTGGGGAGGGGCCACGGCTCAACGCCGTTCCCCGCCCTGCAAGTTACCCTCCATCGAGTGAATTTGAGCATGTTCGATTGACATATGTCTTTGAATTGCGGCCGAGTTGGCCGGTGTTCGCGCCGGGGTGTGCGCGGGTGCGTTCCGGGGGCGCGCTCAGGGGTCGGCCGGGTTACGACAGCGCGTGCCAGGCCTTGGTGAGTGCCTGGCGGAACTGCTCCGTCTGGTGCGCCGTGAGGTCGCGCACCATCCGCTCCTCCAGCTCCCGGACCGGCCCGGTGTACCGGGCGAGCAGCTCGCGGCCGGAGTCGGTGAGCAGGATCAGCAGCTCCCGGCGATTACGGGGGTTGCGCTCCCGGCGCACCAGCTCGCGGCCCTCCAGGGAGCGGACCAGGTCCGCGATGGACTGGGCGGTGACGAAGGAGTCGCGCGCCAGCTGGGCGGCGGACAGCCCGTCGTGGCGTTCCAGCACGGTCAGCGCCGTGTACTGAAGGGCGGTGATCCCGGACGGCCTGACCAGCTCGTCCAGATGCGAGCGCACGACGAGCTCCACTTGCTTGACCATGTAGAGGAGGGAAGGAGGCGCCTTGGTCACCTGTGAGTCGAGCATGGGGGCAGGCTAGACCATTGACAGGAAACCTGTCTGTAAAGAGACTGCGCACAAACAGGAATCCTGTTTGTTGAAATCTTGGCGACGACGCTGGGGAGTGGCGATGACCACCTTCGAGAGCACACCCGGGCAGCTGTTCATCGGGGGCCGATGGCGCGAGGCCGCCGACGGGGCGCGCACCGGGGTGGTCGACCCGTCCCGGGGCGCGGTCGTCACCACCGTGGCCGAGGCGGGCCCCGCCGACGTCGACGCGGCCGTACGCGCCGCCCGCGAGGCCTTCGACGACGGCGCCTGGTCCGGTCTGAGCGGCCGGGAGCGCGGCCGGGTGCTGCAGCGCGTCGCCCAGCTGATCCGGGAGAACGCCGACGAGCTCGCCGCGCTGGAGAGCCTGGACGTCGGCAAACCGATCACGCTGTGCGGCGCGGTCGACGTCACCAACGCGGCCAACGACTACGAGTACTACGCCCATCTCGCCCAGAGCCAGGACGGCGCTCTGCGCGACCTCCCCATGAACGCCCTCGCCTACACCAAGCGCGAGCCCCTCGGTGTGGTCGCCGCGATCACCCCGTTCAACTTCCCGCTGATCCTGGCCGGTTCGAAGATCGCCCCGGCGCTCGCGGCCGGCAACACCGTCGTCCACAAGCCCGCCGACGAGACGCCGCTCAGCGCCCTGTACATGGCCCGGCTGCTTCAGGAGGCGGGCGTCCCCGACGGTGTCGTCAACGTCGTGACCGGCAGTGGCCCGGTGGCGGGCGAGGCTCTGCTGTGGCACCACGGTGTCGACAAGGTCGCCTTCACCGGCTCCACCGCGATCGGCCGTCACGTGGCGAGCGTCGCCGGAGAGGCGCTCAAGCCCGTCACCATGGAGCTCGGCGGGAACGCCGCTCACCTCGTCTTCGAGGACGCCGACCTGGAGAAGGCCGTCGGCGCGGTCATCAAGGGCTTCGTCTTCAACACCGGTCAGTTCTGCATGGGCGGCCCGCGCCTGCTGGTGGCCCGCTCGGTGTACCCCACTCTGCTCGGCATCCTCGCCGAGGCCGTGCCCGGTGTGCCGGTCGGCGACCCGCGCGACCCGGCCACGGTCATCGGCCCGATGGCGGCCGAGAAGCATCTGAAGAAGGTCGAGGAGTACGTCGCCCTGGCCCGCAAGGAGGGCGCCCGCATCGTCTGCGGCGGTGAACGGCTCGACCTCGACGGCGGCTACTACTACAAGCCCACCGTCATCGCCGACCTGGCCAACGACTCCCGCGTCATCCAGGAGGAGATCTTCGGCCCGGTCCTCACCGTGCAGCCCTTCGACGACGAGGACGAGGCCGTCGCCCTCGCCAACTCCACGCCCTACGGCCTGGCCTCGGGCGTCCAGACCAGCCACCTCGCCCGCGCCCACCGGGTCGCCGACCGGCTCCAGGCGGGCATCGTCTGGGTCAACGACTGGGCGATGCTCGACCCCGCGGTGCCCTTCGGCGGGGTGAAGGACTCCGGCTACGGCCGCGAGTACGGACCCGAGGCGCTCGCCGGTTACACCAAGGTCAAGTCCGTCGTCGTCTCGCTCGACTGAGCACCGTCAAGGAGTCATCGCGATGCCCACCACCACCCGTGCCGCGGTCGTCGAATCCGGCGGCGCGCCCTTCACCCTCTCCGACGTCGTCCTCGACGAGCCCGGCCCGCACGAGGCGCTGGTCCGCATGGTCGCCACCGGCCTGTGCCACACCGACCTCGGGGTGGCGAGCGGCGGACTGCCCTTCCCGCTGCCCGGCGTCCTCGGCCACGAGGGCGCCGGCGTCGTCGAGGCCGTCGGGCCGGCCGTCACCGGCGTCGCGCCGGGCGACCACGTCCTGCTCTCCTTCACCTCCTGCGGCGACTGCCGCAACTGCCGCGGCGGACACCCCGCGTACTGCGCGACCTGGCTGCCGCTGAACCTGATCGGGGGCAGCCGGGCCGACGGGACGAGCACCATCAGCCGGGGCGGCGAGGCCCTGGGCGGCCACTTCTTCGGCCAGTCCTCCTTCGCCGAGCGGGCCCTGGCCGACGAGCGCAGCCTCGTCAAGGTCGACCCGGACGTGCCGCTGGAGTCGATCGCCCCACTGGGCTGCGGCGTGCAGACCGGTGTCGGGGCGGTGTGGAACGTTCTGAAGCCGGAGACCGGCGGCACGGTCGTCGTGCTGGGCGCCGGAGCGGTCGGCCTGTCCGCCGTGATGGCGGCGGCCCTCACCCCGGCCACCAGGATCGTCGCCGTCGACCGGGTCGCCGAACGCCTGTCGCTGGCCGAGGAACTGGGCGCCACCCACACGGTCGACACCAGCGGGACGGACCTCGCCCCGGCCCTCGCCGACATCACCGGCGGGCAGGGCGCGGACGGGGTCGTGGAGACCACCGGCAACGTCGGCGTGCTGCGCCAGGGCGTCGACGCGCTCGCCGCCCGCGGCACCCTGGTCGTCGTCGGCGCCCCGCCCTTCGGCACGGAGGTCGCCCTGGACGTCAACGGCCTGCTCGGCGGCAAGCGGATCGTCGGTCTCACCCTCGGCGACAGCGAGACCCGGACCATGATTCCGGCCCTGGTCCGCCTGGTGAAGGACGGACGGCTCCCGCTGCACCGCCTGATCAGCACCTACCCCTTCGGGGACATCGACCGGGCGGTCCAGGACATGAGGTCGGGCAAGACCATCAAGCCGGTCCTGACGTTCTGACGCCGCCGCGGCCGGCCGGGAGACCGGAGCCACGGCCTTCGTCGTCGCTCGGGCCCGGGCCCGAGCGCCACGCCGGCCCGATAGCCGGGGGAGTGGCGGCCCGGGACGGCTCGGGTGCACCGGGAGCCGCGCGGCGCACAGTCACGACGGCCCGGCTCGCCCACCGGCCGCCGGTCCGCTTCCGGCTCTTTCGCGCCCGCTTGGTGGGGCCGGGGCCGGTCCGGGCGCGTGTAGCCCGGCTGTGTCTGACCGTGGCTCGGGAGACGGTCGCGTAGCGTTCCGGCCCCCGTGTCCACCATGGAGGTGCCCCGGCTGTCCTCCGGCCGGGGCACTCGTTCTCGTGGGGCGGCCTGGGATGTTCCGGCTCGCCCACCGGCCGCCGGTCCGCTTCCGGCTCTTTCGCGCCCGCTTGGTGGGGCCGGGACCGGTCCGGGCGCGTGTAGCCCGGCTGTGTCTGACCGTGGCTCGGGAGACGGTCGCGTAGCGTTCCGGCCCCCGTGTCCACCATGGAGGCCCCGGCTGTCCTCCGGCCGGGGCACTCGTGCTCGTAGGGCGGCCTGGGATGTTCCGGCTCGCCCACCGGCCGCCGGTCCGCTTCCGGCTCTTTCGCGCCCGCTTGGTGGGGCCGGGACCGTCCGGGTGCCTGTCGGCCGGTGCCTGACCGAGGCCCGGGAGGCGGTCACGCAGCCTCGGGCATCGGCTGCCCGCCGGCCGGGGCACTCGTGTCCGCAGAGCGCCCCGGGGTGTTCCGGCTCGCCGGCGGGGCGGGGGTGTGGTCAGTCGTTCAGCAGTACCAGCTTGCCCGTGGTGCGGCCGGTGTCGCCGAGGGTGTGTGCCTCGGCCGCGTCGGCCAGCGGGAAGGTCCCGGCGATCGTGGCGCGCAGCTTCCCCGCCTCGACCAGTCCCGCGACGGCCTCCATGCCGCTGCGGTCGGCGTCCACCAGCATCCGCAGCGCCCGCACACCGAGCCGCTCGGCCTCCTCGTAGAGGTCGTCCGAGCCGCCCGGGAGGATCGAGACCAGCACACCGCCGGGGCGCAGCACCCGCAGCGAGCGCAGGGAGGTGTCACCGCCGATCGTGTCCAGGACGACATCGACGTCCTTCACGGCCTCGGTGACGTCCGTCTCGCGGTAGTCCACCGTCTCGTCCACACCGATCTCGCGCAGGAAGTCGTGCTTGCCCGCGCTCGCCGTGCCGATCACGTACGCGCCGCGCGCCTTGGCGATCTGGACCGCCACATGCCCGACCCCGCCGGCCGCGGCGTGGATCAGCAGCCGCTGCCCGGGCCGGAGGTCCGCGTGCTCGGTCAGCGCCTGCCAGGCGGTGAGGGAGACCAGGGGGAGCGCGCCCGCCTGGGTGTGGTCGACGCCCGCCGGCTTGCGGACGAGGGCCCGGACCGGGGCGATGACGTACTCGGCGTGCGAGCCGTGTCCGTACGGATACGGCAGCATGCCGAAGACCTCGTCACCGGGCGCGAAGGCCACCACGCCGATGCCGACCGCCTCCACCACCCCGGAGACGTCCCAGCCGAGGACGAAGGGCGGCTCGCCCAGGAAACCGCCGGTCGCGCGGTGCTTCCAGTCGGTCGGGTTGACCCCGGCGGCCCGCACCCGGACAAGTACCTCGTTGGGCCTCGGCACCGGGCGCTCGATCTCCACTTCCTTCAGGACCTCGGGACCGCCGAGGACGTCCTGGCTGATGGCTCGCATCGTGTTCTGTGTGCTCATGGTCAACCAGCGTGCCGGGCCGCACACCCTCCGCCAATGGCAAGATTGCCAACCTTCGATAGAATCGTGCCATGCGACGCGAACGAGTGGTGGTCCTGGCCCTGGACGGGGTGTACCCCTTCGAGCTGGGCATCCCCAGCCGGATCCTGGGCGCGGCCGACGGCCGGTACGAGGTTCTCACCTGCTCGGTCGACGGCCGTCCGGTGCGCACCAACGCGGACTTCGGCATCACCGTGGAGCACGGCCCCGAGGTCCTGGCCACGGCCGGCACGGTGGTCATCGCGCCCGTCGCGCCCTCCCACCTGACCGAAGAGGTGTCCGGCGAGGTCCTGGCCGCGCTCGCGCTCATCCGCCCCGGCACCCGCATCGTCTCCATCTGCACCGGCGCCTTCGTCCTCGCCGCCGCGGGGCTCCTCGACGGACGCCGGGCGACCACCCACTGGCAGGTCGCCGACCGCTTCCGGCGCATGTTCCCGCGGGTCGACCTCGACCCGGACGTGCTGTTCGTCGACGACCACCCCTTCCTCACCTCCGCCGGGGCCGCCTCCGGCGTGGACATCTGCCTGCACCTCGTCCGCAAGGACCACGGCAGCCACCTGGCCAACAGCGTCGCGCGCCGTTGCGTCGTCCCGCCCTTCCGGGACGGCGGCCAGGCCCAGTACATCGAGCAGCCCGTCCCCGAGCAGGGCGCCGCGAGCACCGCCGCCACCCGCGCCTGGGCCCTGGAGCGTCTCGATGAACCGCTCACTCTGGCTGATCTCTCCGGTCACGCCCGGATGAGCCAGCGCACCTTCGCCCGCCGCTTCCACGACGAGGTGGGTCTCAGCCCCGGCCGCTGGCTGATCCAGCAGCGCGTGGCCCGGGCCCGGCATCTCCTGGAGTCCAGCGACCTGACGGTCGATCAGATCGCGGGCCGGGTCGGCTTCGCGACCGGAGCCTCCCTGCGCCAGCATCTGAACGCGGCGATCGGCGTCTCTCCGCAGGCCTACCGCCGCACCTTCCAGACCGCCCGCTGACGGCCGGGGCACCCGCGCGACCTGGCATGCGGCCAATTCCACTGGCAGCAAAGACATTTGTCGACCTGTTGCCTTCCTTCAGAGCGTGACGGAAGCCTCACGTCCGGCGGGCGGGCGCGGTTGATCCTTTCGGGTCCAAACCCGATAAGGTTCCGATCGGCGCTGCGAGTTGACGCGATCGCGTCCGGTCGACACGCAGTGCGTACTCATGAGTGCGGTCCACACCCCCCCTGTTGATTCGTGTTGCTTCGAAGGATGCAGATGGAACTCGCCACTCCGCCACCGGCGGCGCGGGCCCCTGTCGCCTGGTACAGCTGGTGGTTGTTGCCGCTGGGACTGGGAGGCGGGACCGTTGCCGCCACGTTCATGAGCTCGGAGCGAATAACCGCGGCCGTCGCCGGAGTCGCGGTGACGGCGGCCGGTGCCGTGTGCGTACGTCTGCTGCTGCGCACCCGGGCGCAACTGCACCGGGCGGAGGGCTCCTTCCGCACCACGCAGGCCGAG
Organism: Streptomyces sp. NPDC012466; assembly: GCF_042955215.1. Classification (NCBI taxonomy): domain Bacteria; kingdom Bacillati; phylum Actinomycetota; class Actinomycetes; order Kitasatosporales; family Streptomycetaceae; genus Streptomyces; species Streptomyces sp. NPDC012466. Next base: position 87,427 of record NZ_JBIBEQ010000001.1, on the reverse strand, counting down.
CACAACCAGCAGTGGCAGCAGCATGTGGCGGCCCTGGAACGCAAGTTCGCCGCCGAGCGCGCCGCCCTGGAGTCCCAGCTCAACGAGCAGAACGCGACGTACGAGCGGCGCCTGGCGGACCAGAGCGCCACGTACGAGACGCAGCTCGCCGACCGGTCCCGGGCCTATGAGGAACGGCTGACCGACCAGGCCACGTCCTACGAGGCCCAGCTCGCCGACCAGGCCGCGGTCTGGCAGGAACAGCTCTCCCACCAGCTCGCCGCGGTCACCCGGCTCGCCGACGAGCAGCTGCCCGACGCGATGGAGAAGCTGCGTGCCGGCGACGCCATCGACGACCTGCTGCCCACGGTCAACCAGTGCGCCAAGGTGAGTTCGGAGCTCCAGGCCGAACTGCGCAAGCTGCTGCGCACCTCCCTGATCGGCCTGGAGGCGGAGTTCGACCGCTCCACCTCCGCCGAGCAGGCAGTGATCAGCATCGGCAACCGCATCCACGTGCTGACCAGCAAGCTCCGCGGCCGACTGCACGAGATGCAGGGCGAGCACGGCCGCCTGCCGGCCGTCGCCCGGGGCCTGATGGAGCTCGACCAGGAGCTCGGCCCCGCCGACTCCCTCGCCGCGAGCATCGGTGTGCTCGGCGGCTCGGACCGGCCAGGCCGGCAGTGGCAGGAACCGCAGCGGCTGCTGAGCGTGGTGCGCGGCGGCATCGGCCGCATCAAGGACTTCCACCGGATCCAGGTGCGCCACCTGCCCGAACTCGGCGTCGACGGCGGTCTCGTGGACCACCTCACGCTGATCCTGGCCCACCTCCTGGACAACGCGGCCCGCTACTCGCCGCCCACCGAGCCGGTGCTCATCTCCGGCAAGGAGGTTCCCAACGGGGTCGGCATCGAGATCCAGGACTCCGGCAAGGGCCTGAGCGAGGAGAAGAAGCGCGAGGCCGAGCACGCCCTCGCGGGCACCGCGCCCGGCGCGGGCCTCGGCGGCATCACCGAGGACGCCAACATCGGTCTCCGGGTCGTCGGCGCCCTCGCCCGCCGCTACGGCATCCGCGTCACCTTCGCGGACTCGCCGTGGCTCGGCACCTCCGTGGTGATCGTGGTCCCGCACAAGTACTTCAGTCCCCTGCCCACGGCCGCGACCGCACCGGCCGCGCCCGCCCCGGAGATCCGCACCGCCACGGCCGCCCCGGCCCGCGAGACGGTCATCGCGCCGGCCCCACCGGCCGCGCAGGCCGAACCCGGGGAGACCACACCCGGCGGGCTGCCCCGGCGCCGCAGCAAGCGGAACGAGACGGAGGCGGCCAAGCAGGCCGAGCGGACCGAGCGGGGAACCGTCGCCGCCGTCCCGCCGGACGCGTCCTTCTCGGGACTCGCCGCCTTCGCCACCGCCGGACGCGACGCGGCGGAGGCCTTCCCGGCGGCCGACGACCGCGACACCGTCGCCGGCCGCGAGTACACCGAGCACCGCACCGAAGAGAGCGATCAGTCCTCATGACGCAACAAGGAACAGACGTGAGCTGGGCGCTCCGCGATCTCGTCGAGAGCATCCAGGAGATCCGTTTCGCCCTCGTGGCCTCCAGCGACGGCAAGGCCATCACCTCCTACGGCGCCGAAGACCCCGACGACGTGGACCGCTTCGCCGCCGTGGTGGCCGGCCTGCAGGCCCTGGCCCAGCCGGTCGCCGAGCAGTTCCCCAAGTACGCCGGGCAACTGCGGCTCGCGATGATCGAGGTGGACGGCGGGCACCTCTTCGTCGTGCGCGCCGGTGTGGAGACGTACCTCGGTGTCCTCGCCAGGGAAGGCCTCGACCAGGGCCTGCTCGGACACCAGATGAGGGACCTGGCCCGCAGGATGGGTGAGCTCCTCGGTACCACTCCGCGCCAGGAGGAGCACTCTGGATGAGTGCTCCCCGCAGGCCGTCGGACCCGTCCGGTCTCGAGCGCTACTACGTCCTCACCGGAGGGCGCAGCGGACCGGGCGGTTCGGCGTCGAGCCTCGACGTGGCGACCCTGGTGGTCGCCCGCGCCGCCCCCTTACCGGGCATGCAGCACGAGCACGAGGAGATACTCCGCCGCTGCCGCGACCCGCTGTCGGTCGCCGAACTCGGCGCTCACCTCGGGCTCCCCTTCAACATTCTCGCGGTGCTGCTGTCCGACCTGCTGGACGCAGGTCGCGTCGAAGCCCGTAACCCCATCCCGGCCCACGAAGCCGGCCGCGGGCCCGACCTCGCGCTCCTTGAGGAGGTACTCAGTGGACTTGAAAGGCTTTGACCAACCCGGAGGCTCGGCCGGGGACACCCGCTCGGTGAAGGTGATGATCGCCGGCGGGTTCGGCACCGGGAAGACCACCATGGTCCGGTCGGTCAGCGACATCAAGCCGCTCACCACCGAGGAGACCCTCACCCAGGCCAGTGCCGACGTCGACCATCTCATCGGCGTCGCGGACAAGACGCAGACCACCGTCAGCCTGGACTTCGGCAAGATCGGCATCAACGAGAGCCTGGTGCTGTACCTGTTCGGCACGCCCGGCCAGGAGCGCTTCTGGTTCCTGTGGAACGGGCTGTTCAAGGGGGCGCTCGGCGCGATCGTCCTGGTGGACACCCGCCGTCTGGAATCCAGCTTCCGGGCGATCGAGGAGATGGAGCGGCAGGAAGTCCCCTTCGTCGTGGCGCTGAACGTCTTCCCCGACTCCCGGAACTACCCCGTCGAGGAGATCCGGGACGCCCTGGACATCCCCGAGAACACTCCGGTGGTGGCCTTCGACGCCCGCGACCGGGCCTCCAGCCGGGATGTCCTCGTCGCCCTGATCCACCATCTGAAGGAACGCTCGGCCGTGGCCCTGGAGCCCCGATGAACGACTCGACCGAAGCCGGCCTCCAGGCCATGCGCGGCTGCCCCGTCGCCCACCACGGGGCCGACCTGGCCCGGCTGTACGGCCCGGACGCCGCCACCGACCCGGCGGGCATCTACGAGCGGCTGCGCAAGGAGCACGGTTCGGTCGCGCCGGTCCTGCTCGAAGGGGACGTGCCCGCGTGGCTGGTCCTGGGCTACCGCGACAACCGGCGGGTCCTCGACAACCCCCGCCAGTTCAGCCGGGACGCGAGGATCTGGCGTGACTGGGCCGAAGGGCGCGTGGAGGAGACCTCGCCGCTCATCCCGATGATCGGCTGGCGGCCGGACTGCGTGTCCCAGGACGGCGAACCGCACCGCAGGCTGCGTGCGGCCGTCACCGACGGGCTCCAGGCGGCGGCGGCCCGCGGCATCCGGCGCCACGCGACCCGCCTCGCGAACAAGCAGATCGACGCGTTCGCGGACACCGGCCGGGCCGACCTCGTCTCGGACTACGCCGAGTACCTGCCGATGCTCGTGCTCTCGCGCATCCTCGGGCTCCCCGAGGCGGAGGGGCGCGACCTGGTCGAGTCCTGCGCCCACGTCCTCAAGGGTGGTGAGGACGCCCTCGCGCACAACGAGCGCATCATGGTGATCCTCGGCGAACTGGCCGAACGCAAGCGCGCCGAGCCCGGCGGAGACTTCACCACCGCCCTGCTGGGGCACGCGGCCGGTCTCGACGAGGACGAGGTGGTCAGCCATCTGCGTCTGGTGCTGATCGCCGCGCACACCACGACCAGCAACCTGCTGGCCCGGGTGCTCCAGATCATCCTCACCGACACCGCCCGGCTGTCCGGACTGATCAGCGGCCAGCTGAACATCTCCGCCGTGGTGGAGGAGGTCATGTGGAACAGCCCGCCGCTGGCGGTGCTGCCGGGCCGGTTCGCCGCGAGCGACCTGGAGCTCGGCGGCCACCAGATCCAGGAGGGCGACCTGCTGGTGCTGGGTCTCGCGGCGGGCAACACCGACCCCGAGGTCCGGCCGGACACGGGCGTCTCGGTGCAGGGCAACCAGGCGCACCTGGCGTTCAGTTCGGGTCCGCACGAGTGCCCGGGGCAGAGCATCGGCCAGTCCATCATCGAGATCGCGGTGGACGTCCTGCTGCACCGCCTGCCGGGCCTGACCCTGGCCGTGCCCGCGGAGGAGCTGACCTCGACCGCCTCCACCTGGGAGTCGCGGCTGGACAGCCTGCCGGTCGAGTTCGTCGTATAGGGCGCCACGTGATGCCCGGCCGGACGTCCGGCCGGGCACCGGCGTGTCATACGCTCAGCAGGTCGTCCACCGGGCCGCGTCCGGCCAGTTCGGCCGTGGCCACCGGGCCCTCCTTCGCCGCCGCGTAGCGGCCGGTCGTCAGGGCCCACTCGTAGTTGCCGTTGATCCAGTGCTGGATGACCTCCACCCCCATCCGCACCCGGTCCCGCTCCGCGTCGTCGAGCCGCAGTTCGTCGCACATCCGGGGGACGCTCTCCTGGAGTTCGAGGTACTCGTCGAGACAGCCGATCGTCAGCCGGTACGCCTCGTCGACGGCCTCCTGCCAGGAGCAGCCCCGCTCCCGGCGCAGCACGGCGATGAGGTTGTGGCCGTCGCCGCGGCGCTTCTCCCGCTCGAAGGAGTGGATGTCGTTCATGAACCCGATGGTGTCCGCCGCCAGATCGCGCATCCGCTCCATCACCGGATGCGCCATCGCCTGAGCCGGCACCTCGAAACCGCGGCTGCGCTCACCCGCGTCGATGCTGTGGTGGATGCCGACCGTACGGCGCCGGAAGGCCGTGTACTCGTCGAGCGCGAGCGTGCCCTCCAGGCCGCGGGCGGCCAGGTCGACCTCCTCGCAGTGCGCGACGAGGAACCTCCCCCAGGAGGCGGCGAACCGCGTCTGCCATGTCAGGGACATGCCATTCGAGAGATGGTTCCACACCTCGGCCCAGGCGAGGGATATCGGACAGACCACCCGGGGCGGACTGCCCGCCGGGCGCAGGGGAGTGGCGATCAGCTCCCGGGCGACCTCCGCTATGCGGTCGGCCCGGTCCGGCCGGCCGGCGTCGAACTGGTCGTCGAAGAGGAAGGCCAGGGAGAACCAGTTCATCAGGACGACCATGTCCTCGGCCGACGCGTGCGGATAGGTCCGGGCGGCGGCCAGGGGCAGGTCCCATGACTTGTACTCCTCGAATCCCTCCCGGCTGCGGACCAGGCGCATGTCCCACACCCAGCGCAGATGCCGCGCCCGGGCGAACTCCAGATGCTCACTGACGGGTGTGTCGAAAGGGAGGTCGAACCGGACGTCCTGAGGCATGTGCTTCCTTTCGGGAGACGGACCGCAGAGCCCCCCGCCCCTGCGAGCGGACGGTGCCATGACCGGCCGCACACTCGAACTCGACTTCGCACGGCGAACGTTGAACCGAGAAGCGGTACGAGACTGCCCACGGCGCGAATCGGCCATTCCGTGACACGGCCGTGATCTCGGTTACTGTGAAAAGTGCTTGAGCTGCGTATACTGCCTCGTCCCTCGTCAGGCACGGTTTGTCCGCCGAGCCTCCGGCGCCCGGGGACGCCACACTGGTCCGCGTCCGTTCGACGACTCGCCAGGAGGCCACCGCGATGACGTCCGCACCCGTTCGCAGCGCCGAGCAGCGCAAGAAGGACACCCTGCACCGCCTGGACCACGACGTGGACGCCTGGGTCGCCACGGCGGACAGCGCGACGGGGACGCCGTACCTCGTCCCGCTGTCCTTCCTCTGGAACGGCTCGTACCTGCTCTTCGCCACACCCGCGTCCAGCCCGACCGGACGGAACCTGGCCGCGTCCGGCCGGGCCCGGGTGGGCATCGGGCCGACCCGTGACGTCGTCCTCGTCGAGGGCACCGTCGAGACGGTGCAGCCCGGCGAACTGACCGAGCAGGACGCCGAACTCTTCGCCGCCAAGACCGGGTTCGACCCTCGCCGGCTCGCCACGCCGTACCTGTACTTCCGGGTCGTGCCGCGGCGGATCCAGGCCTGGCGGGAGGCCGACGAGCTCGACGGCCGCGAACTCATGCGTGACGGACGGTGGTTGAAGACCGACTGAATCGGCCGGTCCGGGATATCCGCAAGGTACGGGTCCGCGGGGCACGACCGCCTTGCGGCCGGAATCCTGCGGAGGAGACATGGCACTGGTGAAAGCGGGGGTCCTCGTGCTCGACTGCGCCGAGCCCGAGAAGCTCGCCGTGTTCTACAAGGAACTGCTGGAGGGGGAGGAGTCGGACGCCACCGCCAACCGGGTGGAGATCAAGACCGCCGACGGCTTCCGGGTCGCACTGCGCCGGGACGTCAACGCCACTCCGCCCAGCTGGCCGCGCCCCGAGAACTCCCTCCAGGCCCATCTGGAGTTCGTGGTCGACGACCTCGACGCGGTCGAACGCCGCGTCATCAGCCTCGGGGGTCGCCCCTTGGAGGCCAAGGAGCCCTCGGGCCCGCTGGAGGAGCGCGGCTACGCCGACCCGGCAGGTCACTCGTTCATCCTGCGCCGCACCGCACCGACGGCACCCAAGCAGGGCTGAGCGCGGGGCTCACCCGGTGCCGCGGGGCCCAGTGGTCGAGCAGCCGTGGGCCCGCGCCCCGGGGTGCGCCCTCCGCGAACCCGATCGGGGCGGACGGCCGCACAGGACGGCCCCGCCCGGCAGAGGCCGGGCGGGGCCGTCGCGGTGTCAGTCCCGGCCGCCCTTCTCGCCGGCCGGCCACGTGCCGGTCGAACGCTCGATGGCCTTGGCGCCCGCGCGGTCCACGGCGCTGCGCACCACCGCGAAGAGGGCGCCCTGGATGGCGGCGGCCAGGAGCACTTCGCCCCAGCCGCGGTCCTTGTCCAGCGCGTCGGGCGCGTCCTCCTCGTGCCGGATCGCCATCCACGTCTTGCGGAAGGCCAGCCCTGCCAGCCAGCCGCCCGACCAGCCGAGCACGAACCCGAGAGGCTTGTACGCGAGGGACATCTTCTTCTTCTTCGCCACGAGAAACTCCTTGATCGCTGAGGGGAATGGAAGTGGTCAGGGGGTGTGCGCCGCCGGGATCCGCTCCTCGGCGCGGACCGGCCCGGGCGGTGTGCCGTCACCGAACGGCCGGCCGCCCAGCTCCTCACGCCGGTGCGGGGTCAGCCAGCCGGACAGGTCCGGGCCCAGCGGCACGATGCCGGTCGGGTTGATGCCCGTGTGCACCTGGTAGTAGTGGCGCTTGATGTGGTCGAAGTCGACGGTGTCGCCGAATCCCGGCGTCTGGTACAGGTCGCGGACGTACGCCCACAGCACCTGGTTCTCCGTCAGCTTCCAGCGGTTGCACTTGAAGTGGCCGTGGTAGACGGCGTCGAAGCGGACCAGGGTGGTGAACAGCCGGATGTCCGCCTCGGTGATCGTGTCGCCGACGAGGTACCGCTGCCGTGCCAGCCGGGTCGTGAGCTGCTCCAGCCGCCGGAACACACCCGCGCAGGCGGCCTCGTACTCCTCCTGCCCGGTGGCGAAACCGGCCCGGTAGACGCCGTTGTTGACGTCCTCGTAGACGTCCGCCATCACTTCGTCGATCTCGTCGCGCAGCGCGTCCGGGTACAGGTCGGGCGCGCCGTCCCGGTGCAGGGCCGTCCACTCGGTCGCGAGGTCGAGGGTGAGCTGCTGGTAGTCGTTGGTCACCAGCCGCCCGCTGGGCACGTCCACGATCGCCGGCACGCTGACACCGCCGGGGTGGTCGCGCTCGCGGCGGTCGTAGGCCTCGCCGAGGTAGCGGATGCCGAGGACCGGGTCGCGGCCGTCCTCGTCCAGCGTGAAGCGCCAGCTGCGGTCGTCCTGGATCGGGTCGGCGACGGCCAGGGACAGGGCGTCCTCCAAGCCGAGCAGCCGCCGGGAGACCAGCGACCGGCTCGCCCACGGGCAGGCCCGGCTGACGACCAGACGGTAGCGGCCGGCCTCGACCGGCCAGCCGTCCCGGCCGTCCGCGGTGATGCGGTCCGCGAAATGCGCCTTGGAGCGTTTGAACGCCCTCCTTCCGTAGCCGGTGTTGCCGTCGTCGCCGTCGTCGCGGCTCATGGGGGTGACCTCCTTGCCGTACGTGGACCCTGGTGAACGCGTTCCCCGTTTTCCGCGGACGGCACGGTGTGAGCACCGCCGACCGGGGCAATCGGCGGAGGTGAGTGATGAGGGAAGTGATCGCAGGACACGCGTCACCGTGCTGGTGGCGCTCGCGGCCAATCTGGTGATCGCGGTGGCCAAGGCCATCGGCGGCCTGGCAGCCGGGTCACCGGCTTTGCTGTCCGAGGCGGCCCACTCGGTGGCCGACAGTCTGAACGAGGTGTTCCTGCTCGCCGCGCTGCGCCGCAGCCGACGCCCCGCCGACCGGCGTCATCCCTTCGGCTACGGCAAGGAGCGCTTCTTCTGGTCGCTCCTCGCGGCCGTCGGGATCTTCGTCATGGGCGGCTGTTTCTCCTTCTTCCAGGGTTTCGAGGCCCTGACGAGTGGTGCGGAGGAGGAACTCGGCGGCTATGTCGCCGGTCTGATCGTTCTCGGGATCGCCCTCCTCGCGGAGGGCGGTTCGCTGGTGCGGGCGCTGTACCAGGTGCGCAGGCAGGGGGGCGCGGGTGCGGGGATGCGCGATCCGGCCCTGCGGACGGTCGTCGCCGAGGACGGCACCGCGGTGCTCGGCGTCACGCTGGCCATCGTGGGCATGGCGCTGCACATGGTCACCGGCCAGGTGGTGTGGGAGGCGTCGGCCTCCCTGGCGATCGGCGCGCTGCTGGTCTACGTGGCCTTCCGGCTGGGCCGTGAGGCCCGCGACCAGCTGATCGGCGAGGCGGCCGACCCGGAGTCGAGCGGGCGGATCGAGGCGCTGCTGCGGGCCCAGCCGGAGATCGACAGTGTGGAGGCGCTGTTCACGATGAAGACCGGCCTCGACACGGCCCTCGTGGCCGCCCGTGTCGACCTGGTGCCCGGTCTGGACAGCGAGCGCGTGGAGGAGGTCGCCGTGCGCATCAAGCGGTCCATCGCCCATACGGTGCCCGAGGCGGACCAGATATTCCTCGACGTGACCGACCGGCCCGCCCGCGAGGCAGCGGAAAGCCCCGCCGCGACGGGGGAACGCGGCGGGGCCTGAATCTCGCGTGCCCCGTCGATGCCGGTTCACACACCCGGGGGAGGAAGATTTCTCCGCCGGCCGCCCGCACCGGGCAGCCGGCCCCGCTTCAGCCGGTCTCGGCCGGCTCCAGGACGAACACCGGGATGTCCCGGTCCGTCTTCTTCTGGTAGTCGGCGTACGCCGGGTAGGCCGCGACGGCCCGCTCCCACCACGCCGCCTTCTCCTCGCCCGTGACCTCACGGGCGGTCATGTCCCGCTTCACCGGCCCGTCCTGGAGTTCCACGTGCGGGTCGGCCCGCAGGTTGAAGTACCAGACGGGGTGCTTCGGCGATCCGCCGAGGGAGGCCACCGCGGCGTAACGCCCCTCGTGCTCCACGCGCATCACCGGCGTCTTGCGCAGTTTGCCGCTCCTGGCGCCCCGTGAGGTCAGGATGACGACCGGCATCGTCGAGCCCTGCAGTGTCGTCCCCTCCGTACCGCCGGAGCTCTCGTACAGCTCCACCTGCTTGCGCACCCACTGCGTCGGGCTGGGTTCGTACTCGCCCTCGAGAGGCATGGCATCCGTCCCATCGTCGCGTCCGCGGCTCATTGCCACCTGCCTTCAACGCCCGTACCGCCGGGAATCATCCGCACCCCGGTGGATCCGGCCGGAAACGAGCCTCACCCGGGCGCGAGCGCCATCCGCGCGGCCAGAGCGGTCATCACCGCGCTCGCCACCAGTGCCGTCGCCAGCCGCCCGCGATGGCCGGTCAGCGCGCGGCCCAGCAGGGCCCCGCTCCCGGCCAGCAGCACCTGCCAGCTCGCGGAGGCGGCGAAGGCGGCCAGCACGAACACGCCCTGCTCCAGGGGACCGACGGGGCCCGTGGCCTGGGAACCGAGCACCAGGGCCGCGAAGTAGATGACCGTGGTGGGGTTCAGCAGGGTGATGCCCAGCAGGCCCAGATAGGCCCGGGCGGGGCTCGGGGGAGCGGGGGCGGTCCGGGTCGCGAGCCGGTGGCCGCGGTACTCGCGCAGCGCGGTGACCGCGCCCCATGCCGCCAGGGCGAGCAGCACCAGCACGCAGATCCACCGCAGCGGCCCGAGCACCGGCCGCAGCGCGGACGCCAGGGCCGTGCCGCCGAGGGTGGCGGCGAGGGCGTAGAGCCCGTCGGCGGTGGCGACGCCGAGCGCGGCGCAGACACCGGTGCGCAGGGAGGTGCGGGCGGTGAGGGACACGAGGTAGGTCCCGACGGCACCCACGGGGACGGCGATGCCGTACCCGGCGAGCAGCCCCGCGACGAGCGCGGCGGTCATGACCGCGGCGGCGTCGGTCCTCCCCGGCGGCCGGACCGCTGCTGTCGGGACGCGGCGGAAGCGGCGGCGGACAGCGGCGGGAGAAGGGTGAACGTAGGCATGGCTGGATCCTGAGGCCCGCACCACTCCACCGACAACCGGTTTTCGCATCGGCGTCGCCGCACCCGCGCCCGGGCCGGGACGCCGATCCCGCGCCGGGGGCACAGCCCCGGACGGTTCGAACGGGAAGACGGCACTCCCCGGCCATGTTGATGCCGCGACCGATCTGGCCGAACTTCGTGTCGCCTCATAGATGCCCGGGGCATCTAATGAAGATCGGCACGACGCACTACTCGTCTGCGAGGTCTTCATGACGGACACGACCGCACCCGTCGCCTTCCCCCAGAGCCGGACCTGCCCCTACCACCCGCCCGCCGCCTACGACGCACTGCGCGCCGAGCGCCCCCTGACCCGGATCACCCTCTTCGACGGCAGTGAGGCCTGGCTCGTCAGCGGGCACGCCACCGCCCGCGCGCTGCTGGCCGACCCGCGACTGTCGTCCAACCGCGACCGGCCCGGTTTCCCCGCCCCCACCAAGCGCTTCGCCGGGATCCGCAACCGCAGAACGGCCCTGCTGGGCGTCGACGACCCCGAGCACCGCGCCCAGCGGCGGATGGTCGTCGGGGACTTCACCCTCAAGCGGGCCGTCGAACTCCGGCCACGCATCCAGCAGATCGTGGACGAACGGCTCGACGCGATGATCGCCGGGGGCCCGCCCGCGGACCTGGTGAGCGCCTTCGCGCTGCCGGTGCCGTCCATGGTGATCTGCGCCCTGCTCGGCGTCCCGTACGCCGACCACGACTTCTTCGAGACCCAGTCGCGACGGCTGCTGCGCGGCCCGGAGACCGCCGACGTCCTCGACGCCCGGGACCGGCTGGAGTCGTACTTCGGGGAGCTGATCGACCGCAAGCAGCAGGACCCCGGCACCGGCCTGCTGGACGATCTGGTCCACCGGCAACTGAGCGAGGGCGACCTGGACCGCGAGGGCCTGATCGCCATGGCCCTCATCCTGCTGGTCGCGGGCCACGAGACGACCGCCAACATGATCTCGCTCGGCACCTTCACCCTGCTCCAGCACCCCGAACGGCTCGCCGAACTGCGCGCGGACCCACGGCTGCTGCCCGCCGCGGTCGAGGAGCTGATGCGGATGCTGTCGATCGCGGACGGCATGCTGCGCCTGGCCGTCGAGGACATCGAGGTGGCCGGGACGACCATCCGCAAGGGCGAGGGCGTGGTCTTCGCGACCTCCGTCATCAACCGCGACGAGACGGTCTACCCGGAGCCGGACACGCTCGACTGGAGCCGTCCGGCCCGTCACCACGTCGCGTTCGGCTTCGGCATCCACCAGTGCCTCGGCCAGAACCTCGCCCGTGCCGAGCTGGAGATCGCCCTGCACAGCCTCTTCGGCCGGCTGCCCACCCTGCGCCTGGCCGCCCCGGCCGAGGAGATCCCCTTCAAGCCGGGCGACACGATCCAGGGGATGCTCGAACTCCCCGTGAGCTGGTGAGAGGCCTCCGCCCATGCACATCGGCATCGACAAGGACGTCTGCATCGGCGCGGGACAGTGCGCCCTGACCGCCCCGGACGTGTTCACCCAGGACGACGACGGCTACAGCACCCTGCTGCCGGGCGGGGAGGACGGTGGCAGCCCGCTGCTGAGGGAGGCGGCCCGCGCCTGCCCGGTCGGCGCCATCACCGTGTCCGCGGTGACCTGAGGCCGGAACTCACACGGCGTCCAGGAGCAGCCGGGCCGCCTCGCGCGCCTCGGCCGCGGGCTCGGCGCTCCTGGTGACGCCCGCCGTGACCATGGCACCCTCGGCCAGCAGGAACAGCTGCCCGGCCGGCGCGCCGGGCAGCCCCGCGTCCGCCACGAGCGAGCCGAGGTACTCCCGGAACGCCCGCTTGTGCGCGCGCACCTGGGCGGCCACGCGCGCCGACGTGGCACCCAGCTCGCCGTACGCGTTGATCCAGGCGCAGCCGCGAAAGCCCGGCTCGCCGAACCACTCGCCGAGCCAGTCGAAGACGGCCAGGATCCGCTCCCGGGGCTCCTCGTGCCGCTCGACGTAGGCGGCCAGCTGCCCGCGCCAGCGCGCGTCGCGCCGCTCCAGATACGCCTCCACGAGTTGTTCCTTCGCCGGGAACAGCTGGTAGAGCCGCTTGAGCGAGACCCCGGAGGCGCCGCGCACGTCGTCCATGCCGACCGACCGCACACCCCGTCCGTAGAACAGTTCCTCGGCGGCGTCCAAGACCCGCTCCCGGGCCTCCGCGCTGTCCATGGACGACCCTCCTTGACGCGAGAACGAGCGTTCTCCTACGGTAGCAGCCACGTGGAGAACGCTGGTTCTCCCCTGCTGACCGGGAGGAACCATGGCCGACCGCCCGCCGCTGCCGCCCTTCACCCGCGAGAGTGCCGCGCAGAAGGTCCAGGCCGCCGAGGACGCCTGGAACACCCGCGACCCGCACAAGGTTTCCCTCGCCTACGCGCCGGACTCCGTCTGGCGCAACCGCGACACCTTCGTCACCGGCCGCGCCGGGATCGTCGACTTCCTGACCCGCAAGTGGGAACGCGAGCAGGAGTACGCGCTGCGCAAGGACCTGTGGGCCTTCGACGGCAACCGCATCGCCGTCCGCTTCCAGTACGAGTGCCGCGACACCCACGGGCAGTGGTGGCGCTCCTACGGCAACGAGCTCTGGGAGTTCGACGAGCACGGCCTGATGACCCGCCGCGAGGCGAGCATCAACGACGTGCCGATCGAGGAGAACGAGCGTCGCATCCACGGTCCCCGGCCGGAGGCCGAACGGGGAGACACGTTCCCCCTCCGGTGAACCCGGGCGAGTCGCTAGGGTTTCCGGGATGACCGAACAGGCCGCCGCCCGAAAGCCCTTCCTCTACGTCGTCGTCTGCGCCGCCGGCATCGCCGCCGACGTCAGCAGACTGATCACCGCCGCGCAGGAACGGGACTGGGAGGTGGGCGTCATCGCCACACCCGTCGCCATGAACGGCTTCTTCGACACCGCCGCCGTCGAGGCGCAGACGGGCCGCCCGATCCGCTCCGCCTGGCGTACCCCCGGCGCGCCGCGCCCGTTCCCGGCGCCCGACGCCGTGGTGGTCGCGCCCGCCACCTTCAACACCGTCAACAAGTGGGCGGCCGGCATCGCCGACACCCTCGCCCTGGGCACCCTGTGCGAGGTCACGGGCCTCGGCGTACCGATCGCCGTCCTGCCGTGCGTGGCCGGCGCGCTGGCCGCCCACCCCGCCTACCGGGACAGCCTCGAACGGCTTGGCGGGATGGGTGTGCGGTTCGGCGAGCCGTACACGGGAGAGCCGGGGGAGGACGGCGGGCGGCCGGAGTTCGGGTGGGAACGGGCCCTGGACCTGATCGCACGCGGCTGACGGTCGGGCGCGATCGCCCGTCGGCCCCACCCGGAGACAGCGGCGATGACGGCCCGTCAGGCGGCCCGACCGGCCACGTCTTCGAGCACACACGAACACGTACGCTCGCCGGGGAAACCCTCCGAAGGCAGGAGCAGCAACGATGCAGTACGTGAAGCTCGGTTCGACGGGCCTGGACGTCTCGCGGATCTGTCTGGGGTGCATGACCTACGGTCTGCCCGACCGCGGTACGCACGAGTGGACCCTCGGCGAGGAGGCCTCGCGCCCACTGATCCGGCAGGCGGTCGAAGCGGGGATCAACTTCTTCGACACGGCGAACGTCTACTCCGACGGCACCAGCGAGGAGATCGTCGGCCGGGCCCTGCGCGACTTCGCCCGCCGCGACGAGATCGTCCTCGCCACCAAGGTGCACGGCCGGATGCGGCCCGGGCCGAACGGCGGCGGACTGTCCCGCAAGGCGATCATGACCGAGCTCGACCAGAGCCTCACCCGCCTCGGCACCGACTACGTCGACCTCTACCAGATCCACCGCTTCGACCCGCACACCCCCGTCGAGGAGACGATGGAGGCCCTGCACGACGCCGTCAAGGCGGGCAAGGTCCGCTACGTCGGGGCGAGTTCCATGTACGCGTGGCAGTTCTCCAAGGCCCAGTACACCGCGCGGCTGAACGGCTGGACGCCATTCGTCTCCATGCAGAACCACTACAACCTGATCTACCGCGAGGAGGAGCGTGAGATGCTTCCCCTCTGCGCCGACCAGGGGGTGGGCGTCCTGCCCTGGAGCCCGCTCGCCCGCGGCCGCCTCACCCGGGACTGGGACACCACGACCGAGCGCAGCGCCACCGATGCCTTCGGCGGCAGCCTCTACCAGGAGGGCGACCGCACCATCGTCGAGGCCGTCACCCGCATCGCCGGGGAACGGGGCGTCCCCCGCGCGCAGATCGCCCTCGCCTGGCTGCTCCACCAGCCCACGGTGACGTCCCCCATCGTCGGGGCGTCCAAGCCCGGGCATCTGGAGGACGCGGTGGCCGCGGTGGAGATCCGGTTGAGCGACAAGGAACTGGAGGAACTGCAGAGCCCTTACGCCCCCCACCCCATCGCGGGGCACTGAGCGGGTCCTCGGAGATCAGTGCGGCCCCTGCGGCGCGAACTCCGTTCCGCAGGGACCCGCCCCCTCGCTCTCCGCCAGCTCCACCCTCGCGCCGCTCATCGCCAGCGTCCGGTAGAACCGCCCGATCCGCTCCGCCGACCGCCCCACGTAGTGTCCGATGAAGGACCGCCGGAACCGCTCGGCCGCCCGGTTCGGCTGCGACCCGTGCACCAGGCTCCCGTTGAAGAACAGGACGTCTCCCGGCGCCATGTCCACCGGCACCGGCGCCAGCCCCGCCGGCGGCGGAACGTACTCCCGGGCGAAGGACACCTCCGCGTCGGCGAGTTCCGGGCAGAACAGGTCCATCAGGTGCGTGCCGGGCACGACCTCCAGACCGCCGTTCTCCCGGTCGATCACATCGCAGGCCACCCACGCCGCCACGCACGTACCCGGCTCCACCCGCAGATAGAAGTTGTCCTGGTGCAGCGCCTGCCCCCGGGCCCCCGGCGGCTTGAAGTAGAACATGCTCTGCGCGGCCAGCACCTCCTCCCCGAGAAGCGCCTCGAGGACCGTTCGCAGCCGGGCGTCCAGCAGGACCTCTCGCGCGCGGTCGTTGATCTCGTGGGGGTGCATCACCCGGGGCCACACGTGCAGCGGGTCGGCGCCCGGCGTGTCCGCCGCGCGCGGCTCGAAGTGCCCGGGGACCGGGCCGGCCGCCCGCAGGGCCGCGAACTCGCCGCACAGCCGATCGATCTCGTCGCCCCCGAAGAGCCCGCGCACCACCGTGAAACCGTCCTCCTCGAAACCCTCCCGGTACCTCCGGAGCCCGGCGGGGTCCAGGATGGAAGCGCCGGCGGCGCCGTTGCCCGTGACTGTCATGAACGCACTCCTCGGTCCGGTGTTCTCGGTCCGGAACGCTAGGCCGCCCGGCCGTCGAGGAGGATGCCCGTGCGTGCTGACCGATTGCCCGACACTGCTGAGCCGAGGAACGCCGCCCACCCCGGGGACCCAGCTCCGCCGCCCGGGCTGGTCGTGCTCGGACACTTCGACCAGCCGCCGGGCTACGGCGTCAGCCGGCCGCACGGCTCCCCGAGCTGGCTCTTCACCTGGACCACCGGAGGCCGGGGGCACCTGTGGCAGGGCGGTGTGCGGACCTCGGCCGGCGCGGGGGACCTGGTCGTGCTCGCCCCGGGCGTGCCGCACGGCTACGAGGTCGAGGCCGGGGCCCGGAACTGGCGGTTCTGGTGGGCGCACTGCCAGGCCCGCCCGTCCTGGGCCGCGTGGCTGCGGCCGTACGACGCCGGCGACGGGGTGCACGTGGTCACCTCCGCACCGGCCGGGGTGCACGACCGCGTCGGGACGGCGTTCCGGCGGATGCACGCCGACGCCCGCTGGACCGGCACCGGGGCACCGCCCGACGCGGCAACACCGGACGGGCAGGTCGCCGTGGCGCACGCCAGCGCGGCCCGCGAACTGGCCCTGAGCGCACTGGAGGAGATCGTCCTCCTCACCACCGCCGGCGCCCGGCCGGCGACGCCCCGCCCGGGACTCGACGCACGGATCCGCCGCGCCCAGGAGCTGATCGACGCCGACCCGGGCGCCCCGCACACCGTCCGCTCGCTCGCCCGAGAGGTCGCTCTGTCGCCGTCCCGCTTCGCCCATCTGTTCAGCAGGCAGCTCGGCCAGTCACCCATGCGCGCCCTGCGCGAGGCGCGGCTGCGCCACGCCGCCCGGCTGCTGGAGAACACCGATCTGCCCGTGGAACGCGTCGGCGCGGCCTCGGGTTTCGTCAGCCCCTTCCACTTCAACCGCGCCTTTCGCGAACGCTACGGAGCACCGCCCGGGGCGTACCGCGCGACGCACGGCGGTCCGCCCGGCTGAGCACCGCTATTGGTTCCGCGGGAGGTGCCGAAAGGGCGGCGAGGAATGACGGCCGACGGCGTGAGCTGCTGTGCGGGGCATGTTCCAATGGTTTCCGGCCGGCTTCCGGAAGCGGACAAATGTGAGCTGGTAAAGGGAACGGACGGGGCGGAAATGCCTTTCTCTCCACTGATTGACACTTTGTCAAAAGGCGCTGGCCCCGCCCGCAATGCACGAAACCGTGACGTCACTTGTTCCCTGTCCCTGACCTGTGCAAAGGTGTGCCGTGTCGGCGTGTCCCCACATGCCTTTCTTCGTATGCGCGAGGCCGCCGGGCCGGCATACCCCTTGGTACGGACTTTTATTCCGCAGGTCCTTGAGAGGAATGCAGCCGTGAAAGACGCAGGCCCGTCGAATTCTCCGGCCTCGGCCCACGGGTTCGGCGCGACGGACGAGCAACTGAGCGCGGAGCTGAGGAAGTGGACCGGGGCGACGCCCGCGCTCCAGCCCGTCGGTGAACTGCTGGACCGGCACTGGGAGGCGGCCTTCGCCTACGCCCGGCTGTGCACCGACGGCCCCCGCTCCGCGGGAATTCTCACCACGGCCGCGTTCACCCGGCTCTTCGGCGAGACCATCCGCCAGAACGGCCCGACCTCCGCCTGGCGGCCCCATCTGCTCGTCACCGTACGGCGCATCGCGGCCGAGTGGGCCGCCGACCACCGGCACGACATGCTCCATCCGGAGCTGCTCTCCGGGACCGGCGAGAGGGAGCGGCCCACCGCCCGTCTGCTGCCGCCGCCGCACCGGCGTCTGCTGTCCGGCGCGTTCCAGCGGCTGCCCCAGTCCGCCCGCTGCCTGCTGTGGCATGCCGAGGTCGAGGCCGAACCGCTCACCGCCCCGGCCGGGTTGCTCGGCCTGGACGAGGAGGGCGCGCGTGTCGAACTGGGCCGGGCCCGGGACCGGCTGCGTGAGGAGTGCCTCCAGCTGCACCGCGAACTCGCCCCCGACGAGGAGTGCCGGCGCTATCTGCGCCTGCTCGACGTGACGTACCGTCGCGGCGGCCTCGGCATCGACCCCGATCTACGCGCGCATATCGAGGGCTGCGGGCACTGCAGCGCCGCCGCGGACCAGCTCGACCAGTTCAACCACGCCCTGGGTGTCGCCCTGGCGGAGGCGGTACTGGGCTGGGGCGGCCGGGGTTACGCGGAGAGCCGCGCGGGCGAGGCGGGGGAGAGCGCCGGCGGTGGGCGTGCCGTGCAGCGGGGACGGCCCCGGGGAGCGGCCGGTGCGGCCCCGGCCGTTGCGGCACGCGACCTGTTCCCGGACCCGGTGGCTCTGGCACGCGAGGTCTTTCCGGACCCGGCCGGTGTGACGCACGAGATCATCCCGCCCCCGGCCGGAAGGGCGCGGGAGGTGGCCCCGGACGCGGTGGGCGTGGCGCCCGAGGCCTTCCCGGGACCTTCGGGGCGGGCGCACGGGGCGTTTCCGGATCCGGCGGGTGTGGCGCCCGAGGCCT
Organism: Streptomyces sp. NPDC012466; assembly: GCF_042955215.1. Taxonomy (NCBI): domain Bacteria; kingdom Bacillati; phylum Actinomycetota; class Actinomycetes; order Kitasatosporales; family Streptomycetaceae; genus Streptomyces; species Streptomyces sp. NPDC012466. The sequence continues at coordinate 69,268 of NZ_JBIBEQ010000001.1, read as the reverse complement.
TCCCGGGTGCTTCCGGGCGGGCCCACGGGGTGGTCCCGGATGCGGTCGGTGCGCGCGAGGTCTTCCCGGACCCTTCAGGGCAGCGGGCGCGTGGGGGCTTCGCGGACCCTTCCGGCACGGCGCGCGAGGTCTTTCCGGACCCTGCTCGTGCGGCGCGTGGGGCTTTCCCCGACCCGGCCGGAGAGGGACGTGACGGCTTCCCGGACCCGGTCGCCCTCGCCGGCGCGGTCGGGGAGTCGTTCACCGATCCGGGCGGCCCGGCGGCCGTGCCACCGCCCCCCGCGGGAGCCGGCGGCGTGGACCCGGCCGTGGACCGGGGCCAGGCTCCGGCCCCGGCCCCCGCGGGCGTCTCCGTACCGCCCCCGACCGCGCCCCCTGGCCCTCGGCGTAAAGATTCCCGAACCGCCGCCCGGAGATCCGCCCACAAGGCGGCCCGCCGGGCCGCCCGGCGGCGCAACCTCACCGCGGGCATCCTGACCGCCGGCGGCCTGGTCGTGCTGCCGCTGGTGCTGTGGTCCACCGGCAACTCCGGCGACGGCGCTCCGGCGGGCGCGGACCGGCCCGCCGAGGAGGCACCCGACTCCGACGTGGACGCGTCGGCCACCGACCCGTCCCGGGCCGGGTCGGGCGACGCAGGGAAGGGCGCCCTGCGCGGCCGGCTCCACAACGTCGCCTCGGACCTGTGCGTGGGCATCGACGGCAAGAAGGCCGTCGCGGGCGGGGAGGCCGAGCTCACGGCGTGCTCCGCGGACTCCGCCCAGCAGTGGACGTACGAGACCGACGGGCTGCTGCGCAACGGCGCCGCCCCCGACCTGTGCCTGGACTCGCAGCTCGGCTACTCGGTGCGGCTCGCCCCCTGCACGGGCGCCTCCCGGCCGGACCCGAAGAACATCCGCTACGACTTCACCCTGCAGGGCGCCCTGGTGCCCCGCTGGGACCAGGACCTCGCCTTGGCCCCGGCGGCGACCGACGGCTCGGGAGCCCTGGTCGTCAAGACCCGGGCGGACGACGACACGCAGCGCTGGGTGATCGACACCTCCAAAGCCGATCTCCAGATGGAGGCCGTCACCTGGAGCGCCGCCGCTCCGGCGCCGCGCCCCGCGCCCACGCCGGCCCCCACCCCGTCGAAGGCGCCCGAGCCGGCACCGACCCCGTCCGCGACCTCCTCGGCTCCGCAGCCGGCGCCGAGCACTCCGGCCGCCACCGACTCGCCCTGCTACCGCTACGGCTACTACTGCGACGCCGACGGTCAGTACGGCAACCCGGACCACGGCTACCCCGGCTATGGCTACGGCTACGGCGGTTATGGCCACGGCGGAGGCGGCCGCCGCTGACCCGGTGCGCGCTCAGGCCCCGACGACGCTCAGGGACAGCCACAGCGCCACCACGGCCGGCACCAGCGCTGCCGGTACGGCGAGCAGTCCGAGCCGCGTGAACTCCCCGAGCCCGACCCGGTGCCCGTGCTGCTGCACGATCCGCCGCCACAGCAGGGTCGCCAGCGACCCGGCGTAGGTCAGGTTCGGGCCGATGTTCACACCGAGCAGTACCGCCAGCACGGCGCCCGGGCCGGATCCGGCGGTCAGGGGCAGCAGCACCAGCACCGCGGGCAGGTTGTTGATGAGGTTCGCCAGGACGGCGGCCAGCGCCGCCACGCCCAGCAGCGTCAGCAGTCCCGATCCGCCGGGCAGCACGCGGTGGAGGGCGTCGGCGAGCCCGTGGTCGACGACCGCGCGTACGACGACACCGAGTGCGAGCACGAACGCCAGGAACGCCGGGGCCGCGGAGCGCACCACCGTCAGCGGGGTGGCCCGGCGCCGCACCAGCGCCCGCCCCGCCAGCACCAGGGCACCGGCCAGCGCGGCCCACGCGGGCGCGATGCCGACGGCGGAGGCCACCACGAACCCGGCGAGCGTGCAGCCGACGGTGACGAGGGCGAACAGCGGGAGCGGCTCGGGAGGCCCCGCGGGCTCGGAGGAGGGGAGAGGCGCCGCCAGTTCCTCGTCGAAGAACCGCCGGAACACCAGGTACTCGGCGGCGATCGCGACCAGCCAGGGCAGCGCCATCAGCGCCGCGAAGCGGGTGAAGCTCAGCCCGCTCGCCGTGAAGGCCAGCAGATTCGTCAGGTTGGAGACCGGCAGCAGCAGCGAGGCGGTGTTCGACAGATAGGCGCAGGCGTACAGGTGCGGCCGGGCCCGGACGCCCATGCGGGTGGCGGTGGCGAGTACCACCGGCGTCAGCAGGACGACCGTGGCGTCCAGGCTGAGCACGGCCGTGATGACGGACGCCAGGGCGAACACCGCGGTCAGCAGCCGTGTGGGGCGCCCCGCCGCCCAGCGGGCCATCCACGCCCCGCACGCCGTGAACAGTCCCTCGACATCGCAGAAGTGGGCGAGCACCAGCACGGCCGCGAGGAAGCCGACCACGGGCCCCAGCCGCTGGATCTCCTCCCAGGCGTGGTCCGGTGAGATCACTCCGACGGCGACCGCGAGCCCGGCGGCGGGTACCGCCAGGACGGCCTCGGGCAGCCCTTTCGGCCGGGCGACGGCCCAGATGAGCACGGCGGCCAGCAGCGCCACGGACAGGACTTCGGCGAGCGGGGTGTTCAGGGCGGGTCCTCCGGGGCGTGATCAGGTCGTGCCCGCCCATGAAACCAGGCGACGGTAAGAGACCCTCGGCGGCCCCGCAGCGGTGGCCGGGGCGCGCTGCCCGCCGTGGACGGCGTCGACGCCCCGCCCCGGCGCAGGCCGCACGGCCGCCGGCGCGGCGGGGGCGCTCAGATCTCGTCGTCGAGCAGGGCCAGCTCCGCCCAGATCGTCTTGCCCTCGGCGGTGTGCCTGCTGCCCCAGCGCTGGGTGAGCTGGGCGACCAGCAGCAGACCGCGGCCGCCCTCGTCCCAGGTCTTGGCCCGGCGCAGGTGCGGCGCCGTGTGGTTGGTGTCGGACACCTCACAGATCAGCGTGGACGCGTCGTGGATCAGCCGCAGCCGGATGGGCGGGGCGCCGTAGCGGATGGCGTTGGTGACCAGCTCGCTCACCACCAGTTCGGCGGTGAACGTGGCATCCAGCAGCCCCCAGCGTTCGAGCTGGTCGACGACCTGCTTGCGGATGGGGGCCACCAGTGCCGGGTCGGCGGGGATGTCCCAGGTCGCGACCTGCGCGGACGGCAGGCCACGGGTGCGGGCCAGCAGCAGGGCCACGTCGTCGGTGGAGCCGCCCGGCGGGAGCAGGGTGTGCAGCACGCGGTCGCAGGTCTCGTCCAGGGAGTCGGAGGGCGCCGACAGGGCCTCGCGGAGCATCCGGCTGCCCGCGTCGACGTCCCGCTCGCGGCTCACGAGCAGCCCGTCGGTGTGGAACGCCAGGACGCTGCCCTCGCGCAGCTCCATCTCGGCGCACTCGAACGGCAGCCCCCCGACGCCCAGCGGGGGACCCGAGGGCAGGTCGAGCTGCTGTGCCGGGCCGTCCGGCGGCACCAGCAGGGGCAGCGGATGACCGGCCCGGGCCAGGTTGCAGCGCCGCGACACCGGGTCGTACACCGCGTACAGGCAGGTCGCCCCCACCTCTCCGGTGCCGTTGTCGCCGCCGGACTCCTGGGACAGCCGGACGACGAGGTCGTCGAGGTGGGTCAGCAGTTCGTCGGGGGCCAGATCGATGTCGGCGAGGGTGCGGACGGCGGTGCGCAGCCGGCCCATGGTGGCCGAGGCCTGGATGCCGTGGCCGACGACGTCGCCGACGACCATGGCGACCCGCATCCCGGACAGCGGGATCACGTCGAACCAGTCGCCGCCCACGCCGGAGCGGGTGGCCGGCAGATAGCGGGAGGCCGCCTCGACCGCCGCCGTGCGCGGCAGCGTGCGGGGCAGCAGGCTGCGCTGCAGGGTGAGGGTCGTCTCCCGCTCGCGGGAGTAGCGGCGCGCGTTGTCGATGCAGACGGCCGCCCGGGCCGTGACCTCCTCGGCCAGCAGCACGTCGTCGTCGGTGAACGCCTCGGGGCGCCTGAAGCGGGTGAAGACGGCGACGCCGAGGGTCGTGCCCCGGGCCTGGAGCGGGACGGACATCGTGGAGTGGATGCCGTACTCGCGGATCCGCCGGAAGCGGACCGGGTCCCAGGCGAGCCACTGCTCGAGGTCGCCGGAGGCTCCCGGGGCCACGACCGTGTGCCCCGCGACCAGCGAGGCGGCCTGCGGGGAGCTCTCCGGGTAGACGTCCACCTGCCCCGGCTTGGCGACGGCCTCGGGGCTGCCGCTGTTGACCGACTGGTGGGCGGCCCGGCGCAGGTTCACCGGCGGGACCGGCGGTCCGGCGGACTCGCCGCCGTGCTCCCGCGGGTCGAGCAGGTCGACGCTGACGAAGTCGGCGAGCGCGGGGACGCACACGTCCGCGAGCTCCTGGGCCGTTCGGTTGACGTCGAGGGTGGTGCCGATGCGCACGCTCGCCTCGTTGACCAGTTGCAGCCGCTCCCTGGACCGGTACTGGTCGGAGAAGTCGTGGGCGGTCACGCACACGCCCCGCACCCGGCCGGTGCCGTCGGTGAGCGGCGCCATCCGGGCCAGCCAGGCGTGCGGGCCCCGGCTCTCGCCGGTCGCCTTCATGTACGTCTGCATGTCGAGGGGCCGCCCGGTGTTCAGCACCCGGCGCAGATGCTCTTCGAGCTCGGTGTTCTGCGGCCGGCTGCCGATGTCGGTGGGCCGTAGGCCCAGGAGCCGCTCGGCGGGCAGCCCCAAGAGGGCCGCCATGGCCTCGTTGACGCCGCGCAGCCGCAGTCGCTCGTCGTAGACCATCGTGGCGCAGGGCGACTGGCTCAGGGCCATGCGCACCAGCGGGTCGTCCGGAAGCCCCTGGCCGGAGGACTCCGGCGGGGAGACCGCGAGCCAGTCGGTCGTCTCCGCTCCGTCCGGCGGCCTGCTGTGGGCGACCACCCACACGGAGACGGGGTGGCCGTCGCGGTGGCGCAGGGTGAGTGTGCCGCTCCAGCGGGAGTCGTCCGGCACGGGCGGCGGGTCGTCGCGGTCGGCCAGCAGCGAGGCGGCCGGGCGGCCCACGACCTCGGCGGCCGTGTGCCCCAGCAGGCGGCGGGCGCCCTCGCTCCATCCGGTGAGCGTGCCGTCGGCGGCGATGACGGCACGGGCGGCCAGGCCATCGTCGAACGCCTCGTCCGGGCTCATCGTCGCGACTCCATACGGACACTCACAGTGAACAGGGAGGTCAGTTGAGTTCCAGCGTAGTCCGTAGGTGCCCGGCGTGGACCGGTAACCCCTGTACCGCCTCCCCGGCCGGGGTGAGGAACGCATCCGGCCCGAGCGGCCCGTGTGGCAGAAGGAGGCGCCCGCACCCTTGACGGCCCGGTGTGACACATCGACAGAATCTGTTTGGTCGCGATCAGTTGTGAGTACTTCTGGGCCCTAATGAGGGAGAGTCGTCATGTCGGTCACACGCAGATCGGTTTTGCTCGCCTCCGCTGCCGCCCCCGCGGCCGGAACGCTGCTCGGCACCCCGGAGGCGTGGGCCGCCGGGGAGGCCCGCGGAGCGTCCGGCCGCCGCACCGTCGCACTGCGCGACGGCTGGCGCTTCGCGCTGGTGAATCCGGGCGGCATCACCGACCCCACCGGCGCCTACGCCGACGCCCACCTGCCCGGCCACGACGACTCCGGATGGCGCGAGACCGCCGTCCCGCACGACTGGAGCATCGAGCAGACCCCCACCACCGAACACGGCACCACCAGCGGCACCGGATTCCTGCCCGGCGGGCTCGGTTGGTACCGGCTGGCCTTCACCCTGCCGCCCACCCTCGCCGGCAAGCGGATCTCGGTGGAGTTCGACGGCGTCTACATGGACTCCACCGTCTACTGCAACGGCAAGGAGGCGGGCCGCCACCCCTACGGTTACACCGGCTTCGCCCTCGACCTCACCGACCTGGTGCACACCGACGGCACCACCGAGAACGTGATCGCCGTCAAGGTCCAGAACCGGCTCCCCAGCAGCCGCTGGTACTCGGGCAGCGGCATCTACCGCGAGGCCCGCCTGGTGATCACCGAGCCGGTGCACGTGGCCCGCTGGGGCACCCGCGTCACCACGCCCGAGATCACCGCCGAGCGGGGTGTCGTACGGGTCGCCACCTCCGTCGTCAACGACTCGGGCAGGGACGCGGACGTCGAGATCGTCTCCCGGATCACCGACCGCAAGGGCCGGACGGTCGCCCGTACCTCCTCCACCGCCACCGTCACCGGCGAGAAGACCGAGACCCACGAACTCACGGTCCGCCGCCCGGAGTTGTGGGACTTCGAGGCTCCGCACCGCTACACCCTGCACACCGAACTGCGGGTCGGGGGCAGAACCACCGACACCTACCGCACGGTCTTCGGCTTCCGCACCTTCCGCTTCGACCCGGACGAGGGCTTCTTCCTCAACGGCACCCACCACAAGATCAAGGGCGTCGACCTCCACCACGACCTGGGCGCACTCGGGGCCGCCGTCAGCATCGACGCCGTCCGCCGGCAGATGGAGATCATGCGGTCCATGGGCGTCAACGCCCTGCGCACGTCCCACAACCCGCCCGCGCCCGAGGTGATCCAGGTCTGCGAGGAGCTGGGCGTCATCATGCTGGTGGAGGCGTTCGACTGCTGGCGCACCGGCAAGAACCCGTACGACTACGGCCGGTTCTTCGACGAGTGGTGCGAGAAGGACACCACCGAGATGGTGCTCGCGGCCCGCAACTCGCCCGCCGTCCTGAGCTGGTCCATCGGCAACGAGGTCCCCGACTCCACCTCCACCGCCGGCCTCGCCATGGCCGACCGGATCATCGAGGCGATCCGGGCCGCCGACGACACCCGCCCGCTGGTCATCGGCTCCGACAAGTACCGCCGCCTGCCCGCCAAGGGCTCCGCGGCCGACCTGATGCTGGCCAAGCTGGACGGCCTCGGCCTCAACTACAACACCGCCAAGTCGGTGGACCAGCTGCACGCGGCCTACCCGCACCTCTTCCTCTTCGAGTCCGAGTCCTCCTCCGAGACCTCCACCCGCGGCGCCTACCAGGAACCCGAGCACCTCAACACCGGCGAGAACCACACACCCGGCAAGCGCGCGACCTCCTCCTACGACAACAACCTCGCCTCCTGGACCATGAGCGGCGAGTACGGCCACAAGAAGGACCGGGACCGGAAGTGGTTCGCCGGGCAGTTCCTCTGGTCGGGCATCGACTACATCGGCGAGCCCACGCCGTACGACGTCTTCCCGGTCAAGGCGTCCTTCTTCGGCGCGGTCGACACCGCGGGCTTCCCGAAGGACATGTACTACTTGTTCCAGAGCCAGTGGATCAGCGAGCCTATGGTCCACCTGCTGCCGATGACCTGGAACCACGCGAAGGGCGACACGGTCGAGGTCTGGGCGTACGCGAACGTCGACACCGTCGAGCTGTACCTCAACGGGAAGTCCCTGGGCGTACGGCGCTTCGACACCAAGAAGACCGTCGACGGCCGGGTGTACCTGGAGACGACCGAGGCGACCGGCGACGACAAGACCTTCACCGGCGGCCCGTACCCCGGCAGCTACACCAGCCCGAACGGCAGCGCCGGCAAGCTCCACCTGACCTGGAAGGTGCCCTACGCGCCGGGCGAGCTGAAGGCCGTCGCACGGCAGGACGGCAAGGTGGTCGCCACCGACGTGCTGCGCACCGCCGGCGCCCCGCACGCGATACGCCTGACCGCGGACCGCGAGGCCGTCGCCGCGGACGGCCGCGCCCTGGTCTTCGTGACCGCCGAGGTCGTCGACCGGCGCGGTGTGGTGGTGCCCGACGCGGAGCACCTGCTCTCCTTCGAGGTGGCGAACGGCTCCCTCGCCGGGCTCGACAACGGCCGCCAGGAGAGCGCCGAGCGGTACCAGGCGAGCACCCGGACGGCCTTCCACGGCAAGGCCCTCGCCATCGTCCGGTCCGGCACCGCGCCGGGCGCGGTGAGGGTGACCGCCCGGGCCGACGGGCTGCGCGCGGGCACGGCGACCGTACGCGCCACCCGTGCGGAGGACCGGGCCGAGACGGCCCCGGCCGCTTTCGAGCCCGAGCATCCGGCCCCCGTCGGCTTCCCGCACGCGGACGCCGGTTACTCCGGACGCCCGGACACCCGGCCCGCCGCCATGCTCGACGGGGACCCGGCCACCGGCTGGTCCAACGGATTCTTCAAGCAGGCCACGGCCCTGCTGCCCGCCTTCGACGGGGCGCGGGCGCAGGACTGGGTCTCGGTCGACCACGGGCGCACCCGCCGCTTCGACCGGGTGGACGTCTCCTTCACCGTGGACGCCACGCACAGCCTGCCCGCGGCGGTGGGCGTACAGGTGTGGGACGGCCGCGCCTGGCAGGCCGCGCGGAACACCGAGATCGGCTGGGCCACCGCGTCCGACACTCCCACCGTGATCACCTTCGACGCCCTACGGGGCTCCCGGATCCGGCTCACCCTGACGAGCCGCCACCCCGGCGAGCCCCGGGGCGCGATCCGCATCACCCGGCTGGACACCCCGGCCGCCTGACCCCCAGGGCGCCACGGTCCGGACGGGCGGCGGACAGCCAGTCCTGTCCGGACCGTTGACGGCACGTCACATCAGCAACAACCATGGCCTGCGTCCGCATCTGGGAGCGCTCCCACGCCGAGCGCCACCCGCACCTCCCGGAGGAGCCCAGACGTGAAACGACGTAGAACCGCCCTGCTGTCCCTGACGGCCCTGCTGGCGGCCGCGCTCACCGCGCTGCCCTCCGCACCGGCCGGGGCCGACGAGGTCGAGCAGGTCAGGAACGGCACCTTCGACACGGTCACCGAGCCCTGGTGGACGACCAGCAACGTCACCGCGGGCCTGTCCGAGGGCCGGCTCTGCGCCGATGTCCCCGGCGGCACCGCCAACCGCTGGGACGCCGCCGTCGGGCAGAACGACATCACCCTCGTGAAGGGGGAGTCGTACCGCTTCTCGTTCAGCGCGAACGGGACACCCGCCGGGCACGTGGTGCGGGCGATCGTGGGCCTGTCGGTGTCGCCGTACGACACCTACCACGAGGTGTCACCGCAGCTCAGCGTCTCCGGTGACACCTACTCGTACACGTTCACCTCGCCCGTCGACACCGCGCAGGCCCAGGTCGGCTTCCAGCTCGGCGGCAGCGCGGACGCCTGGCGCTTCTGCATGGACGACGTCTCGCTGCTGGGCGGCGTGAAGCCGGAACCGTACGAGCCCGACACCGGACCCCGGGTCCGCGTCAACCAGGTCGGCTATCTGCCGGCCGGCCCGAAGAACGCGACCGTGGTCACCGACGCCACGGCGAAGCTGCCCTGGCAGCTCAAGAACTCCGGCGGGACGGTCGTCGCCCGGGGCACGACCCTGCCGCGCGGCGTCGACGCCTCCTCCGGGCAGAACGTCCACACCATCGACTTCGGCGCGTACCGCACGAAGGGCACGGGGTTCACGCTCGTCGCCGACGGTGAGACCAGCCGTCCGTTCGACATCGGCGCGAGCGCCTACGAGCGGCTGCGGCTGGACTCGGCGAAGTACTACTACACCCAGCGCAGCGGCCTCGCGATACGCGACGACCTGCGGCCCGGCTACGGCCGCCCGGCCGGTCACCTGGGCGTGGCCCCCAACAAGGGCGACACCGCCGTGCCCTGTCAGCCCGGCGTGTGCGACTACACCCTCGACGTCAGCGGCGGCTGGTACGACGCCGGCGACCACGGCAAGTACGTCGTCAACGGCGGCATCTCCACCTGGGAGCTGCTGAGCACCTACGAACGCGCCCGGCACGCCCGCACCGGGCAGGCGGACAAGCTCGGCGACGGCACGCTCACCATCCCCGAGAGCGGCAACAAGGTGCCCGACCTCCTCGACGAGGCCCGCTGGGAGCTGGAGTTCCTGCTGAAGATGCAGGTGCCCGACGGCAAGCCGCTGGCGGGCATGGCCCACCACAAGATGCACGACGAGCAGTGGACCGGCCTGCCGCTGATGCCCCATGACGACCCGCAGAAGCGCGAGCTGCACCCGCCGTCCACGGCCGCGACCCTGAACCTGGCCGCCACGGCCGCGCAGGCGGCCCGCCTGTACCGGCCCCACGACAAGACGTTCGCCGGCAAGGCGCTGGCCGCCGCGCGCAAGGCCTGGTCGGCGGCGCTCGCCCACCCCGACCGCCTCGCCTCCGAGAGCGACGGCATCGGCGGCGGTGCCTACGCCGACAGCGACGTCAGTGACGACTTCTACTGGGCGGCGGCCGAGCTGTACCTCTCCACGGGGGAGAAGCAGTTCGAGGAGCATCTCCTGAAGTCCCCGGTCCACACGGCCGACCTCTTCAAGCCGATCGGTTTCGACTGGGCCCGCACCGGCGTGGCCGGTCGGCTCGACCTCGCCACGGTGCCCAGCCGGCTGCCCGGCCGGGACAAGGTGCGCCAGTCCGTGATCAAGGGCGCCGACCGCTACCTGGCCACGCTGAAGGCACACCCCTACGGCATGCCGTACGCCCCGGACGGCGACAAGTACGACTGGGGTTCCAGCCACCAGGTCCTCAACAACGCCGTCGTCCTCGCCACCGCGTACGACATCACCGGCGCCTCGAAGTACCGTGACGGCGCGCTGCAGAGCATGGACTACATTCTCGGCCGCAACGCGCTGAACATCTCCTACGTCACCGGCTACGGCGAGGTCAGCGCCCACAACCAGCACAGCCGCTGGTACGCCCGCCAGCTCGACCCGAACCAGCCCAACCCGCCGAAGGGCACCCTCGCGGGCGGGCCGAACTCGAGCATCCAGGACCCCTACGCACAGAGCAAACTCCAGGGCTGCGTCGGCCAGTTCTGCTACATCGACGACATCCAGTCCTGGTCGACCAACGAGCACACGATCAACTGGAACGCCGCCCTGACCCGCATGGCCTCCTTCGTGGCGGACCAGGGATAGGGACCGGACCGCGGTGCCGTGTGCCGGGGGAGTCCGCCGACAGGACGCCCCCGGCACGCGCGCGTAGCCTGGTGTCATGCCAGCGGTGCGGGTCGACGGCATCGAGGTCGCGTACGACAGGGCGGGCCAGGGCCCGCCCCTCGTGCTCGCGCACGGCGCCACGACGGACGCCCGGCTGTTCGGTGGCCAGATCGAGGACCTGGCCGACGAGTTCACCGTCGTCGCCTGGGACGAACCCGGCGCCGGCCGCTCCTCCGACGTACCGTCCTCGTTCACCCTGGCCGACTACGCCCGCTGCCTGGCGGCCGTCATCGAGGACGTGGACCTGGGCCCGGCCCATGCCCTCGGCCTGTCCTGGGGCGGGACCGTCGTGCTGGAGCTCTACCGGAACCACCCCGTGCTCGTGCGGACGCTGCTCCTCATCGACACCTACGCCGGGTGGAAGGGCTCGCTGCCCGCGGCGGAGGTGCGGTCCCGGGTCGAGGGGGCGGAACGGATGCTCGCGGTCCCCGCGGAGGCGTTCGCACCGACCATGCCGGGCCTGTTCGCCCGGCAGCCACCCGCCGAAGCGGTACGCCTGCTGTCCGTGATGTCGGCCGACACCCGCGCCCAGAGCATGCGGACCGAGCTCACCGTCATGGCCGAGGCCGACCAGCGGGACCTGCTGCCGAGGATCGAGGTCCCGACGCTCCTGCTGTGGGGCGAGCTCGACGCGCGCTCGCCCGTGGAACCGGTCGCCCACCAGTTCCTCGAAGCGATCCCGCGGGCCACGCTGGTCGTGCTGCCCGGCGTCGGGCATCTCAGCAACGTCGAGGCGCCGGAGCCGTTCAACCGGACCGTCCGGGAGTTCTGCCGCGCCCACTCCTGACCGGGCCCGCGACCGCCCGGCGCCGCGGTGCGTGGCCGACGGGTTCCCCGGGCCGCTCATGGGCGGTCAGGACGTGCAGCCGGGCCCGGTCGAGCGGCTCGTGCACCTCGACGTACTCGCCGTGCGGCAGCCGCTTGATCACACCGGTCGCCCGGCCGTGCGCAACGAGCTCCTTGTCGCGCAGTTGCAGCCCCAGACAGATCCGCCGGGTGACGACGAAGACGAGCGCCGGGACGACGAACATCCCGATCCGCACCGCCCACGTCACCGTGTTGATCGACAGATGGAAGCGGGTCGCCACGATGTCGTTGCCGCCGCCCGCCAGCAGCACCAGGTAGAGACTGATCCAGGCCGCCCCGATCGCCGTACGGACCGGGCGGTTGCGCGGCCGGTCCAGCAGATGGTGCTCGTGCCGGTCGCCGGTGAACCTGGCCTCCAGGAACGGGTACACCCCGATGAAGAGCAGCAGCAGCGGGAACACCACGATCGGGATGAGCACGCCCAGTACCAGCGTGTGCCCCCACAGCGTGACCTCCCAGCCCGGCATGATCCGCACCAGGCCCTCCGCGAAGCCGAGGTACCAGTCGGGCTGCGCGCCCGTGGACACCTGGTCGGCGCGGTACGGGCCGTACGACCACACCGGGTTGATCGTCGCCACCGCCGCGATCAGCGCCAGCACCCCGAACACCAGGAAGAAGAAGCCGCCCGCCTTCGCCAGGTACACCGGCATGAAGGGCGTCCCCACGACGTTGCGCTCGGTGCGTCCGGGCCCCGCGAACTGGCTGTGCTTGTGATGCACCACCAGCAGCAGATGGGCGACGATCAGCGCCGCCATCACCCCGGGAACCAGCAGCACGTGCAGCGCGTAGAAGCGGGCCACGATGTCGTCCCCGGGGAACTCGCCGCCGAACAGGAACATCGCCAGGTACGTCCCCACGACCGGCACGGACAGCAGCGCGCCGTGCACGAACCTCAGGCCCGTGCCCGACAGCAGGTCGTCCGGCAGCGAGTAGCCGAACAGCCCCTCGAACAGGCCGAGGAGGAACAGCAGCCAGCCGAACAGCCAGTTGACCTCCCGCGGCTTGCGGAAGGAGCCCGTGAAGAAGTGCCGCATCATGTGCGTCAGCATCCCGGCGACGAAGACCAGCGCCGCCCAGTGGTGCAACTGCCGGATCAGCAGCCCGCCGCGCACGTCGAAGCTGATGTCCAGCGTGGACGCGTACGCCTCGGACATCCGCACGCCGTTCAGCGGGACGTAACTTCCCTGGTAGGTCACCTCGTTCATCGACGGGTGGAAGAACAGCGTCAGATACACGCCGGTGAGCACCAGCACCACGAAGCTGTACAGGCAGATCTCGCCCAGCAGGAACGACCAGTGGTCCGGGAACACCTTGCGCAGGTACTTCCTGCCGAGCGTGTGGGTGCCGAGCCGCCCGTCGAACCAGTCGGCCAGGCGTTCGCCGCGCCCGGCGCTCACACCGCCGCCCCGGGCAGGTGGGCCAGCTTGTCCGGGTTGGCCACGACGTAGATGCCGCGCACCCGGTCGCCCTCCGGCGTGAGGTCCAGGACCAGGACGGCGAACGGCGCGTCGCCGTCGAACAGGACCGCCGCGTCGTCGCCGTTCACCCGCCGGTAGCGCCAGACGGGGTGGTCCGGGCCGCCCCGGCCGGAGGTGAGCAGCCGGGTCACCTTGTCCCGGCCGTGCACCGGGCGCAGGCCGGCCCGCCGGCGCTTGCCACCGGCGTCCGTCCACGCCGTGACGTCCGGCGCGAGCACCTCCATCAGCGCCGCGATGTCCCCGCCGAGCGCCGCCCGCACGAACCGCTCTGTCGCCTCCCGGCGCACCCGCGGATGCGCCTCGTACCGTGGCCGCCGGGCGTGCACGTGCTCCCGCGCCCGGTGCGCCAGCTGCCGTACGGCGGCGGGGGAGCGGTCGATGATCTCCGCGATCTCGGCGTGGGGGTAGCCGAACACCTCACCCAGCACGAACACCGCCCGTTCCAGCGGTGTCAGCGATTCCAGGACCACGAGCATCGCCAGCGACACCGACTCGGAACGCAGCGCCGGCGTCTCGGCCGTCTCGGTGTCCTCCGCGGAGACCAGGGGCTCGGGCAGCCACGGGCCGACGTACGTCTCCTGCCGGCGGCTGATCACGGCACGGCGGCGCAGCGCGTGGTTGACCGCGACCCGCACGAGGTAGGCGCGCGGGTTGTCGACGCCCGCCAGGGGGGCACCCCCGCCGCGGGCCGTCCAGGACAGCCATGTCTCCTGCAAGACGTCCTCGGTGTCGGCGACACTGCCGAGCATGTTGTAGACGACGCCGAACAGCAGCTCGCGATGGTCGACGAACACCCCGGTCGCCGCGTCGAGCGGGGCGTCGGTGCCGGGTGTGGAGATCTCGGTCATGCGTGGGCCTCCCTCGGGCGCGCTCACCACTGCGAGCCGGGCGGGGCTCCGGAATGTGACATCGCGCGGCCCCATGTGACCCACATCTCAGGCACGCCATCACGTCGGTACCTCCGGGATGCCCGCCTGACCAGGGGATATTTACGAGTCAGTACCCGAGCGGTACCGTGAAGGCATGCCAGCTCTCAACGTGGAGTTCAGCGACCGCGAACTTGAGGACCTGCGGCAGATCGCCAAGGAGCGCGGTACGTCCATGAAGGCCCTCGTCCGGGAGGCGGCCGCGGCCGACATAGCCCGCCACCGGGCGCTCCAGGAGGGTGCCGAGGCCTTCCGCCGGTTCTTCGCGACCCACGCCGACGAGTTCGCCGCCGCGTTCCCCGACGACGAAAGGCCCGCCAAGGGCGAAGGGCGGGCCGCCTGACCCATGGCACCCGTGATCCACATCGACGTGCCCTGGCTGCTTCAGCGCCACGAGGAGGTCCTGCCGGACCAGCCCACCGTCAACGACTTCTCCGCGCTGGTCGCCGCCGTCGCCCGGCACCGCGTCGACCCGCCGCGCCTCGGGGTGAACTCCGACCCGGCCTGGCGGGCCGCCGCGCTGCTGCACACCATCACGGTGCTCCGGCCGCTGCCCTCGGCCAACGCCCGCTTCGCGTGCGCGACCGCCGTGGCGTACATGTTCGTCAGCGGCGTCGGCATCGACCCGCCCTACGGCGCTCTCGTCGACCTGGCCCGCGACCTCTTGTCCGGCACCATCGACGTCTACGGCGCCGCGGACCGGCTGCGCTCCTGGCAGATCTGAGGAACCGCCCGATGCACACGGGCCGCATGGAAATGTCGAAAACGGGTGCGAATCACGCGCATGTGTTCCCCCGTTTCTGACTTTCTGTCAATGGCGGGGATGTTGTCCGGGCGCCTTGTTGGCCGTGTGGGGGTTGTGCAAGAGTGAAACGCGCGTGCGGGGGGAATGGCCGGATGTCGCACGTGATTTGTGGACCACGTCCGATGTGCCGTCGGTGAATTCGCACCTCCCGCGCCACGCCCAAAAAGGTACGCACCGAACGGGCCTCCTTTTTCGGCGGCAGGACTTCTGTGTGTCTCACATGCGTGGGAAGGAACCATCTCAGTGCCCACCCCCCACCCCCCTCGTCCTCCGTATCCCCCGCCCGGCGGGGATCCCGGGGAATCCGATGAATCACTCGCCGCCCCACTGAGAGGCAGCCCGGAGGGCGGGGTAGCCGCCCATTCCGTCGCGCTGCTGATGGCGCGGCACTACGAGCCGGCGCACGACTACGCGGTCATCTGTCTCGCCTCGTCGGCGCAGGTCGCCGCCATGGTGACCGGGACCGCCTTCCACCGGACCCTCAACCGTCTCGCCTTCGGCGAGTCGGCCGTCGCGCTGCGCCCGGCCCTTCTGGTGACGGTGCGCGACACGATCCGCGAGTGGTCCGGCGACGATCGCATATCAGCCGTTCTGCCCGCGTTGCAGAAACCGGCCGGAGGGCGTGGGCTGCGCGCGGCGACGTCCATGACCCCGGAAAATCGCACCCTCGCCGAGCGGGCATTCCAGGCACTTCCCGCCGCCTCGCGCTGTTTGCTCTGGCACGTCGAGGTCGAGGCGGATCCCATAAGCGTCCCCGCCGCTCTGCTGGGCATGGACACCGACGTCGCTTCGGCGGCTCTCGAACAGGCGCGTGGCACATTCCGTGAAGGCTGTGTCCTTGCCCATCGCGAACTCGCGCCGACCCACGATTGCCGGTTCTACAACCGCCTCCTGGATGTCCCGATACGCCGGGGCGGCGCCCTGCTGCCCGACGTCGAGCAGCATCTGGCGGAGTGCCGCTACTGCCGGAACGCGGCAGAGCAACTGAGCCATTTCGAGGGCTCGCTGGGGCCGTTGATCGCCGAGGCGGTACTCGGCTGGGGCGCCCGCCGCTACCTCGACTCGCGCCCGGGACGGGCGTCGCACGGCACGCGGGGCGCTCGCGCGGGCCGGCGCGGTGGCGGACGGCGGGGCGGCGGGCGGCACGGGTTGCTGTCCCGGCTTCCCGTGCCCGCCCGGGTTCCGGAGACGCTGCGCTCCTCACGGGCGATCCTCTCGGGCGTCGGCGCGCTCTCGGCCGGAGTGCTGGCGACGGTGCTCATCATCAGCGCGTCCTCCTACGACGGGGGAGAAGCCGACCCGGCCGGCTCCAGCAGCGCCGCCGGCGGCAAGGGCTCCACGTCGGTGACACCGCCCGGCACCGCGGGGCTCCCCGCGACACAGGGGGTGACACGGCTGCGCAACGCGGGTGCCGACCTGTGCCTCGACATCCGGGACCTGCCGAAGGAGGGCTCGGGCGCGAAACTGGCGGAGTGCTCGACGGTGTGGACCCAGCAGTGGACCTACGAGGACGACGGGCTGTTGCGCAGCGTCGCCGACCCCGGGCTGTGCCTGGACTCCCACAAGGACGCCGGCGTCGTCGTCCTCGGTACCTGCGCCGACGAGGATGCCGAGCGGGGCGACGACGTGCGCTACGACCTCACCGTGCAGGGGGAGTTGCTGCCCCGCTGGGACGAGCAGCTCGCCCTGGCCCCGGCTGACGACGATCCGGACGCCGACATCGTCGTCAAGGTCCGCGACCGCTCCTCCGGCATCCAGCGCTGGCAGCCCGATCCCCTGCCGACGGCGTCGGGTTCCCTGTCGATCGAGGAGCAGGACGGCCCGGCGGCCCGCCGTGTGACGCTGTCCGACGGCCGGACGGCGTGACGACGGGTCCCGGAGTCCGAGCGGGGCTGCGCGGCGCACACGCCGTGCAGCCCTGCCGTCAGACCGGGTCCTCGACGAGGTCGGCCGGGCCGATCGTGCTCGGTGTCGCATGGCCCGACAGGGCGAGCGTCAGGTCGAGTTCGGCGAGCAGGCAGCGGATGACGTGCTCGACGCCGGACCGGCCGTCGAGGCCGAGGCCGTAGACGTACGGGCGGCCGACGAGGACCGCGCGGGCACCGAGGGCGAGGGCCTTGAAGACGTCGTCGCCGGTGCGGATGCCGCTGTCGAACAGGACGGTGAGCCGGTCACCGGCCGCCTGCGCCACCCGGGGGAGCGCGTCGGCCGCCGCGACGGACCCGGCCACCTGGCGGCCGCCGTGGTTGGAGACGACCACACCGTCCATGCCGGCGTCGGCGGCCAGGCGTGCGTCGTCCGGGTGCAGGACGCCTTTGAGGACGATCGGGCCGTCCCAGTTCTCCCTCAGGAACGCGAGGTCCGGCCAGCTCTTGGCCGGGTCGGAGAACATGCCGACGAAGTGCATCACGGCCGCGTTCGGGTCCTCGTGCACCGGCTTGGCCAGACCTGCCTGGAAGGCAGGGTCCGAGAAGTAGTTGGCGGTGCCGACACCGTGCAGGAACGGCAGGTACGCCTGGTCGAGATCGCGTGGGCGCCAGGACAGCAGCGGCGTGTCCAGGGTGACGACCAGCACGCTGAAGCCGGCCGCCTTCGCCCGGTTCAGGAAGCTGCGGGCCACCTCGGGGTCCCTCGGCCAGTACAGCTGGAACCAGCGCTCGGCGTCCCCCATCGCCTCGGCGACCTGCTCCAGGGGAGTGCTGGACGCCGACGACAGGATGTACGGCACGTCCTGCGCGGCGGCGGCCCGGGCGGCGGCGGACTCGGCGTCCGGGTGCATGATCGACAGCACCCCGACCGGGGCCAGCGCGACAGGGGCGGGCAGGGCACGGCCCAGCACCTCGACCGACAGGTCCCGCTCGTGCACGTCCCGCAGCATGCGGGGCACGATCCTGCGGCGCTCCAGGGCCGCCCGGTTGGCGCGGGCCGTACTGCCGTTGCCCGCGCTGCCCGCCACGTAGCCGACCGGGCCGGGCCCGAGCCGCTGCTCGGTCAGCTCCTCCAGCCGGGTCAGATCGGTGGGCAGCCGCGGTACGGCACCCGTCATCCCGTTCAGATAGATCTCGTACTGGAAGTCCGCCCAGTGCCTGCCCACCGTACGCCCCGCCTCTCGTCGTCTCCTCGTCGAGACCGTGCCGTACGGGCGACGATACCGAGCGGTATGCGCAGGGGCGGATCAGGGGCGGTCCGCCGCCGTGTGCAGCAGGCGGGCCAGTGCGCGCGGCCGGGAGAACATCGGCCAGTGCCCGGTGTCCAGCTCCACCAGCTCCCAGGAGTCGCTCTCCAGGAGTGCGGCCACGGCCGGCATCGGCTCGTCCCCGTCGAGGAGACACTTCACGTACGTCGCCTGGAGTTCGCCGAGGGGACGGCCGAGGACGGCCGGTTCGGTGAGCGTCACACCGGGGTGCGGGGTCGCGCCCTCCACCAGGCGGGCGATCTGCTCGTCCGTCAGCCCCTGCCCCGCGCAGTCCTGCGGGCCGAGCGGTGGCCAGTACCCGGAGTGGTCGGCGATGGCCTGCCGGACCTGTCCGCTCGGCCAGCCCGACAGGAACGACTCCCCCTCCACCGGCACGTTCGCGTCGACGAACACCACGCGTCGCAGCCGGTCGCCGATCCGCTCGGCGGCCTGCCCGACCGGGATGCCCGAGTAGCTGTGCCCGACCAGGACGACGTCCCGCAGGCCGAGGCGTTCCACCTCCTCGACGATGTCCCGGACATGCGTCTGCTGTCCGGCCGGCTGTGTGCCGCGCTTCTCGGCGAGGCCCGACAGCGTCAGCGCATGGACGTCGTGCCCGGCGGTGCGCAGCTCCGCGGCCACCTCGTCCCATGCCCACGCCCCGAGCCATGCCCCTGCCACCAGTACGAAGTCCGTCATGCGGGCAACGTAGCCGAGGGGTCTGACAACGCCCCCCGCATCCGGGCCCGTTCGATGGTCACTCCCGGTCGTCCGTGGGCGGTGTGCGGTCCGGCTCGGCGTCCGGACCCTGGGCCCTGACGCGCTGCACGTGTTCGAGCGAGTCGCGCAACTCCGCGAGCCAGTCGTCCGTATGGCGTTGCACCAGGCGCACGCACCAGGCCAGCGCGTCGCTGCGGCTGCGGGCGACGCCGCCCGCGATCAGGGTGTCGAGGACCTGGCGCTCCGGCTGACGCAGCCGCGTCATGACCGGCGCGGCCACGTGGGTGAAGAGCGTCCGCCGTCCGCCGCACTCCACGCCCCAGGACACCTTCCTGCGGTACCGCTGCTCGGCTTCCCGGGCCACGGCCATCCGGTCCTCCCGGGTGCGCTCCCGGAACTCCTGCACCCGGCTCTCCAGGGCCGCCTCCCGCTCGGTGGCCGGGGCGTCCTCGGTCAGCCGGGGTTCGGGGATGCGGCCGATCACGGTGATCTCCTCGCGGTCGACCGTGAGCTCGGTCAGCTCCTCGAAGAGGTCGTCCGGCAGACGGCCGGCGAACCAGCCCCGAAGCTTGTCTCGCTGCTCTGTCGTAATCATGTAATGACGATTACTCGGCCGGACCATGAACACAAGGGGTCACCAAGCGGTCGGCCGAGAGCGAAATCGGAATGTTTCAGGCCGATTAACGAACACCTGGAATTCGGCCATCTGGCCGCTTCATGACCCCGAGGACCGCGCAGTTACGGGCTTCACCCGTGCGGATTCCGTAACTTCGCGCCACTGATTCAATACGCAATGTTACTGAAACCCGTGGGGTCGATGTGTGTTTCCGCGGCGGACTCGGCAGACTCGCGCTCGCCGCTCCGGGCACCGACCGAGCACGGGCCGGCACACCCTGTAATCGATGCGGAAGGATGCACACAATGCGGAACACCGCGCGCTGGGCCATGACTCTCGGCCTGACGGCCACCGCCGTCTGCGGCCCCCTCTCCGGGGCGGCGCTCGCCGCCCCGGGTCAGGCCCCCACCGCGCTCTACGCCCCGTCGGCCCTCGTCCTCACGGTGGGCCACGGTGAGAGCGCGATCGCAGCGACTCCGGAACGCGCGGTCACCCTGACCTGTGCCCCGACGCCCGCCGGCACGCACCCGGCGGCCGGCCCGGCCTGCGCGGAACTGCGCGGCGTCGGCGGCGACTTCGACGCTCTGACGGCGAAGGAGGGCGTGATGTGCACCAAGCAGTACGACCCGGTGGTCATCACCGTCGACGGAGTCTGGCAGGGCAAGCGCGTCTCCTACGAGCGCACCTTCTCCAACGACTGCATGAAGAACGCCTACGGCACCGGCGTCTTCTCCTTCTGAGAAGGCCGGGCCCACAGACCGGGATCGCGCTGAGTCCGTGAAGCGCAGCGGGCCGTGGCTGGGGAGCCGGGCCGTTGTCACGGGAATTCGCGATCCCGCGCAAGGGAGCCGGCGGGCGGAGTGGGGCCGCCCGCCGGCTCCTGGGCTCTTCTACGCCCGGGGCCTCAGGCCCGGTCGCGATGACTGGTGTCGCACCACGGGTAGCGGCGGCTGCGGCGGCACGTGCACAGGGCCACGCGGAAGCGGTCGGAGGTCACCACCGAGCCGTCCTCCAGCTCCACCTCCACCGGGCCCTCCATCAGCAGCGGACCCTTGCGCTGGACGGCGACACGACGCGCCGCCGCCGGCCGGTCAGACGGGGAGTTCGGCACGGACGACCACCAGCTCTTCCTTGTCGTCGGCGGCGGGCAGCAGCCCCCGCTCCCGCAGCCAGCGTTCCCGGCCGCGCAGCACCGGCCCGAACTCGATCCGGTGCCGGCGGGTCACCGCGGCCTTCAGGTCGGCGGCGCGCAACTGTTCGACGGTCACGTCCGGGCCGCTGAGCGCCGACTGCACCAGCAGCAGCACTCCGCCCGGGCGCAGCAGACCGGGCGCCTCACGGCAGATCCGGTCGACGACCAGGCGTCCGTCGTCGCCGGCGTCCCAGGCCCGGGCCGCGCCCCGCGGTGGCCTGCGATGACCGTCCGGCGCCGGCACGTACGGCGGATTGGCGAGGATCAGATCAAAGGTCCTTCCGCGCACGGGGTCGAAGAGATTCCCGTGCCGGATGCGGACCGGGAGCCCCGCCAGCCGGGCATTCAGCCGGGCGGCCCATACGGCGCTCCAGGACACGTCCACAGCGGTCACACGGCCGCCCCGGCGCGCGGCTTCCAGCGCCAGGGCTCCGCTGCCGGTGCCCACGTCGAGGACTTCCGCGCCAGGGGGCAACGGCTCGTCGGACAGGGCACCGGCCAGCAGCTCGGTGTCTTCCTGCGGGGCGTACACGCCCGGGGGTACCAGTGCAATCACGAGATGCCGAGTACCCCGGCCATCAGGAGATATGAGCAGTTTCCCGGGCAAGCGGTTCACGCAGTGACGAACGTGACGCGCGCCAGTCCGAGAGCAGCCGGGTGCCGAAGCGTTCCTCGACGAACTCGGTGGCGTCGATGCCGAAGGCGACGTCCGCGGCGAGATGGGGCTCCTGTTCCAGGAGCCCGCCGATGACGTCGTGACGCACCACCTGCTCGTGGACGGCGTCCGCCTCGACGTGCTCGTCGTAGAAGTGCTCGGCGGCGGGTCCGGCGCCCGTGCGGCGCATCGCCTCGGCGAGCCGCCGCGACCCCGGTGACGAGGTGATCTCCACCGCCGCGAAGTGGCCGACCAGGGCACCCCTGAGGGCCCGGTGCAACCCGAACAGGGACATCATGTTCACGGTGGTCAGGGCCTCGGCGGACGAGGCGTCGAGATAGCGGCCGTACGTGGTGTCCAGGCCCAGGTCCGTCATCAGGCCGGCGAACAGGACGGCGTGCACGCGATCGGCGCGGCCGCCGCCCCACTCGTCGAACTCCACCGCCGCCATCCCCGCCTTCGCCCGGCCGTACAGCCGCGGCAGCACCCAGGCGTGCGGGTCGGCCTCCTTGAGGTGGTACAGGGAGCGCTGGGCCGCGTACTCGCGCAGCTGCCACAGTTCGCCCTCGTCGCGCAGGAAGTGGCTGACGCCGGTGCCGTCGACGGGCTCGACCAGCAGGTCGGCCAGTGCCTCGTCCACGGTGTCGTGGACGTGTGCGTCGGTGCGCAGCGCGGACAGGAAGCGGTGTTCCATGGCCGCGCGGACGCGCAGCAGGTCGGGGTCCCACTCGCGCTCAGGGGATACGTCCGCGAATCCGCGGTAGTGCAGCTCGTAACAGAGGTACAGCGCGAGCTGGAGGTCGTCGCCGTACACCTCGGCCCGGGCGACGTCCTCCAGGTGGGGCAGCCGGCCCGCGCCCCGCAGGTAGGCGTCGACACCCCTGCTCAGCGGGCCGCGCGGGGTGGGCAGTCGTGGTCCTTCGTGCTCCATGCGCGCCGGGTACCCGCCCGGCGGCGAAGGTCACCCGCCCCGTCGTGCGGGCGCAGCCGCCCGGGCCGCCTCCCGCCCCATGCGGCCGCGCCCGCCTCCGCCCGTCGCTCAGTCGCCCTCGGACTCCTCCTGCGCTCGCGTATTGGGGGTGACGGCCTCGCCGGCCTCGCCCCGGTGGCGGCGCCGGCCGGCGGAGTCCCGGGTGCGGGTCTCGGCGTCCTCGACCTCCCGCAGCACCTCTTCGAGCGCCGTCGCGGGCGGCGTGGTGTGCTGGTCCTCGTCCCGGTCGTGATCCTTGTGCTCGGACACGGCGGTCTCCTTCCTGCGTTCGGTACGTCCGCTCACGGCGGTGGGTGTTCAGCTGGTGGCGGAGGAGGCGATGCGCAGCGGCACCGGGTCCGCGGGGGCTGCCTCCTCGCTGAGGCGGACGACCTCCGCCCACCAGGAGGGGCCGTCCTCGATGTGGCGCAGCAGCACGCCCTCGCGGATCGCCCAGGGGCAGACCGTGACGGCCTTGATGCCGGTCAGTTTCAGCGCGGTGTGCCCGACCACCGCTCCCGCCAGGCTCTGCGCGGCACGCGGTGCCGAGATGCCGGGCAGATGCGCGCGTTCAGCGGCGGGCAGGGCGGCCAGCTGCGTGATCGCCGCCCGCAGGTCCGAGCGGTGCATCCGCCGGTCCACGAACGGGCCGTGCCGTCCGGGTGCCGCGCCGCACAGCCGCCCCAGCTGCTGGAAGGTGCGGGAGGTGGCGACCGCGGTGCGCGGGCCCTCCCAGCGGATGCGTGCCGCGACGTCCCGCAGCTGATGGCGGACCTTGCGGCGCAGCGCCCGCACCCGCTCCGGCGAGGGCGGGTCCTCGTCCTCGAAGAACTCGTGCGTCAGCCGCCGCGCACCCAGCGGCAGCGACGCCACGAAGTCGGGCAACCGGCCGCGGCCGAAGGCGACTTCGAGGGTGCCGCCGCCGATGTCCAGCAGGGCGAGCGGACCCGACCGCCAGCCCATCCAGCGCCGGGCCCCGAGAAACGTCAGCTCGGCCTCGACCTCGCCCGGCAGCGTGCACAGGTCGATGCCCGTGCGGGCCCGGACGGTGTGCAGTACCTCGTGCCGGTTCGGCGCGTTGCGCACCACGGCGGTCGCGAACGCCAGCGGGCCCGCCGCACCCCACCGGGTGGCGGTCCTGCTCGCCTCGGCCACCGCGTCGACGAGTTGCCCCACGGCCTGCTCCGGGATGGGTCCCCCAGGTGTGACCTGCTCGGACAGCCTGAGTCGCCACTTGGCGGTGTGCACGGGCAGCGGCACCCCGTCCGCCGCGTCCGCGACCACCAGTCTGACCGTGTTCGATCCCACGTCCACCACGCTGATTCGCATGGGCGGTGGGTACCCACATACGGGGCGGGTCAACAGGCCGCACCCTGCGCACCGGCGAGGACACGCCACCGGACGGCGGGGCCGCCGTGTCCCTGCGCACGCCGGCCCCGGCAGCTCCCGACGGTCACCTGCGCACGACCGGCGGCGCCTGCGCGTCCTGCTCCGGCACGCCGCGCCGGTGCAGGACCAGGGTGATCAGCGCCCCCGGGGCGACGAACCCCGGCCACCAGAAGGCCGCGGTGTAGCTCTCGATCGTGGCCTCGGCTCGCACCGGCTTGCTGCTCGGGTCCTTGCCGGCCAGGTAGTCGGTCGCCGCGCTCGCGGCGAGGGTGTTCAGCAGCGCCGTACTGACGGAACCGCCCGGATGCCGGTCAGCCGGGCCATGCCGGCCGTGGCGATCGCGAAACCCAGCGGGACGACGGTCTGCGGGCCGAGGCGCGGCAGCAGCACAACGACGACGTTTCGCTGGGACCGCCGGGGGAGCGCCCTGCGTCACGCCATCTGGCGGCGGACCAGCTCGTGGAGGCGGCCGTTGGTGTCGGCGAGGAGCTGCGCGGGCGGGCCCTGCTGGATGACCTTGCCCTCCTCCATCACCACGACCCGGTCGGCGTCCATCACGGTCGACAGCCGGTGTGCGATGACGATCCGGGTCGCGTGCAGGGCCTTGGTGCTCTCGATGACCGTGCGCTGCGTCTCGTTGTCGAGGGCGCTGGTCGCCTCGTCGAAGAAGAGGATGCGCGGTCGGCGGATCAGCGCCTGGGCGATCATCAGCCGCTGCCGCTGCCCGCCGGAGACGGCTCCGCTGCCCGCCACGATGGTGTGCAGGCCCATCGGCATCCGCTTGATGTCCTCGGCCAGACCGGCCATCTCGGCGGCCGCCATCGCCTCCTCCGGCGTGTACGGCTCGGTGCCGCAGATGACGTCCAGGATCGAGCCGGAGAACGGCTGCGCGTGCTGGAGCACCACACCGCACTGGCGGCGCACCGCCGACTGGTCCAGGGCCGCCAGGTCCTGCCCGTCGTACAGCACGCTGCCCGACACGGGCCGGTCGAAGCCGATCAGCAGCCGCAGCAGCGTCGACTTGCCGCAGCCGCTCGGACCGACGACCGCGACGAACTCGCCCGGCCGCACCTCGAACGACACGTCGTCCAGGACCAGCGGACCGTCGTCCGAGTAGCGGAAGGACACCCGCCGTGCCTCGATCGCCCCGGTCAGCGGACCCGGCCGGGTGCTCGCCGTACGCACCTCCGGCGTGGCGTCCAGAACCGGCTTGATCTCCTCGAACAGCGGCAGCGCGGCCACCGCCGAGACGAACGCGCCCGTCAGCTGGGTGACCGAGGTCAGCAGCATCGTCACCGACGTGTTGAAGGTGAGGAACGCCGCCGCCGACATCGAGCCCCGGGCCGGGCCCGCCAGCAGCATGAACATCAGCAGGGTGCACAACGGCAGATACACCGCGCCCAGCACCGTCGTGAGGTTCTTGATGCGGCCGACCTTCTGCTGGAGCTCCCGGCTGCGCGCGAACTGCGACGCCCACGCGGCGTACGCGTAGTTCTCGGCGGCGGCCACCCGCAGCTTGGGCAGGCCGCGCAGCGTCTGGAACGCCTGGTTGTTCAGCTTGTTGGAGAGCACCACCAGCCGCCGCTGCCAGCGCACCTGCCACAGCCCCAGCCCCAGGAAGACCGCCGCGATCACGACGAGCATGCCGATCGCGGCCATCGCCATCGGCACGCTGTACCAGAGCAGCAGCCCCAGGTTCATCGCGCCGACCGTCACCGACTGGGCGACCGTCGGGCCGACGCCCGCGAGCAGCCTGCGGATCGCACTGATGCCCATGGCGGCGCTGGCCAGCTCGCCCGTGGAACGCTCGGTGAAGAACTTCGTCGGCAGCCGGAGCAGCCGGTCCCACACCGCAGGCTGGAGCGTGGCCTCGATCCGGCCCTCCAGCCGCAGGATGGTCAGGTTCTGCAACAGCATGAAGGCGGCCGCCACCACGCTGCTCAGCATCACCGCGAGGCACACCTGCACGATCAGCCCGGTCTGTGCCTTCGGCACGAACTCGCCCAGCACCTTGCCGGTCGCGACCGGCACGAGCGCGCCGATCGCCACCGTGACCAGACCGCTGAGCAGCAGACCGGTCAAGTCGCCGCGCATGCCCTGCATGCAGAACCGCAGCAGCCTCAGCGGACTGAGCCCGCGTTCGGGCAGCGGACGGTAGAACATCACCGCGCGCGGCTCGAACTCGTCGGCGTTGGCCTTCTCGACCGGCGTCTCACGACCGGTCGACGGATGCACCGCGACATAGCCGCCACGCCGCCACAACAGTGCCACCGGCGCCCCCGACAGGGCCCGCTGCCCGACCAGCGGCCCCACGTTGTCCCGCCACCAGCGGCCGTCGAGCCGTACGGCCCGGGTACGGACGCGGGAGGCCAGGGCGACCTGCTCGACCGGGTCGAGGCGGTCGCCGCCGGTGCCCTTCTGGGTCGGCTCGGTGAGGCGGATCCCGGCCGCCTCACCGACCAGCTTGCAGGCCGCGTAGGTGGCGTCCGCGTCGGCCGCGGTGGTGCGCCGGGAGGAGCGCTTGCCGATGGAGGCGAGCAGCGTCCGGTCGGCCTGGACGCGCACCGCCTCACCGGCCTTGATGCCCTCCGCCGTGCGTGTCTCGTGGGTGCGCTCCAGCTGCTCGATCCAGCGGTCCAGCGTGGTCAGCAGCCGGTACTGCTGGTCGACCATGGACTGCCACAGCGCGGGGTCCATCAGCAGGTCGGCCGCGGCCTCCGCGCCGTACAGCGAGCCGTACTGCACGCTGCCCGGCGGCACCTGCATCCAGAACACGTCGTCGTCGGTGGGCGCGGCGGCCCGCTCGGTGGCCATCGGCGCCTGGAACAGGATCGACAGGCTGCGGCCGACCCCCAGGGCGAGCGCGTACTCCAGCGGGCTCGTCGTCGGCGGCACGTACTGCGGGTTGCCGTACTCGTCGTACGACCAGGTCGCGGTGTGGGCGGGCTGGTACAGCTCGCGCAGGCCGATGCGGTGCACCACGCAGTCCCGCAGCGGCCGGGCCACCAGGGTGTGCTGCGGGCCCGGCACCGGGCCGAGCACCAGCGAGCCCGCCTCCAGCCGGCCCAGATGATGCCAGTGACCCTGCTGTCCGGCGTCGACCGCGAACAGGTCCACGGCCCCGGACGCGATCAGCCACAGCACCTGCGGGCCTTCGAGGTCGAGGCGGTTGAACCCGGCGCAGTCGATGCGCGAGCCCATCTGCCCGAAGGCGCCCAGCACGAGGTCGCCGTCGTGCCCTTCGTGAACGGCCGTCATCTCACCGCTCCCTGACCAGTGCCGCGTACGCGCCGCCGCGGGCCACCAGGTCCTCGTGCCGTCCCCGCTCCACGACCGTGCCGTGTTGCAGGACGACGATCTCGTCGCTGTCGCGCACTGTGCTGAGGCGGTGCGCGATCACCACGCAGGCGCAGCCGCGCCGGCGCAGGTTGTCCATCACGACCTGCTCGGTCTCCGCGTCCAGGGCGCTCGTCACCTCGTCGAGCACCAGGATGCTCGGCCGGCGCACCAGTGCCCGCGCGATCTCCAGACGCTGGCGCTGTCCGCCGGAGAAGTTGCGGCCGTCCTGCTCGACCTTGCTGTGGATGCCGCCGGGGCGGCGGGTGATCACGTCGTACAGGGCGGCGTCGCGCAGCGCGTCCTCCACCGCGTCGTCCGGGATCGAGGGGTCCCACAGCGCCACGTTGTCGCGGACCGTGCCCTCGAAGAGGAACACCTCCTGGTCGACGAAGGAGACCGAGGCGGCCAGCGCCCCGCGCGGGATGTCCTCGATGCGCTGCCCGTCGATGCGGATCACGCCCTCCCACGGCGCGTACAGCCCGGAGATCATCCGGGACACCGTGGACTTGCCGCTGCCCGAGCCGCCCACCAGCGCGACCTGCTGCCCGGGGCCGACCGTCAGGTCGAAGCCGGTGAGCAGGGGCTTGTCGAGCGGGCTGTAGCCGAACGTGATGTTCTCCAGCTCGACATGGCCCTGGAGGCGGCGCGTGGACTCGCCGGCGCCGGGGCGGCCGTAGAGCGGGTCGGCCTTGAAGTTCTCCACGTCCTTCAGCCGGGCCACGTCCGCGGCGAAGTCCTGGATGCGGCCCGCGACGCCGTTCAGCCGGGTCAGCGGGGCCGTGAACCGGGTGACCAGTGCCTGGAAGGCGACCAGCAGACCGACCGAGATGTGCCCCTCGACCGCCCGCATGCCGCCGATCCACAGGATGAGCGCGCTGTTCAGGGTGGCGAGGGTCGGCGCGACCACGCCCAGCCAGGCGCTCGGCACGCCCAGGCGCTGCTGCTCCTCCAAGGTGGTGGCGTGCTGCCCGGCCCACTTGCGGAAGTAGCCGTCCTCGCCGCCGGTCGCCTTCATCGTCTCGATGAGCTGCAGACCCGTGTAGGCGGTGTTGGTGAGGCGGGCCGTGTCCGCGCGCAGTTTCGCCGTGCGCGTGGCGCGCAGCCGGATGACGATGCGCATGGCCACGATGTTCAGCAGCGCCACGCCGATGCCGACGAACGTCAGCTGCGGGTCGTAGGTGTACAGCAGGACCGCGTACAGGACGACCACGACCGCGTCCACGCCCGCCGCCGCGAGGTCGCGGGACAGCGTCTCGGACACCGCGTCGTTGGACTGGAGCCGCTGCACCAGGTCGGCCGGGCTGCGCTGGGAGAAGAACGTCACCGGCAGCCGCAGCAGATGCCGCAGGAAGCGGGCGCTGGAGAGGGTGGAGGAGATGATGCGGCCGCGCAGCAGATTGGCCTGCTGGAGCCAGGTCAGCACGACCGTGAGCAGCACACACGCGGCCATCGACGTGAACAGCACGCCGAGCAGCGAGGTCTGGTTGCCGATCAGGAACTCGTCGATGTAGGTGCGGCTGAGCGCGGGCACCGCCGCGCCGACCGCCACCAGCAGCAGGCTCGCCAGCACCGCCGCGGGCATCGTGCCGGCCGTGCCGCGCAGCCGGGCGGGCATCGCGCCGAGGACTCCGGGCTTGCGGCCGCCCCGGGCGAAGTCCTCGCCGGGCTCCATCACCAGCACGACACCGGTGAAGCTGCCGTCGAAGTCCTCCATGGGCACGAACCGGCGGCCCTTGCCGGGATCGTTGATGTAGACGCCGCGACGGCCGAAGCGGCGGCCCATGCCGTCGTAGACGACGTAGTGGTTGAACTCCCAGAACAGGATGGCCGGTGACGTCACCTCGGCGAGGGCCGCCAGGTCCATCTGCATGCCCTTGGCCGTCAGGCCGTAACTGCGGGCGGCCTTCAGCAGGTTGCTGGCGCGTGAGCCGTCACGGGAGACGCCGCAGGCGATGCGCAGCTCCTCCAGCGGGACGTGCTTGCCGTAGTGGCCGAGCACCATCGCCAGGGAGGCGGCGCCGCACTCGACGGCCTCCATCTGGAGGACGGTGGGTGTGCGGACGGTCTTCGCCCGGGCCTTGGGCACCTTGCGCTTCGGCGGGGCGGCGCGTCGTCTGCTCCGGGGCTCCTGTGCGGTGGCGCTCATGGCAGCAGCCAGTCGACGGGGCGCTGATCGGCCAGCCGGATCGAACCGGAGGCCAGCGTCATGGAGGTCAGCTTGAACGGGGGCCCGTCCGCGGACGACCACCGGTAGCCGCTCTTCGTGGCGGACGACTTGTCCAGCCGGACCGTCACGGCCACCGGCCTGCCCTTCTTGGTGAACTGCTCGCCCAGCTGGCTGTCCCCGAGGAACGCGGCGATCTGCTGCGGGGACTGGGCGGAGCGGTCGACCGACTTCACATGGCCGCGCAGCACGCCGTACTCCTGCGTCGGCACCGACTGCACGGTCAGGTCCACGGCGGCGTCGTCGGGGATCGAGGCGGCGTTGGCGGTGGGGACGTACACGGTCGCGTAGAGGGGGTCCTCGGTGCGGGCGACCTTCTCGACGGCGGCGACGTTCGCGCCGGTCCGGATGATCTGCCCGACGGTCGCGGCGAGCGCGGAGACGCGGCCCGCGTCGAGCGTGCGTACGACCGCTTCGCCCTTGGCCGTACGGACCTTGAGCACGGGAGAGCCCGCGGGCACCTGCTGGCCCTGCTTCGCGAGCACGGCGGTGACCTGGCCCGCGACGGGGCTCTGGAGGACGTAACTGCCCTGCCCGTGCGTGAGGATGGCGGGCGCGCTGACGGTGGAGGTCACCGAACCGGTCACCGCCCAGACCGAGGCGGCCGCCATCGCGACCACCGTCACCGAGAGCACGAGCCAGCCCTGCGGGCGCGCGAACCGCACCGGCAGGTCGAGTTCCTCCGGTGACTGGAGCTTGGCGAGGGCCTGTTGGCGGAACTGCAAGGGAACTTCCCTCACCCGTAGAAGAGGTACCGACGGCCGCGACAGAAGCTGTCACGGCACCCGAAGAACCCGGAACCGCCGGCTGCGGCTCCGGGACTCAACGGCACGGGGGCTCGATCAGAGACCGGCGACCAGGTTGGTGACCGGGGCCGTGTTCAGGCCGGTGACACCCTCGACGGTGCCGACGGCCGTGTCGACCAGGCCGGAGACCGGAGCGATGCCGTTCACCGTGTCGGTGACGGTGTTCACGGCGTTCACGGCCAGACCGCCGGAGACGGCGTCGAGCTCGGCGTCGGCGATCTCGACGGTCTCAACCTGGGGGGTGGAGTTCATGATGGAACTTCCCTTCATATGGATATCTCACAAGGGGGGAGCGGCCCCCTCTGGGGACAGATGACGGCCGCGACCGCGAGTGCCGGACTTTCGTTTCCGAATGCCCTGGGCGGCCCCCGCGGTGCGATGGATCAAAGCACGCTGCGGGTCCGCCCTTCCAATCAACCACCTCCCTCACCAGGGAACTTGCGCCTCGGAGGCACCGATCCGTGCAGGTTTGGACACCGCACGGGAGCGAGTTCTTCACATGGGGCACCGCATCGGCGCATTCGGGCCCTTGCTTCCCGGGGCGGCGAATCCGGCACTCCCGCCCCAAAGGCGTGACCGACGCGGCCGGGGTGTGGATAACCCTCCTTTCAGTGACCGGGTTGAGCATTCGATGTGCAGATTCGCTGAAGCCGGGATTCGACTCCGTGATGTCGACGGATCGTTTCCGATCGGATACGGAGCGTTGCGTTCCGCTGCTCCGCGGGGACTCCGCCGCCTGAAAGGCCGTCATCCGGCCATGCCCCTCCCCGGGATCGACGGACCCCGTCTGCCGGACCGGCCCGTGTGAGCAGGCCGGCCGCGAACCGAGCGGTCGGCGCACGGGCGACGGGAGTTGGCCGATTCCGCTATGCGAAGGGATCACTCGCAAACGGAATTGAACGCCCCGTGCGGCCCGTGCGTACCAACAGCCATCCAGGCGCCCCCCAGAAGCTGCCGGACGGCGGCACGTACTCCGTCCCCCAGGAGGAGAGAAGTTTGAGTCACAAGCGAATTCCGAAGCGCAAGGCCGCGATAGCGGCGGGCAGCGTGGTGGCGCTCGGCGCGGCCGCGATCCTGCTCCCCCACGCCAACGCCTCCCAGGACGGTTCGTCCGGTGACGCGGCGGCAGCGCCGAAGACCCTGAAGGCGGGCGACGCCTCGGATCTCGCCTCGCAGCTCTCCGGGCTCCTCGGTGAGGCGTTCGGCGGCTCCTACTACGACAGCGCCGCCAGGCAACTGGTCGTCAACGTCGTGCCGGGCGACAACAACAACGTGGTCGTGCAGGCGAAGGCGGCCGGCGCGAAGGTCCGCGAGGTCGACAACAGCTGGTCGGATCTCCAGGACGGGGCGTCGACGCTGAAGTCCGAGGCGACCATCGCGGGCACCTCGTGGTCGATCGACCCGCGCACCAACAAGCTCCTGGTGACCGCGGACAGCACCGTGACCGGCGCCAAGTGGGACAGACTCCAGTCCACCGTGCAGGAGCTCGGCTCCGGCATGGCCACGCTCAAGAAGTCCTCCGGCACCTTCAAGCCGTTCGTCTCCGGCGGGGACGCCATCTTCGCGGGCGGCTCGCGCTGCTCCCTCGGTTTCAACGTCACCGCGGGCGACGGCTCCCCGGCCTTCCTGACGGCCGGTCACTGCACCCTCGGCGGCAACGAGTGGTCCGACACGCAGGGCGGCCAGCCGATCGCCACCGTCGATCAGTCGACCTTCCCCGGCGCCGGCGATTTCGCACTCGTGAAGTACGACGACCCGGCGACCGAGGCCCCCAGCGAGGTCAACACCGGCAACCAGACGGTCCAGATCACCGAGGCCGCCGAGGCGACCGTCGGTCAGCAGGTCTTCCGGATGGGCAGCACCACCGGGCTCAACGACGGCCAGGTCCTCGGCCTCGACGCCACGGTGAACTACCCGGAGGGCACCGTCACGGGCCTCATCCAGACCGACGTCTGCGCGGAGCCGGGCGACAGCGGCGGCTCGCTGTTCACCCAGGACGGTCTCGCGATCGGCCTGACCTCCGGCGGCAGCGGTGACTGCACGGCCGGCGGCGAGACGTTCTTCCAGCCGGTGACCACCGCCCTGGAGGCGGTCGGCGCGACCCTCGGCGCGGGCGGTGCCGCGGGCGGTGGCGCCGGCGACGAGGCCGGTGCGGGCGATGAAGCGGGCGCGGGCCAGGAAGCCGGTGCGGGCGGCGAAGCGGGTGCCGGTGAAGAGGCCGGTGCCGGTGACGAGGCTGGTGCGGGTGCCGGCGAGGAAGCCGGTGCCGGTGACGAGGCAGGTGCCGGTGAGCAGGCCGGAGGCGGCGAAGCGGGTGCCGAAGCCGGCGCCGGTCAGGACGCGGGTCATGACGTCGGGGACAACTCCGGTCTGACCGAGTCCCGCTGACCCCTGCACAGTCGTCGGCAGCCGGTCCGACGCGGCCGGCCCGGTTCCGCCCCCTTCCTGGCGGGACCGGGCCGGCCACCGGCGTTGTCCGTCCGGGTGCCGGTGCCCCGCGGCGCTATTCGAGGGCCCTGATCAGCAACAGGGCGATGTCGTCTCGCCGTTCCTCCCCGTCCGCGTGGTACCGCTCCTGCTGGACGAGGCTGTCGGCCAGTTCGTCCAGCGGCCGGTCCCCGGCGTCGGCCAGCCACCCGCCCAGATCCGCGAGAGCCTCCTCGAAGTCCGTGCCGGGGGACTCGACCAGCCCGTCCGTATAGAGGACGAGCAGCGAACCGGGGGGCAGGGCGACCTCCGTCGTCGGATACACCGCCGAGGCGTCGATGCCCAGCAACGGGCCGCCCGCCAGGTCGAGGACGCGCACCCGCCCGTCCGGCCGTCTCAGCAGGGGCGGGGGATGCCCCGCCCGGGACATCACGGCCCGCCCGTGCGCCGGGTCGAGCCGCAGGTACAGGCAGCTGGCGAAGAGGTCGGACCCCAGGTCGAGCAGCAGCCGGTTGGTGCTGCGCATGACCTCCTCGGGCGCCTGGCCCACGGTCGTGTACGCGCGCACCGCGGTGCGGACCTGCCCCATCAACCCGGCCGCCGTCACGTTGTGGCCCTGCACGTCCCCGATCACCGCGGCCGCCGTCCCCCGGGTGCCGACCAGGTCGTAGAAGTCGCCGCCGATGTCCATGCCCTGCGTGGCCGGCACATAGCGGCCGACCGCCTCGATGCCGGGCAGCGACGGCAGGGAGTGCGGCAGCAGCG
Organism: Streptomyces sp. NPDC012466; assembly: GCF_042955215.1. Classification (NCBI taxonomy): domain Bacteria; kingdom Bacillati; phylum Actinomycetota; class Actinomycetes; order Kitasatosporales; family Streptomycetaceae; genus Streptomyces; species Streptomyces sp. NPDC012466. Next base: position 35,923 of record NZ_JBIBEQ010000001.1, on the reverse strand, counting down.
CCTCCTGCAGGCCGTGCGCGAGCCGGTGCTTGGCGTCGTAGAGCAGCGCCCGCTCCAGCGCCTGGGCGATCAGCCCGGCCATGCTGATCATCACCGCCCGCTCCTCCGTCGGGAACGCATGCGGCTCGGCGTAGGACAGGACGCACGTCCCCACCGGGCGGCCCTGGGCGATCAGGGGCAGGTAGGCCCAGGCCGCGAACCCGTCGGGGGTCGCGAGCCGCGCCGGGTACAGCCGTTCCAGCTGCTCCTGCGACTCGAAGAACGCGGGCACGCCCGTCCGCAGCACCTGGGTGCCGGGTGTCGGCTCGGTCAGGGGCATCCCGTCGAACCGTTCCACCACGTGCGGGTCCCGGTATCCGCGGTGCCCGAGCACCTGCAGCCGGTTCGCCCGCGAGCCCAGCACGACCAGCGCCTGACTGCCCACGGCCGGGGCGATCTCGTCCGCGACCAGCTGCACCACGTCCTGCACCCCCACCGCCTCGGTGAGCGCGCCGGCCAGGTCCAGCACCTGCGTGATGGTGACCAGCCGGGACGGCGTCCCGTCGGGCGGCGGTACGGTCCGGTTCATCCGCGACACGGCCCTGGACCTCGTGATGCGGACGCTCAGGCCCGTCGTGCTCGGGTACAGCCGGAACGACAGCCACTCGCCGGGCGGGCGCAGCGCCACGAACGACGTGACGTGCTGGCTGAGCAGAGCGGCCCGGTAACGGTCCTCGTACACCGGGTCGTTGAGCCACGGCACCGACGCCCACAGCTGGGTGCCGAGCAGTCGGCTGACCGGCACGTTCAGCAGCTCGCCCGCCGCCGCGTTGACGAAGCCGATCCGGCCGTGCAGGTCCAGCGAGACCAGCCCGTACGGCAGCCGGCTCACCATCCGGGCGGCCTCGACCGTGCCGAGCGTGCCGGCCATGCCGCCCACCAGGGGCGCGGCGAGCAGATCGGTCTCGGGGTGCGGCGGAACGCTGTGCTCGGCGGCCCGCTCCAGCCGGACGGCCAGCCGTCCGCAGGCCGCGGTCAGATGCTCGCGCTCGTGGTCGGACATCTCCGCCGGATGCGTGCCCGGCCAGGTCACGAAGACCGCGCCGTACACGGTGGACTCGGTGGCGACGGGCACCGCGGCCAGGGCGAAGGGATAGGGCAGCACCACGGCGATCCGCGGGTAGAGGCGGGCCATCTGCTCCTCGCCGCCGACCCACACCAGCCGCCGCTCGCGCGCCGCGTCGGCGACCGGGATCGGCGCGTTCATGCCCACCCGCTCCCAGGGCGCCGCGAACGCCCGCGGCAGACCGGCCATCACCGCCATCTCCAGCACCGGCTGGTCCGGCGCCATCAGGTACACCGCGCCGGAGTGGGCGTGCACCTCGTCCATCATCGACGCCAGAGCCAGGGAGAGCACGGGACGGCCGACAGGCGTCCTGGCGGCTGCCGGCGCCTGCGCGGACGACTGCCCGTCGGACACGCCGACCACCTCCTCGCACGGCCGCGCGACCGGGTCCAGGAACAAATCTCCCCCCTGACGGCACGTCCCGCACGGCGAGCGGGCCCCACGACGACCTCGGTTACCGTCGGTCACAGGTGCTGTGGCCCCGCAAGGGGCGCCTGCCTACCCCGACCGTCCCGACCCATGCCCCCGTAGTCGAAGCGTGGCCGGGCGTACGGGCGCTGGACGTGCGCCCCCGCGCACCCTGATGGCCGGTTCTTCGCGCCCACGCAGGGTCACGCTCGCGAACAATGGGGCACGCGCTCAACCAGGACGAGGGGGGCGTACGGCGAGCGGAGGGGGTGGCAGTGATCCGGGTGCTTCTGGTGCACGACGAGTGTCTGGTGCGGTCGGTGCTGGCGGAGTGGCTGCGGCAGGAGTCCGGGCTGGCGGTGCACGACACGTCGTGGCGCGGCGCGCCGGGCATGGTGCGGTCGGTACGGCCGGATGTGTGCGCGGCGGACCTGGAGTGCGCGGACTCCTACGGCATCCCTCCGCTGGGCGAGCTGTCCCGGCCCGGACCGGACCGGGTGCGTCCCCGATTACTCGTCCTGGCCACCGCGAACCGGCCGGGCCTGCTGAAGCGGGCCGCCGAGGCGGGGGCGCTCGGCTACGTCGACAAGGAGGGCTCCCCCGAGAACCTGCTGCGCGGGATCCGCCGCGTGGCCGAGGGGGAACGTTTCGTCAACGACTCCCTGGGTTTCGGATTCCTCAAGGCGGCCGAGATGCCGCTGACCCGCAGAGAACTGAGCGTGTTAACCCTCGCGGCCGAGGGAGCCTCCATCGCGGAGATCGCCGGGAGCCTGCACCTGTCCCACGGAACGGTGCGCAACTACATGGCGGCCATCACCCGCAAGACCGGGGCCCGCAACCGCATCGACGCGATACGCATCTCGCAGGGCCAGGGCTGGCTCTGATCCCCGCCGGGCCGGTGCGGGAGCCCAGCTCCCGACGAGGTCCCGGTACAGCGCGCACGACCGCATCAGCTCCTCGTGACCGCCGTACGCCGTGCTCCGTCCGTCCATCACCAGGACACGGCCGGCGCGACGCGCGGAGCTGATGCGATGGGCGACGACCACCAGGGTCCCGCCCGGCCGCGCGGCGAACGCCCGCTCCGCACGCTCCTCCGCCCCGGGGTCCAGATGGCAGGTCGCCTCGTCCAGCAGAGCGAGCGGGGCGTACGACAGATAGGCCCGGGTCAGCGCGACCAACTGCCGTTCGCCGGCCGACAGCGCCGTCGGGTCGACCCGGGCGTCGAGCCCTCCGAGCCGACCGGCCAGCGGGGCGAGCCCGACCGCCTCGGCCGCGGCCAGCAGCTCCTCCTCCGGCACCGGGTCCGGACGCAGATAGGCGAGGTTCTCGGCCAGGGTGCCGCCGAAGACGTACGCCTCCTGTGGGATGAGCACCCGCCCGGCGACGGCCCCCGGGCCGGGCACGGGGTGACCGCCCACCCGGACGGTGCCGCACGAGGGCGAGAGCAGCCCTGCCACGAGTGCGGTGAGCGTGGACTTGCCGGCGCCGCTGGGACCCACCACGGCCAGGTGCACGCCGCGCGGGAGGACCAGGTCGAGATCCTGGACGACGGGTGCGCTGGCGGGACCGTAGGCGAAGGTGACGGAGGCGAGGGAGAGGGCGGGGGCTGCCCCTTCGGCGGATCGGTCCGGCGAGGGGCGGCGGATCGGCACGCGGGGGCCGGCCGTCGCGGGGGCGGTGCTGCCGTCCGTGCGGGTGGTGCCGTCGATGCCGGCGCGGGCGGCCGCGCCCGGCGGGGCGGCGTCGTGGTGGTCGGCGGTGTCCGTCCCGGTGAGTCTGCGCAGGACCACCGTCAGGCGGGAGCCGCTCGTGCCCAGACCGTGGATGAGGTTGCGGAGGGCCGGAAGCAGGGACTGCGTGACGTAGGCGAGGGCGCCGACCAGGGCGCCGGTGCTGACGCCGTGGCCGAGGAGCCAGGGGGCGGTGGCGAGCAGCAGCACGAGGGGCAACTGGCCGCCGATCGTCAGGGACGCCACACGCAGCACGCCCCAGTGGGCCAGGGCACGCGCCGCGCGCAGTTCGGCCTCGACCCGCTCCCCGGTGCCGGCGGCGATGTGCGCCTCCGCGCCGGTCGCGGTGATGTCCCGCAGGCCCGGGCAGACGGTGCCGAGATCACCGGCGAGGGCCTCGTCGGCGACGAGGAACGTTTCCTGCCGCCGTGCCAGTGGCCGCAGCGTCGCGGCGAACAGCGCGATGCCGACGGCCAGGGGCGGCCCGACGACCAGCAGCAGCGCGGGCGCGAGCGTGAACAGGCCGGCCAGGGCGCCGGCGGACGTGAACACGAAGGAACGGGAGACCATGACCAGCCCGGCGAACGTGTCCCGGGCGATCTCCACCTGCTGGGTGAGGCCGGACAGGGAACCCGCGTCACCGGTCCGTACCCCGCGCGAGACCACCCGTTCCACGAGCCGGTCCCGGAAGGGTTCGACCAGCGCGGCGACGGCCGCGTAGACCCGGGCGGTCCCGTACGCGCCGAGCAGGACGCCGATCCCGGTCACCGCCAGCCAGAGCAGTCCGATGTCCGCCCGCCCGCGCAGAAACCCCTCGTCCAGCGCCCGGGCGGGGCCGTATCCGATGAGGAAGGTCTGCCCGGTCTCCAGCACGGACCAGGCCGTGAGCCGCAACAGGACCCGCCTGCGGGCCAGCAGGAAACGCAGACCCCGGGCGGTGAGGCCGGTGGCGATCGGGAGCGTCATGAATCCGTCCCCTCCCCGGCGGCCGCACCCGTAACCCTCCGGCCGCTCATGCTGTCCGTCTCCCCACTCGCCCCGCCCCGGGCGTGAGACACCGACGGCACGTCGCCGTCGCCCGTGTCCCCGGGCCCCGCACCCTCCCCGAACACCGCCCGGTACTCCGCGAGCCGCCACAACTCCTCGTGCCGTCCCACCGCCCGCACCCGCCCCCCGTCCAGCCACGCCACGGCATCGGCGCACGCGGCGGTCGCGCCGCGGTGGGCGACCAGGAGCCGGGTGGCGGCCGGGCCGTCGCCGAAGAGGGCGTCGGTGATGTGCCGTTCCGTCACCGTGTCGAGGCTGGAAAGGGCGTCGTCCAGGATCAGCAGACGCCCACCGTGCGCGAACGCCCGGGCGAGGCCCAGCCGTTGGGACTCGCCGCCGGAGCGCGGGGCGTCGGCGACGGCCGTGCCGTAGCCGTCGGGGAGGCGGCGCACGAAGTCGTCGGCGAGGGCCGTGCGGGCCGCCTCGCGGATCACGCCGGGGGAGGGGGACGGCAGGCCGAGGCCGATCGCCTGCTCGACCGTGCCGCCGAGGAGGGCGGGGCGGGCGAAGGCGTAGCCGACGGCGCGGCGCAGGTCGTCGTGCGGCAGCTCGCGCAGCGGCACACCGTCGAGGAGCACCTCGCCCGCGTCCGGGTCGGCCAGCCGTCCGGCGAGCGCGGCGAGGAGCGACTTGCCCGCGCCGGAGCGGCCGACCACCGCCAGGGTCGTGCCGCCCGGTACGTCGAGGTCCACCCCGTCGAGCACGGTGTGTCCGCCGCGCCGGGCCGTCACACCCCGCAGTTCCAGCCGCCCGGGGCCGTCGGGCAGCCGGCGGGTGCCGAAGGCGGTGGCGGGCTCGGTCTCGACCTCACCGAGGCGCCGGGCCGCGGCCCGGGCCCGGGCCAGGCCCGCGAGCCGGCCGACCAGCACGCCGACACCGGTCGCGAGCACCGCGTACCGGGAGGCCGCGAGCACCTCGCCCACCGAGAGCCGGTCCCGGGTGAGCAGTACCCCCGCCACGGCGACGACCGCGAGTTGCAGCAGCGGTGCCACGGCGACCGCCCGGGCCGCGGCCCGCCCCTGCACCCGCCACATGCGGTGGCCGGCCCGGGACAGATCGGGCAGCGGCCGCAGCACCCGGGCGGTCTCCCGGTCCTGCGTGCCGGCCGCCCGGACGGTGCGCACCCCCTCGACGGCCTCGGCCAGCGCCGCCGCGATCCGGCCCTGGGCCCGCTGATAGCGCGAGGCGCTCTCGGAGGTGTCACGGGAGACGGCGCGCAGGAGAAGCGCCAGCACGGGGGCTCCGGCGAGGAACACGGCCGCGAGCCACCCGTCGATCACAGCGAGCGCGACCACCCCGCCGACGGGACCGGCGAGCGCGGCCAGCAGCGCCGCACGGGCCGCCGGGGTGGTCCCCGCCTCGGCCGCGTTGCCGATCAGCCGCGCGACGAGGTCACCGGAGCCGAAGCGGTCGGCGGCGCGCGGGCCGACGCCCAGGACGTGCCCGGTCAGCCGTCGGCGCAGCCATGCGGTGGTACGGGCGTCGACGGTGCCGGTGAGGACGGTCTGGACCGCGTCGAGCAGGGCGAGCAGCAGGACGAGGCCGGCGCAGCAGAGCACCCAGCGCGTGGCGGGGGCGTGCGCCAGCAGAAGATCGAGGGCCCGGCCCAGCGCGGCCGGCAGCAGCAGCCCGGCACCTGTCGCGGCGATGCTGACCAGGCACAGCACCACACAGCGGGACCCGCTGTACCGGGTGGCCGTGCGCAACAGGGCGCGCGCGTGTCCGGCCGCCGGGTCGTCGTCGGCGCGCGGGGGCATACGGGCCTTTCCTGGAGCGGGACGGACCCCGGGCGGCCCCTCCCCGAAGGGAGGGAGCCGCCCGGAGCGAGCAGACCGTAGGTCAGAGACAGAGCAGAACGCTCGCGGCGCTGATGCAGGAGAGCAGGCTCACCGTGCTGTTGCCGCCGCCGTCCGTGCGCTCTTCGGTCTCGATGGTCTGCAGGTCGAGAAGTGCCATGATGTGTCCTTCCGTTGGGTGTCCGTCCGTGGTCATCCGTGGGGACGGGGTGGTGTCACGACTCCGCGGGAGCGCGGAACCGCGTCAGTGGGGCCGCCTGCCCGGCGGCGGGAGGAACGGCAGGTGGGCGTCGGTCGCCGGGTCGAGGGCCGCGCCGAGCGCCAGCAGGCACCCTGCCGTTCCGGTGGCGAGGTCCATGGAGAGCCGCATCATCTGGTGTCCGGGGAAGGCCAGTTGGCCCTGGTAGGCCATCGCGAACCAGCCGAGCCCGGCGATCTGCCCGGCCAGCCGGTCCTCCGTCGCGCCCGGCGTGGTGGTGCGGCTGAGGTGCAGGATCATTCCGGCGCGGCCCTGGAAGAGCCCGGGCTGCGCGTAGAAGCGTGAGGTGGCCGCGGTGAGCACGCCCGAGCGGGCCGTGCCGAACTCGCCCGCGAGAGCGGGGGCGTGGGCCACGAGGTCGTCCAGGACCATGCCGAGGCCCGCGCTGCCGTCACCGAGGTAGGGCAGGGTCCGCCAGCCCTCGTCGACCTCCAGCGACCCGTTCTCCCGGGTCACGCAGGACGCCAGGTCCCGGCGCAGGGCCACCGCCGCAGCCTCCAGCCAGGCCTCCTCGCCGGTCCACTCGTACTGCCGCAGCATGAGCAGTGCGGGGCCGCTCGCGCCGCGCAGCAGTCCGGCGCGCGGCCGGGACGCGGCCGGGACCGGCTCGGTGAGCCGTTGCACGAGGATCCGCGCGGCCTCGTGGGCCCGCTCACCCAGCTCCGCCTCGCCGGTCGTACGGGCCAGATGCCCGAGGACGAGGCCGAGCCCGGCCAGTCCGCCGTGCAGGTCGGAGGAGAGGTTCTGCCACCGCTCGGCGAGGATGCCCTCGACCAGGTCCAGCGCCCGCTGCCGGTGCCCGAGCCGGTCGAGGACCAGGGCGACGCCCGCGAGTCCGTCGTACAGGCCGAGCGGGGTGCCGACCGGGGCCGGTGCCGTCCGCTCCAGCAGCCAGCGCTCACCCTCCTCGTACCGCTCGGCGCCGGCTGCGTCCAGCGCGAACAGCACCCCCGCGGCGCCGTGGGCGATCCCGAGCCCGCCGCCGTCCGAGAACTGGGCGACGTCGCCGGGGAAGAGCCGGTCGTCGCGCTCCGGGGTGGCGGAGGCGAGGATGGCCTTGACCATCGAGTCGCGGCTGTACGGCCAGTCGCCCGGGTCCACCGGCGAGGAGGGAGCGGCCGGCGTACGGCCGGACACCTCGCGGGTGATCTCGGTGACCGCCGCGTCGAGGAACTCCCGCGGCACGTCCGGGAACTGCTCCGCGATCACCTCGGCCAGGTGCGCCGCCTTGCCGCGGTCGACCACGAACAGTGTGGTCACGGGCAGGAACAGGGCCAGCCGCAGACAGGCCAGCGCATAGCGGTCGATGTCGGCGCCCCGGCGGTCCGGCGGCGCGAAGAACCCGGGGTGGGCGACGACCTGGCGGCCGTTCTCCTCCGCCGGGGCCGCGGCCTCGAAGTCGAGGAGGAACACCGTCTCCTCGTCCGGGGCGACCATGATGTTGAAGACGTGCAGGTCGTTGAAGACGATGCCCCGGGCGTGCACCGCCGCCACGGCCTCCTCCACCCGGCGGTGGATGCGCAGCGCCCACGCCGTGTAGGCGGCGACGGCCTCCGCGTCGGGATCCTGGGTGAGCAGCGGATGCCGCTCGGCGAAGAAGGAGTTGAGCGGACGGCCCTCCAGGAAGTCCATCACCAGGAAGCGGTGCCCGCCGAGCTCGAACCAGTCGCGCACCTCCGGGACCACGCCCGTGCCGGCGACCCGCTCCAGTGCCTGCTTCTCCCGCTCCAGCCGGGCGATCGCGTCGGCGCCGTCCGAGGCAAGACCCGCGTGCGGCCGGCCCTCCTTCAGGACGACCTTGCGCCCGTCACGGGTGTCGGTGCCCGCGTACACCCCGCCGCCGTTGGAGAAGTGCAGCGCCTTCTCGATGCGGTACGGCAGCTCGCCCGTCGTCGTGTTGTTCCGCGCGTCGAGGTGCGGCTGGAGGAACGCCGGCAGCGTCACCCACTCCGGCACCTGGAAGGACGGCGACCGCCGGTCCGGCACCAGCCGCCCCTCGCCGTCCCGCACCGCGGGCACCAGCGAGCCCCGCTCGTCCACGACGAACGCCCGTGCGAAGGCGCCGTAGCGGACGTACAGCGGGCCCTCGCCCCAGCGCAGGTCGGTGAGGATGTAGGGCCCCTCGAACCCCTCCAGCAGTGCGCCCAGCTCGCGCAGCACCCGGTGCAGCTGCTCCTCGTCGGCCGGATAGACGGTGACGAACTTGCCGCTGCCGTCGCGCGGCGCGTACTTGGTGTTGCGCAGGTGGAGCAGGTGCGGGCCGGGCACGAACTTGAAGGGGACGCGCCGCTCGACGCAGTAGTCCCACACGATCCGGGCGATCTCCTCCGCGTTCGCCCGGGTCGCCGAGGCGTGGATCTTCCACCCCTGGGCCGGGCCCTGCAGCGGTTCGCCGTCCGGGCCGAGCGGCGTCATGGTCAGCCAGTCGCCGATCCGGGCCGATTCCCAGCCCTCCGGCAGCGGCCGGCGGGCCGTCTCGTAGAGGTGGGGGGCTGTCCCCGCCCCGTCCCGCGCAAGCCGGTCCGGCGTCTCGTAGAAGTGCCGGTCGGCCAGCGCGTACACCTCGTACCGCTTGTCCATGCGTCCCCCTCCTGACAGGCACCGAGCCTTCCAGCCACGCACCGTGCCCGGACAGTCACGCCTGTCACGAGAACACCGTGCGGAACGCATGCGTCAAGACTTGTTCGGTTTCCTTCGAGCGCCCGTGCCGACGCCGGTCCACGGAACGCCCACAGGGGCTGCGCAGGTGTCCTATTAGCGCTGTAATGGCCAACGTGGTCAGTCAGGGCGCACAAGAGCGCGGAACGCGAACGTTGCGTGCCGAAGGTGCCCTCAAGGCGATCGCGGTCGATCACGAGTCGCCCGACCGGCTGCGCCGCGTCCTCGAACAGGCACTCGTCTTCGCCGGTGCGGCGTTCGCCGGCGTGTACGCGCCCAGCGAGGACGGCGAGCTGCTGTGCCTGATGGAGTCGGCCGGCGTCCCGAGGACGCTCTACGGACTGCGCGACAGCTACCCGCGCGCCGGGCGGTCCCCGGTCGCCGAAGCCCACCGCGGTGGACGGCCGGTGTCACTGGGCCCGGCGGAACTCGCCGAGCACGCCCAGGCGCGGCGCGTGCCGTCCGGGGGCTTCCACCTCACGGCCCTGCCCGTGCAGGAGGACGGCGGCTGCCTGCTGGCCGTGAGCGAGCGCCCCGGAGGATTCGCCGCCGACGACCTCAGGTGCCTGGAGCTCATCTCCGAGGCGGTGGCCTTCACCGCCCCGGCCGCGCCCGCCGAGGCCGGCGAACTGCCGCCGAGCGCCTTCAGCCTCGCCATGGACACCGGCCGCGTCCGCGTCGGCGACGACCTGCTGGACCTGTTCGGCCTGGACCCCGTGGAGTTCGACGGCCGGATCGAGACCCTGCTCAGCCTGACCGTGCCCGAGGACCTGCCCTCGCTGATGTCGGTGGTGGAGGCCGACCACATGTCCATCGGCGACCGGGAGCTGGAGTTCAGGGTGCTCCAGCCCGCCGGGCCGCCGAAGTGGCTCCGGCTGCGCGGGCGCCTCCTGCCTGGCGGCGAGGGCCGCCCGGCCCGGCTCGTGGGCACGGTCGTCGACGTCTCCACCCTGCGCTCCGACGTCACCGACGTGGCCCGCGTCCAGCGTCTGGCCGCCGCGCTGGCCACCGCCGTCACCGTCCGCGACGTGGGCAAGGCCGTGGTCGCCGCGCTGCGCCGGCCGCTGAGGGCCGACCGGATCGCGCTGGCCGAGCTGGAGAGCGAACGGCTCGTCGTCACCGTCCTCGACCCGCCCGAACCCGAGGCCTGGCCCGAGCTGTGGCGGTCGGAGTGGCGCACCGAGTGGCCCGACGCGCCCGTACGCGCCATGCCCACCCTCGCCGCCGCGCTGCGCGAGGGCCGGGCCCGCATCTGGCCCGCCGGCAGCCCGCTGGAACGCGCCCTGGCCGAGGTCGGCCCCGGCGGCCTCGCCGTCCTGCCGCTGCCGGCCGGCAACCGCATGGCCGGCGCCTGCCTGATCGGCTGGGACACCCCGCACGACTTCGGCACCGACGAACGCGCCCTGCTCACCGCCTGCGCGGGCCTCGCCGGACAGGCCCTGGTGCGGGCCCGGGCCTTCGACGCCGAGCACGAACTCGTCGGCATGCTCCAGCGCCAGCTGCTGCCGCGCAGCCTGCCCCGGCTGCCGGGCGCGGTGGCCGTCGCCCGCTACCTGCCCAGCACGGCGGGGCTCGAACTCGGCGGTGACTGGTACGACGTCATCCCGCTGCCCGACAACCACGTCGCCCTCGTCATCGGCGACGTCCAGGGCCACAGCGCCGGCGCCGCCACCCTCATGGGCCAGATGCGCACCGCCCTGCGCGCCTACGCCGTCGAGGGACACCCGCCGGACGTGGTCGTCGCGCACGCCAACCGGCTGCTCATGGACATGGAGAGCGACCTCTTCGCGACCTGTTGCTACGTCGATGTCGACCTGGAGGAGGGCGCGGCCTGGTGCGTGCGCGCGGGGCACCTGCCGCCGGTGCTGCGCTACCCGGACGGCCGGACCGAGATCGCGGAGGCCGAGGGCGGGCCACCCCTCGGGGTGGTCACCCGGGCCGACTTCCCCATGAGCCCGCTCCGGCTCCCGCCCGGCACCGTGATCGCCCTGGCCACGGACGGGCTCGTCGAGACGCCCGGCTCCGACATCGACGACGGCATGGACCACCTCGCCGAGCGGCTGGCCGACGCCGCCCCCGCCGACCTGGGGCTGGTCGCCGACGCCCTCCTGGGCGACGCCCCGCGCAGCGACGACGTCGCCCTGCTGCTCCTGCGCTACGACGGCATGGAGCTGCGTCCGCTGCGGGAGAGCTGGACGGTCTGGCGCGTCCCGCAGGCCGTCGGACACGCCCGCCGCTTCGCCCGGCGCGCCCTGCGCTCCTGGGGGGTCACCGTCGACCAGGACGCCGCCCTCCTCGTCGTCTCCGAACTCGTCACCAACGCCCTGGTGCACACCGACGGCCAGGTCCGCATGGACCTCACCCTCGTCAACGACCGCCTGCGCATCGCCGTCGCGGACGCCTCCCCCCGCTCACCGGTCAGACCGACCAGCATCGGCTGGGAGGCCACCGGCGGCCGGGGCATCCTCCTCGTCGAGGCCCTGACCGCGACCTGGGGCACCCTGCCGGTCAGCGGCGGCAAGCAGGTGTGGGCGGAGCTGGCGCTGGGCCGCTGAGCAGTCCACCGGCCCGCGCCCGGCGCCCACCGGCCCCTGCCCGGCGCCCACCCTCGCGCCCGGCGCCCACCGGGGCGTGACCGCACCGCCCCCCGAGGTTCAGCCCAGCCGCTTCAGCAGTTCCTCCGCCAGCGGGGCCGACGACGCGGGGTTCTGGCCCGTGACCAGGTTGCGGTCGGTGACCACGTGCGGGGCCCACGGCTCGCCGGCCCGGACGGTCACCCCGGCCTCGGTGAGACGGTCCTGGAGCAGCCACCGGGCGCGGTCGGCGAGGCCGCCCTGGATCTCCTCGGCGTTGGTGAAGGCCGCGACCTCGTAGCCGGCGAAGACGTTCGCCCCGTCGGCCCCGACAGCGGCCAGCAGCGCGGCCGGCCCGTGGCAGACGACACCGAGCGGCCTGCCCGACTCCAGGGCCCGGGCGAGCAGCCGGCCGGATGCGGCGTTGACGGCGAGGTCCTCCATCGGGCCGTGACCGCCGGGGTAGAAGACGGCCGCGTAGTCGTCCAGCCGGACGTCCTCGAGACGGACGGGACGCCGCAGCTCGGTGAAGGACTCCAGCGCCTTCGCGATCCGGTCGGCGTTCTCCTGGCCCCCGTTCACCTCCGGGGCGAGGGAGGCCCGGTCGACGGTCGGCTCGACACCGCCGGGCGTGGCCACGACGACCTCGTGCCCGGCGGCCCGGAACGCCTCGTACGGGGCGACGGCCTCCTCGGCCCAGAAGCCGGTGGGGTGCTCGGTGCCGTCGGCCAGGGTCCAGGTGTCGGCTCCGGTGACGACGAAGAGGATCTTCGACATGGTGGGTGATCTCCAGGGGACGGGCCGCGGTCGGACAGCGCGGCGATGACTCGGACGAGGACGACCGTAGGCGTCCGTACCGTCGGTTTTCCAATGGGTGCACCAATGGATTCCATAGGAATTCCAATGGCGGGGCACGGTAGGGTCGGATCGCGTGAGGCCCATCGATCCCGTCGGCGCGACCGGCACGCCCGCGCAGCCCGACCTCAACCTGCTGCGCACCTTCCTGGCCGTCTACCGGTCCGGCTCCTTCACGGCCGCCGCGCACCTGCTGGGTCTGTCCCAGCCGACCGTCACCACGCAGATCCGCTCGCTGGAGCGGCAGACCCGCCGTGAGCTGTTCGAACGGCTGCCGCGCGGCGTCGCCCCGACCGCCGTGGCCGACGAACTCGCGGCCCGTGTCGCGGCCCCGCTCGACGCGCTCGCCGAGGCCACCGGCCACGGCCCCCGGGAGGAGTCACGCGCCGAGCCGGTCCACCTGGCCGGACCCGCCGAACTGCTGTCGACCCGGGCCCTGCCCGCCCTGGTCCCGCTCGTCACCGAGGGTGTGCGGCTGCGCGTCGCCCTGGGACTGACCGAGCCCCTGCTCGACGAACTGCGCGCCGGCCGCCACGACCTGGTGATCGCCACCACCCGGCCCCGCGGCCGCACCCTGTCCGCCGTGCCTCTCACGGACGAGGAGTTCGTCCTGGTCGCCGCCCCCGTCTGGGCCGACCGCATCGCGCGGCGCCCGGCCGCGGACGGCCCCGCCGCGTTGCACGACGTCCCGCTGATCACGTACGCCGAGGACCTGCCCATCGTGCGCCGCTACTGGCGGCACGTCTTCGGCCGGCGTCTGAACTGTCGCGCCGCCGTCTCGGTACCGGACCTGAGGGCCGTCCTGGCGCTGGTCACCGCCGGTGCCGGCTTCAGCGTGCTGCCGCGCTACCTGTGCGCCGGGGGACTGGAGTCCGGTGCCCTGGTGCTGCTCGACGCCCCGGAGGACGTGCCGATCAACACCGGCTTCCTCGTCCAGCGGCCGGGCACCTCGGGCAACCGGCACGTGACCCTCGTCCGCGACCGTCTGCTGGAGGCCGGCCGTACCTGGTGACACCGCGGGCCGACCGGGTACCCGACGCGGGACAGGACGGATAAACCGCCACGAGCCGAAGGAAGAGGAAGAGGAACGTCATGGCTCAGCATGTCCGCGACATCATGACCGGCGACCCTGTCACCGTCGGGCCGCAGACCTCTGTCGCCGAAGTGGCGCGCATCATGCGCGACGAGGACCTCGGAGTCGTCCTGGTGACGGACGGCGACGACCTGCGCGGCCTGGTCACCGACCGTGACCTGGTCGTCCGGTCGATCAGCCGGGGCGGCGACCCGGAGGAGACCACCGTGGCCGGGGCGTGCAGCGACGACCTGGTCACCGTCGGTCCCGACGAGGACCTGGGCCACGCGGTGGAACTGATGCGCGAGCACTCCGTGCGCCGCATCCCGGTCGTCGACCACGGGCACCCCGTGGGCATCGTCTCCCTGGGCGACCTGGCCATGGAGCGCGACCCGGAGTCGGCGCTCGGCGACATCAGCGCCGCGCGCCCCAACGCCTGACCCGCAGCCACCCACCGGACGGTCCCGCGCACCCTGTCGTGCGCGGGACCGTCGCAGTCGTGCGCGGGACGTCGTACGTCCGTCGGAACACGCGGCCGAACACGCTGCCGAACACGTTCTCCGAACACCTCGCGGAAGGAGGGGAGTTCGGGAGCGCGGCACAGGCGTCACGGGCCGGGTTTGTTCGGTTTTTCGCTGGGGACTCGAACAAGAGCGGAAGCAGAAGGAAGATGATGAGTCGTGGAGTCCATGGACACCAGTGAGAAGCCCGTCGCCCGTCAGCACGAGACCGGCTGGTCGAAGGCGCGTCGTCTGCGCGGCAAGGCCGCGCTGCGGACCTGCCTCCCGGCCGTCGAGGACCGGGGCACCCCCGGGGTGGTGCGCTCCGGGGCGGAGTGGAACATCGTCCGGGGCGAGGACTGACCCCTCCCCGCAGGACAGCGCGGTGACGATCCGAGTAACTGCGCGCATCGACAACTAAAAGAAGTGATGTTCACATCCGCCGGATCACGACTAAGGTGAACCGAATGAAGGCTCTCGTGCTGTCCGGCGGCGCAGGAACGCGGCTGAGGCCGATCACCCACACGTCGGCCAAGCAACTGGTGCCCGTGGCCAACAAGCCCGTGCTGTACTACGGGTTGGAGTCGATCGCCGAGGCCGGTATCACCGACGTGGGCATGATCGTCGGGGAGACGGCCGGGGAGATCGAGGAAGCGGTGGGGGACGGGTCGAAGTTCGGCCTCGACATCACCTACATCCCCCAGGAGCGGCCCCTCGGGCTGGCCCACGCGGTGCTGATCGCCCGGGACTACCTCGGCGACGACGACTTCGTGATGTACCTCGGCGACAACTTCATCGTCGGCGGCATCACCGGCCTCGTCGAGGAGTTCCGCAGCCATCGGCCCGACGCCCAGATCCTGCTCACCCGCGTGGCCGACCCGCGTGCCTTCGGAGTCGCCGAACTCGACCCGTCCGGCCAGGTGATCGGCCTGGAGGAGAAGCCCGACCAGCCCAAGAGCGATCTCGCGCTGGTCGGCGTCTACATGTTCACGCCCCTCATCCACGAGGCGGTCCGCGCCATCGAACCGTCCTGGCGCGGCGAACTGGAGATCACCCACGCCATCCAGCACCTGATCGACACCCGCGCCGACGTGCGCTCCACGGTCGTCAAGGGCTACTGGAAGGACACCGGCAACGTCGCCGACATGCTCGAGGTGAACCGCACGGTCCTCGAAGTCATGGAGCGCCGCATCGACGGCGAGGTGGACGACGCCTCGGAGACCATAGGACGCGTGGTGGTCGAAGAGGGCGCGCGGATCGTCGGCTCCCGCATCGTCGGGCCCGCCGTCATCGGCTCGGGCACCCTCGTCAGCAACTCCTACGTGGGCCCCTTCACCTCCGTCGCCGAGAACTGCCGCATCACCGACAGCGAGGTGGAGTTCTCGATCGTGCTGCGGGACTCCTCGATCCAGGGCGTCGGCCGGATCGAGGCCTCGCTGATCGGCCGGCACGTCGAGGTGACCCCGGCCCCCAGCGTCCCCAGCGCCCACCGCTTCGTCCTCGGAGATCACAGCAAGGTGCAGATCACTTCATGAACCTCCTCGTCACCGGCGCCGCCGGGTTCATCGGCTCCCGCTACGTGCGCGCCCTGCTCGCCTCGGACGCGCCCGACGCGCCCCGCATCACCGTGCTGGACAAGCTCACCTACGCCGGCACCCTCGACAACCTCGAACTGACCCACCCCCGGCTGGAGTTCGTGCAGGGCGACATCTGCGACGCCGAGCTCGTCGACAAGCTGATGGCCGGTGCGGACCAGGTCGTGCACTTCGCCGCCGAGTCCCATGTGGACCGCTCCATCACCGGCGCCGCCGACTTCGTCCGCACCAACGTCCTCGGCACCCAGACCCTGCTGGACGCCGCCCTGCGCTACGACGCGGGCCCCTTCGTGCACGTCTCCACCGACGAGGTCTACGGCTCCATCGAGTCCGGGTCGTGGCCCGAGGACCACCCGCTGCAGCCCAACTCGCCGTACTCGGCCTCCAAGGCCTCCTCCGACCTGCTCGCGCTGGCCTACCACCGCACCCACGGCCTGGACGTGCGCGTCACGCGCTGCTCCAACAACTACGGCCCGCACCAGTTCCCCGAGAAGGTCATCCCGCTGTTCGTCACCAACCTCCTCGACGGCCACAACGTGCCGCTGTACGGCGAGGGCCGCAACATCCGCGACTGGCTGCACGTCGACGACCACTGCCAGGGCGTCGACCTCGTCCGCACCAAGGGCCGCCCCGGCGAGGTCTACAACATCGGCGGCGGCACCGAGCTCACCAACAAGGAGCTCACCGGGCTGCTCCTGGACGCCTGCGGAGCGGACTGGGACCGGGTGGAGTACGTCGAGGACCGCAAGGGCCACGACCTGCGCTACTCCGTCGACTGGTCCAAGGCCCGCGACGAACTCGGCTACCGCCCCCGCCACGACTTCACCACCGGCCTCGCCGAGACCGTCGCCTGGTACCGCGACAACCGGTCCTGGTGGGAGCCCCTGAAGCGGCGCGTCGCCCAGGAGCGGGCATGAGGTGGCTGATCACCGGGGCGGGCGGGATGCTCGGCCGTGACGTCGTCGAGGAACTCACGAGGCGCGGCGAGAGCGTCATGGGTCTCGACCGCACCGCCCTGGACATCACGGACGCCGCGGCCGTCGACGCCGCCGTACGGGAGCACCGCCCCGACCTCGTCGTGAACTGCGCCGCGTACACGGCCGTCGACGACGCCGAGACCGACGAGGCCCGCGCCCTGGAGATCAACGGCGACGGCCCGCGCCTGCTGGCCCGGGCCTGCGCCGCGCACGACGCCCGCCTCCTCCACGTCTCCACGGACTACGTCTTCTCCGGCGAGTCCCGCACCAGCCCGTACCCGGAGGACCACCCGACGGGCCCGCGCACCGCCTACGGCCGCACCAAACTGGCCGGGGAACGGGCCGTACTGGAGGAACTCCCCGGGGCGAGCGCGGTGCTGCGCACGGCGTGGCTCTACGGCGTCCACGGCTCCAGCTTCGTCCGGACCATGATCGGACTGGAAGCGCGCCGCGACACCCTCGACGTCGTCGACGACCAGCGCGGGCAGCCCACCTGGAGCGCCGACGTCGCCGAGCGGATCGCCGACCTCGGCCCCCGGATCGGCCCTGACGCGCACGGCGTCTTCCACGCCACCAACTCCGGCGAGGCCACCTGGTACGACCTCGCCCGCGAGGTGTTCTCCCTCATCGGCGCCGACCCGGACCGGGTGCGCCCCACCAGCAGCGCGGCCTTCCCCCGGCCCGCCCCCCGCCCGGCGTACAGCGCCCTCGCACACCGCCGGTGGCAGGAGATCGGCCTGCCCCTGCCGCGCGACTGGCGCTCCGCCCTGCACGAAGCACTGCCCCGCATCCGCAAGGAAGGTCTTCCTCGTGAAACGCCATGAGTTCCTCCGGGAACTGCACAAGGTCAGCGCCAATCGCAACTACCTGGAGATCGGCGTCAACGACGGCCGCAGCCTGACGTTGTCCCGCGTCCCCAGCATCGCGATCGACCCCGCCTTCAAGGTGGTCTCGGAGCTGAGGTGCGACGTCCACCTGGTGAAGGCCACCAGTGACGACTTCTTCGCGCGCGACAACCCGCTCCAGCACCTCAAGGGCGGCCGTCACCCGCTGCGCAACCTGCGCCGCGGCCGCAGCCCGATCGGCTACTGGCGCCGCACGACCCTGGACCTGTCGTTCATCGACGGCATGCACCTGTTCGAGTTCGCGCTGCGCGACTTCATGAACGTCGAGAAGTACTCGGACTGGGGCAGTGTGATCGTCCTCGACGACATGCTGCCGCGCAGCATCGACGAAGCGGCCCGGGACCGGCACACCAACGCCTGGACCGGCGACGTCTACAAGATCACCGAGGTGCTGGCGCGCTACCGCCCGGACCTGGTCACGGTGCAGGTGGACACCGCCCCCACCGGCCAGCTGGTCGTCTTCGGCGCCGACCCGGACAACCGGGTCCTGCACGACAAGTACGACGAGATCATGGCCGAGTACAAGATCCCCGACCCGCAGAAGGTCCCCGAGGCGATCCTGGAGCGGGCCGGCGCGGTCCGCCCCGAGGCGCTCCTCGAAGCGGGCTTCTGGCGTCCCCTCGCCCAGGCCCGCAACCGCGGTCTGCCCCGCTCCGTGGGCTGGGAGCCGCTGCGCAAGGCCCTCCAGCAGGTCGGTGTGAGCCGCTGAGCGACGGCGCCGGCCACCGCCCGGGGGTGGCCGGCGCCGACGACCTTCCTTCCCGGCACACCGCAGGCCCGGACGCTGCACGCGTCCGGGCCTGCGGTGTGCCGGGGGCCGGCCGAGGGGTCACCTCCCCGGCCGGCTCCGCAGTTCCTCGTAGTACGCCAGGCAGGCCTCGTACGACGGGAGCAGTCCCCGCCGTTCCGCCTCCGCGAGGGTCGGGGCCTGTTCGTCCTTGGGGGACAGGAGCGGGGTGATGTCCTCGGGCCATTCGATGCCCAGGGCCGGGTCGAGCGGGTGGATGCCGTGCTCGCGGTCGGGGGCGTAGCCCTCCGAGCACAGATAGACCACCGTCGCGTCGTCGGTGAGGGCCATGAAGGCGTGCCCCAGCCCCTCCGCGAGGAACACGGCGTGCCGCGTGCCGTCGTCGAGGCGTACGGCCTCCCACGCGCCGTAGGTGGGGGAGCCCACCCGGATGTCGATCACCACGTCCAGGACGGCACCGCGTACACACGTGACGTACTTGGCCTGGCTGGGCGGCACATCCGCGAAGTGCACACCCCGCAGCACGCCCCGCTTCGACACCGAGCAGTTCGCCTGGGCCAGGGACAGGTCCCGGCCCGTCGCCTCGCGGAACTCCGCACCGCGGAACCACTCGTGGAAGCTGCCCCGGTCGTCCGGGAAGATCTTGGGCTCCAGAACCCAGGCGCCCTCTATCTCCAGGGGTCGCATGCCGTCACCGCTCTCCGGTCCTGATACGGGAATTCACCTTCCGGCGCGCGGCACCGAGCACGCGTCGCGCACGCCGGGCCAGCCGCAGCGCGACACCGGGCCCGGGCGCCGGTGTCACCAGTACGCTCCCGTCCCCCGCCCGCAACGCGAACGGCAGGCCGGTGAAGCGAGCCTGGTCCGCGCCCGGGTTCAGGCACACGGCCACCCGCCAGATGTCGCCCGAGAGGTCCTCGGCGGGCAGCGCCGCCGCCAGCACCGAGCCCGGCCGGTCCGCGTCGGGGGAGAGGGTGCCGGGCGTCTCCAGGATCCGGTGGGAGGAGACGAACCTCAGCCGCACCCCGGCCTCGTCCGGGACGTGCACCGGGAGCAGGACGCGCAAGCGCCCCTCGGAGACGGCGACGTCCCCCAGCTGCACGCGGCCCAGCCCGAGCCGCTTGCCGCGCGCGCCGAGCTCCAGGGAGAGGTTGCCGTGCGGAGTGGTCCAGTACGGCAGGACCGGGCGGTCACCGACGACACCCGCCTGCGGCGTGGGCCGGTCCTCACGCGGAGCGGGGCCCAGCCGGCACTCCTTGGTCCAGCCGCCCGCCTTCACCCGGACGAGTGCGTCCCAGGCGCCGTCACGCGGCAGGTCGGCCGGGTCGACGGTGGCGGTGGCCCGCAGCACCAGCCGGACCTCCTCGCCGTCCCCGGCCGGCACGGTCTCGCGCGTGAACTCCACCGGCTGGAAGTACTGCGCGGCGCTGGAGCGCTCCCGCAGCAGCAGGTCCGCCGTGGCCTGCCCGAACCGCGCGGCGGTCTCCGAGGCCACCCACCGCACCGCCTCGGGCACGTCCTTCGGCACATCGGTCAGCGGCGTCGCCTCGACGGTGGCGGGGAACGTCATCGGTTCGCCGCCGGACAGGTACTCGGCCGTGAAGCCGATGGTGAGGGAGCCGTCGCGCCACTCGATGTCCCCGGGGGTCGCCCGGGGCGCGACGCCCGCCTCCCACTCCGCGAAGGCCACCACGTCGTCGTAGCGGTCGGCCGCCGTCAGCGCGGCGATGACCTGCTGCGTCGGCTGCAGACCGGCCGCCACGCCGGGCCCGAAGCGCTCCACGACGACTTCGTGGATCTCCCCGAACAGCTCCCTGCGGTAGTCGTCCGGCAGGGTCAGGAACCGCCGCGCCCGCAGCCGCTCGACCATCTCCACGCGCAGCCAGCGGCGGAACAGCCGGTCGCGCACCGGGCCGGGCTCCGTGTACCGCTCGACGACGTCGAGGGCCTCGCGGAGGTTCCTGAAGTAGCCGACCGGGTCGAAGCGTTCGAAGCCGGCGTTGGAACCGTCGTCCCGCCGGAGGTGGTAGTAGCAGACGTAGTCGCTGAGCACGGAGACGTTGTCCGCGCGCAGATACGCCTCGGCGACGAAGACGTGGTCCTCCAGGCGCCGCCTGCCCTCGGGAAAGCGCAGGCCGATGCGGTCCAGGAAGGCCCGGCGGACCATCTTGTGCGGGGTGAGGCTGTCGATGAGCGGGGCGTTCTCGACGGTGGCCCGCGGGTGGTTGCGGCGGAACAGCTCCACCGGCACCCCGCGGCCCTTGCCGGCCATCTTGCCCACCACGACGTCGGCGCCGTTGGCCACGCCGTAGTCGTACATCCGCTCCAGGGCCTCGTCGCCCAGGTAGTCGTCGTTGTCGACGAACATCACGAACTCGCCCCGGGAGGCCTCGATGCCGACGTTGCGGGGCTTGCCCGACCAGCCGGAGTTCTCCTGGTGGATGACCTTCATCCGGGGGTCCTCGGCGGCGAGCGCGTCGAGCCGGGCCGGGGTCTCGTCGGTCGAGCCGTCGTCGACGAAGATCACCTCGAACTCGTCGGGAGGCAGCGACTGCCGCTGCAGCGAGGAGATGCAGTCCTCGATGTAGATCCCCGGGTTGTACACGGGGACGATGACGCTGACCTTGACCGGCATCGGGTTTCCGGGCCCCTTCGGGTCGCTTGCCGTAGACGTCCTGTTGTACTGCGTGTGGCCCGATGCTAACCCGGTCGGCGACGCGGCCTCACCTTTCGAGACCCGGCCGTGATCATCTCCACCGCACGGCAACTGAGCTGCACTGTCTGTCTGTTCGCGGTCAAGCCGCCTTACGGGCGGGAGTACCCGGCAGCCCCTAGGCTGAGGACGTGCGCCTGCTCTTCATGTCCGACACCCACCTGCCCAAGCGGGCCCGGGAACTGCCCGCCCCCCTGCTGGCCGAACTCCCGCACGCCGACGTCGTGTTCCACGCCGGGGACTGGGTCGACACGGCCACCCTCGATCTGCTGGAGGACCGCTGCCGCAGGCTCGTCGGTGTGTACGGCAACAACGACGGGCCGGACCTGCGCGCCCGGCTGCCCGAGGTGGCGTACGCGGACCTGGGCGGGGTGCGCTTCGGCGTGATCCACGAGACGGGTTCCAAGCAGGGCCGGGAGCAGCGGTGCGCCGCCCGTTTCCCCGATCTGGACGTGCTGGTCTTCGGCCACAGCCACATCCCCTGGGACACCACGGCCCCCACCGGCCTGCGCCTGCTGAACCCGGGCTCCCCGACGGATCGCCGCGCACAGCCCCACTGCACCTACATGACCGCCACCGTCGCCGAGGGGCTGCTCTCGGACGTGGAACTGCACCGGCTGCAGCCCCGTCCACCGCGCTGAACGTCCCGTCCGTGCCGTGACATGATCGCCGGATGGATCAGGACGAGGGGTACCTCCTGGACAACCGGCAGGCCGAGGCCGGTACGCGCTTCGACGCGCTGTCGGCCCTCTTCGACGCCTGGACGTTCCGGCACTTCGAGACGGCCGGGATCGCCGAGGGGTGGCGGTGCTGGGAGGTCGGGGCCGGCGGGCCGAGCGTGCCGGCCTGGCTGCGTGAGCGCGTCGGGCCGGCCGGGCGCGTGCTCGCCACCGACATCGACGTGTCCTGGACCGGGGCGGCAGCCACCGACGGCGTCGAGGTGCTCCGGCACGACGTCGGCCGCGACGCCCCTCCGCCCGGCCCCTTCGACCTGGTGCACGCCCGTCTGGTGCTGGTCCACGTCGCCGAACGCGACGCCGCGATGCGCGCCATGATCCAGGCGCTGCGTCCCGGCGGGCTGCTGCTGGTCGAGGACGCCGACCCCGCACTGCAGCCGCTGATCTGCCCCGACGAGCACGGCCCCGAGCAGGAGCGGGCCAACCGGCTCCGTGCCGGCTTCCGCGAACTGCTGCGCCGGCGCGGCGCCGACCTCTCCTACGGGCGCAGACTTCCCCGGCTGCTGCGCGAGGCCGGCCTGGTGGACGTGCAGGCCGACGCCTACTTCCCGGTCGCGTCGCCCGCCTGCGACGTCCTGGAGGCGGCCACCGTCCGGCAGGTGCGCGACAAGCTCGTCGCGGCGGGCCTCGCCACGGACGAGGAGATCGAGGGGCACCTCGCCGCCGTCGAGGCGGGACGCCTGGACCTCGCCACCTCACCGATGATCTCGGCCTGGGGCCGCAGACCGTCGGGCGACGGCTCGTAGCGACGCGTCCGGAGTCGGTCCCGTGACCGATGGCGACCGCCTCGACGACTCAGCTCGTGCGGCCTCCGTCGCGTCACTCACACCTTGCGGCGGCCAGGTGACGGGCCGGCTGCTCCGGACGCCCTCACCTGTCGTTCGTTTCCCCCTCGGCGAAGCCGGTGACGTCGAAGCCGGACTCCAGTTCCACACCGGTGGCATTCAGGAAGAAGGCCACCATGTGGTACTGCCCCACCAGCATGACGATCTCGATCAGTTCGGCGTCGCCGAAGTGCCCGGCCAGACCCTCCCAGGTCCCGTCGGACATCGTGGCATCGCCGTGCAGTTCGTCCGCCGCGCGGATCAGGAGCCTCTGGAGATCCGCCCAGCCGGGTGCCTCAGGCCCTTCGCCGATGCGGTCGATGTCCGCGTCCGTGACGCCCGCGGCCCTGGCCAGGGGGAGGTGCCGCCCCCACTCGTACCGCGCGCCGGTGTTCCACGCGGTGCGCAGGATCAGCAACTCGCGCAGTTCTCCCGGCAGTCGGCCGCTGCCGAGCAACTGGCCGCCGAAAGGCATGAACTGCTCGTAGAGATCGGGATGGCGCACCAGCGTGGTGAAGATGTTCGGGATCCCGCCCCCGGGGTCGTGGGGAGCGGCGGCCAGCAGTTCCCGGGTCCGCGGGTCCCACTGTTCTTCGGGGAGCGGCTTCAACCGCGGACGGGTGGGGCGGGCGGCTTCGTGGCGCTGTGACATGGCGGCCTCCGGTTTCCGAGGGACTCACCCTAGGAGACCGGCTGAACGCCTGGCGGTGAAGGGTCGGGACCAGTCAACCCGTCGGGTCGAGAACGATCTTGCGGACGCCGTCGGAGCGGCCTGCGAACAGTTCGTACGCCGCGGGTCCTTCGGAGAGGGCGAAGCGGTGGGAGACCACGGCCTCGGGCTTGATCCGTCCGGCACGGGTGAGGGCGAGCAGGGGAGGGAGTTCGTAGTGCACCGAGCACAGCCCGATGGCGAACTCCAGTTCCTTGACTTGCGCCAAGCCCATGTGGAACGGGAAGGCCCTGCTCTGGCTGACCCCGATGACACTGACCCGGCCGGCCTGCCGGACGGCCTTGAGGGCGAGCTCGATGGTGGCGTCGGAGCCGACGGCCTCCACCACCGCGTCCGGCCCCCGGCCGGATGTCATCTCCCGGATGGCCGTCCGTGCGTCGTCACCCTCGACCGGCTCGACGCCCAGGCCGGCGGCGAAGACGCGGCGCTCCGCGACCAGGTCCACGCCCAGCACCCGTGCCGCGCCCATCGCGAAGGCGGACTGAGCGGCCATGAGGCCGACCGGGCCGAGGCCGATGACCAGGACGGTCTCACCGGGCTGGATGCGGGCACGGCGGCACCCGTACCAGGCGGTGGGGGCGTTGTCCGTCAGGACGACGGCGGCCTCGTCGGAGATGTCCTCGGGCAGGTGCACCAGATTGACATCGGCGTAGGGCACCGCCAAGGCCTGGGCCTGGCTGCCCGGGAGCTTGGGGCCGACTCCGTAGCAGAGCTCCGTGCTCGACGTGGCGCGCTCGCATCGGGCGGTGAACCCGGCCGCACACTGCCGGCACTGCGCACAGCCGACGGAGGCGGGCACCAGGACCCGGTCGCCGGGCTTGAAGCGGGTGACCTGGTCGCCGGTGTCGACGACCACGCCGACGCACTCGTGCCCCGGCGTGTAGCCCAGTTCCGGGCTGAACCCGTTGCCGCCGTAGATGTGCAGGTCGCTGCCGCAGATGCCGGCCGTGGTCACCTGCACCACCGCGTCGGCCGGGCTGGTGACGGCCGGGTCGGGGACGTCCGCGTAGCGGATGTCGTGACGGCCGTGGTAGGTCAGTGCCTTCATCGGATCTCTCCCTCCCCTCGGCGCCCGGTCAGTCCGCGATCTTCAGCACCAGCTTGCCGTGGTTGTCACCGCGGAACAGGCGCATCAGGGTCTCGGGGAACGCCGCGACCGAGCCGGACACCACGTCCTCCAAGGACTTCAGCCGCCCCTCCGCCCGCCACGTGGCCATCTGTGCGATGCCCTCCGCGTACCGTTCGGCGTAGTCGAACACCACGATGCCCGTCATGGAGGCGCGGTTCACCAGCAGCGACAGGTAGTTGGCGGGGCCTTGCGGCTTGGTGCTGTTGTACTGGGAGATCGCGCCGCAGACCACGACGCGGGCGCCGCGCGCCAGCCGCAGCAGCACGGCGTCCAGAACGTCGCCGCCGACGTTGTCGAAGTACACGTCGACGCCGTCGGGGGCGTGCTCGCGCAGGGCCTTGCGGACGTCCTCGCTCTGGTAGTCGATCGCCGCGTCGAACCCGAACTCGTCCACGACCAGGCGGCACTTGGCCTCGCCGCCGGCGATGCCGACGACCCGGCATCCGAGGATCTTGGCGATCTGCCCGACGACGCTGCCGACGGCCCCGGCCGCTCCGGAGACCACGACGGTCTGCCCCGGCTCGGGACGCCCGACCTCGATCAGGCCGAAGTAGGCCGTCAGGCCCGACATGCCGAGCGTGCCGAGATAGGTCGGCAGGGGAGCAGCCGCAGGGTCGACCTTGGTCACGCCGCGCCCGTCCGACACGCAGTACTCCTGCACGCCGAACGCGCCCGACACATGGTCGCCGACCGCGAACCCGGAGTGCCGGGAGGCGACCACCCTCCCCACCGCGTTGGCGCGCATCACCTC
Organism: Streptomyces sp. NPDC012466; assembly: GCF_042955215.1. Taxonomy (NCBI): domain Bacteria; kingdom Bacillati; phylum Actinomycetota; class Actinomycetes; order Kitasatosporales; family Streptomycetaceae; genus Streptomyces; species Streptomyces sp. NPDC012466. The sequence goes on along the minus strand of NZ_JBIBEQ010000001.1, from coordinate 10,811 downwards.
GCCGATCTCCACCGGGCGGATGTAGGACCTGCCCGCGTTCATCCAGCCGCGCATCGCCGGGTCGATCGACAGACAGAGCACCTGTACCAGGAACTCCCCGTCGCCCGGCTGCCCCGCCGGCTCCTCGACATGCTCCCAGTCGGTGGGGCGCGGCTCTCCCACGGGACGTGCGGCCAGGCGTATCTGGCGGTTGATCATGCTCATCTCCGGCGACTCTCTCGGGTGCATACCGTCCAGTCGGTACGGCGGTGAGCGTACGGGTGGCCGCCGTCCGGGGCAAGAGCCCGTCCGCTACGACTTGCGGCTCACGCGGGCGGTCGGTCCCGAGCGGTGAACTATTGCTGTCCCGGCACCGCCATCTCTCCGAGGAGCGACCAGTCGTCCTGCGGGACGTTCGCGTTCACGATGCGCGGCGTCTCGGCCAGATGGGGAGGCAGCGTCTGCTGCGCGGTCTTGAAGTGCGCGGACTGTACGTGTGCGGCTCCGGCCTCGTCGTCGCGGAAGGCCTCGACGAGGACGTACTCCGACGGCTCGTCCACGCTGCGCGACCAGTCGAACCACAGGCAGCCGGGTTCGGCGCGCGTCGCCCGGGTGAAATCGGCGGCGATCTCGGGCCAGCGGTCGGCGTGCTCGGGGCGGACTCGGAACTTGGCGGTGATGAAGATCATGGGATTCCCCTCGCTGAGGTGCTGATGTCCGATGTACTGCGTCCGATGTGCTGATGTCCGGTGTACTGATGGCGACACGTGCGTACGGACCCCGCTCGATGGCGACGTGACGGGAGCGGCTCCGGTGATCAGGAGGACCGGCCCGGGTGCACCGCCCCTTCCGTCGCGGTGAGCGGCGCGCCGGTGCCGCCCCAGCGCAGCGCCACGATCTCGGCGGCCACGGACACCGCCACCTCCTCGGGCGTACGGGCCCCGAGGTCCAGGCCGACCGGTGAGCGCAGCCGGGACAGCTCGTGGTCCGTGAGACCGGCCTCGGCCAGCCGCTGCGCCCGGTCGGTGTGGGTGCGGCGGCTGCCCATCGCCCCGATGTAGGCGGCCGGGCGGCGCAGCGCCTCGGTCAGCAGCGGCACGTCGAATTTGGGATCGTGTGTCAGGACGCAGATGACCGTGCGCTCGTCGGTGTCCGTGTCCCGCAGATAGTGGTGCGGCCATTGCGCGACCACCTCGACGCCGTCGGGGAAGCGCCGGGGCGTGGCGAAGACCGGGCGGGCGTCGCAGACGGTGACGCGGTAGCCGAGGAAGTCCCCGATGCGGGCCACCGCCGCCGCGTAGTCGATCGCGCCGAAGACCAGCATCCGCGGCGGCGGCGCGAACGACTGCAGGAACACGCTCACGGAGTCCTCGCGGCGCTGCCCCTCGGGCCCGTAGTGCCGCAGGCCGGTGGCGCCGAGAGCGAGTTCGCCGCGGGCGTCGGAGGTCACGGCCGCGTCCAGGCCGCTCGCGCCGAGCGTGCCGGCGGTCCGGTCCGGCCGGACCACGAGCGCCGCCCCGCGTCGCGCCGGGCCGTCGGTGACGGTCGCCAGGGTGACCGGCTCGCCCGCCGCGACCGAGTCCACGAGCACGCCGAAGCCGGGATCCCGCTCGGGCGTGACCGCGCGCACCAGCAGCGTGATCTCGCCGCCGCAGGTCAGACCGACGGCGAAGGCGTCCTCGTCGCTGTAGCCGAAGGTCTCCAGCCGGGCCTCGCCACCCGCGGCCGTCTCCTGCGCCAGCTCGAACACCGCGCCCTCGACGCAGCCCCCGGACACACTGCCCACGACCTCGTCGCCCGGGCCCACCGCCATCGCCGCACCCGGTCCGCGTGGCGCGCTGCGGCTGACCTGGACGACGGTCGCGAGACCGAACGGGGCCCCGGCCGCGTACCAGCGGCCGAGCACCGGGAGAACGTCACGCACGAGCCGCTCCCTTCCCTGTAGGCGCGCCCCGCCGGGTACCCCGGCAGCGGCTAATTCCGTTGTGACCCTCCGGGCCGGTCTGCTGCACTGGACGGCAGACGTCACCGAATCCGAAGGAGCCCCAGATGCGCGCAACGTTCATGTCCCCCCAGTCAGGAACGGACCTCTCTCCGAAGGACATGACGCTTCGTGCACATGCTCAACCTTGGAATCCTCGCCCATGTCGACGCCGGTAAGACCAGCCTGACCGAGCGGCTGCTCCATTCGGCCGGGGTGATCGACGAGATCGGCAGCGTCGACGACGGGAACACCCGCACCGACACCCTCGACCTGGAACGGCAGCGCGGCATCACCATCAAGTCCGCCGTCGTCTCGTTCCCGCTCGACGGCGTGACCGTCAACCTCATCGACACTCCCGGTCACCCGGACTTCATCGCCGAGGTCGAGCGGGTGCTCGGCGTGCTGGACGGCGTCGTCCTCGTGATCTCCGCCGTCGAAGGGGTGCAGGCCCAGACGCGCGTGCTGATGCGCACCCTCCAGCGGCTGCGCATCCCGACCCTGCTCTTCGTCAACAAGATCGACCGGAGCGGGGCACGTCACGAGGAGGTGCTGCGGGAGATCTCGGCCCGTCTGACACCCGCGATCGTGCCGATGGGGACCGTCGGCGGTCTCGGCACCCGGTCGGCCCGCTTCGTCCCCCGTACCGCACCGGCCGCCGCCCTCGCCGCCGTCGACGTTCTCGCCGACCACGACGACGCCCTGCTGTCCGCGTACGTCGGGAACACCGTCACCGACGCCCTGCTGCACCGGTCCCTCGTCGCGCAGACACGGGAGGCGCTCGTCCACCCGGTCTACTTCGGTTCCGCCGCCACGGGCGCGGGCCTGGAAGCCCTCCTGTCGGGCATCGAAGAACTGCTCCCGGCGGCCGACGGGGATGCGGACGGGCCGCTGTCCGCAAGTGTGTTCAAGGTCGAGCGGGGGCCGGCGGGGGAGAAGCTCGCCTACGCCCGGATGTTCTCCGGGACCCTGCGCGTCCGCGACCGGGTCCCCTTCGGAGCGGACGGAGCCGAAGGCCGGATCACCGGGATCAGCGTCTTCGGCGACGGCACGGACACCCGCCGGGACACCGTCACCGCCGGCCGGATCGCCCGCCTCACCGGGCTCGGCGACATCCGGATCGGCGACGCGATCGGCGAACCCCGCAAGGCCTATGAGCACTTCTTCGCCCCGCCCACCCTGGAGACGGTCGTCGTACCAGGCCCGGGCGCGCACCGGGGAGCGCTCCACCTCGCGCTCACCCGACTCGCCGAACAGGACCCGCTGATCGGCCTGCGCCACGACGAACGCCGCCAGGAGACCTCCGTCTCCCTCTACGGCGAGGTCCAGAAGGAGGTCATCCAGGCCACCCTCGCCGACGAGTACGGCCTCGACGTCACCTTCCGCGAGACCACACCGCTGTGCGTCGAACGGCTCGTCGGGACCGGGCAGGCCGTCGAGTTCAACAAGCAGGACCCGAACCCGTTCCTCGCGACGGTCGGCCTGCGCGTCGAGCCCGCGCCGGTCGGCTCGGGCGTCGCCTTCCGGCTGGAGGTGGAGCTCGGTTCGATGCCGTACGCGTTCTTCAAGGCCGTGGAGGACACCGTGCGCGAGACGCTCCTCCAGGGGCTGCACGGCTGGCAGGTTCCCGACTGCACGGTCACGATGACCCACAGCGGTTACTCGCCCCGTCAGAGCCATGCCCACCAAGGCTTCGACAAGAGCATGTCGAGCACCGGAGCCGACTTCCGCGGCGTGACCCCGCTGGTGCTGATCGAGGCGCTGCGGCGGGCCGGGACGCGCGTCCACGAGCCGATGCACCGTTTCCGCATCGAGGCTCCGGCCGACACGCTCGGCGCCCTGCTGCCGGTCCTCGCCGGGCTCGCGGCCGTGCCCGAGACGACGCTGAACCGGGACGACCTCTGCGTCCTGGAGGGAACTGTGCCGGCCGCCCGGGTGCACGCGCTCGAACAGCGACTGCCGGGACTCACCCGGGGCGAGGGCGAGCTGGAGAGCTCCTTCGCCCACTACGCGCCGGTGACCCACGGCACGATCCCCGAGCGCCCGCGCACCGATCACAACCCGCTGAACAGGAAGGAGTACTTGTTGAACGTGACACGAAGGGTGGGCGGCTGAGGTGTGCGCGCCGGCCGAGCGGGAACTTACTCCAGAGTCAGGGGTGTTGACGGTGTCCTGATATGGCCTGACTGTAGTGGACATGCCGACTATCCGAGCGCGTCTGCTGGTCGTCCTGGCCGTCCTCTTCGGCTCCGTGTCGGTGGCGGGTGTTCCGCCGGCCACCGCCGCGCCCCCTCCCGGCTCCCTCTGGTTCGACGACCCCACCGTCACCGTGCGGAACGGCCGCTTCACCGATGCCCACGGCCGCGAGGTCGTGCTGCGCGGCTACAACGTCTCCGGCGAGACCAAGCTGGCGGAGAACAAGGGCCTGCCCTTCGCCTCGGTCGCCGACGCCCGCACGTCGGCGACCGCGCTGCGCGCCCTCGGCGGCGGCAACACGGTCCGCTTCCTGCTCTCCTGGGCGTACGCCGAACCCGAGCGCGGCCGGGTGGACACGGCTTATCTGGCCGCCGCCACCGACCAGATGAAGGCCTTCCTCGACGCCGGCATCCGCGTCTATCCCGACTTCCACCAGGACCTGTACTCGCGCCACCTCTTCGACGACGACAGCTGGTACACCGGCGACGGCGCGCCCAAGTGGGCGGTGGACGCCGGGAACTACCCGGACGAGTCCTGCGGGATCTGCCTCTTCTGGGGGCAGAACATCACCCAGAACGAGGCCGTGAAGCGCGCTACGCACGACTTCTGGCACAACGCGCACGGCGTGCAGGACGCGTTCCTCACCACCGCCGAGAAGACCATGGCGTACGTGCGACAGCACCTGAGCGCCGACCAGTTCAAGGGCATCGTGGGCTTCGACCCCTACAACGAGCCGCACGCGGGCAGTTACGACTCCGGACAGACCAGCCGCGCCTGGGAGAAGGACGTGCTCTGGCCGTTCTACGAGAAGTTCCGGACCCGCATGGACGCGGCCGGGTGGCGCGACAAGCCCGCCTTCGCGGAGCCCAACCTCTTCTGGAACGCCAACCTCGACTTCCAGAAGCAGGAGGGCGGTCTGCTCGACGCCGGGAAACTCGGGCCGCGCTACGTCTTCAACACCCACTTCTACGACCAGAAGGCCATCTCCGGCGTCTTCATGTGGGGCAAGGCGGCCGACGGCCAGTACGCGGGCGATTTCCGCACCGTCCGGGACCGGGCTGCCGCCGCGCAGACGGCAGCGGTGGTCAGCGAGTTCGGGCACCCCCTGGCCGGCAACGTCTCCGACAAGGCGCCGACCGTCCTCAAGGCGATGTACCAGGCCCTCGACTCCCGCCTGAAGGGCGCCGACTGGTGGTCCGACCCGGCCGCCTCGGGACCCCTGCTCTCGGGCACGCAGTGGCAGTGGGACATCTACAACGGCCGCCATCGCGAGCTGATGAACGGCAACCCCGACAAGGTCCTCACCGCCGGTGACGCCTGGAACGACGAGGACCTGTCCGCCGTACGCCTGGACGACGCGGGCAAGCCCGCGCTGCGCCAGGACGCCCGGCTCCTGGACCGCCTCTACCCGAGCGCCACGGCCGGTGAGACCGTCGGCTTCACCTACGAGGACCGCTCCCGGGACGGCTCGACGACCCTGACCTGGAACCCGGTGCCCGGTGCGCTGCCGAACGTGCGACGGATCGTGGGGTCCGGGCAGTACGGGCTGCTGCTGTGGCGCTCGGACGGCGGCCCGGCCCCCACCGAACTCCACCTCCCGGCGAGCTTCCCGACCGCGTCCACCACGGTCGTCTCCGACCTGGGCACGGCCCACGCCCCGCCGGCCTACACCTCGGCCACCCCGGTCGGCGTGGCGCAGGAGCCCGGCGGCACGGGAAGCCGCCGCCTGCTGCTCACCGCGCCGGACTCGGGGGTCCTGCACTACGCGCTGGTGACCAACGGGGCGACGGCTCCCTCGGCGGAACTGCTCGCGGCGGCCCGCTCCGAACTGGCGGCGTGGGCGGCGAAGGAGGTCAACGAGCGGAAGGGCTAGTCCAGTCGGCCGCCACATGGCCGAGCCGGACGCGCTGCGGATGGTCACCGACCGGCACGGACACGACCTTCTTCCCGGTGGCGAAGTCGATGGCCGTGACCTGGTCGGTGCCGCTCTCGGAGACCACGCAGGACCTGCCGTCACCGCTGACCGTGGCCCAGTAGGGCTTGGAGGCGGTGACGAGCGGGCCCTCCTGGAGGGTGGCGCGGTCGACGACGGTGGCGTAGTCGTCCATGGTGCCCGCGACGCACAGCTTGCGTCCGTCCGGGCTCATCGAGATGCCGTGGTGACGCGAGTCGTTGACGAAGGACGTGCGGTCGTCGCTGGTGGCCGCGTTCTTCGGCAGGGTCTTGGTGCGCGTGATCTTGTCGGCGGCGATGTCGTACTCGAAGAAGCCGTTGAAGAAGGAGACCTGGAAGTACAGCTTCGACTCGTCCGGCGAGAAGACGGCCGGGCGGACCGCGTCGGAGTAGTCCTTGAGGCCGAGCGCGTCCAGTTGCGGGCGCATGTCGATGACCTTGACCTGCTTGAACGTCGTGGCGTCGACGACGGTGACGCGCCGGTCGCCCTTCGTCCAGTCCAGCCACGGGGCATCGGTCTGCGTGTTCACGTCGCCGATCGCCATGTTGTAGATGTACTTGCCGTCCCGGGTGAAGATGTTCTCGTGCGGCTTGTCGCCGGTGCCGAACTTGCCCAGTTCCCGGCCGGAGACGATGTCCAGCACGTGCACGGTGTTCGAGGTCGACGCCGACACCGCGACCCGCTTGCCGTCGGGGGAGACCGCCATGTGGTCGGAGCGGTAACCCGACACCGGGAAGCGCCAGTTGAGCCGCCCGGACTTGAGGTCGATCGACACGACGTCGGCGAAGCTCGGCCGTGAGACGACCACCGACGTCCCGTCCGGCGTGGAGTACATGTCGTCGACGAACTGGTCGTGGCCCTCGCCGACGCTGTTGCGGATCGCCATGAAGTAGATCCACCTGATCGGATCGGCGTTGATCTCCGCCATCCGCTCGGCCTTGTCGGGGACGACGTCGATCCGGCCGATCTTCGCGAAGTCGCCCGTGGAGCGGATGACATCGGCGGTGCCGTCCCAGTTGTTGCCCACGAACAGCACCTCACGCAGCGCGGCGGAGGAGCCCGGGGTGGCCGCGGTGGCAGTCGCGGGAGCGGTGACGGTCAGGGCGAGGGCTGCGGCTACGGAGCACAGGTGCCGGCGTCGGAAGACGGGCATGACTGCTCCCCTCTCTGCTGGGGTGAGCTTTGTGAGTGGAACATGCCAAAGCTGGGCGCGTTGGGATCTGAACACACGTGCTTTCAGAGTGAACTTACTGCAAAGTAAGGAAGGGGTGGCTTCTCCACAAGACCGCGTGCACGACAAAATCAGTGTTCGAACCACGAAGGGAGAGCCGGTGCCGGGCAGACTCAGAGCGCCGACCGGCCGCTACGGTGGCAAAACCGCCGAGGAACGACAGGCCGAGCGGCGCCGGCGGTTTCTCGACGCCGCGCTCCGGCTGTTCGGCGACACGCCCGGCTTCCGCTCCACCACGGTCGCGGCACTCAGCGAGACGGCCGGACTGTCCACGCGGCAGTTCTACGAGGAGTTCCGGACGCTTGAGGACGTGCTGGCCGCCCTGCACCTCCAGGTCAACGGCTGGGCCGAGGCGGCCGTGCTGGAGGCGGCCGGGGCCGCCGCGGACCTGCCGCTCGTCGAACGCGCCACGGCGATCTTCCGCGCCTACGCCGGCAGTCTCGCCGCCGATCCGCGCCGGATTCGCATCACCTTCGTCGAGATCATCGGCGTCAGCCCGCGCCTGGAGGAGCAGCGGCTCGCCCGCCGGGCCGGCTGGGTCGACCTCATCTGCGCCGAGGCCGACGCGGCCGCCGCACGCGGAGAGGCCGCGCCCCGCGACTACCGCCTCGCCGCGACGGGCTTCATCGGCAGCGTCAACGGCCTGCTGCACGACTGGAGCGCCGGCTGGGTCGACGCGACACTCGACGAGGTCGTCGACGAACTGGTCCGGCAACTGCTGGGCATCCTGTGGCCACCGGGCTGGAAGCCGGAGGCGTGACGGCAGTCGCCGGGTGCGGGGGAGCGTCCTGCCGCACGCCGCACGCCGCACGCCGCACGCCGCACGCCGCACGCCGCACGCCGCACGCTGTCCGGGACCGGATCCGGGCCGGTCCCGGACCGGTCCCGGCCCCTGCCGGCGGGACCTGCGCCGGCGCTTCACGGAGCTGCTCGCGGCCACCGCCGTGAGACCGGCACCGCGGACCACGGACCGGACGGCGGCGGTCGACTGAGCCGGGTACCGATGAGCCCGCCTCGAACCGGATCTGACCGGCTACTGGTCCAACAACCGCTTCCTGACCGCGGCGAGGACCTCCGTGCGGCTGCGCGGGCCGTTGTCGGCCGCGATGAGGTGATCGCCGATGCGCAGTGAGAAGGTGATCAGGCAGCGGGCCTCGACATCGCCCTCGTCGGGACAGAAGGCCCCGTAGAGCTCGCGCAGATAGTCCATCCGCCGGTTGTCGGCCCGGCGGAGGCGGCGCGCGACACCTTCGTCGCGCCGGGCCCAGTCACGGATCGCGAGCTCGACCCCGGCGCTGGTCACGCGCCTCTCGCCCGACCCCACGAAGTCGAAGAGACGCCCGAGCCGCTCGCGGGCCTCGCCTCCGTCGCGCTCGACGCGCTCGATGACGTCCTCGGTGACCGCTCGTTCCCAGGTGTCGAGCATCTCCTCCAGCAGTCCGGCACGGTTGCGGAAGTAGCCGTAGAAACCGCCCTTGCTCACGCCGAGCGCCTGGGCGAGGACCTCGACCCGGACAGCCTCGGGGCCGCCGGCGGCAAGTGCCCGCAGCCCCTCCTCGATCCACTTGTCCCGCGGCGTACGGATCGCGCCCATGCCGTGTCTCCCCTCACATGTCCCGGCCAAGTATACGGAGCCGTATAGATGGGTCTATGCTCGATCTATACGCCACCGTATAGACAAGGATCTGTCATGAGCGGTCTGCGCCTTCCCTCAACCGACCACACGTCCCGCCCCTGGCGGATCCACGAGATCGCAGGCGACTTCCGGCTCGAGGATCTGTGGGTCCTGCCGACGCCGGGCGGCCCGGACGACCTGCACCACCTGGTCCAGCAGATGGCGGACGGCAGGGGCGGTCCCGACGGCGGCAACCCCGTGGGCCGCTTCCTGTTCGCGGTGCGCTGGAAGCTCGGTGCGCTGCTCGGCTGGGACAAGCCGGACTCGGGTGTCGGCGGCCGGGTGGCGACGCTGCGCGACCGGCTGCCGGACGACCTGCGCGAGGGGCCGCGGGGGCCCGACCTCGGCGCGGCGCCCTTCACATCGGTCTTCCAGACACACGACGAGTGGGCCGCCGAGTACGCCAACAAGACCATGCACGGGGTGATGCACATCGGCTGGGTCTCCGACGGGAACGGCGGCTACCGCGGCCAGATGGCCGTCCTGGTGAAGCCCAACGGCCGCCTCGGCTCCCTGTACATGCTCGGCATCAAACCCTTCCGGTACCTGGGGGTGTACCCGGCCCTGATGCGATCGATCGGCCGGGAGTGGCGCGAGAACACGGTGCGCCGTGCGGCACGCTGACGCCTCCCCTCTCCGTGACCCGGGCTCCGCCCAAGCCCCCGCTCCTCAAGTGGCGGCGGCTTGGGCGAAAGCACGAGGGTTCACCAGAACCGTTCAGACCGACACCAGCACCACGACAACCGCCGCCACCACCAACGCGACCCCCAGCAGCAGTCCGGCCAGCAGCCGCGCGCGGAGCCTGCGGTACACCGCCTCGTACTCGCCGCGCAGTTCCTCGCCGCGCCGGGCCGTGCGCTGCCACGAGGCCCGGGCGAGGGCGAGATGCTCTTCCGTGAACAGCCGCTCCACCTCCACCCGTTGGGCGTCCGGCAGCCAGGCCAGCCCGGCGGTGAAGCGGGCGGCGGCCGCGCGGGCCTCCTCGCGTGCGGCGGCGGCCAGCAGATGACCCTCGACCTCGTTGTGGAACGCCCGCAGGTCCATGGGGAGCCCCTCCATGGCGGTCATCGCAGCGTCAGCTCCCGCTCCGCCGCGGCGATGGCGTCGTGGTGCAGGTCGAACGCCGGGGACTCGCTGCGGATCTTCGGCAGCGCGACGAAGTTGTGGCGCGGCGGCGGGCAGGAGGTGGCCCACTCCAGCGAGCGGCCGTAGCCCCACGGATCGTCGGTCGCGACCTTCTCGCCGTACTTCGCCGTCTTCCACACGTTGTAGAAGAACGGCAGCATCGACATGCCGAGCAGGAACGAGAAGACGCTCGACACCGTGTTGAGCGTGGTCAGGCCCTCCACCGCCAGATAGTCGGGGATCCGCCGCTGCATGCCCCCGGCACCCAGCCAGTGCTGGACCAGGAACGTGCCGTGGAAGCCGACGAACAGCGTCCAGAAGGTGATCTTGCCGAGGCGTTCGTCCAGCATCTTGCCGGTGAACTTCGGCCACCAGAAGTGGAAGCCGGAGAACATCGCGAACACCACCGTCCCGAAGATCACGTAGTGGAAGTGCGCCACCACGAAGTACGTGTCGGAGACGTGGAAGTCGATGGGCGGCGAGGCCAGCAGCACACCTGTGAGCCCGCCGAAGACGAACGTGATGAGGAAGCCGGTCGCCCAGAGCATGGGCGTTTCGAACGAGAGGCTTCCGCGCCACATGGTGCCGATCCAGTTGAAGAACTTCACACCGGTCGGGACCGCGATGAGGAACGTCATGAAGGAGAAGAACGGCAGCAGCACACCGCCGG